>CAWGVO010000012.1:0-151138 GCA_963826055.1 uncultured Alphaproteobacteria bacterium | reverse complement strand
TGACGAAAGAGCATTCCTTGGTCAGCTCGACGCATTTGCGGCGGCCGGTTGTCGGCTTGTCGCAGACATAGAGCCCGTGCTCGTCCGGCTGGACGCCGTTCTCGCTGTAGAAGACGACGCTGATGGTGCCATCGCCGGGCAGGATAATGTCGCCGTGGGAGCCGCGGGCGCCAATGGTCGCCACCGGCGTGTCAATCAGGTACGCGGGCTTGGGGCTGTTGCCGGTGATGAAGCGGAACACCCCGCGGGTGGCCTCCAACGTCACCTGCTTCGCGGTGCCGTCGCCCGCATAGATGAACTTGTCGATGGTCATCTGCGAGTTGGGACCGACGATCATGCGGGTGTCGTCGCGGAACTTCGAGCTGGGCCTGGCCGCCGGCATCGGTGGTGACAAGGTCGCCCATGTACACCGAACCGTGCGTGGCAAGGGTGCGGGAGCCGACGACGCCGCTGGCGCTGGCGGCAGGTGTGACGGCAACCGCCTCGCCAGCCGGATCGGCCGCGAGCGCCGGGGCGAGGCCGGCAACGGTCGCAACCATCGCGACCATGGCAACAATACGAATTTTCACGAGTGCACCTCCGTTAGCGATGCGTGAATCTGGTCGCAATATAGCGAACCGATTTCCGGCCGCTACGGCGCCTGTGAGGTTGTTCACCTTCGCTTAAGCGAGAATGAATTGTGAATGCGACATTGCGACTATTTCGTCGCGCGATCTGCGGCGATTTCGTCGATCCATGTCCCGGTGACCGTCAGGCTGTCGTCGAGCAGGACAAGGTTGGCGCGGTAACCGGGCGCGATGCGGCCAAGTTCGTGACCGAGGCCGAGGAAGGCGGCCGGGGCGCCAGAGGCCATGTGGAGTGCGGCTTCCAGCGGCAGGCCGAGACGGATGACGGTGTTGCGGACGGCCGTCGCCAAGTCGAGATCGGAGCCGGCGAGCGTCCCGTCCTCGGTGGTAAGGCGTCCCTCGCGGCGGACGATCCGGCGGCCGAGGAGGGTGAATTCTCCGGCGTCGGTGCCAACGAGCGCCATGGCGTCGGCGACCAGCATCTCGTGCGCCGCCATCCCTGGCGGCGATCGCGACGCGCAAGCTCACGGCCGATACGTGGTGCAGATCGACGATCAGGCTCGCCCAGCAGTCGGGGTCGTCGAGGGTGGCGCCGACCGGCCCCGGCGCACGGCCGGCGAGCGGCGGCATGGCGTTGAAAAGATGGGTGCAAACCGGTGGAGGCCGCAGCGCGCGCGGCGGCGATGATGTCGGGATCGGCCATGGTGTGCCCGGCGGAGACGCACACGCCGGCTTCCTGACAAGCGGGCGATGGTGGCCGGCGAAACCGCTTCCGGTGCCAGGGTCACCGCATCCGGCCGGCGGCGAAGCCGGTGATGAGGCTGACGTCGGCCTCCTCGATCGGCCGAACGAACCGCGCCTCGTGAACGCCGCAGCGGTCAGGATTGATTAACGGCCCCTCTAGGTGAATGCCGATGAGGCCGGGAACGCCCGCCGCAATCGCGTCGGCGGAGGCGGCGACGGCCTCCGCCATGCGGGTACGGTCGTCGGTGATGAACGTCGGCAGAAAACCGGTGGTACCGAAGCGGCGGTGGGCGGCGCCGATGGCGGCGATGCCGCCGACGGTTCTCTCGTCGTTGAACAGCACTCCGCCGCCGCCGTTCACCTGGCAATCGATGAAACCGGGGCGATCAGCCCAGCGCAGGCGCGGCGGCCAAAGCGCGCCGGTACGCCATTGGCCGGCACGACGGCGACGACGCGGCCGTCCTCGAGAGGACGGCGGCCCCGTCGATCAGGCTGGTGCCGTCGAAAATGCGTGCCCCGGTGAGCGCCTCTGCGGCCATCCCTTCCCCGTTCCTGTCGGTCGCCTGCCATGATAGCAATTGCGCGCGCCGCAAGCGTCCCGGCCGCTTCGGGCCCGATATTGCGGGTTGAAGCCGTTCGCGCCGCAGGACCGTTGATGCTCCGCGCCAACCCGTTCTATGTGATTCTCATGGTCGCTATCCTCGTCGGGGCGACCGCGCTCAAAATCTTCGATCCGTTCTTCGTCCAGGCCCTGCGCCTGATCGCCTTCAATTCCTACCAGAAGCTCTCGCCGCAAAAGTACGATCCCAGCCTGCCGGTCAGGATCGTCGACATCGACGAGGAGTCGCTGGCGCGCATCGGCCAGTGGCCGTGGTCGCGGACCACGATCGCCGACCTGTTGGGCCGGCTGACAGAACAGGGGGCCGCGGTGGTCTCCTTCGACATCCTGTTCGCCGAGCCCGACCGGACGTCGCCGGAGCAGGCCCTCAAGCTGATGACGCCCGCGGAGCAGGCCGTCGTCGGGCCGCTGATCGCGGGTCAGGCGAGCCACGACGCGATCCTGGCGAAGGCAATCGCCTCGGCACCGACGGTGCTGGCGACGGCGCTCTCACAGCGGCCGACGCCGCCGCCGCCACCCAAAGCCGGGTTCGCGGTCGCTGGCGACGACCCGAAGCCGTTCATCCCGGCGTTTCCCGGCGCCAACGTGAACCTGCCGGAACTGGACGCCGCCGCTGCCGGCATCGGCTCGATCAACTGGATTCCCGACCGCGACCAGGTGATCAGGCGTATTCCGCTGATCTATCGGATCGGCGACCAGTACATCCCGACGCTCACCACCGAGGCGCTGAGGGTGGCGCAGGGGGCCGGCACCTACGTGCTGAAGTCGTCGAACGCCAGCGGCGAGACGGCCTACGGCCAGCAAACCGGGCTCAACCACATCAAGGTCGGCACCATGGAGGTGCCGACCGACGCCGACGGCGGCATCTGGCTGAGGTTTCGGCCGTCGAACCGGGCCTCGTATGTTCCTGCGTGGAAAGTGCTCGCCGGCGAAGACGATCCCGAAGAGGTGTCCGGTCGGATCATTCTGGTGGGGACCAGCGCGCCGGGCCTCATCGACCTCAGGGCGACGCCGCTTGACGCTGCCATTCCCGGCGTCGAGGTCCATGCCCAGGCAATCGAGCAGATAATCGCCGAGCAGCAGGGCGGCCTGTCGCTTACCCGCCCTGACTACGCGCGTGCGCTGGAACTGGCGATCATGATCGTGCTCGGCCTCATACTCATCGCGATCCTGCCGACGATCAGCGCTGTCCACGCCGCGGTGCTCGGCCTGTCGGTGATGGCGACGCTGGCGATCGGCGGCTGGGGCGCCTACAGCCAGGCCGGGCTGCTGCTCGACCGTCCTATCCGGCGCTGACGCTGTTCATTCTGGTGGCGGCGGGGACGACCGACGTCTACCGGAGGGTGGAACAGCAGCGCGGCGAGGTGCGCCGCGCCTTCAGCTACTACGTGTCGCCGACGGTGGTCGACGAGATCATTGCTCATCCGGACAAGCTGGAACTCGGCGGTGTGGTGCGGGAGGTGACGCTCCTGTTCTGCGACGTGCGCAATTTCACGACGCTGTCGGAGAAGCTGAACGCGCACGAGCTGACCAGCTTCATCAACAGCCTGCTGACGCCGCTCTCCGAGATCATCCTCACCGACCGCGGCACCATCGACAAGTACATCGGCGATGCGATCATGGCGTTCTGGAACGCGCCGCTCGACGATCCCGATCACGCCGCCCATGCCTGCCGCTCGGCGCTGGCGATGATCGCCAAGATGGAGGACCTCAACCAGACGTGGCGCAAGCAGGCGGAGGCGGCCGGCCGACCGTACGACCAGGTGCGCATCGGCATCGGCATCAACTCGGGCGAGGTATGCGTCGGCAACCTCGGCTCCTCGCAGCGGTTCGACTATTCGGCGATCGGCGACAACGTCAACGTCGCTTCACGCTTCGAGGGGCTGTCCAAAGCCTACGGCGTGCCGATCGTCATCGGCGAGCAGACGCTGGAGCGGTTGAACGGCCTGGCGGCGCTCGAACTCGACATGATGCGGGTGAAGGGGCGCGCGCAGCCGACCCGCATCTACTCGCCGCTGGAGGTGTTCGGCGCCAACGGCGCCTCCGGCGAGCGGCTGTTGGCGCGCCATCAGGCCATGCTCGCCGCCTATCGCCAGCAGGACTGGGACGGCGCCGAGGCGGCGATCGGCGATTGCGAGGGTGCCGGCATAGAGGGACTCGGCGGGTTCTATGCGGTCTACCGGGAGCGGATCTCCGAATGGCGCCAGAATCCGCCGCCACCCGACTGGGACGGCACCTTTACGGCGACCTCCAAATAGCAACGGAAAACCAATTGGTAGGGACCGCGGTGTGAAGCATGTCACACCGGGCGGTGGTGCCGCGGGTGTAAATACGCCTTCACGAGGGCGGGGCGAACTGGGGGTGATGGTGACCGGAGCAACCGCGGCAATATTCGCAGTCCTCGTCATTCTCGAGGTGAAGCATTTCTTTTGCGACTACCCGCTGCAGACGAAATACCAGGTCACCAACAAGGGCACCTATGGACACCCGGGCGGCATCGTTCATGCCGGGTTGCACGTTATCGGTACGACGATAGCCTTCCTGGTGATCACACCGACCTTCGCGATCGGTGCCGCTATCCTGATCGGCGAGTTCATCGTCCACTACCACATCGACTGGGCCAAGGATCAGGTGATGCGTCGAACCGGATTCAAACCGACGGACAGCGCGTTCTGGTGGACCCTCGGCACCGACCAGTTGCTTCATCACCTCACCTATGTCGCCATCACGGCGATCCTCGTCGCCACGCGGTGAAGAGGCGGCGCGGTTGTCTTTTGTGCACCGGTCGAGCACAGGTGCCATACGCGCTTGCAAAGGTGAGATAACTCATTAACACTTGTTGTGCGGTGATTTGCCGGTCAGACGTCGGTTTTGACGGACCGTGATCGCCGCTGAAACGAACTGCCGGTGCCTTCGGGTACAATCGATAGTATCGCCATTGTCCGTTCAGTGATTACCAACTTATTTCGCAGGCGCTTTTTTTATTTATCTTGTTCGCTCGGCTTTTTCGCTCCGGGCAGCGCAAGTTTCAGAAGAGTTTTTGGACGCTTTGACCCTTGATCGGGAAACCGCCGGTATCGCCGGCGGTTTTCTTTATGCGGGCGGGCTCCGGCTTCCACCGGCGGCATGCGACTAAACTCGGCAGCACAGCCGAGGACCGAAATGATCGACGCAATCCGGCGCTTCTTCGCCGAAATCACCAGCGATGGCGGCGACAAGGTGGCCCTTGACGAGGAGCAGGTGCGCCTGGCCGTGGCGGCGCTTCTGTTCCGTGTCATCGCGATCGACGGCACCGTTGCCGACGAGGAGCGGGCAGCGCTCCGCGATGTGTTGAAACGCCACTTCGGCCTCGACCCGCAGGCGACGACCTCACTGGTCGAGGCGGCCGAAAACGCCGAGGCGGAGGCGGTCGATCTATACGGGTTCACCAGTGTGCTGAAGGCGCGGCTGGAGGCCGCCGACCGGGAGCGCATCGTGGAGATGATGTGGCAGATGGTCTACGCCGACGGCAAGGCGGACGAGTTCGAGAACAACGTCGTGTGGCGCGTGGCCGAGTTGCTCGGCGTGTCGACGCAGACGCGCGTCCGTCTCAAGCAGACAGTCCGCGACCGTGCCGGCCAGCGGTAAGCCACCGGTGCTGGTGGTTCTCCACCAGGAACATTCGACGCCCGGACGGGTCGGCCTGCGCCTGAAGGCGCGGGGGCACGACCTCGATGTGCGGCGACCGCGATTCGGCGATCCGCTGCCCGAGACGCTCGCCGGCCACGCCGGCGCCATCATCTTCGGGGGGCCGATGAGCGCCAACGACGCGGACGACTTCCTGAAGCAAGAGGCGGACTGGATCGGCGTGGCGCTCAAGGAGGAGGCGCCGTTCCTCGGTCTTTGCCTCGGCGCGCAACTGTTCGCGCAGCATCTCGGTTCGACGGTGAAGCCCCACGCCGACGGTCATATCGAGGTCGGATGGTTCGACGTCACCGCCACCGAAGCGGGCCGCCGCCTGACCCGATGGCCCGACCGGGTCCACCAGTTCCACCGCGAGGGGTTCGACCTGCCGCGCGGCGCGACGCTGCTGGCACAGGGCGCGGCGGATACCTTTCCCAACCAGGCGTTCTCGTACGGGCCGGCGGCCTTCGCCATCCAGTTTCACATCGAGCTGACCACCGCCATGGTCAATCGCTGGACCCGTCGCATCGGCGAGCGGGCCAAGGTTCCCGGCGGGCAGGCGGCGCCGCTGCACTTCGAGGGGCGGGCGCTGCACGACTGGAAGACGGCGGCCTTTGTCGATGCGTTCCTGGACGTGTGGCTGGCAAGCGACAGCCGCTCCGGCGCCCGCTTGCGGCCGAGTAGCCAGGCTCGCATTCTGCAACGATCGTTGCAATCGGCCACGCGGCTTCGGTAAACGAACGCCTAAAAAGATCAATAGATTGTGATCGATTCCGGACTTACCCCGAAATCTGGTGTCCCGCGGGTTGGCAAGGCACTTGCCAATAGGTTGGCACGCTGACCTTTCGGTTGTGCGTAGTCAGCGAGAACTGGGCGGGGAAGGGCGGAAGCCGTCGACCCCCGGCATCGTCCTTCCCCGTCCGGTCGCTCTCTCCCATCATGCTGTCGCTGCCGCGCCGAGGACACCCCGCAGTGGCCCGCCCGTCTCGACGGCCGTCGGGACAACCCGTACAACCGTCCCCATGACCGGCGAGCGCCGCGACCCCGTGACGCAAGGCTTGCCCCAGACGCTGCCGCGGCTGTGGCGGTACGGGCTGGTGCTGTCGGGCAATCGCGACACCGCCGAGGAACTGGTCCAGGCGACCTGCGTCAGGGCGCTGGAGCGGGCGCACCAGTTCGAGGCCGGCACGCGGCTCGACCGGTGGTTGCTCGCGATCCTCCATTCGATCTGGCTGAACGAGGTGAGGGCGCGAAAGGTGCGGCTCGGCCAGGGGCTGGTGGACGCCGACGCGGTGCTGGTCTTCGACGGACTCAGGTACACCGAAACGAATATCTGGGCCGGTCAAGTGTTACGGGAGGTGCAGGCCCTGCCGGAAGCGCAGCGCGAAACGGTGTTTCTCGTCTATGTCGAAGGCATGACCTACCGCGAGGCCGCGAGCCTGCTCGGGGTTCCGGTGGGAACCGTGATGTCGCGGCTGGCGGCGGCGCGGGCGAGGCTTGCAGGGCTGAATGCCGAGACGGCGACCGTCTCGGTGGAGGGCAGTGGGAAGCATGGCAGATCCGGTCGATAGCGACCAAACCGGCGACGACGTGCTGGTGGCCTATCTCGACGGCGAGCTCGGCGAGGAGCGGCGCGCCGCGCTCGAGGCGCGCCTTGCCGGCGACGCCACGCTGAAGGCGCGGCTCGAGGCGCTCGACGCCGGCGGCCGGCGTTTCGCCGAGGCGTTCGACGTGCTGCTCGCGGCGGCGCCGCAGGAGCGACTGGACGCCGCGCTGGCGGGCGCCTTCGGCCAACGCGGGCGCCAGCGGTCGACACCGTGGAGACGGCTGGCGATGGTGGCGGCCGGCGTTGCCCTGTTCGCGGTCGGTGCGGTCGGCGGCTACTTCGGCCCACGCCTCATCACCGCGCCCGAGCAACAGCAGGCGGCGGCGCAGCCGAACTGGCGCGACGCGGTCGCCGACTACCAGGCCTTCCTCACCGTCGAATCGATGTCGGTCATCGCCGAGGACCCGGCTTCGGTCGGCCAGGAACTCGCGGCGGTCGGCGCCAAGCTGTCGCTCGATCTGTCGCCGGAGAAGCTGGCGCTGCCGCACGTCTATCTGAAGCGCGTCCAGCTCCTCGACTACCGGGAGCACCCGCTCGTCCAGCTCGCCTACCTTTCGTCCGCGGACGGTCCGATCTCGTTCTGCATCATCGCCAACGGGCGACCCGACCAGCCGCCGCAGTTCGAGGAGCGCAACGGCTTCAACATCGTGTTCTGGACGGCGGGCGGGCGCGGCTACCTGCTGATCGGCAAGGCGCCGCGCGAGACGCTGGAAGCGCTGGCCGGCGAACTGGCGACGCGCGTCGGCTAGCGAAATCCCGACCCGTCGCTCGCTTCGCTCGCGGCCACCCTCCCCGGTTACGGGGAGGGATTGCGGAGGGACCGGCGGCGTTCGGGCGCATCGTTCGGATGCCGGCGCCTGTCACGCCTGCACGTAGGTCGAGGGTCCGCGGACGTTCTCGTCGATGTGAAGCTTCTGGTGGAGCGAGGGCATGGCGCGCTCGGCGCAATCGGTGCGCGGGCAGGTGCGGCAGGACACGCCGATCGGCGTGATGAGCTGGGGATCGGCGAGGTTGAGGCCGTCGGCGTAGACGATCTCGGAGGCGTGGCGGACGTCGCAGCCGAGGCCGAGCGAGCGCTGGCCGACGCGGTGGGGCAGGCCACCGCCGCTGAAAGCGGTGGTGCGGCCGGTGGTGCGGGCGATGCAGAAATAGGTCGATCCGTCGGGCATGCGCGAAAGCTGCGTGCGCAGCATGCCGGGCGTGGCGAAGGCGTCGTAAACGTTCCAGCGCGGGCAGGCGGCGCCGAAACGGGCGATGTGGATGCCCGAGGCGGAGAAGCGCTTGGAAATATTGCCGGCGATGTCGACGCGGATGAAATGGAACGGCACGCCTTCGGCGCCGGGGCGCCGGAGCGTGGTCAGGCGATGGCATATCTGCTCGAAGGAAACGCCGAACCGGTTCTTGAGGACGTCGACGTCGTAGCGCACGCTGCGGGCGGCATCGCGGAAGAGCTGGTAGGGCATGAGCACGGCGGCGGCGAAGTAGTTGGCGAGAGCGGTGCGCATCAGCGCCTTCGCCTCCTCGCTGGTGAAGTTGCCCTCCGCCTCCAGCCGGTCGATGAGATCGTGGTTGCCGAGGTAGGCGACCTGGTGCGCGATCTGGAAAAGCCGGCTCGGCGCCGGCAGCATTTCCGAAATCTCCAGACGTCGTGAAAGCCGGTCGTAGTGGCGCGAACGGCCCTTCATCTGCTCGGCGGTGCGGACCTCGACCTCGACCGAGTAGCGATCGCGCAGGATCGCCGTCAGGCCCTGGTGCAGGGTGTGGATGGCGAGGCCGTGTTCGGCCCACAACCGTTCGGCAACCGCCTCCAGCTCGGGAAAATAGTTCAACCGGTGCTGGATGAACTCGGTCACCTCCTCGGAGGGAATCGTCACCGGCGGCGCCTCGGCGGCGTCGTCGCCGGCACCGTCGACGCCGGCGGGCAGGTGGCGGCGGTAGCCGCCATAGAGATCGAGGATGGCGCGGCCGACGGCGGGCAAGGTGGCGACGAGGTCCTGAACGTCGGTGGCCTTTACCTCGGCACTTTCGAAGATCGGATCGGAGAAGGCCTCCATCAGCTCCAGCGACAGACGCTGATCGGTGTCGGCGGCGAATTCCTTGAGGTCGACCTGGAACCGCTCGACCAGCTTCAGGAGGATGCGGACCGTGACCGGTCGCTGGTTGCTTTCCAGAAGCGTCAGGTAGCTGGCGCTGATGCCGAGCTCGCGCGCCATCTGTGCCTGGGTCAGCCGACGTTCCTGCCTCAAGCGGCGCAGGCGGCCGCCGACGCGCATGGCCTTTTTCATGGAGACATCCCCTTACAATCTATACAACGTTACATACACGAATTGTATGATTGTTGACAACATTCATGATTTCGACGTGATTTCAAATAGTTATTGAAACGCCCCGCCTGTCAAGCCATGTTGCGGCCACCTGAAACGGAGCCACATCATGACAAGCACTACAAACCGGTTCGCCGGCATCCGCCGCGACTATTCGCCGGAGGCCGTCGAACGGCTGAAGGGCACCGTCACCGTCGAACACACGCTCGCCAAGCTCGGCGCCCGCCGCTTGTGGCAGCTCCTGAACGAGCGCCCGGTGGTGGCCTCGCTCGGCGCGCTCACCGGCAACCAGGCGCTGCAGCAGGTCAAGGCCGGCCTCGACGCCATCTACCTGTCGGGCTGGCAGATCGCCGCCGACGCCAACAATGCCGGCGAGATGTATCCCGACCAGTCGCTCTACCCGGCTTCGTCGGTGCCGGAGGTCGTGCGCCGCATCAACAAGACGCTGCAGCGCGCCGACCAGATCGCCAAGCTCGAGGGCAACACCTCGACGTACTGGTTCGCGCCGATCGTGGCCGATGCCGAGGCAGGTTTCGGCGGTCCGCTCAACGCCTTCGAGCTGATGAAGGGGATGATCGAGGCGGGCGCGGCGGCGGTCCACTTCGAGGACCAGCTTGCCTCGGAGAAGAAGTGCGGCCACCTCGGCGGCAAGGTTCTGGTGCCGACGCAGACGTTCATCCGCACGCTCAATGCGGCGCGTCTGGCCGCCGACGTCAGCGGCGTGGAGACGCTGGTCATGGCGCGTACCGATGCCCATTCGGCGACGCTGATCACCAGCGACATCGACGAGCGCGACCACCCGTGGATTTCGGGCGAGCGGACGAGCGAGGGCTTCTTCCGGCTGAAGCAGGGCAACACCCATTCGGTGCCGCACGCGATCGCGCGCTCGCTCAGCTACGCGCCGTACGCGGACCTCTTGTGGTGGGAGACCTCGACGCCGGACCTCGGCGAGGCGCGCGAGTTCGCCACCGAGATTCGTCGGCAAGTTCCCGGGCAAGATGCTCGCCTACAACTGCTCGCCGTCGTTCAACTGGCGGGCCAAGCTCGACGAGAAGACGATCGCTCGGCTTCCGCGAGGAACTGGCGGCGATGGGATACAAGTTCCAGTTCGTCACGCTCGCCGGGTTCCATTCGCTCAACCTCGGCATGTTCGAGCTGGCGCAGGACTACGCCCGGCGCGGGATGGCGGCCTACTCGGAATTCCAGCAGCGCGAGTTCGCCGCGCAGGAGAAGGGCTTCACCGCGGTCCGCCATCAGCACGAGGTCGGCACCGGCTACTTCGACGCCGTGGCGATGGCGGTCTCGGGCGGCCAGTCTTCGACGGTGGCGATGGCGGGCTCGACCGAAGAAGAACAATTCACGGACAGGGGAACGCCGAAGGAAAAGGAGACCGTCGCGGCGTAAGCGTCGCGGCGGCAATTCCGGAAAGGAAGCGAGATGCCAACGGTTGAGGAATACTGGGTCGTCGGCGGCAGCTATCGTGACGCGAACTTCGCCGCGCTGCACGAGGGAAGCGGCGAGCTTTACGGGCCGTTCGCCTCATACGACGACGCGCTCCATTCATGGCGCGAGCGCGCTGCCGACACGCGGGCGAAAGCAAACGTCCGCTACTCGGTAGTGGTGACCGCGGCCCGGCGCTGAACGCGCTTCCGGAAGCAACAGTCCCGCGCCCGGGTCGACCGGGCGCGGGATCGCTTTGTCCGTTACATCATGCCTTCATCGTTGAGGAAGCCGGAGGCGACCTCCTCGATCGACTTCTTGTCGACGTCGACCTCGGCGTTGAGGCGCTGCATGACCTGCGTCGGTCAGCTTGGCCGACAGCTCGTTCAGCGGCTTGGCGAGGCCGGGGTTGGCGTCGAGGGTCGCGGTGCGCACGACCGGGACGATGGCGTAGTTCGGGAAGAACTCCTTGTCGTCCCTGAGGACGCGGAAGTCGAATGCCTTGATGCGCCCGTCGGTGGTGAACACCAGCGCGATATCGACCTGGCCGTTCTTCAGCGCCTGGTAGGTCAGGCCCGAATCCATCGCCTTGAGGTCGGCGCGGGTGGTCGAGAAGCCGTAGGCCTTCTCAAGGCCGGGCAGACCGTCCGGACGCTTGGGGAACTCGGCGTTGACCGCCATCACCAGACCCTTCTTGTCATTGTAGGCCGTGGCGAGATCGGACAGCGTCTTCAGACCGTCGGTCTTCGGGTTCGATGCCTGCACGGCGAGCCCGTAGGTGTCGTTGGCGGCAGACGGGTTCAACCAGGTGAGACCGACCTTGGCGTCGAGCTCCTTGACCTTGTCATAGGTCTGCTGGGCGTTCAGGCCGGCGCTGTCCATCTTGTTGTAGGTGACGAGCGAGGTGCCGGTGTATTCCCAGTAGACGTCGACCTGACCGTTGACCTGGGCGTCGCGGACAACCTGCGAGCCCATGCCGTCGCGCTTGTCGACGGTGAAGCCGTTGGCCTTCAGAAGCTGCGCGGTCATCTCGGCGAGCAGAAGCTGCTCGGTGAAGTTCTTGCCGCCGACGACGATGGTGGCGGCGTGTGCGGAAGCGGCCATGCCGAGGACGGCCACGGCTCCCACCAGGGCTCTGGTGATGCGTTTCATGTTTGTCTTCCTCCTTCGGTTGCTGTGGTGAAACGGGATAGGGCGCGGCTCACCGCAACGGATTGACGCCGCGTGGAATGGTCCAGAGCTGAAGCTGGCCCATGATGAAATCGACGAAGATGGCGAGCAGCGCCGTCGGGATGGCGCCGGCGAGCATGGTGGCGAACTCGTTGAGGGCGATGCCGGAAAAGATGAGCTCGCCGAGACCGCCGCCGCCGATGAGGAAGGCGAGCGGGACGGTGCCGACGTTGATAGCGAGGGCGGTGCGGATGCCGGCGTAGATGACGAACATGGCGTTGGGCAATTCGACCTTCCACAGGATCTGGGCCGGGCTCATGCCCATGCCGGTGGCGGCCTCGATCAGGTGCGGCGGCACGGCGCGGACGCCGGCGAGCGTGTTGGAGACGATCGGCAGGAGGGTGGCGATGAACAGTCCGAAGATCGCCGGGACGTCGCCGATGCCGAGCACGCTCATGGACAGGGCGAGGACGGCAAGCGTCGGAATGGTGGCGCCGATGTTGAGGACCTGGAGGAAGAGGTCGCCGTAGCGGCGGAGCGGCTTGCGGGTGAGGGCGACGCCGAGGGGAACGCCGACGAGGATGGCAAGGCCGCCGGAAATGGCGACCAGCTCGATGTGCTGGCGGCCGAGGAAGGTGATGTCGTCGGAGAGGTCGAGCATGGTCGGCAGCAGGCCGCCGGCCCACGCCCAGGCGCCGAGGGCGAAGACGAGCACCAGCAGGCCGTTCCGCCACAGCCGCTGGAGGCCGATGGTGGTGGCGAGCGCGTCAGCCATCGCGATAGGCCTCGGCGAGCAGACGGGTGATGCCGCGCAGCGTCACGTAGCCCTTGTAGAAGCCGTCGTCGTCGGTGCAGGCGAGCCACGTCATGTCGTGGCGGAACATGGTGGAGACGGCGGTGCGCAGGTTCTCGCTGGCCCGGATGGTGGTCGGCAGCGCTTCGCTGTGCTCGCCGACCTTGCCGCGGTTCTCCCGCGCGGTGGGAAGATCGACGTAGCCGCGCACGCGCCCGCGCGGCCCGACCATGACGACGGCGGTGTGGCCGTGCTCCTCCATCAGGGCGGCGGCGGTCTTGAGGGCGTCCTCGGCGTGCACGACAGGCGGGTCGGGCAGCATGGCGTCGGAGACCTTGA
The DNA here is from genome assembly GCA_963826055.1 of uncultured Alphaproteobacteria bacterium. Classification (GTDB taxonomy): domain Bacteria; phylum Pseudomonadota; class Alphaproteobacteria; order Rhizobiales; family Kaistiaceae; genus JBBDMC01. Next base: position 137,874 of record CAWGVO010000012.1, on the reverse strand, counting down.
GGAGCTGGAGCCGCTTCAGCGTGCGGTCGGAGCCGACGAAGTCGGAGACGAAGGAGTTGGCCGGATGGGCGAGGATGTTGTCGGGGGTGTCGTACTGGACGAGGCGACCGTCGCGGAAGATGGCGATGCGGTCGCCCATCTTGACCGCTTCGTCGATGTCGTGGCTGACGAACATGATGGTCTTCTTCAGCGTCGCCTGCATCTTGAGGAACTCGTCCTGGATCACCGCCCGGTTGATCGGGTCGATGGCGCCGAAGGGCTCGTCCATCAGCAGCACCGGCGGGTCGGCGGCGATGGCGCGCAGAACGCCGATGCGCTGCTGCTGGCCGCCGGAGAGCTCTTTCGGATAGCGCTTCAGAAACACGCCGGGATCGAGCGCGACCAGCGAGAGCAGCTCGGCGGCGCGCGCCCGCGACTTCCCGCGGTCCCAGCCGAGGATGTCGGGGACGATGCAGATGTTGTCCTCGATGGTCTTGTTGGGAAACAGGCCGATCTGCTGGATGACGTAGCCGAGGGTGCGGCGCAGCTCGACCGGGTTGTAGTCGGCGGTGTTCCTGTCGCCGATGAAGATGTCGCCGGAGGTCGGCTCGATCAGGCGGTTGACCATCTTGAGCGTGGTGGTCTTGCCGCAGCCGGAGGGGCCGAGCAGGATGCAGATCTCGCCCTCGGGCACTTCCATCGACACCTGGTCGACCGCCGGCATGGTGGCGCCGGGGAAGAGCTTGCTGACGCGTTCGAGCCGGATCATGCGGCGGCCCTCGTCTGGCGCAATCCGGGCGAGGTGAGCAGGCGCTGCAGGCCGAGCAGGGCGAAGTCGGCGACCACTGCCAGCACGCTGACGGCGAGGGCGCCGGTGACGAGCTGGCGCGGATCGGTCTGGCTGATGCCGCGCGAGATGAACGCACCGAGACCGCCGGCGCCGATGTAGGCGGCGATCGCCGTCACGCCGATGTTCATGACGACGGCGACGCGGACGCCGGCAAGGATCACCGGCACGGCGATCGGCAGCTCGACCTCGCGCAGGCGCTGCAGGTGGGTCAGTCCCATGCCGCGGGCGGCTTCGCGCAGCGCAGGGTCGACGTTGGTGATGGCGGTGTAGGTGTTCCGGATGATCGGCAATTGCGAGTAGAGGAGCACCGCGACGACCGCCGGCAGGTAGCCGATGCCGTGGCCGATCAGCGAAAGCACCGGAATCATCATGCCAAAGAGGGCGATCGAGGGAATGGTGATGACGATCGAGGCGACGTAGAGGACGGCGTCGGCGGCGCGCCTGCTGCGGGTGATGGCGATGCCGATGGGGACGCCGGTCAGGATGGCGAGCCCGACGGCCACGCCGACGATCTCGAGGTGCTCGGCGGTGCGGCTAAGAATCAGCGTCCAATTGGCCAGAATGTAGTTCAGAATTTCCATCGGATCGACAATGGCCAATATCGGCCGTCGATGCAACAGTCGATGGACAGATTCATGTGACGTATTCGGAGATCCTCAAGTACTTATCATATATTATTCATGTATTGTCGCAAGTAGAATGAAGTTGTTCTCCAGCACGCGGAATAATCGTCCGCGTTATGCTTGCGTTCCTTATGTCTATTGGCGCGCGTTAGACTGGAACGCGTGCGCGCGGATGGTTGCGCCTCACGCCCCGCACACGGCAAGGGCGGCACGGGCGATGGCGTCGGGCGAGCCCGAGGAGTCGAGGCGGGTCCAGGCGATCATCCTCGGTCGGCGGGTTGGCGGCCTGGTCGGCAACCACGCGGGCCGAGGCGTCGGAGGCATCGCCGCGACGGGCGTTGACGCGGGCGATGAGCGTGGCGAGGGGCGCGTCGAGCCAGAGGCCGACAAAGCGGGCGCCGCAGCGGGCCGCGACGGCGGCGATCAGGTCGCGCTCTTCGGCGCGTGCGATGGACGGCGTCGACGATGACGCTGTGGCCGGCGCCGAGCGCCGCTTCGGCCTCGGCGCGCAGCGACCGCGAAACACTTCCTCGGTGACGTCGCGGCTGTAGGCGCTTCTCCGGCAGCCGCTCGGTTTCGGGCACGCCGAAATGGCGCTTGCGCTCGATGTCGCTGCGCAGATGAACGGCGCCCGGGCGCGCGCCCGATCGTCGGAGCGATGCGGGCGGCGAGGGTGGTCTTGCCGGTTCCCGACAAACCGCCGATGGCGACGAGGACGGGCGGCGCGGGGGCAAGGAACTCGCCGGCGATATCGAAATAGCGCAGCGCCTCGCCCTTGACGGTGGTGGCGTGGGCGACGTCGCGGAAGCGGATGGCGTCGATCTTGGCGAGGACGGCGGCGCGCAGACTGAGGAACAGGGGCAGCGTCGGCCAGGCCGGCAAGCTCTCCGCGGATATCGTCGCGAGGCCCACAGGTAGCGGTTGAGCAGGAGGTTCGCCTCGCCGACCAGACGCCGCTGCCACAGGTCCATGAGGGCGAAGGCGAGATCGTAAAGCACGTCGGTGGTGGCGATCGACTCGTCGAACTCGATGGCGTCGAACAGGATCGGCCGGCCGTCGACGAGCGCGATGTTGCGCAGGTGGAGGTCGCCATGGCAGCGGCGGACGCGACCGTTGGCGCCGCGCGCAAGCAGGAGCGGGCGAACGGCGGTCGAAGGCGGCGCGCATGGCGGCGGCAAGCGCCCTGGCGCGGGCAGCGGGGAAGATGTCGGGCGCCTCGACGAGCTCGGTCAACGTCTCGTCGACGACGCCGCCGAGGGCGTCGGTGGCGGCCTCGCCGTCGCCGACGCTGGCGGCGCGGTGCGATGCGACGATCAGGCTGGCGATCTCGGCGATCAGTTGCGGCGTTATCTCGCCGCGATCGGCGACGAGGTCGAGGGTCAGGCTCTCGTCGAAGCGCTTCATGTGGACCGCCCACTCGACGATCGTGCCGTCGCCGCCGAGGTGGAGCGCGCCATCCTTGCGGGTGATCGGGACGACGCCGAGGTAGAGCGCGGGCGTGAAGGCGCGGTTGACGCGGAGCTCCGCCTCGCAGGAGGCGTGGCGGCGCTCGAGCGTCGACTGGTCCATGAACGGGAAGCGGACGGCGCGCTTCACCTTGTAGACGTCGGGGCCGGCGAGGAAGACGGCGGCGGCGTGGGTGTCGATGCGCTTGACCGGCTCCGACAGGCCGTGGGTCGCCGGGTCGGCGAGGAAGGCGAAGACCTCGTCCTGGCCGGCGGGTGTGGACGTCTGCGTTTCGTCGGTCATCAAGCGGTCCGGCGGAGCCTCACTGTCGGGCGAGCCATTGGTCGCCGACCTTGACGTAGGATCGCTTGACCGCAGCCCAGGCGATGCGACGGGCCGCCTCCTCCCGGCGCGGGTCGCCGGCGTGGTCGGCGAAGGCGTGGTTGAATGCGGCGCGGAAGATGTCCTGGGCATGGGCAGGCAGGTGCTGCTGCACGCCGGGAGGAAGGTCGTCGTTGGTGGCGTAAGGCATCGGCTCACCTCATGTGAACATAGGTGCCGGGCGCGTCGGTGATCGGACGATATTCGCCGCCGTCGCCGATCGCCGGCGGTGCCGTCTTCGCCCCCGAACGCGCTTCCAGCCACTTGACCCACTCCGGCCACCACGAGCCTTCCGTCGTCGGTGCGGTGGCAAGCCAGCGGTCGGGATCGAGGTAGGGATGCGTCGGCCCCCCGCGTCAGCACCTGATAGCTGCGGCGGGGATGGCCGGGCTCCGAGACGATGCCGGCGTTGTGGCCGCCGGAGGTGAGCAGGAACGTCACCTCGGTGTCGGTGAGCAGGTGGATCTTGAACACCGAGCGCCACGGCGCGACGTGGTCGCGAACGGCGCCGACCGAGAAGATCGGGACGCGGATGTCGGAAAGGGCGATGGGGCGGCCGCCGACATGATAGCGGCCCTCGGCGAGGTCGTCGTTGAGGAAGAGGGAGCGCAGGTACTCGGAGTGCATGCGGTAGGGCAGGCGGGTGGCGTCGGCGTTCCACGCCATCAGATCGTTGAGCGGGCGGCGCTCGCCGATCAGGTAGTCGTGGACCAGGCGCGACCAGATGAGGTCGTTGGAGCGCAGCATCTGGAAGGCGCCCGCCATCTGGTGGCTCTCGAGGAAGCCGTGCTCCCACATCATGTCTTCGAGGAAGCTGATCTGGCTTTCGTTGATGAACAGCCGGATCTCGCCGGCATCGGTGAAATCGGTCTCGGCCGCGAACATGCGTCATCGAGGCGAGGCGGTCGTCGCCGTCGCGGGCCATGGTGGCGGCGGCGATGGCAAGGAGCGTGCCGCCGAGGCAGTAGCCGACCGCATGGACCTTGCGGTCGGGGACGATGGCGGCGAGGGCGTCGAGCGCCGCCTGGATGCCGAGGGTGCGATAGTCGTCGAGGCCGAGGTCGCGGTCGCCGCGATCGGGATTCTTCCACGAGATGATGAAGACGGTGAAGCCGGCGTCGACGAGATAGCGGACGAGGCGAATTCTCCGGCGACAGATCGAGGATGTAGTACTTCATGATCCAGGCCGGCACGATCAGGATCGGCTCGGGGCGCACCCTGGCGGTGGCCGGCTCGTACTGGATCAGCTCGATCAGCCGGTTGCGGTAGACGACCTTGCCGGGGGTGACGGCGACGTCCTTGCCGACGACGAAGCGCTCGGCGCCGGCCGGCGGGGCGCCGCTCGCCGCGCGCTGCCAGTCCTCGACCAGATTGGCCCAGCCGGCGAGGAGATTGGCGCCGCCGGTCTTGATCGTGCGTTCGAGCACCTCCGGGTTGGTCAGCAGGAAGTTCGACGGCGCCACGGTGTCGAGCGCCTGGCGCGCCATGAACTCGGTCACGGTCTCGTGCTGGGCGGTGACGCCGCCGACGCCGGTGGTGGCGGCATGCCACCATTGCTCCTGCAACAGGAACGCCTGGTAGATCACCTTGAAGGGCCACTTGCCCCAGCCCTCGGCGGCGAAGCGGCGATCCTGGGCAGCGGCTCGGCGACCTTGTCGTCGCCGGTGAAGAGCGCGGCGCGCCAGGCGAACATGGCGAAGCGCGCCAGATCGCGCGAGGCCTGCGCGGCAAGCTCGAGGCGCTTGCCCGGCGAGAAGGCGAGGTGGGTCGACCAGTCGAGGTAGGCGCCGACGAGGGCGGCGGGCGACAGGCCGTTGGTGAAACGGGCCGCCTGGGCGTGCAGCCAGCGGTCGATGTCCTCGGTCAGTTCGCTCGTCGCCGCGCCGATCGTCACCGGCAGCGAGGCAGCGGTCGGGGCAGCTTGTCGGTCATCGAAGGCCAATCCTTTAGGCGGCCGCGATTGCCGCCGGTTGCCGCCCCGGCCAAACGGAAGCTAGGGCGAGCCGGGCCGGGCCCATGATCCAGGTCAACCCGGCGGCCTTCCTCAGCCGAGGGCCACGTCGAGGAACATCATCAGGACCAGACCGAGCGACAGGCCGGCGGTCGCTTCGCGCTGGTAGCCGCGGGTGTGGGTCTCCGGAATGATCTCGTGGCTGATCACGTAAATCATGGCGCCGGCGGCGAAGGTCAATGCCCACGGCAGCAGCGGTTGGGCGAGCGTCACGGCGGCGACGCCGATCAGGCCGCCGATCGGCTCGACGATGGCGGTCAGGGAGGCGACCAGAAAAGCCTGCCGGCGCGAATAGCCTTCCGCCAGAAGGGCGACGGCCACCGCGAGGCCCTCGGGGGCGTTCTGCATGCCGATGCCGACGGCAAGGGCGGTGGCGTTGGCGAAATCGTTGCCGGCATAACCGACGCCGACGGCGCCGCCCTCGGGGAAGTTGTGGATGGTGATCGCCGCCACGAACAGCCACACCTTGCGGGCGGTGCCGAAGCGCGGCCCCTCGCGGCCCTGGACGAAGTGGCGATGGGGAATGAGCTCGTTGGCGAGGGCGATCGCGGCGACGCCGACGATAGTGCCGCCCGCCGCGATGAGGGCGGGGATGAAGGTGCCGCCGTAGAGCGCTTCGGTGGTCTCAATCGCCGGGATGATCAGCGAGAAGAATGAGGCGGCGAGCATGACGCCGGCGGCGAAGCCGAGGAGGGCGTCCTGGGTGCGCACCGAGATCGTGCCGCCGAACAGCACCGGGATTGCGCCGACCGCGGTCATCGCTCCGGCCGCGAAGCTCGCCAGGGTGCCGACCAGGATGACGTTCATGGCCCGACCGCTCAGCCCTTGACGCAGACAAGCGGCCGCAGGCGCGCCACGCGTCGGGCGAGGCCGGCGCGCTCGGCGGCCATCACCACGGCGCCGACGTCCTTGTAGGCGCCGGGCGCCTCCTCGGCGACGCCGCGGCTCGACGGGCTGCGGATCATGATCCCCTGCGCGGCGAGGCTGTCGACGACCTGGCGTCCCTTCCACCGCTTCGCGGCGGCGTGGCGCGACATGGCGCGGCCGGCGCCGTGGCAGGCGGACGAGAACGACTTCGCCTCGCTCGCCGTTTCGCCGGCGAGCACGTAGGAGCCGGTGCCCATGCTGCCGCCGATGAGGACCGGCTGGCCGACCGGGCGGAGTGCTTCCGGCAGGCTCGGGTGGCCGGGGCCGAACGAGCGCGGTGGCGCCCTTGCGGTGGACGAACAGGCGGCGCGGTTCGCCGGCAACGGCGTGGGTCTCGACCTTGCATGTGTTGTGGGAGACATCGAACAGGAGGGAAAGGTCGGCCTCGGGAAAGAGGCGGTGAAAGACACCGCGGGCGAAGTGGCCGAGGATCTCGCGATTGGCCAGCGCGCAATTGATGCCGGCGCGCATGGCGCCGAGGTAGCGCCGGCCGAGCTCGGAATCGATCGGCTGCGCAGGCGAGCTCGCGATCGGGGGGAGCAACGCCGCCGGCGATCGGCGTCGAGGCCATCTCCTTCAGGAACTCGCTGCCGATCTGGTGGCCGAGGCCGCGCGAGCCGCAGTGGATGGTGACGACGACGCCGTCGGGGACGAGGCCGTAGGCCTCGGCCGCCGCGGCGTCGAAAATCTCGGCGACGGCCTGGACCTCGAGATAGTGGTTGCCGGAGCCGAGCGTGCCCATCTCGTGGCGCTGGCGCTTCTTCGCCCGGTCGGAGACGAAATCGGGCCTGGCGCCGTCGGCTGCGCCGCCTTCCTCGATGCGGTCGAGATCGCGTGCCTCGCCCCAGCCGCGCCCGACCGCCCAGCGGGCGCCGCCGGCGAGCATCGCCTCCATCTCCGCGTCGTCGAGGACGATGGCGCTCTTCGAGCCGACGCCGGCCGGGATCGCCCGCGCCAGTTCGTCGGCCAGAGCCTTCTGTCGCGGCAGCACGTCGGCGACGGTGAGGCCGGTGACGAGAGTGCGGACGCCGCAGGAGATGTCGAAGCCGACGCCGCCGGCGGAGACGACGCCGCCCTCGTCCGGGTCGAAGGCGGCGACGCCGCCGATCGGGAAGCCGTAGCCCCAGTGGGCGTCGGGCATGGCGTAGGCACGCCTGGACGATGCCGGGCAGCATGGCGACGTTGCGCGCCTGCTCGGCGACCTTGTCATCCATGGCGGTGATGAGTGCCTCGTCGGCGTAGATGACCACCGGCACGCGCATGCCACCGGTCGGCCGGCATGCGCCAGGTGACGTCGTCGATGCGTTCGAAGCGGCCGAGGTCCATGCGTCCCTCCTCGAGCGGGTCATCGTTTCCTGGAATCGATGACCCGCCTATCGCTTTGCTTTTCTCGCAATTCCGGACGGAAAAGTGGAATCCACTCTTCCTGGAATTGCTTCAGACGTCGACGACGCAGCGCGCCGTCCACATGCCGTCGGCGTCGCGGGAGACCTCGAGTGCCGTCAACGTCGCTCCCTTGGGCTCGCAGGCCGGCGCGTGGCGGGCGACGTCGACCGGCTCGCCCCACAGCTCGCCGGCGAGGCTGTCGCCGTCGATACGATACCTTGTAGCGGCCGAACAGCATCTGCCGCACCGCCATTTCGTAGATGATGGCGTCCAGCCAGTCGACGAACAAGAGATCGAGGTCGGAGCGCCGGCAGGTGACGGTCACGCGGACCGTCGGGCGGACCTCGGCGTCGGTGACGATGGCGGTGAGCGCCAGGGCGGCGTTCTCGAAGGCCTCGGCCACGGTTCTGCCGCGCCCGCTCACGCCGATGTCGGCGTCGTGGGCAAAGTGGGCCCACGGCGGCGAAGGCGATCCGTCGTTCGCTGAGCGACCACCGGCGACGCTCCCTCGAACAAGCAACCGGGCCGCACGCTGGTCCGCGTGCGACCCGGCGATCGAACGGCGTCCTTGGATTGGACGAAGGTCGCCGTCAAGCCGCCTTGATGGCGATCTTCTTCTCCGGCTTCACGGCCTCGGCCTTCTTCGGCAGCGTGACCGTCAGAACGCCGTTCTTGAAGCTCGCTTCGATCTTGTCGGCCTCCACGTTCTCCGGAAGGGCGAAGGAGCGCTGGAACGATCCGTACTGGCGCTCGGAGAGGTAGTAGCCTTTCTGCTTCTCCTCCTTCTCCTCCGTCTTCTCACCCTTGATCGAGAGCATGCCGCCGGACACGGTCAGCTCGACGTTCTTCTCGTCGATACCGGGAAGTTCGGCGGTGATCTCATACGCCTTGTCCTTCTCGACGAGGTCGACGGCGGGGGCTGCGCCCCAGCTCATGCCGGCTTGCCACATCGGCTCGAAGCCAGCCACGTCCCGGCTGAAGGGGAAACTCCACGCGCCCTGACCGAAGTCCTCGAAGAGACGATCGATTTCCCTCTGGAGCGATTCCAGAGGACGCCACCCGGCGGGCCAGCGGCCTTCCGCCACGGTCTTCACCGGCAACTTTGTGACATTGTGGGCCATCTTCATGTCCTCCATTGTTCATCTGAAGGCTGTCGCTCAGATGTGTGATCGTCGGCCATGCTTTTGAAGTGCGTCACAGAGGCGCGTCCAGCGCCGCGCCTGTCGGGGGGGCTCAGTCGAGGTCGGCGGACGTGACGATCGGGATGCCAAGCTCGCCGAAGCGCCGGCGGGTCGCGGCGACCGATCCTTCGACGTCGATGCCGCGACAGGCGTCCTCGACGACGGTGACCGCGAAGCCCTGCCGGTGTGCATCTTCGGCCGAGTAGCGGACGCAGAAATCGAAGGCGAGGCCGGCGAGAACGACGCGGGTGAAACCGCGCTCGCGGAGATAGCCGGTGAGACCGGTCGAGGTGGTGTGATCGTTCTCGAAAAACGCCGAATAGGAATCGATATCGCGGTGGTAGCCCTTGCGCAGGATCAGCTCGGCGGTGGGGATGGCGAGGTTGGGGTGAAAGTCGGCTCCCGACGTGCCCTGAACGCAGTGGTCAGGCCACAGGATCTGCGGCCCGTAGGAGGCCGCGATCGTCTCCAGCGGGCTTGCGGCCAGGCCAGCTCGAGGCGAAGGACTGGTGGCCGGGCGGGTGCCAGTCCTGGGTGAGGACGACATGGCGAAAGCGGCGGCCGAGGTTGTTGACCAGCGGCACCACCTCCTCGCCGCCGGGGACGGCGAGGGCGCCGTTCGAGCAGAAATCGTTCTGCACGTCGACGACGATCAGAACGTCGGTCTCGTTCATGCCGGTCCTCCGTCTTGCGCTGTCGCGCGAGGCGGCGATCGGTTTCCTCGGCGAGCCGGCGCAACCGGTCGGCGATCGTCACCGGGTAGGCCGCCGGCGCGAGGCGGCGGAGCGGCAACGGCAGACGCTCCATCTCGCGCGCGGCGTGCTCGCGCACGGCGGTGAGGGTCGGCTTCGGCCGCAGCCGCCGGCCGTCGCGCATCACCGGCCTCGATCAGCGGTTCGCCGGCCTGGGCGTCATCCGCCGTCGACACCACGTCGCCGGCCATGGTGCCGTCTTCGGCGTAGCGCCGCCACACCTGCTTGCGGCCGGGCCAGGTCTGCTTGCCCTCCGACTGCTTGCGGCGTGGCGTGCCCTCGTACTCCTGCAGCTTGTAGGCGCAATCGAGGGCGGGGACGTCGGACGACGTCGTCAGGCTGGTGCCGACACCGTATCCATCTATGGGCGCGCCGGCGGCGATCAATGCGGCGATCGAGTCCTCGTCGAGGCCGCCGCTGGCGAAGATGGTCACGCCGCCGAGACCGCCCTGGTCGAGGATCGCGCGCACGCGCCGCGACAGGGCCGCGAGATCGCCGCTGTCGATGCGGACGGCGCGGATGGTGATGCCCTCGGCGGCGAGCTTCGGCGCCAGCGCCACCACCTTCCGTGCCGCGGCCTCGGTGTCGTAGGTGTCGATGAGGAGGGTGAGGTTGTCCGGCCGGGCGCGGGCGAAATCGGCGAAGGCGGCGGCCTCGTCATCGTGAGCCTCGACGAACGAGTGGGCCATGGTGCCGTAGGAGGGAATCCCGAACATGCGCTCGGCGAGGACGGTGGCGGTGCCGGCGAAGCCGGCGATATAGCTTGCGCGCGCGGCCAGCAGGCCGGCCTCGCCGCCGTGGGCGCGGCGGAGGCCGAAGTCGACCACCACCTTGCCGGGCGCGGCGAGCACGACGCGGGCGGCCTTCGATGCAATCAGCGTCTGGAAATGGAGGAGATTGATGAGCCGGGTCTCGACGAACTGTGCCTCGGGCAGCGGTGCGGTGACGCGCAGGATCGGCTCGTCGGCGAAAACGGCGGTGCCCTCGGCCACGGCATCGACCTCGCCGGTGAAACGAAAGCCCTTGAGGTAATCGAGGAAGCGCGGCGTGAAGCGCCCGGTCGATTTCAGCCAGGCGAGGTCGTCGGCCGAGAACGACAGCGCCTCCAGGTAGTCGAGTGCCTGTTCAAGGCCGGCGGCGAGCAGGAAGCCGCGCCGTTCCGGCAGGCGGCGAAAGAAGAACTCGAATACGGCCGGCCCGGTCTCGCCGGATTCGACGTACGACTCCATCATGTTGAGCTGATAGAGGTCGACCAGCAGCGGACTATGGCTGAGGTCCATCGGACCCTCCCGGCCATGCCCCGCGCGCGGTGCGGCGGCGCTTGACCTGGCTCAAGGACGACAATTTGCCGGCCGTCATAGCTTCAGCCGGCATCGTTCACCATCCATCGCAACGGAGATCCCGCTTATGGCCCAAGCCGTCCGCAGAAACCGGCTTCTTCCCTGGTACATCGGCATCGTCATCGTGCTTCTGGGCGTCCTCTACGTCGGCTACCTGATGTTTGCCGGCGGCTGTCCGGCGCCGACGATCGTCGAACTCGGCGTTCTGATCGTCATCCCCGTCGTCTACCTGGTGCTCATGTATCTCACTTTCATCAGCCAGGAATAGGCCGGCGCGGCCCGGGCGAGCACGTCGGCGAGGTCGGCTGGCGGCATGCGCGCGGTGCTCCTCGTCGTCCTGTTGCTGTTCGCCGGCGGCGGTCCGCCGGCGGCGACACCGGCGGTGGCCGAGGCCGCGAAGCCGGTCGATCTTGTCCTGTTCTACGGGCGCGGCTGCCCGTATTGCGCGGCCATGCGGGAGTTCCTGGCGGCGGCCGAACAGGAGCATCCGCAGCTCAGGGTCCACGAATACGAGGTTTACTTCGACGCCGACAATGTCGGCCTGTTCCAGCAATTGGCGGAGGCCTACCAGGTCGAGATCACCGGCGTGCCGACGGTCTTTCCTCGGCGACCAGGTCATCGTCGGCTTCTCGGAGGACATGCGGGCCGGCATCGAGGAGATGATCCGGCAATGCCTGGCGACGGGCTGCGCCTCGCCGCTGGAAAAGATATCCGGCGCGGCGCGGCTGCCGAGCCTGACCCTCGGTGCGGTTGTTCTTGCCGCCGCTGTCGACGCCATCAACCCGTGCGCCTTCGCGGTGCTGATCCTGCTGATCACGGCAGTGCTCGGCGCGGGCGAGCGAAGGCGGGTGCTTTACGCCGGCCTCGCCTTCTCGCTCGCCATCTTCGTTTCCTACTACCTGATGGGGGTCGGGCTCTATTCGGCGGTGGAGGCGGCGGGCGCGACGCAGGTGCTCTACGTCGCCGTCGGGGTGCTGGCGATCCTGATCGGTCTGTTCAATCTCAAGGACTACCTCTGGTACGGCAAATGGTTCGTCATGGAGGTCCCCCTGGCGTGGCGGCCTGAGCTCAAGCGGCTGATGCAGGGGGTGACGTCGGTGCCGGGGGCGTTCCTGGTCGGCTTCGTGGTCAGTTTGTTCCTGCTGCCGTGCACCTCGGGGCCGTATATCGTCATCCTGGGGCTGCTGGCGAAGACGGCGACGCGCGCCAGTGCGCTCCTGTGGCTGGTTCTCTACAACGCGATATTCATCTCGCCGATGATCGCGATTACCGGTGCGGTTTATCTGGGGCTGACGACAGCGGCGCGAGCGGAAGAATGGCGTACACAGCATCTTCGCACGCTGCACCTGGTCGCCGGTGTCATCATTCTTCTCCTCGGCTTGGGAATGCTGACAACGCTATGGCTCGGCGAGGTGTGAGGCGATTTCTGGTAAACTCGTGGGGCATGAGCCTGATTCGGCAGGAGGCCGCCATTTTGGCGGAGAAGACGTGACGCTGGTGGCCGTCTGGCTTGCGTTTGCGCTGTGCGTGGCGCTGATTGGCCTCGCTGGGCCGGAGCTGTCCCGCAGCGGCGATATCATCGCCGACAAGACGGGCCTCTCCGGCAACTGGATCGGGCTGATCCTGCTCGGGACGGTCACGTCGCTGCCGGAACTGATGACCGGGTTGAGCTCGGTCACCGTCGCCAACGTCCCCAACATCGCCGTCGGCGACGTGCTCGGCAGCTGCGTGTTCAATCTGCTCATTCTGGTGGTGATCGACTTCCTCTATCGCGAAGCCCCGGTCTATCGGCGGGCGCACCAGGGGCACATCCTGTCGGCCGGGTTTGGGGTGGTGCTGATCGGCTTCGTTGCCCTCAACCTGCAGGTCGGCCCCGACGGCGACACATACGCGATCGGCCACGTCGGGCTCTACACGCCGATCATCGTCGGCCTCTACCTGCTGGCGATGCGGACGGTGTTCCGCTACGAGCGCGACCAGCAAGAGGCCTTCGTCGAGGAGGCCGCCGAGCGCTATCCCGGACATCACGCTCCGCGGGGCGATGCGCGCGTTTCGGGATCGCCAGCGTCGTGGTTGATCGGGGCGGGGGTGGCGCTGCCGTTCGTCGGCGACCGGCTTGCCGCGGCGATGGGGTGGCAGACGACCTTCGTCGGCTCGCTCTTCATTGCCTTCGCCACGTCCGTGCCGGAACTGGTGGTGACGGTGGCGGCGCTCCGGTTCGGGGCGGTCAACATGGCGATCGCCAACCTGCTCGGCTCCAACCTGTTCGACATTCTCATTCTCGCGGTCGACGATGTCTTCTACCGGCAGGGCCCGCTGCTCTCGCACGTGTCGCCGGCCCACGTCTTCTCCGCTGCATCGGCGGTGATCATGACCGGGCTGGTGATCGTCAGCCTGCTCTATCGGCCGCAGCGGCGGTTGTTCCGGACCGTGGGCTGGACGAGCCTCGGGCTGTTCGTCATCTACCTCTTCAACAGCTATGTCGTCTTCCTCCGTGGCGGCTGAGCCGACAAGCGGCGCGTACCACGCGCTCGACGCAGCGGCGATCGCCGCGCGTCTCGACGTCGACCTCGAGCGGGGGCTGTCCGGCGCGGAGGCGGCGGCACGGCTCACCCGCTACGGCGGCAACGTCATCGAAGAGAAGCCGCGGCGCGGCGCGCTGGCGATGCTCGTCGGCCAGTTCACCGATTTCATGATCCTGGTGCTGATTGCCGCGGCGGTGATCTCCGGCATCGTCGGTGACGTCAAGGACACGGCGGTCATCGTGGCGATCGTGGTGGTCAACGCCATCATCGGCTTCACCCAGGAGTTCCGCGCCGAAAAAGCCCTGTCGAGCCTCAAGCAACTGGTACCGGAACAGGCGTTGGTGGTGCGCGACGGTCGCCATGTCGAGGTCAGGGCGGCGGAAATCGTGCCGGGCGACGTGGTGATGCTGGAAGCCGGCAACCAGGTGCCGGCCGACCTCAGGCTAACGGACGCGCGCCAAATGCGTGTCGGCGAGGCGGCGCTGACCGGCGAATCGGTTCCGGTCGACAAGGGGACCGAGGCGCTCGCCGGCGACGACCTGCCGCTCGGCGACCGGCGCAACATGGCCTACAAGGGCACGACGGTGACCTACGGCCGCGGGCAGGGCATTGCGGTCGCAACCGGCATGACGACCGAGCTCGGCAAGGTCGCCGAACTGCTCGACACCGGTCTCGACACGCAGACACCGCTGCAACAGCGCCTTGCCCAGTTCGGCCGGTGGCTGGCGCTGGTCATCCTCGTCATCTGCGCTGTCATTTTCACCTTCGGCCTGCTGCGCGGCGAGCCGGCGGTGCTGATGTTCCTGACCGCCGTGAGCCTCGCGGTCGCCGCGATCCCCGAGGCGCTGCCGGCGACGGTGACGATCGCGCTGGCGTTCGGCGCTCGCAAGATGGCGGAGCAGAACGCGCTGGTACGGCGGCTCGCCGCCGTCGAGACGCTGGGGTCGGTGACCTTCATTTGTTCCGACAAGACCGGCACGCTCACCCGCAACGAAATGCAGGTGGACGAGATCGTGACGGCGGAGGGCACCCATCGCCAGCCGAACCACAAGGTGCGGGGCGAGCCGTGGATGAGCCTGTTCACCGCCGCCGCCCTCAACAACGATTCCCACGCTGGTGATGACGGCGCCTATTTCGGCGATCCGACGGAGGTGGCGCTGAGCGAGGCGGCGGTCGGACAGGGCACCGACATCGCGGACCTCGTGACCCGATTTCCCCGCGCCGGCGAGGTCGTGTTCGATTCAGACCGCAAGCGGATGACGACGGTGCATCCGTCCGCCGGCGGCTACGTCGCCTACACCAAGGGCGCGCCGGAAGCGCTGATCGGACGCTGCACGGCGCTGCTGACCGCGGAGGGCCGCGACGCCATCGATACGCAGTCGTGGCTCGCCGAGGCGGAACGGATGGCGGGCGAGGGGATGCGCGTGCTGGCGCTCGCCGAGCGCCATTGGCCGTCGCTGCCGCAGACGAACGACGCGGATGCGGTGGAAAGCGACCTCGTGCTGCTCGGACTCGTCGGCATCATCGACCCACCACGCCCGGAAGCGCGCGAGGCGGTCCGGCTCTGCCAATCGGCGGGGATCACGCCGGTGATGATCACCGGCGACCATCCGGTGACGGCCGGCACGATCGCGGTTCGCCTCGGCATCATGGAGCGGGGCGGCCGGGTGGTGGCGGGGGCCGAGCTTGCCGCAATGTCGGACGACGAGCTTGGCCGGTGCCTCGCCGATGCGCGCGTGTTCGCGCGCGTCGACCCGGCTCAGAAGATCAGGGTAGTGGAAGCGCTGCAGAAGCGCGGCGAGTTCGTCGCCGTCACCGGCGACGGCGTCAACGACGCGCCGGCGCTGAACCGGGCCGACATCGGCGTCGCCATGGGCAAGATCGGCACCGACGTGGCGCGCGAGGTCTCCGGCCTGGTGCTGCTCGACGACAACTTCGCTACCATCGTGACGGCGGTGCGCGAGGGACGGCGCATCTACGACAACCTGCGCAAGGTCATCAAATACATCATGACCGGCAACGCCGGGGAGATATGGACGATCTTCCTGGCGCCGTTCCTCGGCCTGCCGATCCCGCTCCTGCCGATCCAGATCCTGTGGGTGAACCTCGTCACCGACGGTCTGCCGGCGCTGGCAATGACGGCGGAACCGGAGGAACGCAATATCATGCAGCGGCCGCCACGCCCGCCGCGGGAGAGCGTCTTCGCCGGCGGCATGTGGCAGCACATGCTGTGGGTCGGCCTGCTGATCGGCGGAGTCAGCCTGTCAACCCAGGCTTACGCGCTCGGCGTCGGCCTGGAACACTGGCAGACGATGGTGTTCACGGTGCTGACGTTCGCACAGGCCGTCCACGTGCTCGCCATCCGTTCGGACAGGCTGTCCCTGTTCCAGCAGGGCCTGTTGTCCAATCTGCCGATGCTCGGAGCGGTCGGCCTGGTGTTCGCGCTGCAACTCGCCATCATCTACGTGCCGCCGCTGAACCCGATCTTCAACACGGCGCCGCTGACGGCGGGTGAACTCGCTTTCGCGGTCGGCATGGCGCTGATCGTCTTCGTGGCGGTGGAGGCGGAAAAATGGCTGGTGCGCGCCGGATACATCCGGCGCTGATCGACCGGCCCCGCCCGCAAAAAGTTCCAGGTTCCATCGTTACAAATGCTTCATGGTCCGGCAGGAACCCTGCCGCCGCGCCGGGCGTTTCCACCTCGGACGAGCAACCCAGAATCCTTCTGAGGAGATGAGACCATGAAACGCGCTTCCAAAATCCTGGCGGCGATCGGCGTGGCGGCGATGACAGTAGCCACCGTCGTGCCGGCCAGCTCAGCTTTCGCGGCGCCGCCGCGATTCCAGAACCACGGCAATTACGCCACCTACAACAACTACCACGGCTATCCCAATCGGCACCCGGGCTACCGCTACTACAACGGCTTCTGGTTCCCGCCCGGTGCTTTCGTCGCCGGTGCGATCGTCGGCGGCATCCTCGGTGGTGCTTTGGCGCCGAGGACGTACGCGTATCAGCCGAACGCGCACATTCAATGGTGCCAGGACCACTACCGCAGCTACAACGTCAACACCGACGAATTCTTCGGTTACGACGGTCACTACCACCGCTGTGTGTCGCCCTATCCGTACTAAACGGAACGGGTCTGTTCGGCGAACGTGAGAATGCAAGCAGGGCCGGGGCCTCGACCCCGGCCTTGCGGGGATTCAGGCGGGTGGCTTTGCGTCCACGATCCGCGTTTCGGTAATGAACCCCCAGGCCGGATCGAACCGGTGGATATGATAGACGGGGCGATCTTTCATGGAAGGCGGGTAGGCGCCGTAGCGCAGCGTCGTGGCGATGCTCGGCATGACGGTCGCGGGGATCGAGCCGACGTGTCCTGAAGTCCCGCGGTGGACGTGGCCGTTGAAGACAACGACGACGCGGCCCGAGTGCTGCAGCGCCTGGCGCAGCCGATCCATCGCCTCCACCGTCTCGAAGTTGATCCGCTCCGGCCCCACAAGGACCTCGAACGGCGGGTGATGGGCAAAGACCGCGATGGGTTTCGCCTTCTCGGCATCGATCATGTCGATCAGACGGACGACCCGCCCGGCGTCGAAGTCGCCCTTGTTGCTTGTCAGGCTGAGCGTGTCGACGGCGATCAGGCGGACCGGCCAGTCTTCGACCGCGTAGTCGACGAAGGGCGATTGGGGACGGAGGTATCCGCCGGCAGCAAAGGCGGCGGTGAGGTTCGCCCGGTCGTCCTTGTTGCCGGCGAGCACGTAAACCGGTGCCCGCGCCCCGGCGAGGACGGTGGCTGCGACGGCGTATTCGCCGGGGCGGCCGTTGTGGACGATATCGCCGGTGTGAACGATCACGTCGGGAGCTGGGTCGAGCCCGTTGATATCCGCGATCGCGCGTTCGAAATCACTCAGCCGCTGCGCGGCGTCGGGCGTGTCGAGGGCGATGTGGGTGTCGGAAATCTGCGCGACGATCATGATGCCGGAGGTGAGGCCGCGGGTCACAGGCTGGCGTAGTAGTCCTTGAGGATCGCCACCACTTCCGGCCGGCTGAACTCCGGCGGTATGTCGGCGCCGGTCGAGAGCATCTGGCGCTGCTCGGTGCCGGAGATCTGGATGCGGTGCTCTTCGCCGTGGGGACAGGTCTTGGCGGTCGCCATGCCGTAGCACTTGCGGCAGTAGAAGGTGACGTCGATCTTGAGCGGCCTGGTGTGGAGCGCTCCCGGCCACAGCTCGTCGAAGATGTGCTGGGCGTCGAACGGGCCATAGTAGTCGCCGACGCCGGCGTGGTCGCGCCCGACGATCAGGTGGGAGCAGCCGAAGTTCTGGCGGATGAGAGCGTGGAGCAGCGCCTCGCGCGGGCCGGCATAGCGCATCTCGATCGGGTAGCCGGCCTGGATGACGGTGCCGGGGCGGAAATAGCCGTCGATCATCGCCTGGATGGCACGGGTGCGGACTTCGGCGGGAATGTCGCCGGCCTTCAGCTTGCCGAGCACCTGATGGATGAAGACGCCGTCGGTGACCTCGACGGCGATCTTCACCAGATGCTCGTGGCTGCGGTGCATCGGATTGCGGGTCTGGAACGCGGCAACCTCCGACCACCCCCGCTCCATGAACATGGCGCGCGCCTCGGCGGGGCGGATGTAGAGGTCCGGATACTGGAGCGGATATCGGCCCTCGCTGAGCACCATGACCCGACCGGCAAGGTTGACCGCGCCCTGGCCCAGGACCTTGGCCACGCCGGGGTGTTTCGGATCGACAGTGCGGTAAACGTGCTCGGCCTCCAGCGCCTTGTCGATCGGATACTTCTCGCGGACCTCCATAACGGCGAGGATCTCGCCGCTCTCGGCGTCGGCGAGCGCCACCTCCTCTTCGGCATGGATGCCGTCGGCAACGTGCCCGTCGACCGGCAGCGTGATCGGAATCGGCCAGAAGGTGCCGTCGGCGAGTTTCATGTCGAGGCACGAGCCGCGCCAATCGTCGTGGCCCATGAAACCGTCGAGGGGGGTATAGGCCCCCATGGCGAGCATGAACACGTCGGAGACGGAGCGCGAGTCGAGCGGCACCTTTCTCAGGGTTCCGGCGCGCTTCAGTTCATCGGCCCGCTCCGTTTCCGGCAGCAGCAACGATTTGATGGTGTCGCTGCCGTGCGGCGGTACCAACCTGGACATCGATGGGCCTTTCTTGCGCGAGAGACGGGTGACGCGCCCTGTTACCCGTCAGGGCGCGTCATCGCCAGCAAAGCCATTCCGGCGATCGTCGCCATCGGCGACAAAAACGATGCGTCGCGCCCGTTCGACGGCGCTTACGGCTTTTTCGGAGTCTCGTACTCGGCTTCCTTCTGGAACGGTTCCCAGATGGTTTCGTAGCCGACAAACCCCTTCTCGTTCGGCTCCTTCTGGCGCGTGGTCACGAAACGCGCGTTGCCGTCCGGAACCTTGGGGGCGGGTTTCTTCTCGCTCATGGCAGGTCACCTTTGTCGTGAAGGCGGGATCGAAAGGGCAGGTCTCAAATCGGTCGCAAACGGGAGGGGTCGACATCGGCCTGCGCGCCGGGTGCGCCGCCGGATCTTATTTCTTCGTCGGTCGCTTCGCGCACGCTCAGGATGTCGAGGGTGAAAACAACCTCCCTGCCGCAAAGCGGATTGTTGCCGTCGACGGTCAGCGTCCTGTCGTCGACCCGCGTGACGACGAAGCTGCGGGTCTGGCCCTTGTCGTTCTCCATGAGGATGGCGGTGCCGACCTGCCGATATTCCTCGGGAACGTTCTCGATGCGGTCGGTGAAGACCAGCGACTCGTCCCGGGGGCCGAAAATCCGGTTGCCGTCGATCGGCACCTCGATGACGTGGCCGGCGGCCTTGCCCTCGAGCTGCGCGTGGACGAAGGGCGCCAGGATTTCGTTGTGTCCGTGAACATAGCCCAGCGGGAACTCGACCGTGGTGAGGACATGGCCCGATTTCCTGTCGGTCACCTTGTAGGTCAACTCGACAAACTTGCCGTCCTGGATGGTCTCAGTCATGTCGCATCCGAACCAAACGATCAGAAGATGGACGCACCGAAAATCCTGACCTCGCCGTCTTCATAGCCGAGAACAAGCCTGCCGAGCCATTCGCCCGGCGTCTCGGTGCTCCGCTGCCGGTAAAGAACCGTCACGTGTTCGCCGCGGCGGATGATGCCGAGATAGTCGGCGTCCTCGGACAAATTCCTGACCAGCTTGCTGTTGGCGAACTGGTGGCCGAACTCGATCTCATTCATGGCGAGCGACAGGGAGCTGGAGAAATTCCTGACGAACTCGCCGTACTTGCCTTCGTTGGAACTCTTCACGAGGTCGCGCCACAGGGGATCGGCTACGGCCCGGATATCTTCGTCGGTTCTTTCAATGATGTTCACGCGCGGCCCGGCCCGGGGTGGTTGCTACTCGTCCGCCCCGACGAGGTGGTAACAGGGCGCCTTCTCCATGGTGTACTCGCCGGTTTCAGGATCGCGACGGGAAACCGTCAGCACGTGCCAGTTCTCGTCGTCCACCTTCATGGCGTCGCCGCGATAATAGTAGCCCGGCCAACGGGTCTCCTTGCGGAACAGCGTGTGCTGGGTGACGCACTCCGCGGTGCGATGACGGTGCTTCAGCTCCCAAGCCCGCAGCAGCTCGTGAATATCCTTGGCGGCGAGGCTCTCGAGGTCCTCCTCCATGACCTTGAGCTTCTTGAGGCCGATGTTCAGGAGCTTCTCGTTGGTCATGTAGTTGACGGTCACCCCGCCACAATACTCGTCCATCAGCTTCTGCAGGCGGTCGAGACCCTGCCTGGGATTGATGTAGTGGGGATTGACGTCGCCCGCCACGATCTCATTGCGGTAGACCTCGTAGTGCTCCAGCGGCTTGTATATCTCTTTCCGGCGGCGGTTGATCTGCTCCTCCGAGACGACGATGCCTTCAGCCTTGCCGTCGTCGATATATTTGCAGGCGGCCTTGGCGGCGAGACGGCCTTCGGTGAACGAACCGGACGAGAAGGCGTGCGGCGTGCCGCCGACCGCGTCACCGGCGCCGAACAGGCCTTCGATCGACGTCATGCGGTTGTAGCCCCAGAAATACTCGGGCGGGGAAACATCCTCGGGGCCCGAGCACCAGGCGCCCGAGCAGGTCGCGTGCGAGCCCATGACGTAGGGTTCGGACGTGGTCAGTTCGGGATTCTCGTACTTGGGATCCACGTCGGTGGCCGCCCACAGGACCGCCTGGCCGATGGTCATGCCGAGAAAGTTTTCCCAGCCGACTTCTTCCAGATGCGGATCCTGGAAGGCCTGCATGGTCACCATTTGAATGGGACCGCGGCCGGCGTTCACCTCGCTGATCAATGCGTGGTTACGCAAGCAGGTCGGGATCGGCCGGTGGGTCAGGTGCGAGGCTTCCGGATCGAGATATTCCTTGCCGACCATCTTCTGCAGTTCGGGGAACCATTTGGACTCGTACTCTTCGCCGAGGCCGTTCTGGGTGTAGGTCTTCAGATGCAGGAAGTAGGCGCCGACCGGGCCATAACCGTCCTTGAACCGCGCCAGCACGATGCGGTTTTCCATCTGGGTCATCTTGGCGCCGGCATCGATCATCAGCCCGTAGGCGGACCCGGACGACCAGGGCGCGTACCAGGTACGGCCCGAACCTTCGCCGACCGAACGCGGCTTGAAGATGTTGGAAGCGCCGCCGGCGCCGCAGATCACGGTCTTGGACTTGAAGACGTGGTAGTTGCCGGTGCGGACGTTGAAGCCGACGGCACCGGCAACCCGGTTCTCCTTCGCGTCGTCCATCAGCAGGTGGGTGACGCAGATGCGGTTGAAGACCTTGTCGGCCGACTTCTTGGCGGCCTCGGCGACGATCGGCTTGTACGACTCGCCGTGAATCATGATCTGCCATCGCCCTTCACGAAGGTAGGTCCCGGTTTTCGGGTTCTTCATGATGGGCAGGCCCCACTCCTCGAACTGATGCACGGTGGAGTCGACGTGACGGGCCATGTCGAACAGCAGGTCTTCCCGCACCAGCCCCATCAGGTCGATACGAGCGTAGCGGACATGGTCCTCCGGGTTATTCTCTCCCCAGCGGGTGCCCATGTAGCAGTTGATGGCGTAAAGGCCCTGGGCGACCGCGCCGGAGCGATCGATGTTGGCCTTCTCGGCAATGACGATCTTCTTGTCCTGGCCCCAGAACCTGGCCTCCCAGGCAGCACCGCTGCCGCCGAGGCCCGAGCCGACGATCAGGATATCGATGCCGTCCTCGACGACCGTCTTGTAGGCCATCAGTAGTACACGCCTTTCTTCATCTTGAGGCCGGCGGACTCGAGCGTACGCAGGCCGCCGTCATCCATGCGGATGTACTTCGGCTCGTTGTAGAGAAGCTGCCCGTCGCGCATGTCCTGGCTGGGCCCGGGAACCTCCGCGAGCTTCGGGATCGCCTGGCCCCAGGGCTTGGTGGTGATGGGCGAGAGGAAATTCTTTTCGGTGCCGTTGCGGAAGATGATCTTCCAGGCGATCGTGCCCTTCTCTTCGTCGCGGTCGACGCGAACGCTGTGGCCGAGCGGCGCGAAGTCGGCGTAGCCGCGCACATCGATCGCGTGCTGCGGACACGCCTTGACGCAGGAGTAGCACTCCCAGCACATGTTCGGTTCGATGTTGTAGGCGCGACGATACGTCTTATCGATGTGCATGATGTCCGACGGACAGATGTCGACGCAGTGTCCGCAGCCGTCGCAGCGCGTCATGTAGACGAAGGTAGGCATCAGGCGGCTCCCTTACCCGTTGGGACTTTGCGGACCGGTTCTCAGTAGTGACGGGGCGCTTCGCGCTTGATGCCCAGCCCCATTCGCATCGGAGCGTCTCGCAACAGTTCCATGGAGTGTCTTTTCTGTTGTTCGGGATCGTCGCGGCTCTGGGTCGGCAGGTTCGCGGCCGTACCGTTGGCCTTGGACACTCTTTTCTCGAAGGCCGCCGCCGGCTTGAAGAACATGTGGGCGAACTTGGACCACGGCACCGCCCCGAAAAGCACCGTGCTGGCGATGAGGTAGAGGACGAGGAGGACGCTCCACTGGGTGAGGGCCCACAGGATGCCAAGGGTCGCGCTCAGCACCAGCGAGACGACGAACAGGTCCGCCTGAACCAGACGGAACGGCGGGTTGCCCTCCGAGGCAACGTCGACGCGGATGAAGAACCAGAACCAGTAGCCGCCGACGCAGACCATGAGGGCGCCGAGGTACCACAGCAGCGGAATGATGGCGGGCGCAGGAGTGGCGGGGGTCGGGTAGGCGAAGACCAGGATCACGGTCGTGACGACGTAGATCACGAAGCCGTACATGCCGAGGAGGTGGGCGATGCGGCGGCGCTGGTTGCAGAATTCGCCCGACGTCAGAACGTCGACGGCGACGGTCTGTACGGCCAGCGACACCATTTCGCCGCTGCCAACCTTCCGCCCCCTCGTCCTGGTGCGCCGCCAGTTCTCGAAGAAATACCGGGCGCTCTTCTTGTGCACGACGTCGAAGAGCGTGCCACCGATGACCAGCAATATCATGACGGCCACGTACACCTGGATGGCGGCGGGCGGTATCGACGCCGTCAGCGCGGCGAATGGACTGCTTGTGATCACGAGCTGACTTCCCCCCTATGCGACCCGCTCGCACGAGCGCCCTTGCAGCCGCTCTTCGGGCCGGGTCCCCGCATATAGTGCCGCTCCGGCCGGTAGTCGTCGCGGCGAACGCGATGTTGCAACCAGGAAACGGCGTGACGCAAGGCGACGGCGATCCTGCCCGCAAACCGCCCGTTGGCAGTGTCCATGAAGCGGCTTTCTTTATGCTTGCGGGCAACATGTCGCAGGTCGATCAATCAATCCAACAAATTGTTTTTGTCATTTTGAGTGATAATGTATGTTGAACTCATGACGCTCGAACAGCTTCGCATCTTCGTCGCCATCGCCGATCATGCCCACGTCACCCGGGCCGCCGCCGATCTCGGCATGACCCAATCGGCGGCCTCGGCGGCGGTGGCGGCGCTGGAGGCGCGGACCGGCGCCGTGCTGTTCGACCGCGTCGGACGCGGGATCGAACTGACCGATACGGGGCGCCGGTTCCTGCCCGAGGCGCGGGCGGTGCTCGATCGTGCCGCGGCCGCGCGGGCCATCCTCGATGACCTGGCGGGGCTGGTGACCGGCACGCTGTCGGTCGCCGCCAGCCAGACGATCGCCACGTACTGGCTGCCGCGGCGCCTCGCCACATTCCATGCCGCCCACCCCGGAATTCAGCTCGACGTCACCATCGGCAATACGCGCCAGGTGGAACGCTCGGTGGTGGAGGGAGCCGCCGACCTCGGCCTCGTCGAAGGCGCCACCGACGATGCCAGTCTGACGCGCCAGGTGGTCGACCGCGACCGGCTGGTCCTCGTCATCAGCGCCAACCGCAGGCCGCCTCCCCAGATCGCGCCGGGCCGGCCCGATCTCACCGCCGTTCCCTGGGTGATCCGGGAAGAAGGCTCCGGCACGCGCGAGGTGCTCGCCGATGTCGCCGCCCGCGCGGGGATGACGCTGGCCGACCTGCCGGTGTTTCTGGTGCTGCCGAGCAACGAAGCGGTGCGCGAGGCGGTGGAGGCGGGTGCGGGCGCCACCATCATTTCGGAGCACGTGGTCGCGCGGGACCTTGCCGCCGGTGTCCTCAAGGTGGTGCCGATCACGCTGCCGGAGCGCGAATTCGCCCTGGTGCGGCATCGCCAGCGCCACGCCAGCGCGGCACAGGAGGCGCTGGTCGATCTGTTGACCGGCGTCGTCGCCGGGGGGCGGCAAGCGCCGTCGCGCCGCGGGCGCTCGGCGCGGCGCAGCCGGGCCGTGGTCCGGTGACGGGGGTCCCGGCGGTCGCGTGGACGCCGCTGATCGTGGCGGTGGCGCCGAACGGAGCGCGCAAGACCAAACGCGACCACCCGGCGCTGCCGATCACGCCGGCAGAAATTGCCACGCGAAGCGCGGGCGGCGCTGGAGGCGGGCGCCGCCATGCTGCACCTGCACGTCCGCGACGAGCACGGCCGCCACACGCTCGATGCCGACGCCTATCGTGCCGCGATCGCGGCCGTTCGGGCCGAGGTCGGCAACCGCATGGTAGTGCAGGTGACGACCGAGGCGGTCGGACGGTTCACGCCGGAAGAGCAGATGGCGGCGGTGCGGGCGCTGAAGCCGGAGGCGGTCAGCCTGGCGGTGCGCGAGCTAATCCCGTCCGCCGAGCATGAGGCGGGCGCGGCGGCTTTTCTCGCATGGTGCCGGCGTGAAGCGGTGGCGACGCAATACATTCTCTACGACGCCGATGACATGCGCCGCTTCGATGATCTCGTGGCGCGCGGCGTGGTGCCCGAGCGCCATCCGTTCCGGCTGTTCGTGCTTGGCCGCTACGAGCCGCCGGCGGATGCCTCGCCCGCCGATCTCGTGCCCTTCGTGGCGGACGGCGGGCTGCGCGGCGAGCCGTGGGCGGTGTGCGCGTTCGGGCCGAAGGAGGCGGCGTGCGCGACGGTTGCGGCAGGCCTTGGCGGTCACGTCCGTGTCGGCTTCGAAAACAACGTGACCATGCCGGACGGGCGCGTCGCACGAACCAACGCCGATCTGGTTGCCGTTGCGGTAGGCGCGGCGCGACTTCTCGGGCGGCCGCTCGCCGACGCCGACGGAACTAAGGTCCGCTCGCTGCCACCTGGCGTTGAATGCCGGGCCGGGGTGGTCAAATGCGTCTCCAGAGTGTTGAATGGCCGCCACGCTCAGCGGGCGTCGACACGTGGCGTCCGCTTCGCGGGAGGGCGATCAGCGCTGATGCGACAGATGGCGCAGTCGGCGCGCGTGCTCCTTTTCGATCAGTCGACTGAGAAGAAAGGAACGAAGCATGAAGAAAGCCATCATCACGGCAGTGGCGGCATCGGCCGTTCTGGCGCTGGCCTCGGCCGGCCCGGCGGCTGCTGCGGACAGCATCAAATACATCACCATCGGAACCGGCGGGCCGACAGGCGTTTACTTCGTGGTTGGAAACTCTGTCTGCCAGCTGGTGAACGCTGCCGCGTCGGAGGGGCGCAGCGAGGAACAGAACCACCTGCGCTGCTCGGCGCCGTCGACCGCCGGCTCGACGTACAACATCGGACAGATCTGCGCCGGCGAACTGGACTTCGGCGTCGCCCAGTCCGACTGGCAGTATCACGCCTTCAAGGGCGATGCGGCTGACAAGGTTGCGTCGTGCCCGAAGCTGCGGGCGGTGTTCTCGGTTCACAGCGAGCCGTACCAGGTCATCGCCGGCAAGGACTCCGGCGTCCACTCGTGGGCCGACCTCAAGGGCAAGCGCTTCAACATCGGCAACCCCGGCTCCGGCCAGCGCGGCACGACCGAGGAGCTGATGGCGGTTGACGGCATGACCACCGCCGACTTCGCGGTTGCCACTGAGCTAACCTCGACCGAGCAGTCCACCGCACTGTGCGACGGCAACATCGACGCCTACGGCTACACGGTCGGCTTCCCCAACGCCGGCGTGGCGGTCGCCACCGACGGATGCGGCGCCTACATCGTCGACCTCAAGAGCGATCCGGGCGCCCAGAAGCTTGTCGCTGAGCACGACTACTATGCCTGGGCGACGATCCCGAAAGGCACCTACTCGACGACCACCGAGGACGTCACCACGTTCGGCGTCAAGGCGACGTTCGTGACCAGCGCCGACGTGCCGGATGACGTCGTCTACCAGGTGACCAAGGCGGTGTTCGACAACCTCGACCAGTTCCGCTCGCTGCACCCGGCCTTCGCCAACCTCGACCCGGCCACCATGATCAAGGACGGGCTGTCGGCGCCGATCCATCCGGGCGCGCTGAAGTACTACAAGGAAAAGGGCTGGATGTAGTCCGGCCGACCGAGGTGCGGCCGGCGCTCTCCTGACGAGGGCGCCGGCCCTTCTGATTGCGGCGGGCCCATATGACCAATGCCAGCGCGTGCGGAGCCGCAGGCGGGGCAGCGTGACCGACGCGGCCACCGAGGCCGCGGAGCGGCTCGAGTCGGGCCGGGTGGCCGGGCCGACGCTCAATCGTGTCATCGCCGTTCTGTGCACGCTGTGGACGCTGTTCCAGATGTGGATCGCCTCGCCGCTGCCGTTCATGCTGGGGCGGATCTTTCCGGCGGGGATCATCACCGACGTGCCGGCGCGGGCGGTGCATCTTGCCTTCGGCCTGGCGCTGGCCTTCCTCGTCTTTCCAATCCGCTCGCATTCACCGTCACCGGCCGATCCCGTGGTACGACATCGCCTTCGCCGTGCTGGCGGCGGCATGCGCGTCGTACCTGTTCTTCGGCTACAACGGTCTGGTCCTGCGCCAGGGCGTCCTGCTTCAATGGCACTTCGGCTCGCTGACGATCCCCATCGAGGCGATCATCGGCGGCCTCGGCATCCTTCTGCTGCTGGAGGCGACCCGGCGGGCGATCGGCATTCCGCTGGTGATCGTGTGCACGATCTTCCTGCTCTATTCGATCTTCGGCCAGCAGATGCCGCTGGTCATCTCGCACAAGGGCGTCTCGCTGCAGCGGCTGATCGGCTACCAGTGGCTGGGCGGCGAGGCGATCTTCGGCATTCCGCTCAGCGTGTCGACCAGCTTCGTCTTCCTGTTCGTCTTCTTCGGCGCGCTGCTGGAGAAGGCCGGCGCCGGCCAGTTCTTCCTCGACCTTGCCTTCGCGCTGGTCGGGCGCATGCGCGGCGGCCCGGCGAAGGCGGCGATCCTCGCCTCGGGCCTGACCGGCATGATCTCGGGCTCGTCGATCGCCAACGTGGTGACCACCGGCACGTTCACCATTCCCGTGATGATCAAGACCGGGATGCCGGCGGTGAAGGCAGGCGCCATCGAGGTTGCCGCCTCGACCAACGGCCAGCTGATGCCGCCGATCATGGGTGCGGCGGCGTTCATCATCGCCGAGTTCATCGGCGTCACCTATTTCGACGTCGTCAAGGCAGCCTTCATTCCCGCGACGATCGCCTACATTGCGCTCTTCTACATCTCGCATCTGGAAGCGCTGAAGCTCGGCCTGCGCGGCCTGCCGGCGGCCGACATCCCGCCGCTGGTGAGGACCTTGCGCGGCGGCGTCCTCTACCTCTTTCCACTGGCGATCCTCGTCTATCTGCTGATCGTCCGGCGCTGGAGCCCGCAGGCCTCGGTCTTCTATTCGATCCTGTCGCTGTTCGCGATCGTGCTGGTGCGCCCGCTGGTGCGCGAGGTGCGGGCAGGCGGTCGCAATGTCCTTGGCGCATTGTGGCAGGGGATCGCCGACAGCATCGACGGCATGATCGCCGGCGCGCGCAGCATGATCGGCATCGCGGTGGCGGTCGCCGCCGCCGGCATCATCGTCGGCGCGGTTTCGTCGACCGGTCTCTCCAACGCGCTGATCAGCGTGATGGAGGCGATCGCCGCGGGCAACGTCTTCATCCTGCTCGGGCTGACGGCGGTCTTGTGCATCATTCTCGGCATGGGGCTGCCGACGACCGCCAACTACCTGGTCGTCGCCTCGCTGATGGCCGGGGTGGTGGTCGAGCTCGGCAGTGCCGCCGGACTGGTGATCCCGCTGATCGCCGTCCACCTCTACGTCTTCTTCTTCGGCCTGCTTGCCGATTCGACGCCGCCGGTGTGCCTGGCGGCATTCGCGGCATCGGCCATCTCGCGGGCGTCGCCGCTCAAGACCGGCGTGCAGGCATTCCTCTACGATATCCGCACGGCCATCCTGCCGGTGGTGTTCATCTTCAACCCGACGCTGCTGCTGATCGGTGTCGATAACGTCTGGTACGGGCTGCTGGTGTTCGTCGCGTCGCTGCTGGCGATCCTGTCGTTCGCATCGCTGACGCAGAACTGGATGCTGGTGAAGAACCGGCTGTGGGAGAGCCTGGCGCTGGTGCTGGTGGTGCTGGCGCTGTTCCGTCCGGGCCTGTTCATGGACCGCCTCTACCCGCCGTTCGAGCCGATCGCCCCGCAAGACTTCGCCAGCGGCACGGTCACCCCCGCCCCGGGGCAGATCGTTCAATTCCACATCACCCGGCACACCAACTACGGCGACCGCTACAAGCTGTTTGCGCTGCAGACGCCGGAGCCGGGCGGGCTGCAGATACAGGGGCCGTTCGGATTGACGCTTGCCCAGCAGGCAAACCGCTGGGTCGTGCGCTCGGCTGCCTTCGGCGGCCCGGCGGCGTCGGCCGGCATCGACTTCGGCGATTTCGTCACGGGCATCGACATCGAGCGGACGGGGCTGCCGCCCAAGGAGCTGGTCTATCCCTTCGGCTTCCTTCTTCTGGGTGCTGGTCTTTTATTCGCAACTACTGCGCTTGCGCCGCGAGCAGGCGCGGGGCGCGGGCGGTGCGGCCGGCGCGGAGGCGACCTGAATGTTCAAGACGATCCTGCTGCCGATCGATCTCGGCGAAGCCAGTTCATGGCAGAAGGCGCTGCCGGCAGCCATCGAGCAGGCGCGCGGCGAGGGAGGCAGCCTCAACGTTCTCACCGTCGTGCCCAACTTCGGCGAGGGGATGGTCGGCGCCTATTTCCCGGCCGACTTCATGGAGCGGGCGCTGGCGACGGCGAAGCGGGACCTGGAGGCGCTCTGCGCGGCGCAAGTGCCCAAGGAGGTGCCGGTCAAGGCGATGGTCCGCTCGGGCAACATCTACCACGAGATCGTCGAGGCGGCCGGCGCGATCGGTGCCGACCTGATCGTGATGGCATCACACCGGCCGGCGTTCCGCGACTACCTGATCGGGCCGAATGCCGAGCGGGTCATGCGCCACGCCAACTGCTCGGTGCTGGTGGTTCGCGGGTAGGCGAACTCAGGTCCCGATCCGCTCCCGAAGGCGCGCGCCCCAGCCTTCCGCCCTGATCCACGGCATCAGGTTTTCCACCGACGGCGCGACCCCGCCGATGGCGAGCGCCGTGCGCCACATCAGACAAAGATTGGGTGAGATCACCGGGATGGGGCCGGCCGCCATGCGCAAGATGGTCGGCAGCGTCGGCAGGCCGGTTCCCAGTATGGCAACGACGTCGATGTCATTGCCGAGGGCCTCCACGCCGCTGAGAGACGCCGACGAGTCGAGTGCGTAGATGGGGTGGAAGCCGTCGCCGGCACTCCCGATTTGCACCACCTTTGCGATGTCGACGCCGCGCTTCGGCCAATAGGCGAGGCACGCCTCATGCAGGGAGCCGGCGTAGGGGGACACGATGCCGACGCGCCTGCTGCCGAGCACCTGGAGCGCGTCGTGCACCGCATCGGCGGCGGTGACGAAGGGATATCCGCGGGTCTCTGTGGTGGCCGCATTCGCGGCGGCACCGCGGGCCGGCTCGATCAAGTAAGACGCGCCGGTGCAGGCGAAGGCGACGGCTGCAACAGGGGCGTTGGCGAACCGGTCGAGGGTGCGATCGATCGAGCCGATGTAGTCGACCAGCCGCTCGTTGATGGTCGGCTTGTCGCTGGTCAGCCGCGCCGCGATCGTGGCGAAGCCCGGTGGACACAGGACAGCGAACTCGGGCTCGACGGTGGTGTTGGCCTGAGGGGTGAGGAGGCCGATCAGGCCCTTCGGCGCGTATTGCAGCATGGGCCGGACTCAACTGCGTCCATAAAACGCCAACGCCTGGCGGAAATCCGCGCCGCGCGGAACGAAACTGGCGGAAACGCCCGGAGGACTGGTGGAGCCGAGGGGAATCGAACCCCTGACCTCGACATTGCGAACGTCGCGCTCTCCCAACTGAGCTACGGCCCCTCAAAGGTCGCCGCCATTTAGGGTTTGGGTCGCCGGACTGTCAAGCAAACGCGAGGCGTTCGGGCCCGGCAGGGCTTGCGGTACTTCCGGGCGGGCCTTAAACCAAGCTCGTCGCGCGAAGCGCTCGGTGCCACGATGCGGAACCAGCGATGTTCTCCCTGCTCAACCTGATCGCCACGGTCATCCAGCTCTACATCTGGGTGCTCATCGCCAGCGCAGTCCTGTCGTGGCTGATCGCTTTCAACGTGGTCAACACGCGCAACCAGGCGGTGTCGATGATCGCCGATGCGCTGTGGCGGCTGACCGAGCCGGCACTAAGGCCGATCCGACGGGTGCTGCCGGTGTTCGGTGGCCTCGACCTGTCGCCGGTCGTGCTGATCCTGCTGCTTATCTTCCTGCGCAATCTGTTGTTCGAGTTCTTCTACCGCGCGCTTGCCTGATCGGTGGCCTGCTACAGGACCGAGGCCGGCGCGATCGTGGTCGCCGTGCGGCTGACGCCGCGGGCCGACCGCGATGCGGTCGAGGGAATCGGTACGCTGGCCGATGGGCGGGAGGTCGCCCGCGTGCGGGTGCGGGCGCTGCCCGAGGCCGGCGCGGCCAACGCGGCGCTGATTGCGCTGATGGCGAAGACCTTCGGTCGCCCGAAATCGGCGGTTGCCATCGCCGCCGGTGGCGGTCAGCGGCTGAAGCAGGTCAGAATCGCCGGTGAGGTGGCCGAACTGATGCGGATCGTGGAAAGCTGGCCGAAACGAGGCTAGTTCGCCCGGCCCCAGGCGTAGGCGATCTTGGTCAGCGACACCTCGCCGAAGCGCTCGTTGGCGCGCGCGACCTTGCGGCCGCCGGCGTTGCGGTAGAAGCGGCAGGCGTTGTCGTTGTCGGCGAGCGCCCACACCACGACCGAGTCGAAGCCGAAGCGGGCGAGCTCCCGCCGCGCCGACAGGAACAGACGGGTGCCGAGGCCGACGCCCTGATATTCCGGCTTCACGTAGATCTCGTAAATCTCGCCCTTCTGGACGAGGTTGCGCGCCCGATTCGGGCCGAAGGTGGCGTAGCCGCAGATGGTGCCGCCGGCCTCCAGCACCAGGATGGCGGTGCCGCGGCGGATGGCGCGATCCCACCAGCGGGGGCCGCGCCGCGCGATGATGCGGGCCAATTCCTTGGCCGGAATCACGCCATCGTAGGCGTAGCGCCAGGCGGCGTCGTGGACGGCAGTGATGGCCTCGGCATCGCGGGCTTCGGCCCGCCTGACCCCGATCACGAGCGTGCTCATAACGCCAAGCTTACCACCGCTTTCGGCCGTGCAAAGCAATTCAGACGTTGTCGGGAAAGGTTTTTTTGACGGTGTTGCACCCCTGCTGCGAGTGCTGCCGAGGCGGGTGCGAGGGGCTGTCGGGAGAAGGGGACAGCGGGGTCGGACAATTTTAGTCAAATGCCGCCGCGGCCGTTTGCCTTCGCACAACACCTTCGCCTCTAGCATGCAGGCCCGCATTGTCGCCTCGCCTCCGACCGGGAGAGACGAAATGAAGCGCCGCTCAAGTGCCGCCCTGTCGTGGTTGCTGATGGCCCTCGTGGCCCTTGCCGCCAGTGCCGCCGCCGCGGCGGACTGGCAGGTGGTCCAGATGAGCGGCAACGTCGTCGTCGAGGCCGACGGCGCGCGGCCGGTGTCGCTGTCGACCGGAGAGGCGCTGCCGCCCGGCGGTGTGCTGAAGACCGGCGACAACAGCCGCGCCATGCTGGTGCGGGCGCAGGAGCAGATGATCGTCGGGCCGAACGCCGTGGTGGCCCTGCCGCCCGGCCCGAGCGACCGCCAGTTCACCCGCATCGTGCAGGCGGCCGGCGTGGTCGAGTTCACCGTGGAGAAGAAAAACGTCCAGCACTTCTCGGTGACGACGCCCGAGCTCGCCGCCGTGGTCAAGGGCACGCACTTCGCCGTCGGCGTGTTCGGTACCGGTGACGTGGTCAAGGTCGCGCGCGGCCGCGTCGAGGTGACCGGACTGAAGAGCGGCCAGGTCGTCGATGTGACGGCGGGCCAGCAGGCGACCGTCCGCCCCGGCGGCGCCATCGCGATAACCGGGCAGGGGCCGCTGGCGCCGATCCTGCAAGGCGCGCCGCCGCTCGCGCCCGACGGCACGCCGACAACGGTCATCAATCAGGCGAGCGTCGGCGGTGGCGTCAGCGTCGGCAGCGGACTGGCCAGCCTCAGCGTGTCGGGCGACGGCGGCGTCGGGCTCGATGTCGGCAGCGGCCTCGTCGACATCGATGCCGGCAGCGGCGGCGTCGGCCTCAGCGTCGGCGATGTCGTCACGGCCTCGGCCGACGGCGGCGGTATCGGCGTGAGCGTCAACGGGGTTGCCGACGCCAGTGTCGGCGGCGGCGGCGCCAGCGTCAGCGTCGGCGGAGTCGTCGGTGTGGAGGCCGGCGGAGGCGGTATCAGCGTCGACCTCGGCGGGGTCCACGTCGGCCTCGGCAACTAGTTCTTTCATGGCGCCGCCCGACCACGATGTGCCGGGATCCGGCGGCGCGGCGGCGGCTGGACCGACTGGCAGATGATCCGCCGCTTTCTTCCCCTTCTCTTCGTCGCGGTGCTCGCGGTGCCGATCCAGATCGGCGGCGGCGGGCGCTGGCTCGACGATCATCTGAGCGCGCTCAGAATGCAGGCGGTCCCGCGTGCGCCGACCGGGCAGACGGTCATCGTCGACATCGACGCCAAAAGCCTGTCGGCGATCGGTCGCTGGCCGTGGCCGCGCAGCATCGATGCCACGATCATCGACCGCCTGCGTGAACTCAAGGCAGGGGAAATCGCCTTCGACGTCGATTTCAGCGCCGCCTCGAGCGAGGAGGAGGATGCCGCCCTCGAGGCGGCACTCGCGCGAGCCGGCGATTCCGTCATCCTGGCGGCGTTCTCGCAGAAGGCGACCACCTCCGGTGCCGGCACCGTCGCCAACCAGCCGATCGAACGCTTCGCCCGGCACGCCTGGCTCGCCAGCGTCACCGTGGCACCCGACGCCGACGGTGCCGTGCGCCGTATGGCGTACAGCGACGTGCTCTACGGGCAACCATTTCCGTCATTGGCGGCGATGCTGGGCGGCCGCACCGGCACGGTCGGCCGCGACTTCTTGATCGATTTCAGCATCGCCGCCGACCGCATCGATCGCGTGTCAGCGATCGACCTCATCGACGGCAATATCGCCGCCGAGCCGCATCGCCGGCAAGAAGGTGATCATCGGCGCGAGCGCCGTCGAGTTGCGCGACTTCTTCTTCGTACCGGTTTACGGCACCGTCAGCGGCACGACCCTGCAAGTGCTGGCCGCCGAGAGCATCCTGCAGGGACGCACGCTCGCCCGAACCGGGCCGGTCGCCACGTACCTGATGCTGGCCTTCATCCTCGCCGGCGCGGCGATCGTGGTCGGTGGGGCGCGCTGGACGGTGGTCGTCGGCGCGGCCGCCGCCACCGCCGTCTTGCTCGAGGCCGCCGCCACCGTTGTCCAGGCGCGCTTCGCACTGGCGCCGATGACCGGCGTCGCGCAAATCGCGCTGGCGCTGCTGGCGCTCGCCACCATGGCGCGCGAGATCGACTTCCGCCGCATCCTGCTCATCATCTCGCGCAACCAGACCCACAATACCCAGACGATCCTCGACCGGGTCATCGCCGACAACTTCGCCGGCGTGCTGGTGGTCGACGAGGCCGGGACGATCGTGGCGGCGAGCCGCACCGCGGAGCAACTGCTGGGCGCGCACGACGGGCTTGTCGGCGTCAAGGCGGTTGACCGGCTGCCGGGCGAGATGACGGCGGCGCTGAGGACCGCGATCGAGGATCTGAAGGCCGGTCGCTGGGAAGAGAGCGGCGTCCACGATTTCGAGCATCCGCTGGCGGGCAGGGAACGACGCATCATCGATTACGTGGTGACGCCGTCGCGCATGAGCGGCGGGCTCGCCATAGACGGGAGCGCGAGGGAGGACGGTTTCATCGCCTGCCTGACGTTCTCGGACGTGACGGTGCGGCGTCTGGCCGAGGCGCGCCTTGCTTATCTGGCTCGCTTCGACACGCTCACCGGGCTTGCCAACCGCAACCAGTTCGTCGAGCGGCTGGAGCATCTCGGCGCCGGCCCATGCGCGGTGATCCTGGTCGGCCTCGACCGCTTCCATCGCGTCAACGAGACGCTCGGCTTCACGGTGGGCGACATGTTGCTGTCGGCGGTGGCGCAGCGGATCGCCAAGCAGTTGAAACCGGGGGACCTCCTCGCCCGGCTGGACGGCGACAAATTCGCCGTGCTGGCCGTCGGCGCCGACGCCGAGACCCGCGCGAGAGCACTTGCAACGGACCTGATCGCGCGGGTCGGCGAAGCCTTCGACCTCGGCCGTCACCGGCTGATCGCCGCGCTGAGCTTCGGCATCGTGATGGCCGGGGACAGTCGGGATGCCGCCGAGCTCCTGAAGGCCGCCGACACAGCGCTCTATCGCGCCAAGGCGGCGGGCGGCAACGAGTGGGTCGTCTTCGACGCCGACATGGCGGTCGGCGAGGGGGCCCGCCAGGGGCTCGAAGTGGAGCTGTGGGAGGCCTTCGAGCGCAACCAGTTCGAGATCTACTACCAGCCCCAGATCGACCTCAGGACCAACGCGATCGTCGGGGTCGAGGCGCTGCTCTACTGGCGCCACCCGGCACGCGGGCTGGTGGGCCCGAGCGAGTTCATCCCGATTGCCGAAACCATCGGGCTGATCGGATCGCTGGGGGAATGGGTGCTGGAGCACGCGGCGGCGGACGTCGCAGGCTGGCCGACCCCGGTCAAGGTCGCGGTCAACGTCTCGCCGGTCCAGTTCATGCGCGGCGACCTCGTCGGCGCGGTCAAGCGGGCACTCCGAAAATCGGGGTTGCCGGCCCGCATGTTCGAGCTGGAGATCACCGAGTCGCTCTTCGTCCAGGAACACGAGCGGGTCGACGAGACGATGCGCGAACTGCGCGAACTCGGCGTCGGCTTCGCGCTCGACGATTTCGGCACCGGCTATTCGTCGCTCGCCTACCTGCACAAGTTCCCGATCGACAAGGTCAAGCTCGACCGCTCGTTCATCACCGGGCTGCCGCTCGACCACGAGGCGGTGGCGATCGTGCGCGCGGTGGGGGCGCTGGCGCAGTCGCTCGGCATCCGTCTCAATGCCGAGGGGATCGAGAAGCAGGAGCAGATCGCCTTCCTGCGGCTGCTCGGCTGCGACGAGGGACAGGGCTACCTGTTCAGCGCGCCGGTGCCGGCCCGCCATATCATCGCCAAGCTCACCGAGGGCGCGCGCCGCATGGCGTGAGGCACCGGCGCGACTGCCCGCTATCCACTTTTCGAACCCCTCCCCGAAACTGCTTCGCAGTTTCGACCCTCCCGCAAGGGGAGGGTTGGCGAAGCATCACGTCATGCCGCGCCGCGTTCAGACGTGCGGGACGACAAAGCGGGTAGGGGTCACGCGACTGGTGCGTGGCACCGTCAGGCGGGCTGCGCACCACGTGCGGGACGACAAAGCGGGTGGGGCCGCAACTGACGCGCAGGTCGCGTCAGGCGGCGCCGGCGCGTTCGGCGCGCTTGCGCGCATGCGGGTCGAGGATCGCTTTCCTGAGGCGGATCGACTTCGGCGTCACCTCCACCAGCTCGTCTTCCTCGATGTAGGCGAGGGCCTGTTCGAGCGCGAGGCGGATGGGCGGCGTCAGCCGCACGGCCTCGTCCTTGCCCGAGGCACGCATGTTGGTGAGCTGCTTGCCCTTGAGGACGTTGACGGCGAGGTCGTTGCCCTTGGCGTGCTCGCCGACGATCATGCCCGGATAAACGCGGGTGCCGGGCTCGATCAGCATCGGGCCGCGGTCCTCCAGGTTCCACAGGGCGTAGGCGACGGCCTCGCCCTCGTCGGTGGCGATCAACACGCCGGTGCGGCGGCCGGCGATGTCGCCCTTGTAGCGGCTGTAGCCGTGGAAGAGGCGGTTCATGACAGCGGTGCCGCGGGTGTCCGACATCAGCTCGGACTGGTAGCCGATGAGGCCGCGGGTGGGGGCGTGAAAGACGAGGCGCGTGCGGCCGCCGCCGGATGGCTTCATCTCGGTCAGGTCGGCGCGGCGCTCGGCGAGCTTCTGGACGACGACGCCCGTATGCTCGCTGTCGACGTCGATGATGACTTCCTCGATCGGTTCCTCCAGCTCGCCGGCGGCGTCGCGGCGATAGACGACGCGCGGCTTGCCGATGGTCATCTCGAACCCCTCGCGGCGCATGGTCTCGATGAGGATGGCGAGTTGAAGCTCGCCGCGGCCGGCGACCTCGAACGAATCATGGTCGGCGCCGACGGTGATCTTCAGGGCGACGTTGCCCTCGGCCTCGCGCAGCAGGCGGTCGCGAATGACGCGGCTCTGGACCTTGTCGCCTTCGCGGGCGGCGAGCGGGCCGTCGTTGATGCGGAAGGTCATGGCGAGCGTCGGCGGGTCGATGGGCTGGGCGGGTATCGCGTCGGCCACCTCGGGCGCGGCGATGGTGTCGGCGACGGTGGCGCGGGTGAGGCCCGCGACGGCGACGATGTCGCCGGCGGAAGCCTCCTCGATGGCGGTGCGTTCGAGGCCGCGGAAGGCGAGGAGCTTGGAGATGCGGCCGGCCTCGACGACGCGCCCGTCGCGGGCGAGCGCGCGGACGGGCATGTTGGCACGCACGGTTCCGGCGGTGATGCGCCCGGTCAGGATGCGGCCGAGGTAGGGATCGGCTTCCAGGGTGGTGGCGAGCATGCGGAAGGCGCCATCCTCGATCTTCGGCGGCGGCACGTGGGCGAGGACGAGGTCGAACAGGGGGGCGGTGGAGTCCCTCGGCCCCTCCGGGGCGCGCGCCATCCAGCCTTCCTTGGCCGAGCCGTAGAGGACGGGGAAGTCGAGCTGCTCGTTGCTGGCGTCGAGGGCGGCGAAAAGGTCGAAGACCTCGTTCAGCACCTCCTGGTGGCGCTCGTCGGGGCGGTCGAGCTTGTTGATGGCGACGATGGGCCTGAGGCCGCGGGCGAGCGCCTTCATCAGCACGAACTTGGTCTGCGGCAGCGGCCCCTCGGCGGCGTCGACCAGGACGATGGCGCCGTCGACCATGTTGAGGATGCGCTCGACCTCGCCGCCGAAATCGGCGTGGCCGGGGGTGTCGACGATGTTGATGCGGGTGTCCTTCCAGACGAGCGAGGTCACCTTGGCGAGGATGGTGATGCCGCGCTCGCGCTCCAGGTCGTTGGAATCCATTGCCCGCTCGGCC
Organism: uncultured Alphaproteobacteria bacterium; assembly: GCA_963826055.1. Classification (GTDB taxonomy): domain Bacteria; phylum Pseudomonadota; class Alphaproteobacteria; order Rhizobiales; family Kaistiaceae; genus JBBDMC01. The sequence continues at coordinate 100,486 of CAWGVO010000012.1, read as the reverse complement.
ACCCGCTGGTTATCGCGGAAGGCACCGGACTGGCGCAGAAGGACATCGATCAGGGTGGTCTTGCCGTGATCGACGTGGGCGATAATGGCGACGTTGCGGAGGTTCATTCAGAGGCTCGGGGGGGAGGCGGTGGCGGCGGCGCACTATAGGGGGGCGGACGGCAAACACAATCGCGGCAAATGAGGCCCTCAGACGGGGGCGCGGCGGCGGCCGCGATCGGGCGGCTCGCCGGCCTCGGCGTCCTCGACCATCATGAATTCGGCGAGATTTTCGCGGCTGACGTAGCCGATCAGGCGCTGGTCTTCGGCGATGACGCCGACCTCGGAGGCGGAGCCCTCCTGCATCAGGCGGAGCGCCAGCTCCAGCGACTGGCCGGAGCGCACTGTCGGCACGTCGCGGGTCATGACGTCGAGGACGGGGGTGGCGGGGCCGGTGGCCTTCATCGCCCTGATCATGGCGTCGCGGGAGAGGAAACCGCGCAGGCGGCCGGCGCCGTCGACGACGGGGAACTCGCGCTGGGTGGTGCGGATGAGGGCGTCGGCGGCGTCGTCCACGGTCGCCTGGGTGCCGAGGCTCTCGAAGGCGCTGACCATGGCGCGGTCGACCGGGACCTTGCGCACAGCATCGCGCAGCGTCGCGTCGCCGGCCTCGCCGGCGGCGGCGAGGTAAACGAAGAAGGCGATGAACACCAGGATGTAGTTGCCGTACAAGAGGCCGAGGAAGCCGAAGACGAAGGCAAGGCCCTGGCCGATGCGGGCGGCGATCTCGGTGGCGCGGCGGCGCCCGAGGCGGAAGGCCAGCAGCGCGCGCAGCACCCGGCCGCCGTCCATGGGGAAGGCCGGGATCAGGTTGAACAGCACGAGGAAGACGTTGACCACCGCCAGGCGGTTGAGGAAGCCCGCCGTCGGGTTCTCGATCGTGGCGATGTCGCCGGGATTGAAGTGTCCGCCGAGGACGAGGATGAGCACGGCGGCGATGACCACGTTGACCAGGGGGCCGGCGACCGCGATGACGATCTCCTCGGCCGGGTTGTCGGGAATGCGCGACAGGCGGGCGAGACCGCCGATGGGGAGCAGGGTGATGTCCGGCGTGGCGATGCCGTAGCGGCGGGCGGCAAGGGCGTGGCCGAGCTCGTGCAGCACAACGCAGGCGAAGAGCGCGATCACGAACGCCACGGTATCGATGGCCGCCGCGGCGCCGCCCTGCTGGTAACCGACCCAGGCGTAGAACGCGAGCAGGATCAGAAACGTCAGGTGGATGCGGATCTCGCTACCGGCAATCCGGGCAATGGTGATCGACCAGGGCATGCCTAATCCTTCCGCCGCGGCTGGGTTCCGCGCAATTTCCATGTGGTGATCGGCGCCGCCGGGCGCAATCGGCGCCGGATGCCCAAGAAATCAGCCCGTCTGGCGCAGCGCCTCGGTCCACTCCTCCAGCCCGGCCCTGCGGGAGAACAGCCGCTCGACCGAGGCGGCGGGAAGGGGCGGGGAGAAGAGGAAGCCCTGGACCTCGGTGCAGCCCTTGGCGCGGACGAGGTCGAGCTGGGCACTGGTCTCGACGCCCTCGGCGGTGGTCGACATGCCGAGGGTGCGGCCGAGACCGATAACGGCGTCGACGATGGCGCGGCGGTCCTCGGCGTGGGTGATCTCCTGGACGAACGATTTGTCGATCTTGACCTTGTCGAACGGGAACGAGCGCAGGTGGCTGAGGGCCGAATAGCCGGTGCCGAAATTGTCGACGGAGATGCGGACGCCAAGCTCGCGCAACTGGCGCAGGATGGTGATGGTGGGGACTCCGTCGGCGAGCAGAACCGACTCGGTGACCTCAAGCTCCAGCCGGGCGGGCGCGAGCCCGGAGTGCTCAAGCGCCGCCTTGACGTGCTGCGGCAGGTTGCGGTTGCGGAACTGGACCGCCGAAACGTTGACGGCGACGCTGACGTCGTCGGGCCAGCCGACGCCGACGCGGCACGCTTCGTTGAGTGCCCATTCGCCGATGGCGACGATCAGCCCGGTCTCTTCGGCGACGGGAAGGAACTCTGCCGGCTCGATGGTGCCACGTTCGGGGTGGTACCAGCGAAGCAGGGCCTCCAGCCCTGAAACGCGCTTCTGATCGAGATTGAACAGCGGCTGGAAGACCAGCCGGAACTCGCTTCGCGCGATCGCCTGGCGCAACTCAAGCTCCATCGCGTGGCGGACCTGCAGGGCGGCGTCCATGCCTTGCTCGAAGAAGTGGAAGGCACTGCGGCCCTCGCCCTTGGCGCGGTAGAGGGCGAGGTCGGCGTTCTTCAGCAGCATGTCGGTGTCAGTGCCGTCGCCCGGGGCGACGGCGATGCCGACGCTGGCACCGATCATGATGTTGTGACCGTCGACAAGGAACGGCTCGCCGATGCGGGTGACGATGCGCTTGGCAAGCGCGGCGGCGTCGTCCGGACGCTGGAGAACGCCGGAGAGGATGGCGAACTCGTCGCCGCCGAGGCGGGCCACCATATCGCCCTCGCGGCACGCGGAGCGCAGGCGGTCGGCGACCATCTTGAGGACGGCGTCGCCGATGGCATGACCGAGGCCGTCGTTCACCAGCTTGAAATGGTCGAGGTCGATAGCGAGGACGGCGAGGATCTGGCGATGCCTGATCCGCGCCTCGGCAGCCTTCATCTCCTCGTGGAACATCAGGCGGTTGGGCAGGTCGGTCAACGAATCGTGGCGGGCCAGATGGCGGATGCGCATCTCGATCTGGCGCTGCTCGGTGATGTCCTGATGGGTGGAGACCCAGCCACCATCGTCCATTGGATGGTGCAGGATCGAGATGACGCGGCCATCCTGGAATTCGACGATTGCCGCGCCCGGTTTGCCGTCGGCAACCTGGTCGAAACGGTCGCTGACGTACGCGTCGGCGCCGCCGACCGGGGTGGCGTTGTGTTCAATGCGGTGGGCGAGGATATCGCTGAGCGGCGTTCCCGGCCGGAGCAGCTCCGGGGGCAGGCCATACATCTCGGCGTAGGCGTCGTTGCAGATGACCAGCTTCTGCTCCGCATCGAACATGCACAAGCCCTGCGGCATGTTGTTGACCGCGGCGGAAAAACGCATGTTCTGCTGGCGCAGTTCGGTCTCGTGGGCATGCAGCGACTGGATGCGCCTGACCTGCTCCGTGATGTCCTCGTGGGTGACCGCCCAGCCGACGCCGGGGATGCGCGCGTAGTTGGAGCGGATCGTTCGCCCGCGGATCGACTTCTCGTGGTGATTGATGATGGCGGGGTCGGTGGTCGCGTCGAGGCGACTGCGGTAGAGCCGGAACAATTCGTCGGGCATGACGTTCGGGTGATTGCCGGCGGCGATGGTCAGTTCGCAGATCGTCAGCAGCGACATTCCCGGCCGGACGCGCTCCCTCTGCAGACTGTAAATCTCGAGGTAGCGACCGTTGACCAGGATGAGGCGGTAGTCCTCATCCCAGATCGAGAAGCCATACGGCATGCTCTCCAGGGCTGCGTTAAGCAGAGCACTGTTGTCGGTTTGCTCGACGCCGGTGGAATCCATGCCCGTCTCCGCGCACTCGGGGAGACCGGCAACATCGCACCGGCTACTTAACGCGTGATTAAGCGGTAGTTCGTCTTAACCATATGATTGTGCTAAATTTTTCAGCCCCTGCCGATTACCGCGGCATCCTCACGATTGCCTGCGGTCGCGGGCGGCAAGGGTTCGCAACCGGAGCGCGTTGAGGCGGATGAAGCCGGCCGCATCCTTCTGGTCGTAAGCACCGCGATCGTCCTCGAAGGTGACGAGCTCGTCGGAGTAGAGCGAGCGGGGACTCTTGCGGCCGGCGACGATGACGTTGCCCTTGTAGAGCTTGAGCCGGACGACGCCCTCGACGTCGGCCTGGCTCCGGTCGGCCATCGCCTGGATCATCTCGCGCTCAGGGGCGAACCAGAAGCCGTAGTAGACGAGCTCGGCATAGCGCGGCATCAGCCCGTCCTTGAGGTGGGCGGCCTCGCGGTCGAGGGTGAGCGACTCGATGGCCCGATGGGCGACGTGCAGGATGGTGCCGCCGGGCGTCTCGTAAATGCCGCGCGATTTCATGCCGACGAAGCGGTTCTCGACGAGGTCGACGCGGCCGATGCCGTTGTCGCGGCCAAGGGCGTTCAGGCGGGTCAGCAGCGCGGCGGGACCGAGCGGCTCGCCGTCGACGGCGACGGCGTCGCCGCCCTTGAACGTGATCTCGACATAGGTCGCCTTGTCCGGTGCGTCCTCGGGGGCGACGGTGCGCTGGAACACATACGGCGGCGGTTCGACCCAGGGGTCTTCCAGAACCTTGCCCTCCGACGACGAATGCAGAAGGTTGGCGTCGACGGAGAAGGGCGCCTCGCCGCGCTTGTCCTTGGGGACGGGGATCTGGTGCTGCTCGGCGAAGGCGATGAGATCGCTGCGCGACTTGAATTCCCACTCGCGCCACGGCGCGATCACCCTGATGTCGGGATCGAGGGCGTAGGCGGAAAGCTCGAAGCGGACCTGGTCGTTGCCCTTGCCGGTGGCGCCGTGGGCGATGGCGTCGGCGCCGGTCTGGTGGGCGATCTCCACCAGGCGCTTGGCGATCAGCGGCCGGGCGATCGAGGTGCCGAGCAGGTAGACGCCCTCGTAGAGCGCGTTCATGCGCATCATCGGGAAGACGAAATCGCGGACGAACTCGTCGCGGAGGTCCTCGATATGAATCTCGCGGATGCCCAGCATCTCGGCCTTGCGGCGGGCCGGCTCAAGCTCCTCGCCCTGGCCGAGGTCGGCGGTGAAGGTCACCACCTCGGCGCCGTAGGTGGTCTGCAGCCACTTGAGGATGATCGAGGTGTCGAGCCCGCCGGAGTAGGCGAGAACGACCTTTTTGACGTCGGCCATCGGTCTTGCCGCTCCGGGCGATTGTCGCGGGGTCGGCGGCTTATAGGACGGACGGCGACGGGCCGGCAAGCCGCGTTTGATTCAACGCAATGCCCGGCGGCGGCGGGCGCGCAAGGTCTCGTGCGACGCGTGAAGCGAAGGTGGCCGGACCGATGTCCGATCTGGTGGTCTACTACTCGCTGTCGGGCAAGTCGAAGCTGGTGGCGGAGTGGCTGGCCGCAGTGCTCGGCGCCGACACGGCCGAGATCATCGAGGCGGAGCCCCGCGATTTCGAGGCGCGGGGCATCGTCCGCTGCCTCATCGACTCCTACCTCAAAAGGAGGCCCGCCATCCGACCGATGGCGAGGGCGGCGGCGGCCTACGACCGGGTGATCCTGACGGCACCGGTGTGGGCGGCGCGCCTGGCCGGGCCGGCGCGGACGTGGCTCGCCGAACACGGCAAGGAGGCGCGGGTCCTCGGTCTCGCGCTGCAATCGGGCGCCGGGCGGGCCTATCCCAAGGTGCTGGCGGAATTCGAGGCGAGCGTCGGGCAGAGGCCCGATCCGCTCCTCACCATCAGCGAGGCCGACCACGGCAACAAGGTGGCCGAGGCGAAAGTGAGGGCGTTTGCCGCCGGGCTGATGCCGAAGCCGGCGAAATTCGAGAAGAACTAGCGGGCGGGTGTCATCGCGGCGGGTCGGCCTGCGCCGGCGGGGGCGGGCCGGCGGACATGCCGGCGATCAGCCAGTAGACGAAGCCGCCGACAAAGCCGGCGGCCGGGAACGCCACGGGGCGCGTGTAGTCGACGATGAACATTCCCATGAGGCGCGCCAGCTCGTGGCCGGCGAGGCCGATGGCGCCACCGACCAGCAGGAAATAGAAAACCGAGCGGAGGCGGAACATCTCCGACACCAGCATGGCGATCGCGGCGGGAACGAACGAGGCGGCGCCGACGGTGAAGACGGTCCAGACGATGGGGGCAACGAAGATCGCGCCCGTGCCGCGATCGGGAAAACCATAGGCGGAGAACACCAGCACCATCGCGGCGGCGATGACGGCGACGATGTAGGCGAGGGGGACGAGGAAGAGCAGGCGGAGAAGTTCGGACAGGTCGGGAACCCTCGCTCTCTCGGTGTTTTCGCGTGACACCCGACGAAAACTAGCCGGCGATCATCGCCTCGAGGGCGAGGCGCTCGCGGATCTTCAGGCGCTCGCTCTCGCTCTTGAGCTGGCCGCAGGCGGCGAGGATGTCGCGGCCGCGCGGGGTGCGGATCGGCGAGGCATAGCCGGCGCGGTTGACGATATCGGCGAACCGCTCGATCTGATCCCAGTCGGAGCAGGCGTAGGCCGAGCCAGGCCACGGGTTGAACGGGATCAGGTTGATCTTGGCGGGGATGCCGGCGAGCAGGCGTACCAGCTCGCGGGCGTCGGCGACGGAGTTGTTGACGCCCTTCAGCATGACGTACTCGAAGGTGATGCGCCGCGCGTTGGAGAGGCCGGGGTAGGCGCGGCAGGCGGCCAGCAGCTCGGCGATCGGGTACTTGCGGTTGAGCGGCACCAGCTGATCGCGGAGGTCGTCGCGGACGGCGTGGAGCGAGACCGCCAGCATCACCCCGATCTCGGCGCCGGCGCGCGGGATCATCGGAACGACGCCGGACGTCGACAGCGTGATGCGACGCTTCGACAGGGCGATGCCTTCGCCGTCGGCGGCGATGAGGAGCGCGTCCTTGACGTTGTCGAAATTGTAGAGCGGCTCGCCCATGCCCATCATGACGACGTTGGAGACGAGGCGGTTCCCGTCCGCGGGCGCATAGTCGCCGAGGCGGTCGCGGGCGAGCAGGATCTGGCCGACGATCTCGGCCGCGGTCAGGTTGCGCACCAGCGTCTGGGTGCCGGTGTGGCAGAAGGTGCAGGACAGAGTGCAGCCAACCTGGCTCGACAGGCAGAGCGTGCCGCGGCCTTCCTCCGGTATGTAGACGGTCTCCACCTCCACCGGCCGGCCGGCGCCGTTGGCCGGGAAGCGCAACAGCCACTTGCGGGTGCCGTCGGCGGAAATCTGCTCGCTGACGATCTCCGGGCGGGCGATGGCGTATGCCTCCGCGAGGACGGCGCGCAGGTCCCGCGAGACGTTGGTCATCGCCGCGAAGTCGGTCACCCCGCGCACGTACAGCCAATGCCAGAGCTGGGCGACGCGCATCCTCACCTGACGCTCGGGCACGCCGACAGCGGCGAGCGCGGCGGCGAGACCGGCGCGGTCGAGGCCGGCGAGCGACGGCTTGCCAGCGGTTGTTGCGGGTTGGGCGAGCGTGGTCATCGCAGACATGTAGGTTGCCGCGGGGTTATAGCCCAGCGGGCGCCGCGACAACACCGAAACCGGCGAACGGGAGCACGGTCAGGTTTGGCTGGACTCTCCAGTGCTATCCCGGGCGGAAAAGTGCCTCACACTTTTCCTGGGATTTGCGCACCCCTGACGCAATCCCGGACGGAAAAGTGCTTCACACTTTTCCTGGGATTGCTTTTACGGGCACTCGGAAGCCGCCTTGTCGAGGGCGGCGGTGACGCCCCGCAGCGAGTAGATGTCGGTGGTGACGGTGCCGCGCTTAGACTTGCCCTCGACGCTCATCGAGTGGCCGGCCTTCATCGCCGTGACCAGGGCGGCCTGCTGGTCGGCCATCGCCCAGGCGGTGTCGCCCTGGGTCTCGCTGGTGAACATCTTGAACTTCTGGCCATCGACGTCGACCGTGACGTCGGAATTCGGCGCAAACGGGTAGCCGATGATGGTGCTGACCTCGTTGCGGATGCCCTTGGCCGGGATCGAGGTGACCATGAAGAACACCGGATCGCGGCCGTTGACGGGCTGGGAATACTTCTTGTCCTGTGGCTGGGAGGCGATGAAGCACATCTTGCCGTCAGGGTCGTCCTGGGTGAACGTCGTCCACGACTGGAAGGTGCCAACGTCCTGCTGGGCGAGGGCGGCGGCGGACGGGGCGAGCAGCACGGCGAGAGCAGCGATCAGGAAGCGGCGGTTCATAATCCTCCCGGGGACGGTCATCACGTGACAGTTCCTGCCTGGATAAGCATTGGTTAAATTTGGCCGAACCTGGTTACCATTTCGTGAACCAGGCATTTGCCGGGCCGACCGAATCCAGCAAAAGGCGACGACAATGTGACGGTCCCCTCCCTCTGTTCTGGCGCAATTCCAGCCGGAAAAGTGGAATCCACTTTTCCTGGAATTGCTTCAGGCGTCGGCCAGCGCCCGGCGGGCGGCCTCACGGTGCGCGGCCGTGATATGGGCGCGGACGATGGCGATGGCGCCAAGGAGAACGGTCACGTCATCGGTGAAACCGATGCCGGCGAGCACGTCGGGAATGACGTCGAAGGGCATGACGAAATAGGCGAGCGCGGCCAGAAGCGTGGCGCGCACCCGGGCCGGCACCTCCGGGTCGAGGGCGCAGTAGTAGGCCGCCACCAGATCGTCGGCGAAGGGTATCTGGCGCGCGGCTTTCCTGAGCGTCGACCAGAACCGGGCCTTCACCCGCTCCGCCCGTGCCGCCTCGTCCTCGGGGCCGAGGATTTCTCCGTCCAGCACTTCAACCATTGCCGTTCTCCTCGACCCAAACATCGGACAGGGCGGCGTCCGGTGCAAGCCCCAGGGGGCAATTCCGGGTGCAGAGGGGCCTTTCCGGAACCGATTCCGGGTTGTTTCGAGCAATTCCGGACGAAAAAGTGGAATCATTCCCGGAATTGTTCTAGCCGCCGGCGACGCGGTCGATCGCCGTGGCGAGGTCGACGTCGCGGCTGGTCAGGCCGCCCGCCTCGTGGGTGGACAGGGTGATGGCGACCGTCTTGTAGACGTTCGACCACTCGGGATGGTGGTCCATCTTCTCGGCGAGCAGCGCCACCCGCGTCATGAAGGCGAAAGCCTCGCTGAAATCGGCGAAAGTGAAGGTGCGGGTGATGGCGTCGCGGTCGTCGAGGGGACGCCAGGCGGGAAGCGCCGCAAGCGCCAGCCGCCGCTCCTCGGTGGTCAGCCGGCCGACCATGCCTGCTCTCCGGTGGCCGCCGCCGGCATCAGCGGATAGACCTGCTCGACAACGTAGGGGCCGCCGCCGACCGAATCGCGCGACGAGAACAACACGAAGCGGTCGACCGGGAACGAGCCGGCAAGGAAGCCGCCGCGCAGGCCGAGGTACTCGGCAACGTGGCGGTCGCTGCCATTGCGCAGCCGCGCCAGCGTGATGTGCGGGGTGTACTTGCGCCCCTCCGGCGGCAGGCCGAGGCGCTGGAAGATGCGCTCGTGCTCGGCCTGCAGGTCGAGCAAGGCCGGGGTCGGCTTGACGTTGGCGACGATGGCGTGCGGCTTGCCGGTGCCGAGCGGACCGATGCCGGTGAGGCGCAGATGGAAGGCGGTGCGCCGGACGCGGTCGAGGCCCTCCGCCACGGCTTCCGCCTGGACCATGTCGATGTCGCCGATGAAACGCAGCGTCAGGTGGTAGTTGTCCGGATCGATCCAGCGCGCCCCCGGCAGCCCGCCCCTCAGCATGGTCAGCCGGTCGCCGATTTCGGCCGGGACCTCGATGCCAGTGAACAGGCGCGGCATGGCAGGCTTTCCCCCTACGGTTGGCAGGCCCGGAATCGGTTCCCATTGCCGAATCTCGGGCTTGTTGAGCAACTGTAAAGGGGTTGGAGGCACTTTTCGTGACGGTCAGGCCGGTTTGGGGGCGGCCGGGCAGCCCTTGTCTGGCCGCGCCCCACAGCCCATATTGTCGCCTGAATCCGACGGCGGATGCCGTTTCCTGCGAGAGGATCGAGAGGACCATTCGATGGCCAACTACGACAACCAGTCGCGCTACGGCGCAGCGGTCAGCAGCGGTGCGGCCGGTGTAATCGACGAGGGCCTCAGGGCCCATATGATCCGCGTCTACAACTACATGACGATCGGCCTGGTGCTGACCGGTGTGATCGCGTGGTTCGTCGCCAACACGGCGATCGGGACGGTGTTCTTCTCGGCCACCGCGCGCGGCTACACGCTGTCGCCGCTCGGATGGGTGGCCTTTCTGGCGCCGCTCGGGCTGGTATTCTGGATGAGCTTCGGCATCCAGCGCATGAGCGTTCAAACGGCGCAGCTGGTGTTCTGGGCCTATGCGGCGCTGATGGGGGTATCGCTCGCGCCGATCCTTTTGATCTACACCGGCGCCAGCGTCGCCAAGGTGTTCTTCATCAGTGCGGCCGCATTCGGCAGCCTCAGCCTGTGGGGCTACACCACCAGCCGTGACCTTACCGGCTGGGGTTCGTTCCTGTTCATGGGCCTGATCGGCATCGTCATCGCGATGATCGTCAACATCTTCATCGGCTCGGCGGCGGTCGACTTCGCCATCTCGGTGATCGGCGTGCTGGTGTTCGCAGGCCTCACCGCCTACGACACCCAGAAGATCAAGGAGATGTATTACGTCGGCGACGACGGCACTGTGGCCGGCCGCAAGGCGATCATGAGCGCGCTCAAGCTCTACCTCGACTTCCTCAACCTGTTCCTGTTCCTGCTGCGCCTGATGGGCAACAGCCGCAACTAGGCGACCGGCGACAGCGAACGACCTCACGGACGAGGGCGCGGGACAACTCCCCGCGCCCTTTTCGATTCAGGTGGACGCCGGGCGCGGGGCAGGGGTATGGGCAGGTCCATGCCACCCATCGTCATTCGCCCGGCCACCGCCGCCGACCTTCCCGCCATCACCGCCATCTACTGCGAGGCGGTCAGCCACGGTACGGCGAGCTTCGAGATCGACCCGCCGGACGAGGCGGAGATGGGGCGGCGGATGCAGGCCCTCGCCGACGGCGGCTTTCCCTATCTGGTGGCCGAGCACGACGGCGCGGTGATCGGGTTCGGCTACGCCGGCCCGTATCGGGCGCGGGTGGCCTATCGCCATACGGTCGAGGACGCGGTCTATCTCGCCGACGACGCGCGGGGCCAGGGCGTCGGCGGCGCGCTGCTCGGCCACCTGATCGAGGAGGCGGCGGGACGGGGCTTCCGGCAGATGGTCGCCGTGGTCGGCGACTCCGACAACGCCGCCTCGATCCGCCTGCACAAAGCGGCCGGCTTCGACATCACGGGGACGCTGAAGGACGTCGGCTACAAGCACGGACGCTGGCTCGACACAGTGATCATGCAGCGGGCGCTGGGGCACGGTAACCGGTCGGCGCCGTCGCGGTAGGACGGCGAACCGGCAGACCCTGTCACGCAATTCCGGACGGAAAAGTGGAACCCACTTTTCCTGGAATTGCTCTCGGCGCGAATCACCCGTGCTCAGGCGACGATGCGCAGGTGCGGGTCGAGAGCGCGCAGCACGCGGGCGAGGTCGTGACCGCGCTTGAGAACGAGGCCGGTGGCGGCGACGACCGAGTAGGCGCCCTGACGACGGGCGAGGCGCGGCTGCTTGACGATCCGGTAGAGCGGCACCTCGGAAGTGCGGCGAAAGATCGAGAAGACGGCGCGCTCGCGCAAGTGGTCGATGGCGTAGTCGCGCCATTCGCCATCGGCGACCTTGCGGCCGTAAACCTCCAGGATTTCGTTGAGTTCCCGACGATTGAAGCTGATCGGGGCGCTTCGATTGCGGGCGGCCAGGGCGATCAGGTTCGCCCGGCCGCCGGACGGCTCTTTGTCTTCGACCTCGTTCACTGGTTCCTCCGTGTTGCCGAACGGGAAACGTCAACCAGCCATCATGATTGCGCTGACCGGGCGACAAGGCAAGGTCTTCCCGCCTCGCGCGGGCCACGCGCCGCGCGGCGCAAAAACCACGATTTCGCCTACTTTCAGCCCTTGCCCGGCCACCTTGGACAACGATTGTTCCATCGTTGCCTCAGAGGTTCGGTTCGGCGGAAGCCACGGTTGTTTTCAGCCCCCCAGCCCCCCGGGGTTTTTTGCCGGACCGAGCCAAACGACAATAGTAACGTGTTGTCCCAATCCTCGGAGGTGGCACCTTGGCCGGCGCTCGCGCCGGCCAAGATCTTTTTGGGGGCTGGTCAGCTCGCCTTCATCGCCCGATGCAGAACCGGAATGACGTGCGCGGCGGCGGTGCGGCCGTGTTCGATCGCCTCCTCGGCGCGGTGGAAATCCATCGGCCCGATACCGGCCATGTGCGGGATGATGAGCACCTGCGGCGGCTCGCCGGCGAGACGGCTGCGGGTGATCTGGTCCTGCATGATGGAGAACGCGGTGACGAGAACGTCGAGGTAGCCGGGGGCGGAATCGTGCGGCCTCAGCAGGCGGAGCGCGACGTCGGCGGGTCCGTTCTTGGGTAGCAAACTCACGACCTTGTCGCGGGTCTCCGGACGCAGGCGGCGCGTGCGGATCGCGGCGGTGCGCGAGCCGCGCGCCTCGAAGAAGTCGGCGTTGAGATTGACCCCGATGATGACGTCGGCGCCGAGCGCCCGGCAGGCCGACACCGGCACCGGGTTGACGAGGCCACCGTCGAGCAGCCAGCGGCCGTCGATCTTGGCGGGGCTAACGATGCCGGGAAGGGAGATGGAGGCGCGGACCGCCTCGTCGATGGGTCCCTGGCGAATCCACACCTCGTGGCCGGTCGACAACTCGGCGGCGACGGCGGCGAAGGGGGTGTCGTAGTCCTCGATCGGGCGGTTGATCCCCATGTCGTTCAGCCTGCGCACGATCGCCTGACCGCTGATGAGGCCGCCGCCATTGAGGCGGATGTCGAGCATGGCGACCATCCGGCGCCAGGTCATCGAAAGCGCCCATTGCTTGAGGTCGGCGAGCTTGCCGGAGATCAGGGCGGCGCCGACCAGCGCGCCCATCGACGTGCCGCAGACGACGTCGAAGGTGATGCCGGCCTCGAGCAGCGCCTCGATGACGCCGATGTGGGACCAGCCGCGCGCCGAACCGGCGCCAAGTGCGAGGCCGACCTTGGCCGTTTCCATCGACGGTCCTCCGTCAAGCGGGGTGCCGGCCCACGGGGCTTGAAACACCCGCTCCGCCCGGCGATATCACAGACCGATTTATTTAGCGTCAACGATGACGAGTTCGAGGCAATGGCAAAGGCAAAGACGAAAGCGGCAGAGGGAGAAACCCGCGCGTTCGAGGCGGAGGTGGCGCAGCTCCTCCAGCTCATGGTCCACTCGGTCTATTCGAACCGCGACGTCTTCCTGCGCGAACTGATCTCCAACGCGGCGGACGCCTGCGAGAAGCTGAGGACGCTGGCGCTGACGCAGCCGGAACTCGCCGCCGGCGAAACGCCGTTCGAAATCGTGCTTTCCGCCGACAAGGCTGCCGGCACGCTGACGGTCGAGGACAACGGCATCGGCATGGACCGCGCCGAGCTGATCGACAATCTCGGCACCATCGCCCGCTCCGGCACGCGGGCGTTCCTGGAGAACCTGGCGGAGGGGAAGGCGGGCGCCCAGCTCATCGGCCAGTTCGGGGTCGGGTTCTACTCGGCCTTCATGGTGGCGCGCTCGGTCGAGGTGATTTCCCGGCGGGCGGGGAGCGAGGAAGCCTGGCGCTGGTCGTCGGAGGGGACCGGCAGCTACTCGGTCAAGCCGGCGACACTCGAGGTGGCGCCCGCACGGGGCACCCGCGTGGTCCTCACGCTCGCCGACGACGCCGGGGACTACGCCGAGCAGGGGACGATCGAGCGGGTGGTGGCTGCCTACTCGGCGCACGTGCCGGTGCCGATCGTGCTCAAGGTCGGCGACGGCCAGGCGAACAAGACGCTCGCCGACGGCAGCGCCGTGTGGCGGAAGCCGAAGGCGGAGGTGACGAAGGAGGAGTACGCCGAGTTCTACGGCCACGTGTCGGGCCAGTTCGACGAACCGGCGCTCACCATTCATTACCGGGCGGAGGGCCGCCACGAATACGCGGTGCTCCTGTTCGTTCCGTCGATGAAGCCATTCGACCTTTTCGACCCGGCGCGCAAGGGACGGGTCAAGCTCTACGTGCGGCGCGTGTTCATCACCGACGACGCCGAAATCCTGCCGGGGTGGCTGCGCTTCGTGCGCGGGGTGATCGATTCGGAGGACCTGCCGCTCAACCTGTCGCGCGAGATGCTGCAGAGCAATCCGATCCTGGCGGCGATCGGCAAGGCGGTGACGACCCGCGTGCTCAGCGAACTCGACAAGCTTGCCGAGGCCGACAAGGAGGCCTTCGAGAAGGTGTGGGACGCTTTCGGTGCGGTGATCAAGGAGGGGCTCTACGAGGACGCCGACCGGCGCGACGCGATTTACAAGATCGCCCGGTTCAAGACGACGACGGGCGGCAAGACGTGGCGGAGCCTCACCGACTACGTGGCGGCGATGAAGGAGAACCAGAAGGCGATCTACTACGCGCTCGGCGACAGCGAGGCGGCTATCCTCGCCAGCCCGCACCTGGAGGGCTTCGCAAGCCGCGGCGTCGAGGTGCTGGTGCTCGCCGACCCGGTCGATGCGTTCTGGGTGCGCACGGCGCTCGGCTTCGACGGCAAGTCGTTCCAGTCGGTGACACAAGGGGCGGCGGACCTCGCCAAGATCGCGCTGGCAGAAGGTGCGGCAGGCGAGGATGCGGCGCCGGAGGCGGCGGTGGCGACGCTCGCCGCCCACTTCAAGCAGACACTGGGCGATCGGGTCAGCGACGTCCGGGTGTCGGCACGGCTGGCGTCAAGCGCGGTCTGCCTGGTGGCGCCGGACCTCGGCCACGACCGGCAACTGGAGAAGATCCTGTCGCGGGCGGGCGAACTCAAGAAGGTCTCGGCGCCGGTGCTGGAGCTCAATCCGCAGAACGGGCTGATCAAGGCGCTGGCGGCGAAGGCGGCGGCGAGTGGCGCGAAAGAGGCGCTGGAGGATGCCGCCGTCATTCTCTACGGCGAGGCGAAGATCCTCGACGGCGAGCCGCCGGAGGACGCCGCCGATCACGCCCGTCGCGTCGGCCGGCTGATCGAGCTGGCGCTGGGGTAGGCGTGGCGGCGATCCGGGGGCGTAACGTCCAACGGAAGGGCGGCGATCCGTGCGATTCACGGGTTGTTGACCGGAGGGGGCGATAACAGCCAACGTCGCAATAATCCGGCCATCGGGGAGGTAACGCGATGCGGAATATCGCTGGATTTTCGGTATTGCTTCTCGCCTGCGCTCTCGGCGGCGCGGCCCGGGCTGACGATCGCGGCGACTGCGTTGGCGGCTCGCCGGCCACGTTGCAGGTGATCGCCGGCTGCGCCAGCCGGATCGAGGCCGCCGTAGCCTCCCAAAACAACGGCGACATCATAAACTACGGCGCGGCGGCCGCGGGGAGCGTCACGTTCGAGGTGACGGTGCCGACGGTCGAGGGCGTCGGTTCGAACATCGACAATGAGACCTTGCGCACGATCCTGCAAGGTGACGTGGCGGCCCATGCCGACGAACTGGCGAAACTGAATGCCGAGAGCATTCACGTCCCGGAGCTCCGGGTCACTATCGAACTGACCCAATCCGATGGTCCGGTAACTTACGTATACCGCGACCTCATGCTGAGCAGCGTCACGGACGGCGTTGCCCAATCGCTGTCGATCGGCAGCGCAGAGGCGACGGCGAACGGGATGTCTTTTCAGTTCGGCAAGATGTCGACCGGGCTCTTCGATATCGGCGCGCTGCTGAGAACCTATGGTCTGGGGCCGGGTGATGCGGCCGGTCCGCCAAAGACGCTTTACGAGAGCCTGGCGTTCGAAGGTGGAACGATGAAAGGGCCTCAGTTCAACTGCACCATCGGCCCGGCGACCGTCAGCTTCGTCAAAGGCCGTCCGCTGAAGACGCCCTACGCGGAACTGCTGGCAACAGTCGGCGAATTCGAAGCCGAGCGCGATGCGCCATCGCCGGATACGATCGCCAAGCTGGTCGACTTCTACGCCGACGCTATCGATGCTTTCGAAAGCGGCCCGGGGACATTCGGGGGCTTCGATTGCACCGGCGCCGACGAGAACGGCGAACCGCTTTCCGTCAGCCTGGGCGCGGTGACGATCGGTGCCTATACCCCGGGCGTCTTTCCCGAAATCACCGCCAGGGACTTCAAGGTCGTGGGCGGCAACGGGATGCTCCGACTGGGGAGCTACACGCAAAAAGGATTCGATTTCTCCGGGCCGATGGCGGCGCTGCAGGGCGCTGCCGGCAGCATCGACGAGGAATGGCTGCAGACGCATTTTCGCGAACTGATCCCGTCGTTCAAAGGCATGTCGATTTCGGACTTCGCGATCGATTTTGCCGACGGAGAGGTTCCCGGCCAGCGCTTCAGGGCCTCGATCGCCACGGCCGACACAAGCCTGAACGATTACGTCAACGGCACTCCGACCGACATGTCGGCGTCCATCGCTCACGCCACGTTCGCGCTGCCCGCCGAAAGCGACAACATCGGCGTCCAGACACTGAGGGCGCTGGGCATAGATTCGGTCGATGTCGGGTTCGATCTGGCCGTCAACTGGGACAAAGCGCTTCAACAAATCAACCTGAGCAAACTGTCGCTTACGGGCGAGGGCATGGGGGCGATCGGGATGACCGGCGTGATCGGCCAGGCTACCGAGGCGCTGTATTCAAACGACGAAGACGCCGCGTTTGCCGCGGCGATGGGGCTGACGGTGAAGAGCATCAGCGTCAACGTCGAAAACGACGGGATCCTGGAGGCGGTGCTGAAAGGGACAGGCCGCCGACCAGGGCATGAGCGTCGACGACTATCGGGCGGCGCTCGCGAGCATGGCGCAGGGCAACATCATGCTTACGCTCGGCGACACGCCGGCGGCGACCAAGCTCAGCGACGCGGTCCAGGCCTTCCTCGGCGGCGCGAAGTCTCTCTCGATCGTCGTCAAGGCAAAGGACGAGGACGGCCTCGGCATCGACGAACTACAAACGATGCCGGACGACCCGGGCGCGCTGGCGGACAGGGTCACGATCGATGCGACCGTCTCGGGTGGAACGTCGCCGTAGCTGGTCCTACTTGCTCATGTCGAGCGTGGCGGCGCCCACGATCGGACCGGGCAGGCCGTCGGCGGTCTCCGTCTGCAACAGAACGGCGCAGCGGTTGGCCTTCACCTGGGCCATCTCGCTCCGCGGCAGATCGACCGACATCGCCTCGCCCTTCCACATCTCGACGGGCCTCAGCTTTCTGACGACGTCGTTGTAGGTGATGGTGCGGCCGGTGTTTTCACCGCGACCGATGGGAACGGTCACCGAGCGGTCGTACATGACGAGCCACAGCGTCGCGTGCGGCGGGTTGGCGGTCGCCGCCTGGCCGATGGTCGCGGTGATGGCGTCGCCGGCGGCGGAGAGGGCGATCGGTACGCTGAGCGAGCCCGCCCTGGCGATGGCCGCCTCGATGGCGGAGCGGTTGGAACCGACGACGTGGGTGCGGCCGTCGACGACCACCTGCGGGGTGTAGACCTGACCATCACCGCGGGCGCGGGCGTAGTCGCGCTGGCGCTCGGTGTTGTCGGCGCTGGCGAGGGTGTCCTTCCAGCCGAGGTAGTCCCAGTAGTCGACGTTGAACGACAGGGCCAGGACGTCCTTGCGGTCGGCGTATTCGCCGAGCAGCTTGTCGGCCGGTGGGCACGAAGAGCAGCCCTGGCTGGTGAACAACTCGACCACGGCGCTGACGTTGCCGGCGGCCGTGGGGCCGGCGGCAAAAGCCGTCCCGGCCGCGAGAGCGCCCAACACCAGCGCTGATGCCAAACCCGTTCGTTTCACTTCAATTCCCACGCGAATTCGCGGCCGATGGCCGCCATGGCTATGTGCAAGCTATGGCGGTACCCGGTCAAGTTCGATTCACGTTCGGGTGAGACGGCAAACGGCCTTGCTTCCCGCGGTTGTACCGCGGCGGCAGGTCAGGCGGTGGCCTGGCGGCCGCGCCGCCGGGCGCGCCAGCCCATCGCCCCGAGACCGCCGAGGCCGGCGGCGAACAGCGGCAGGGCGGCGGGGAGGGGGACGGTGGAGACGGCTCTGACCGTCAGCGTGTCGAACGAGGCGCCAAAGTTGATCGGGCCGCTGTTGACGGTTTGACCGGAGCCATCCGGTCCGACGTAGGTGTACTGGAGGTTGAACAGGAAGGAGGTGCTGGGATTGCCCGTGTTGACGTCCGCGAAGTCGATCGACAGGGGAATCGAAGTATCCAGCAGGGCAGTGGAAATGAGCGGCAGCCGGAGACTGGCCGAGCGGAACCCGTTGTTGGCGCCCTCAGCATCGAAATAGGCAATGTCTGTGTTGGGCAGGACGTTGGAGCCGGAGGCGCCTGCAGCGTTGTAGTCCGGCGCATAGTCACTGATGGTTGCCTGGAAGACGTCGTAGGTGCCGGCAGCGGCGGTGGTGTTGTCGTTTGTGACCCGAATGTAGCCGAACGGTCCGCCGGTGGCCGTGCCGGTATAGAGAACGGAGGCGCCGTCCGAAGACGTGACCGTGGTCGAGAATCCGGTAATCGCGTTGTTATAGGTCGCGACCTTGCCGCCGCCACTGGTGGCCGAAAGGGTCGTGTCGGTGTCGTAGGTGAACGTCATCGACAGCAGCGAGCCGATCGGCACTTTCGCCGTCGTGCTGGAAGCATTCACCACGCCCGTCAACGTCATGTCGACCACGACCGCGTGAGCAGCGGGCTGGAAGCAGAGCGTCGCCACAGCGAAGCCACCGAGCGCGCAAAGTCGTCGCAGTCGTTGTCCAGGAATTCGTGTCGCCACTTGCGCCTCCTTCGAACGCAATGCTGCGCCATCCCCGAAAGCAGTCGCTTCGAGGCAAAAAAGGTCTGTGAAGTCGGTCGCCGTTCCGGCCGGCTTCAATCCGGTTGCAGCTTGTGGAAGTTCCCGAATAAATCGAGAAAGCGGAAGGAATTCAGCCCCTTAGTCCAGCAAGTGCCCGCCAACTATCGAGGCTGGGGCGGCACACGTCAACCCGTCGCGGGCGGTTTTGGGGAAAGACGCGCCGCGAGTGTTGCGATGATGCACCGGTTCAGGCGGCGAGGTGCCTCAGCACGTAGTGCAGGATGCCGCCGTGGCGGAAATATTCGAGTTCGTCGAGGGTATCGATGCGGCACAAGAGCGGCACGCGCTCGACCTTGCCGTCGGCGGCGGTGATCTCCGCCTCCAGCATCTGACGCGGCTTGAGGCCGCCAGCAAGTCCGAGAATGGTGACCGTCTCGTCGCCCTTGAGGCCAAGCGATTTCCACGAGGTGCCAGGCTCGAAGGTCAGCGGCAGCACGCCCATGCCGACGAGGTTGGACCGGTGGATGCGCTCGAAGCTCTCCGCGATCACCGCGCGCACGCCGAGCAGCCGCGTGCCCTTCGCCGCCCAGTCGCGCGACGAGCCGGTGCCGTATTCCTTGCCGGCGAAGATCACCAGCGGCACGCCTTCGTCGCGGTAGCGCATCGCCGCGTCGTAGATCGACAGTTGCTCGCCGGAGGGCTGGTGGACGGTGACGCCGCCCTCGACGCCCAGAACCATCTGGTTCCTGATGCGGATGTTGGCGAAGGTGCCGCGCATCATCACGTGGTGGTTGCCGCGGCGCGCGCCGTAGGAGTTGAACTCGACCGGCCGCACCTGGTGGGAAACAAGGTACTCGCCGGCGGGGCCGTCGCGCTTGATCGAGCCGGCGGGGGAGATGTGGTCGGTGGTGATCGAATCGAGGAAGAGGCCAAGGATGCGCGCGCCGACCACGTCGGTCACCGGCTCCGGTGTCATCTTGATCCCGTCGAAATAGGGCGGGTTCTGCACGTAGGTCGAGGAGTCGGACCAGCGATAGGTGCGGCCGCCGGCGACCTCGATCCCGCGCCAGTGGGCGTCGCCCTTGAAGACGTCGGCGTAGCGGGTGCGGAACATCTCCTCGTTGACGGTGGTGCGGACGAGGTCGGCCACCTCCTTCGAGGAGGGCCACACGTCCTTGAGGTAGGCCGGTTTGCCGTCGGCATCGGTGCCGAGCGGATCGGTGTTGAGGTTGACCCGCATGGAGCCAGCCAGCGCGTAAGCCACCACCAGCGGCGGCGAGGCGAGGTAGTTGACGCGCGTCTCCGGATTGACGCGGCCCTCGAAGTTGCGATTGCCGGACAGGACCGAGGCGACAACCAGGTCCTTCGAACTGATCGCATCGGATATTTCCTCCGGCAGAGGGCCGGAGTTGCCGATGCAGGTGGTGCAGCCGTAGCCGACAAGGTTGAAGCCCAGCGCGTCGAGGTCGTCCTGGAGGCCGGCGCGACCGAGGTAGTCGGTCACCACCTGGGAGCCGGGCGCCAGCGAGGTCTTCACCCACGGCTTGACGGTGAGGCCGCGGGCGCGGGCGTTGCGGGCGACGAGGCCGGCCGCCATCAGCACGCTGGGGTTCGAGGTGTTGGTGCACGAGGTGATGGCGGCGATGACCACGTCGCCGTCGGTCAGCTTGTAGTTCTTGTCGTCGACCTTCGCCGAGCGGTAGAGCTCGGGCACCGAGCCGCCGCCTTCCTCGTCCATGTCGGAGGCCTGGTCGCCACCGTTGATGTCGCGGATGTCGGCGAGCGCGCGTTCGAAGGCGGTGTCGGCGTGGGTCAGCGCGACCCGGTCCTGCGGCCGTTTCGGCCCGGCGAGGGACGGCTCCACCGTGGCGAGATCGAGGGCGAGGGTGGCGGTGAACACCGGGTCGGGGGTGTCGTCGGTGCGGAACATGCCCTGGGCGCGGGCATAGGCTTCCACCAGCGCGATGCGCTCGGGGGCGCGGCCCGTCGCCTTGAGATAGGCCAGCGTGTCGTTGTCGACCGGGAAGAAGCCGCAGGTGGCGCCGTATTCGGGCGCCATGTTGGAGATGGTCGCCTGGTCCTCCAGCGACAGGTGGGAGAGGCCGTCGCCATAGAACTCGACGAACTTGCCGACGACGCCGTGCTTCCTCAGCATCTGGGTGACGGTGAGCACGAGGTCGGTGGCGGTGACGCCTTCCCTGAGGCGCCCCGACATGCGGAAGCCGACGACCTCCGGAATCAGCATCGAAATCGGCTGGCCGAGCATGGCGGCCTCCGCCTCGATGCCGCCGACGCCCCAGCCGAGCACGGCGAGGCCGTTGATCATGGTGGTGTGGCTGTCGGTGCCGACGAGGGTGTCGGGATAGGCGACGGTGCGGCCATCGGCCTCGTCCGTCCACACGGTCTGGGCGAGATACTCGAGGTTGACCTGGTGGCAGATGCCGGTGCCGGGCGGCACGACGCGGAAATTGTCGAAGGCCGACTGGCCCCAGCGCAGGAACGTGTAGCGCTCGACGTTACGCTCGTACTCCCGCTCGACGTTCTTCTCGAACGCGCCGGCGCCGCCGAAATAGTCCACCATGACGGAGTGGTCGATGACCATGTCGACGGGAATCAGCGGGTTGATGCGGGCGGGGTCGCCGCCGAGCGAGGTCATGGCATCGCGCATGGCGGCGAGGTCGACCAGCGCCGGCACGCCGGTGAAGTCCTGCATCAGCACGCGGGCGGGACGGAAGGCGATCTCGCGCTCGCTGCTGCGTGTCGCCAGCCACGCGGCCATCGCCCGGATGTCGTCGGCGGTGACGGTGCGGCCGTCCTCGTGGCGGAGCAGGTTTTCCAGCAGCACCTTCAGCGAGAAGGGCAGACGCGCTATGCCGTCGAGGCCGCGCTTCTCGGCGTCGGGCAGGCTGTAGTAGTCATAGTCCCTGCCGGCGACGGTCAGGGTGCGGCGCGAACCAAAGCTGTCGAGCGACGAGGACACGTCCAACTCCCGATTTTGAGAGGCGCGACGCCCGCAAGCGTGGAGGTTCATCGCGTTGCCTGGGGCAGGCGACGGCGCGCGTTCGCGGCCTTATAGTGAATATCGGTCACCGATGCCAGACGATCAACCAGCCGCCGCTCCCCCAGCCATGCATGCCGACGCCGTCCGCCTGAGCGCGAACGATCTCGCGGCGGTGCGCGGCGGGCGCGAGGTGTTCGCGGGGCTCTCGTTCGCGGTATCGGCCGGCGACCTGCTGGCCGTCACCGGGCCGAACGGGGCCGGCAAGTCGACCCTGCTCAGGCTGATCGCGGGGCTCATCCAGCCGGCGGCCGGGGAAGTGACGATGGCGCCGGCGAGCGAGCAGAAGATCGGCAGCCGGGTGCATTACGTCGGCCATCTCGACGGGCTGAAGGCGGGGCTGACGCTCCGGCGGAACCTCCAGTTCTGGGCGGATCTCTGGGGGGAGCCCGGCACGGTCGACGACGCCCTCGCGGCGGTCGACCTGGAGGGGCTGGCGGAACTCCCGGTGGCGGTGCTCTCCGCCGGGCAGCGGCGGCGCGCCGCGCTCGCCCGCCTCAGGCTTGCCGAACGTCCGGTCTGGCTGCTTGACGAGCCGGCGACGGCGCTCGACGCCGCCGCCGAGGCGCGCCTCGGCCGCCTCATCGGCGGACACGTGGCGACGGGCGGCATCGTCATCGCCGCCACCCATCTTGACCTGCCGGTCAAGCCGACGGCGACGCTGGCGCTCGGGGCCGCATGATCGCCGCCGCCCGCCTGATCGCCATGCAGACCGCCGGGCTGTCGCTCCGCCACGGCGGCGGCGCCTTCGTCGGGCTGGTGTTCTTTCTGGCGGTGGTGACGGTGGTGCCGTTCGGGGTCGGGCCCGACCTCAAGCTGCTATCGCGGATCGGCCCGGCAATCCTGTGGATCGGGGCGCTGCTGGCGACGCTTCTCGGCCTCGACCGGCTCTTCCGCGACGACCGCGACGACGGCTCGCTCGACCTGCTGGTGCTGACGGACCTGCCGCTGGAGGTGGTGGTGCTGGCGAAGTGCGCCGGGGCGTGGCTCGCGACCGGCCTGCCGCTGGTGATCGTGACGCCGGTGCTGGGGCTGCTGCTCGGGGTCGAGCCGGTGGCGCTCGGCGCGACGACGCTGACGCTGCTGGTCGGCACCCCGGCGCTGACGCTGATCGGCGCGATCGGCGCGGCGCTGATCACGGTCATCGGCCGCGGCGGCCTGCTGATCGCGGTGCTGGTGCTGCCGTTCACGATCCCGCCGCTGATCTTCGGGGTGAGCGCGGCGGCGGCGGTGACCTTCGCCGGGGCGAGCTTCGCGCCGCCGTTCCTGATCCTCACGGCGCTGACGCTGATCAGCGCCGTGGTGGCACCGGTCGCGGCGGCGGCGGCGCTCAGGTCAGGGCTGGACTAAGGGGCGCATTGCCGCGGGCGGTTCCGGCCGCTACATCTTGGCCCATGCCCCTCGTCGACCTCGCCAATCCGACCCGGTTCCTCGGCTATTCGGCCAGATTGCTGCCGTGGCTGTGGGCGATCGCGGCGGTTTTGCTGGCCGTCGGGCTCTACCTCGGGCTGTTCGTTGCCCCGGCCGACTACCAGCAGGGCGACACGGTCCGGATCATGTACATCCACGTGCCGGCGGCGTGGCTGTCGATGATGGGCTACGGGGTGATGACGGTCGCCTCGCTCGGCACGCTGGTGTGGCGCCACCCGCTCGCCGATGTGACCGCCAAGGCCGCCGCGCCGATCGGCGCCGCCTTCACGTTCGTGGCGCTGGTGACGGGCTCGCTGTGGGGCAAGCCGATGTGGGGCACCTACTGGGTGTGGGACGCGCGGCTGACATCCGAGCTGGTGCTGCTCCTCGTCTACTTCGGGCTGATCGCCCTGTGGCAGGCGGTGGAGGACCCGGGACGGGCGGCGCGGGCGGCGGCGATCCTGACGCTGGTCGGCACCATCAACCTGCCGATCATCAAGTTCTCGGTCGACTGGTGGAACACGCTTCACCAGGGCGAAAGCATCTTCCGCGCCGGCGGCTCGAGCATCGACCCGTCGATGCTGACGCCGCTGTTCGTGATGATGGGCGGGATGACGCTCCTCTATTTCGCGGTGCTGACGATGGCGACGCGCAACGAGATCTTCCGGCGGCGGGTGCGCACGATGGAAATCTCGGTCGCGGCGAAGGCCGGCGGCGTCGGTACGGTGCGGGCGGAGGCAGCCGGCTGATGGACCACCTCGGCTTCATCCTCGCCGCATACCTCGCGACCTTCGCGGTCATTGCCGGGCTCGTCGGGTGGACGGTGGTGGACGGGCGGGCGCTCCGGCGGCGTCTCGCGGACCTCGAGGCGCGCGGGGTGAGGCGGCGCTCGGCGGGCGGCAACGGATGACGACGGTCGACGAAAAGAGCGGCGGGCGCTCGCGCCTGCGGCTGGTCTATCTCGCGCCGCTCGCGGTGTTCGCGATCCTGGCGGCGATATTCCTGGTGCAACTGGAATCGGGGACGGACCCCGGCGCCATCCCGTCGCCGCTGATCGGCCACCCGGCGCCCACCTTCGACCTGCCGGCGCTCGATGGGGTCGACCTGCCGGGGTTCAAGCGGGCCGATCTCGACGGAACGGTGACGCTGGTCAACGTGTTCGCGTCGTGGTGCGTGCCGTGCCGGCAGGAGGCGCCGGTGCTGGAGGCGCTGGCGAAGGACAACCGCTTCCGCCTGGTCGGCATCAACTACAAGGACACCAACGCCAACGCCAACCGCTTCCTCGGCGACTTCGGCAACCCGTACGCGGCCATCGGCGTCGACGCCAGGGGTCGCTCGGCGATCGACTGGGGCGTCTACGGCGTGCCGGAGACGTTCGTGGTCGGGGCCGACGGCGTCATTCGCTACAAGTACATCGGCCCGCTCAGCGACGAGGCGGTGGCGAAGACGCTGATGCCGGAGATCGAGAAGGCGTTGAAGGGCTAGTTCAACCGCCCGCCTGCCAGGCGCGGATCGCCTCCAGAGGCCAGATCAGCATGATGATGTTGAGGGTGAGGTTGTCGCGGATCGAGTAGCCGACGAAGGCCTCCAGCCCGACGATGACGAGTGCGCTCGCCCACACCGGCAGGCGCCAGGCGGCGAGGAAACCGACCACCATGGCGAGAACGTCGAACGTCGAGTTGATGACGCTGTCGCCGAAGTAATCGAGCGAGATCGTCACCTCGCGGTAGCGGTTGATGATCAGCGGCGTGTTCTCGAACACCTCCCAGCCGACCTCGACGACGAGCGCGATGAGGAAGCGCAGCCCCATAGGCCAGCGGCGGCCGATGAGAAACAAAGCGCCGTAGAACAGAATGCCGTGGATGATGTGGGAGAAGGTGTACCAGTCGGTGAGGTGCTGGGAGTTCTCCGACGAATAGGTGACGCCGTGCCAGAGCTTGACGTAGCCGCACGTGCAGATCCACGGGTGGCCCATCAGCCGGTTGGTGAGCTCGCCGACGGCGATGACGAGGACGGCGATGGCGACAACGTTCGCCGGGCGGGCGGTCCACCGGGCGAGGGCCGCGTTCATTGCTGCTCGCCTTCCTCATCGGGCAGCGCGTAGCGGTTGATCAGCGGCATCTGGGTGAGGGTGAAGACGAAGGTGATCGGCAGGATGGCGAACACCTTGAAGGTCACCCAGGTGTCGGTGGACACCGAGCGCCAGACGATCTCGTTGAGCACGGCGAGCCCGAGGAAGAACAGGCCCCAGCGGAAGGTGAGCTTGCGCCAGCCCTCGTCGGTCAGCTGGAAGACGGTGTCGAAGACGTAGCCGAGGAACGACTTGCCGAAGGCGAGGCCGCCGATGAGCGTGCCGCCGAAAAGTACGTAGATGATCGTCGGCTTGACCTTGATGAAGGTATCGTCCTTCAGCCACAGGGTCAGGCCGCCGAACACCACCACGACGATGGCGGTGACCAGCGGCATCAGAGGCAGCTTGCGCGTGAGCGCGTACGAGACCGCGAGCGCCAGCAGGACGGCGACGATGAAGACGGCGGTGGCGAAAAAGATCGGTCCGCCGAGATTGGCGATGACGGGAAATGCCGCCGCCGCCTGCTTGCCGCGCGCGTTGGCGAGGAAGAAGAGGACCAGCGGCCCCATCTCCAGCGTCAGCTTGAGCCACGGGTTGAGCTTCTTCTCCGCCGTCGTGTGCGGCTCATTGGGTCCGGATTCGAAGGTCATGAGTGCCCTGTCTTGTGGTTCGACCTATAAACCCACCAGCGCGCGGGCGAAATCGTCGGCCGCGAAGGGAGCAAGGTCGTCGACGCCTTCGCCGATGCCGATGAAGTGCACCGGCAGGCCGTATCTGGCGGCGATGGCGACGAGGATGCCGCCGCGGGCGGTGCCGTCGAGCTTGGTCATGACGAGACCGGTGACGCCGGCGCGCTTGCCGAATATCTCCACCTGATTGACGGCGTTCTGGCCGGTGGTGGCGTCGAGGGTCAGGAGCACCGTGTGGGGTGCGTCGGGCGCGAGCTTGCGGACGACGCGGATCACCTTTTCCAGCTCCGCCATCAGCGCGTCCTTGTTCTGCAGGCGGCCGGCGGTGTCGATGAGGAGCACGTCGGCCTCTGCCTCGCGCGCCGCCGTCAGCGCGTCGAAGGCAAGGCCGGCGGCATCGGCGCCCTGGGCTCCCGAAACGACCTGCGAACCGGTGCGCTCGCCCCAGATCTTCAACTGTTCGATGGCCGCGGCGCGGAAGGTGTCACCGGCGGCGAGCACGACGGATTTGCCCTCGGCGCGGAGCTTCGCCGCGAGCTTGCCGATGGTGGTGGTCTTGCCGGTGCCGTTGACACCAACCACGAGGATCACGTGCGGCTTCAGCACCGGGTCGATGGCGAGCGGCATGGCGACCGGTGCCAGCACTTTCGTCACCTCGTCGGCGAGCACCTGCTTGATCTCGTCCTCGCCGATCTCCTTGTCATAGCGGCCGGCGCGGAGCTTGCCGACGATCGCCGCCGCGGTCTCGGCGCCGAGGTCGGCCCTGATCAGCATGTCCTCGAGGTCTTCCAGCGCCTCGTCATCGAGCTTGCGCTTGCGGAAGACGGAGGTGATCTGCTCCGACAGCGCGCCCGACGAGCGCGCGAGGCCGGTCTTCAGTCGCTGGAACCAGCCGGGCTTGGGCGCCTCCGCCGCCGGCGGCGGGTTGTCGCCGCCGCCGAGCATCCGGCGAAAGAGGCCGCGCGATTCCGCCATCAGGCGGCCTCGCCGAGCCGGGTGGCGACCAGGGAGCGGGCGGTGCGGCCGGTGACGCGCGCGGGCACGATTTCGCCCGGGGTGCCGGCGTCGATTTGGGCTGTCGTGAAATGCTCGGTGCGGCCGAGGCCGTTCCCCTCGACCAGCACATGGCGGACGGCGTCCTGCTCGCCGGCAAGGTGGGCGGCGAGCGCGGCGTCGCCGGCGGCGCGAAGGCGCCGGGCGCGCTCCCTGACCAGATGGCGGTCGACCTGCGGCATGCGGGCGGCGGGCGTGCCCGGGCGCGGCGAGAAGGGAAAGACATGGAGATGGGTGAGGTTGGCTTCGGCGATGACCGACAGGGCGTTGGCGAACATCGCCTCGGTCTCGGTGGGGAAGCCGGCGATGAGGTCGGCGCCGAAGACGACGTCGGGGCGGAGGCACCGCACCGTGGCGACGAAGGCAAGCGCGTCGGCGCGCGAGTGGCGGCGCTTCATGCGTTTCAGGATCATGTCGTCGCCGTGCTGGAGCGACAGGTGGAGGTGCGGCATCAGCCGCTCTTCCCCGGCGATCGCGGCCATCAGTTCGGGGTCGACTTCGATGGAATCGATCGAGGAGAGGCGGAGGCGCGGCAGTTCGGGGACCGCGCGCAGGATGGCGCGGACGAGGGTGCCGAGGCGCGGGCCTCCGGGGAGGTCGGCGCCGTACGCGGTGATGTCGACGCCGGTCAGCACCACTTCGCGGTAGCCGTTGGCGGCGAGGCGGCGGATCTGGTCGACGACGGCGTCGAGCGGTACCGAGCGCGAATTGCCGCGGCCGTAAGGGATGATGCAGAAGGTGCAGCGGTGGTCGCACCCGTTCTGCACCTCGACGAAGGCGCGGGTGCGTCCGTCGAGGCCCTCGACAAGGTGGCCGGCGGTTTCCGTCACCGACATGATGTCATTGACGCGGACGGGGGTGGGTGCGGGGCCTCCCCGAAGCCCTGGGTCCCCGCTTTCGCGGGGAAGAGCGGATTTGGGATTACGCGAATAGCTGCCGGTCGAGAGCTTCTCGCGGTTGCCGAGGACGAGGTCGACCTCGGGCATGGCGGCGAAGGAGGCGGGGGCGATCTGGGCGGCGCAGCCGGAGACGACGATGGGAGCCGTCGGGTGCTCGCGGCGCGCCTTGCGGATCGCCTGACGCGCCTGGCGGACGGCCTCCGCGGTGACGGCACAGGTGTTGACGAGGATGGCGTTGTCGAGCCCCGCCTCGGCGGCCCGCGTCCGCATCACTTCGGATTCCAGCGCGTTCAGCCGGCAGCCGAAGGTGATGACATCAACCGTCATCAGGCGGCGCCGCGGGAGATGATCTGCCAGGCGAGGGTGTCGGGGTCGAAGGTGCCCTCGAACTCCGACTCGATCGGGCCGGTCATCCAGACGTGGTTGTCGGCGCGCCACTCGACGGTCAGCGGGCCGCCGGGGAGCGTGACCGTGACCTTGCGGTCGGTGAGACCCTTGCGGACGGCGGCGACGGCGGCGGCGCAGGCGGCGGTGCCGCAGGCGAGCGTCAGCCCGGCACCGCGCTCCCACGTCTTGACCGTGATGGCATCGCGGGCGGTGATGTGGGCGAGCGAGATGTTGGCGCGCTCGGGGAAGATCGGATGGTTTTCCAACAGCGGGCCAAGGCGGGCGAGGTCGTAGGCCTCGACGTCGTCGACCCAGAAGATGGCGTGCGGGTTGCCCATGTTGACGACCGACGGCGAGTGGAGGATCGGCGCGTCGATCGGCCCGACCTGCAGCTCGATGGCGCGGGTGTCGCCGAACTCCTCGGCCAGCGGAATCTCGTCCCAGCGAAAGCGGGGCTCGCCCATGTCGACGGTGATCTCTTCCGGCTTGCCGGTCTCCCAGGCGCGCAGCAATCCGGCGCGGGTCTCGATGGTGGCGGTGTTGCGGCCGCTCTCGCCCATGAGCAGCCAGCCGACGCAGCGGGTGGCGTTGCCGCAGGCGCCGACCTCGCCGCCGTCCTTGTTATGGATGCGCATGAAGGCGTCGGCGCCGTGCGGCGAGGGCTCGATGGCGATGAGCTGGTCGAAGCCGACGGCGTCCTCGCGACCGAGGGCGCGGATCGCCTGATCGCTCAGATGGATGGGCGTCCGGCGCGCATCGACGACGAGAAACGCGTTGCCGAGGCCGTTCATCTTGCGAAAGGGAATCGTGCCGCCCGCCATGGGAGCCAGTCCGGAATCTGCCGATAGGCCGGGTTTTCAGCGTCTATATGGCGGAACGGCAGGTGAATTGCCAGCCGGGCGGAGCGTCACGGCACACTCAAGACGAATTGAGTGGGGCGTGTTGCGGCCGCCGCCTATAGTCCCGGCAACGGATCACCGGGAGGATCAGATGAGCGACAGGCCGGCCAGCCGGGCACGCCGGGCATTCCTTGCCACCGGCGGCGCAGCCCTTGCCATCCTCGGGCTCCGCGCCGTGCGGTGGGTGGACTCGGCAAACGCCAGGACCATCGTCACCAAACCGGGCAAGGTGACCCTCGCCCGCTTCTCCGATGCCGGGGGCAACCTCGGTGATGAGACCGTCGACAAGGTGGTGAAGAGCGATGCGGAGTGGCGGGCGCTGCTGACGCCGCTTGCCTTCAAGGTCACCCGGCAGGAAGGGACCGAGGCGGCCGGCAGCGGGGCGTACACCCACAACCACGCGAGCGGCCTCTATCACTGCATCTGCTGCGACACGGCGCTGTTCGATTCCGACACCAAGTTCGAATCCGGCACGGGCTGGCCGAGCTTCTGGCAGCCGATCGCCAAGCAGAACGTGGCGGAGGCGGCGGACTTCAGCTACGGCATGACGCGCACCGCGGTGTCGTGCGCGCGCTGCGACGGCCACCTCGGCCACGTCTTCGACGACGGCCCCAAGCCGACGGGGCTGCGCTACTGCATGAACTCGGTCGCGCTGAAGTTCGTGGCGCGGGCCGGGGCCTGACGACGCTTTTGCCGTTCACACTGATGGAGATCGAGATGTCAGCACTGTTGCGCAGGATGGCGACGAGGCGCGCGCCGATCGCGGGCGCCGTGGCGTTCGCGGCGATGGTCATGGTCGGCGCGCCGGCGTTTGCCGAAGGGGCGGTGAAGATTCCGGCGCCGGCCGTCGACGAGACGGCAAAGGGCGGCATGGAAACGGCGATCTTTGCCGGCGGCTGCTTCTGGGGCGTGCAGGGCGTCTTCCAGCACGTGGCGGGTGTCGAGAGCGCCATATCCGGCTACGCCGGCGGCAGCGTCACCAACCCGAGCTACCAGCAGGTGAGCAGCGAGACCACCGGCCACGCCGAGTTGGTCAAGGTGACGTTCGACCCGGCCAAGGTTTCCTACGGCAAGCTCCTGCAGATATTCTTCTCGGTCGTGCACAACCCGACGCAGCTCAACTACCAGGGGCCCGACCACGGCACGAGCTACCGTTCGGCGCTGTTCGTGATGAACGACGAGCAGGCGAAGGTCGCCAAGGCATACATCGCCCAGCTCGACGCCGCGCACGCCTTCCCGGCCAAGATCGTCACCGAGGTGACGCCCTACACCAATTTCTATCGGGCGGAGGACTATCATCAGGACGCTACCACCACGATCAACATCAATCCGATGTACATCACCTTCTACGACCTGCCGAAGATCGCCAACCTGAAGACGCTGTTCCCGGACGTGTGGAAGGACAAGCCGACGCTCGTTTTCGCCAGGAACGCGCAAGGCTGAGGGGCAAATTCGGGGGCATTCCGCACCCTCGTTTTTGACCCAAATCAGCGCCGGGGCACGCGATCGCGGCGACGGTCGCCGCCATGAACGCCGTTTCGCCGTTGCCGCCCACCCGCCTTCGCGGACTGTCCGCGCTGCCGCTCGCTGTCCTTTACATCGCTGCGCTCGCCGTCCCGCTGGTCCTGGCGCTGGCGACCGGCGTGCCTTCAACCAACCCGTGGGTCGAAGCGTCTGCCGCCGCCGGGATCGTGGCCGGGGTCGGACTGATGCTGCAGTTCGTTACCTCCGGGCGGTTCGAGGCGCTTTCCGGTCGCGTCGGCATCGACGTGACGATGGCATTCCACAAATGGTCGGCGCGGGCGCTGGCCGCTTTCGTCATCGTTCACCCGATTCTCTTCGTGGTGCCGGACTTCCTGGCGAAACCGTCGCGCGGTTTGAACCGTTTCGGCCACCTGCTGGTATCGCCGCGGTATCTTGCCGGAGTGATCGCGGTGGTGCTGGTCATCGCGCTGGTGACGCTGGCGGTGAGGCGCGACAAGATCAAGGTTCCCTATGAAACATGGCGGGCAAGCCACGGGCTCCTGGCGCTGACGGCGGCAGGGCTGGTGACGCTGCACGCGCTGCGAGCCGGCAACTATTCGCGCGAGTTGCCGCTGGGGGCGTTGTGGCCGGCACTGTCGGTACTGGTGCTGGCAAGTGCGTTCATCGTCTACGCCGTGCGTGCCTGGCGGATGCGGAAGTCGCCGTGGCGGGTGGCGGCCAATCGCAAGGTCGCCGAGGGACTGTGGGAGTTGACGCTGAAACCGACGTCGGGACCGGGCCTCGCCTATCGCGCCGGCCAGTTCGCGTGGCTGGCGTTCGCGCCAAGGGCATTTCCGCTGTTCGATCATCCCTTCTCGATCGCGTCGGCGCCGGCGGCAGGGTCCGAGCTCTCGTTTCTGATCAAGGAGTTGGGGGACTTCACCCGTGGAATTGGCGGCATTGCCGTCGGTACGGCGGTAGGACTCGACGCGCCGCACGGCAGCTTCGTCGTCGACGAGGCGTCGCGCGACGCGGTGCTCCTGTTCGCCGGCGGTGTCGGCATTGCGCCCGTCCGCGGGATCATCCGCGATCTCGCCGCCCGCCATGACCCCCGCAAGGTGAGGCTGGTCTATGCCGGGGCGCGTCCCTCGGCGATGATCGATCCACAGCGGCTGCTGGACGAGGCGGCGGGGCTCGATATCGAAGCGGTGTTTCTCGCCGAGCAGGCCAGCGAAGGTTGGCCGCACGATGGCGGGCGAGTGACGCCGGCCATCATCAGGCGCGTGCTCGCCGGCCTCGACCCCAATCATGTTTCGGCGATGCTGTGCGGACCGGGGGCGATGATGTGCGCCGTCTGCGATCAACTTCGCGGCGCCGGCGTGCCGGTGACGGCGATCCGCTACGAGCGGTTCGACTATGCCGACGCGGCGCGGTCGGTGAAGGACCGGCTCGTCCTCGCGTCGTTTGCGGTCATGGGAGTGGCGGCGATTGCGGTCGTCGCGGCGTTCGCGCTGCGTTGAGTCAATTCGCGGCGAGAAAGGCGATCAGGTCGGCGCGCGCCGCGTCGCTGGTGGTGTGGTGGCTCCGCAGGAAGACTTCGAGCGCGCTGACCGTGGCGGGGTCATCGGGGTTGAGGCTACGGGCGACCTCTGACGGGACGCGATGGCAGCGAATGCACCCGGTGTTGTACAGCGCCGCGCCGCGGGTCGCGTCGCCGGAGATCGTGGCCTCAGCCATCGTGGCGCCCGTGGCCGCCGTCAGAACCACGATTGCGAGGACCAGCCGTCTGGCGAACATGATTGACTTCAGCGCCCTCGGGTAACGCATGACCCGCGTTGGCGCCGGGTTATACATGGCGGCGACGGTCGGCGGGAAGCCGTCGATGCCGGCTCCAGCCGGACAATTCGTTCACCAATCGGCGCTAGGGTCGACGCACAGAGGAGGTGCGGCCGCATGGCTGCCATGAGTGCGTCAGGCCAGAGCCGTGGAACGGTTGCCGCGATGGTGGCCGTTGGCGCCGGATTCGCCGTCTGGGCGGTGCTGTCGCTGGCGGCCGGGCGCATGGTTGACGGCAGGTTCATCGTGCGCGAGGCGTGGGACACGCCGGCCTATTTCAAGCTGGGGCTGCCGGTGCTTCTCGCCGGCGCGGGTGTGGCCGGGTGGCTGTGGCCGAAGCGGGTGTGGCGCTGGGCGCTGCTCGTCGTCGCCGGGCAGGGGGTGGCTATGGCGCTGATCCATCCGCCCGGCACCGGATTGGGATTGCTGCCGCTCGCCATCGTCTTCATCGGGGTGCCGCTGGCGCTGATCCTGACGATCGTGGCGGTCGTCGGGGCGGTCGTCTCCCGGCGGGGCTGGGACGGGGCGATCCTCGTCCGAGGCCGCCCTTGATTGACTCCCGCGACGGCGCCACGTAAACACCGGCCGACTCTGAAAAGAGCCTGAAGTTTCGAGAAGCCGACCGGGGCACGACCCCGGAGGTCAGCGTCCGCCAGCGCGATGCGCCCGCGGGCGCGCAACTGCTTTGGAGCCCTGGTGATCGCACTCGCGACGCTCTCCCCGCCCGGCGGCTTCGCCGCCACCCTCCCCTCGCAGGGAGGGATTGGCGTGGCTTTCGGTACCGCGTCCACAATGCGAGCGAACGAGACAAGCTGATGTTCGAATCCCTGTCGGAACGCCTCGGTGGCATCCTCGACAAGCTGACCAAGCGCGGCGCGCTGTCGGAGGCCGACGTCGGCGAGGCGATGCGCGAGGTACGTCGCGCGCTGATCGAGGCGGACGTGGCGCTCGACGTGGTGCGCTCGTTTACCGACAAGGTGAAGGTCCGCGCCGTCGGCCAGGAGGTCATCCGCTCGGTGACGCCCGGCCAGATGGTGGTGAAGATCGTCCACGACCAGCTTGTCGAGATGCTGGGGTCGGAGGCGAAGGGGATCGACCTCAATGCGCCGGCGCCGGTGCCGCTGATGCTGGTCGGGCTTCAGGGCTCCGGCAAGACGACGACGGCGGCGAAGATCGCGCGGCGTCTCTCCGAGCGGCAGAAGCAGAAGGTGCTGATGGCCTCGCTCGACACGCGCCGGCCGGCGGCGCAGGAGCAACTGAAGGTGCTGGGCGAGCAGGCGGGAATCGCGACGCTGCCGATCGTCGCCGGCCAGTCGCCGACGGAGATCGCGCGCCGGGCCATCAGCGCCGCGAAGTTCGGCGGCTACGATACGGTCATCCTCGATACCGCCGGCCGCACGCATATCGACGAGCCGCTGATGGTCGAGATGGCGGAGATCAAGGCGGCGACCGACCCGCACGAGATCCTGCTCGTCGCCGACTCGCTCACCGGTCAGGACGCGGTGAACCTCGCCAAGTCGTTCGACGAGCGAGTGGGCGTCACCGGCATCGTGCTCACCCGCGTCGATGGCGACGGCCGTGGCGGCGCGGCGCTGTCGATGCGAGCGGTCACCGGCAAGCCGATCAAGCTGATCGGCGTTGGCGAGAAGCTCGATCAACTCGAGGACTTCGATCCGGCACGTATCGCCGGCCGCATCCTCGGCATGGGCGATATCGTCGGGCTGGTGGAGAAGGCGGCGGAGACGCTCGACGCGCAGAAGGCGGCGAAGGCCGCCGAGCGCATGCGCAAGGGCATGTTCGACCTGGAAGATCTCGCCGAACAGCTTGGCCAGATGCAGAAGATCGGCGGCATGTCCGGCGTGATGGGGATGCTGCCCGGCGTCGGCAAGATGAAGAAGCAGATCGATGCGATGGGCGTCGACGATTCCGTCTTCAAGCGGCAGATGGCGATCATCTCGTCGATGACCCCGCAGGAGCGCCGCAAGCCTGAGGTTTTGAAAGCGAGCCGCAAGAAGCGGGTCGCGGCCGGTTCGGGCACGCGCGTCGAGGACATCAACCGCCTGCTCAAGATGCACCGGCAGATGTCCGACATGATGAAACAGATGGGGCGGGGCAAAGGCATGTTCGCGCGGATGGGCGGGATGCTCGGCGGCATGGGCGGCGGTCAGCCGCAGATGGACCCGGCGGCGCTGGAGAAGCTCGCCAAGGGCGGCGGGCTGCCCGGCGGCTTGTCAGGCGGCGGACTTCCCGGTCTTCCCGGCCTCGGCGGTCCCGGCGCGCCGAAGCTGCCCGGGCTCGGCGGCGGTTTGCCTCCCATCCCCGGCCTGACGAAGAAGAAATGAACTGCATTCAGATCGAGCAAAGGAACCAAGCATGTCCCTGAAACTTCGCCTTGCCCGCGCCGGCGCCAAGAAGCGTCCGTTCTACCGGGTGGTCGTGGCCGACTCGCGCTACCCGCGCGATGGCCGCTTCATCGAGATCGTCGGCACCTACAACCCGATCCTGCCCAAGACCGACGAGAAACGGGTGGTGCTCAACACGGAGCGCGTCCAGCACTGGCTGAAGGTCGGCGCCCAGCCGAGCGACCGGGTGCTGCGCTTCCTCGACGCCGCCGGTCTCGCCAAGCGCAGCCCGCGCAACAACCCGCAGAAGGCGGTGCCCGGCAAGAAGGCGCAGGAGCGCGCGGAAGCCGCCGCCGCCAAGGCCGCGGCTGCGACCGAGGGCGGCGAAGCCGCGGCGGGGTAGCGGTGGGGCACGGCGGCTGCGCGTTCACCTCTCCCATAGGGAGAGGTCGGATCGAGCCGCGACGCGGGTCGATCCGGGTGAGGGGTTGTGACCTTTCCGGAAGCGCTCTAACCCCTCACCCGCCTCGCGATCGTCGATCGCTCGGCGACCTCTCCCTATGGGAGAGGTGATCCGCGTTTCCGCGGGGTGAGGGAAGCAAATGGCTTCCGCGAAGGACGTCATTGTCGGCCAGGTCGGCGCAGCTCACGGCATCAAGGGCGAGGTGCGGCTGAAGTCGTTCACCGCGGTGCCGATGGACATCGGCGGGTACGGTCCGCTCATCGGCGGCGACGGGCGCTCGTTCGAGATCGAGACGGCGCGGCCGGCGGCCGGGACCGCGAGCGACATGCTGGTGGTGCGCTTCAAGGGTGTTGCCGATCGCGACGCGGCGGAAGCGCTGAACGGTATCGAACTGTCGGTACCGCGCGCACGGCTGCCGGAGGCGGAGACCGATGAGTTCTACCACGCCGACCTGATCGGGCTCGCCGCCGAGACCGTGTCGGGGGAGGCGCTGGGGACGATCGTCGCGGTGCAGAACTACGGCGCGGGCGACCTGCTGGAGATTGTCGCGCCGGGAACGATGCCGGTGCTGGTGCCCTTCACGCGCGCCGCCGTGCCGACGGTCGATGTCGCCGGCGGGCGGGTCGTCGTCGATCCGCCGCCGGGGCTGCTCGACGAGAGCGAGGAGGATGGGCAGTCATGATCTTCCGCGCCAGCGTGCTCACACTCTTCCCGGAGCTGTTTCCCGGACCGCTCGGCGCCAGCCTCGCCGGCAAGGCGCTCGCCGAGGGGCTGTGGTCGCTCGACGTCCACAACATCCGCGATGCGGCGACGGACAAGCATCGCTCGGTCGACGACACGCCGGCAGGCGGCGGGCCGGGCATGGTGATGCGCGCCGACGTTCTGGCGGCGGCGATCGACGCGGGCGAGCGCGGCGGACGACGAGCGGCCGCGGCTGCTGATGAGCCCGCGCGGACGGAAGCTCGACCAGGCCCTCGCCGGGGTCCTTGCCACGGGTCCGGGTGTGGTCGTCATCGCGGGCCGGTTCGAAGGCGTGGACGAGCGGGTGATCGCGGGCCGCAACCTGCACGAGGTCTCGATCGGCGACTATGTGCTCGCCGGCGGCGAGGTGGCGGCGATGGTGCTGCTGGAAACCGTGGTCAGGCTGCTGCCGGGGGTGATGGGCAACGCGGAGTCCGCCGCGAGCGAGAGCTTCGTCGGCGGGCTGCTGGAATATCCGCAATTCACGCGGCCGCAGGTGTGGGAGGGCCGCGCGATCCCGGAGGTGCTCACCTCCGGCGACCATGGCAAGGTGGCGGCCTGGCGGCGGCGCGAGGCGCTGAAGGCCACGCGCGAGCGGCGGCCCGACATCCTGCCGCGCGCCGACGAACGGCAGGACGAGTGAATCATCGAGGTGACGATCATGCCGGTGAAGCTGACCGCCTACGTCATGGACGGCCACACGATGAACATCCGCCCGGCGCCGGTGGAGCGCAACTGGATGGAGGAAACCGGCGAGCGCTTCGCCTATCGCTGCCTGCCGCTCAACATCGCCAACGCATACGGCTGGGAGATCCTGTGCAACTCCGGTTTCACCGCCGAGTGGAACGGCGAGAGCCACATCGGCGCGG
This sequence comes from uncultured Alphaproteobacteria bacterium, assembly GCA_963826055.1. Classification (GTDB taxonomy): domain Bacteria; phylum Pseudomonadota; class Alphaproteobacteria; order Rhizobiales; family Kaistiaceae; genus JBBDMC01. Next base: position 63,767 of record CAWGVO010000012.1, on the reverse strand, counting down.
TCACCGTGCTGGCGGACGAGGGCACCACCGCCCCGGCGATCAGCCATTTCGGCAGCGGCGTCCTCACCTTCCATGTGCCCTGTCTCTTCCGCACGGAGCCCGGCTACGACCTGATGGTGCAGGGGCCGATCAACCGGCCGCGGGACGCCATCGTCGGGCTGACCGGCATCATCGAGACGGACTGGTCGCCGTATTCGTTCACCATGAACTGGATGTTCACCGCCGCCGGGACGCCGGTGCGGTTCGAGAAGGACGAGCCGTTCTGCCACCTGTTCCCGGTCGAACGCGGTGCGCTGGAGGCGATCGAGCCGGAAATGCGGGTGCTGTCGGACGATCCGGCGCTGAAACGGGCGCACGAACAATGGACGGCAAGCCGCAACACGTTCAACGCCGACCTGAAGCAGCCGGACTCCGCGGCGGTGGCGGAGCGCTGGCAGAAGCTCTACTACCGCGGCCTCGGTCCGGACGGGACGCGGACGGGGCCGAGCGACCATCATACGCGGCTGCGGCTGAAACCGTTCGCCAAGCCGGGACAGCGGGTCGATTCCGACGCACCGCCCAGGGAATCGACAAAGCCATCCGATTAGAGTATGGAACCGCCCGGATTCACCGACAGGCAAGCGGTTTGACGCGCCGAGGGCGCTCGCCGCCGGCGCAGCCGGCGAAGGAAGGTCACCTCCGATGAACATTATCCAGGAGCTCGAAAAAGAGCAGGCGGCCGCCATTGTCGGCGATCGCACCATCCCGGCATTCGCCCCCGGCGATACGGTCCGCGTCAACGTCAGGGTGACGGAAGGCACGCGGACCCGCATCCAGGCCTACGAGGGCGTGTGCATCGGGCGCTCGGGCGGCGGCCTCAACGAAAACTTCACCGTCAGGAAGATTTCCTACGGTGAGGGCGTCGAACGCGTCTTCCCGGTCTATTCGCCGTCGATCGACTCGATCGAGGTGGTCCGCCGCGGCAAGGTGAGGCGGGCGAAGCTCTATTACCTGCGCGGCCGCCGCGGCAAGTCCGCGCGCATCGCCGAGAAGCAGGATCACCGCACCCGCACGGCCGAGATCGAGGCGGCGCTCGACGCCGCAACTCCGGCCGCAGAGAAATAGGCCCGCGTTCGCCGGGCTCGCGGACTCCGCTACCGTCGTTAACCGTGAACGGACCGTTAACTTGCGGTCGCGCGGGCGCACGCCTATGCCGCCCGCGGGCGACCACAGTGGCGGCGGACCAGGCAGACAACGGTGCTCACACGTCGGGCCTTCCTGACTTCTTTCGCGGCCGCGGGCGCCGGCGCCATCGGCATGTCGTCGTACGCGTTCGCCGTCGAGCCCCGCTTCCGGCTGGTGGTGACGCCCTACCGGCTGACGCTGCCGGGATGGCCGAAGGGCGGCCGGCCGCTGCGCATCTCGGCGATCGCCGACATCCATGCCTGCGATCCCTGGATGCCGCTGTCGCGGGTCGAGGAGATCGTCGCGAGGTCCAACGACCTCAAGCCGGACATCGTTCTCCTGCTCGGCGATTTCGTCGCCGGCTTGCGGCATTTCGAGACGGGCACGGTGCCGCCGGCCGAATGGGCGCGGGCACTCTCCCGCCTGGAAGCGCCGCTCGGCGCCCACGCGGTCCTCGGCAATCACGACTGGTGGAACGACGTCGAGACGGTGCGCGGCGCGCTCCGCGGTGTCGGCATCCCGGTGATGGAAAACGACGCGGTGCTTATGCGGCCCGACGGGGCGCCGGCGTTCTGGCTCGCCGGGCTCGGCGACCAGCTTGCCTATCGGCGCGGTCGCGGCCGTTTCCAGGGTGTCGACGACCTGCCGGGCACGCTCGCGCGCATTCCCGACGACGGCACGCCGATCATCCTTGCCGCGCACGAACCGGACATCTTCCCCAGGGTGCCGGCGCGGGTGAGCCTCACCCTTTCCGGCCACACCCACGGCGGCCAGGTGGCGCTGCCGGTGGTCGGCCGCATGATCGTGCCCTCGGCATACGGCCAGCGCTACGCCTACGGCCACGTGGTCGAGAATGACCGTCATCTCATCGTCTCGGGCGGCCTCGGCTGCTCGATGATCCCGGTCCGGTTCGGCGTGCCGCCGGAGGTGGTGGCGATCGACATCGGCGGTGGCGACGCCGGCACCGAGGAGCCCGGCGCTCCGATTGCCTAGGGCCTGGTCTTTCCGCAATCCCGGACGGAACAGCGGAATCCACTTTTTCTGGAATTGCCTTGCGCCGATTGCTATCTAACCGGCCATGAGTGCGACGGTTCCGGCCTTTTTCGCGGTGGTGCGTCAACGACGCCTGCGCGGGACGTTCGACTACGCGGCGATCCCGGATCGCGCGCGCATGCCGTGGCGGTTCCAGGCGCGCCGCATGTCCGTCGACGGCCTCGCCATGGGTTGAGCCGCCGGCCTGCCGGCGCGCCCCCGCCACACGGCGGTCCACCATTCAGCCAAGGCACCAGGAATCGGACCCATGCCCGCTCCGCAAACGCTCTACGACAAGATCTGGAACGACCACATCGTCTCGCAGGACCCCGACGGGACGACGCTCATCTACATCGACCGCCACCTCGTCCACGAGGTGACGAGCCCGCAGGCGTTCGAGGGCCTGCGCACCTCCGGCCGCAAGGTCCATTCGCCGCAGCGCACGCTGGCGGTGGTCGACCACAACGTGCCGACGACCGACCGCACCCACGGCATCAAGAACCGTGAATCGGCGGTGCAGGTCGAAGCGCTCGCCAAAAACGCGGCGGATTTCGGCATCGAGTATTTCAACGAGCTCGACCATCGCCAGGGCATCGTCCACATCATCGGACCGGAGCAGGGCTTCACGCTGCCCGGCATGACGATCGTGTGCGGCGACAGCCACACCTCCACCCACGGCGCCTTCGGCGCGCTCGCCAACGGCATCGGCACCTCGGAGGTCGAGCACGTGCTCGCCACCCAGACGCTGATCCAGCGCAAGGCGAAGAACATGCGCGTTACCGTCGACGGCAAGCTGCCGGCCGGCGTCACCGCCAAGGACATCATCCTCGCCATCATCGGTCAGATCGGCACCGCCGGCGGCACCGGCCACGTCATCGAGTACGCCGGCGAGGCGATCCGGTCGCTGTCGATGGAAGGGCGGATGACCGTCTGCAACATGAGCATCGAGGGCGGCGCGCGCGCCGGCATGGTGGCGCCGGACGAGACGACGTTCGCCTACATCAAGGGCCGCCCGCGGGCGCCGAAGGGCGAGGCGTGGGAGAAGGCGCTCGGCTACTGGCGGACGCTGCCCTCGGACGCGGGTGCGGCATTCGACGCCGAAGTGAAGCTCGACGCGGCGAAGCTGCCGCCGCTGGTCACCTGGGGCACGAGCCCGGAGAACGTCATTACGGTGGATGGCCGCGTGCCCGATCCGGAAACGATCGAGGATCCGGACCGGCGGCGCGCGGTTGAGCGGGCGCTCAACTACATGGGGCTCACCGCCAACACGCCGATCAAGGACGTCACCATCGACCACGTGTTCCTCGGCTCCTGCACCAACGGGCGGATCGAGGACCTGCGCGCGGCCGCCAGGATCGTCGACGGCAAAAAGGTTCACGAGGGCGTGGCGGCGCTGGTGGTGCCCGGCTCCGGGCTGGTGAAGGAGCAGGCGGAGGCGGAAGGGCTCGACAAGATCTTCATCGCCGCCGGCTTCGAGTGGCGCGAGCCCGGCTGCTCGATGTGCCTCGCCATGAACGAGGACCGCCTCAAGCCCGGCGAGCGCTGCGCCTCGACCTCCAACCGCAACTTCGAGGGCCGCCAGGGCTTCAAGGGCCGCACCCATCTGGTGTCGCCGGCGATGGCGGCGGCGGCCGCGATCGCCGGCCGTTTCGTCGACGTGCGCGAGTGGGCGTGACTGTGAGCCCCGCGCCAATCGACGCGGGGCTCGTCCGTCCCTAGTAGGGGTACGGGTAGGGACCCGGCCCCGGATGCGGGCCCGGTCCCGGGTGTGGCCCCGGTCCCGGGTGTGGCGCGGGGTGTGGTCCGCCCGCGGGCCACTGCGGGTACACCCAGTGACAACGCTCGCCGACCTTGATCACCTTGGTGCGGCGGTGGCCGTACTGCCACCAGTTGATCTTCTTGAACACGGGCTCGCAGACCTTGTGCGGCCGGAGGCGGGGCGGCGCCGGATAGCCCGGGAAGCCGAAGCCGACGCTCCAGCCGGGGCCGCCGAACTGAATGCCGCCGACGGGGGCCGCCGATGCGGCGGTGGTGGTGGCGAGCGAACCGGCGGCAATCAGGCCGGCGGTCGCGGTCGCGATCAGGGTTTTCTTCAACATGGTGCTCGTCCTTCTGGCTTCTCGTCGAAATTCGCTCGATCGCTCGATCGATGGCGAGGAGGCTAAGGCGAGCGCCGTGAACCGGGCCTGAGGCGGCAGTTCATCCGGGGTTCAGGGATAGCGGCGCGACGGCGCGACCACTTGACCGGATGGCGGGAAGCGGGAATCGGTCCTGCCATGGACAAGACGGACTGGACGAATATCGAGGCGCCGTCGCTCGACGATATCGAGGCGATCGCGAGGGCGAGCTTCTCGGCGCTGCCGGAGACTTTCCGCAGCCTCGCCGGCGACATCCAGTTTCGCGTCAGCGAGTTCGCGGACGACGACGTGCTCGAAGACCTCGGGGCAGAGTCGCCGTTCGACATCATGGGGCTGTTCCAGGGGGTCGGGATGGCGCACGAGGCGGCGACCCCGGCGACCGGGCAGATGCCCAACATGATCTGGCTCTACCGGCGGCCGATCCTCGACTACTGGGCGGAGAACGAGGACACCCTCGGCGCCATCGTCACCCACGTGCTCGTCCACGAGATCGGCCACCACTTCGGCCTGTCGGACGACGACATGGAGGCGATCGACGCGGCGGGCTAGGTCGTCGTCGCCACTGCGAGCGCCAGTTCGGTCATCCCGGTGAGCGACGACTGGCGCTCGGCGGCTGCGATGCGGGCGCCGGTGACGAGCGAGTCGGTGACGGTGCAGACGGTCAGCGCGCGGACGGCGAAGCGGTTGGCCAGCGTATAGAGCGCGTGGGTCTCCATCTCGACGGCGAGCACACCGTGGGCGGCGAGCGCATCGTAGGTGGCCCGTCCCGACGGGTGATAGAACACGTCGGTGGAGGCGATACCGCCGACGTGCCATGTGAGGCCACGTTCCGACGCGTGATCGACGGCGGCGCGCACGAGGGCGAAATCGGCGGCGGGCGAAAACTGCCACGCGCCGAACACGTCGCGGTTCATGGCGCTGTCGGTGCTGGCGGTCGAGGCGATGACGATGTCACGCAGCGCGACCCGTTCGGCGAGGCTGCCGCAGGTGCCGACGCGGACGAGCGTCTTCGCGCCGTAGTCGTTGATCAGTTCGTGGACATAGATGGAAAGCGACGGTTGACCCATGCCGGTCGCCTGGACGCTCACCGGTCGGTCGTTGTAGCGCCCGGTGTAGCCGAGGGCGTTGCGCACCGTGTTGACCGGGCGGACGTCGGTCAGGAAGGTATCGGCGATCCATTTCGCGCGCAGCGGGTCGCCCGGCAGCAGCACCGCCTCGGCGTAGTCGCCCCGTTCGGCTTCGTTGTGCGGCGTCGCCATTTCCTCTCCCGCGCTTGACCCCGGCGATCTCACGTCGCATGACAGCGGCCCGGAAAGGACCAAGGTCATGGACAAGTTCACCACTCTGACAGCCGTCGCCGCGCCACTCAACATGATCAACGTCGATACCGACATGATCATCCCCAAGGACTACCTGAAGACGATCGCCCGCACCGGCCTCGGCACAGGGCTGTTCGCGGAACTGCGCTACAACGACGACGGCAGTGAGAACCCGGACTTCGTTCTCAACAAGCCCGCCTACCGGAAGGCCCAGATCATTGTCGCCGGCGACAACTTCGGCTGCGGGTCGAGCCGCGAACACGCGCCATGGGCGCTCCTCGACCACGGCATCCGTTCGGTGATCTCGACCAGCTTCGGCGACATCTTCTATTCGAACTGTTTCCAGAACGGCATCCTGCCGATCCGCGTCTCCAAGGAGGATCTCGCCAAGCTGATGGACGACGCCGAGCGCGGCGCCAACGCGACGCTGACGATCGACCTGGAGAAGCAGGAGATCACCGGACCGGATGGTGGCGTCGTTCGCTTCGACATCGACCAGTTCAAGAAGCACTGCCTGCTGAACGGGCTCGACGATATCGGTCTGACGATGGAGAAGGCCGACCGCATCGCTGCCTTTGAAAAAGAGGCGGCGGCCGAGCGGCCGTGGGTGTGAGGGAGGCAGCCTCACGCTCCGATTCAACTTCAAGTCCGCGCCTGCGAAACCGAATCAGGCGAGCGCGAAGAGGTGAGTCTTTGAGGCCGGTTAGCCGGCCTGGCTGAGAGCGGGCCCCGGTGACCTCACATTCCGATACCGGGTGAAGAGAGGCCTCGCGCGGCGATTCAAGCGGGCGCGAAAACGTCAGCGGAAAGAATCGCTTGCGAGTGGTTGCTGATGGAGCGTTCCGTCAGCCGGCGCTCGCTTCGTCCACGGTCATCGCCGCGATCGCCGCCGCCATCTCCAGCGTGCGCTTGGCCTGGCGCTCGTGGAGCCGTTCGACCATGCGGCCGGCCACCTTGATGGCGCCCTTGCCGCTGTTGTCCGGGTCGGCGAAGGCCTCGATGACGCGGCGCGCCCAGGTGACCTCCTCCTGCGACGGGGCGAACACCTCATTGGCGATGGCGACCTGGCCCGGGTGGATCAGGGTCTTGCCGTCCATGCCGAAGTCGCGCCCCTCGTCACATTCGGCGCGCAGCGCGGCGTGGTCCTCGATATCGTTGAAGGTGCCGTCGAGGACGGCGAGCTGATGGGCGCGGGCGGCGACGACGACGGCGGCGAGGTGCGCGGCGAGGGCCGCCCGTCCGGGCCGGATGCGGGCGCCGATCTCGGCGGCGAGGTCGTTGGTGCCGATGACGAAGCAGGTGAGGGCCGGCGTCGGCATGGCGGCGATGGCGGCCATGGCGGCGGCGTTGATGATGGCCGCCGGCGTTTCGATCATCGCCCACAAACTCGTCTCCTTCGGCGCGTGCGCGGCGGCAAGCGCGGCGCGGGCGCGACGGATATCGTCGGTGCGCGACAGCTTGGGGACGAGAATGGCGTCGGGTCGGGCGGCGGCCATCGCCGCGATGTCGCGGGCGATCCACGGCGTGTCGAGGCCGTTGACGCGCACGACGATCTCGCGCCGGCCGTAGGTGAGATCGGGGACGGCGGCGGCGACGGCGGCGCGGGCGGCGTCCTTCCGGTCCGGCGCGACCGAATCCTCCAGATCGAGGATGAGCACGTCGGCGGCGACCGTCCGCGCCTTCTCCAGCGCACGCGCGTTGGTGCCGGGCACGTAGAGGGCGCTTCGCCGGGGGCGCAACAATGCGGGCATTTCGTTTCTCCCGACCCGGATGGAGACTAGCCTTCCGCGCGTTTTTGCTCCACTGGCTGGCGGGTGACAGGGTGAACGGAGGGACGGGTGGCGAAGCCGGCGGTCATCGTGGTCAATTCCGAGGTGGTGCGGGGCAGCGTCGGCGGCCGCGCCTCCGTCTTCGCGCTGGAACGGATGGGGTACCCGGTGTGGTTCGTGCCGACGGTGACCCTGACCTGGCACCCGGGCCACGGCCCGGCGGTCCGCCTCGTCCCCGATGCAACGGGCTTCGCGGGGCTCATCGATGATGCAATCCGCTCGCCATGGCTCGGTGAGGTCGGCGCGGTGCTGTCCGGCTATCTCGGTGCGCCGGAACAGGCGGCGACGACGGCGCGGCTGGTGGAAGCGGTGAAAGCGGTGAACCCCGAGGCCCGGTACCTTTGCGACCCCAACATCGGCGACGACGGCGGGCTGTTCGTGTCGGCGGACGTCGCGACCGCGGTCCGCGACCGGCTCATGCCGCTCGCCGACATGGCGACGCCCAACCGACACGAACTCGCCTGGCTCACCGGTCAGGGGGCGAGCGACAACGACGGGCTGGCGCGGGCGGCGCGCGCACTCGGCGTCGAAGAAGTGATCGTCACCTCCGCCGTCGCCAGCGGGGGCCAGACCGGCAACCTCGCGGTCACCGGGGAGGGGGCCCAACTCGCCGCCCACCGGCGGCTCGATGCGGTGCCGAAGGGCACCGGCGATCTGTTCGCGGCGCTCTATCTCGCTGCGCGCCTCGGCGGACGGGGCGTCAACGACGCGTGCGCGCGGGCTGGGGGGATGGTTCTGGCGGTGGCGTCGCTTGCCGGCAAACTGGGGGCCGACGAGTTGCCGCTGGTGGCGGCGCAGGCATTGTTCGAGGAATAAGGAAGCCCAAGATGAGCGAATTTCCGTCACGGCTGATCGACGGCTACCGCGCTTTCCGGGAAACACGGCTGGCGGAGGACGCGGCCCGCTACCGGCTGCTCTCCGAGCGCGGCCAGCGACCGGAGATCATGATCGTCGGCTGCTGCGACAGCCGCGCGGCGCCGGAGACGATCTTCGACGCGGCGCCGGGGGAGATGTTCGTCCACCGCAACATCGCCAACCTGGTGCCGCCGTTCGAGGAGGCGGGTGGTCATCACGGCACCTCGGCGGCGATCGAATTCGGGGTGACGGCGCTGGCGGTGCGCCATCTGGTGGTGATGGGGCACGGGCAGTGCGGCGGCGTGGCGGCGTTCCTGGGCGCGAGCGGTCCGGGCGGCCATTTCATCGGCGAATGGATCGCGCTGATGGCGCCGGCGACGGACAAGGTCGATGGGACGGCGGACCGGCAGAGGGCGATGGAGTACGCTTCGGTGCGCCAGTCGATCGAAAACCTCGCCACGTTTCCGTTCGTGCGCGAGCGGGTGGCGGCGGGGGCGCTCGCGCTCCACGGCGCCTGGTTCGGCATCGCCACCGGGGAGCTGAAGGTGCTCGATCCGGTGTCGGGGACGTTCGGAACGGTCTAGCCCGCCTCGTCCTCGTCGAAGCGGTGGAAGACGCCGAAGCGGAAGCCGAGATACGACAGGAGGCCGCCGACGCCGCTCGAGACGACGATCGCGGCGACCAGGGGCGTCGCCGGCAGCAGCAGCAGGATCGCGATGTAGGTCAGATACGTCGCGCCGTTGGCGCTGGAGGCGACGACGAAGAAGCGGACGAACTCCGTCAGGGACGGATCGCGGGCGACGTTGAAGGTGATCCGCCGGTGCAACAGCCAGGCGGCGACGGTGGCAACGAGAATGCCGATGAGACGGGACGAGAACGGGTCGAGGCGGACGCCGTGGACCAGCACCCATGTCACCGAGACGTCGATGGCGAACGCGGTCAGTCCGGAGAAGATGAACCCACCCCAGTGGCGGAAGGAGCGGTGGTCGATCTGACCGCGTTCTTGCGCCATCCGGGCGGTCACGCCGCCCGGCGCTTGGGCTCGATCAGCTTGCGGTTGACCAGCACCTCGGCGATCTGGACCGCATTCAGCGCGGCGCCTTTCCGCAGGTTGTCGGAGACCACCCACAGCATGAGGCCGTTGTCCACGGTCGGGTCCTCGCGGATGCGGCTGATGTAGGTCGCGTCCTCGCCGGCGGTCTCGAACGGGGTGACGTAGCCGCCGTCCTCGTGCTTGTCGACGACGAGGCAGCCGGGCGCCTCGCGCAGGATGTCGCGCGCCTCCTCGGCGGTGATCGGGTCGGCGAACTCGACGGCGACCGCCTCGGAATGGGAGACGAACACCGGCACGCGCACGCAGGTCGCCACCAGCTTGATTTTGGGGTCGAGAATCTTCTTCGTCTCGGCCACCATCTTCCACTCTTCCTTGGTGAAACCGTCCTCCATGAAGACGTCGATATGGGGGATGACGTTGAAGGCGATGCGCTTGGTAAACTTCCGGTTCTCGATCGGATCGGAGACGAAGACCGCGCGGGTCTGGGTGAACAGCTCGTCGCTCGCCGCCTTGCCGGCGCCGGATACGGACTGGTAGGTGGCGACCACCACGCGGGTGATGCGGGCGCGATCGTGCAGCGGCTTCAGCGCCACCACGAGCTGCGCGGTCGAGCAATTGGGGTTGGCAATGATGTTGCGCCTGGTGAAGCCGGTGATGGCGTCGGCGTTGACCTCCGGCACGATAAGCGGCACGTCGGCCTCGTAGCGCCAGGCCGAGGAATTGTCGATGACGACGCAGCCTTGCTTGCCGATCCTCGGCGACCATTCGCGGGAGACGGCACCGCCCGCCGACATCAGGCAGATATCGGTGTCGGAGAAATCGTAGTCGTCGAGGGTCCTGACCTTGAGGACGCCATCGCCGAACGAGACCTCGGTGCCCTGGCTGCGCCGCGAGGCGAGCGCAACGACGTCGTCGGCCGGAAACCCCCGCTCGTGCAGGATATCCAGCATCTCGCGCCCGACGTTACCGGTAGCGCCGGCGACCGCGACCTTGTAGCCCATGGCCTGACTTCTCCTTCGTCGGCGGCTTTCTAGGCGTCCGGGTGGCGAAGTCAACGTGGATAGGCGAACCGACCCCTATTCCGCTGCGTTTCACAACATGCCCGGGTAGGCGGGAGAGGCGAGGAACTCGACCAGAATGTCGATCAGCTGGACCTGGGTGTCCGGGTCTCCGTGCTCGACCTCGAGGTTGAAATAGGGGCCGAGGCGGTTGAGGGTCAGATAGTCGGCGAGCGTGCAGCCGTTGTTTGCTTCGGTCACGCGGCGATAGATGACGTGGACACCGTGATCGTTGAACCAGCCGATGGCGCGCCGTGCCGCGTCGCTTTCGTCCGGCGCCGGAGTGCCAACCAGCATGGCGACGGTATCCTCGTCGGCGAGCCGGCCGATCCCCACCGTGCTGGCAAACGGGATCATCTTGTCGTCCGCGCGGCGGACCGAAATCGTGCCGAGACCACCGGCGCCCGCGTAGCCGTCCCAATTGGAGTGAAGGCCGACCACCGGATAGCTCCGGTCCCATCCGTCGAGAAAGAGGGCGATGTATCCGCGGGCCGGTGACCGCGCGCCCGGGCAGTGCGCGGCGGCGCCGTCAGTGGCCGCAAACGCCTGGTTCGGATCGATCCCGTCGACCAATCGGCGCTCACCGTTCTCAACCGCGACCAGAACGCCGCCATAGTGACGAACCGCGTAGACGCCGCTGGTGAAGCCGGCGTCCTCTTCGTCGTGAGGGACTGCCCACAAAGGTCCCGGCCGATCGATATTGCGCACCACACTCAGCCGCCAGTGGACACCATTCTCTTCGAAGCGGCGTACTTCAAGGCACAGCGCTGGATCGGCGAGGGCGGCGGCGTTGCGGGCGACGTCGGCGTCGGCGAGATTCTCGGGGGCGAGGCAGCCCTCGCCGCCCGCAAGGGCCGCGTGCGGCGGCACCGCCAGCATCAGTACGAGGGCCGCCATCGGGAAGGCCGCCGCGCGCCACTGCCGACGTGGCCTTTTTTCGCGCCACATTCGGCGTAGACTTCTCGCGAGCGGCGCGCGGCGGGTGCGAATTCGGGCCAGACGACGAATGATTGCCACGGTCACACTTGCCATTTCAGCGCTCCTTGCCCTGGCGCTCGCGGGTTCGCCGGCGATGGCGGCCGAACCGATGGGCGCCAACGACATCGCCACCGCTCTTGGCGGCATCACCATCGACGGCATATACGCCGACGGCACGTATTTCACCGAGGCCTACCACGACGATCACTCGATCCGCTATTGGGACGCCAACGGCGCGGCGAGCGGCGAGTGGTCGATCGAAAGCGGCCTGTTCTGTACCTTCTACGAGAACCTCGAGGGGGCCTGCTTCTCCGTCCAGCGGGACGGCGCCAACTGCTTCACCTTCTTCGAGATGGATCCGGACAATCCCGATCAGCCGCTGAAAGACTGGACCTCGCGCGGCTGGAACCGCGCCAAGCCGTCGACCTGCTCGACCAAGCCCGCGGTCGCTCTTTAGGCACGGGGAATTGATGGCGCTTGACTGGGCCCCGGCTTGTGCCTAAATTGCGAATAATTCTCATTCTCAGTCTTAGCTGACGGAGCTGCCGATTTGCGTCATCTAACCAGCGGCGAGGGTGACGGGGCGCCGGCGGGCTGGCGGTTTGCTCGCGTCGGCGACCGGCCCAGTCTTGCCGAGGCCAACGCCAGCGTGCCGGTGCCGAAGGGCGGCGTATGGTTCCGCCACCTCTTCGCCTTCGCCGGTCCTGGCTACATGGTCTCCGTGGGCTACATGGACCCGGGCAACTGGGCGACGGACCTCGCCGGCGGCGCGTCATTCGGATACACGCTGCTGTTCGTCATCATGCTGTCGAACCTGATGGCGATCCTGTTGCAGGCGCTGGCGGCGCGTCTCGGGATCGTCACCGGGCGCGACCTGGCCCAAGCCTGCCGGGACCACTATTCGTGGCCCGTAAACATTGCCCTTTACGTTGCCTGCGAGCTTGCGATCGTCGCCTGCGACCTCGCGGAGGTGATCGGCACGGCGATCGCGCTCCAGCTTCTGTTCGGCATTCCCCTGATCGCCGGAGCGATGATCGCGGCGCTCGATGCTTTCCTGCTGCTCTTCCTGATGAACCGGGGTTTCCGGTTCCTCGAGGCGTTCATCATCTCGCTACTGCTCGTCATCTTCGGATGCTTCGCGGTGCAGATCATCGCGGCTGCCCCGCCGGTCGCCGACGTGCTGCACGGCCTGCTGGTGCCCTCGCCGGAGATCGTGACCAATCCGGCGATGCTCTACCTGGCGATCGGCATCATCGGTGCCACGGTCATGCCTCACAATCTGTACCTGCACTCCTCGATCGTGCAGACGCGCGCGTATGAACGTAACGACGAGGGGCGCAAGCACGCCATCAAGTGGGCGACGACGGACAGTACCGTCGCGTTGATGCTGGCGCTGTTCGTCAATGGCGCCATTCTGATCGTTTCAGCGGTCGCCTTCCATAAGACCGGCCATCAGGACGTGGCCGAGATCGGTCAGGCTTTCAAGCTGCTGGCGCCGCTGCTCGGGCTCGGCGTCGCTTCGATATTGTTCGCCGTCGCGCTCCTTGCCTCCGGTCTCAACTCCACGGTAACCGCGACGCTGGCAGGCCAGATCGTCATGGAAGGCTTCCTGCGCCTGAGGCTGCCGCACTGGGCGCGGCGGCTGGTGACGCGGGGCATCGCCATCATCCCGGTGGTCGCGGTCACGGCCATCTACGGCGAAAGCGGCACCGCGAGGTTGCTGGTGCTCTCCCAGGTGATCCTGTCGATGCAGCTTCCCTTCGCGGTGGTGCCACTGGTGCGGTTCGTCACCGACCCGAGCAAGATGGGCAAGTTCGCCGTGTCGCGACCCGTCGCGATCCTGGCGTGGCTGGTCGCCGCGATCATCATCGTCCTGAACCTGAAGCTGCTGTTCGACACCTTCGTCGGCGGCTGAAGCCCGTCGATCAGGTCGACAGCGCGGCGACGATGGCCGCGCCCATCTCCTGCGTACCGACCCTGGCGGTGCCAGCGCTCCAGATGTCGGCGGTCCTGAGGCCCCGCTCGAGGACTGCGGCGATCGCTTCCTCCACCCTGTCGGCGGCCTCGCCCATGGCGAACGAATAGCGTAGCGCCATGGCGAAGCTCGCGATCATGGCGATCGGATTGGCGAGCCCCTTGCCGGCGATGTCCGGGGCGGAGCCGTGCACCGGTTCGTAGAGGGCCTTGCGCCGCCCGCTTCTCGGATCGGGGGCGCCGAGCGAGGCCGATGGCAGCATGCCGAGCGAGCCGGTGAGCATGGCGGCAACGTCGGAGAGCATGTCGCCGAACAGGTTGTCGGTGACGATCACGTCGAACTGCTTCGGCGCGCGCACGAGCTGCATGCCGCCGGCGTCGGCGAGCATGTGCTCGAGCACAACGTCGGCGTACTCGCGCTTGTGGAGCGCGTCGACCACGTCGCGCCACAGGACGCCGGTCTTCATGACGTTGCGCTTCTCCATCGAGGTCACCTTGTTGCGGCGGGCGCGGGCAAGCTCGAAGGCGACGCGGGCGATGCGCTCGATCTCGAAGGTGTCATAGACCTGGGTGTCGATGGCGCGCTTCTGGCCGTTGCCGAGGTCGGTGATGGTCTTGGGCTCGCCGAAATAGACGCCGCCGGTCAACTCGCGCACGATGAGGATGTCGAGACCTTCCACCAGCTCGCGCTTCAGCGACGAGGAATCGGCAAGCGCCGGGTAGACGACGGCGGGCCTGAGGTTGGCGAAGAGCTCCAGGTCCTTGCGCAGGCGCAGGAGGCCCGCTTCGGGCCTCACCTCGTAGGGGACCGCGTCCCACTTCGGCCCGCCGACCGATCCGAAGATCACCGCGTCGGCGTTGAGGGCCTTCGTCATGGTGGCTTCGCTGACCGCCTGGCCGTGTGCGTCGTAAGCACAGCCGCCGACCAGGTCCTCGTCGTACTCGAAGCGGTCGGAGCCGTGGTCGTTGAACCAGGCGATGACGCGTTTCACCTCGGCCATCACTTCGGGGCCGATGCCGTCGCCGGCGAGAAGCAGGAGGTGGTGGGTGGGCATCGGCGGACTCCGGTGATCCTTCGGGTTTGGCGCAAGGCTGGTTAGTGGCAGCGGTGGGTTCTGGCAAGTGCCGGACGGCCGACGAAGGTTCGGGCATGCGATCCTTTGACGCGCCGCAGCATCGGCGCTAGAAGGGCCGGGCAAATCTCCTCGGGATTCCTTCGGGCCACCCACGTAATGTCGAGCGCCGATACCCGCGCCAACCGACCGCTGTCGCCACACCTGTCGATCTACCGCTGGCGGCTGACGTTCCTGATGTCGGGCTTCCACCGGGTGACCGGCTTCGTCCTCTATTTCGGCATCCTGCTGCTGGTGTGGTGGCTGGTGGCGCTGGCGAGCGGGCCGGACGCCTTCGCTTTCGCTAACCGGGTGCTCGGCTCGTGGTTCGGGCTCCTGGTGCTGTTCGGCTTCTCGTGGGGGCTGATCCACCACATGCTCGGCGGGCTGCGCCACTTCGTCTGGGATTTCGGCGTCGGGCTCGGCAAGCCGGCGCGCGACCGGTGGGCGCTTTTCACCATTGTCGGCTCGGTGACGATCACGGTCGTCGTCTGGGCGATCGGCCTTCTGGCGAGGTGAGGCGATGCGCACGCCCCTGAGCCGCGTCCGACACTTCGGCTCCGCCCACGGCGGCACCGAGCATTTCTGGCTGGAGCGGATCACCGCGGCGGCGAGCTTCCTGCTCACCATCGTGTTCGTGATCGTCGCGCTGGCGGTGGTCGGGCGGCCGTACGAGGAGGTGCGGGCGGTCATCGGCTCGCCGATCATCGCGGCGCTGTTCGTCATGTTCATCGCGGCGGTGGCGATGCACATGCGCGTGGGGATGTCCGCGATCCTCATCGACTATGTGCCGAACGAAGGACAGAAGGTGTTCTGGCTGATCGCCAACACGTTCTTTTCGATTGCGGTCGCGGTGATCGCCATTCTGGCGATCGTCAAGGTCGCGCTCGGGAGCTGAGACGATGGCGGAAGGCAGCCGCAACATCGAAGGCGCGCCGAAGGTCAACGGCCGTGCGTACCCGTTCACGGACCACGTTTTCGACGTGGTGGTGGTGGGTGCCGGCGGTGCGGGATTGCGCGCTACGCTCGGCGCGAGCGAAGCCGGCCTGAAGACGGCATGCATCACCAAGGTCTTCCCCACGCGTTCCCACACCGTCGCCGCCCAGGGCGGCATCGCCGCGGCGCTTGGCAACATGGGCGAGGACGACTGGCGCTGGCACATGTACGACACGGTCAAGGGGTCGGACTGGCTCGGCGACCAGGACGCGATCGAATACCTCTGCCGCGAGGCGCCGGCGGCGGTGTACGAGCTGGAACATTACGGGCTGCCGTTCTCGCGCACCGAAGACGGCAAGATCTACCAGCGGCCCTTCGGGGGCATGACCACGCATTTCGGCGAAGGTGACCCGGCGCTGCGGACCTGCGCGGCGGCCGACCGTACCGGCCACGCCATGCTGCATACGCTCTACGGGCAGTCGCTGCGCCACTCGGCCGAGTTCTTCATCGAATACTTCGCCCTCGACCTGATCATGGACGAGGGTGTGTGCCGCGGTGTCGTCGCCATCGACCTGGAGACCGGCAGTCTCCATCGCTTCCGCGCCCACAAGACGATCCTCGCCACCGGCGGCTACGGCCGCATCTACTACACCTGTACCGGCGCCCATACCCAGACGGGCGACGGCAACGGCATGGTGCTGAGGGCCGGCCTGCCGCTGCAGGACATGGAGTTCGTCCAGTTCCACCCGACCGGCATCTTCGGCGCCGGATGCCTGATCACCGAAGGCGTGCGCGGCGAGGGCGGCTACCTCACCAACTCCGAGGGCGAGCGCTTCATGGAGCGCTACGCGCCGCACGCCAAGGACCTTGCCTCGCGCGACGTGGTCTCGCGCGCCATCACCATCGAGATTCGCGAAGGGCGGGGTGTCGGCAGCGAGAAGGACCACATCAGCCTCAACCTCGCTCACCTCGACCCGGCGATCATTCAGGAGCGGCTGCCGGGCATCGCCGAATCGGCCCGCATCTTCGCCGGTGTCGATGTCACCAAGGAGCCGGTCCCGGTGTTGCCGACGGTCCACTACAACATGGGCGGCATCCCGACGAATTTTCACGGCGAGGTGCTGACCAAGGTCAATGGCGAGGAACGGGTGGTGCCCGGCCTCATGGCGGTCGGTGAGGGGGCGTGCGTATCGGTGCACGGCGCCAATCGGCTGGGTTCGAACTCGCTGATCGACCTCGTCGTGTTCGGCCGGGCGGCGGCCCTGCGCTGTCGCGAGACGATCGCAGACGGTGAGAAGCACGTCCAACTCCCGGCGGATGCCGGCGAAGGGTCGGTCGCCCGCCTCGATCGCTTCCGCCACGCCAGCGGCGGCACGCCGACGGCGGCGCTGCGGCTCAAGATGCAAAAGGTGATGCAGGAGGACTGCGCGGTCTTCCGAACCGGCGAGGTGCTGAGCCAGGGGCAGAAGCGCATTCACGCGGTGTGGGCGGAGACCGGCGACATCAGGGTCACCGACCGTTCGCTTATCTGGAACACCGATCTGATCGAGACGCTGGAGTACGACAACCTCATCGTGCAGGCGGTGACGACGATGGACTCGGCCGCCAATCGCACCGAGTTCGCGCGGCGCCCATGCGCGCGAGGACTATCCCGATCGCGACGACAAGAACTGGATGAAGCACACGCTCGCCTTCATCGATGCGGACAAGCGCACCGTGCGTCTCGACGACCGGCCGGTCCATTCCTTCACGCTCACCAACGACGTGCAGTACATCGAGCCGAAGGCACGGGTGTACTAGGCGCCGGCCCGGCCGTCGGGCAGGGCTGTATCGCCCCCACAAATACGCGTTAAAGTTGTCTTTGCACTGTGTCGTGCCGGGCGGGATCTGGCGGCGCGCGGTTGTTAACAGTTGAAAATGGCCGGGATGCGCCATTCCGGTTCCGACCGTCAAAAAACATGACGGTCCTGCGAAATTCGCCTATATATTAAGGACTTGCCCCGGGGCCACTTGTGTGCCGCAAGCAACCGGGATCGACATCGGGTCGTTCTTGTTGGCGGCGTGGCTTCGTGTACCGGAGCGATCGAGCGTGGTCGCTTCGGAACCGTGTTCAGGCCAAGGATCGACTACGCATGGCGCTCGCAACTCTTTCATCCACCGGTTATTCGGTGAAACCGCTTCCCGATAAGCTCGGTTATGAACCCGACGCGGAAATCGTGTTCGTCGCGTTGCCCGACGAGTTGTGCGATTTGCCCCACTCGTGCGATTTCGCGCGTGTAGCCCGGCGACAGGACTGGTCGCGTCCGCTCGGTCCCGGCACGTACGACATCATTCACGCGTTCACGCGCAGCCGGGCGGAACTCGCCAACGGTCTGAAGAAGATGCGTCGCGCGCTCAACGCCGACGGCATGATCTGGATCTCGTGGCCGAAGAAGGCGGCGAAGGTGCCGACCGACGTGACCGAGGACGTTGTGCGCGCCGAAGCGTTGAAGCTCGATCTGGTCGACGTCAAGGTTGCGGCGATCGACAACACCTGGTCCGGCCTGAAGCTCGTCATCCGCGTCGACCAGCGCTAGGGGCGACCACGCGTCGGTCGACGCTGCATCTTACGCGGCCGTTTTACAAATTCCCGGCAGGGTGTAGGAGTGCGTCGGCGCGGGCGCACGCGCTTCGACATCGCGCCGCAGGGCGTTCAAGCGGGACGGAAATGATTGCATGGTCCAGTTCAACCTTCCCTTGAATTCGCGGGTCGGCACCGGCCGGACGTGGCCGCCGCCGTCGGCATCGGCCGAGGTCACCGAATTCCGCATCTACCGATGGAACCCGGACGAGCCGGGCAATCCGCGCATGGACACCTACACCGTCGACCGCAAGACCTGCGCGCCGATGGTGCTCGACGGCCTGATGTGGCTGAAGAACAACGTCGACCCGACGCTGACATTCCGGCGCTCGTGCCGCGAGGGCGTCTGCGGCTCGTGCGCGATGAACATCGACGGCGAGAACACGCTCGCCTGCACCAAGGCGATGGACGACATCGACGGACCGGTCAACGTGCGGCCTCTGCCGCACCTGCCGGTGGTCAAGGACCTGGTGGTCGACCTCACCACGTTCTATGCCCAGCTGCGCTCGATCGAGCCGTGGCTGAAGACGGAGACGCCGGAGCCGGAGAGGGAATGGCGGCAGAGCCACGACGACCGGGTGAAGCTCGACGGCCTCTACGAGTGCATCCTGTGCGCCTGCTGCTCGACGTCGTGCCCGTCGTACTGGTGGAACGGCGAGCGCTTCCTCGGTCCGGCGATCCTGTTGCAGGCTTATCGCTGGCTGATCGATTCGCGTGACGAGGCGACCGGTGACCGGCTGGACCAGCTGGAGGATCCCTTCCGGCTCTATCGCTGCCACACGATCCTGAACTGCGCGCAGACCTGTCCGAAGGGGCTGAACCCGGCCAAGGCCATCGCCGAGGTCAAGAAGATGATGGTCGAACGCCGCCTCTGACCGACCAGGTCGCTTGATCACGATCAATGCGGCGCATCTTCATTCGCCGCAATCTGTCCCTATATTAAAACTTCGTCGCAACCCAAAACGAGAGGTGACGTCGTGGACAAGCCCACCGAATTCACCGGATCGCCGTGGTCGATCGACGCGGTTGAGAAGCTCAGGAAGCTGTGGAGCGAGGGTGTGCCGGCTGACATGATCAGCGAGACCCTTGCGCGGCCCGAGCACGTGGTGCGCGCCAAGGCGGCGGAACTGGGGCTGCCCCAGCACGTCGAAAGCAGATAGGCCGCGCTTCACCATGATAGCTTCCGCATTCCCGCCCCCGATGCCTCGCGTCGGGGGCGTTTCCATGCTACGCCGCAACTTGGGCTCGGGAGGCCCGCCCAAAAGCGGTTACAATTGCGTTTCATGATTCGCCCTGACGCCGGTGGCAGAGACATATCGATGGCGCTGAGGCATATCGTTCCGGTCGGGCTGGCGGTTGGACTTGCCGGCTGCGGTGCGATCGGTGCGATCGATTTGCCATGGCGGCACGAGCGGCCTCCCGCTCCGATCCAGTCGGCGGCGGTCGCGCCGGTGGAGACGACGACCCTGCCACCGCCCGGCGGCGACACCCAGGTGGCCGATGCGCAGATGGACGACCCTGAAGCGCAGCCGCTGCCGCAGCCCGGCGGCAGCAACAGCCAGGCAGCGGCGCCGCTTGCTGCCGGCGGTCTGGGGCGAACCGATCTGCTTGGTGGCTGGACAATCACGGCCGACGGCGATTCGTGCCAGCTGTTCATGACTCTGACCAGCTGGACGGGCGGCTATCGCGCCTCGACCCGCGGCTGCAACAGCGATCTGCTCAAATCGATCTCGGCGTGGAACCTCGACGGCAGCGAGGTCGTTCTCGCAGGTCAGGGTGGAGCGCCGCTCGCCCACCTGCAATCGTCGGGCAACAACCGCTTCGACGGTTCTGCCGGGGCCAGCGCGGCTCCGATCACATTCTTCCGCTAGAACCGTCGGCAAGTGCGCCGGCGAGCACGTCGGCTCTTGCACCGCAGCATCAATCGGGATAGTCAACCGACGCTGCCCGTTCAGGGCGTGCGCCTTCGATCTCATGTCGCAGGGACTTCCGCTCCATGGCTCGTGCACGGGTTGCTTTGATCGGCGCCGGTCAGATCGGCGGAACGCTGGCGCATCTGATCGGTCTGAAGGAACTCGGCGATGTGGTGCTCTTCGACGTGGTCGAGGGGACGCCGGAGGGCAAGGCACTCGACATCGCGGAGGCCTCGCCGGTCGCCGGTTTCGACATCAGCCTCGCCGGGACGTCGGCCTACTCGTCGATCAAGGGTGCCGACGTGTGCATCGTGACCGCCGGCGTGCCGCGCCGGCCGGGCATGAGCCGCGACGATCTCCTGGAAACCAACCTCAAGGTGATGGAGCAGGTCGGCGCCGGCATCAAGAAGTACGCACCGAAGGCGTTCGTCATCTGCATCACCAATCCGCTCGACGCCATGGTGTGGGCGCTGCAGCGGTTCTCCGGACTGCCCAAGGACATGGTGGTCGGCATGGCCGGTGTGCTCGACTCGGCGCGGTTGCGCTATTTCATCGCGACGGAGTTCAACGTCTCGGTCGAGGACGTGACGGCCTTCGTGCTCGGCGGCCACGGCGACACGATGGTGCCGCTGATCCGCTACTCGACCGTCGCCGGCATTCCGATCCCGGACCTGGTCTCCATGGGGTGGACGACCAAGAAGCAGGTCGACGCCATCGTCCAGCGCACGCGTGACGGCGGCGCCGAGATCGTCGGGCTGCTGAAGAACGGCTCGGCCTTCTACGCGCCGGCCCACGCGGCCGTGGCGATGGCGGAAAGCTACCTCAGGGACAAGAAGCGCGTGCTGCCGTGCGCGGCGTCGCTCAAGGGCGAATACGGCGTGCGCGACCGCTACATCGGTGTGCCGGTGGTGATCGGCGCCAAGGGTGTCGAGCGCATCATCGAGATCGACCTCAACAAGGCCGAGCAGGCGATGTTCGACAGCTCGGTGACGGCCGTCGATAACCTGATCGAGGCCTGCGTCAACATCGTTCCGGCGCTCGCCAAGTAGCGCCGCGGGCCGGCTGAGGAGTTTCGGGCCGCGCATGAACATCCACGAGTACCAGGCCAAGGCGATCCTCGGCGCGTTCGGCGCGCCGGTGGCGAAAGGCGTCGTGATCTCCGAGGCCAGCGAGGCGGAGAAGGCGGCGGCGGAGGTCGGTGGCCCGGTATGGGTGGTCAAGGCGCAGATTCACGCCGGCGGCCGCGGCAAGGGGCGCTTCAAGGAAGCATCGGCCGGTGAAGCGGGCGGCGTCAGGATCGCGCGGTCGCCGGTAAAGGTGGCCGAGGACGCCCGCCACATGCTCGGCGCCACACTGGTCACCAAGCAGACCGGGCCGGCGGGCCGGATGGTGCGCCGCCTCTACATCGAGGAAGGCTCGGCCATCGCGCGCGAACTCTACCTCTCGTGCCTGGTCGACCGCGGCGCGGGGCAGGTGGCGTTCATCGGCAGCGAGGCGGGCGGCGTCGACATCGAGGAGGTGGCGGCGCACACACCGGAGAAGATCGTCACGGTGCACGTCGATCCGGAAATCGGCGTCGATGACAAGGTGACGGCGGCGGTCGCCCGTGGCCTCGGGCTTGCCGACGACGAGGCCGGGCAGTGCGCGGCGCTCTGCGGGGCGCTGTATCAGGCGTTCACCGCCAAGGACATGAGTTTGCTCGAGATCAACCCGCTGATCGTGACCGAAGCCGGCCGCCTGATCTGTCTCGACGCCAAGGTGACCTTCGACGACAACGCGCTCTTCCGCCACCCGGACGTGGTGGCGCTGCGCGACCCCGACGAGGAAGACCCCAAGGAGGTCGAGGCGTCCAAGCACGAGCTTTCCTACATCGCTCTCGACGGCACCATCGGATGCATGGTCAACGGCGCCGGGCTGGCGATGGCGACGATGGACATCATCAAGCTCTACGGGGCGGAGCCGGCGAACTTCCTCGACGTCGGCGGCGGCGCCAGCCGCGAGAAAGTGACGGCCGCGTTCAAGATCATCACCGCCGACCCGAAGGTGAAGGGCATCCTGGTCAACATCTTCGGCGGCATCATGCGCTGCGACGTGGTGGCCGAGGGGATCGTGTCGGCGGTGCGCGAGGTGGGCCTCAAGGTGCCGCTGGTGGTCCGCCTGGAAGGCACCAACGTCGACGAGGGCAAGAAGATCATCGCCGCATCGGGCCTCAACGTCATCAACGCCGACGACCTCGACGACGCGGCGCAGAAGGTGGTCAAGGCGGTGGGAGGGTCGGGCTGATGCCGATCCTCGTCGACGCCGAGACTCGCGTCATCTGCCAGGGCTTCACCGGCAAGAACGGCACCTTCCACTCCGAGCAGGCGATCGCCTACGGCACGAAGATGGTCGGCGGGGTGTCGCCCGGCAAAGGCGGGCGCACGCACCTCGGCCTGCCGGTGTTCGACACGGTCGCGGCCGCGAAGGAGGCGACCGGCGCCACCGCGACGGTCATCTATGTGCCGCCGCCTTCGGCGGCCGCGGCGATACTGGAGGCGGTCGCCGCCGAGATCCTGCTGATCGTTTGCATTACCGAGGGCATCCCGGTGCTCGACATGGTCAATGTCAGGGCGGCGCTCGCCGGATCGGCGAGCCGGCTGATCGGACCGAACTGCCCCGGCGTGTTAACCTCCGGTCAGTGCAAGATCGGCATCATGCCCGGCAGCATTTTCAGCGAGGGCTCGGTCGGCATCGTGTCACGCTCCGGCACGCTCACCTACGAGGCGGTGTTCCAGACCACCAACGCCGGTCTCGGGCAGACCACGGCCGTCGGTATCGGCGGCGACCCGGTCAAGGGCATGGACTTCATCGAGGTCCTGGAGATGTTCCTCGGTGATCCGGCGACCGAATCGATCGTGATGATCGGCGAGATCGGCGGTTCGGCCGAGGAAGAGGCGGCGTCGTTCCTGAAAAGCGAAGCGTCACACGGGCGTGGCAAACCGGTGGTTGGCTTCATCGCCGGGCGAACGGCACCGCCCGGCCGGCGGATGGGCCATGCTGGCGCGATCATTGCAGGAGGTCACGGCGGTGCCGAGGACAAGATCGAGGCGATGAAATCGGCGGGCGTGACCGTGTCGGATTCGCCGGCGCGAATCGGGCGTACGCTGGTCGAGGTCTTGAACCGGTAGAGCAGAAACCCAAATCTACCGTTGATTTGGGGACAGGGGATGGCTAGAGCGTGGCCGGGGTGGCTTCGGCCGCAGGCCGCGCGGGTTGAGAGCACGAGGGCCGAGAAGGTCCCGTGAACCGGAACATGGCACGCCAGGACGCGAATCAGCAATTCGCGGCGACATCCTTCCTCTACGGCGCCAACGCGCCCTATCTCGAAGAACTGCACGCGCGCTACAGCCGCGACCCGGCCGCGGTCGACGCCGAGTGGCGACAGTTCTTCGAGGGACTGAAGGACGCGCCGGACAAGGTCATCGCCGAGGAGCGCGGCGCACCGTGGCAGCGGCCCGACTGGCCGCCGGTGGTCAACGGGGAGCTGGTGGCTGCCCTCGACGGCAACTGGCTGGCGTCGGCGGCCGACAAGATCAAGGCCGGCGTCAACGCACGCGGGGCGGTGATCAGCGACGGTGCCGTGCAGCAGGCGACGCGCGATTCGGTGCGGGCCATCATGATGATCCGCGCCTACCGCATGCGCGGCCATTTCCACGCCAATCTCGACCCGCTGGGGCTGGAGAAGCCTGCGAACGAGACCGAGCTGGACCCCGCCTCGTACGGCTTCACCGAGGCCGACTACGGCCGCAAGATCTTCATCGATTTCGTGCTCGGGCTCGAGTTCGCGACGATCCCGGAGATGCTGGGGATTCTCAGGCGCACCTACTGCTCGACGTTGGGCGTCGAGTTCATGCACATCTCGGACGCTGCCGAGAAAAGCTGGATCCAGGAACGTATCGAGGGCCCCGACAAAGGCATCGCCTTCACCGTCGAGGGCAAGAAGGCGATCCTCAACAAGCTGGTCGAGGCGGAAGGTTTCGAACGGTTCCTCGACGTCAAGTACACGGGCACCAAGCGCTTCGGCCTCGACGGGGCGGAATCGACCGTGCCGGCGCTGGAGCAGATCATCAAGCGCGGCGGTCAGCTCGGCCTGCGCGAGATCGTGATCGGCACGGCCCACCGCGGTCGCCTCAACATTCTTGCCCAGGTGATGGGCAAGCCGCATCGGGCCATCTTCCATGAGTTCAAGGGCGGGTCGACGTCGCCGGACGACGTCGAGGGCTCGGGCGACGTCAAGTACCACCTCGGTGCCTCGTCCGACCGCGAATTCGACGGCAACCGGGTGCATCTGTCGTTGACCGCGAACCCGTCGCACCTGGAAGTCGTCGACCCGGTGGTGCTCGGCAAGGCGCGGGCCAAGCAGGACCAGCACGCCAGCGAACCGCGCGGCGAGATCGTGCCGCTCGATCAACGGGCCCAGGTGCTGCCGCTGCTCATCCACGGCGATGCCGCGTTCGCCGGCCAGGGGGTGGTGGCGGAGTGCTTCGGCCTTTCGGGGCTGCGCGGACACCGCACCTCGGGCTCGATCCACTTCATCATCAACAACCAGATCGGCTTCACCACCAATCCGCGCTTCGGGCGTTCCTCGCCTTATCCCTCGGACATCGCCAAGATGGTCGAGGCGCCGATCCTGCACGCCAACGGCGACGACCCGGAGGCGGTGGTCTACGCCGCCAAGATCGCCACCGAGTTCCGGCAGAAGTTCCACAAGCCGGTGGTGATCGACATGTTCTGTTATCGTCGCCACGGCCATAACGAGGGCGACGAGCCGGCGTTCACCCAGCCGCTGATGTGCAAGGCGATCGCCAGCCACCCGACCACGCTGCAAATCTACGGCAGCAAGCTGGTCGAGGAAGGGCTCGTCACGGCCGGCGAGATCGAGGAGATGCAGGTGGCGTGGCGGGCGAAGCTCGACACCGAATTCGAGGTCGCAAGCAGTTATCGCCCCAACAAGGCCGACTGGCTCGACGGTGCGTGGAGCGGGCTCAAGGTCGCCGAGACGGGCGATGCGCCACGACGCGGCGTTACCGGTGTCGACATGGCCAAGCTAAGGGATTTTGGCGACAAGCTGACGCGCCTGCCGGAAAACTTCCACGCGCACCGCACGCTCCAGCGTTTTGTCGACAACCGCCGCAAGGCGATCGAAACGGGCACCGGCATCGACTGGGCGACCGGCGAGGCGCTGGCGTTCGCCTCGCTAATCGACGACGGTCATCCAGTCCGCTTGTCGGGTCAGGACGTCGAACGCGGCACCTTCTCGCAACGCCATTCGGTCATCTTCGACCAGGAGACCGAGGAGCGCTATATACCGCTCAACAGCGTCGCCAACGGCCGCGCCCGCTTCGAGGTGATCAACTCGATGCTGTCGGAAGTGGCGGTGCTCGGCTTCGAATACGGCTACTCGCTGGCGGAGCCCAACGCGCTGACGCTGTGGGAGGCCCAGTTCGGCGACTTCGCCAACGGCGCCCAGGTGGTGATCGATCAGTTCATCGCCGCCGGCGAGCGCAAATGGCTGCGGATGTCGGGGCTGGTGATGCTGCTGCCGCACGGCTACGAGGGGCAGGGGCCGGAGCATTCCTCCGCACGGCTGGAGCGCTACCTGCAACTGTGCGCCGAGGACAACCTGCAGGTGGCCAACCTGACGACGCCGGCCAACTATTTCCACGCGCTGCGCCGCCAGTTGAAGCGCGAGTTCCGCAAGCCGCTGGTCCTGATGACGCCCAAGTCGCTGCTGCGGCACAAGCGCGCCGTGTCGCGTCTCGAAGAGATGGGACCGGACTCCTCGTTCCACCGGCTGTTGTGGGACGATGCCGAGATGGGCGGCAGCGAGACGATCCGGCTCAAGCCGGACGGCGAGATCCGCCGCGTGGTGCTGTGCACCGGCAAGGTCTACTTCGACCTCTACGAGGAACGCGAGAAACGCGGCATCGACGACGTCTACCTGATGCGGGTCGAGCAGCTCTATCCGTTCCCGGCGAAGGCGCTGATCAGCGAGCTCGGCCGCTTCCGCAACGCCGAGATGGTGTGGTGCCAGGAAGAGCCGAAGAACATGGGCGCGTGGAGCTTCGTCGAGCCCTACCTCCAATGGGTGCTGGACGGGATCGGTGCGAAAAGCCGTCGGCCGCGGTATGTCGGGCGCACGGCGGCGGCGGCGACGGCGACCGGGCTGATGAAGAAGCACCTGGCGCAGTTGCAGGCCTTTCTCGACGAAGCTTTCGCCGACTAGCCAAACGAGGAGCGAACATGGCGACCGAAATCCGGGTTCCGGCCCTCGGCGAATCGGTGAGCGAGGCGACCGTCGGCCAATGGTTCAAGGCGGTGGGCGATACCGTCGCCGCCGACGAGCCGCTGGTGGAACTGGAAACCGACAAGATCACCCTCGAGGTGCCGGCGCCGGCTGCCGGCGTGATCGAGGCGATCGAGGCCGCGGGCGGCGCTACCGTGTCGGTCGGCGCGGTGCTCGGTTCCATCAACGCCGACGGGGCGGCGGCGAAGGCGGACAAGGCGAAGCCTGCCCCGGCCGGCCGGCCCGACGAAAAGACGGCGACGACGAAGCCCGTGGCCGCGGGCCCGACGCCGGTGGAGCCGCGGGCGGCGCAAATGCCAGCGCGGCCGAACGAGATATCGTCCCCGGCCGCCACCAAGATTCTGACGGAAAAGGGGGTGGCGCCCTCGGTAGTCGCCGGCAGCGGCAAGGACGGGCGCATCACCAAGGCCGACGCGCTCACCGCCAAGGCGGCGACGCCGGCCCCGGTCGTGACGCTCGCACCGGCGCCACGGGTGGCGCGCGCTCCGGCGCCGGCGGACGACCAGGCGCGGGAGAAGCGCGTGCCGATGACGCGGCTGCGGCAGACCATCGCCCGGCGCCTCAAGGAGGCGCAGGACACCGCCGCGATGCTGACCACGTTCAACGAGGTCGACATGAGCGCGGTGATGGCGCTCAGGAACCAGTACCGCGACCTTTTCGAGAAGAAGCACGCCGTCAAGCTAGGCTTCATGGGCTTCTTCGTGAAGGCGTGCGTGCAGGCGCTGAAGGAGATCCCGGCGGTCAACGGGGAGATCGACGGCGCCGACCTCGTCTACAAGAACTACTACCATATCGGGGTCGCGGTCGGCACCGGACGCGGGCTGGTGGTGCCGGTGGTGCGCGACGCGGACGCGAGGTCGCTCGCCGATATCGAGAAGACGATCGCCGAGCTCGCCGCGCGCGCCCGCGACGGCGAGCTCACGATCGAGGAGATGCAGGGCGGCACCTTCACCATCACCAACGGCGGCATCTACGGCTCGCTGATGTCGACGCCGATCCTCAACGCGCCTCAGTCGGGTATCCTCGGCATGCACAAGATCGAGCAGCGGCCGGTGGTGGTCGACGGCAAGATCGAGGTTCGGCCGATGATGTACCTGGCGCTATCCTACGATCACCGCATCGTCGACGGCCGCGAGGCTGTGACCTTCCTGGTGCGGGTGAAGGAGAGCATCGAGGACCCGCAGCGGCTGGTGCTGGACCTGTAGCAGCATGGGGCGGCCGTCGGCGATCGGGCTGGCGGCGCTGACGATGCTTCTGGCAGGGCCGCTTGCTGCGCAGCCCGCCGCCGATCACGACGATCTGCTGGCCGTCGTTTCGGCCGCCCTCTATCCGGTCGAGATCATGGCCTACTGCCACCTGGCGGTGGTCGCCGATCCGCAATTCCGCGACGTGGGCGATGGGTGGAACGGGCGCAACGGCGGCCTGTTCGCCACCCTGGAGGACAAGGCGGCGGCCGCCGGGGTCACGGACGCCGCCCGGCGCACAGCCGACGAGCGCGCGCTCGCCGACATCGAGGCGGCGGTCGGGGGCGCCGCCGATCCGGCGGCCTACTGCAGGCTGATCGCGCGGCTGATCGGCGGCGGCTACTACGACATCGACCAGCGCGCCGACCTCAAGCCGGCGCTGAAGCGCATCTTCGGTACGGAATAGCAGAGTTGCCCCGGTGCACGCTGACAGCGCGCACCGCAGGGGCTATTGAGTGGCGGCGGAAAGTTCTGGACGGGAGGCCAACGTGCCGGATTCATACGATCTCGCCGTGATCGGCAGCGGGCCGGGCGGCTACGTCTGCGCCATCAAGGCGGCTCAGCTCGGGCTCAAGGTCGCCGTTGTGGAGAAACGGACGACCTTCGGCGGGACGTGCCTCAACATCGGCTGCATTCCCTCGAAGGCGCTGCTGCACACCTCGGAGATGTTCGAGGCGGCCGGCCACCAGTTCGCCGCCTTCGGCATCGAGGTCGGCGCGCCCAAACTCGACCTCAAGGCGATGCTTGCCCACAAGGACGCGACGGTGGAAGCGAGCGTGGCCGGGGTCGAATACCTCTTCAAGAAGAACAAGATCGATGGAATGCACGGTACCGGCACGATCGTCGCGCCGGGTGAGGTGCGGGTGACCTCCCAGCCCGGCGAGAGCCGGGTGATCGCGGCCAGGACCATCGTCATCGCCACCGGGTCGGACTCGGCGCCGCTGCCGGGCGTGACGACGGACGAGAAACGGATCGTGACCTCGACCGGTGCGCTGACGCTTGACGCGGTGCCGGGGCGGATGATCGTTGTCGGCGCCGGCGTTATCGGGCTCGAACTGGGCTCGGTGTGGCGTCGGCTCGGCGCCGAGGTGATGGTGGTCGAGTTCCTCGACCGCATCCTGCCCGGCATGGACGGCGAGGTGGCGCGCCAGGCCCAGCGGATCCTGGCCAGGCAGGGCATCGCCTTCCGTCTGGCGAGCAAGGTCGCGGCGGTCGATGCGAAAGGCAAGATGCTAAAGGTGGCGGTGGCGCCTGCGGCCGGTGGTGCGACCGAGATGCTCGACGCCGACGTGGTGCTGGTCGCCATCGGGCGGCGACCCTACACCGACGGGCTCGGCCTCGACGCGGTCGGGGTCAAGCGTGACGAGCGCGGGCGGGTGATCGTCGACGACAAGTTCCGCACCAACGTTGCCGGCATCTCGGCCATCGGTGACGCGATCGCCGGGCCGATGCTCGCCCACAAGGCTGAGGACGAGGGGATCGCGGTCGCCGAGATCGCGGCCGGACAGGCGGGGCACGTCAACCACGACGTGATACCAAGCGTCGTCTACACGACGCCGGAAATCGCCTCGGTCGGTCGCACCGAAGAGGAGTTGAAGGCGGCGGATATCAAATATCGCGTCGGCAAGTTTCCGTTTTCGGCGAACGGCCGCGCCCGGGCCATGGGCGCCCGCGACGGATTTGCGAAGGTTCTGGCCGATGCGGAGACGGACCGCGTTCTCGGTGTTCACATTGTCGGCCCGTTCGCCGGCGAGTTGATCCAGGAGGCATCGGTGCTGATGGAATTCTCCGGCGCGGCGGAGGACCTTGCCCGCGTCTGCCACGCCCATCCGACGCTGTCGGAGTCGGTGCGCGAAGCCGCCTTCGCCGCCTGGTCGAAGCCTATCCACATATAAAAAAAGCGCCGGCTGACGCCGGCGCAAATTTCCCAAGATCGTATTCCCGGTCAGGGCTATTGGGCCTGCGCCGCCTCGGCGGGCTCATCTGGTTGGGTGGCCTGCTTCAGATACGCAAGCAGAACCGGGTCGATCTTGCTCGCGTGAGCGACCTGCTCCCTTGCGGGAGGCGGCGTCGGGGCCTCAGCACTCGCCATGACGTGGAAGTCGCAGGCGAAGGCTGCAGTGCCGGTGACGAAGGTCGCGACGGCGAACGTTACGGAGGTGGTCAGAACACGCTTTTGGGCTCTCCGTTTTTCCCAAGGACCAGTGTAATCCGATCCAAATGGAGCCTATCCCGGCCCTCCATGGACGGGAAGGCGCTCCGCGATCACATCACCGCGAGCAACTCAGCGCCGGAGACCGGCGAGCGTGAACCAGCCGATGCCGGCGAGGACTAGCGCCGAGCCCGCGACATCGGTGGCCGTCACGGTCTCTCCGAGGAGAATGACCGCGAGCACGATGGTCATGACCGGCGACATGGTGCCGATGACCGCATTGGCCTGCGGCGAGATGCGATGGAGGGCGGCGTTGAGGAAGAAAGACGGCAGAACCGTTGCGCCGAGGGCAATCGCCGCGGCCAACGCGGAGACGCGCGGGCTCATTGCGAGATCGGCGAGGGGATGGGTCACCAGGAACTGGCCGAAGACGGCGATGGCGGCGCCGCTCATGGCGACGCAAGTGAACAGTCGCGGTCCCATGACGGCGATCACCGGCTTGGCGAGGAGCTGATAGAGGGCGAAGGCCAAGGCAGCGACCAGCACGAGGCCGGCGCCGAGGGCGACGTTGGATCCTGTGGATCCGGCCTTCTCGGTGAAAATCAGGGCAAGCCCAGCATAGCTGATAGCGATAGCGACCAGAATTCGCACCTGCATCGGCTGGCCGAAAAAGGCGGCGCCGAGCACGACAACGAACAACGGGTAGGTGAACAGGATCAGCCGCTCAAACTGGGCCGAGATGTACTGGAGGCCGAGGAAATCGAGATAGCTGGCGATCCAGTAGCCGACGGCGCCGACCGCGGCCGCCCGCAGCGCCATGGCAAGGGTCGGCAGCGGCACGCCCGTGCGACGATGGTCCCGGACCGCCAGCAGGCCAATGATGATGTAGACGGGAAGCGACAGGCCCATGCGCAGCGCCAGCAGGGTAGTGGCGTCGAGCAACTCGGCATAGGCGAGCTTGATGATGATCGATTTGGTCGAAAACAGGAGTGCGCCGGTCAGGGCGAAAGCGTATCCGACGCGCGTGTAGTGAAGGGCGGTGTCGGCCCGAGGCTGCGACGGGTGCGCCGTTTCGGCGGAAACGCCGGGCGGTCGGGCGGGCTCGGCGGGGACCGTCATATTGCAATCGTCCTTTTCGGCGGTGGACGATCGCACTCCGGGCTGCCGGCCGCGCGATCGTCCGCGCGCCGGCCTGTGTCTGACGTCAGACGCCGCCGGATCGCGCCAAAGGCGCGACAAGCCAAATGCCCGTGGTGGTCCGGCTGGTCATGGCTCGGCTCTACCATGCCGCGGCGGTGCGAGCTACCGGCAAGAACGCAGAGCCGGTAGAAGTCACCCGAACCGCGCCTTTCCGCTTGTCTGGGGTACGCGCCGGCGGAATAATCGGTTCGTCCTCACGGGAAAAGGGGGCTTCCATGGAACGTCATGCTACACGGCGTCGCTTTCTCGCCCTGACGGGGTTGCTGGTCTCATCGGTTGCCGCGCGCCCGCTTCGCGCCCAAGATTTCACACCGTCAGGC
This sequence comes from uncultured Alphaproteobacteria bacterium, assembly GCA_963826055.1. Lineage (GTDB taxonomy): Bacteria > Pseudomonadota > Alphaproteobacteria > Rhizobiales > Kaistiaceae > JBBDMC01. The sequence continues at coordinate 32,523 of CAWGVO010000012.1, read as the reverse complement.
GTTGTGTCATCGCCCAATTCGTCGCCGCCTTCTTCTTCCTCGGTGCCTGGCCTGTTCCAGAACGAAGAGGTCCAGGAGGTAGGAAGCTGGAGGGTCGCCTCGCAAGGGCTATCCTCAACGGCACGCGTGCTCCCCGCCGACCTGCGGACGGCGCCGGCCGGGCAGAACGGGGTCGACTCGGTCGATCTCGCACTTTCCTATTCCGCCGATTCCAGGAAGCTTGCCGGCACGCTCGCGGTCAAGCTGGCGCCCACGAACTTTGGCCCGCTGCCGGTCGGGGTGTACGCCGACGGGAACGAGGTCGGCTCGTTCGATGCCAGCGGCGGCGTCGACTACCAGCTCACCGACGCGTTCGGCGACCAGCTCGAGTCGCTGAAAGGCGTTCACAAACTGGAGGTTGGCGTGGTCGCCGGCAACCTTCACCTCAATGTTCTCGAGGCCACTCTTGACGGCACCGCGGACGCGATCTCGGCGATGCGCGACAGGCCCGATCTCGCCAGGCAGGTGATGGAGAACATGCAGTTGCCGAGTCATGTGGGTCCGCCCCCCAGTCCCAGCGGTCCGCCGAGTGGCGGCTGCTTCCTAACGGCGGCGTGCTGCGGGCTCGTCGGTCTCCCGGACGACTGCGTCGAGCTGACGACGCTCCGCCGCTTCCGCGACGGGGTGATGATGGCAACGGCGGGCGGCCGTGCGGACGTGGCGCGATACTACGCGCTGGCGCCAGCGATCCTGACCGAAATCGCCCGGCGGGGCGAGGAGCGGCTGCTGCTGCGGCTTTATTTCAGCCACATCGTCCCCAGCGTCATTGCGGCGCAGCTTGGGCGCGAACCGCCTCGCGCGTCACGTCTACACCGACATGATGCGCCGGCTGACGGTTCGCTACCTGGCTGACTGACGGGGCGTTTGGCGGGAAGTCCGGGCGAGGCGTCCGCCTAGCTAACCGCCACGCGGCGGCTAAACCCTCGCTCCGTGATCGCCGTCGCCATCTTCGCCGTGACGTACCTCGTCATGGCCGTCGGCCGCCTGCCGGGCTACCGCCTGGACCGGGCGGGCGCCGCACTTCTCGGCGGCGGCCTGATGATCGGCCTCGGTGTGCTCGATCCCGACCAGGCCTATGCGGCGGTCGACGTGCGCACGATCATGCTGCTGCTCGGCGCCATGATCGTCGTTGCCAACCTGAAGCTAGCCGGGTTCTTCGGTCTGGCGACAACTTTCACCGCGACCCACGTGCGCCGTCCGCTGGCGCTGCTCGCTGCGATCGTCGTCGTCACCGGATTCCTGTCGGCGTTCCTCGTCAACGACACCATTTGCCTGGCGATGACACCGCTGGTGCTCGACGTGGTCACGCGGCTCGGTCGCAGGCCGGTGCCCTACCTGCTCGCCGTCGCCATGGCGTCGAACGCGGGCAGCGTCGCCACCATCACCGGCAACCCGCAGAACATGATCATCGGCGTGGCGTCGGGCGTTCCCTATGCGGACTTCGCCGCGGCACTGGCGCCGATCGCGGTTGTCTCGCTCGTGCTCAGCGTGCTTCTGCTGGCGGTCCTCCATCCCGCGGAGTTCCTGACGCGCGAGCGGCTACGGCCGTTCGCGGCGAAGCCGGCGGCGGTCCACGGGCCGCTGATCGTCAAGACGCTGGCGATCACGCTCGCCATGGTGGTTGCCATGTTCGCCGGGGTGCCGGCGGCGAGGGCGGCGATCGTCGCCGGTGGCGCCCTCCTGTTCACGCGGCGGGTGAAACCCGCCAAGGTCTACTTCGAGATCGACTGGCCGATGCTGGTGATGTTCGCCGGTCTGTTCATCGTCGTGGCGGGCCTCGAGAAGACGGTGATCGGGCCGGAGGTGCTGGCCGCCGTCGCGCGGCTCAACCTCGCGGCCACGTTCAACCTGTCGCTGGTGACGGCCGTCCTTTCCAACGTGGTCAGCAACGTGCCGGCGGTGCTGGTGCTGAAGCCGTTCGTCAGCGAACTCGCCGATCCGGCGCGCGCGTGGCTGGTGGTCGCGATGGCGTCCACGCTTGCCGGCAACTTCGCGCTGGTCGGCTCCGTCGCCAACCTCATCGTTGCCGAGCGCGCCCGGCGGAGCGGCATCGCGATCGGCTTCTGGCCCTATTTCCGGGTCGGGGCGCCGCTGACGGTCCTGTCGATCGCGTTCGGCGTCTGGTGGCTTGCCTGAGGGCTACGCCCGCGGGTGGGCCTTGTCATAGGCGGCGAGCAGGCGGTCGGTATCGACGGCGGTGTAGATCTGGGTCGTCGACAGGCTGGCGTGGCCGAGCAGCTCCTGGATGGTGCGGAGATCGCCGCCGTTGGCGAGCAGGTGGGTGGCGAAGGAGTGGCGCAGCGCGTGGGGCGTCGCCGTCTCCGGCAGGCCGAGCGCGCTCCTCAGCTTCACCATGGCGCGCTGGACGATGCGCGGGTTGAGCGGCCCGCCGCGGGCGCCGACGAACAGCGGGTCGGCGGGTCCCGGCGAATAGGGGCACTGGCGAAGGTAGTCGGCGATCGCGGCGGCGACCACCGGCAGCACCGGCACGATGCGCTCCTTGCCGCCCTTGCCGCGGACGCGCAGGGTGTCGTTCGGCCGGCCCGGCGCCTCGCCGCGGCGGATCGACAGCGCCTCGGAGATGCGCAGGCCGGCGCCGTAGAGCAGGGCGAGGATGGCGGCGTTGCGCGCGCCGATCCACGGCTCCTCGTCGAGCGCGTTGTCGGCGGCGATGACCTCGCGCGCCGCGTCGGGCGCGAGCGGCTTCGGCAGGGTCTTCTTCTGGCGCGGCGGACGGATGGCGCGGAGCGCCGCGCCGTTGGCGTCGCCGTTCTTCTCGAGGAAACGGATCAGCGAGCGGATGCCGGCGATGCCGCGGGCAAGGCTGCGCGAGCCGGCGCCATCGTTCCGCCGCGCCGCCATGAAGGCGCGAATATCGGTGGTGGCGAGCGCCTTGAGGTCAGCGAGCTTCGGCGGCGCGCCGAGGTGCGTGGTCATGAACGACAGGAACTGGCGCACGTCGCGGGCGTACGCCTCGACGCTGTTCGCCGCCAGCCGGCGCTCGCTGACGAGGTGGCGCTGCCAGCGCTCCACCGCTTGCATGAGGTCGGGGGCGGCGGTGATGAGCGGGCGAGATGTGTCGGCGGCGCGTGACATGGCCGAATTGAGACGCCTCGCCGGTGAAGGTGGAGTTAAGGCGGCTCAGGCGATCGACTGGCCGGTTTTCTTCCAGTCGGCGAGGAAGGCGGCGAGGCCCTTGTCGGTGAGGGGATGGTTGATGAGGGCGCGCAGCACCGTCGGTGGCACGGTGGCGACGTCGGCGCCGGCGATGGCGACGTCTTTCACGCTCTCGGGTGAGCGGATGGAAGCGGCGAGGATCGAGGTGGTGAGGGCGTCGTCGTTGTCATAGACGGCGCGGATCTCGCGGATCAGTTCGATGCCGTCCTGGCCGATGTCGTCGAGACGGCCGATGAAGGGCGACACATAGGTGGCGCCGGCCTTGGCGGCGAGCAGCGCCTGGTTGGCGGAGAAGCAGAGCGTGACGTTGACCTTGTGACCGCGCCCGGTAAGCGTCCGGCAAGCCTTGAGGCCGTCCCAGGTCAGCGGCACCTTGATGACGACGTTGCCGGCGATCTCGGCGAGCTTGTGCCCCTGGACCATCATGGTGTCGAAGTCGGTCGCCGTAACCTCGGCCGACACCGGACCCGGTACCGCGGCGCAGATGTCGGCGATCACGTCGCGGATCGGGCGGCCGACGCGGGCGACCAGCGTCGGGTTGGTGGTGACGCCATCGATGATGCCCATGCCGGCGAGATCGCGGATCTCGTCGATGTCGGCGGTGTCGGCGAACAGCTTCATGGTCTTTATCTCACTGCCGGTGCCGGGGCGACGGCGCGGGCTTTCATTTAGGGCAAAGCGGGGCCATCGTCAGCCCGTCCCCGGCCGCATGCCAAGGAGATTCGCGGGCAATTGACCGCCGATACGACCGTTTCGGTGCTGGTGCCGGTCGCCGTCGCCGCACCCTACACCTACCGCGCGCCTGCCGGTACGGCGCCGGGCGACATCGTCCAGGTGCCGCTCGGCACCCGCGACGTGGTCGGCGTGGTGTGGGACGACCCGCCCGATCCGGAGATCGGCCACAACCGCCTGCGGCCGATCGCCGGCGTGTTCGAGGCGCCGCCGCTCTCCGGCGAAATCCGCCACTTCGTCGACTGGGTCGCCGACTACACGCTCACCAGCCGCGGCATGGTGCTGCGCATGGTGCTGCGGGCGCCGGGCGCGCTGGCGCCGCCGGCGCCGGTGCCGGGGGTGCGGCGCGCCGGGCCGGAACCGCAACGCATGACGCCGGCGCGCGGGCGCGTGCTTGCCCATCTCGCCGACGGACTTGCGTGGTCGAAGAGCGGGCTCGCCGCGGTGGCGGGCGGTCAGCCCCAGCGTCGTCCAGGGGCTGGTCGAGGCGGGCACGCTGGAGGTGGTGATGATGCCGGCCGCGCCCGCCGCGCCGCCGGCCGACCCCGACTACGGGCGCCCGGACCTTTCCAGCGAACAGGCGGCGGCGGCCGATGCGCTGCGGGGCGCCGTGACGGCCGGCGGTTTCTCGGTCACGCTCATCGATGGGGTTACCGGGTCGGGCAAGACGGAGGTCTATTTCGAGGCGGTGGCGGCCGCGATCGCCGCCGGCCGGCAGGTGCTGATCCTGCATCCCCGAGATCGCGCTCACCGCCGATTTCCTTGAGCGCTTCGCCGCCCGCTTCGGGGCGCGGCCGGCGGAGTGGCATTCAGACGTGGCGCCGCGCGGGCGCGAACGGGTATGGCGCGGCGTCGCCGAGGGCACCGCGCAGGTGGTGGTCGGGGCCCGGTCGGCGCTGTTCCTGCCGTTCAAGAACCTCGGCCTGATCGTCGTCGACGAGGAGCACGACCTCGCCTACAAGCAGGAGGAGCGCGTGTTCTACTCCGCCCGCGACATGGCGGTGGTGCGCGGCCACCTCGCCGGCTTTCCGGTGGTGCTGTCGTCGGCGACGCCATCGATCGAGAGCCGCGTCAACGCCGACGCCGGGCGCTACCGGCGCATCGCGCTCACCGAACGGCACCTGGCGGCGGCGCTGCCCGAGATCGACGCGATCGACCTCCGCCAACATCAGCCCGAGCGCGGCCGGTTCCTGGCGCCGCCGCTGGTGGAGGCGGTCGGCGAGGCGCTTGCCAACAAGCAGCAGGTGCTCCTCTTCCTCAATCGGCGTGGCTACGCACCGCTGACGCTCTGCCGCACCTGCGGCCACCGCTTCCAGTGTCCCAACTGCTCGACGTGGCTGGTGGAGCACCGCTTTCGCGGCGTGCTGATGTGCCACCACTGCGGCCATTTCGAGAAGCGGCCGGAAGCGTGTCCCCACTGCGGCGACACGGAAAGCCTGACGCCGGTCGGGCCCGGGATCGAGCGGCTGGCGGAGGAGGTGACGGCCCGCTTCCCCGATGCGCGCGCGACCGCCCTTTCCAGCGACATGGTCGGCGGGGTCGCGCGCATGCGCCTCGAGCTCGCGGCGATTGCCAAGGGCGAGTTCGACATCGTCATCGGCACGCAGCTGATCGCCAAGGGCCACAACTTTCCCGCTGCTCACGCTGGTCGGCGTGGTCGATGCCGACCTCGGCCTCGCCCACGGGGACCTGCGCGCCGCCGAGCGCACGTTCCAGCTCCTTTCGCAGGTCACCGGCCGCGCCGGGCGCTCGGGCGGCGCCAGCCGGGCGCTGTTGCAGACGTGGGCGCCGGACCATCCGGTCATCCGCGCCATCGTCGCCGGCGACCGCGAGGCCTTCTATTCCCGCGAGATCGCCGAGCGGCGGGCGGCGCGCCTGCCGCCGTTCGGCCGGCTGGCGGCGCTGGTGGTCTCGGGACTGGAGCGGAGCGAGACGCTCACCTACGCCACGGCGCTGAGGCGCACCGCGCCGCGCGACGATCAGATCGAGGTGCTGGGACCGGCGGAGGCGCCGCTGGCGGTGGTGCGGGGACGCCATCGCTACCGCCTGCTGGTGCAGGCGCCGCGCACCGCCGACCTGCAGGGCTACGTCCGCGCCTGGCTTGCCGCGGCGCCTCGCCCCCGCGCCTCGCTCCGCGTGCAGGTCGACATCGACCCGCAGAGTTTTTTGTGAAGCCGGTTCAGAGGCCTTCGAGGTAGCCGAAGCGCTCCATCTGGTCGCGGTGGGCGGCAACGATGGCGTCGACCTGGTCCTTCGACAGGATCTCGCGCCAGCGTTCGCGGCGGCGCGGGCGCGAAGCGCCATCGGCGGCTCCATCCAGCGGGACGAACTCCACCTGTCCGCGCAGCCGATCGAGGCGGGACAGGGCGATCGCCCTGATGAGCCGCTGTCGCCCCGGCCGAAAGCCGGCGTGGCGGAGGAAGCGGCCGAAGGTCCGCACCGGCATGCTGAGGATGTCCTCGTAACGCATGACGTTGACCGCCGCCTGATCACGCCGCGTCCAGCTTTCCACGTGGTGGCTCCACGAACTCAGCGGTTCGGGGACGGCGTCGTTGCCGGAGAAGCAGTAGCCGACGGTGCCCATCACCTCGATGGTGCGATCGATCGTCCAGCCCATGCGCTCCGACAGCAAACAGGCGACGTCGAGGGGATTGCGCACGAGGTAGGTGGCGCCGCGGGTCACCTCGGTGTTGACGGCGGGGGTCTTGTCGAGCTCCAGCGCCGCCAGGTGGGTGGCCACGAAAACCGGGCCATTCGCACGCTCGGCGAGCCGCGCCTGGGCCTGCGGCCTGATCGCGGTCAGGGCGGTGAAATTGTGCACGTCCTCGGGATTGGCGAGGAAGGGGGTGAAGTTGTCGACCGAGGCCTCGGCGATGCCGTAGGTCTCGACGCGATCGAGGTCGACCTCGCCGGACCGGCCCTGGCGCAGCTCGTTCAAGGAGTGGAGGAAGCCGCGGACCCACTCGTCGCCGGAACACGGATAGGACGACAGCCAATAGATGCGCGGGGCTGGCGTGCCGTTGGTCGGCTGGGGGACGGTGTGCATCTGGCGAGGCGATCCGGATCGACGGAAGGGGCGCACGATAGGGCGGAAAGGCGCGGAACGAAACCTTGGGAACTGCGGCGTCCCAGCACGCGCCGCCATATTGCCCTGCACCATCGCCTATGCTAAGCGAACCGGCGTTCTTTGGGGCGAGCGCGGGCGGCACAGCGCACCGTCCTGGAAAACCAATCCGTTCAAGGCCTTATGACTACAGGCCGGGCTCATCCCGATCGGGCCCATCGTGCCGGAGGCAAGAGCTCAGGGTGGCCGAAGGAACATCCCTCGTGTCCGGTGTGGCAGAACGCTACGCCACCGCGCTTTTCGATCTGGCGCTCGACGCCAACGCGCTCGCCGCCAACCGAAGGCGATCTCGACCGTTTCTCCGCCCTTCTCGCCGAAAGCGACGATCTCAAGCGGCTGGTGAAGAGCCCCGTGTTCTCCGCTGTGGAGCAGTCACGCGCCATCGCCGCCGTGCTCGACAAAGCCGGTATCGGCGGGCTCGTCGCCAACCTGATCAAGGTCACCGCGGCAAATCGGCGCCTGTTCGCGGTGCCCGACGTCATCGCGGCCTTCAAGCGCCTCGCCGCCGACCATCGCGGCGAGATCGCCGCCGCGGTCACCAGCGCGGAACCGCTGGCGGAAAACCAGGTGAATTCGCTCAAGGCCGCGCTGAAGGAAGCGCTCGGCAAGGACGTCACCCTTGAAACCCGCGTCGATCCGTCGTTGATCGGCGGGCTTATCGTCAAAGTCGGCAGCCGTATGATCGACGGCTCGCTCAGAACCAAGCTCAACGGGCTCAGGCTCGCCATGAAAGAGGTCGGCTGATGGAAATCCGGGCGGCGGAAATCTCCGCGATCCTGAAGGAGCAGATCAAGAATTTCGGCAAGGAGGCGGAGGTCTCCGAAGTCGGCCAGGTGCTGTCGGTCGGCGACGGCATCGCCCGCGTCTATGGCCTCGACAACGTCCAGGCGGGCGAGATGGTCGAGTTCCCCGGCGGTATCCGCGGCATGGCGCTGAACCTGGAGGCCGACAACGTCGGTATCGTCATCTTCGGCTCCGACCGCGAAATCAAGGAAGGCGACACCGTCAAGCGAACGGGCGCCATCGTCGAGGCGCCGGTCGGCAAGGGCCTCCTCGGTCGCGTTGTCGACGCGCTCGGCAACCCGATCGACGGCAAGGGGCCGATCGAGGCAAAAGAGCGCAGGCGGGTCGACGTCAAGGCGCCCGGCATCATCCCGCGCCGCTCGGTGCACGAGCCGATGCAGACCGGCCTCAAGGCGATCGATGCGCTCATTCCCATCGGCCGCGGCCAGCGTGAGCTGATCATCGGCGACCGCCAGACCGGCAAGACAGCGATCGCGCTCGACACGATCCTCAACCAGAAAACGATCAACGCCTCCAGCGACGAGTTGGCCAGGCTCTACTGCGTCTACGTCGCTGTCGGGCAGAAGCGCTCGACGGTGGCGCAGTTCGTCAAGGTGCTGGAGGAATACGGCGCGCTCGAATACTCGATCATCGTCGCGGCGACCGCCTCGGACCCGGCGCCGATGCAGTTCCTGGCGCCGTTCACCGGCTGCGCCATGGCGGAATATTTCCGCGACAACGGCATGCACGCGCTGATCATCTACGACGACCTCTCGAAGCAGGCGGTCGCCTACCGGCAGATGTCGCTGCTGCTCCGCCGTCCGCCGGGGCGCGAGGCGTACCCCGGCGACGTTTTCTACCTCCATTCGCGCCTCCTGGAGCGCGCCGCCAAGCTCAACGCCGACAACGGTTCCGGCTCGCTGACGGCGCTGCCGGTGATCGAGACGCAGGCCAACGACGTCTCGGCCTATATCCCGACCAACGTCATCTCGATCACAGACGGCCAGATATTCCTGGAGACGGACCTCTTCTATCAGGGCATCCGACCGGCGGTGAACGTCGGCATCTCGGTGAGCCGTGTGGGATCGGCGGCGCAGATCAAGGCGATGAAGCAGGTCGCCGGCACCATCAAGGGCGAGCTTGCCCAGTACCGCGAGATGGCTGCCTTCGCCCAGTTCGGCTCCGACCTCGACGCCGCCACCCAGCGCCTGCTCAACCGCGGCGCGCGGCTGACGGAGCTGCTGAAGCAGCCGCAATTCTCGCCGCTCAAGGTGGAGGAGCAGGTCGCCGTCATCTTCGCCGGCGTCAACGGCTACCTGGACAAGCTGCCGGTGAACAAGGTCAGCGACTTCGAGAAGGGACTGCTGACGCTCCTGAGAACCGACCATGCCGACGTGCTCGCCGAGATCCGCGACAAGCGCGAACTCAGCGACAGCCTGCGCGAGAAGCTCAAGGAGATCGCCGACGGCTACGCCAAGGTATTCGCCTAGCCCATGGCCTCGCTCAAGGACCTGCGCAATCGCATCGCTTCGGTGAAGGCGACGCAGAAGATCACCAGGGCAATGCAGATGGTCGCCGCCTCCAAGCTGAGGCGGGCGCAGGCGGCGGCCGAGGCGGCGCGTCCCTATGCCACGCGCATGGGAGCGGTGCTCGCCAACCTTGCCACGACGGTTTCCGGCCGCGCCGACGCGCCGCGGCTGCTCGCCGGCACCGGTGCCGACAAGACCCACCTGCTGATCGTTTGCACCGCCGAGCGCGGCCTCTGCGGCGCCTTCAATTCGTCGATCGCCCGGCTTGCCCGCGATCACGCCCTGAGGCTCACGGCCGAGGGCAAGGAGGTGAAGCTGCTCTGCGTCGGGCGCAAGGGTTTCGAGGCGCTGCGCCGGCAGTTCGGGCGGCAGATCGTCGAGGCGATCGAGCTGCGCGTCACGCGGGTGTCGTTCGGCGACGCCGACGGCATCGCGGAGAAGGTGCTGGCGATGTTCGACGCCGGCGAGTTCGACGTGGCGACGCTCTTCTATTCAGAGTTCCGGTCGGTCATCACCCAGATCCCGACCGCGCGCCAGCTCATCCCCGCCGAGATCGCCGGCGAGGGCAAGGAAGCCGGCGGCGGCGCGGTCTACGAGTACGAGCCCGACGAGGAATCGATCCTCGCCGACCTGTTGCCGCGCAACGTGTCGGTCCAGATATTCCGGGCGCTCCTGGAGAACGCGGCGTCCGAAATGGGCGCCAAGATGACGGCGATGGACAACGCCACGCGCAACGCGGGCGACATGATCGACGGGCTGACGCTGAACTACAACCGCACGCGTCAGGCGCAGATCACCAAGGAACTGATCGAAATCATATCCGGCGCCGAGGCGCTGTAGACGGACGACAAAGGGAAGCATCATGGCCAAGACCAGCACGGCGAAGGCAAACGTCAAGGGCGTGACCGGCCGTATCACGCGCGTTACCGGCGCCGTCGTCGACGTGCAATTTGCCGACCGCCTGCCGGCGATCCTCAACGCGCTGGAGGTCGACAACCAGGGCAACCGGCTGGTGCTCGAGGTCGCCCAGCACCTCGGCGAGAACACCGTGCGGGCGGTCGCCATGGACACGACCGACGGACTGGTGCGGGGGCAAGAGGTGACCGACACGGCCGAGCCGATCGCGGTGCCGGTTGGCGACGAGACGCTCGGCCGCATCATGAACGTCATCGGTGAGCCGGTCGACGAGGCCGGGCCGATCAGGACCCAGCAGAAACGCGCAATCCATCAGCCGGCGCCGGCCTACGTCGACCAGTCGACCGACGCCGAGATCCTGGTGACCGGCATCAAGGTCGTAGACCTGCTCGCGCCCTACGCTCGTGGCGGGAAGATCGGCCTCTTCGGCGGCGCCGGGGTCGGCAAGACAGTCATTATCCAGGAGCTGATCAACAACATCGCCAAGGCGCACGGCGGCTACTCGGTGTTCGCCGGGGTCGGCGAGCGCACGCGCGAGGGCAACGACCTCTATCACGAGATGATCGAGTCGGGCGTCAACAAGGACCCGCACAAGAACAACGGCTCGGCGGAAGGCTCGAAGTGCGCGCTGGTCTACGGCCAGATGAACGAGCCGCCGGGGGCGCGCGCCCGCGTCGGGCTGACCGGGCTGACGGTGGCCGAATATTTCCGCGACCAGGGACAGGACGTGCTGTTCTTCGTCGACAACATCTTCCGCTTCACCCAGGCCGGCTCGGAGTTGTCGGCGCTGCTCGGCCGTATCCCCTCGGCGGTCGGTTACCAGCCGACGCTTGCAACGGACATGGGCGCGCTCCAGGAGCGCATCACCTCCACCCACAAGGGTTCGATCACGTCGGTGCAGGCGATCTACGTGCCGGCCGACGATCTCACCGATCCGGCGCCGGCGACCTCTTTCGCCCACCTCGACGCCACCACCACGTTGTCGCGGTCGATCGCGGAGAAGGGCATCTACCCGGCGGTCGACCCGCTTGATTCAACCTCGCGCATGCTCGACCCGCGCATCGTCGGGGAGGAGCACTATGCCGTCGCCCGCCAGGTGCAGGAGATCCTCCAGCGGTACAAGCAGCTCCAGGACATCATCGCCATCCTCGGCATGGACGAGCTGTCGGAAGAGGACAAGATCGCGGTGGCGCGCGCCCGCAAGATCGAGCGCTTCCTGTCGCAACCGTTCCACGTGGCCGAGGTGTTCACCGGGGTGCCGGGGTTGTTCGTCGATCTGGAGGACACCATCAAGGACTTCAAGGCGGTGTGCGCCGGCGAGTACGACCACCTGCCGGAGCCGGCCTTCTACATGGTCGGCACCATCGAGGCGGCGGTCGAAAAGGCGAAGAAGCTTGCCGCCGAGGCAGCGTAGTCATGCCTGAACCCTTCCAGTTCGATCTCGTCTCGCCGGAGCGGCTCCTGATGTCGGAGCCGGTGGAGCAGGTCGTCGTGCCGGGTTCGGAGGGCTATTTCACCGTCTTCAAGGGCCACGCCCCATTCATGTCGACGCTGAAGCCGGGCGTGGTCGAGGTCACCCGCGGCGGCGCCAGCGAACGCATCTTCGTGCGTGGCGGCTTCGCCGACGTCTCCGCCGAGGGGCTCACCATCCTCGCCGAGCAGGCGACCCCGCTGGCGGAGGTCGATCCGGCGATGCTCGCCCAACAGGTGAAGAACGCCGAGGAAGACGTGACCGACGCCAAGACCGCGGAGGCGCGAGCGGTGGCCGAACTCAGGCTGCACCAGCTCCGCGAGGTGCAGACCTCGCTGTCGCCGCGCTCGTCCTAGGGCGGGTCGTCGCCTATCGACCCAAGGGCTCGCCCAATTTTTTTGGTTCATGCGCAATTTCGGACGGAAAAGTGGAATCCACCTTTCCTGCAATTGCTCTAGATCCAGCGCCGCACGCGCGACCTGAAGCTCCGGTAGTCGCTACCGAACTTCGCTTCGAGGTAGGCCTCCTCGCGGGCGATCACCTGGGTCTGGATGATCCACACGCAGGGGATGACAGCGAGCAGCGGCCACAGCGCGTCACCCAGGAGAGCGAGGCCGGCGACGAGCAGGGCCAGCCCGAGGTACATCGGGTTGCGGGTGAAGCGATAGGGTCCATCGAGGGCGAGCACCGCACTTGGTTTGGTCGGGTTCAGCGACGTGCCGAGGCCGCGAAACAGCATGACGGCGGAGGCCTGAAGGACGACCGCGACGACGATGAGGGTGAGTCCGATCAGACGAACCCACACCGCCAGCGGGGCCGCTGCCACCCGCACGGGCCACAGCCACTGCACGAGGTACCCTCCGACGAGACCGGCAAGGTAGACGGCCGGCGGAAAGATGCGCACCCCGGAGTTGTCGGGACCGGTCGGCGGTACGGTTGTCATCAACAGTTCCTCCCTCGTGCGCTGTGCGCTGGCTTCATCCGACGCCAGCCTTCACCGGCATGCGGGCAATTCCGCGGCGGCGAGACTACGCCGGGCGGCGGTCACCCGGCCGCGATGTCGCGGAAGGCGACGGTTACCTCACGGTAGACGCCGCGCTTGAAGGGGACGACGAGGTCGGGCAGCCGCGCAAGTTTCTCCCAGCGCCACTCCGAGAACTCCGGCTTGTGCTTGCCGCCGCCGGGACGGAGTACGTCGATCTCGGATTCATCGCCCTCGAAGCGGGCGGCAAACCATTTCTGGGTCTGGCCGCGAAAGCGCCCGCGCCACGATACTTCGATCAGCTCCGGGGGGAGGTCGTAGTTGAACCAGCCGGGTGCCTCGCGGATCACGCTGACGTTCTCGATCGAGGTTTCCTCGTAAAGCTCGCGCAAGGCCGCCTCGCGCGGGTCCTCGTCCTTCTCGAGGCCGCCCTGGGGCATCTGCCACCAGTGGCCTTCACCTTCGCCCTCCGCATCTGCGTCGGAGCGCCTGCCGATCCAGACCAGCCCGTCGCGGTTGAACAGGGCGATGCCGACGCACGGCCGGTAGGGGCGGTTGACGGTGCGCCCGGCGCTCATGGCAGGCCGCCTCCGGCGAGCGCGCTCAGCGGAACGACGGTGATGTTGTGGTCGGCGGCGTCTTTTATGAAGGCGGCAACCCGGTCGATTGTGGTGGGAAATGCGGTGGCGGTGGCGATGGCGTAGCCGCGGTCGCGGGCGACGGTCTGCAACAGTTGCAGGCGGTTGTCGATGGCGGCGGCGGTGAGGTCGGTGTCCAGCACTAGGTCGGCCTTGAGGAACGGGACACGGCCGGTGGCCACCGAACGCGCAACGCTGCGCGGCGATGAGCCGTCGTCAAGGTAGAGCAAGCCGCGCTGGCCAACGTCGGCGAGCACCGGCGTGAGTGCCGGCGTTTCGCTGGTGAACAGGGCGCCCATGTAGTTGACGACGCCGACATAGTTGGTCAGGCGCCCCATCAGCCAATGCAGGCGGTCGAGGTTCTGGGCGGCGGTGGCCTTGACGGTCAGCGTCTTCGGTCCTGGGTCGACCTGCGGATAGTTGTACGGCTCGAGAGGAAGCTGGAGCAGGATTTCGTGGCCGCTGGAGCGGGCGGCGGCGAGGATGCGGTCGAGGTCGTCGCCGTAGGGCGCGAAGGCGAGCGTCACCGTCCCCGGCAGATCGGCGATCGCGCGCTGGGTGCCATCGGGGTCGATGCCGACACCGCCGATGACGATGGCGATGCGGGCATTGCCGGTGCCGGGGTCGCTTGGCCGGGCGTAGACGTCGAGCGGCCGGCGTCCGTCGGCGGCGATCCGCGGCAGGGGGCCGTACTTGCTCGTCTCGACCAGGGCATGGTCGGGGAGCGACGCGAGCTTCATCGGCGGCGGCTTCGAGGGATCGTAGATGACGACCTTGCCGACCTCGGTTAGTCCGGGGCCGCTGTCGGTCGCCGGCTTGATCTCAACCAGGCCAGGCGCGTTCGGGTCGATCGGTGCGGTGGCCGCGGTTGTGGCCGCCGCCGCTGGTGTGTCGGCAGGCCTGGCGATGGTGCCGGTGCGATCGGCCAGGCTGGGAGCACCGGCCGCCGGCGCGTTGATCGCGGCGGTCGCCGTCGGACCGGCGTCACGGGCGAACCAGGCGGCACCGGCGCCAGCCGCCAGAATCGCGCACCCGCCGACAAGCGCGACGGCGAGGCGCCAACGGTTCGTGCTACCGGCCGCGGTGAGCCCGAGCGGCTTCGTCAGGTCATCCGCCATCAACCTGCCATCGATCGCCCCGGGGTGGTGGGGCGGCGCCGCAGGCGCCGCCCGGGTCGATCAGTTGGGTATGCCGCGATTCGGGTCGGGCGGGAAAGCGCTGTTGACCTGAAGCCCGCGCAGCAAATCGATGGCGTAGTTGAGCTGGGTGTCGTCCTTGGGATCGGGGGCGACGTAGGCCAGAGACCCCGATTGCTCGGTGGTGCTCGCATCCTCACCGGCCAGATGGCCGCGCAAGGCCGATTCGCCCTCCGGCGGCTGGGTGATCTGCGCCGCGAGGTCTGGCGGCAGCTTCTCGTTGACCACGATGTCGGGGTCGATGCCGTGTGCCTGGATCGAGCGGCCCGATGGCGTGTAGTAGCGCGCCGTGGTCAGACGCAGCGCGCCGTCGGCGCCGAGCGGGATGATGGTCTGCACCGATCCCTTGCCGAAGCTGCGGGTACCGATGATGGTCGCGCGGCGGTGGTCCTGAAGTGCGCCGGCGACGATTTCGGAGGCCGAGGCGGAACCGCCGTTGACCAGCAAGACCACCGGCTTGCCGTCGGTGAGGTCGCCGGAGTGGGCGTTGTAACGCTGGGTCTCCTCGACATGGCGGCCGCGGGTGGAGACGATCTCGCCGTGGTCGAGGAAGGCGTCGGAAACCGAAATCGCCTGATCGAGCAGGCCGCCCGGATTGTTCCTCAGGTCGATGATGTAGCCTTGCACCTTGTCGGCGCCGATCTTGTTCTTGAGGTCCTCGATCTGGCTCTTCAGGCCGCTGAAGGTCTGCTCGCTGAACGAGGAGATGCGCAGGTACGCGACCTGTCCCTCGGCGCGCGAGCGCACCGCCTGGACGGTGATCTCGGCGCGCTCCAGCTTCACGTCGAACGGATTGTCGACGCCGTCGCGCTGGATGGTGAGCGTGATCGGCGAATTGACGGGGCCGCGCATCTTGTCGACGGCCTGGTTCAGGGTCATGCCCTGAACACTTTCGCCGTCGAGGGCGATGATGAGGTCGCCACCAAGGATGCCGGCCTTCGAGGCCGGGGTGTCGTCGATCGGCGACACGACCTTGATGACGCCGTCCTGCATCGTCACCTCGATGCCGAGGCCGCCGAACTTGCCGGAGGTCTGCACCTGCATGTCGCGGAAGTTCTTCGGGCTGAGATAGCTCGAGTGGGGGTCGAGCCCGGCGAGCATGCCGTTGATCGCCGACTCAATCAGCTGGGTGTCGTCCGGGACCTCCACGTAATCAGCGCGCACGCGCTCGAAAACGTCGCCGAACAAGTTGAGGGCGCGGTACGTGTCGGTGGACGCCGCGTTGGCCGTGCTGCCGGTGATCAACTGCGGCTGCGTCACCGCGACGGCAGCGAAAGCGCCGATCACGACGCCGGCAATCAGAAATGAGGCTTTGCGAATCATCCGCCAACCTTTTCTACGTTGGACACTGCCCACCACGGGCCCGGGTCAATCGGTGTGCCATCCTTGCGGAATTCGATATAGAGCACGGGCTGGGAAACGCCCATATCCGTGGCGCCAACGCTCGCCAGTTGTTGCGAGGCCATGGCCGCCACCGGTTCACCAGCAAGCACAAACTGGCCGAGTTGAACATCTATCCGTTCCATCCCCGCCAGCAACACATGATAGCCGTCGCCGGCGTTGATGATCAAGAGTTGTCCGTAGCTGCGGAACGGCCCAGCATACACCACCCAGCCATCGCTGGGCGAGGAAACCTGGGCGGCGGCGCGGGTGGCAAGCGAAATGCCCTGGGAGATCCCGCCGAGGCCGTTCGCCTCCCCAAAACCGCGAATCAGGCGGCCATTGGCGGGCATCGGCAGCAGCCGCTTGGCGTCGGCAAAGGCTACCGTCGGGGCCAAACGGTCGGCGCTGCCGAGCGACCTCGCCGGCCGGCCGCCGGATTCGGTGCGGGCGATCGCCGCAGCCTTGTCGGCTTCCGCCGAGGCGGCGGCGGCCGTGGCGTTCTGCGATTCCATGCGCGCGATCAGGTCCTTGAGGTTGGTGGCCTCGTCGGCGAGGGTGGTGGCACGCGCCTGCTCCCGTGCCAGCGCGTCGGCCGAGGCGGTGCGCTGGCGCTGTTTCTCGGCCAGGAGCAAGGCGATGCGGGTGCGCCCTTCGATCAGGGCGGTAGCGTCGGCCCTCAGCCGGTCGCGCTCGTGCTCCTGTTCGGTTCTCAATGACACCAGCTGCTGGAGCTCCGAGGCGACCTTGTCCGCGACCGAGCGCAGGTCGGGGACAACGGCGCCGAGCAGAATCGCACTCCTGATGGCGGCGAGGGCGTCTTCCGGGCGAATCAGGATCGCAGGCGGCGGATGCTGGCCCATGCGCTGCAAGGCCGCCAGGACATCGGAGAGCACCTCGCGCCGCTGGTTGAGCGAGGTCCTGAGCTTGTCTTCCTGGACGAGAAGGGCGGTCAGCCGGCGCTCGCTGGCGTCGATCTTGCCCTCCAGGTCCTGAACCTGCTGTCCGGCGTCGATCAGGGACTGGTTGAGGGTGGCGCGGTCCTTGTCGAGGCCGTCGATCTCCTCCTGCAACTCGGCCTGGCGCTGCTTGGTGAGCTGGATGTCGCGGGTGATGGCGTCGAGTTCCGCCTGGCGGGCGTTGCGCGTGACGGTGATGGCGTCACCGTCGGCGGCAAGGCCAGGCGGCGCCTGGGCGAGAAGCGCCGCTGCCGCCAGCACCACTGCAACGCACCTGTTCATGGCAACGCCGGTTGCTCCCGTGCTGGTGTGGTGGTGGCCGTCCCTCGCGCCAGGGACACTAGAGAGGAGCGGCTAACGTTTGGTCACCGTGTTCAGCCGCGATGATAGGGGTGGCCGGTAAGGATTGTCACGACCCGGTAGAGCTGCTCGGCGAGCATGATGCGGACGAGTTGGTGCGGCCAGGTGGCCGGCCCGAAGGCAAGACGAAGGTCCGCCCTGTCGCTCACCGCCTTGCCGAGACCGTCGGCGCCGCCGATGACGAAAACAAGGTCGGCGACGGCGTGCTCCCGCCATCCGGAAATCCGCCCGGCGAGGGCGCGGCTCGCCAGCGGAGTCCCCGCTTCGTCGAGGGCGACAACGGTTGCGCCGGCAGGGATGGTAGCAAGGATGGCGGCCGCTTCCTGTTCCATGCGCGCGACGGTGGTGGTGGCGCGGCTTTCCGGGAATTCACGCACGGCCACGGTGAGGCCGAGGGGGCGGGCGCCCTTGCCGGCGCGGTCGAGGAACCGCTCCAGGAGCGCCCGCTCAGGGCCGGCCTTCAGCCGGCCAACCGCTGCGATGGTGACGTGCATCGGCGATCACCCGCCGGCCGGAGCCCCCCGCGCGTCAGACGGCGGCGGGAGCGGCCGGGTGTCCGGCGAGCCACATCTTCTCGAGATTGTAGAAACCGCGGACCTCGGGCCGGAATACGTGAACGATCACGTCGCCGGTGTCGATCAGAACCCAGTCGGCGGTTCGCAGTCCCTCGCAGCGGACCGCGGTGCAGCCGGCGTCCTTGAGGTCGCCGATCAGCCGCTCCGCGATGGCCGCGACATGGCGCTGGGAGCGCCCGGAGGCGATCACCATGGAATCGGCGAGGGGAGATTTGCCGGCGAGGTCGATGTGGACAAGGTCCTCGGCTTTGGCGTCTTCCAGGCTCTTGAGGACCACCTTGAGGGCGGCCGCCGCTGAAAGCTCACGGCGGGCGGTCGCAAGACGAGGAGGACGTGTGCGCCCCTCCTCCCTACGAAGTGCGGTTGTCAGTGTTTGGTCCCTTCTGCTCAAGCCGCCGGACAGCGGCGACGTTTCAAGGATATGCGGACGCCGGTGACGCTTTCAAGACACGTCGCGGCGTTCCCGACCGGCACCACGCAACGCGGTTGACGAGATCGCAATGTGCGGTGAGGGCAGGAAAACCCAGGCTGGCGGCGGTTTTGAGGCAAGCGAGCGGGCATCGGCGGACCTGATGCGCGATTGCCACAGGGTATGGGCGGTTGGCGAGGAGAGGGCACGGAGCGCCATTCCGGGGCGATTGAACACCGCGATCGGCAGGCTGGCGGCGATCACCTGCCAGTCGCGCCAGCGGTGGAAGCTTTGCAGGTTGTCGGCGCCCATCATCCAGACGCTGGCGACGCCGGGCATGCGCGGCAGCAGGTGAGCCAGGGTCTCGGCGGTGAAGGTGGTGCCGAGCGCCGCCTCGATCCCGGTCACGCGGATGCGCGGGTCGCGGGCCAGTTCCCGCGCGGCGGCGATCCGGCGGGAAAGGTCGCTCGACGGCGCGTTGGGCTTCAGCGGGTTTTGGGGCGAAACCAGCCACCAGACCTGATCGAGGCCGAGGGCGTCGAGGCCGACGGAGCTGACCGCCAGGTGGCCCTCATGGGGGGGATCGAACGAGCCGCCAAAGAGGCCGATTCGCATGCCGGGCTGGAAAGCCGGCAGGCGAAGGTCGGCCAGCGGCGTTTCAGCTTTCGCGCGACTCATGCGGTCGGTGGTGATGGTTGCCTCACGGCCGCACCTGACCGGAACCGCGCACGCGGTACTTGAAGCTCGTCAACTGCTCGACGCCAACGGGACCGCGTGCGTGCAGGCGGCCGGTGGCGATGCCGATCTCGGCCCCCATTCCGAACTCGCCGCCGTCGGCAAACTGGGTGGAGGCGTTGTGGAGGACGATCGCCGAATCGACCTCCGCCAGGAACCGGTCGGCAGCCGCCTGATCACCGGTGACGATGGCGTCGGTATGATGGGTGCCGTAGTGCTCGATATGGGCGATGGCGGCGTCGAGGCCGCCGACCACCTTCACCGCCATGACGGCGTCGAGGTATTCGCAGCCCCAGTCGGCGTCTGTCGCCGGCGCTACGCCGGAGGCTAGCGCCCGGGTCGCCTCGTCGCCGCGCACCGCGCACCCGGCCGCCTGCAACGCGGCGACCAGCCGCGGCAGCTGGCTCGACGCTACCGCGCGGTCGACTAGCAGCGTCTCGGCGGCGCCGCACACGCTGACGCGGCGCATCTTGGCGTTGACGACGATCTCTTCGGCCATCGCCGGGTCGGCCCCGGCGTGGACGTAGACGTGGCAGACACCCTCGAGGTGGGCAAACACTGGCAGGCGCGCCTCGTCCTGCACGCGCTTGACCAGGCTCTTGCCGCCGCGCGGCACGATGACGTCGATGGTGCCGCCGAGGCCGGTGAGCATCGCCCCGACGGCGGCCCGGTCACGGGTCGGCACCATCTGGATGGCGGCGGCCGGCAGACCGGCGGCGGCGAGGCCCTCGGCAAGGCAGCGGTGGATGGCGGCGGACGAGCGGAACGAGTCGGAGCCGCCGCGCAGGATCGCGGCGTTGCCGGCCTTGAGGCAGAGCGCGCCGGCGTCGGCGGTCACGTTCGGCCGGCTCTCGTAAATGATACCGATGACGCCCAGCGGCGTACGCACCCGCTCGATGTGTAGCCCGTTGGGGCGGTCCCAGCCGGCGAGCACGGTGCCGACCGGGTCGGGGAGGGCGGCGATCTCCTCCAGCCCGCGGGCCATCGCCTCGATCCGCGCCTCAGTCAGCGTGAGGCGATCGATGAAGGAGGCCGAGATGCCTTCGGCGCGCGCGTCGGCGACGTCGCGGGCATTGTCGGCGAGGATGCTCGCCTCGTTCTTGCGAATGACGGCAGCGGCGACGGTCAGCGCGCGGTTCTTGGCAGCGGTGGTCGCGAGCCCGAGGGCATGGGCGGCGGCGCGGGCGGACCTGCCGATTGCCGCCATTTCGGTGGCGATATCGGTGGCGGCGCGCCGTTCGGCAATGTCGGTGACGCTCATGGCAAAAGCCCTTTCGGCGGCCATTCTAGCCGGCGGGCGGCGGTTTGACACGTGCGCCGACGCGGTGCAACCCGGCTGGACTTCGACGGGCCGGTGGGCGATGAGAAGCGCCCAACCGACGGACTGCCTTCCAATGTCAGCGATCGAAGGGGCGCGGACGCCCGAGGATGAGCAGAACCTCGCCGGCGGCATTGCCCTGATGCTGCTCGCCATCTTCATCTACTCGCTCAACGATACGCTCGGCAAATGGCTGGCGGGTACCTACCCGGTCGGTCAGATCATGCTCTTTCGCGGCCTCACGGCGGGTCTGGTGCTCATCCCGTTCGTCGTTCGGAGCGGCCTCGCGCCCTCCGCCGTGGTGGAGCGGCTGGGCCTGCAGGTGCTCAGGGCCGCGCTGGCGACTGGCGAGGTGGCGTGCTTCTACATCGCCGTGTCGTCGCTGCCGCTCGCCGACACCATGACCTACTACCTTGCCTCACCGATCTTCGTCACGGTCCTGGCCGCGTTGATCCTCGGCGAGCACGTCGGCTGGCGGCGCTGGAGCGCGGTGATCGTCGGCTTTGCCGGCGTCGCGTTTGCCCTGCAGCCGTCAGGGACGTCCTTTGGCTGGCCGGCGCTGGTGGCCCTCCTCGGCAGCCTTTTGTTCGCGCTCTTGATGATCGTGACGCGATCACTGCGGGCGACGCCCAACGTGGTGATGGTCGCGTGGCAGATGGTCGGTTCGCTGATCGCGGGCGCGATCCTGGCTCCGTTGACGTGGGTGCCGATCGGCGTTGTCGATGCCGGACTGCTCGGCATGTTGGGCGTCGTCTCGATGATCGCGCTGCTGTGCGTCATCCGCTCGCTCAAGCTTGCGCCGGCCTCGGTGGTCGTGCCCTACCAGTACACGGTGATCGTATGGGCGGCGGTGTTCGGCTACATCTTCTTCAACGACGTGCCGACGATGCCCGTGGTCGTGGGCGCTGCGGTCATCATCGGCGCGGGCCTTTTCATCTTCCTGCGCGAACGACAGGTCATGCGCCGGCCGCGGCAGAACCTGCTGACAGACCGATAAGGCGCTACTCGCCCCTCAACGCCATGTCGTCGCGATGGATCATCTCGGCGCGGCCGGCAAAGCCGAGGATCGCCTCGATCTCGCCGCTGTTGCGGCCGGCGATCCGCTCAGCATCGCCGGCGTCATAGGCAACGAGGCCGCGGCCGACCTCCTCGCCGTCGAGCGCCAGGATCTGAACCGAATCGCCGCGCTGGAAGTCACCCTCGACCCGGCGCACGCCTGCCGGCAGGAGGCTCTTGCCGGAACGGAGCGCCCGGATCGCGCCGGCGTCGACAATAAGTGCGCCGCGCGTTTCCAGCCGGCCGGAGATCCAGCGCTTGCGCGCCGTCACGGGGTTGATCTCGGCGGCGAAGAGAGTGCACCGGCCGCCGGCCGAGATGCGGCGGATGGGATGGTCGTCGTGGCCGCTGGCGATCATCATGGCGGTGCCGGCGGTGGTGGCGATCTTGCCGGCCTCGAGCTTGGTCAGCATGCCGCCTCGGGCATGGTCGGACCCGGCGGCGCCAGCCATCGCCTCGATCGCCGGAGTGATGCGCGGCACGGTCTCGATCAGTTCGGCATCGGGGTCGGTGGATGGCGGCTTCGAATAAAGGCCGTCGACGTCGGAGAGCAGGATCAGAAGATCGGCGCTCATCATGGTGGCGACGCGGGCGGCGAGGCGGTCGTTGTCGCCGTAGCGGATCTCGGCGGTGGCGACCGTGTCGTTCTCGTTGATCACCGGCACGGCGCCAAGCTTGAGCAGCGTGGCGATGGTCGAGCGGGCGTTGAGGTAGCGCCGGCGCTCCTCGGTGTCGCCGGGGGTAAGCAGGATCTGCCCGGCCGTGATGCCGACCTTGCCCAGCACCTCGGTGTAGGCGCTGGCAAGCGCGATCTGGCCGACGGCGGCGGCAGCCTGGCTCTCCTCGAGCTTGAGCGGCCCCGCCGGCAGGGAAAGCACGCCACGGCCAAGCGCGATGGCGCCTGAGGAGACCACCAGAACATCGCGGTCGCCGGCGGCGAGGCCGCCGATGTCTTCGGCCAGCGTTTCCAGCCAGCCGGTCCGCAGCCGCCCGGTCTTGCGATCGACCAGCAGCGACGAGCCGACCTTGATGACGATACGGCGATAGGCTTCGGGCGAACGGTTCATGACAGGGCCACCGCGTCGGCGGACGTCCTGGCGCGCTCGATTTCCCGCCACAGGGCCCTCAGCACGTCGGCGACGCCGGCGCCGCTGACCGACGACACCAGCAGCGGCTCGCGTCCGGCTGTCTCGGCAACGGCGGCGCGCACGTCGGCCAGCCGGCCGGCATCGACGGCGTCGGTCTTGGAGATGGCGACGACCTCCTCCTTTTCGGCGAGGCCGGCGCCATAGGCGATGAGTTCGCGGCGGACGGTGGCGTAGTCCGCGGCGGGGTCTTCGGCGGTCGCGTCGACCAGATGGAGCAGTACGCTGCAGCGCTCGACGTGGCCGAGGAAGCGGTCGCCGAGCCCGGCGCCCGTGTGGGCGCCCTCGATCAGGCCGGGGATGTCGGCGAGCACGAACTCGCGGCCATCGACGGCGACGACGCCGAGGATCGGATGGAGGGTGGTGAAGGGGTAGTCGGCGACCTTGGGTTTGGCGGCGGAGACGGTGGCGAGGAACGTCGACTTGCCGGCATTGGGCAAGCCGACGAGGCCGGCATCGGCGATCAGCTTCAGGCGAAGCCAGAGCCAATACTCCGTCCCTTCCTGGCCGGGGTTGGCGCGACGCGGGGCGCGGTTGACCGACGACTTGAAGTGGGCATTGCCGAAACCGCCGTTGCCGCCGCGGGCAATCCGGTAGCGGGCGCCGCTGCGGTCGAGGTCGGCGAGCACCGTGGCATTGTCCTCGTCGAGGATCTCCGTGCCGACCGGAACCTTGAGCAGTGCGTCGGCGCCCTTTGCTCCGGCGCGGTCGCGGCCCATGCCGTTGCCGCCCTTGGCCGCCTTGAAATGCTGCTGGTAGCGGTAGTCGATGAGGGTGTTGAGGCCGTCGACGGCCTCGACCCAGACGTCACCGCCGCGGCCGCCGTCACCGCCGTCCGGGCCGCCGAACTCGATGAACTTTTCCCGCCGGAACGACACGCAGCCGTTGCCGCCGTTGCCGGAGCGCACGTAGACCTTGGCCTGGTCGAGGAACTTCATCCGGGAACGCTCGGCGGCGGTGCGGAGTTTGCGCCTCCGATATCACAAGAGCGCCGCCTTGTGTGCAAGGCGGCGCGAACGCGATCCGGGAGGGGCGCTGGCCCCGCGCGGGGCCCGACCTATTCCGCGGCGGTGGCCGCCGCCGGCTTCACCGAGACGTAGGTGCGGCCCTCGGCCCTGGTCTGGAACTCGACCGCCCCGTCGACCAGCGCGAAGATGGTGTGGTCCTTGCCGACGCCGACGTTGTCGCCCGGCCGCCACTTGGTGCCGCGCTGGCGCACGAGGATGCTGCCGGCGAGGACCTGCTGGCCGCCGAAGCGCTTGACGCCAAGGCGCTGGCCGGCCGAGTCGCGGCCGTTGCGCGACGAACCGCCAGCTTTTTTGTGAGCCATCGATGCTTCTCCTTACTCTTCGCCGGCGGCAAGCTTCTTCGCCTGCTCGACCCAGCCTTCGCGCTCGATGCGGCCCTTGAAGTTCAGGCCCTCGTCGACGCGTGCGATGTCCTCCGCGGTCCATGCCGCGATCTCGGCGTATGTGGTGACGCCGAGGGCGTGGAGCTTCTTCTCGATCGCCGGCCCGACGCCGGAGAGCTTCTTGAGGTCGTCTCCGCTTGCCTCGACGGCTGCGGCAGGAGCCGCCTCGGCGGCGGCTTCGGCCGCCTTGGCCTTCGGAGCTTCCCTTGCCTTCGCTTTGGAGGGCGCCTTGCCGTCGGTCAGGATCTCGGTGATGCGCACCAGGGTGTGATCCTGGCGATGGCCGCGGGTGCGTTTGGAATTTTGCCGCCGGCGTTTCTTGAAGACGCGGATCCGTTCGCCGCGGCGGTGCTCGACGATCTCGCCGGCAACCGTGGCGCCGCTGACGAGCGGGCTGCCGATGGTGATCCCCTCGTCGCCGCCAACCATCAGTACCTCGGCGAAGGCGACGGCGTCGCCCTCGGCGCCCGTCAGCCTCTCGATTTCGACGAGGTCGGCTGCCGCAACGCGGTACTGCTTGCCGCCGGTTTTGATGACTGCGTACATCGGATCGTCCGTTCTGCCGCGCCGACCGCCGGGATCGGGCGAAGCCTTGCCCATTGTCAAGAAATCGAAGGGCGCGGCAAAGGGGCCGCGCCGGTTGCGGCGGACTATAGGGATGGCGCCGTTTCTGTCAAGAATTGGTGCTCAACGCCGCAAAATCCGCCGTCCAAGCAGGTAGCCGGCGACGGCGACGATGGCGAGAAGGCCGAAAACCGTGCCTTCGCCACCTTGCGTCTCGGCCTTGTCGGCCACCTCGGAGACGATGTCGGCGACGGTCGCGGGGGGGCGTTTGCGGCGTTTCTGGGCCGCGGCGGCAAGCTGAAGGATGAGCGCCACGACGGCGAAACCGCCGGCGACGGCGACGCAGGCGAGAAGCGGGCCGACCAGGCCGGCGAGCCAGACCGTTAGTGCGGCCAGCGCAAACGCAAACGCCAGCAGCCAGAACACCACCGCGATGGCCGTCAGGATGGCCCTCCGCTTGGCGCGCTGGAGGGTTGCCGTGACCTCGCCCTGAAGGGCGGCGAGGCCGACGGTGGCGAGCAGGCGGGCTAGCACGGCCTTAACGACGGTTAATAATGCCGATGATGAAGCCGATGCCGAGCGCGGCAAGCACAGCGGAAACCGGGTTGCGCCTGATCTCGTCTTCCAGCGAGGCAACCCGCGACTGGGCGGCCTCGCCAGCGGCGCCGGCGGCGTCACCGCCGAGCTTCATGGCGTCGTTCAGCAGGTCTTCGCCGGCCGCGGCGGCATCGCGGGCAGCGGTCTTCACGCTCTCTTTCATGCTCTCGCGCATGGTGGCGCGCGCTTCGGCCATGTCCTTGCCAAGGCGGCCGACGGTCTCGGTCAGCGCGGCGATGTCGGCGCGGAGCGCTTCGAGGTCTTTCTGCAGGTCCTTCTCGGCGGCCATGGTGGTCTCCCGGCGGTCGGCGATCGTCGCCATGCGGGCAGCATAAGCCACGGTGCCCGCGGCGGCAAAAGGCGGCCGGCATCATGCTGAATCGCGGCTTGTTCGCACGGCCGTTGCGTACAGGTCAGGCGTGCATCATATCGGCGGCTACCCGGCTTGTTCGGCTGCGGCGGGCCCGATATGGTCCGGCCGCGTCCACGCGCGGAGAGGTGCCGGAGTGGTCGAACGGGGCGGTCTCGAAAACCGTTGAGCGCGCAAGCGTTCCGAGGGTTCGAATCCCTCCCTCTCCGCCAGCGACCCCGGTCATTTGTCTCTGAACAGGGTGGCGTTTGTAACCGCCGGAGATGTCGGGCGGTTCGGGCGCCACTTCGTGTCGCGGGCTGTCAGCCGGCCTGTTGTCGGCCCCGTTTTGGGGCCGGTTGGGGCTCGTGTCTCTGCGGGCACGGCGCAAGGTTGAGTTTGGGCCTGGAAGCCAAATACAGGGAAAATTTCGCGTTTTCGGGCCCGAAACAGGGAACGCGGTCGCATTCCCCGAGAAGTGAGCGATTTTATCGGCGTAAGTTCAAGGACTTGCGACAGCCACCGCGCGGTTTCCCTGTTTTCGGCCGAACAGGGAACGTTTTTCGCGGGAACAGGGAACGGAACCGGGCTTTACAGGGATGATGTTGTGCGGATTGCGAGCGACGCGATCCGGTTGTTTTTGGGTGGCGTTGGCCAGTGTCGGGCCGGCGGTCGCCGCAATCCTCGTGGCGCGAGTTGACTCTTCTCACCGTGCTCCGTTGAACACCCGGACCTGCTCGGTCCAGAGCAACGGAACGGGACCCGCCATGAGCTGCGAGAGGGTGAGGCCGGGCGGCTGATGACCCGCCAGGATCGCCCGCTGCAGGTCCGGCGCCAGGAAGGCCAGACGCACCAGGCGCCGGGCGTAGGGTGAGGTGGGTGCCATGTTCACAACCGGCATGCCGTCGGCGTCGCGGCTAACCATGGCGTGGGCGGCCCGCAGGGCGTTGACCAGAACGGGATCGGGCTTGGAGGTGGAGCTCTTGCCGCCGATGATCCAGGTCCGTCCACCGTGCAGCCGCATGCGAATGGGGATAGTCAGGCGAAGCTGGATGGATCATTTGCATCCATCTCGGCGTGCTCGCCGTCCATGAGGCGGTCCCGGACTTTCGGCAGGTGCGCGACCGCCATGAGGAGGTGCAGCGAGTTGGTGTGGACCTCGATGCGCGTCACCAGGGACAGGGGATCAGGTCCGTTCGGGCCTGCCGTTCGACGGACGATCTCGGCAACTCTGGCCTCAAGGGCGGCGGCAGGCACCCGCCGTATGATCCCGTCGTCCTTCCGGCGTCTGGTCCCCTGCTGCAGGGGCGCCGACACATAGTAGCGGTAGATCTTGCCCCTGGCGCCGCGGGAGGCGGTCGGCGACATTGGCTGGCCGTCGGCGTCGAAGATGCGGCGAGCAAGCGGGGCGGGGGTGGCGGTGGCGGATTCACTTCGCGCAAAGAACCGCCGGGCATTGGCATCAAGACGGGCCTGCACCGCCTCGAACAGGTCCGTTTCGACGATCGCCGGGTGCATGCCCGGATGGACCTTGCCCTTGTGGACGATCATGCCGAGGTAGACGCGGTTGCGCAGCAGGTGGAAAAGGGCGCCACGGCTGAAGCGGCGGCCGCCGAGCACCCTGCCGCCGGCGGTGACCCATCGCTTGGAGCGGATCTCGCGGGCCGCCAGCCAATGCTCCAGTGCGTGCACGGCGCCTGCGCGATGGTTGACGCCCGGCTTGCGGCAACCTTGTCGAAGCCAATCCGCTGTGCCTCCAGAACCGCCTTGTCCCCGGTGAATGCCTGTGATGGCCGGATCGTACGCGAGGCGAACGTGAGCGGCCTTTTTCTCATGGGTGAGCTCGCAAAGGTGGCCTGAAAATCTGGCCTCCCAGGCAAGTGCCGGCCCTGCGGTGCAAGGTAGAATGGCGACCAGGCAAAGCATGCCCGCGAGGCATGTCATCTCAATCATTCTGGCTCATTCTGTACCAGGGAACCGCGCCCGGCGACCGGACACGACCCTGGGGCGGCGCGTAGTGGTGAAAGCCGAAGTGCTTCGCGGGGTACAGTGACAGCGCAGTTTCGTTCAGTTCTATGCCGAGCCCCGGCCGGTCCGGCACGAGCATCTGGCCGTCGACGATCTCCACCGATTCGCTGGTGACCTCTTGCCGCCACGGCGCGTCGACCGAACAGGTTTCCAGGATGTTGACGTTCGGGAGCGCCGCCGCCGCGTGTAGCGTCATAGCGTTACCCACCGGTCCGTTGACATTGTGTGGCGCGACCGGGCGCAGATAAGCGTGCGCCGTCAGCGCCATCCTCATCAGCTCGCCGATGCCGCCGATATGGCAGATGTCAGGCTGCAGCACGTCGACCGCGTCCTGTCGCAAGAGGTCCGCGACGTGGAAGAGGTCGTAGGTGCGCTCGCCGGTAGCGATCGGGACGGGGGAATGACGGCGCACGTCGGCCAGCGCATTGATGCTCTCCGGAGCAATCGGCTCCTCGAACCAGTACGGGCGGGTCGGCGCCATCTCATGCGCGATCATGATTGCGGTGTGTACGTCGAAACGCCCATGGCCCTCGACCAACAGATCGTTGTCCGGCCCGATCGCCTCGCGAACCGATCTCAGCATCTCGATTGCTTTCTGCCGGTCTCTGGCGAGCATGTGGAGATCGGCCGGAAAGAACGGGTCGAACTTCACCGCCCGGAAGCCGGAGGCGACGATTTCGCCCGCCCGCGCCGCGATCTTCTCCGGTTCGTCGGTGAACGGACGCCAGGTATTGGCGTAGACCGGGATGCGATCTCTCCGCTTCCCGCCCAGCAGGTCGTAGACCGGCACGCCCAGCGCCTTGCCCTTGAGGTCGAAGAGCGCCCCCTCGATACCGCTGAGCGCGGCGCGCAGGACTACATTCGTTCGCCAATAGTTGTCGCGAATGATGGTGTCGCGATGGGCCTCGATCTGGAACGGGTCCTTGCCGACCAGCAACTCCCCGATCTGTTCAAGCATGGCGAGGACACCCTGCTCGTTGAACTCGAGCGTTGCCTCACCGACGCCGTCCACGCCTCCATCGGTGTAGATTTTGACGAAAATCCAGTTGCAGCGGAACGCGCCGACGATGAATGAACGTACCTTCGTTATTCGCATGATCTTTCCATCTCGCCGACTTGGCCTGTCCCCGATTTCGTGGACACCTTTAAGCCCCGCGCAAGGAGACCTCGTGATGTCGAATGAATGGCTGAAAGGCAAGATTGCGATCGTGACCGGGTCGGGACAGGGAATCGGACGAGCGATCGCCGTCGCCATGGCTGCACAAGGGGCATGCGTCGTCACCAACAACCGGACCGATGGCGCCGCCGGCGGAGATGCCAGAACGACCGCGCGAGAAATCATCGACGATGGTGGTCGGGCGGTTCCGTTCTTTGGCGACGTCTCCAGGTTCGACGTTGCTGAAAGACTCGTCCGGACCGCGGTCGAAACCTTCGGCAGGCTCGATATCCTCGTAAACAACGCGACGGTTTACGTCAGCCGGCCGGTCTGGGAGATGAGCGAGGGGAATGGGACGTCTGCCTCGACGCGGGTCTGAAGAGCGCGTTCAACTGCACACGTCACGCCGCCGTGCTGATGAAGGAGCAGCGATCGGGGCGCATCATCAACGCGACGTCCAATGCGTGGCACGGGTCGCTGGAAATGTGCAACTACGCCGCGGCCAAAGCCGGGATCATCGGCCTGACTAGGGCGGTCGCCATGGACCTCGGGCGTTTCGGCGTCACCTGCAACGCATTCTCGCCGGCTGCCGCCACGCGCTGGACTGTCCGCCCCGATACGTTGGCGCGATGGGAAAAGAGGCTCGAGTACGGACTGATATCCCGAGAGGCCTACGAGCAAAGGGCGGCACCCCTTCCGCCGCCGGAGACGGTGCCGCCGTTGCTTGTCTATCTTTGCAGCGACCTTGCGGCGAGCATCAACGGGCAAATTTTTAGCATCAGGGGAAACCGCATCGCCTGGTACCCGCGACAGGCCGACCAAAACGCGATCTCCAAGGAAGGCGGTCAGTGGACGGTGCAGGAACTGGCCCAAGCCGTACCCTCGAAGTTGCTTGATGGCTACCGAAATCCCGCCCCGGTGATGCACGATTGAAGTCGTGCTCGCTGGATAGGATGGGCTGACTACGCGAACAAACGGCAAGGGAGTCCGCCTGCCACCATTTCAGGTGAGATTGTCGTTTATGTAGTCCCAGTTGATCTCGTAGCCGAGGCCAGGGCCCTTTGGCAGCGTGATGTAGCCATCCGGATCGAGCCGGTGGCAGCTCTCCTTCAGGTACGGGTGGGGCGCGTCGCCATCGACGCCGGGACCGAGCAGCCCCTTTTCATAGTACTCGCACGTATCCTCCGGCGTCGCGCCCATGACGTGCAGGTTGGCCCAGCCCGCCATGTGGAGTTCGCAGCGCATCGCGTAGGCCTCGCAGATGATTGCGGTCTTGCGGGCCCCGGTGATGCCGCCGCGCTGGGCATCGATCCGGCTCATGTCGCAGGCGCCGCGCATGATCCAGTCCGCGCGGGTGAACACGCCGCCGAAGGCGATCTCGGGTCCGAGGACCGGGATTGTCAGTTCGCGGCACAGCTTGACGTAGCTTTCGACCCGCGCTTCCGGCATCGGGTGCTCGTACCAATAGAAGTTCAGCCGTTCGAGTTCGCGCCCGACCAGGAGCGCCTCCTCCATCGTCATGTACGTCCCCCAGGGATCGAACATGAGCACGTAGTCGGGTCCCACCGCCTCGCGCACCGCGCGGCAGGCTTCGATGTCTTCCTTGACGTTGGACGGCCGCCCGTTGGTCGGCTGACGCGTTTTCGGGTCCCAGAAGTAATGCGGATGGATCTTGTAGGCGAGATAGCCCTGGTTCTTGCAGGCCAGCGCATGGTCGGCATACACCTTGGCCTCGCCCATGTTCTTGACCGAGGAGGCGTACGCCTTGACCCGGTCGCGAGCGCCACCCATCAGCTTGTAGGCCGGAAGATCGAACGCGCGGCCGGCAAGGTCCCACAGCGCGTTGTCGATGACGCTCCAGACGCTTTCAGGGACCTTTTGGGTCGTCCACATCCACTTCCAGATCAGTTCCCGATCGAACGGATCCTGACCGAGAAGGATGTTGCGCGCTCGCCCGCGAACCCACGCCTGTTCGCTGGCATCGAGCCCGGACCAATCGCCGCTGAATCCGCCGCCGAAATAGTACCCCGAGACGCCCTCGTCGGTCGTGATGGTGGTGACCGTCTGAATATTCTCGGCGTTGCGAGCAAGCCTGCCGTGATCGTTGTCCCAGCGATCGTAGCGTGTCCTGAAAGCCTTGATGTCAATGTTGGTGATCTTCACGGTTGGCTCGCTTCCTTCCTTTGGCGAACAAGAGCTTTTTCGGGCCGACACCAAAGCCGACCGTCAGCCGCCGGGGACTATCCAGCGACGGCGCCGCCACGAATTGTTCTCAATTGTGAACCGTGCTTCACGACAGCGACATTAGGGTCGCGTCCTGCCACCGTCAAGAATGACGCTCGGCACGCGCGTTGTCGGGAGTCGTCCGCAAAGACGAGATTGTCTCACCGCGAATTCACTGTGCGCTGACCTAAGGTGGTCGTGAGCCTCAGCGATCGCTGTCGACCAACTGGTTTACGGGCGCGTTCTCGTCGGGCGCGCCCGCACGCTCGAAACCTAGCTGGCAGGACGCGGTGTAGCCCACGGTCACGGTGAGCTTGCCGTCCTTGACGAACTTTCCGACCGTCTGTCGGTTCGCGGATCAGAATGTCATGGTGATGCGCGATGCGGGTCCGCCATGCGGGGTCGTCGATCAGGTTTACCATCTCCTTCGGGTCGCTCTCCAGATCAAGGAACTGCTCGAGGCCGGGACCGGGATGGTAGATGTATTCGTGGTGAACTAGACGCCAGAGTTCGGTCACGATCTTGGAGCATTCGCCGTGACTTCGGTCCCGCCAGGGTTCGATCTGGAAAGCAGCTCTCAACTCCTTCACCAAGCGCGTCGGATTGGGGTCAAGGACGGGGCGTCACCCGCGAGCACAAGATTGTAGCGGCGCAAGTTAACCAGTTCCGCAACCGCTTTGGCGGCGCCGGCCGGTTGGGAGAGGTTCAGGAGCAGCGGATCGGTGCGCTGGCTTCCAACGCGCGTCGATATCCGGCCATCGTCCTTCGGCGATGGCAGCGAGGATCGTCGACAGGGATTTCTGCGTCGCGCGAATGATGGGAACCGAAACGCTGAGCGCGTTCTTTGCTGCGCCGGAGGGGCCGACGACAGGCACTGCGGCACAGAACACTCCGAGCGAGTATTCCTCGTTTCATGGCGAACCGCGCTGACGGATGATGGCCAGTTCGTCAAGGAGCGCCGAGACCGTAGGAATCGTGTTGGCGGTGTATACGGGCAAATCTTTCCGGACGAAGCGCCGCCGCACCTCTCCGTCGTCGAGTTGAGCAAGCAATACCTTGCCGATACCGGTGGCGTGGGCCGGCAGCCGGGACCGACGTCGGATTGAAGCCGCAAAGGATGGGTATGTCGACTTTGGCAAGGTAGACGTTTTCGCTGCCCACCAGCTTTGCGAACTGCATGGTCTCGTTCACCCGCGCGACAACCTTCTCCAGCACCTCCTGGGCCTGTTTGAGAACGCCATGGTGACGATGATACGCGTATCCAGTCTCCCACACCCGAACACCAAGCGAATACCGCCGCGTGTCGGGATCGAGCTCGATGTAGTCGCGCGACGTCAGCACTTCGAGCAGCGCGTGCAGACTGCTCTTCGGGATCCGAAGGTTGGCGTTGAGTTGGCTGAAGGTCGTGCCGGCCGGCGTGATGCCGATGGTCTCAAGGAGCGTGAGAACGCGCTCGGCGGATTTCACCGAGCGTACGGCCGTCGCGTCGCGCTTGTTCGCCACGTTTTGCTCCAATGATTGGGTACGGCTTGATACGTGTCGGGTTGACTAAGACGACAGGTTTGGGTACAGAAATGGGCACTGCAGTTCGCAGATGCGAACTTAGCAGGCCGATGCGACGCGGGCAACTATTAAAGCACTGCGACAACCTTCAAATGAAGTCGGGTGTCAG
>CAWGVO010000011.1:0-71305 GCA_963826055.1 uncultured Alphaproteobacteria bacterium | reverse complement strand
AGGTGTTGTTGGTCGAGATGGTGCGAAGGAAAGCCATGAGGGTCGCTGGAAGCTCACATCTCCATGCGCACGCCGAAGCGCTCTGCCAACTTATCCTGACTGATCAATCCGTCCAGTGGTCCCACCGCCGCCAACGACGGCCGGCTGCCCGAGATTATCGCGCCGGCGAGGTTACGAACGTCTTGCACGCTGATCGCATCGATCTTTTCCACCAGTTCGTCGACCGGGATCACACGGCCGAAGATGAGGATCTGGCGGGCGAGCTGGCCGGCGCGCGCCGCCGGGCTCTCCAGCGTCATCAGCAGTCCGGCGCGGAGCTGCGCGCGGGCGCGGGCAAGCTCCGCTTCGCTGATGTCGTGCGCGGCGCGCTCCAGTTCGCCGATCACCACCGGCATCAGTTCCGCGATGTCGCCGGCGCCGGTCGCCGCGTGCACGCCGAAGATTCCCGTGTCGGCGAAGCTCCAGTGAAAGGCGTAGATCGAGTAGCAGAGGCCGCGCTTCTCGCGCACTTCCTGGAAGAGGCGCGATGACATGCCGCCGCCGATGATCGCGGCCAGGAGCTGGGCGGTGTAGAAAGTGTCGGAAGAGTAGGGCCGGCCCTCGAAGCCCAGCATGATCTGCGTTTCCATGAGGTCGCGCGCCTCGCGCCGGTCCCCGCCCCGGTAGCTCGCCGGCGCCGGCTGCGGCACCGGCTCGGTGGCGAGGCCGCCGAGCTTCTCGCCGGCGAGCGCCACGATGGCGTCGTGGTCGATTGCGCCGGCCGCCGCCACCACCATCGCCGGACCGTGGTAGTGACGGTCGAGATAGGCGCGCAGCATCGGCGGCGAGGCCGAGCGGACGGTCTCGGGCGTGCCGAGAATGGTGCGACCGAGCGGCTGGGCAGGGTAGGCGGCCTCGGTGAACAGATCGAAGATGTGATCCTCGGGCATGTCGAACGCCGCGCCGATCTCCTGCACGATGACGTGTTGCTCGCGGGCGAGCTCGCCGTTGTCGAAGACCGAGTTGCACAGGATGTCGCTGAGGATGTCGAGGGCGAGCGGCACATCTTCCTTGAGCACGCGGGCGTAGTAGGAGGTCGCCTCGATGCTGGTGGCGGCGTTGACCTCGCCACCGACCGCCTCGATCTGCTCGGCGATGTCGGCCGCCGAGCGCGAGTTCGTTCCCTTGAAGGCCATGTGTTCGAGAAGGTGGGAGAGGCCGTGCTCTTCCTCATGCTCGGCGCGCGAGCCGGCGCCCACCCACACCCCGAGGGCGGCGCTCTTGAGGTGGTCCATGTCGTGGGTGACGATCGACAGACCGGAGGGAAGACGCGACAGGCGTACGCTCATGAGGGTTCACACTTGATATACCGGCACACGGGCGTGCGCCATGATGTGGTCCTCGACCGCCTTGCGGTCGTTGGCGAGGGTGACAAACCGCTCCGGCTTGTCGAGGACGCCGGCGAGCCGCGCCGGCACCGCGGGTTCCACGCCCGCCGCCGCCTTCACCGCTGCCGGGAACTTCGCCGGATGGGCCGTCGCCAGCGCGATCATCGGCACGTCGGGCTTGAGGAAGCGTCGCGCGACCGCGAGGCCGACGGCCGTGTGCGGGTCGGGCAGGAAGCCCGAGTGGACGTAGGTGTTGCGGATCTCCGCTGCCGTCTCCGCCTCGTCCGCCCGGCCGGCGTCGAAGTCGGCCCTGATCCGTTTGAGGGCGCCCTGCGGCAGCGCGAAGCCGCGCGACTGGGCGAGTTCTCCCATCAGGCCGGCCACCGCCGGCCCCTCGCGGTCGTGGACCTCGAACAACAGCCGCTCGAAGTTCGACGAGACCTGGATGTCCATCGACGGCGATTGGGTCGCCGTCACCGCGCCCAGGCGGTATTCGCCGGCCGCAAGCGTCCGCGCCAGGATGTCGTTGACGTTGGTGGCGATCACCAGCCGGTCGATCGGCAGACCCATGCGCTTGGCGGCATAGCCTGCGAAGACGTCGCCGAAGTTACCGGTCGGCACCGCGAACGAGACCGGCCGATGCGGCGCCCCGAGCGCCACCGCGGCAGTGAAATAGTAGACGATCTGGCCGAGGATGCGCGCCCAGTTGATCGAGTTGATCCCGGCGAGCCCCAGCCGCTCCCGGAACGCCACGTTGCCGAACAGCGCTTTGACGATCGCCTGGCAGTCGTCGAAGGTGCCCTTGATCGCGATGGCATGGACGTTGGCGGCGTCGGCCGTCGTCATCTGCCTCTGCTGGAAGGGCGAAATGCGACCCTCCGGGAAGAGGATGAAGAGATCCGCCTTGTCGCGCCCGCGAAAGGCTTCAACCGCCGCCGCTCCGGTATCGCCCGAGGTGGCGCCGACGATGGTGATGCGTCCGCCGCGCTCGTCCAGCACGTGGTCCATCAGCCGCGCCATCAGCTGCATGGCATAGTCCTTGAACGCCAGGGTCGGCCCGTGAAAGAGCTCCAGCACCCAGAGCCCCGGCCCGAGCTGGGTCAGCGGCGCCACCGCCGGGTGGTCGAAATCGGCGTAGGTGGCGAGGCAAATGCGACGGAGTGCCTCGTCGGGGATTTCGCCGCCGACAAACGGCCGGATCACCGTGAACGCGGCCTCGGCGTAAGGGCGGCCGGCAAGCCCGGCGATGGCGTCGGCGGGCATGCGCGGCCAATCCGCCGGCACATAAAGGCCTCCGTCGCCTGCGAGGCCTGCCAGCAGCACATCGGCAAACCCCGCGGGCGGGGCTTTCCCGCGCGTACTCAGATATCGCATCTCGTAAATGGCAACGCCTTCCGCCGCCGAGCGGCTGGTTCCTCCCGGCCCCTCAAACCCTATCGGGCGTGGCCTCACCCGGCAAGCAAAGGGTTGAGCGAAGGCAAATGATCGCCATTACCCAGGCCCGCTGCTATAGAAAAGCCGCAAAAACGGACGGGAATCACTGACATGCCCCTAGGATTCGGCACCATTTTCGCTGCACGAGCTCTCGGCCGCCTCGGGGCCGTCGTCGTGGCGTCGTGCCTGCTGGCGGCCTGCGCCAGCACCTCCGACAGCGGCGGCGGTCACAAGCTGGGCGGCGGACATCTGTTCGGCCTCGGCGGTGACAAGTCGACGCGTGGCGTGTCTACGGTCAGCCAGCCGTTCGGCCCGGAATTCTTCCTGAAATCGGGCTACTGCCCGCCGGTCGCGGTGCAGGCGGACGCGGCGACCCTCGTTACCTACGAGCGCGGGCACCAGGACGACCCGCAGTTCGTCCAGTATCAGAACTCGATCACCAAAACCGCCCGCGAATGCCATCCGGTCGACGCCGACACCCTGGCGATCAAGGTCGGGATCGCCGGCAGGGTAGTGGCGGGTCCCAAGGGCACGGCCGGCAACGTCACCCTTCCACTGCGTGTCGCGGTCCTCAGCCAGCATTCGGACAAGGTGTTCTTCACCAAGGAGTACAAGGTGTCCGTCCCCCTGGCGAGCGACTACACCGCCGAGTTCAGCCAGGTCTTCGACGACGTCGTTGTCGACGTCACCGAAGAGGATCGCGATCTCGTCATCTACGTCGGGTTCGATCAGGGAAAGACGCCCGCCGGCGCTGGCCGCGTCACCGGCTGATTGACTCGGCCGCCAAGGCTCCTAGAGTGCCGGCCTGCCGGGAAGGAGTCGCGTCCCGGTGAGCCCGCGAGCGGGCTCTGACGACCGCCGGGAGAGCTCGGGCCGCACGTTGCGGTTCGGCGCCGAAGGAGCAACCGCCCCGGAAACTCTCAGGCAGAAGGACCGGACGGTCGGCGACACTCTGGAAAGCAGCGGGCTTGCCCGCTCACCGAAGGAGTAACCGCGGTCGCGTTTCCAGGAAAAGTGTGAAGCACTTTTCCGTCCGGAAGAGCGGCAAATCGCGTTTCCAGGAAAAGTGTGGAGCACTTTTCCGTCCGGAAGAGCGATTAAAGACGCGGGAAATCTCTCAGGTTCTCCGGACAGAGGGGGCGCGGGACGAATCGCGTGCGATTCGTCTCGCCACCTGTCGCCGAGGACCTGTCGTTGACCGAAAACACTGCCGGTTCCAGTCTGCGCGAAACGCCGCTCACCGCTCTCCACCGCGAGCTCGGGGGGCGCATGGTGCCGTTCGCCGGCTACGCCATGCCGGTCCAGTACCCGACCGGTATCATCGCCGAGCACAAATGGACGCGTGAGCACGCCGGCCTCTTCGATGTGTCCCACATGGGGCCGGCGTTCCTGACCCTGACGGAGCGCACCGGCGATCCCGACGCCGACCACGACGCCATTGCCGCGATCGCCGAGCGCCTGGTCCCGGGCGACATCCGCGGTCTCAAGCCCGGTCAGATCCGTTACACGGTCCTCCTCAACCAGGAGGGCGGCGTCCTCGACGACCTGATGATCGCGCGGCCGCCCGAGGAGACTTCGGCCGGCAGCCTCTACATCGTCGTCAACGCCGCCACCAAGGAGGAAGATTTCGCCCTGATCGAGTCGGCGGCCGGCACCCGCGCCGTGCTCAGCCGGCGCGACGACCACGGGCTGATCGCGCTCCAGGGGCCGGAGGCCGCCGCCGTCATGGCGACGCTCGTCCCGGCCGCGGCCGACCTCGGCTTCATGCGGTACGGATTCGTTCGCGTTTCTCGTTTCG
Organism: uncultured Alphaproteobacteria bacterium; assembly: GCA_963826055.1. Classification (GTDB taxonomy): domain Bacteria; phylum Pseudomonadota; class Alphaproteobacteria; order Rhizobiales; family Kaistiaceae; genus JBBDMC01. The sequence goes on along the minus strand of CAWGVO010000011.1, from coordinate 66,706 downwards.
CGCTCCGGCTACACCGGCGAGGACGGCTTCGAGATTCTGGCGCCGCCCGCCGATGCCGCTGCGTTGTGGCGGCGGCTGCTCGCCGACGAGCGGGTCCGCCCCGTCGGCCTCGGCGCGCGCGATTCGCTCCGCCTCGAGGCGGGGCTGCCGCTCTACGGCCACGAGCTGGACGAGACGATCTCGCCGGTCGAGGCGGGTCTCACGTTCGTCATCGCCCGCCGCCGCCGCGAGGCCGCCGATTTCCCCGGCGCCACGCGCATCCTGCAAGAGCTTGCCGACGAGCCCGCCCGCGTGCGCGTTGGCTTGGCGATCGAAGGCGCGCCCGCCCGCGACGGCGCCGACATCCTGAACCAGCACGACGAAATCGTCGGCCGCGTCACCAGCGGCGGCTTTTCGCCGACCCTCGGCCGCCCGATCGCCATGGGCTACGTGCCGCCGGTGTTCGCGGACGAAGGGACCGGCCTCGTGGTCAAGGTCCGTGGCCGCGCCGGGCCTGCCACCGTCACGCCGCTTCCCTTCGTTCCCCACCGTTACGTTCGCAAATCCCCTTCCTGACGAGGATCGAGATGACCACCCGCTACACCCGCGACCACGAATGGATCCGCCTCGACGGCGACACCGCCGTCGTCGGCATCAGTGAACACGCCCAGGAGCAGCTCGGCGACATCGTGTTCGTCGAGCTGCCGGCTGTCGGCAAGAAGCTCGAGAAGGGCGGCGAGGCGGCCGTCGTGGAATCGGTCAAGGCGGCGAGCGAGGTCTACGCGCCGCTTGCCGGCGAGGTGATCGAGATCAACAGCGCGCTCGTGGACGAGCCCGCCATCGTCAACCGGCACCCGGAAGGCGACGGCTGGTTCATCAAGCTGAAGGTGACGGACAAGTCCGGCTTCGATGAGCTGATGGACGGCGACGCCTACGAGCGCTTCGTCGAGACGGTGTGAGGCTGCCGGTGCGCTATCTCCCCCATACCGAGGCCGACCGCCGCCTGATGCTCGCGCGCATCGGCGTGGCGAGCGTCGACGATCTTTTCACCGACATTCCCGCCGGCAAGCGCCTGGACGGGCTGCTCGACCTGCCGTCCGCGAAGAGCGAGATCGAGGTCGAGCGCGTTCTTTCCGGCCTCGCCGGCAGGAACGTCGCCGCCGGTTCGGTGCCCTTCTTCGTCGGTGCCGGCGCCTATCGTCACCACGTGCCGGCGAGCGTCGATCACCTGATCCAGCGCTCCGAGTTCCTCACCTCCTACACGCCGTACCAGCCTGAAATCGCCCAGGGCACCCTGCAATACCTGTTCGAGTTCCAGACCCAGGTGGCGAACCTCACCGCCATGGATGTCGCCAACGCGTCGATGTACGACGGCTCGACGGCCGCCGCCGAGGCGGTGCTGATGGCGCACCGGGTGACCGGGCGGCGGAAGGCCGTGCTGTCGGGTGGCCTCCACCCGCAATACCGCGCCGTCATCGAGACGACGTCGGAGATGGCCGGCGACGCGGTTGTGGCGCTGGCGCCTGATCCTGCCGGCACCGAAGCGATCGTTGACGCGATCGACGGCGAAACCTCCTGCGTCGTCGTCCAGTCGCCGTCGTTCTACGGCAACCTGGTCGACCTGAGGCCCATCGCCGAAAAGGCCCACGCCGCCGGTGCGCTGCTGGTCGCCGTCTTCACCGAGGTGGTGTCGCTGGGCGCCATTGAGCCGCCGGGCGCGCAAGGGGCGGACATCGTGGTGGGGGAGGGCCAATCGCTCGGCAACCCGCTTACCTTCGGCGGCCCCTATGTCGGCCTCTTCGCCACCCGCCAGCGGTTCGTCCGCCAGATGCCCGGCCGCCTCGCCGGCGAAACCATCGACGCGGAGGGCCGCCGCGGCTTCGTGCTGACGCTGTCGACGCGGGAGCAGCACATCCGCCGCGGCAAGGCGACGTCGAACATCTGCACCAACTCGGGCCTCTGCTCGCTCGCCTTCACCATCCACATGACGCTGCTCGGCGAAACCGGCCTTCGCCGCCTCGCCGCGCTGAACCACGCCAACGCGGTTCGTCTGGCTGAATCGCTTTCCGAGGTTCCGGGCGTAACCGTGCTCAACGACTCGTTTTTCAACGAGTTCACCATCCGCGTTCCCGGCACCGCGGCCGAGGTCATCGACAAGCTGGCGGGGAAGGGCGTTCTCGGCGGCGTGCCGGTCTCGCGCCTGGAGCCGGATCGTCCCGAACTTGCCGACCTCATCGTCGTTGCATCGACCGAGACCAACACCGACGAGGACCGCGCCGCCTACGCCGCCGCGCTGAAGGAGGTGGTGTGATGTTGACTGAAGGCCGCCCGACCGCGCCGCCGCCCGCCAACACCGCCGACGAGCGCACCTTCACCGCCAACCGCGGGCTCCAGATCGAGGAAGCGCTGATCTTCGAGATCGGCCGCCCCGAGGTGACGGGCGTCGACCTGCCCGATCCGCCGAAGGTCGCCGATCGGCTCGGCAAGCACGCCCGCAAGGCGCCGCTCGACCTGCCGGGATTGTCGGAGCCGGAGGCGGTGCGTCACTACGTCCGCCTCAGCCAGAAGAACTACGCAATCGACTCCGGCATCTACCCGCTCGGCTCGTGCACCATGAAGCACAACCCGCGCCTCAACGAGAAGATGGCGCGCCTGCCGGGCTTCGCCGACATCCACCCGTTGCAGCCGGTCAAGACCGTGCCGGGCGCGGTCGAGCTGATCGCCGAGCTTGCCCGCTGGCTGATGGAGATGACCGGCATGGCAGCGGTCGCCATGAGCCCCAAGGCCGGCGCCCACGGCGAGCTCTGCGGCATGATGACGATCAAGGCCGCGCTCGCCGCCCGTGGCGAGGCGCGCTCCGTCGTGCTCGTGCCGGAGTCGGCCCACGGCACCAACCCCGCGACCGCCGCGCTCCTCGGCTACAGGATCGTCGACGTGCCCGCTCGCGACGACGGCACCGTCGATCCCGATGCGGTCAAGGCGCGCCTCGACGATGACGTCGCCGCGATCATGCTCACCAACCCCAACACCTGCGGTCTCTTCGAGCGCGACGTCGCCGCCATCGCCGAGGCCGTCCACGCCGCCGGCGCCTACTTCTACGCTGACGGCGCCAACTTCAACGCCATCGTCGGCAAGGTCCGCCCCGGCGACCTTGGCGTCGACGCCATGCACATCAACCTGCACAAGACCTTCTCGACGCCCCACGGTGGCGGCGGACCGGGCGCCGGCCCTGTGGTGCTGTCGGAGGCGCTGGCGCCGTTCGCGCCGGTACCGTTCGTCGCGCGCGACGGGTCTGAATACCGTCTGGTCGAGAACACTGCGCCGCGGGCAAGGGCCGGCGCTGACGGCCGGCTGATCAATCCGTTGGATCCGGTCATGAAGCGTTTCATCGACCAAGCCGTCATTTCCGGTCGGGCCAGCTACGCCGAACTGGATGCGATCCTTCCGCGTGTTAAAGCGTCGAGCGGGCAGACCGAAGATGCCCTCAACGATCTTCATACCTTGGGGATCGAGATGGTCGAGGGTGGCGCTCAGGACGCTGGAACGCCACAGCCCTTCGGCCGCATGTCGGCGTTCCACGGTCAGATGGGCATGTTCGTGCGTGCCTTCGCCTACATGCTTTCCCACGGCTCCGACGGCATGCGGCAGGCCTCCGAAGATGCCGTCCTCAACGCCAACTACGTCCGCGCCTCGCTCGCCGACGTCATGAGCCAGCCGTTCGGCGACCGCATCTGCATGCACGAAGCGCTGTTCGACGACACCTTCCTCGAGGGCACCGGCGTCTCCACCCTCGACTTCGCCAAGGCGATGATCGACGAGGGTTTCCACCCGATGACCATGTATTTCCCGCTGGTCGTCCACGGCGCGTTGTTGATCGAGCCGACCGAATCGGAATCGAAGGGTTCACTCGACCTGTTCGTTGCGACGCTGCGCGATCTGGTGATGCGGGCGAAGCGCGGCGAGGCGGAGCGATTCCGCCAGGCGCCGATGCTGGCGCCGCGCCGCCGCCTCGATGAGACGCGCGCCGCGCGCCAGCCGAAATTGAAGTGGGAGAAGCCGCCGCCCTTCAGCGAGGCTGCGGAATAGGGTCAGCCGGTTTCGCCGATAAGGTCGCGACGCGTCCGGTCCAGTTCCTCCGAATACCGGCGCAAGGCGTGCGATTCCGAAAGCAGCCCAAGTACCTGTTGCGTCGCCGGATCGACCACGGCCAGAGCCTCCGTCTCCGTCCTGTCGAACATTTTCATAGCGTCCTTGACGTTCATCTGCGGCTGAAGGGCGTCCTTCTGATTGTGCAGGAACTCGCGGATCGCTCTGGAATCCGCATCATCGCCGAGATCGGGCGCCTGTACTTCCGCAACCAGAACGATACCGAGATAACGGCCCGCGCCGTCAACCACGACCACGCGCTGCGTCGATCCCAGGGGAAAGTCGCGGCGGAACGAGGAGAGCCGCGTGTCTCCCATCACGGTGCGCACGTCGCGCCGCATCAGGCTGCCGACGCTGAGCGCCCTGATTCGCCCGACGTCGTGGGCACTGCGAATTGTCTCGCCCCGAAGGTGCAGGCGCCAGGTCGCGAACGAATAGCCGAACAATTCACGTACTGTGATCGTTGAGACGATCGCCGCCGCCAGAACGGCGAGCGTGGTCGGAAGGTCGCCCGTGGTCTCCAGAGCCAGAAAGGACATTGTCAACGGTCCGCCGACGATCGCCACGGCCATCGCGCTCATGCCGACGATCGTGGCGACCAGTGGGTCAGGCGCGAAGGCCGGCGCTACCGTAGTGGCGACCGCCGCGAAGAGCTTGCCGGTGATCGCACCCAGGTAGAGCGAGGCGAAGAACAGACCGCCGCGGAAGCCGGAGCCGAGCGACACGGCCGAGGCGGTCGCCTTGAGAACGACCAGCAGCAGGAATGGCGCGATGGCGGGAAGCGTGGAATCGAGGGTCAGCTTCAGCGCACCGTGACCGGACGAAAGGACATGCGGGTCGACGATGGCGAGGCCACCTATGATCAGCCCCCCAAGGACAGGGTGAAGAATCCGCGGTATGCGCGTCCGCCGGAAGACCACCTCTGTCAATGTGACGCCGCGCATGACGAGGATGCCAATGCCTCCGCAGACCAGGGCCAGCAGAAGCACGCTGAGGAGATCGGAATTGTGGAACGTGGATTGCGCGCCGACCGTGATCGAGTACGGCTCGACCCCGAACAAATGCGTCACCAGTACGCCGGTGATGGAGGCGGCAAGCACCGGCGCGAGCGACGCGGCGGTGTATGTGCCGATGATCAGTTCGAAGCCATAGAAGGCGCCGGTCAAGGGGGCACCAAACGCTGCGGCGATGGCACTGGCGGCGCCGCAGCCGACCAGCATCCTGAGGTCGGCGCGCCTGAGCCGGAAGGAAATCCCGAGGCGTGACGCCACTCCGGAAACGACCTGCGTGTACCCGGCCTCCAGGCCCACGGAAGCACCGAAGCCGTTTGAAATGATTGTCTGGGCGCCGACGATGAGGCTGTCGCGCATGGACATGCGGCCGCCGTGTAGTGCATTGGCCTCGATCGGATCGACGGGACGCTGGAGCCCCGCCTTGGCCAACGTCCATGCGACGGCCGCAAGCACCAGCCCGCCGACCACCGGAATCAGGTAGCCGTTTCGCGTCGGCAGTGCCTCGATCGCGCTTAGACGGCTCCCGGCTCCAAGACCGAAAAGCGCCTGATGCATCATCGCCACCGTCACGTTCATGATGGTGACGACCAATCCGGCCACGATGCCGATGACGACGGCGAGCAGGACCAGCCATACTTCGCTGCCACGGACGAGTGCCCGCCATCGATCGGGTACGGCTGTCGTAAAGTGCCACCAGAAGCCCGTTGGAGGAGAGGCGGTGGCGGGATCAACGGACATAGCGCATTGCCGCGGCCGAACGCCGCAAAAATCGTCAGGAGTGGCTGACAGGATGGGCCGAGTTCGGCCCGGAGACGCCCCGTATCTAGTACGCCGTGGAGATGAATCAAATCTTATTCTGGAGCCGGGCAACACCTGCGCTGACGTGCCGCATGGCACGGGCAACGCCGACGCTTCTGCGCCTGACGTCCAGTCTGATTGCGCGCGGCAAGACCCGCAATGCTCGACGAGACCCGCGCGTCAACCGAAACTGAAATGGGAGAAGCCACCGCCGTTCAGCGAAGCCGCGGAGTAGAGCGCGGGGTTTTTGGAGGGCGATGCGCAAAACCAGGTTTCGCCCATGGACCAATTAGCGCCGAACTGATTAAAGAAGCGGTTAGCGAACAGGCCGCATTGCCGTTTTTTTATGGAGAACCCATATGGCTTCCATGCAAGTCCACAAATATCACGTTGGCGAGAAGGTGAATTTCGACGCACAAATGCAGGTGGGCGCGGCGGCGGGGGCGTACGAAGTCCTCAGATTGCTCCCGGTCGAAGCGGGACAGCTGCAATATCGCATCAAGAGCGCGCTCGAGCGCAGTGAGCGGGTCGTGCAGGAACACCAGCTTTCCCTGCGCGGCGAATAGGCGAGCCGCCCTTGACGTCGACCGCCAGATCGCCCGGGTTTCCGCGATCGCCGCGATACCCGTCGGGGGCCACGACGTAATCCGAAATCTTGCCTATTGCTTGTTAAGGACTTCGGTCCTATACCCCTCGGCGAGCGTTGCGCTCGCAGCAGGCCGCGTTGCACGAAATCCGGAATACGGATTTTCGGCCTGCCAACCCCAAAAAAAGACAGCCCAGGCCACGCGGGGATGTCCCCGTTGGCCAGCGATTCGCGCCCCGGCTTCTTGAAAGCCGGCCGCCGCGACCCGCACCCTCAGAAAGAGAATCTATCCCGATGTCATTCACGACCCTCGGCCTTGCCGAGCCGATTGCCCGTGCGCTCACCGACGAGCGCTACGTTGACCCGACGCCGATCCAGGCGGCGGCCATACCCGCGATCCTCTCCGGACGCGACCTCGTCGGCGTCGCCCAGACCGGCACCGGCAAGACGGCGGCCTTCGCGCTGCCCATTCTGCACCGGCTCGCCGCGTCTTCCCGCCGGCCAGCCCGGAAACAGTGCCCGCGTTCTCGTCCTCAGCCCCACCCGCGAACTTTCCGGTCAGATCGTCGACAGCTTCCGCACTTATGGGCGGCACCTCCGCTTCAGCGTGACGCTCGCGATCGGCGGCGTGCCGATCGGCAAGCAAATTCGCGCTCTTGCCAGTGGTGTCGACGTGCTGGTCGCCACGCCCGGGCGGCTGCTCGATCTTTGCAAATGCGGCGCGGTCAGCCTGGCCCAGGTCGAAGTCCTGGTGCTCGATGAAGCCGATCGTATGCTCGACATGGGCTTCATCAACGACATTCGTCGGATCGTCGCGCATGCTGCCGCGGCAGCGCCAGACCCTTCTGTTCTCGGCAACCATGCCGGCCGAGATCGGCCGTCTGGCGGACGAGATGCTGTCCCATCCGGCGAGAGTCGAGCGTCACGCCGCCCGCCTCGACCGCCGAGCGCGTCAATCAGCGGGCGGTTCATGTCGCGCGCGCCGACAAGCCCCGCCTCCTTGCCGAAATCCTGACGGCGGAAACGATCGACCGGGCGCTGATCTTCGCGCGGACCAAGCACGGAGCCGACAAGGTCGTCCGCGGCCTCGCTGCCGCCGGCATCGACGCCAGCGCCATCCACGGCAACAAGAGCCAGGGTCAGCGCCAGCGCGTGCTCATGGAGTTCCGCAGCGGCCGCGTGCGAACCCTGGTTGCCACCGACATAGCGGCGCGCGGCATCGACGTCGACGGCGTCAGCCACGTCATCAACTACGACCTGCCCAACATTCCGGAGAGCTACGTGCACCGCATCGGCCGCACCGCCCGCGCCGGCAACGCCGGCGTGGCGATTTCGTTCTGCTCCGCCGATGAGGTTCCGTTTCTGAGGGCGATCGAGAAGTTGATACGCCTGCAGATACCGGTTGCCGGGGGCGAAGCGCCGCTCGCCGTGCAGACCGAGCCTCGCAACAAGACACGCGGCAGACCGCGCCGGCGCGGTCGCTCTGGCGCCAACCAGGGCGAGGCAGGACACCTCGCTAGGCCAGGCAGAATGCCCCGGCCGGGTCATGGCGCGGGCCTGAGGCGGGAGGTCTAGCCCCTCGCCACAGCCCGGCAGGCCCGACGGGATGGGACCGCCGCCTAGCGGCCCAGCGGTGCGTTGATCTGCGCCAGCGACACGCAGAGATCGGCGAGGTTTGCCTCGTAGCTCGTCGGGCTGGACAGGATCGAAAGGCAGCGGCTCACCAGCAGCTGCCGCCCCCGCGGGCCGAGAGGCGCCAGCAGCCGGGCGACGTCCGCCGCGTCGAGCGCGCCGGGGGCACCCTCGCCGCGCCACAGGTCGATGCCGCCGTTGTCGGGGTCCGGCTCGCCGGAAGCGCCGCTTCCGCCGGTCAGGCCCCCGAGGTTGATGCCAAGGCCGATCGATCCACCGCCGCCGTCGAGCGACAACAGCGAACCGCCGCCGGTGCCGACACCGATGTCGATGTTGTGAGAGCCGCCGGAAGCCGTCACGCTGACCAGGTTGTCGTTGGCGCCGCCGACGGAGACGCCGGCCGACCGCTCAGACCCGCCTGCCGATGCGGTGACGCCGCCGGCTTCGCTCTGACTGACGCCGACCTCGGCATTGCCGACCGCCGCTGACGCGGCGACGCCGTTACCGGCCGAGACGGCGGCGGAGGTGCCCGGCCCGCTGACCGAGACGGAGACGCCGCCCGAGTCGCCGTGGTCGATGCTGACACCGACGCCGCCGACCCCAAGGTCAAGCGCGCTGGCCGGCGCATCAATCGCCGTTATCAGGCCGATGGCGAGGGCGACCGCGAGACTTTTCCTGATCATGGCGTCGATCCGATCCGGCTTGCGAGAACGACGCCATCGTTTCTATCGGCAGCGGGTTCCGCTTCCCTTTCCGCAATCGTGCGGGTTTGACACGAAATCGAGTCCAAAACGCCGATATTTGCCGGTACCGGGTTGGAGCAAATCAGACGCAAATTTCGCCTGAGCCATAAAGCGGCTGACAACGGCATCGGCGGATATTGGCCAGCGTGGCTGCCAAACGTTCGAAAATCACCGCGGCCGTGACGTCGCTCCAAGGCCAAGGACCGTCCGGTCAGCATCCCGTCCGTCGCGCTGGCGGGGCCGGCGGCCGTGTCCATGTCCGCCCTCAGGCAGGAATGCGAAGGCCTCATCGCGCTCGACCGCCTCAGGCCCTTGCCGAAGCCGAGGAACGAGGCCTTCGACCGCGTCACCGATCTCGCCAAGAAGCTGTTCGATGTGCCGATCGCGATCGTTTCGTTCACCGCCTTTCCCGACAGGCATCGCCAGGAGGCATCGACGCCGCGTCGGCGCTCGCCGAAGACGCGTCGCGCGGCGCGCCTGCGACCGGCCTCGAGCCCGTCGTTGTCAATGACGCCACCCGCGATCGTCGCCTTGCGCGGAATCCATTTATCGCGAGCCAGGCCGGCGTGCGGTTCTACGCGGGGATACCGCTGACGACCAGCGACGGGCGCAACGTCGGCTCCCTTTGCCTCATCGACACGCGTCCGCGCGAGTTCGGGCCGGATGACATCGGCCTCATGTCGGAGTTGGCGCGCCTGGTCGTGGATGAGCTTGAGCTCCGGCTGTCGGCCACCCGCGATGCGCTCACCGGGGCGCTGTCGCGGCGGGGCTTCGAGGAAGATGCCATGCGGACCATGGCGCTCGCGCTCCGCCATGACCATGAGCTTGGCTGCATCGGCTTCGACATCGACCATTTCAAGAAGATCAACGACACCTATGGTCACGCGGCCGGGGACGAGGTGCTGGCGAGTGTCGTCCGAACCTGCATGGCTGAGCTGCGTGCCACCGATTCCATCGGCAGGATGGGCGGCGAGGAGTTCGCTGTCCTGTTGCCGAACACGGGACTGGCCGGCGCCGACCGATGTCGCCAGGAGATTGTGCGCGGCGATCGCCGATCTGCCGGTTGCCGTCGGTTCCGAAACCATCCGCGTCACCGCGAGCTTCGGCGTGGCCGCGCTCGAATTCGACGACCACCGACCTCGAGGAGCTCCTGAACCGCGCCGACGAAGCGCTTTATCGGGCGAAGACGTCCGGTCGCAACAGGTGCGTGGTCTGGCGCCGACGCGCGGCGTAGGATCGGGACAAGGCGAAGAGCAGGAGGCGCTCGCCACCGACTGGTGAAAAATTCGGCCTTCTCCTCAGCCCCATTGACACCGCGTACCGCCCTTCAGTCGAAATTGAGATGCCCACGCCCTTCAGCAAGGTGCGGAGCAGGCGTTTCGTCGCGGTTTAATGTTCCCGCAAAGACGTGCAGTCGCGGGCCAAGTAGCCTATGTTATTCAATCGGAGCATTGATTCATGAGGCTAACCGCAATGTCGAGGAAGGGCCAGCACGTCGTCCCAAGTGGCGACAAGTGGAGTATTAGACGCGCCGGGGCTTCCAGGGCCTCGGCAACGTACGGCACACAACACGAAGCAATCGAGAAGGCAAAGGAGATTGCACGAAACCAGGGAACGGAGCTGTATATTCACGGCCGTGATGGCCGAATTCGTGAACGCAATTCATACGGAAGCGATCCATTTCCTCCGAAGGGGTAGCCGTTGCCAGACGCACCGTACGATCGATGCGTCTTCGTCAATTGCCCTTTGGACGAAGAATACGAGCCTATCCTTCAAGCGATCCTTTTCTGCATCGTCTTCCTCGGCCTGATCCCACGCATTTCGACAGAGCGCGCGGACTCTGGCGAGAGTCGGCTCGCCAAGATTCTAAGAGCTGATTGAGGCCTCAAAATTTTCCATTCACGATTTAAGTCGCGCGCAGGCAACGAAGAGGGGCGAACACTTCCGCCTGAACATGCCGTTTGAACTTGGCATCGACTACGCCTGTCGACGATATTTTGGGCGAGGCAGAGATACGAAGCGATTGCTGGTTCTTGAGGAGAAGAAATATCGGTATCAAATTGCTCTATCGGACTTGGCCGGATGCGACGTTGAGGCCCATGCGGGCGACTTCCAGAAAGCTGTGAGGAAGGTGAGAAATTGGCTGGTCAGTGAGGCAGGAATTCAAGCGCCGGGCGCGGCCAAGATTCTAGGTGCCTACACCGATTTTCAGGAGTGGTACTACGAGCGCCAACTTGCAGCAGGATTCTCGGACGAAGATATTCAAGACTATCCGACGAGTGAGCTTTTGGAAGCAATGGGCGAGTGGGTGTCCAAAGGGCGCCCAATCTGAAGCGTCAGCTGGAAAGCCCTTCCCACGCCGCCAGCGCCTCGGCCACCTTTGGCAGGTCGGCGAGGCGGTTGATCACCGTCTCCGCTCCGGCTTCGGTCAGGAGATCGGCGTGGCCGGGCCATGTGTGCGATCCGCCGGTGAACCCGACGACGCGCGCGCCGGCGGCCCGTGCGGCGGTGACGCCGGCCACTGAATCTTCCAGCACCAGCGCATCGCGTGGTGCCGACCGGAACTCGCCGAGCGCGTACTGATAGACGTTTGGTGACGGCTTCGGCTCGCGCGTGCCCACCTCGACGGCGGAAAAGATGTACGGCCGGAAGCGGTCGTAGAGCAGCGTCTTTTCGAGAGAGATCCTGAGCCGCTCGCTCGCCGAGTTGGAGCAGACGCAGCGCGGCCCGTCGAGATGGTCGAGCAGTTCGTGGATGCCGGGGATCGGCTTCAGCTCGCTCGCCAGCCGCCGGTCGATCTCGGCCCTGGCGCGATCGAAGAAATCCTCCGGCAGCGGCCGGCCCATCTCGGCGGCAACCACCTCGCCGAACGCTCGCGCCGTCATGCCGGCGAAGCGCCGGTTGACCTCCGCCGGCGTGATCTCGTAGCCGGCCTCCGTCAGAAGTTCGGCGTCCACCGCCGCGGCGATGATTTCCGAATCGACGATGACGCCGTCGCAGTCGAAGACGAAAAGCATGAGGGATGGGTTCCGGTTGGCCGGTCGACGCTGCCGGCGTGGAGCGCTCACATAGTACGCCTGAGGGGGCAAGGGAACCCCCGCCACCCGCGTCCCGTTCACCCCTGCTTAACCATACCCCCTAACTCCGCCTTTACCCTGTTCGGCGAGGATCGCTGCTGCCCGCCTCGGGCGCGGGTGTTGCGTCAGGGTATTGTCATGGTTCAGTTGCGTACCGCGCCCGGCGGGTACGGTTGGCTCGATTCGATCCTGAAAGGCGACTGCGTCGCCGAACTCGAAAAGCTGCCGGCCGCCTCGGTGGACCTCGTCTTCGCCGACCCGCCTTACAACCTGCAGCTTGAAAACAAGCTCACCCGTCCCGACCAGTCGCACGTCGACGCCGTCGACGACGATTGGGACAAGTTCGGCAGCTTCGCCGCCTACGACGATTTCACCCGCGCCTGGCTGATGGCCTGCCGGCGGGTGCTGAAGCCGAACGGCGCGCTGTGGGTGATCGGCTCCTATCACAACATCTTCCGGGTCGGCGCTATCCTGCAGGACCTCGGCTTCTGGGTGCTGAACGACATCGTCTGGCGCAAGTCCAACCCGATGCCGAACTTCCGCGGCCGCCGCTTCACCAACGCCCACGAGACGCTGATCTGGGCGAGCCGCGACCAGTCCAAAGGCTACACCTTCAACTACGACGCCCTGAAGGCCGCCAACGACGACCTCCAGATGCGCTCCGACTGGCTGTTTCCGCTGTGCACCGGCGGCGAGCGTCTGAAGGGAGGGGAGGGCAGGAAGGTCCACCCGACCCAGAAGCCCGAGGCGCTTCTCCACCGCATCCTCATCGCCTCGTCGAAGCCGGGCGACGTGATCCTCGATCCGTTCTTCGGTACCGGCACCACCGGCGCCGTCGCCAGGCGTCTCGGCCGCCATTTCGTCGGCATCGAGCGCGAGGACGACTACATCGCCGCCGCCACCCGGCGCATCGCCGCCGTCGAGCCCGTGCCCACGTCGGCGCTTGCCGTCTCGCAGGGCAAGCGGGCCGAGCCGCGCGTTCCCTTCGGCTCGCTGGTCGAGGCCGGCCTGATCGTGCCCGGCACCATCCTCACCGATGTCCGCATTCGCCATCAGGCCGAGGTACGTGCCGACGGAACGCTAAAAGCAGGGGAACACACCGGCTCCATCCACAAGGTCGGCGCCCTGGTGCAGGGGCTGGACGCATGCAACGGCTGGACTTTCTGGCACACCCGCGACGGCGGCGGCCTCAATCCCATCGACGCCCTCCGCCAGCTCGCCCGCCGCGAAATGGCGTCGGCCGGCGCCTGACCTGGTGTTGGCCTGAAGCCGGCGCAAGTGTCATCCGGGCGCCGGCGATCCGCGCTACAGTGCCGGGATGGGGACCGAAGCCTTCACCGCGCCCGGCCGCTTCTGGCGGGGCAATCTCCACACCCACTCGACGCTTTCCGACGGGCGCCTGGAGCCGGCGGAAGTCTGCCGGCTCTACCGCGAGATCGGCTATGACTTCCTCTGCCTGTCCGATCATTTCCTGAGCCGCTACGGCTTCCCGATCGCCGACACGCGGCCGTTCCGCACCAACGCCTTCACCACCATCCTCGGCGCCGAGGTCCACGCGTCCGCCAACAGCCACGGTGAGATCTGGCACATCCTCGCAGTCGGTCTGCCGCCGGATTTCGCGCCGACCGGCGCGGCCGAAACCGGCGTTGCGCTCGCCGCGCGCGCGAAGGCTGCCGGCGCCTTCGTCGCCATCGCCCATCCGCAATGGTCGGGGCTCGACGACGCCGACGGGCGCGCCATGGCCGCGCATGCCCACGCCGTCGAAATCTACAATCACGGCTGCGAGCTGGAGTGCCGGCGGGGCGATGGCGCCTACCTGCTCGATCGCCTGCTGAACGACGGCCATCGCCTGACCGCCTATGCCGCCGATGACGCTCACTTCCGCGTCGACGACGGTTTCGGCGGCTGGGTGATGGTGAAGGCCGAAAGCAACGAGCCGGAGGCGCTTCTCGCCGCGTTGAAGGCCGGACACTTCTATTCCAGCCAGGGACCGCGGCTCGACGATTTCCGTGTGGCCGGTGGCGAAGCCCACGTCGAATGCTCGCCGGTCGTCAATGTCGCCGCTGGTCGGGCGCGGCAGTCGCGCCGCTCACGTCTTCGGCCGTCAGATGACGCGCGCGAGCTTGCCCGTCGAGCAGTTTGCCGGTGACTGGTTTCGCCTGGTCGCCACCGACGCCGCCGGCCGTTCCGCCTGGACCAACCCGGTCTGGCTCGACTGATCCTGCGCGACGGCGATCAGTCGACGGCGATGCCGTAGCGCCGAAGGTCTTCGCGCATCCTTTGAGCACCGACGAATTGCTCGGCGTGCCAGCCGGCCGCCCGGGCGCCGGCAACGTTCTCCGGCTTGTCGTCGAAGAAGAGGGTGGCCTGCGGCTCAAGCCCGAAGGTCGCCGCGTGATGGCGGTAGATAGCGAGGTCCGGTTTCATCACGCGGATGCGGGCCGACACCGTCACTGCCGCGAAAACGATCGAGTAGCGGAAACCGTGCCCGCGCTTCCTCGAACGTGTCGTCGGCGAAATTGGTGAGCGCGGTCACGTCGTGGCCGGCGGCAAGCAGTTCGTCGAAGATCGCCACCGTCTCGTCGATCTGCCCCGGCATCATTTCCGGCCAGTGCTGCCGGTAGGCGCGGATCATGTCCGCGTCGTCGGGGTGCTCCGCGATCAGCACGCTCTTCGGCCTCGCGCCACGACCGGCCCCGGTCCTGCTCGTCGTTCCACGCCGGCGTGCAGACTTCGGTGAGAAAGCGATGGCGCTCGGCCGCGTCCGGGATCAGCCGCCGGAACGGCCGCTCCGGGTCCCACCTGAGGAGCACCTGACCGAGGTCGAGAACGATGTGGCGGATCGTGCTCACGCCGCGCGCCTCCGCCGCTTCGTCGCGCCGGGCAACGCCGCCTCGATCGCCTTTTTCATCACGCTCGGCAGCGCCTCGTCGGGGAGTGCATCGGCCGCCGCCCACCAGTGGCCGGCGGGCACGGCGGTGGAGGCCGGGACGCGCGCCGTGAACACCGTCAGTTCCAGCCGGAAGTGGGTGAACACGTGCACGACCGTCGCCGGAACCTTGCGCCACCGCGCTTGAATCGGCGCATGAGCCGACGCCGGCAAGTCGCTCGCGCGACTCGTCCATTCCGTGCCGGGCACCTCGGTCATGCCGCCGAGCAGTCCCTTGTCCGGCCGCCGCCTCAGCAGCACCGCGCCGTCCTCGCGTACCGCCACGAAGGCGCGCGCCGTGGCGCGTCGGCCGCTCCGCCTTCGCTGCCTTCACCGGATAGGCTTCCTCATCGGCGCGCGCATGCGCGGTGCAGTCGCCGGCGAGGGGACACAGCGAACATGCCGGGGCCTTCGGCGTGCAGATCGCGGCGCCGAGATCCATCATCGCCTGGGCGTAGTCGCCGGCGCGCGTCCGATGGCGTGAGCTCCGCCTGGATCCGCCGGATTTCGGCCTTGGCCGCGGGGAGGGGCGTTTCGATCGCGAACAGACGCGCGATCACCCGCTCGATGTTGCCGTCGACCACCGCCGCCGGCTCGTCGAAGGCGATCGCGGCGATTGCCGCGGCCGTGTAGTCGCCGATCCCCGGAAGCGTCTTCAGCTCGGCGGCGGTCTCGGGAAACCGCCCGCCGTGGTCGCGCACCACGGCCACGGCGCAGGCGTGGAGATTGCGCGCCCGCGCGTAGTAGCCGAGCCCGGCCCACGCCTTCATCACGTCGTCGCGCGGCGCCGCCGCAAGCGCGGCGACCGTCGGCCAGCGCGCGACGAACGTGTCGAAATAGGGCTTCACCGCCGCGACCGTGGTCTGCTGCAGCATGATCTCGGACAGCCAGACGCGGTAGGGGTCGGGCCTCACGCCCGCGCGCCCGCTCCTTCGGCCCCACCCGCCATGGCAGCCTGCGTGCGTGGCGGTCGTACCAGGCGAGGAGGGGAGAGGCGACGTCAGGCATGGCGGCGAGCAGGCAACCTAACCCGCTTCGCGGAAGCGCTCTGCCGTCTCCAGGTCGACCGAGACCAGTTGCGACACCCCGCGCTCGGCCATGGTGACACCGAACAGGCGGCGCATGCGCGACATGGTGATCGGGTTGTGGGTGATGACGATGAAGCGCGTGTCGGTCTGACGCGCCATTTCGTCGAGCAGGTTGCAGAAGCGCTCGACGTTGGCGTCGTCCAGCGGCGCGTCGACCTCGTCGAGCATGCAGATCGGCGCCGGGTTGGTTAGGAAGACCGCGAAAATCAGCGACATCGCCGTCAGCGCCTGTTCGCCGCCGGAGAGCAGCGTCATGATCTGCGGCTTCTTGCCGGGCGGACGCGCCACGATCTCGAGGCCGGCCTCGAGCGGATCGTCGGATTCGGTGAGCTGCAGTTCGGCCGTGCCGCCGCCGAACAGGTGGGTGAACAGGCTCTTGAAATGGCCGTTCACCGTTTCGAACGCCGCCGTCAGGCGCTCGCGGCCCTCGCGGTTGAGGCTGGCGATGCCCTGACGCAGGCGCTGGATCGCCGCGATCAGGTCGTCGCGCTCGCCGAGTCAGTCCGTCGCGCCGCTCGCCGAGTTCGGTCGCCTCCGCCTCGGCGCGCAGGTTGACCGCGCCCAGCCGCTCGCGCTCCTGCCGATAGCGCTCCAGCCGCGCCTCGATATCGTCGAGATCGGGCAGGGGAGCGCCCGGCTTCAGTTCGGCGAGCGTCGATCGCTTCTTCCGGCGCGCAGTCGAGCACCTCGCCGATGCGCTCCGCCACCTCGGCCAGCCGCTGCTCGGCGGCGACGACCCGCTCCTCCGCCCGGCCGCGCCGCTCGCGCGCCTCCGACAGCGCCTCGAGCGCGTCCCGCGCCGCCTTGTCGGCGCTCGGCGAGAACGGCCTCGCCGGCGGCGAGCGCGTCGCTCGCCTCGGCCCGCGCCGCCTCCGCCGCCGCGGCCTCCGACAGCAGCGCCTTGCGCCGCGCCTCGATGCGCTCCGGCTCGCCGGCGAGCGATTCCTTTTCGGCCTCCGCTTCGCCGCCGGCGGGCGGTGAGGGTGGCGATCTGGCTTTCCGCGTTGGTCGCGCGCTCGTGCCATGTCTGCCGTTCGACCGCGATTGCCGCGAGCCGGCTGGACCGCATCTCGGCTCTCGCGCGCCAGCCCCTCGACGGCGGTGCGCGCCTCGGCGACTGCGCTGCGTTGTTCGTCGACCTGCCGGCGGTGCTCGGCGAGCGTCTCGGCCATGGCGTCGGGGTCGGCCGCCGCCGCGAGGCTAGCCCGCGCCGCCGCCAAGGCGGCTTCGGTTTCGCCGAGATCGGTCGTCAGGCGCGCCAGCGCCTCCTCCAGGCGGCTGCGGCCGGCCGCCACCCGGCTCGCCTCGCGCTCCGCGCTGGCGCGGGCCTCGCGCGCCGCGTCGAGCGTCTGGCGCTCGCTGCGCAGCGCCTCGCGCGCCACGCGCTCCGCCTCCGCGGCCGCAAGCACCGCCTGGTCGGCGGCCTCGAGCGCCGCGCGCGCCGCCGCGACGGCGGCACGCGCCGGTTCGATTTCACCCTCGAGTTCGGCAAGCCGGTTACGGCTCGCCAGCCGCTGCGCCGCCGAGCGCGGCGCGTCGGCGGCCGACACGTAGCCGTCCCATCGCCACAGGTCGCCCTCGCGGCTGACCAGCCGCTGGCCGGGCCGCAGCCCTGCCTGCAGGCGGGCGCCCTCGGCGCGGGCGACGATCCCCGTCTGCGCCAGCCGGCGCGCCAGCGCGGCCGGACCGTCGACGTGGCGGGCAAGCGGAGCAACGCCCTCCGGCAGTGCCGGATCGCCCGCATCGATGGCGACCGTACGCCAGTGGGCCGGCGCGTCGTCGTCGGCCGGCGCGTCGAGGTCGTCGCCGAAGGCGGCGGCGAGCGCCGCCTCAAATCCGGCCTCGACCTTGACCGTGTCGATGAGCGGCGTCCGCCCGTCCCCGATGGCGGAGGCGAGGAGCGCCGCGAGCGTGGCCGATTCGGTCTCGATCCGGCCAAGCTTGCGTTCGACCTTGGCGAAAGCGTCGCGCGCGCCAGTCGCCGTCTCGCGGGCCGCCGCAAGCTGCCGCTCGGCTGTCGCCGACCTCGCCCTCGCGTCGGGCAAGCTCGGCCTCGGCGCGTTCGACCTCCACCTGTCGCTCCGCGACGCCCGGCCCGCCGTCACCGACGCCGAGCTTCGCCAGCTGTTCCTTGACGGAAGCGATTTCCGTCCTCAGCCGTTCGCCGCGCGCGGTTGTCTCGCCGATCGTGTGCTCGAACTGGCCGCGCCACGCGACGATCTCGGCGTGCTCGCCGGTGAGGTGGGTGAGCGCCGCCTCGCTCTCTGTCAGCACCGCCTCGGCCGCGCGCCGCCGGTTCGCTGCGCTCGCCTGCCGCTCGGCCATGGCCGCGTTGGCCATCTCCAGCCCCCGCTCCTCCTCGTCGAGGCGGGCGAGGATCGCACGGTTGTCGACGATCATGCCCTCCTCGCGGGCGATGTCGTCGGCGAGTTGCTTGAGCCGCCGCTCGAGTTCGTCGAGACGATCGCTGACGCGCCGGTGTTCGGCGTCGAGCGCCTCGCTGGCGACGGCGATGCGCTGCACGGTGGCGCCCGCCGCGGCCGCGGCATCGCGCAGGTCGGGCAGCGCCGCGGCCGCCTCCGCCTGGCGCCGCGCCGCCGCTGCCTGTTCGGTCGCCCGCTGGGTGGTCGCCTCGGCGGCCTCGGCCTGGGCGCCCCGCGTCTCACCCAGCGCCTCGGTGGCGGCGAGCCAGCGCAGGTGGAGAACGGTCGCCTCGGCCTTGCGGATCTGACCGGAAAGATTGCGGTAGCGCGTGGCCTGTCGCGCCTGGCGCTTCAGTGCCTCGAATTGCTGTTCGATCTCGGCGATCACGTCGTCGAGTCGCGCCAGGTTCTGTTCGGCGGCACGCAGACGCAGCTCCGCCTCGTGGCGGCGGTTGTGCAGGCCCGAGATGCCGGCCGCTTCTTCCAGAAGGTTGCGCCGGTCGGTCGGCTTGGCGGCGATCAGCTCGCCGATGCGTCCCTGGCCGACGATTGCCGGCGAGTGCGCGCCGGTCGAGGCATCGGCGAACAGAAGCTGCACGTCGCGGGCGCGCACGTCGCGCCCGTTGATCTTGTAGACCGACCCCGCTTCGCGCTCGATCCTGCGGGTGATCTCGACCGTGTCGGAATCGTTGAAGGCGCTCGTCGCCTGATGCGCGATGTCCTCGACCGTCAGCGATACCTCGGCCGTATTGCGCGCCGGGCGGTTGAGGCTCCCCTGGAAGATGACGTCGTCCATGCCGGACGCGCGCATGTTCTTGTATGAGCTTTCGCCCATCACCCAGCGCAGCGCCTCGACCAGGTTGGACTTGCCGCAACCGTTGGGCCCGACGACTCCGGTCAGCCCCGCCTCGATCACGAACTCCGTCGGCTCGACGAAGGACTTGAACCCGAGGACGCGCAAACGCGTGAATTTCAAATGCCCACTCCCGCGCTGCTGCCCCGTGCTACGGCACTAGCCCCCGAGGTACGAGTCGATTTCCTCCATCGACTGCTCGCCCGACTGCTTCTTGCCGTTGAAGAAAAAGGTCGGCGTTGCGTCGACCCCGAACTTCTGGGAGGCACGATCCTTGACCCAGTTCACTCCGTCCAAAATCGTCTGATTCGTCAAGCAGGCGTTGAACGATTCCTCGGTGAAGCCGGCCTGTTTGACGAGGTCGAGGAGCGCGGTCTTCGGGTCCTGGACGTAGGCCCACTCGGACTGGTGGTCGAACAGCAGGTCGACGATCGGGAAATAGCGGCCCTGCGGCGCGCACCGCGCCAGCATGATCGCCGAGGTCGCCAGCGGGTCGAGCGGAAACTCGCGGAAGATGAAATACGCCTTGCCGGTATCGACGTATTTCTTCTTGAACTCGGGGTAGATGTCCGTGTGCCAGCGCTGGCAGTGCGGGCAGGTCATCGAGGCGTATTCGATGACGATGTTGGGCGCCTTGGGATCGCCGAGCGCTTCTTCGCCGAGCGGGCCGGCGACCATCAGCTCGCCCCCGGCGGCCGGAGCCGGCGCGGTTTGGGTCCCTTCGCCGATGACCACGCCCTGCGACCGGTTGAGGTACCGGTAGATGCCAAAGCCGGCGGCCACGACGACCACCGCCACGATGAGGATGAGCCACTGCCTGGAACTGAGCTTCACGGTCGCTTCCTTGATTCGATTCTATTGGGAAGAGGGCGGGAGTCTGCCGCAACCGCGCGGCATTGCACAGGAAATTATGGCGCCCGCCGATCTTGACCAGCCCCCTCAGCGCCGTTGCATGACGCCGCGGCCGAGCCGGTCGAGGGCGGCCCTGAGGCCGTCGCCCTCAACGCCGGCGACCGCCGCCCCCAGCCTTGCCTCGGCGGCGCCGTCGAGGGGCGCCACCGCCGGGCGCCGCTCCTCCCGCCCCGCAACCGGGCCCTGGACGATCCGGACCCTGGTGATCGCGGCATAGCCGAGGAACGCGTTGATCCGTTCGATGATCTGGCCAAGCTCGTGCTGGATCAGGACGGCCCGCGGACCGTCGACCGTCAGGTGAAGAACGCCGCCATCGCCGCCCCCCTCCTCGTCGCGGGGCCACGCGATCTTCTGCGGGCGCGTGCAGCCGGCATACTTCGCGCCGACGATATCGGGCCACGCCGCGATGAGATCGGCGGAAGCGAAGCCGCGTCGCCCGCTCACCGGAGCGAGCACATTTCCCACCAGCTCCGACAGCATCGTCGGACCGCGGCGGGCGCGCTTGGACGGACCATCGTTCATCGTGGGATTGTCGCACGGGTGGCGCGCTTGCACAAAGCACGCATGTGGTTGCCGCGGCATTGCCCGCCGAAGCCAATAAAGCCAGTATTATCAATGCGTTATAAGGGAAACCGCGCGCTTGACACCCTCCGGGGCCATCACTATGGTGCGCGCGGCTTTGCGGGGGCGGCTCGAGCAATCTGAGACAACCTGTTCGGCCACTCGGAGGTCGCCATGAGCGATGGGGACGGCAAGCCGGACCGGTCGCCGGCCGGTGACGCCGAGTTGGCGGCGAGGCTGCGCGCTCTCGATAAGCGTCTGGGCGAGCAGCAGCGGGAGCGCCATGACGACGACGAGCGCGGTAACGGCGAGGAGCCGCGCCGGGGAATGGCACTGGCGGTACGGCTCGCCGCGGATTTCGTCGCCGGCGTCGTTCTCGGTGCCGCGCTCGGTTGGGGGTTCGACCGCTTGTTCGGAACCTCGCCGTGGGGACTGATAGTGTTCTTGCTTCTGGGATTCGCAGCGGGGATCCTGAGCGTGATGCGGTCCGCCGGCCTGACCGGACCGGGGCCGACCGGGCGGGACAGCGGGCCCGACAGGGGTTGACGAGGAGCGCAACGTGGCTGCCGATCCGATCCACCAGTTTCACATCCAGAAGCTGATTCCGATCGAAGTCGGCGGCGTCGACTTTTCCTTCACCAATTCCGCCCTGTTCATGGCGCTGACGGTGATGGTCGCCTCGGGCTTTCTGCTGATCGCCACGCGCCGCCGCGCGCTCGTGCCCACGCGCTGGCAGTCGTCGGCCGAGGTGCTCTACGAATTCATGGCTCAGACGTTGAGGGAGAGCGCCGGCAGCGAGGGCATGCGATTCTTCCCGCTGGTCTTCTCGATCTTCCTGTTCTTCCTGTTCGGCAACGCGTGGGGCCTCTTTCCCTATTTCTTCACCTTCTCGGCCCACATCATCGTCACCGCCGCGATGGCGCTGCTGGTCATCCTGACGGTCCTCGTCTACGGCCTCATGCGCCACAAGCTGGGCTTCTTCCGGCTGTTCGTCCCCAAGGACGTGCCGGTTGCCCTGCTACCGTTCATCGTCATCATCGAGGTGCTGTCGTTCCTGTCGCGGCCGATCAGCCTGTCGATCCGACTGTTCGCCAACATGCTCGCCGGCCACATCACGCTGGAGGTGTTCGCGGGTTTTGTCGTCGCGCTCGGCTCGCTCGGCGCGGTCGGCGTGCTCGGCGCCATCTTCCCGCTGCTCGCCACCATCGCGCTGACCGCGCTCGAAGTGCTGGTCGCCGCCCTTCAGGCGTATGTGTTCGCCATCCTCACCTGCCTTTACCTGAACGACGCCATTCATCCCAGCCACTGAGTGACACCAGGAGAGACCTGACATGGAACTGGACGCAGCAAAAGCGATCGGCGCGGGCATTGCCTGCATCGGCATGGGCACCGCCGGCATTGGCCTCGGCCACATCTTCGGCAACTTCCTGGCCGGCGCGATCCGCAACCCGGCCGCCGCCGACGGTCAGTTCGGCCGCCTCATTTTCGGCTTCGCCATCACCGAGGCGCTGGGCATCTTCTCGCTGCTGATCGCGCTCATCCTGCTGTTCACCTGAGCGATCCCGCGAACCGGAGACGACGGTGATGGAAGCCGCCGCCCAGCCTCAGCAGGATATTCCCGCCAACACCGGCGCGGTGACCGAGACGCCGGCGGAGCACAACGTGTTTCCGCCGTTCGACGCCACCACCTTTGCCTCGCAGCTCCTGTGGCTGGCGATCACCTTCGCCGTCCTTTACTACCTGATGGCGCGCGTCGCCGTGCCGCGCATCGCCGGCATCATCGAGGACCGCCGCGACCGCATCGCCAGCGACCTCGACATGGCCGATCGGCTGAAGACCAACTCGGAGGAAGCGCTCGCCGGCTACGAGAAGGCGCTGGCCGAGGCGCGTGCCAAGGCGTTCGCCATCGCCGAGACCGCCCGTGAGGAGGCCCGCGCCAAGGTCGACGCCCGGCGTGCCGAGGTCGAGGCGGACCTCGCCACGAAGCTCGCCGCGGCCGAGACCCGCATCGCCGACATCAAGAAGGCGGCGCTCGCCGACGTCGGCGCCATCGCCGGTGAGGCGACCCAGGCGATCATCAAATCGTTGATCGACGCCGATGCCGCCGCCGACGAAGTCGGCAAGGCAGTGTCGGGCGCCATGGCCGGGTAGGAGAACACGGCGATGTTCGAAGACGCACGGTTCTGGGCTTTCATTTCGCTGCTCGTCTTCGTCGGCCTCCTGATCTACCTGAAGGTGCCGGCGCTCGTCACCGGCTATCTCGATCGCCGTGCCGAGGGCATCCGTGCCGAGCTGGAGCAGGCGCGCAAGCTGCGCGAGGAGGCCCAGGCGCTGCTCGCCGAATATCAGCGCAAGGCGCGCCAGGCCGAAAGCGAGGCCGAGGAGATCGTCGATCAGGCCCGGCGCGAGGCGGAGGCGCTGAGCGTCGAGGGCAAGCGCCGCGTTGAGGAATACGTCGCCAGCCGCACGCGCCTCGCCGAGCAGAAGATCGCCCAGGCCGAGGCCCAGGCGGTTCAGGAGGTGAGGGCGCTGTCGGCCGACGTCGCCGTCGCCGCCGCCGAGAAAATCCTCGCCGCCCGCGTCAAGGGCAAGGAAGGCGAGGCGCTCGTCGCCCAGGCGATCGACGACGTCAAGGCCAAGCTGCACTGACAGCCCGCCGAACGGCGTCCCTAGTCCAGCGGCATCACCAGTTGCTGCTCGCGCACCGGCGCGAAGCTCTGGCGGTGGTGCGGGCAGGGGCCGTGGACGCGCAGCGCCTCGAAGTGGGCGGCCGTCGAATAGCCCTTGTGACGCTCGAAGCCATAGTTGGGAAACGCCCGGCCGACCCGCGCCATCAGCCGGTCGCGGGTGACCTTGGCGACGATCGAAGCCGCCGCGATCGACAGCGACAGGGCGTCGCCGTCGACGATCGCTTCGGCCGGGCAGGGGAGGTCGGGCGGCAGCATGTTGCCGTCGACTAGGACGTAGTCGGGCCGCAGCGCCAGCCCCGCGACCGCCCGCGTCATCCCCCACAGCGAGGCCCTCAGGATGTTCATGCGGTCGACCCGTTCCCGGCTCGCCACCGCCACCGAGACCGTCGCCGTGTTGAGGATCGCTTCGAAGACCGCCTCGCGCGTCCTCGCGTCCAGCCGTTTGGAATCGTCGACCCCGTCGGGATAGCGCCGCTTGTCGAAGATGACCGCAGCCACCACAACCGGCCCGGCCAGCGGGCCGCGACCGGATTCGTCGACCCCCGCGATCAGCCTGGCGCCGCGCCGCCGCGCCCGCTTCTCGAAGCGGTCGGTGGGGCGGACGACGGCGGGCGAATCGGCTGCGGCCATGGCGCGATGGTCGCGCCGCTGCCGCCCCCCGGCAAGGGGCCCGTCCTGCCGCCGCTACGCGGCTTTTTGCCCGCCGAAAAGATCGAGCTGGTCGCGCTCCGCCTCCGGCGGCACGAACAGGTCGGTGCGCAGCCTCAGCTTCTCCCGGTTGAGGCCGAGCCGTCGCGTGGCGACCTCGAAGCGGCGGCCGATCTGCCATGCATAGGGGCCTTCGCCGGTCATGCGCTTGCCCCATTCGGCGTCGTAGTCCCTGCCGCCGCGCATCGAGCGGATGACCGACATCACGTGCCGGGCGCGGTCCGGATATTCCCGTTCGAGAAACTCCACGAAAATGTCACGCACCTCCAGCGGCAGGCGTAACAGAACGTAGCCCGCCTCGCGCACGCCCGCGGCGGCGCCGGCGGCGAGGATGCGCTCGATCTCCGCCTCGTTGAGGGCCGGGATCACCGGAGCCACCATCACCGTCGTCGGGATGCCCGCCTGCGACAGCAGCCTCAGCGCGTCGAGCCGCCGCTCCGGCGTCGCCGCCCTCGGCTCCATCGCCCGGGCGAGCTTGCGATCCAGCGTCGTCACCGACAGCGCCACCTTCACCAGTTGCCGCTCCGCCATGCGTGAGAGGATGTCGATGTCGCGCACCACCAGCGCCGATTTGGTCACGATGCCGACCGGATGATTGGCGCGATCCAGCACCTCGAGAATCTCGCGCATGATGCGGTAGCGCCGCTCGATCGGCTGGTAGGGATCGGTGTTGGTGCCGATCGCCATCGTCTTCGCCTCATATCCGGGCTTCGCCAGTTCGCGCTCCAGCAGCCGCGCCGCGTTCGGTTTGGCGAACAGCCGCGTCTCGAAGTCGAGGCCGGGCGACAGCCCCATGTACGCGTGGGTCGGCCGGGCGAAGCAGTAGGCGCAGCCGTGCTCGCAGCCGCGATAGGGGTTGATCGAGCGGTCGAACGAGATGTCCGGCGATTCGTTGCGGGTGATGATCCTGCGCGGCTGCTCCACCTGCACCTCGGTCTTGAACGGAGGCAGCACGTCGAGCGTCCCCCAGCCGTCGTCTTCGAGGTGCCGCGAGGTCGGCTCGAACCGTCCGCTACGGTTCGATTCGGCGCCGCGCCCGCGCCGGCGCTGGGCATCGACGGGGACGGCAGGGTCCGGGCGGTTCGTCTGGTTGAGAGCATTGCCGTTCATGAAAAAATTCCTAGCGCTTCGAAAGGAACAAAGCAAGAACAAAATGCGCAATTGCGTCACGGCATTGATTTCTTGGGGAGAACAGGCGTAGGGGTGCGCCGCGACATGATCACGGCGATCATCGAAACTTGCGACGACGAGGGCCGCCTGGCCCATGCGCTGACGGCGCTTGTCCCGGCGGCGATGACCGGCGTCATCCGCGAGGTGGTCGTCATCGACCACGGATCCAGTGATGGCACGCTGGTGGTGGCGGATGCCGCCGGCTGCACCATGATCGAGGCCGGGGCCGTCAACGGCGACGCGCGCCATATCGCCGCCCGCGAGGCGCGCAGCGACTGGCTGATGTTCCTTTCACCCCGGTCGGTTCTCGATCCCGAATGGCAGGACGCCGTGCTGGCGTTCATCGACAGTGCCCTTGTCGGCGGGGCCGCCCGCTCGCGCGCGGCGACCTTCCGGCTGCGTCGAATCGATCGCGGTCTCGCCGCCCGCGCCGCCGAGTGGTCGGCGAGCCTGCGCTCGCTGCTTCTCGCCTCGCCACGGCCGGAGCAGGGGCTTGTTATCGGACGCGCCTTTTATCTCGCGCTCGGTGGCCATCGCGAACTCGCCACCATGGCGATCGTCGACCTGGCGCGCCGCGTTGGTCACCGCCGGCTGGCGCTGCTCGCCGCGCGCGCGGCGATCCGTGGGGACGATGCCCGGCGTCGGGGCGTCGTCGCCGGCTTCCGCAACGCCGCTCTGTCTGGCGCTTATCGCCGCCCGCGTCCCCGGGCGGGTGATCGGCCGGCTGGCGCCTTAGTCGCGCTTTTCCTCGCCACCGATTTTGCCCGCGGTTTCGCCGGCGTCTTGAGCTTCGTCCGCTTCAGGTGCTCGTCGAGCCGCGGCATGATCTCGACGAAGTTGCACGGGTTCTGGCGATAGTCGAACTGCTTGACCAGGATGCCGTCCCAGGCGTCGCGGCAGGCGCCGGGCGACCCGGGCAGGCAAAACACGAACGTGTTGTTGACCAGCCCCGCCGTCGCCCGCGACTGGATGGTCGAGGTGCCGATCGCGTCGTAGCTGATCCGGTGGAAGACCGCCGAAAAGCCGTCCATCCGCTTCTCGAACAGCGGCTCCACCGCGTCGGGCGTCACGTCCCGCCCGGTGAATCCCGTCCCGCCGGTGGTGATGACCACGTCGACGTCCCGGTCGGCGATCCAGCGCTTGACGATCGCCCTGATCTTGCGGCGGTCGTCCGTGCAGATCGCGCGGTCCGCGAGGACATGGCCGGCGCCCTCGATGCGGTCCTTCAGCGTCGCGCCGGAACGGTCCTCGTCCATGGAGCGCGTGTCGGAGACCGTCAGCACGGCAAAGCGCACCGGCACAAAGGGCTTTTCGTTACTCGCGTCCATTCAGCGGACCTCCATGACCCAAGGTGGCGCAAGTCTAGCCGCCGTCCCGGCAAAGCGCGAGGCTACGACCCGCCCGTCCACGTCGCCGCCACCCACCATCCCGGCCGCGCCTGCCTGAGGCGGGCGGCCGCGCGCCGGGCGGCGGCCAGTGACGGGAAGATGCCGAAGGCTGCCGCCCCGGACCCCGACATCCTGGCGAACAGGCACTCCGGGTCGCGGGCAAGCGCCGCCTCCGCCACCCGCGCGCTTCGGCGAAACGACGGCCGCCGGCTCGGCGAGGTCGTTTCGCGTTTGCTTGAGCCAGCGGGCGAGGTCGGCGGCGTCGGCGAAGGCACGTCGGCAGCGCCGGCAGCGCCGGCCGGTCTCCGGGGCGAAGCGCGGAGAAGACCTTCGCCGTCGACACGCTTGCCGGCGGGCAGGCGAGCACGAGCGCCAGCCGCGGCATCCCGGCGATCGGGGCGATCCGCTCGCCGATCCCTTTCGCCACCAGCGGCCGCGAGACGAGGCACATCGGCACGTCGGCGCCGAGGGAGCGGCCGATCCGGGCGAGCCGGTCGGAAGCGAGGCCGAGCCGCCATTGCCGGTTGACGAGGCGCAACACCGCGGCCGCGTCGGCCGAGCCGCCACCGAGCCCGGCGGCGACCGGCAGTCGCTTGGTGAGCGTCAGGCGCATTGCGGCTGGACGCCCGCCGGCCGCCGCGATCAGGGCCTCGGCCGCGCGGAAAGCGATGTTGTCGGCGGGATCGGCACCGAGCGCGCCCGCGAACGGCCCACTGACCGAGAAATCGATCCCGCCATCTCGCGTCCGTCCCGCAGCCACCGTGTCGTCGACCTCGGCAAACACCACCAGGCTTTCGATCGGGTGATAGCCGTCGGCGCGGCGGCGGCCGACGTGGAGGGCGAGATTGATTTTCGCGGGCGCTCGTTCGCTGGTCGCCGGCGGTCGACTTGCCGACCCGGTCCACCGCCGACCCGCCGTTCTTCAGTTGGCGGCCGCCGCTGGAATGCTCAGCGTCATTCCCGGAAAGATCAGGTTGGGGTCCCTGATGCGATCGCGGTTCGCCTTGTAGATCTGCAGGTACATGTCGGTAGTTGCCGTAGATCCGGTTGGCGATCGACCAGAGGCTGTCGCCAGGCGCCACGGTCACCGATTCCGGCAGCGCTCCTCCGGCGGGAAGCGCCGCGACGCTGGTTTTGGCGGTGTCCTTGGTGGCGCCGGCATTCGGTGGTTTCGGTGGATTTGGTCGTGGGCGCCTCGGCCGGCGGGTCCTTGAGGCCATGCTCGAGCTTGGCGAGGATGACCGGCAGGTCGGCTTTCTCCGGGTTCAGGTCGCGCGCGTGCGCCCACTGGAAGGTGGCCTCCAGCTTCCGGCCGACTTTCCAGTACGCGTCGCCGAGATGCTCGTTGATGGTCGGGTCGTCGGCCTGCTGCAACACCGCGTTCTCCAGCTCGTCCACCGCGTCCTGGTAGCGGCCGAGCTTGAAATAGGCCCAGCCGAGGCTGTCGATGATGTAGCCGTCGTTTGGCCTCAGCTTCACCGCCGTCTGGATCATGTCGAGCGCTTCGCTGAGGTGGAGCCCCATGTCGACCCACGAATAGCCCAGGTAGTTCAGCACCTGCGGCTGCTGCGGGTTGAGCTTCAGTGCCTCTTTGAAAGTCGGCTTCCGCCTTCGGCCACTGCTTGCTGCGTTCGTAGGCGACGCCACGGAAGTAGAAGATGCGCCAGTCGTCGCTCGATGGCTGGACCCATCGCATCGACGCCGCGCGTGTAGGCGTCCGCCGCCTTCGCGAACTCGTTGTTGGCGCGGTAGATGTTGCCGAGCTCGATCGCCGCCCCGACATCGTTCGGATCGGCGTTGAGCACGGTTTCGACTTTCGCCGCTGCCTCATCCGGCTTGTCCAGCGTCTGCAGGCAATGCGCGATCTGAAGGTCGGCGGTGCGCCTGATCGGCGACGACTGGGGAACGCTGTCGTAGATCGGGATCGCCGTGTCACAGCGCTGGGCGCTCTGGAAGACGTCACCGGTCGCCATGATCGCCATGTCGGCGGTCGGGATCGAGATAGGTCGCGAGCCTCAGATAGGCCGCCGGCAACTCCGGGCCCTGGTCGGTACCGATCGCCGAGCCGAGACCGTAGAGCGCCTCCGCCGCGCCGGCCGCGGCGTTCGGCGCCAGCGGCGGCAGCTTGTCGCCGGCGCGGATCGCCTTCAGCAGGGCGTCGATCAGCGGATTTGCAGCGGCTGCGTCGCCGCCGAAATCGGTGAGCGCCTTGATCGCCGTGTTCTTGTGGCCGGCGCGGGCGTTGATTTGGGCGTAGCCTTCCACGACCCTGTAGCGCCGTGGCGTCGGTGTCGTAGGCGCGCTTGACCGCCGTCAGCGCGTCCGCCTCGCGTCCGGCGGCATCGAGGATGAGCGCGGTGTGGTAGTCCTTGAAAATGCCGTACCAGCTCGGTCCGCTCAGCCCGTCGATGGTCTTGATCGCATCGTCGGTCTTGCCCTCGCCGAACTCGGCCCACGCCGTCAGCAGGCCGGCGCTCAGCGTCGCCAGCGGCGCCGGCGCCATCGGGCCGAAGCCGGCGGCCACCTTGTCATAGTCGCCCTGCTTGATCAGACGGCTGGCAAGCGTCAGGCGCGCCACCGGGTTGCCGCTGTCCAGCTTGGCGCAGCCGCTCCGCCAGCGGGAACGCCCGCTCCATGTCACCGCCAGCGAGGCTGAGAGAAGCAGGAGCCTTTCGGTCAGCGCCGGGTTCGCCGGGTCGGTGCCGAGCGCCTCGGCGTAATAAGTCACCGCCGAGCCGAGGTCCTCGGCGATGTCGGCGCTGCGACCGGCGAGGTAGCTCCCGGCGAAGCTTGTCGGCAGGTCCTTCGGGATGAAGTCGCTGGCAGTATCGGCGTGGGTGGCGGAAGCGACGGCAAGCAGCGCGGCGACCGCACCCAAGGCGGTCTTCGCGCGGACCCAGGTCGAAATCGCTTTCACAGGCTTGTCTTTCGCGGGCTGGGGCGGAACGGCGGCACCATGCCGGCTTTCGCCGGTTCGGGCAAGCCAATCGCTTCCCGGTTACCGGTCAACTAACGCGCCCGATGCAGAAGTCGACCGCTTCGAGCAATGCGGCCTTGTAGGCCGAGTCGGGAAAGGGCGCCAGTGCGTCGCGGGCGACCGATCCGAAATGGCGGGCGCGCTCGACGGTATCGTCGATGGCGTCGTGCTTGCGCATGAGGTCGATGGCGCTGCTGCAGGTCGCCGTCGCCGATGGCGCCTTGCTCGAGCGCCCGCTTCCAGAAGGCACGGTCGCGGTCGCTGCCGCGGCGGTAGGCGAGGATCACCGGCAGCGTGATCTTGCCTTCGCGGAAGTCGTCGCCGACCCGCTTGCCGAGGTTGCTCGAGTCGCCGCCATAGTCGAGGGCGTCGTCGATGAGCTGGAATGCAAGCCCGAGGTTGACGCCGTAGGACCGAAAGGCGGTGCGCGCCGAACGGTCGCGGCCGCCAAGCACCGGGCCGACCTCGGCGGCGGCGGAGAAGAGGGTGGCGGTCTTCGCCTGGATCACCGCTAGGTATTCGTCTTCGGTGGTTGCGGTGTCCTTGGCGGCGGCGAGTTGCAGGACCTCGCCCTCGGCGATGACGGCCGCGGCGTTGGAGAGGATTTCCAGGGCATCGAGCGAACCGACCTCGACCATCATCTTGAACGCTTGCCCGAGCAGGAAGTCGCCGACGAGCACCGTCGCCTGGTTCCCCCACACCATGCGGGCGGCCGACTTGCCGCGCCTGAGCTCGCTTTCGTCCACCACATCGTCGTGGAGAAGGGTGGCCGTGTGCATGAACTCGACACCGGCCGCGAGCTTCACGTGGCCATCGCCCTCGTAGCCGCACATGGCGGCAGCCGCGAGCGTCAGCATCGGCCTCAGCCGTTTGCCACCGGAATCGATGAGATGACGGGCGACCTCGGGGATCAGCGTCACGTCGGAACCGACCCTGAGCAGGATCAGCGCGTTGACCCGCTCCATCTGGTCACGGGTCATTCGCACCAGCGGTTCGATGCTTGCCCGCGCGCTTTTTCCCTCTTCAAGGGGAACGACAACGCCCAAAGCCAATCTCCTCGTTTCTGTACGGCGGCGACAATAGAGGCCGACTTCGGCAGGAACAAGGGTTCGCGCCGGGCCCGATTGTCGCCCGCCGCGCGACCACGTAGGTTCCTGACAACGCCAGTCGCGCGGGGCCGGGAGTGGGCACGATGGAAGAGCTCTTGAGAACCAATAACTTGGTGACTATTTCCTTCGTCGAGGCAGTGTTGCGCGAGGCCGGCATCGAGCCCCTGGTCCTCGATCAGCACATGAGCGTCATGGAAGGATCGCTGGGCATCCTGCCCCGGCGCGTGCTGGTGGCAGAGGACGACATCATCGCCGCCCGCAAGCTGCTGGAGAACGCCGGCATCGGGGGCGAGCTGGTCAAGCCGAAAGGGAAAGCCTGATGGCGCTTGCCGTCGCCGCCCCGCCCGAGACCACCACCGTCGACGCCTTTCTCGGCGGCCGCGTTGAGGCGGTTCAGCCGGCGAGCGGTCACCACCGCTCCGGTCTGGAGGCGGTCCTCCTCGCCGCCGCGATCGAACCGTCGTTCGCCGGCGCCGTCGTCGATCTGGGTGCCGGCGTCGGCGTGGCGGGATTTGCCGTCGCCGCGCGCTGCCCCGGCGCCGCGGTGGTGCTGGTCGAACGCGACCCGATCGCGCTTGCCTGCGCCCGCGTCCGGCTTGTCGCTGCCCGCCAACCGTGCCTTCGCCGACCGCGTCCGCGTCGTCGCCGCCGATGTCGCCTGGCCCGAGGCCGCGCGCGCCGACGCCGGGCCTCGCCCGCGCCGCCGCAGATGCGGTCATCGCCAACCCGCCGTTCAACCGGCCGGCCGACGCCTTTGCCTCGCCACAGTCCGCCCGCGCCGCCGCCCATGTGCTCGGCGACGACGGGCTGGAGCCGTGGCTGCGCACCGCCGCCTCGGTCCTGAGGCCGGGCGGGCGCCTCGTCGTCATCTTCCGCGCCGACGGTCTCGATGCGCTGCTCGCCGCCTGCCGCGTCCGCTTCGGCGCCCTCGACATCCTGCCGGTGGCGCCGCGCGCCGGGGAACCCGCGAGCCGCGTCCTCGTTGCCGGCATCAAGGGCAGCCGCGCCGGATCGCGCCTGTTGCCGCCGCTGGTGCTGCACCACGCGACCGGCGGCGCCTTCCGGCCGGAGGTCGAGGCGATACTGCGCGACGGCGCCGCCCTGTCCGCCCTGACGGCCGACCGGCCGGGACGCCGATAGTGGAACCAGACCGATGGCTTTCTCCCTGAGCCGCCTTCTGCCGCAGCGCTTTCGCCGCGATCGCGTGACCATTCCGGTGGTGCGCCTGGCGGGCACCATCGGCTCGGTCGGCGTGCCTTTGCGTCAGGGACTGGCCCTGGCAAACGTCGAACAGCCGCTGGCCCGCGCCTTCGCGTTCAAGGCGGCGCCGGCGGTGGCGATCATCGTCAATTCGCCGGGCGGGTCCGCCGCCCAGTCGCACCTCATCTTCAAGCGCATCCGCGCTCTGGCCGACGAGAAGAAGAAGACGGTGGTCGTGGCGGTCGAGGACGTCGCCGCCTCGGGCGGCTACATGATCGCCGCCGCCGGCGACGAGATCGTCGTCGACGCCAGCTCGATTGTCGGCTCCATCGGCGTCGTCTCCGCCGGCTTCGGCTTCACCGGTCTGATCGAGCGCTTCGGCATCGAACGCCGCGTCCACACCGCCGGCAAGTCGAAGGCGATGCTCGACCCCTTCCGTCCCGAGCGCGAAGAGGACGTCGCCCGCCTGAAGGCGATCCAGGAGGACGTCCACGCGGCGTTCATCGATCTGGTCAAGACCCGCCGTCGCGGCAAGCTCGCCGACGACCCGGATCTTTTCTCGGGCGCCTTCTGGTCGGGAAGCCGCGCGGTTGCCCTCGGCCTCGCCGACCGCGTTGGCGATCTCCGCTCGCTCATGCGCGAACGCTATGGCGAGAACGTCCGTTTGCGTATGATCCCCACCGAGCGTAGCGCCTTGCGCCGGCGTCTCGGTCTCGCCGGCGACGACCGCGCGGCGGCCGTTGCCGATCGTCTGATCGCGCTGGTGGAGGATCGCCTGATGTGGGGCCGCTTCGGGTTGTGAGGAGAGGACCATGGGTCTGCTGGTCGAGATAGGCGTGGTGGGGCTCGCCGTGTGGATGATGTGGCGGGGTTTCACCCAGCATCGGCGCAACGTGGGCGAGGCCGTGCGGCGGGCCGAAAAGACCGTGGACGAGGCGAGGCCGCTGACGCTGGTCAAGGACCCCAAGACCGGCGTCTACCGGCCGAAGCAGTGACCATTAAGGCTCCGCTCGCCGTTGTCGATGCCACTGGCAGGTCCGACGAGGTCTCCGCCTTTCTCGAAGTCCGGCTCTACGAATTCAACGCTGCGGCGACCGGTCACGCCGACGGCATGGGTCTTTGCTTTGCCGTTGAGGACCGCGGGCGGATCGTCGCCGGGTGCCGCCGGGTTTTCATGGGCCGGCTTCGCGCAAGTGCGCGAGCTTTGGGTGGACGAAGCCTACCGCCGGCAAGGTCTCGGCACCCGGCTGATGGCTGCGGCCGAGCGGGAAGCGGTACGGCGGAGCTGCATCCAGCTCCAGGTCTCCACGTACGCTTTTCCAGGCGCCGGAGTTCTATCGCCGTCTCGGGTTCAGGAAGTGGCGCGCGTCCCCGGACATCGCGAAGGTTACGACAGCATCCATTTCGTCAAGCAATTGCGCTGACGCTGCCTGGCTTGACCGGGCGGCGGTGGCGTCTATAGGTGGCCGCGCCCATTGCCCAAGGATCAGCCGTGGCCGAATCCGCCAGACATCTGGAGCCTCAGCGCTCCTTCCAGGGACTGATTCTGACCCTTCAGCGCTACTGGGCCGACTACGGCTGCGTCATCCTTCAGCCGTACGACATGGAGATGGGCGCCGGCACGACCCATCCGGCGACGACGCTCCGCTCCCTCGGCCCGCGGCCGTGGAAGGCCGCCTACGTGCAGCCCTCGCGCCGCCCCAAGGACGGCCGCTACGGCGAGAACCCCAACCGGCTCCAGCACTACTACCAGTTCCAGGTGATCCTGAAGCCGTCGCCGCCCGACCTGCAGCAGCTCTATCTCGACTCGCTCGCCGCCATCGGCATCGACACCGCCCTTCACGATATCCGCTTCGTCGAGGACGACTGGGAGAACCCGACGCTCGGCGCCTGGGGGCTCGGCTGGGAGTGCTGGTGCGACGGCATGGAGGTGACCCAGTTCACCTATTTCCAGCAGGTCGCCGGTTTCGAGTGCGCGCCGGTGTCGGGCGAGCTCACCTACGGGCTCGAGCGCCTGGCCATGTACGTCCAGGGCGTCGACAACGTCTACGACCTCAACTTCAACGGCCGCGAGGGCAACGACAAGGTCACCTACGGCGACATGTTCCTTCAGGCCGAGCAGGAGTACTCGCGCCACAATTTCGAATACGCCGACACCGCCATGCTGTTCGAGCAGTTCCGCATGGCCGAGGCCGCCTGCCACAAGTACCTGAGCGACGGCCGCAATGGCGACAGCCACAGCATGGCCTTGCCCGCCTACGATCAGGTGATCAAGGCGGGGCACGTCTTCAACCTGCTCGACGCGCGCGGCGTCATCGCCGTCACCGAGCGGCAGAGCTACATCCTGAGGATCCGCGACCTCGCCAAGGCGTGCGGCGCGGCGTGGCTGGCGACCGCCGGGGGAGGGGCCTCATGAACAACGCGATGGTGGTCTTGATCGGCGGCGCCATGCCGGCGTTCCTGTGGGGCGTCACCGCCGTGTTCCAGAAGCAGAGCGCGGCGGGCGCCCTGCCGCCGGCTCAGTATCATGATCGTGTTTGGCGCGGTGATCGCCCTTGCCGGCGCGATTGCCGCTCTCGTCACGCGCAACGCCGCGTGGCCTGCGGCGGGCACTGCCTACGCGCTTCTGGCCGGGCTCACGTTCTCCCTCGGCACCGGCCTCATCAGCTTCGCGTTGTGGCGCTACGGCGCGCCCATCTCCAGGCTCGCGCCGATCCTGTCGTGCAACGTGCTGGTGACGGTCGCCATCGGCGCCCTCTTCCTCGGCGAGGCGGCGAGCCTCAACCTCGCCCGGCTTGGCATCGGCACGGTTCTCGTCGTCGGCGGCGCCATCCTCGTCGCCACCGCCTGAGGCCACCCGGATGCCCGACCTTCTGCTGGAGCTGTTTTCGGAGGAAATCCCCGCGCGCATGCAGGCGCGCGCGGCCGAGGACCTGCGCAAGCTCGTCACCGACGCGCTGGTCGAGGCGGGGCTCGTCTACGAGGGGGCGAAGGCGTTCGCCACCCCGCGCCGGCTGGCGCTCACGGTCCACGGCCTGCCCGCCCGCTCGCCCGACCGCCGCGAGGAGCGCAAGGGGCCCCGCGTCGGCGCGCCGGAGAAGGCGATCGCCGGGTTCCTGCGCGGCGCCGGCCTGACCTCCATCGACCAGGCGACGGTGCAGGCGGACAAGAAGGGCGACATCTACGTCGCCGTCATCGAGACGCCCGGCCGCCCGGCGACCGATGTCATCGCCGAGATCGTGCCGAAGGTCGTGCGCGGGTTTCCGTGGCCGAAGGCGATGCGCTGGGGCGAGGCGTCGGAGCGGTCCGACAGCCTCACCTGGGTGCGCCCGCTCCACGCCATCGTCTGCCTGTTCGGCCCGGAGACCGGCGAGACCGAGGTGGTCGACTTCGAGGTCGGCGGCGTCCGCTCGGGCAACGTCACCCATGGCCACCGCTTCATGGCGCCGGGACCGATCACCGTCCGCCGCTTCGACGACTACGTGACGAAGCTGGACAAGGCCAAGGTCGTCCTCGACGCCGCCCGCCGCAAGGAGATCATCCGCGCCGACGCGCACAATCGCGCGCTCGCCCTCGGGCTGGAGCTGGTGGAGGACGAGGGGCTTCTCGACGAGGTCGCCGGGCTGGTCGAATGGCCGGTGGTGCTCACCGGCTCGTTCGACGCGGCCTTCCTCGACATTCCGCCGGAGGTGATCCGCACCACCATCCGCGCCAACCAGAAATGCTTCGTGCTGCGCGATGCGAGGACGGGCAACCTCGCCAACCGCTTCATGCTGGTCGCCAACATCGAGGCGAGCGACGGCGGCAAGGCGATCGTCGCCGGCAACGAGCGCGTCATCGCCGCGCGCCTTTCCGACGCCCACTATTTCTACGACACCGACCGCAAGCCGCTGCCCGATGTGACGCCGGCGATGGAGGAGGCGGCGAAGCGCCTCGATCTCGATCTGGCGAAGCCGCTCGACCAGCGCATGGCGAAGCTCGCCGCCACCAACGTCATCTTCCACGAGAAGCTGGGCACGCAAGGGCGAGCGCGTCGAGCGGATCGTTCGGCTGGCGAAGGAGATCGCGCCGCTGGTCGGCGCCGATCCGGACAAAGGCGGGGAGGGCGGCATCCCTCGCCAAGGCCGACCTCGTCACCGAGATGGTCGGCGAGTTCCCCGAGCTTCAGGGACTGATGGGCAGGTACTACGCGCTGGCGCAGGGCGAGGACGCCTCCGTCGCCGCGGCGATCGAGGACCACTACAAGCCCCTCGGCCCCTCCGACCGGGTACCGACCGATCCGGTCGCCATCGCCGTCGCGCTTGCCGACAAGCTCGACATGCTGGTCGGCTTCTGGGCCATCGACGAGAAGCCGACCGGCTCGAAGGACCCCTACGCCCTCCGCCGCGCGGCGCTGGGCGTCATCCGCATCGTGTTGGAGAATGCGACTGCGGCTGAATGCCAGTTGTCGGAGCGCCGTTCGCCGATCTGGTCACGCTCAAGTGGGCGAGTGCGCCGTAGTCGCGAAGATTGAATTGCGAGAGCATCGTCCGAGCTCGACGTGCGAACTGCGGGCAGCTGGCAAGACGTTCAGCGACCGTTGACGAATGATCCGAGCCGAGCATTCGTGGCCGAAGATCGACAGCGGCTCGCCGACCTCCTCGCCTTCTTCCACGACCGCCTGAAGGTCCAGCTGCGCGAGCAGGGCGCGCGGCACGATCTCGTCGACGCGGTGCTGGCGCTGGGCAGGCAGCGTCAGCACCCTCTCCCTCGTGGGGGAGGGCCGCGCCTGACGAGCGCGGCGGTGAGGTGAGCGGGGTGAGGAAGCGACTTCGCACCCCCTCCCGCCGGGCCGCGCCGCGGCGATCCGACCTCCCTCCAGGGGGAGGTGAGCCGGCGCATCGCCCGCAGGGCGTTCAGGACGACCTCGTCCTCATCGTCCGCCGCGTCGAGGCGCTGGGCGCGTTCCTCGACACCGACGACGGCGCCAACCTGCTCGCCGGCTACAAGCGCGCCGCCAACATCCTCCGCGAGGAGGAGAAGAAGTCGGGCGAGACCTACGACGGCGACGTCGATCCGGCGCTGCTGACCGAACCGGAGGAGCGCACGCTGTTCGAGGCGATCGGCGCCGCCGAAGGCGAGGTGAGGGCCGCCGTCGAGGTCGAGGACTTCGCCGACGCCATGCGCGCGCTGGCGAGCCTGCGCGCTCCCGTCGATGCCTTCTTCGACAAGGTGCTGGTCAACGCGCCGGAACCGGACGTGCGCGCCAACCGTTTGCGTCTGTTGAACACGATCCGCCGGACGACTCTCGCCGTCGCCGACTTCTCCAAAATCGCCGGCTGAGCCCAAGCGGATTTCCGTCCACCAAGGAGGTCCATCCCATGGCCATGAACATCGTCCTCTTGCAGCCGCTGGTCGCCCTGATCGCCGGCATCCTGATCCTGATCGTGCCGCGGCTCCTCAACTACATCGTCGCGATCTACCTGATCATCGTCGGCGCCGCCGGCCTCTGGCCCCAGCTCTTCCACGGGTAGGGCGACAGATCTGCGCCGCCGCGAAGAGTGTGCGCTTCCCCGAGCAACACTTCTCCCCTCGCGGAAGGGGCCTCGCCTCTTGGCGAGCCACCGTCGAGCTTCAGGCGACGCTTGAGTCACAGAGCATTGAACGAACATTCAGCCTTGCGCGTGATCGACGCGCAGTTATCGCGGCTCGATCCGATCTCATCCCTCAAGCGGGAGAGCTGTCGCATTTCCTCCGGGAGCGCTCGTCAAGGCGTATAGCTTCGGACTAGCCGATCCTCACCACCAGCCGGCCGCGCACCTTGCCGGCGACGATGTCGTGCGCGGCCGCGACGATGTCGTCGAAGCCGATGGTCCGTCGTCATCTTCGCGAGCTTGCCGCGGTCGAGGTCGCCGGCGAGCCGGTTCCACGCCTCGATCCGCCGCGCCTTCGGCTGGTAGACCGAGTTGATGCCGAGAAGCGAAACGCCGCGCAGGATGAACGGCGCCACCGTCGTGTTGAGTTCCAGCCCGGCGGCGTTGCCGCAGGCGGCGATGGCGCCTTCGCTTGTCGTCATCGACAGCACGTTGGCGAGCACGGCGCCGCCGACCGCGTCGACCCCCGCCGCCCATCGCTCCTTGGCGAGCACGCGCGGCTTGCCGGTGAGTTCGCCGCGATCGACGATCGTCGTCGCACCCAGTTCCTTCAGGTAGTCCGCCTCGCTCGCCCGCCCGGTGACCGCCTCGACCGTGTAGCCGAGCCCGGCGAGCAGCGCGACCGCCACCGAGCCGACGCCGCCGCGTGGCGCCGGTCACCACCACCGGCCCGCGCTGCCGGCGTCACCCCGTGGCGTTCGAGCGCCATCAGCGCGAGCATCGCCGTGTAGCCGGCGGTGCCGATCGCCATCGCCTCTTCGCCCGTGAAGCCCTCCGGCAGCGGGATCAGCCAGTCGCCCTTGACCCGCGCCATCTGGCTGTAGGCGCCCAGGTGGGTCTCGCCCAGCCCCCAGCCGTTGAGCACCACCTTGTCGCCGGGCTTGAACGTCCGGGTTCGTCGAGGCGGTGACGGTGCCGGCGAAATCGATGCCGGGGATCATCGGGAACCGCCGCACCACCGGCGCGCTGCCGGTGATGGCGAGGCCGTCCTTGTAGTTGACCGTCGAGTATTCCACCGCGACGTCGACGTCGCCCTCCATCAGCGCGTCCGCCGTCAGCGTCTCGACCGCGACCGACTGCTGCTTGGTTTCCTCGTCGCGCCGGATCACCAGCGCCCTGAACGGGTCCATGCGTCCTTCCGTCTGTTGCTGTTTCAGGCGGCCAGCGCCGGCCGCTCGACCTGGCGCTCGACGATCGGCATGTGGACGACCGCGGCGAACAGGCTGAGCGCCACCGCCAGCCACCATACGATGTCGTATGAGCCGTAGGTATCGTAGAGCAGGCCGCCGAGCCACACGCCGAAGAACGATCCCACCTGGTGGGAGAAGAAGACGAAGCCGAACAGCGTCGCCATGTAGCGCGATGCCGAACATCACCACGACCAGCTGCTGCGTCGGCGGCACCGTCGACAGCCACAGGAAGCCCATCACCGCCGAGAACAGCAGCACCGAGGGGACGCTCGGCGGCGCCAGCATGAAAGCCGTGATCGTGGCGGCGCGCAGGAGGTAGAGCCCCGACAGGATGACCCGCTTCGAATACCGTCCCGTCAGCCAGCCCGAGGTGATCGAGCCGAAGATGTTGAAGAGGCCGATCAGCGCGATGGCGTAGCCGCCGTAGACCGCCGGGATGCCGATGTCGGAGAGGTAGGGCGGCAGGTGGACGGTGACGAAGGCGATCTGGAAGCCGCAGACGAAAAAGCCCGCCACCAGCAGCTGATACGAGCGATGGCGGAACGCTTCGGCCAGCGCGCCGACGAGCGATTGGTCGCTTTCGCCGGGCCGCGCCGGCGCCGCCGCCGGCTTGCCGCGGATCGCAAACGCCAGCACCGGCACCACGGCCAGAATCGCCGCCATGATGAGGAGCGCCGTCTGCCAGCCGTAGGCCTGGATGAATCCCTGGCCGAGCGGCGCGAAAATGAACTGGCCGACCGAGCCCGCCGCCGTGCCGAGGCCGAGCCCGACGGCGCGCATGTTCTCCGGCAGAAGCCGCGTGAACGCCGCCAGCACCAGCAGGAAGGACGAGCCGGCGATCCCGAGGCCGGCGATCACGCCGGCGGTGAGCTGCAGCGTCAGCGGGTCGCTGGCGTGCGCCATCAGCGCCAGGCCGAGCGCGTAGAGCGCCGCGCCGACGACCAGCACCCGCGCCGTCCCGAACTTGTCGGCGAGCATGCCGGCGAACGGCTGGCCGATGCCCCACACCAGGTTCTGGATGGCGATCGCCAGCGCGAACACCTCACGCCCCCAGCCGTAGGCGTTCGACATCGGGGTCAGGAAGAACCCCATCGTCGAGCGCGGCCCGAAGTTGATCGCCGCGATCAGGCAGCCGGCGACGATGATCAGCGGAACGGAGCGGGCAGCCGATGCCGCGCCGGCGCGGGCGATTGTTGTTGTCACGAGCGTTCTCCCCGGCAGCCGCGCGCGGGCGGCCGTCGCGGCAACTTAGCGCACGGCCGTCGCCGGCGGCAATGAACGCGGCGCATTGGAGTTCTGCACCGCTCGCATGCGTGCCGTACTTGGAATTTTGCTCGCGGAGTGCTTATATCAGGGTCGAACCGGCCCGGAAGCCGGGTCTTTTTAGGCGACATATATGCTCAAAATGAGCATATATCGGGAGGTGCCAAATGACCACCATTCTCGAAACCGCTCACCCGTGTGCATCGCGCCGGCCCGCCGGCGAGGAATTCGCGGCCGCTGCCGCCGCCGTCGCTGGAGTACACCGACGCGGTCGCGGCCGAGACGGCCCACCTCTACGAGCGCGTGAAGCACGTCATCCCGGCGATCGAGTGGCCGACGATGGCGCCGACCATTCATGCGATCAACCGGCTCAAGAAGGCGCGCAACGCCGTCATCCTCGCCCACAACTACCAGACGCCGGACATCTACAACTGCGTCGCCGACATCACCGGCGACTCGCTGCAGCTGGCGGTCGCCGCCTCGAAGAGCGATGCCGACGTCATCGTCCAGGCCGGCGTCCACTTCATGGCCGAGACGTCGAAGCTCCTGAACCCGGACAAGATGGTGCTGATCCCGGACACGCGGGCAGGGTGCTCGCTCGCCGCCTCGATCACCGGCGCCGACGTGCGCCTGCTGCGCGAGCGCTATCCCGGCGTTCCCGTCGTCACCTACGTCAACACCTCCGCCGACGTGAAGGCGGAGAGCGACATCTGCTGCACCTCGTCGAACGCCGTCGAGGTGGTGGAGAGCCTCGGCAGCGACCGCGTCATCTTCCTGCCCGACCAGTACCTCGCCAAGTGGGTCGCCTCGCAGACGAAGGTCAAGATCATCGCCTGGCACGGCGCCTGCGAGGTGCACGAGCGCTTCACCGGCGCGGAGCTCCGCGAATACCGCGCCGCCAATCCCGGCGTGCAGATCCTGGCGCACCCCGAGTGCCCGCCCGACGTGCTCGCCGAGGCGGACTACACCGGCTCCACGTCGAAGATGACCAACTGGGTGCTCGACCACCGGCCGGCGAGGGTTCTGCTCGTCACCGAGTGCTCGATGGCGTCCAATGTCGCGGTCGAGGCGCCGGACGTTCGAGTTCATCCGCCCGTGCAATTTCTGCCCGCACATGCGGCGCATCACGCTCGCCAACATCCTGGAAAGCCTTGTGGAGCTTAAGGAAGAGGTGACCATCGACCCGCTGGTGGCCGCCCGCGCCCGCCGCGCCGTCGAGCGCATGATCAACCTGAAAAGCTGAATTGATCAAGTACACGTGGGCTTGAGTCCGATGCTCGATCGCACCCCCGATATCGCCCACTCTCGTCGCCGACGACGTCATCATCGTCGGCGGCGGCCTCGCCGGCCTCTTCTGCGCGCTGCGCCTCGCCCCGCGCCCGGTCACCGTGCTCACCGCCGCGCCGATCGGGGAGGGCGCTTCCTCGGCCTGGGCGCAGGGCGGCATCGCCGCCGCCGTCGCGCCCGGCGATTCGATCGAGAAGCACCTCGCCGACACCATCCGCGCCGGCGACGGCATCGTCGACGAGAAGATCGCGCGGCTGGTGGTCAGCCGACGCCCCCGCCCGCGTCCACGACCTCCTCGACTACGGCGTCCCCTTCGACCGCGACCTCGCCGGCCACCTCGCCGTGTCGCGCGAGGCCGCCCATTCCGAGCGCCGCGTCGTCCACGT
This sequence comes from uncultured Alphaproteobacteria bacterium, assembly GCA_963826055.1. Taxonomy (GTDB): domain Bacteria; phylum Pseudomonadota; class Alphaproteobacteria; order Rhizobiales; family Kaistiaceae; genus JBBDMC01. The sequence goes on along the minus strand of CAWGVO010000011.1, from coordinate 24,965 downwards.
CAGCGGCGACCGCGCCGGCGCCGCCATCATGGCGGCCCTGGTCGCGGCCGTACGGCAGACGCCGTCGATCCGCCTGATCGAGGGCTACGTAGCCGAGACGATCGAACGTGAAACGCGGCCGGGTGAACGGACTGATCGCGCGCCCGCGGACCGGCGGACCGGCCGTCACGGTTCGCCGCCCGCGCCGTCGTGCTCGCCTCCGGCGGCATCGGCCACCTCTACGCGGTCACCACCAACCCGGCCGAGGCCGAAGGCGGCGGGCTCGGCATGGCGGCGCGCGCCGGCGCGGTGATCGCCGACGCCGAGTTCGTGCAGTTCCATCCGACCGCGGTCGCCGTCGGCCGCGACCCGGCGCCGCTCGCCACCGAGGCGCTGCGCGGCGAGGGCGCGTGGCTCGTCAACGCCGCCGGCGAACGCTTCATGGTCGGCGTCCACCCCGACGCCGAGCTTGCCCCGCGCGACATCGTCGCCCGCGCCATCCATGCCGAGATCGCCGCCGGCCACGGCGCCTTCCTCGATTGCCGGGCCGCCATCGGCGCCGCCTTCCCCGAGCACTTCCCGACCGTCTATGCGGCGTGCCGCGACGGCCGGCATCGACCCGGTGCGCGAGCCGATCCCGATCGCGCCGGCCGAGCACTACCACATGGGCGGCGTCCTGACCGACGCCAACGGCCGCTCCACCCTCGACGGGCTGTGGGCGTGCGGCGAGGTCACCTCCACCGGCGCCCACGGCGCCAACCGGCTCGCGTCGAACTCGCTGCTCGAGGCGGTTGTGTTCGCCGCCCGCGTCGCCGCCGACATCGGGGATCGCCTCCCGGTGCCGCAGTTGGCGCCGGTGACGGTGCACGCCGATGGCGAGCAGCCGGCCGAGCCGGCAGCCGACGACCTCGCCCGCCTTCGCCGCACCATGAGCGAGCGGGTCGGGCGTGGTGCGCGACCGCGAGGGGCTGACCGAAGCGCTGGCCGTCATCGCCGATCTCGCGGCGACGTGCCGCGCGCCGCGTTTCCTCAACAGCCTCACCGCGGCACGCATGATCGCGGCGGCCGCGCTCGCGCGCACCGAGAGCCGCGGCGGCCACTACCGCGTCGATTTCCCCGCCGCCGATCCCGCCTGGCGCCACCGCACCTTCATGACCCTCGCCGAGGCCGACCGCGTCGGCGCGCGCGTGGAAGCCCGGTCCCCGGCATGAGCGACCTGCCGCCGCTCCCGCAGCACCTCGTCGTCGACGCGGTTCGCGCCGCCCTCGCCGAGGACCTCGGCCGCGCCGGCGACATCACCTCGGCCGCCACCGTTCCCGCCGACGCGGTTGCCCGCGCCGTCATCGTCGCGCGCCAGCCCGGCGTCCTTGCCGGCCTTGCCGTCGCCGAATGCGCCTTCCGCGAGACCGACGCGCGCATTGTCTTCCGCGCCGAGCTGGGCGACGGCAGCGCGCTTGCCGCCGGCGCCGTCGCCGCCCGCGTCGAGGGGCCGGCCCGCGCGGTCCTTGCTGCCGAGCGCGTCGCGCTGAATTTCCTGTGCCATCTGTCGGGCATCGCGACCGCGACCGCCGCCCTGGTCGAGCGCGTCAGGCACACCAGCGCCCGCATCGTCGACACCCGCAAGACCACGCCCGGGCCTCCGCGTGTTCGAGAAGTACGCGGTCCGCTGCGGCGGCGGCTTCAACCATCGCTTCGGCCTCGACGACGCCATCCTTATCAAGGACAACCACATCGCCGTCGCCGGCGGCGTCATCCCGGCCCTCGAGCGGGCGAAGGCCGCCGCCGGCCACCTGGTCAAGGTCGAGATCGAGGTCGCAAGCCTCGATCAGTTGACCGAGGCGATGGTGCTGGAGCCGGACGCGGTGCTGCTCGACAACATGTCGCCCGCCGACATGCGCGAAGCGGTGGCGCTGGTGGCCGGCCGCGCGATCACCGAGGCTTCGGGGAATGTGACGCTGGCGAGCGTCGCCGCAATCGCCGAAACGGGCGTGGATCTGATCTCGTCCGGCTGGATCACCCACTCCGCGCCGGCGCTCGACCTCGCGCTCGACGTCGTGGTCGGCTGACCCCTAGCCCCAGCCGCCGTCGTAGGTCTTGTAGAAGATGTGGCGGCCGATCTTCTCGACCTTTTCCATGCTGCGCGCCCAGCGCGGCTTGACGTAGCTCGCGTGGTAGTGGGTCGCCGCGCCGACGTCGCTCATGTAGAGGTTCTTCTCGTCGTTGAGCACCTTGCGCGCCAGCGCCTGTGACTGCGCCCAGGACCGCTTGTCGTAGATGCGGTCGGGAATCCCGTCGCAGGCGAACGAGAACTGGCAGCGATCGCGCTGGTCCTTGTTCTGGTAGACGACGCCGCAGATCGTGTTGGGGTAGGTCGGATTCTTCAGCCGGTTGAGCACCACCTGGGCGACGGCGGTCTGTCCGCGCTCGGGCTCGCCGCGCGCCTCGAAATAGATGGCGGTGGCAAGGCACTTCACCTCGCTCGCCGACTTCGCGCTCGCCGGGATCGGATCGTTCAGCCAGGCATGGTTCGCGTCGATCTTGGGATCGAGCACGACCCGCGCCCTTGGTCTTGTCGCCGATCACCGCTTCGAACGGCTTCTCGATGCCCGCGTCGGCGTTCTGCGGCGCATACGAGAGCAGCACCGGCGTCGCTGTCGCTGTTCGGCGTCCGCGGCAGCGGCCGGTTTCGCGTTGGTCGACACCCTGGCGACGGCGACCGGCGCTTTCGTCGTGTCCGGCGTGGCCTGCGGCAGCACGAACGCGACCTGCGGCAGCGCGCCGCCCTCGGCGACCGCGGCGAACAGTGAAGGCGCCGCGACGACGCCGGCGTCGATCGTCGGTCGCGTCCTGCGGCAGGAGGCTGTCGCCCTTGTCGGCGCGGTTGACGATGGTGGCTCTGGTCGAGCGACCCGGTCACGACCGGATCGACGTCGCTGTCGACGCGGATGTTGGTCGCCTCCGGCACGCCCGGCCCGACAAGCGCGGCGAATTGCGGACCGGCGGCACCGTCGCCCTGCCTGGCGATCAGGCGCACCTGCCAGCGGTCGCCCCTGGCGACCTGGTCGGTGAAACGGCCGAGGGCATCCTGGAAGCCGATCGCCTGCGTCGACAGCGCGAAGATGATGAGCGCGAACGCAAAGCGGGTGTGGCCGTGTCCCCGTCGGACCCGCTGACGCTGTCTCCCCCGTACGACCAACGCGCTACTCCACGCATCAAAACTGGTACGCTCGGCAGCCGGCCGACTGGTGGCCCGCGCCGCAATATTGACCCCATTCGCCTCAGTGATGCGGGATTAACCTTGAAAGTCAGTTAATGCCGACAAAGCGATAGCGCCCGGATCGCCAGTGGGCCGTCGAAATCGGGCAACAATAGGGGCAAGTCGGGGCACGGCCTGTGGAAATTTCAGGCGGTGTCCGAGTCCGCCCTGCCGGCCCTTTTTCCTGAGCGCGGCCTGGGCCGCGGCGAGCCGCGCGATCGGCACCCGGAACGGCGAGCACGACACGTAGTCGAGGCCGACTTCCTCGCAGAATGCGATCGAGGCCGGATCGCCGCCGTGCTCGCCGCAGATGCCGAGCTTGATCCCGGCGCGCGTTGCCCGCCCGCGCTCGGCCGCCATCCTCACCAGCTCGCCGACGCCGTCGCGGTCGATCGTGACGAACGGATCGTTGGGGAACACGCCGGCGTCGGTGTAGGCGCCGATGAAGTTGGCGGCGTCGTCGCGCGAGATGCCGTAGGTGGTCTGCGTCAGATCGTTGGTGCCGAACGAGAAGAACTCGGCGCTCTCGGCGATCTTGCCGGCTTCGATCGCCGCGCGCGGCAGCTCGATCATCGTGCCGACCTGGTAGCGCGGTTTGACGCCGCGCTCCTCCGCCACCGCCGCCGCCGCCTTGTCGATCAGCCCCTTGACCAGGTCGAGCTCCGCCTTGACCGCCACCAGCGGCACCATGACCTCCGGCACGATCGGCTGGCCGATGCGGGCGCTCGACCTCGATCGCCGCCTCGAAGATGGCGCGCGCCTGCATCTCGGCGATCTCGGGGTAGGAGACCGCCAGCCGGCAACCGCGGTGGCCGAGCATCGGGTTGGCCTCCTGCAGGGCGAGCACCCGCTCGCGCAGCCTTGCGAGGATCGACCGCCATGGCTTTGGCGACCTCGGCGATCTCGTCGTCGGTCTTGGGCAGGAACTCGTGCAGCGGCGGATCGAGCAGGCGGATCGTCACCGGCAGGCCCTTCATGATCTCGAACAGCTCGACGAAGTCGGCCCGCTGCATCGGCAGCAGCTTGGCGAGCGCCGCCCGCCGCCCCGCCTCGCTGTCGGCGAGGATCATCTCGCGCACCGCGACGATGCGGTCGCCCTCGAAGAACATGTGCTCGGTGCGGCAAAGGCCGATCCCCTCCGCCCCGAACGAGCGCGCCGCGCGCGCGTCGGTCGGCGTCTCCGCGTTGGTCCTGACCTTGAGCCGGCGCGCCGCATCCGCCCATTCCATCAGCCGCGAGAAATCGCCCGACAGCTCCGGCTGGCGCATCTCGATGGCGCCGGCGAACACCTCGCCGCTCGCCCCGTCGATGGTGATGATCGTCGCCCTTCTTGAGCACGCGGCCGCCGGCGCTCATCGTCTCGCCCTGGTAGTCGACGCGGACCCCGCCGGCACCGGACACGCAGGGCTTGCCCATGCCGCGCGCCACCACCGCGGCGTGGCTGGTCATGCCGCCGCGGCAGGTGAGGATTCCCTGCGCCGCGTGCATGCCGTTGATGTCCTCCGGGCTGGTCTCGATGCGGACCAGGATGACCTTGCGCCCTTTCTGGGCAAGCGTCTCGGCTTCGTCCGAGGAGAAGACGATCTCGCCGGAGGCGGCGCCCGGCGAGGCGGGAAGGCCGGTCGCGATCAGGTCGCGCTGGGCGTCCGGGTCGATGGTCGGATGCAGCAGCTGGTCGAGCCCGGCGGGGTCGATGCGCAGCACCGCCTCGTTGCGATCGATCAGCCCCTCGTCGGCCATGTCGACGGCGATCTTGAGGGCGGCCTTGGCGGTGCGCTTGCCGGTGCGCGCCTGCAGCATCCACAGCTTGCCGCGTTCGATGGTGAACTCGACGTCCTGCATGTCGCGGTAGTGCCGCTCCAGCGTCTTGCAGATGTTGTTGAACTCGGCGAACGCCTTCGGCATCTCCGTTTCCAGCGACGGATGTGACGACCCGGCCGCGATCCGCGCCGCCTCGGTGATGTCCTGCGGCGTGCGGATACCGGCGACGACGTCCTCGCCCTGGGCGTTGACCAGGAACTCGCCGTAGAGCGCGTTGTCGCCGGTGGACGGGTTGCGCGTGAACGCGACGCCGGTCGCCGAGTTGTCGCCGAAATTGCCGAACACCATCGTCTGGACGTTGACCGCCGTCCCCCAGCTGGCGGGGATGCCGTGCAGGCGCCGGTAGGTGATGGCGCGCTGGTTCATCCACGATGCGAACACCGCACCGATGGCGCCCCAAAGCTGCTCCTTCGGATCCTGCGGAAACGGCGACCCGAGCTCGCCTTCGATGATCGCCTTGTATTCCTCGATCAAGTCCCGCCCAGTCGTCGCCGTCGAGGTCGGTGTCGAGCTGATAGCCGCGCGCGCTCTTCAAGTCCTCGAGCTTCTCCTCGAACAGGCTGTGGTCGATGCCGAGGACGACGTCGCCGTACATCTGGATGAAGCGGCGATAGGAATCGTAGGCGAAGCGGCTGATCGGCGCTGCCGGCAAGCACCTCGACGGTCTGGTCGTTGAGCCCGAGGTTGAGGACCGTGTCCATCATGCCCGGCATCGAGGCGCGGGCGCCGGAGCGGACCGAGACCAGTAGCGGCCGGCTGGCGTCGCCGAAGGCGCGACCGGTGGCCTTGGCCATCGCGGCAAGGGCCTCGTCGACCTGGCGGTCGAGGTCGTCCGGATAGCTGACGGTCGTTCTTGTAGAAGTAGTCGCAAACCTCTGTGGTTATGGTGAAACCCGGCGGCACCGGCAGGCCGAGATTGCACATTTCGGCAAGGTTGGCGCCCTTGCCGCCAAGCAGATTGCGCATCTCGGCGCGGCCGTCCGCACGGCCGTCGCCAAACCCGTAGACCCACTTCGCCATGGAATTCCGTCCGCTTCCCCTGTCTGCAGTCCCGCTTTCGTAGCCAAGCCGATGCTGCGGCGCAAACCAAATCGGTCATTTCGTCGATCCGATTGTGGCGTAGGGTCACGATGTCTTCCTGCGACGGGGAAACGGTCAGATGAATCCGGAGATCTTCGGCTACGTAGCCTCCGGCCTGGTGCTGGCGACCTTCACCATGCGCACCATGATCCCATTGCGCATGCTGGGCATCGCAAGCAACCTCGCCTTCATCCTCTATGGTTATCTCGACGACCTTGTGCCGGTCATGGCGCTCCATGCCATTCTGCTTCCGCTCAACGTTTACCGCCTGCTGGAGATGCAGCGCCTGGTGCGGGAGATAAGGCAGGCGGGCAACGCCGATGCGCCCGGCCTCCGTTGGCTGCTTCCGTTCATGCACTCGGTGTCTCACGACGAGGGCGAGACCCTGTTTCGCAAAGGCGACGAGGCCGACGCGATGTACCTGCTGACCGACGGGCGTATCCGCCTGTCCGAGTTCGACGTCGATATCCTGCCGGGGGAGGTGGTGGGGGAGATCGGGCTGTTCTCGCCGCAGGGGACGCGGACGGCGACTGCGCTGTGCGCGGACAAGTGCCGCCTGCAGTGCATCACCCGTGACCGCGTCCGCGAACTGGCACTGCAGAATCCGCGCTTCGGGTTCTTCCTTCTTGGCGTCGTCGCGGGCCGGCTGATTGAGGACCTGCGTATCATCGAACAGCGCGTTCTGTTTCGTGAGGGAGGACGGGCGCCTGACACCTGACAGCCGCCCCCTCTGCGGCCCGCGTCCAGGCGCGACGAAAGCAGATACGGCCGCAAGAACGCCACGATGTTTGCCGACCCTCAGGGCTTGCGGAGAACGAACGTGATGAAAACCTTGAGGTTTTTTGTACCGGTCCTTGCGTGCCTGATTGTTGCCGGCCGCGCCGGCGCCGCCAGCCCGCAACAGGAACAGGCGTTCCTCGACGCGTACAAGCAGGCATTCGAGGCGAAGGATGCCGACGGGCTGAAGGCCCTCATGCACACCGAGGGCGCCGATCCGACCGGACTCGAGTTTTACCAGATGATGATGACCAGCGAACTTGGCGGCCAGATTTCACTCGAGCTCAGGGACCTGACGCCCGAGGACATCGCCAAGGCCGGCGAGGTGATGCCCATGCCCACAGGGGGCAACGTGCGTCTTGCGCCGGCGCCGTACAAGAAGCTCGTGATCACCATCAAGACGGACACTGCCGACAACAAGTCGACCAGCACCAGCGAAGTTTTCGTCGCGGACGAAGGCGACAAGATTCTGATTTCGACTCCTGCCCCCGCCCCGTAGCGTCGCTACGCGCGCACGCCGAAGCGGAATCCCGGCGCCGGCCGTTCCTTGAGCACCTCGCGGCGGAAGCGGAAGAGGGCGGCCGGGCGACCGCGGCCGTGCTGCACGGAAGCCCCGGTCGGCTCCACCAGCGCGGCGCCCTCGACCAGCCGGCGGAAATTCTGTTTGTGCAGGTGCCGGCCGGAGATCGCTTCGACGGTTCGCTGCAGCTCGGTCAGCGTGAACGTCTCGTCCATCAGCTCGAACACCACCGGCCGGTATTTCAGCTTTGCCCTCAGCCGCGAGATCGCCGTTGCGAGGATGCGCCGGTGGTCGAAGCGCATGGCGACGCCGGTGCGCTCGGCGGCCCGCTCGTCGGCGACGGGCCGTCCGTCGCGCCCGGCCTCCACCAGCAGCCCGGCGCTGTAGAGCAGTTCGTAGCGGTCGAGCACCCGTTCCTCGTCCCAGTGGCCGTCGCCGAAGGCGAGACGGATACGCTCCCGCCGCCCCAGCGGCCTCGAATCGGGGCTGACCGCGTGAAGCGCGCGCCCACCGTTCCAGCGCCGGCAACAGCGTATCGTCCAGCATCGCCGGCCGACCCTCCCGCCAGTCCTCCCACGGGAAGAACTCGTACCAGCGTCGCCACGCCGCGCCGGTGCGGGCGAGCGCCGCCGACGATTTCTCGCTCACCCGCGTCAGGGCCAGATAGCCGACCGACACGAGGTGCGGGCCGGTGTCGCCCGGCGCCGCGTGCCGGCCGCGGTCGCCGAAGGTGTAAAGCTGCTCGACGTAGCCGAGTTTGAGCGCGGTCTGATCCGCCACCCAGGCCCGCAGGCCCGTTTCGAACGTGCGGTGGGCGAGCGGGTCGAACGGGCCGAACGGAAGCCCGTCGGCCTCCCGCCCGTCGCCCGACCTGTCGCCGCTCACCACCAGGATGAGCGGTTGCTGGTCGAGGACCGCGACGATCGCCGCATTGAGACCGATCTCTATCCGCGGCGCTCGCGCGCGCTTCATGCGTCGTCCTCGATGGCAATCATGAACGGCACGCCCTCGAAGGCCAGCTCGCCACGGCCGATGCCGGCGATCGCGTCGACCATGCGGCCGTCGCGGCCAAGCAGGCGGTCGGCCAGCGCCACCAGCCGCGGTTGGGCGTGGCGAACGCGGAGGCGCTGCGCAGACGCGCGGCGATCTCGCGCTCGTCGCGGTTTGGCCGCGCGACGCACAACGCAATGAACGCCGCCGCGGTCGACCGGCTGATGCCGGCGTAGCAATGGATCACCAGCGGATCGTGCCCCGCCCATGCCCGCAGGAAGTCGATCAGCGCCTGCACGTGCGCCTCGTCGGCCAGCACCATGCCGTCCATCGGCTCGCTGATGTCGTTGATGGCGAGGAACAGGTGGTTCTCTGCCGGTATCGACTGTGGCCTCGCCACGGGCGTGCCGTCATCGACCAGGCTGATCAGGCGGCTCGCGCCAGAGGCGGAGACGCTCGCCGCGACTTCCGAAAGGGGACACACCATGACGAACGACATGCTTGGGGGAATCCTGTCAGCGGTGGGCAATGGCTAATCTGGGCGTCGGCGCGTTTCTCACCTGTCGGCTGCCGCTGCCGCGATCGCCTTGAAACGAGCAAGGAATCGCTTCTCCGCCATGGCGGCAGGCCACGGATCGAGATCGAGTCGACCGGGATCGACCCCGCGCGGGCGCCCGAAATAGCGCACTGCCTCGCTTTCCGCAAAGCCCGCGAGCCGGGTCGCCTCGTAGTAGGCGGCGATGCGATCGGCCGTCTTGATGCGGTGGGTGAGCCGCTCCGGCAGCTCCGCCGGTAGGCCGAAGCGGCGGTGGATCGCCCCGAGCAGGCGTCCCTCCACCGCCTTGTATTCGCCGCCGAGCAGCGCCTTGAACGGCGAGATGAGGTCGCCGATGACATATTCCGGCGCGTCGTGGAGCATCACCGCCAGACGGCCGGCGGCCCCGATCTCCGGCGCCGTCTCCGCTGCGATCGCCTCGACCACGAGCGTGTGCTGGGCGACGGAGAAGGCGTGCCTGCCGTTCGTCTGTCCGTTCCAGCGCGCGACGCGCGCGAGCCCGTGGGCGATGTCGTCGATCTCGATGTCGAGCGGCGAGGGGTCGAGAAGATCGAGCCGGCGGCCGGAGAGCATCCGTTGCCAGGCGCGGGGAGGGGAGGTTCGCGCCGTCATCCCTTGTCTTCGCCCGCCGTGGCCGGCCAGCCGAAACGCGCCCATCCGGGCAGGCGAAGCGTCATCGCCGTCTCCCCCGCAGTGATCGCCTCGCCCGCGTCCATCGCTTCCCTTGCCCGGTCGAGCCGCACGAGCGCAAGGCCGGTTGTCCCGGCCGAGGACATCAGCGTGCCGAGTGGCCGTCCGGCCGCGGTGACCGGCGTCCCGCCGGGCGGCAGCGGTGCGGCGCCCTCGGCGATCACCACCCGCCGGCGGGCGGTGCCGCGGTGCTCCATCCGCGACACCACTTCCTGGCCGACATAGCAGCCCTTGGTGAAGTCGACCCCGGCGAGCTGGTCCATGTCGGCATCGTGGGGAAACGTGTCCCCGTAGGCGAAATCGATGCCGCCCTCTGGCACACCGAGCGCGATCCGATGGGCGTCGTACGCGGCCTCATCGGCCTCGGTGAACCCGCTCGGCAGCGGCGCGCCCGCCGCGACGGTCGCCCGCCAGCCGAGGGCGTCGAGCCGCGGGTCGGCGGCGATCACGCCGCCGGCAGGTGGCGCCTCGGGTCCCCATCCCGCCAGCACCGAGCGATCGTTCGAGACGTCGTCGATCGTCACCTTCGCCCGCAGCCGATAGAAGCCGAGGCGTTTGGCGAAGTCGGCCGCGTTTGCCCGCGGCAGATCGAAGAGAAAGCGGCTGTCGTCGCGGAAAACGATGAAGTCGAAGAGCACCTTGCCCTGCGGCGTCAGCAACCCGGCGTAGACCGCCCGCCCGCCGCCGGCGCCCGCGATGTCGGCCGTGACGAGGTCGTTGAGGAACTTCTCCGCCTCCTCGCCACCGACCGCGACGACCCCGCGGCGTCCCAGCCGGGCAACGAGGCCCTGGCTCATGGTCATTGCCTTCTCCAATCGCGAGCCGAGATCAACCTGAAGCAATTGCGGGATGATTCACACTTCCGTCCGCTATTGCGCGGACAGGAACAGATAGAGCGGGCAGGCGCGGGCCGGCAAGTCCGCAAATGGCAGCGGCCGCCGAACCGGCACGGCCCTGCCTTTTTCGCGGGCGTCTTTGCGTATATATCCGGCCGATCCTGGCACGGAGGGCGATTTTCCTGATGGATACGCAGACCGTCTTCGTGTTCGACCTCGATGGCACGCTGGTCGACAGCGTCTACCAGCACGTGCTTGCCTGGCACGAGGCCCTCGACGAGGAGGGCATCGAACTCTCCGTCTGGCGCATCCACCGCAAGATCGGCATGAGCGGCGGCCTTTTCACCAACCAGCTCCTGCGCGAGACCGACCTGCCGATCACACCGGACCGGGTGGAGCGCATGCGCCGGTCCCACGCCGAGGCCTACCAGCGTTCGGCGGCGACGATCCGGCCGCTGCCCGGCGCGCGTGAGCTTCTCGGCGCCCTCACCGGGAACAACATCCCCTGGGCGATCGCCACCAGCGCTCGCATGGATACGGCCGCCCCCAATCTTGCCGCGTTGGGCGTGGACCCCGACAAGATCCCCGTCGTCACCCGCGATCAGGTCAAGTACGCCAAGCCCGACCCGGACCTGTTCCTGGCCGCCGCCGACCGTCTCGGCGTGCGGATCGAGGACGCGGTGGTCGTCGGCGACTCGATCTGGGACATGCTCGCCGCCCGCCGCTGCCGGGCCCTCGGCGTCGGCCTTCTCTCCGGCGGCTACGGCCAGGACGAACTGGAGCGCTCGGGCGCCGTCAGGGTCTACGAGGACCCGCTCGACCTGCTCAAGCACATCGACGAGGTCGGCGGCCGCCGCTGATAGCGATGGCGGAAGTCGTAAAGGTCGGCATCGCGGCGGCGGTGGCAACGCCTTCACGGGCGGCAGGCAGTTTGGCTTGCCTGCGAGCAGCGGGTCAGTGCGGACGGCGTATGGTGCGCCGCCCAGCGGCCCGAGGGGCGCCCCCGCGCGATTGTGGCAGCGGAACATGGCCTGAGACGATGGCTTCGTCCGGGAGTACCTCGCGGGCCAGGGCCGCCTCGATCAGCAGCGCCTCGCCGTCGCGGAGGTTCTTTTTCCCGCTCAGGCGCGCGCGCAGCACCGGTTCGAGCTCGGACGCGGGAATGTCGGGCCAGGGACGGTACCCGTGTGAGGAGGCAATCTCGTCCAGCAACTGGTGAACGAACTTCACCTGAAGCTCATGGCTCGCGTCGGCTAGGTTGTATTTCGCGATGCTCTTCGTCCCGTTGGTGGCGAGCAGGTGAACGACCCAGGAAAAGAGGTCCGTCCTCTCGTCATCGCCGATCAGGGGGTGGACGTTGGCAAGAACCGCAAGCGCCCAGTCCATGCTGAAGCGCCACCTTGCCTGCGGCGGCTCCTTCAGCCAGCCAAAGGTCACCGCCTCCTTTCGCATTCTGCGGAAGTAGAGGAGCTTGGGCACGTGGTGGAATTCGCCCGCGCGCGCCAGCGGCAACACCCAGATTCGGGCGTCGTTGATCGGCAGCGAGGCGCGCAGCGCATCGGCCCGGATCAGACAGCGGATGGCAGCATCGCTCGGGTTCCTGACCTGGGCCAGCACGCGCTCCAGCGCGAAGCCGGTCACGGGAGGCGCCCTCAGAATTCCGTTCCGCTCACCGAAGATCTTCATGTCGCAATAGATCGCCGCCGCCTCCGGATGGACGATGGCGTGGTCCAGCAGCGTCTCCAGATAGGTCGGGGCGCAATAGTCGTCATGCTGCCAGTAGCAGAAGTAGTGACCCGCAAAACGGCTTGCCAGGTAGTTCATGTTGCCGGCCCAGCCCAGTCGTTCCGGATGCAGCACGATCTCGAAGCGCGGGTCCGACAGGAATGGCTGGCACGCCGCGCGGGAGCGCTTGTCGTCGCCGTCGACCGAGATCAGGACGCGGAAATTTCCATAGGTTTGCTGCCGGACGGTCGTGAGGGTGTGGGCGACGTGCTCCCATCCTTCGAAGAGTGGCATGGCGACGAAGATCGTCGGCGGGTCAGTCATCGGCGGGCGTGGGAATAGCTGACCTGGCCTCCGTCACCGGCTATACGGCTCGCGCATTCTTCAGCGAACAAGGGGATGGCTGTCAACTTGCCGGGATCGACGCTGTGATAGCCGCAGTCCGATGTGACACCAATCTCGTAGCGCTTGTGGAGTTCGCTTTCTGGATCGTCGATGTCGGTCGCGCCCCAGGCGACGATCGGACCGCCGCGGACCACGGCATTCGCGATCTCCTCGTCGGCGATCGTGCGCAGCGCCGGCACCAGTTCGGCCAGCGCCTCGAAGGTTCCGTTGAGCACCTCCGAGCGCAGCGGTTCGTCGGGGTTGATCGGCCAGTGGGGCGGCTCGACATTGCCGGTGAAGCCCTTGAGGCAGCTCGGATACCAGGTGAGGTACAACGAGCCGTTGGGGTAGTTCACCACCTCGCCGAACGGTCCGGAGACGATGGTGATTGACTGGACGGGCTCCCTGCTCGTGACCGCCCGCATGTCCACGCCGTATTTGAGACGATGCACCCACGGGCGTGCGGGCCGGTTGCCGCGGGCGTCATCGATCGCGATGCGCCCGTCCCAGAGCGCGTTGACCACGTGGTCGTATTCCTCGCGCCCGATGCTGCCCCCATGGGTGTAGGCGACCGTGAGGTCGTCGGTGCCCTCGACCCCGGTGATCAGATGACCCGTGCGCACCTCGATCTCCGGCGTTTGCGCGATGCGCTCGCGCACGAGGTCGGTGAGGAAGACCGGATCGATCGCCACCTCGGGCGAGTCGAACGCCGCCAGTATGGATCGGTCGTCGAGCGTCGCTGCCAACCGCTTCGGCGACCAGCGAGTGAGGGGCCGGCTGAGGTCCAGGCCGAAATAGCCGGCTTCGGATCCTGGGTGCTCCAGCACGAGATCGTGCACCGCCTCGAGATAGGCTTCGACGTCTTCGACCGAACGCTGGGAATGGGCGTGGACCGCGTAGGCTGCGGGTGAGGAGAGGGCGAAGCGGTCCGGGGCGATCCCGAGATGCCGGCTGAAGAACGGGGCGAAGGTCAGCGCGCCCTCGAGCATGGCCTTTGCAGTCCTGAGACTCCGGTCGGCCGCGTACATGTAGCCCAGATGGATCTTGCCTTCGTTGGCGACGGCGGCCCGCGTCATAAGGCGCGCGTTCCGGTCGAACAGCGTCACGCGGATGCCCCTGTCCGCCAGCGCCAGGGCAACGCACGAACCCAGCAACCCACCACCCAAGACGGCTACGTGCATCAATATTCCCTACCTGGGGCTACGAAGCCGGCATCTTCGGAATGCCGGCATCTCCATGTCACCCGCCGTAATCGCCCCTCAACTCAGCCGCCATCAGCTTCTGAAGCCGCCACAGATCCGCAACGTCGGCAAAGCGCCGATACCAGTCGCACTGGCTGACGCGTCCGCGACCTAGTCGGAGATGAAATAGCGCCAGGTTCCGTCCGGTGCGATGCCGGCTCGGAACCACGTGTAGTGGCCGTAGGCGAGCATGTCCTCGTAGTCGCCGGCATAGACCAGCTTGAACAGCTCGACCAGCTGGCGCGGCGTCAGGTTGTCCACTGGATAGCGCGCGAAGTACGGCCACACGTACATTTCGTCCGGCGTGCCCACGTCGACGTGCACGTAGCCGGCCTCGAGCACCTCGATCAGGATCGCCAGGATCTCCCGCCCGCCCTCGTCGCCCGACAGCGACTTGAGGTAGGCGATCGGGTCGGGCTCGTCGTCGAAGCTGAACATCGGCGGCTCGCCATTGGCGTCGATGATCGGCCGCAATTGCTCCGGATCGCCGGTCGCCGCCGCCTCGATGATCTGCTCCCTCAGCCGCCGCACCGCCGTCGGTAGCTTGCTCACGTCGTATTCGATGGGCGGCATGTCGGCCGGAGCCGGCTGGGCGACCCCGGGAGGAAGCACTTTCGCCTCGGGCGCCGGGGCCTCGGCGTCGGGTTCGACCGCGGCCGCCGGAATGACGATGGCCTTCATCTGCACCGTGCGAGCCGCCGGGGCAGCCATGCTGATGCCGGCGACAAGCACGGTGGCGAGGATTCCGCCGGTCAGCCATTGCACGCCCCGCGGGGTGCGCCTGTGCCGCAACTCTGTCCCTCCCGGCGTGCGGCCATCGGGGCGCACGCTCAACCCGAAGCGAGTCTACAGGATCGGAAGGTCGGCGGCCACAGCGTGGCCGGAAATGCCGTGTTTATTGGACGTTGGGAGCGAGGCTGAATTCCAGCGCCTCGACCCGGCGCGGCAGCGTCCGGGTGAGCTCGGCGACTGCTTCCTCGCCATAGGTGGCGATGAGATCGGCGAGGGCGGTGAAAAGCGCCGCGTGCGCCAGAATTTCCGGGTCGACGCCTTCGGCCATCGCCCCGTCCCATGCCTCGCTGAGATAGGCCAGCGCCAGGCGCTTTTTCTCGGCGATCGAAATGTCGTCCTGGCCGCACTCGACCGCGGCCGCGGTTGTCATCGTCATGTCCTCACCCCCCGGCCCCAAGGAATACGGTTAACGTCCGATCAGGCTAACACGCGGAGTGCGGCCGCCGCATCCCGTTCATGAAGAAAAGGTTAACGAACCCCTAAGAAATCCACCGATCGTTTTAAGCTTTCATTCACCCTCGTGCGCCCCGTAGTGCTGGCCGATGTCGGCGGCGAGCTTCTGGCCTTCGTCGAGATAGCGCCGGGCCGCCAGTTCCGCCGCCGGCGTGCAGTCGCGGTAGACCGAGCGATAGCTCTCGTAACCGTGGTTGAATCGGTCGACCATGCGGGCCCGCCGCAGGGCGTCGGGTTGCTCCGCGTCGAGGAGGGCCTGCATCTCGTCGCGCCAGGCGCTTGTCTGGCCGCGATCGCAGAGCTGCTTCAGATAGTGGAGGGCGCCCAGGATCTCCGAAAGGCGCAGCATGTCCGCCTCGTAGGGCAGCGCCGCCGGCGGGGCGTCCTGCGCCAACGCCGGCGGGAAAGCGAGCGACGCCGCCAGAATGGCCACGATCGCCAGGCGCCAGCGCTTGATGACGGGTTTTCGCGGGTCCAATCAGGCGTCCTCGATCGCGGCAAGCACGCGGGCGGTATCCCTGGTCAGCGACATCGCCGCGCGGTCCGCCGCCGATGCCCATGCCACCTCGGCCGCATCGTCGCCGGCCGCGAGCGTGCCCGATACCACCTCGCCAGCGAACACCACAATGACATAGTGGCTGGCGACCGCGCCCGAATTGTCGCGCTCGATGATCTCGGCGACGTCGATCCGGCGGAGCGAGCCGACGACCATGCCGGTTTCCTCCCGCACCTCGCGCGCCGCCGCCGCGCTCGAGCCGTTCCCCGGCCTCGACCTTGCCGCCGGGCAGCGCCCACGTGTCGGCAAGCGGCGGCCGCGATCGGCGCACCAGCAGCACGCGCGCTCCCTGCCGGGCGAGCACGCTGACGCCGAGGATTGGCCGTTGCGGACCGCCTGCCGGTTGCGCCACCATCGCCGCCACGGTAACGCCTGCGCCGGGCTCCGGAAAGCCGACACAACGGGTTGTAGCCACAGGGTTTCGACGTTCATGTGCGGCCGCTTTGCCCTCACCGCCACACCGGAGGAGCTCCAGGCGCTCTTCGGCTACCTCGACGGCGAACCGTTCCCGCCGCGCTACAACATCGCCCCGACCCAGCCCATCGCGATCGTCCGCCAGGTGGCCGGCACCCGCCGGTTTGCGCTGGTGCGCTGGGGGCTGGTGCCGTGGTGGGTGGAGGACCCGCGCAAGTTCTCGCTGCTCATCAACGCGCGCGCCGAATCGGCGGCCGAAAAGCCGGCCTTCCGCGACGCCATGCGCTACCGGCGCTGCCTGGTGCCGGCCTCCGGCTTCTACGAATGGCGCCGCGGGCCCGGCAAACAGAAGCAGCCCTTCTGGATACGGCCGCGCGGCGGCGGGCCGGTCGCCTTCGCCGGCCTGTGGGAGACGTGGGCCGACCGCGCCACCGGCGGCGAGATCGATTCCGGCTGCATCCTCACCACCGCCGCCAACGCCACGCTCGCCCCCATCCACGACCGCATGCCGGTGATCGTACCGGCCGAGCGTTTCGAGGAGTGGCTGGCCGGCGAACCGGCGGCGGTGAGCGACCTCTTGCGGCCGGCGCCGCCCGACGCTCTGGAGGCAGTTCCCGTCAGTTCGCGCGTCAACAAGGCCGAGAACGACGACCCGGGCCTCATCGAGCCGGTCGACGCACCCGATGCCGCGTCGGGCGAGGACGAGAATCGCGATGAAAATCAGGGATTCCGGCTCAAGCCTTGAATCGTTGGTTTCACCAGCTGTACGACTTGGGGTCGACGATCGGCTCCCTGCGGCTCGCCGCCTGCAGGCCCTTCACCGAGCGCACGATCCACCAGATCGCCGTCAGGATGAGGCCGATGACCCCGACCAGCACGAAGACCAGGATGGCGGAGACGACGATGAACAGGAGGCCGATCGCCGCCTGGCGGAACTGGAATTCGTAGTGGCTTGCCCAGACGTCGTCGTCGCCCGAGCGGTTGAGCAGCGCCATGACGAATCCGACGATGATCGGCACCCCGCCGAAGGCCGGCACCAGGCCGACGAGATAGAGAATGTATATGAGCATGACATTCTCGCGGCCGGGATGAAGATAGGCGCCGATGACATCGAATGCCGATTCGGCGTTTTCCTCGGCCGTGCGCGGCCGCTCGTTCCCAGTCATGTCGGCCATCGTTCCCTCCGGTTTCCACCACCCCGCGACTGCGGACGCTATTGTGGAGTATTCCGGGTGAGGGATAAAGCCGGCGAGGGGAGGGGCGCTCCGCCCTGGGAAACGGTCGATAGAGAATGACCTCCATCGTACGCGAACGGCGCTCGCGCCTGGCCGTTTGGAGCGCCCAGCTCGCCGCCCTGTCGATCCCGATCTTGATCATCGCGGCGGTGGGACGGCGCATGCGGGTGCTCGCCGCCGAGCCGACCTACGCGGCGATGGCGCTTGGGCTTTGCCATCGCCGCCGTGGCGGTGATCGCGGCCGTGGCCGCGTTCATGGCCATCTGGCGCGATGGCCGCCGCGGCGCCGGGGCGGCGCTCCGCGGCCTGCTCGTGGGGCTTCTGGTCCTGACCATCCCGGCGGTCGGCGCCTGGCGGGTCGTCGTCTATCCGCGCCTCACCGATGTCTCGACCGACCCCGAAAATCCGCCCGCCTTCGTCAAGGCGCTAGCCGATCGCAGCCCCGATGACGCCCGCATCGCCAATCCCGGACCGGACGAGATCGCCCTCCAGGAAAGCGCCTATCCCGACATCGTACCGCGCCACTATCCGGTCGGCACCGCCCGCGTGTATGACGCCGCCAGGGCGATCGTCGTTGCGCGCCGGTGGACCGTGCTCGACGACCACGCCCCCTCGCAAGCCGATGAAGCCGGCCGCATCGAGGCGGTCGCCGTGACGCTCCTGTTCGGGTTCCGGCAGGACGTGGTCATCGAGGTGCTTCCCGATGGCGACGGGGCGCTGGTCCAGATGCGCTCGGCCGCGCGCAACGCCGCCCACGACCTCGGTGCCGACGCCGAACGTATCCGCAAATTCTTCGCCGATCTCGACAGCGCCCTTCAGGGCACCGACAACGGCTGAGGCGAGGGCCGGCCGATTTCCGCTGGGTGCTGGTCGGAGTGGCAGGATTTGAACCTGCGACCCCCTCGTCCCGAACGAGGTGCGCTACCAGGCTGCGCTACACTCCGAAGCCGGCGGAGCCGTCTTATAGCGTCGCCATGGGAGGCCAGCAAGGCCGCGGTGCCGCGCCCTCCCGGGCCCGGCGGGCGTCGTTGCCGGCGACAATCGGAGCCTATATAGGAAGCCGCGCCGGATCGTCGGCCCGGATGCCGCGGTGGGGCGTGGCCAAGCGGTAAGGCAACGGGTTTTGGTCCCGTGATCCCAGGTTCGAATCCTGGCGCCCCAGCCAGCCAGTCGTGGCGATTTCGTTGACATGCGCCAGTCTCAGCAATTGTCGCGTCGTTTCCGCGGGTTGGAAGCCTCGGTTGGCCCCGAAGCTCTCTCTGTCTCCCCGAATTGCACGACTGATTGCGGCCTTCGTGGCTCTTTTTCTCTGTCCGCGATTTTCGTGACATGCGGGCCGCGGTCGCGGCACGGGTGGCTCGCTCCGCGGGGCCTATCATTCCAGGAGCTATGCGCGCTGCTCCAACCACTCCAGCGGCAGGGGTTGCCGGCGGACTTTGAGCCTTTCGGGTGTGAGCATCATCATTGCTCGCCCTCCTGGTGCGTCGTCGATACCTGCGGCCCGTGAGCGGCATCAAGGTCGCGTTCCCATTCTTCGACCGTCCTAAAGTCGGCCGGAAAGTAGCTATTCACCTCCCTCACAGGCAGCCGAATGTGCAGCGAGCGAAAGTCACGAAATCCGATGCTAGTAAAGTCGGTCAAATCCGCGAGTTCATTTTGGACGGGCGGGGTGTTGATCGACAGGATATAGCCGAAGGGCGGAAATGCTACTTCGGCGAACACATGCATCTTAGCGAATGGCCGTTCAAGAGGGCCTGTCAACAGTCCGGCTACCCCCGACTGCCGCGATGACTTTGAGCGCGGCGCCATCAGGTAGGCGTATAGGCGATACCGGGGCGGGATTCCCGTATGGTCACGATTCAGGACGTAGCGCCTCAGGTCATCGCTTGCCGCAAATAAACCGGGACCGCACGAGCTGGCAAACATGGCGAGAATTTGCTTCGCCACGCGTCCGGGGAAGATGTGGAATGGCAGGCACAGGCTGCTACCCTTGGGGGCAGCGTATCGAAAGCGCATTCCTTGGACCGCCCAGTCAACATAGGCATTTCCGTAGAACGCACCCGTCCGTGAATTGCAGCTAGCTCAAAGGGTCTTGCCGCCGACGCCTCGCCGGCTCTTGCGCATTCTGGCTGTTCGCGGGTCCCCACCCTGGCCGTCGGTCATGAGGTGGTGCAGATCGGCCAGCAACACACCCCGGTCATTAAACGCCGCCTTCGGCGGTACATGTTCGAACGTCAGTTCACCGTAGTCGCCGCACAGACTGCACTCGCCAACCATCTGCATCGCATTGGTTCCGCATCTCGTCGTCCCTCCTAAAACGACCGGGCCGTCCCCTCGGAAGGCCCGTATAGTTCATGTTCTGTTCCAAGTCTAGCAGGGCGCGCGGGAGCCGCTTGCAGGGCAGGCCAAGATCGCCTGCATGCGGGTGGTCTCGTCAGCCAACGGCACATAGCACAACGGCACCGCGACAAGCGCCAGCATCGGGTCATCGAGCCTGCAGCCCAGGCACTCCGCACCGCCACTAAGCACAGACGCCACCAAGCGAAATACGAGCAGGACACGCCCAATCCGGCCGGCTGGGGTGTCTTTGGATTTCGCCGACGCTTGCGCATCACGAGCTCAACCGCTCGAGGCCACGGGCCCGATCGAATAGGCGCAAGCCCATGTTCGGGGTGGTGACCGACGCCGACGTGGCAGTGCTATTGCTGCTGATAACGACGATCAGATTGCTCCTTCGGTAGGTTACGACCGGGCGGACCGCGCAAGCGGTTCTGCCCCTCGCAAATGCAATGGGGGGCCATTCGCCGCATTGGGTGAAAAGACACTGTTATTCCAGGAGCAATGCGCGCTGTTCCAACCACTCCAGCGGTAGGGGTTGCCGGCGGACTTTGAGCCTTTCGGGTGTGAGCGTCGGTGCTTGGCGGCCTTCCAGAATCAGTAGTCACGATATCGGGAGCGAGAAATGCGAGCGGCAACGTCCGGCTCACGTGGGAGACCTGCTGGCCATCCCGCGCCGCGATCTCGGCGATGGTCGCGGCCCGACCGGTACGGAGGTCTTCGAACCAGCGGTGTGCGTCGGCGATCAGGCGGACCAACTTCGGGTCGACGGAGCGTCGCTCCGTCGTCACGTTCCCCGCCACGAGACGGACCTGCTTCCCGCAGCGCAGGGACCTGGCTGCAACCGCGATTTCGACCGGCGTACCATCGCCAGTGAGCGTCAAGTCGTCGCCTCTGGCGGCGATCACGCTGGACAGTGCCACGTGGTCGATTGTGATGGTCACGGTCTCCTTGGAGACGGTAACGCGGTTCACCAGCGATCGAACTGGATCGTCGGCGGCGGGCTCACGCTTGCCATCGCTATCATGCATGATCGATTGAGCCAGTTCACCCGCGCCTTCGATGAACCGCTTCGTGGCGCGTGCGTCCGTGTCTTTGGCAAGCAGTTGGCCGATCCAGAGCGGGTCACGGAGATGATCGGCGATGGCCTCCCGGACAAGGGACTCGAGGTCGTATGCCGGGACCCTGATCCCGGTCTCTTTCGAGCCGCCGCGGACCAGCGACGCCGAGACGTAGTACCGGTATTGGCGCCCGCCCTTGATCGCGTAGGTCGGGGTCATCCGTTTGCCGTCGCCATCAAAGACGCGGCCAGAGAGCAGCGGACCGCTTCCCGGCTTCGCCTTTGACCCGCGGGCCCGCTGGCTTTGGTCCGTCAGTCGAGCCTGGACCATGTCCCAGAGTTCCTCGTCGATGATCGGTTGGTGATTGCCCTGGTGGACCTCTCCCCGGTGGGCGATCTCTCCCCGGTAGAGCCGGTTCCGGAGGATCTGGTAGATCGCTCCGCGGCTGATAGGGACTCCTCCGGCGGTCTTGCCGTCGGCAAAAACCCGACGCTTGGAGACGATCCCGTCCTGATCGAGCCGGTGTTTGAGCTCAGCCACCGAGCCGGCCTCCAGGTATCGCCGAAAGATCAGCCGGACGGTCTCGGCTTCGACCGCGTTGACGATGAGCTTCCCTTCTTTGCCGTCGTAACCGAGTGGTGGCAACCCGCCCATCCACATACCGCGACGTTTGGAGAGGGCAATCTTGTCCCTGATCCGCTCGCCCGCCACCTCCCGCTCGAACTGGGCGAACGACAACAGGACGTTGAGGGTAAGTCGGCCCATGGAGGTGGAGGTGTTGAACTGCTGGGTCACGGAGACGAAGGACGTTCCATGCTGGTCGAAGAGTTCGGTCAGTTTGGCGAAGTCGGAGAGCGACCGGGTCAGGCGGTCGACCTTGTAGACCACCACCACATCGACAGAACCGTTCCGCACACTTTCGAGGAGCCTTCGCAGGGCAGGGCGCTCCATCGATCCGCCCGAGAAGCCGCCATCGTTGTAGGCATCGGGGAGGCCGACCCAGCCTTCGTGCTTCTGGCTGAGGATGAAGGCCTCGCATGCATCCCGTTGGGCATCGAGCGAGTTGAAGCTTTGCTCCAAACCCTCGTCGCTGCTCTTGCGGGTATAGATGGCACAGTGAAAGGTCCGGCTCCGGGTGCGATCTGACGCGGCCCCTTGCCTACGCCGGGACATTGATCCTCTCCGCCTTCGCGCGGCCGTTCCCGGGCGAGCCGGCGCTTGCCCGAGGGGCGCCACTGCTATTCTGCCGGTGGAGGCCGAAGAAGGCAGGCCCGGACCATTGGGTGCCCGTGATCTCGCGGGCCACTGCGCTCAACGAGCGATAGACGCTTCCACGGTAGGCGAACCCGCCGTCGGCCAAAGCCATGACCTCATGGGTTTGCCCGTTCCACTCCCGCAGCAACTTGGTCCCCGATTTGATGCTACGGTCCGTCCGAACCCGCGTCATCCTCTTGCCCGAGGCTGCCTGCGCCGCGGACGCCGCCAACAGCTTCGCCCGGGTCGCTCGCGACAGACCGCCGAAGGCGTTCTCCTGAATGCGATACGCAACCGCCCGCATCAGTAGTTCGCGGCTCATACGGGTCGGCGGCTCGGACCCGTACAGCGTCCGCCATCGCTCCCTCAAAGCGAAGAGGTCGAGATCGGCAAGGCTGACGATCTCGACTGTGATCTCGACCTCGGTCATCGTCTTGGCTAAGAGGCGATCCAGTAACGACGCACGCCCTCGTCGCCCTTTTCGCTGGCGACGGGGAGGCCGAGTTGCTTCCTGAGTGTGCCGGACAGGAACCCGCGAACCGAGTGTGCCTGCCAGCCCGTGGCCTTGATCAGGTCAAGGACCGTGGCGCCACCCGGTCGCCTCAGCAACCCAAGGATGGTGTCTCCTTTGCTCCCGGCACGGAAGCTGTGGCCGTCGTGGGCTTGCTCCTTGCGCGAAGAGGTTATCGCCTCAGACTGGGCTTCGTGCGCGCTGGCCCGTTGGCGCCCTTTCGTGACAGCATTCAGTGAACTGCCAGCCTTACGGCTTAGGTGCATCGCTGCTCGCTTCGTCCGAACAGCCGCTTTCATCTCCTTGCTTCTGGGTTTCGCGGCCTTGCCGGTCTTCCAGGCCTGTTTGATGGTAGCCACGGGTTTTCTCCGAATCCGCGCGTCGACCCGATTGCCGGCGCTGCTACCACCTGAAGCCCGGAGTGGGACCGGGCAGCCGGATGCTCAGCACCCGGTGCCACAATGGATGCTCTGATTGCGAGGGAAGTCCAGTCGAGATTCCACGGTTCTCGCGTTTTCACCGCTCAGCTTCCCAAGCTGAAGGCCGCGCGTTAGAATTGCGCCGCGGTCGATTTTATCCTGCAATATCAATCGGGTTGGCAGTTTGGATTGGTGGGTTTGGCACTTTCGTGTTCACCAAATGCTCCCACCGACGCACCACGCATTCTGCGCGAACAACTTCTCGCACATATTGAATACCTCCTCCGACACCGAGCTGGCGCTAAGCGGGTCACCGCGGTCCAGCAACCTCCGGCCTCTGCCGAATTCGTTTGCGGTATGTCAGCCTGATCAGGATCGAAAGACCTGCCGCGGCTGAAAAGATTGACCCGGTGAGTATGCCGAGCTTGGCCGCGTCCAGCATTGCGGGAGTGAACGCCAACCCAGCGATAAACAATGACATGGTGAAGCCGATCCCGGTCAGGAGGGCACCAGCCGCCACAAACGACCAACCTAAACCAGAGGCCGAGCAGCAAGTCCGGGACGATCAGCCACAAAGCAAAAAGTAAAGACTCCGATCGGCTTGCCAATAACGAGACCGGCAATGATGGCCACAGACACGGGCTGTCCGAAGTCTGCGCCCGTGATCTCGACCCCGGCGTTGGCCAGCGCGAAGATCGGCATGATCGCAAACCCCGCCCATGGATGCAGCATCATTTCGAGCCGTTCGACGGGCGAAATCGCCTCGGTTGTCGCGACGCCGGCTCGCTGGAGGTCCCGGCGTTCGGCGGTATTCCCGCTCCAATGGTCACCGACCGGATAGGAAAGCACGCGACCAAGTATCACGCGCAGACGCCTGTCGCTTACCCATGCACGCGTCGGTGTCATAAAACCCAAAACGACGCCGGCTATCGTCGGATGGATGCCGGAGACGTCGAAGCACAGCCAGACAACACCACCAAGTAGGAAATAAATGGGGACGCTTCTGATCCCGAGGCGGTCGGTCCCGCCACCGCGGCGAGTCCGAGCATCGCAAGGGCCAAGGCCACCCAATTCAAGGCCTATCCGTAGCCGACTGCCACGACAAGGATAGCCCCCACGTCGTCGAAGATTGCCAATGACAATAGAAACAGGCGCAGACTTGGCGGGATGCGGGAACCGAACAGCGCGAGGCATCCGATCACGAATGCTGTATCGGTGGCCATCACGGTTCCCCAGCCGTGTACTCCTGGTTGGCCGTCCATAAGCGCCAAATAGAAGCCACGGGAACGAGCATGCCACCAAGGGCACCCGCGAAAGGCAGCGCCGCCATGCGCGGGTTCCGCAACTCTCCGAGGACAAGCTCGCGCTTGAGCTCCAGAGCAACCACGAAGAAGAAGAACGTCATTAACCCGTCGTTGATCCAGTGGCGCAACGAGCGGGTGAAATCCAGCGCGCCGAAGTGGAGGCCGATCGGCGTCTCCCAGAACGCCAGAAACGGCGTGGACCATGCCGAGTTCGACAGGATCAGGGCAACCAATGTCGCGAGAAGCAAGATGCCGCCGGCCGCAGCTTCGACCTTGAGAAATCGCCCGAAGGGCTCGGTGAAACGGTCCGCGATCTCGGGCGGAAGGCCCGTTGAATTATCGCTCGTCACTTTTGCGCGCTCCGTCAATCTGCACCAAGGAACCCGTTGTCCAGCACGATAGCGCCGGAAGCAACGCTACGATGGTAGGTACCGAGCTCACGCCGTTCGCCGGCAATCCCGGATCTTCGATTTGAGAGAAAGCACTCCAATGATTTCGGCGACAGCGTTTGATCGCTTGATGCAACTGGGCCGGCGGCGTGGCGTTTTGAAGATCGATGACATTCGGCAAGCCCTGCCGGTCGAGACGAGCACTATCGAGGATCTCGCGGAGATAGTGGAGCGTCTGGAACGGCCGGCATCTCGGTCGACATTGACCCCGCTTTGTTAACTGCTCACCACCAAAAAGTACTTCTGCAGGATGTGAACCCGGCAGCCCAGCCCGCGCAACAAAGCGAGGGGTTGACGACGCTTCGTGGCGGCCTGTCAAGGCTGG
>CAWGVO010000010.1:0-104972 GCA_963826055.1 uncultured Alphaproteobacteria bacterium | reverse complement strand
GCACGAGACGCAGTCCACGCGTCAGGCCCATTCGGATCGTCAGCCGCAAGTCGTCTCGAATCGTCCAGACCATGGCCGATCAGACCACGGCTAGGAATAAATTCAAGCGTTGGTTCGGCTCGCCGGCTCCGAGCCGCCATGGACAAGCTGTCGGGATCGCCACGACCCGCCTTCCGCGCTAATCTTCGCCGGGGGCAAGGAGGACCCATGCGCCAAACGTCGAAGCTTCTCTCGACTGTCGCCGTCGCGGCATTTTTTGCGGTTGCGGGCAGCGGAACTCAGGCCGCCACGCTTGCCGATGCCTGCACTCAGTATGCCACCCTCGCCGTCGAGCAGAACAGCTTGAACCAGAGCGGCCATTGTCGCCTCGCTGGCGCCCGCTGGTCAAACGATGCGAACGGTCACCGGGCGTGGTGCATGGCGGCCGGGCCGAGTGCCGCAATAAGTGAGACGAAGGCACGCGAGACGGCGCTGAACGCATGTTTGCAGGGGGGGGGCGCCGAGCTCAACATGATTCAGCTTCAGAGCCTCATGAGTGAAAGACAAACGGCAGTCCAATTGACTACCAACTTACTGAAGGCGCTCAACCAGTCCCAGAAGAGCATCATCAACAATATGCGATGACCATCCGGGCAACTGCGGCCGCCTTGTCCGCGCCGCGTCGCCTCCAGGGCGCGCGGGGTCGATTGAAACGGCTAGTGTCGTGATCTGCTCTTCGGCAACGCCATTTCTTCGGCCGTCCCCTCATCGAGCGCGTCGTAAAGCAATTCAACGAGCGACTGGCCCCGCAACTCGGCGCGCGCACCAACTTCTCCGCCGACCGCAACGAGCTTGCCGACAACTCGTTTGGTCAGATCCCCCAGTGAGTTGACGATGTCATCGCGACGCCTGCCATCCTGCATCGCAGCCACTTCGCCCCAGGCGACCAGCAGGCACGCCAGCACCCGATCCTCGATTTCGTCATCGTTGGACGGGAGGCTCCCCAGTCCTTGCAAAACGCCAAGCATCAGTTGCTGGGAGCGTTCCGACCTTGGAGCCGGGTACGGGACTGCCTTTGCTGTCTTACGCTTCCTCATGCTGACAATCACTTCGAACTCGTGGAAACCAAACGAAGTCGTTTTCTGTATTTGCCGAATATTGGACTCAAATTGTTGCAGTCGAGTTTGGGAACACTCAGAAATCAGGGGGTCCCCCTTCACTCCGCGTTAGCATCAACAACCACGCCTCGATGACGAGGCGGAGACCGATGCACCAATGGCTTCGTGGGCAAACTGCCTGCGCCGGTGCGGGCACGCTCAGGCATTGGAGGAAAAAACAATGGCCGTCATTTCAAACATCCTGTTGTGGCTTCACTTCGTTGGAGTTGCGATGGCCCTCGGTGGTGGCATCGCGTTGGGTGTGACAGGCCCTCAGTTCATAGCCGAGGTGAACGACCATCCGGACCTCGTGTGGGCCACTGAGAAAGCCCTCTCGCGGGTTGGCGCGATTGGCCTTGTCGTCCTGCTCGTCACCGGGCCGCTGATGGTTTGGCTCAAGTTTGATGGCACCGCTGGATTTAACTGGTGGTTCTGGCTGAAGATGGTCTTCGTCGCGGCGGCTGTGATTGGGGTCGGCCTACACCAATGGGGTGGGCGACGCTTTCGTGGGGGCGACAAATCGGCTCTGCGCACGATGTTGGTCAGCGGCAGGGCCGCTGGGATCAGCATGGTGCTGGTGGTGTTGTGCGCGGTTTTCGCTTTCAACTGAACGGATTCATTGGGGCGCGCCAGGAACACGAGGAACACGACCGCCAATTTCCTGTTGCGCCGCGCAACCGAGGGGGAGGGCATATTCGTCGGGCGCGTCGCCAGCATCGCATCATTCAGGAGTATCGACTGCCGATCACGGTCTGGGACTGCGATCTGAGCGATCCGAACCTCAGCGCGTGTCAGCGCATCGAGGAATAATCGTCACGAATTGAAGCGCGAACGGCACGCGCCAACGTCGATTTCAATTCCCTCCGGCCGTCGCTTCTCCAAACAGCATTCTGGCAACTTCCTCGATGGTGCCGAGCTCGGTGAACTCGGTTTTCGATTTGCTACGCAGCTCTCGTCGCTCGCCACGGATACCGGCCTGGTTGCGCCGCGTATGGCGAGTGACACGCTCTCCGAGATCACCGAGCGCAACTCCAGGCTCAGAACCAAGCCAGCGGAACGGACCGAGTTCGAGCGTCTCGGGATCGAAGAGTATCCAGATCACGCAGCCGCTTGGCTTGGCTGAAAGATTGATGTGGACATTCACGTACCCCGTCCTGGCAGTCGAATGACTGGACTTCAGCTGTATATGGCGCAGGACGCCGCCGCATTCGATGGCGAGGTCGTAGCCGCCATTATCCACTTCGGCACGCAACACCTCGAAGTCTGTCCGCCCTTGCCGCCACAGGACGCGCAGCAGCTCCCCGACGAAAAGGTGCTCGATCACCTTCTCACGCAGGGAAGAGCGGCGATAATGGGCTTCGTCTTGGCGCGCCGGCACGACAGCCATGCGCTGGTTAGTGCCGCCGACGACCCGTCATGTCCAGCCAAATGTAACTCATAGTCTGTAGACCGATGATCGGCATCGTCGCTCCCATTACCGCATGGAAGTGCGGCGACGGGTCGGCCTCAACGTTCGCAAATATCGGCTTGAACGCGAGCTCTCGCAGGAGGACCTCGCCTTCGAAAGCGGCTTGCACCGCACCTACGTCAGCGGCGTGGAACGCGGCGTCCGTAACCCGACCGTGACCGTGGTCGAGAGGCTCGCCAAAGCGCTGAAGGTACCGTCGGCAAAGCTACTGGAGGAGCCGCAACGCCGAAGGTGAGCGGTCCAGCTATGGCACACGCAACAAAACGGGCCACGTCGAAGGGCACGCACAAGCCGAAATCACGCAGCCAACGGAAACCCAAAAGCCACGGTCTGAGCCGCGAGTTCGAACTGCTTGGCTGGCTGGAGGCAATTGAACTTGCGGAAGAGAGGGCCTCTGCAGACAAGCTCGTCGCTTTGTTGCGGTCACCCAAACCAATAACCAACGAAGTGCGCGAACTGATGGCCGACCTTTTTGAACGCCGGCGCTTTTTGTCCAAGCCCCGCGTATCTGACGGCGATATCGATTTGCTTGCCGCCGCGATGGAGTTTCGCGAGGTCCACCCGACGCGTCAGAAACGCGCCGGCAGTCGAAATCTTTGCAACCAATGGCATGACGCTCGTCCCGCCGTCCGGGCACCCGTCGGGGAGGCAGTACGAATGGCGAGGCAGATCGCTCCTCGACATCGAGCCCGCCGAGCTGCCTCTCCTGACGACGCAGAAGGCCACGATCATCGCCGCAGTCGTGCGCAGCGACCACGCGAAGGCAATTATCGAAGGCGCCGCTGATGTCAAAGCGCATCAGGCGATGCTGTCGCTGACCAGTTCCGGAATCGCGAAGCTGACCGACAACGTCGAGTGGCTTGCCGAATGCATGAACGCTCTCTTCCACCACGATTATGCCGGCAACACGCGCGCCGAGACACCGGGCATGCTGCGGAGTGCCAAAGAGAAAGGCCTGGGCAACGTCGCGGGTACGGCGAGGCCCTACGTGCCCGATGAAGAAGGCCCCATCGCGTTGGGCTACACCCGCGACGGAAACCTCGCATTCCGTGACCAGACCCGGAGCATTGTTGTCGTGATTTCCTCGGGCCAGCTCCTGTCGCCCCAGCACCTCCTCGGTCTTGCCCCGTCGCAGTTCTGGGCTGCGCGGTACCCGTCCGAAAAAGGCCTCTTCAGCGCGTTTGCCGCCGGCGAGGCGCTCATGGAGGCCTGCCGCCTAGCGGGCCCCTTCAACCCGCGCAACATCCGCGGCCGTGGTATTTGGCTCGAGGAGGGTCGTATCATCGTCAACCTGGGTGATCCTGTTCCGAGGCCCACAAGGTACCAGTACCTCTGCTTCGAGCCGCTGAAGATCGACGGTGATTCATCGTTCGACACCGGGCGGTTGCTCCAGGTCACCCGAACCGGCTCGTCAGACGCCCTCCAACCGCGGTCTGCAACCGCGGTCTGTACCGTCTGCCCGCTGCAGTTCCGAATTGTCCCGTCGCTCGCGACTTCAACCCGGCTCGGGTTGGGGCGAGTGTGTTCTCGCCCGCCGCTCGCCGCGGTCGAGGGATCACCGCGCATGTCTCGGTTACCGTCGTGGTTACACGTCCGAGTTTCCCCGTCGCGTCTTCGCTGCCACTGGCGATTCATTGTGCCGGTTACCGGCGCGATTTTCTTCTTCGGGATCATAGGTGAACCCGGAGCATGAAGATGGAATTCTCGATCAACCTCACCCGGCGCGTCCGCAAGCGGAAGCTCCTGAGCGGCGCCGTCGTCCAGCAGACCCGCTACGTCCTCAACTACAAGGACCCGAAGACCGGCGGGCGCCGGCAGGAGTTTTTCGAGACCCACAAGCTGGCACTGACCCGCCGGAGTGAACTGATCCTCAAGGTCGGCAGCGGCACCTACGTCGACGAGAAGACGGTGCCGACCGTCGCCGAAGCGGTCGACCACTGGCTCGACGACCGCGCCGGCAACGTCAAGGCGAACACGCTGACCGCCCACCGCTTCGTCGTCGGCCACATCCGGTCGCGCCTGGGTCGGCTCAAGGTCACCGACCTCACGACGGCCGACATCCGCACCTGGCACCGGGCCGTCACCGACCAAGTCGGCGCCTACACCGCCAACCGGGCGAAGTCGCTGCTGAAGTCGATCCTCGCGCTCTCCGAGGAGGACTACGGCGTTCGGGCGCCGTCGATGCCCCTCGGCCTAGGAAGAGGCCGACAGAAGGTCAAGAAGGCGATCCTTACCCCGCCCGACATCGCCCGCATCATCGAGGCGGCCCGCGCCGACCCCGAGCATGGCGTCTACTATGCCTTCCCGTTCCTCGCCGGAACACGACCCAGCGAGCAGCTGGGCCTGCTGTGGGAGGACGTCGACTTCGACGCCAATGTGATCCGCATCCGCCGGATACAGGAGCGCGACGGATCGATCACCCCGATGACCAAGACCGAGGCCGGCACCCGCGAGGTGCCGATGGGACCGACGCTGCGCGGCATGCTGATGGAATGGCGGAGGAGTCCGCCTGTTGGTCGAGGAACTATAATACCGATATCATCTGCGGCGGTTTGTCGACACTATAGTGCCGATGCGCCTAGGCCGATCGATCACCAGTCTGCAGTCGTTTCTGACGATCAGAGACGAGGCCGACGTCGAGCGGTACCTCGAAAGGGTCCGAGCTGCGGGCGCGCACCTGAAAGATTGGTTGCGCGCATGCGACGGGGAGCCGCTCGACCTCCTGCGCCTGATGAAGTTCGAGCTGGTCGGCCGACACCCGATCGATGGTCGCCCGCTCAACGTCATCGAGCAGATCAACCAGACCTGGACGTATGCAGTCGCCCTCGCGGCGGCGCGGCTACTGTTGCGGTGGCACCCTGATGCCGGTGGATACAACGTGGCGCCGGGTGCCCACATGGCACTGCCGCTCGACATCATGAGCATGGAGCGATGGTCTCGTCGGAGCAGAAACATTTGCGGCAGTAGACCCGCGCAACAATCGAAAGCTCCAAACGGATCTGACGAAGTTGGCCACCCGGCCCGAGCGGCACCGCTACGTCTTCTTCGGCTCACGGAAATTCCCCAACTTGCGGCATCTGAACGAATTCGACACTCGCGGAGTTCAAGTGTGGTCGGTCGAGATCTGACGAGCCAAGTTCGGCAGCGGTGGAGGTGCCGGAGAGCGCCTATGCCAATTCGACGTCACCAGCTACGGCCTGAAGCACAAAGCCGAACGAGCGCTCGGTCGGTACGTGTCAAACGGACAGCTGATAGCAGCTGCGCTGATGGCCGGTTTCCAGTTCAAACACGTCAGCGCACGAGGCCCAAACGTTCGGTCCAACATCAGTCGGCGCGTCTCAGAGCATGGTGGATGCCGTAAGGATGATCTTCTACCGGTTTACTCGACTTCGCGAGGCTGACAGTGCCGATCAACAGTTCTGAAAATCGCTCGTTCAAGCGCATCACACCCAACGATCTTTGCCAAACTGGCATGGATCGCAGTGGCGGACTTCAGCAACTTGTTCCGACGCAGCGATTACTCTAGACCGTACGACGATCAGCTGCTTCTCATTTGTCTGTGCCAGGGGGCCGCCCGCCACTACGTTTGCGGGGATCGCCGGCAAACCGCACCGGTCCTTCGGGCCAGCGGCACTTGTCGAAGAGCAACCTTCTGCGCCGTCGGGACGGTCAGGTCGTAGAAGCGTTTGTCGTTGCATTCGAAATCGTACCCACAAGAGCCATTCGTTCGCTCCGCCAATGCGGTTTCCCCTGGCGCGCGCATTCACTTTTGCGCTGCGGCGGATCGCCTTCGCACCGCCTGCCTCGGCCGGGTGCTTTGACGATCCTTGATGGTAAAGCCGAGATCGATCCGCCGGCTTCTCGGCCGCTTGCCCGAGCCGCGCACGATCTCGAGGACAATCTCCGCGGCGCGTCGCGCCATCTCGTGGCGTGGAATCGCGACCGAGGTCAGCGACGGAAAGGTGCTGTCGCAGAATTCAAGGTCGTTGAAGCCGATGATCGAGATGTCGTCAGGGACGCGGATGCCGCGGCGTTGACATTCGAACAGGGCGCCGAGGGCGAGGTCGTCATTGCAGCAAAACATCCCGTCGAGGTCCGGCGACTGCGTGAGCACCTCACTGAAGAGTTCCGCTCCAAGGCGCACCGTCGAAGGCCGCCGCGTCGTCGCGGTGAGGCCGGAGGCGTCGAGGCCCGCGTCCCTGATGGCCATCAGGTAGCCATCCATGCGCCGCCTCGCGCGCGGTTCCATTCGCGCAGCGATATGTCCGATACGGCGACAGCCGAGGCCGTAGAGATAGCGCGTCGCGGCTCTCCCGGCGTCGACCTGGGACAAACCGATGTTGATGTCGATCGGATCGTCCGTGATTTCCATCGTTTGGATGATCGGGATGCCCGCCTGCTCGAGTAAGTGGCGAGCTTCAGGACTCTGGTCGATGCCGGCCAGAATGATTGCCTCCGGATGCAGGGCGAGGAGGGTGGCGATGGCCCTGTCTTCCTCCTGTGGCTGGTAACGCGTGTTGAGCACCACCACCTGAAAGCCGGCGGGCAAAAATACGTCGTGAAGGGCTCTTAGGTAGTCGGAAAACACACCGTTGGTGAGTGACGGGACAAGCGCCCCGACGATTCCCGTTCGCGACGAAGCGAGTGCGCTCGCCAGATGGTTCGGAACATAGGCGAGCGCTCGCACGGCCGCCACGACGCGCTGGCGAAGCTCGTCCGAGACCATCGCAGGTTGGCGCAAGACGCGCGAAGCGGTCACGACGCTCACCCCGGCCCGCGCCGCGACATCGTTGAGCGTGGGACGTCGGGCGCGCTTTCGCCTAGGGAGGTGCTTGGGCAAATCGGACACCCTTTTTTCCCTAAATACAATAGCCACGATTAGCGCCACTTTGCTCTGTTGACAACGCTTTCATCTGATTTTAGATCTTGGGTTGGCGGTAAAAATCGCCACGCTAAAGTAATGTGAACCGGCGCCTGGCGGTCAACGACTGGGCTCAGGTTTCACCAGGGAGGATTCAGATGAAATCGACGTCACTCTTGCGCCTTGTTCTCAGCACCGCGGCCGCGGCCGGTGCTCTGCTTGCGATGCAGACCGCCGCAGGTGCCGCGGGCCCGGAACTCGTCTCGGGGCCGTCGGCTGATCCGCAATGTTTCGCGCCGTGGGCAGCTGATACTAAGTTCTTCAAATACCCGGCCAAAGCCGGGCCATACCGGATCGCACTCGCCAATGGCTTCATCGCCAACACATGGCGCATCCAGATGATACAGACGGCCAAGGCGTATGCTGCGCAGCCGGATGTGGCCGCTAAGGTGAAAGAGTTCAAGGTCGTTTCAACCGGCGAAGACGTGCCGGCTCAGATTTCGGCGATCAACAACTTCATTGACGCCGGCTACGACGCCATTGTCGTCGATGCGCAAAACCCAACCGCCTTCGGCCCGGTCATCAAGCGTGCCAAGGATGCCGGCGTAATACTGGTCGCCTTCGACAATATTCTCGACACCCAAGACGACATCAACGTCAACGTCGACCAGAAGGGCCTCGGCGTTCTGTGGGCAAAGTGGCTGATCGACCATGTGCCAAACGGCGGCAAGATCCTCGAGGTGCGCGGCGTCGCTGGCACGTCAGTCGACACCGACCGCCACAACGGCATCCACGAGACCTTGGACGGTTCCGGCAAGAAGTGGCAGGTGACGGAAGTCATGGGCAAGTGGGACGACGGCGTCGCCCAGAAGGTGACAGCCGACGCCATCGCCACCAACGGTCCGTTCGACGGCATAACCGCCCAGGGCGGCGACACCGGCGTGGTCCAGGCGATGCTCGACGCCAAGCACCCGATGGTGCCGTTCGGCGGCGAAACAGAGAACGGCTTCCGCAAGTTCTGCGCGAAGTACTCCGCCGACGGCCTCAAGTGCACGTCGGCCGGTACCGGTCCGGCCCAGGTCGCGGTTGCGATCAAGGTCGCGATTGCCGCACTCGAGGGCAACGTCGTTCCCCAGTCGGTCAAGCTGCCGCTGGCGGTCGCTTCCGACCCGAACATGAAGGCCGGACAGGACTACTTCCCCGACCAGTCCGACAACTTCTTCGTCGGCAACTCCTTCCCGAGCTGCGGCATCAATTTCACGGCTCAGGAAATCATGGGCCAGAGCAAGGAAAACCAGTAAGTTCTTACTGGTTGCCCAGCGCCGCGGGGCCCAACCCCCGCGGCGTTCTTTCTTGAAGAACCGTGGCGACAGCTCCTGGCGGAGGGAGTGCGTGATGGACGTGACGGCCGCGGGCGACGCGACTCCGCTCTTTCGCATGAGCGGGGTTACCAAGCGTTACGGCGGTGTGCATGCGCTCGACCGGGCGGAGCTGACGGTCACCGCCGGCCGCATACACGCCATCCTTGGCGAGAATGGCGCCGGCAAGTCGACGCTTATCAAGATCATGTCCGGCGTCGTCGAGCCCGACGAAGGCCGGATGGAGTTCGAGGGCCGGGAAGTCTGGTTCGCGACGCCGTCGGCGGCGACCGACGCCGGCATCGTGTGCATCTTCCAGGAACTGTCCCTGATTCCCGAATTGTCGGTCGCCGACAACATCGTGATTTCCCATCCGCCGACCCGCGCCGGCCTCATCGACCACGCCGCCCAACGACGCATCGCCGAGGACGCGCTCGCACGCGCCGGCGCGCCCGACATCCACCCGCGCACGCTAGTCAAGGACTTGCCGCTATCGCGCCGCCAGATGGTGGAAATCGCAAAGGCGCTGGCCCGCAGACCGCGCATCCTGATCCTCGACGAGGCGACGTCGGCGCTGACTTCCGCCGACGTGGCGCGCGTCTTCGAGGTGCTGAAGCGGCTGCGCTCCGAGGGACTGGCGCTTCTCTACATTTCGCACCGCATGCACGAGATCGCCGAGCTGGCCGACGAGTGCACCGTGTTCCGCAACGGCCAGAACGTCGCGACCTACGAAGCCGGCACCAAGACCGACAACGAGGTCATCGAGATGATGATCGGCCGGGAATACAGCCACGTCTTTCCGCCGAAGTCGGGGGCGCGCCCCGGCGACGGCAACCCGCCAGTGCTGGAGGCCCGCTCGCTCTCGTGGACGGACCGCCTCAGGGACGTGTCGCTGTCGGTGCACGCCGGTGAGGTCGTCGGGCTTGGCGGCCTGGACGGGCAGGGGCAGCGCGAGCTCCTGCTCGCCCTCTTCGGGGTGCTGCGCGGCTGCTCGGGCAGCGTGCTCGTCGATGGCAAGCCGGTGCGGATCAACAGCCCGGAGCGCGCCAAGGCGCCGGCCGTCGGCATGGCGCTTATCCCCGAGGATCGCAAGACCGAGGGACTGATGCTTCCGATGTCGGTGCGCGACAACCTCTCCTTCGCCAGCCTCGATCGGGTTGCCCGCGGCGGCGTCATCGACAACGCCGCCGAAATGCGGCTCGTCGACGACGTCATCAAGCTGCTCGCCATCCGCACCGATGGCACCGACATCGCCGTCGGCAATCTTTCCGGCGGCAACCAGCAGAAGGTGGTCATTGCCAAGTGGCTGATGCGCGAGCCACGCATCATCCTGCTCAACGATCCAACCCGGGGCATCGACGTCGGCACCAAGCAAGAGATTTATCAACTCTTGCGCAAGCTTGCCGACGCGGGCGCCGCGATCGTTTTCTACTCGACCGACTACGACGAGCTGATCGGCTGCTGCGACCGTGTCCTCGTGCTCTACGACGGCGCAATCCAGCGCGAACTCGTCGGTGATGAGATCACAGAGCGTGCTCTGGTCGCGAGCGCCCTGAATATCCAGACGGAGGAGGCCGGCGAGGCGCCGGCGATGAAGGCGTGAAGGAGTGGCGGTTCTGGCTCGCCGAGCAGCGCGGCACGCTGCTGGCGCTCGGCATCTTCGTGATGATGTTCGCGATCTACCTGGTCAACCACCCGGCGATCGCAAACCGTGGCTTCACCGAGCAGGTCGTCACCAACGTGGCGCAGACCGCCGCCAACAAGGCGGTGCTGCTGGCGTTCGTTGCGATGGCGCAGACGCTGGTCGTGATCACCGCCGGCATCGACCTGTCGGTCGGCATGACCTTCACGCTGACTAACTGCCTCGCCTCGTGGATCGTCGTCGGCGACGTCTTCCAGACGACGCTCGGTGCAATCGGCGTGCTCGCGGTCGGCGCCGCCTGCGGCGCCGTGAACGGCGCCATCGTCATTTTCGGGCGGCTGCAGCCGATCGTCACGACCATCGCCACCGGCGCGATCTACTACGGCATCGCGCTGGCGCTCAGGCCGTATCCCGGCGGCAGCGTCAACGGCGACCTGGCCGACTTCATGACAGGGAAGTTCTTCGACGTCATTCCGGCGAGCCTCGTGGTGCTGCTCGTGGTGGTGTTGATCGTGTGGATTCCCTACAGCCGTTCCGCCGTCGGCCGCGCCGCCTACGCGGCCGGCTCCTCCGAGGTCGCCGCCTACATGTCCGGCGTCCCGATCCGCAAGGCGAAGTTCGTCGCCTACACGCTTTCCGGGCTGCTTGCCGGCATGGGCGGCCTGTTCCTGACGTTCTTCACCTACACCGGCGAGGCGGCTTACGCCTCGGGCTCGACCTACACGCTCTTCTCCATCGCCGCCGTGGTGCTCGGCGGCGTGTCGCTCTATGGCGGCACCGGCAGCGTCATAGGCGCGATCTTCGGCGCGCTCGCCTTCCGCACCATCGGCGACCTTCTCTTCGTCTTCGACTTCGACCCCCTGTGGCAGCCGCTCTTCCAGGGAGTCGTGCTGATGCTGGCCGTGAGTCTCACGGCGTTTGGCCTCTTCAGGGTCCGCAACCGGCTCGAGTGGTTCCTGTGAACCAGGCAAGCGAGAGCGGGCGCCGTCTGGTCGATTTCGTGCCGGCCGCCATTCGCCGCGATCCGGCGGTGGCGATCGCCTTTGCGTGCATCGTCGTGCTGCTGCTTCTCGGCAGTCTCTACTCCGAAAACTTCCTGTCTCCCGAATACCTGTTGCAGCAGCTCAAGGTCGCTTCGTTCCTGGGCGTCATCGCGACCGGTATGATGCTGGTCATCCTGCTTGGCCAGATCGACTTGTCGGTGCCGTGGGTGGTGACCACCGGTGCCATGATGGCCTGTGCCGTCGCCTCGTGGGGGACCGCCGGGGTCGTCCTCTCGGTGCCGGTAGGTATCCTGTGCGGCGTCGCCCTCGGTCTACTTAACGGCTTCGGGGTCGCCTACCTCCGCATCCCGTCGATGATCATCACGCTCGCCACCAACGCCGTCGCCCAAGGATTGATGGTGGTCTATTCGGGCGGCTTCTCGCCCCGCGATTTCGCCTCGCCGCCCATGCGCTACCTCGCCACCGGCTTCGCTATTCCGCAGCTTCCGAACGCGGTCATCGTGTGGGCGGCCATCGGCGGCGCCATGGTCTTTCTGCTGTCACGCACCACGTTCGGCCGCGCCGTTTATGGCATTGGGAACCGCGAGCGCGCCGCCTATCTCTCCGGTGTCAACACGCGCCGGATCGTCATGACGGCCTTTGCCATCTCCGGTGGCCTGGCCGCCTTCGGCGGCGTGCTCCTCGCCGGCTACGCATCCAAAGCGGCACAGTCGATGGGTGATGCCTACTTGCTGCCGTCGATCGCCGCCGTCGTCCTCGGCGGCACCTCGATCCTCGGCGGTCGGGGCAGCTATCTCGGCACGGTCGCCGGCGTCATCCTGATCACCCTCCTTCAGTCGATCCTGTCGGTGATGCAGATGCAGGAGTTCGGCCGCCAGATCATCTACGGCGCCGTCATCATTGTCATGCTGTTGCTGTACGGCCGCGAACGGCTGGTGCGATAGGAAGAAATTGGAGCGGGCGAAGGGATCGAACCCTCGACCCTAGGCTCGATAGCGTCTTTCGACCCGCGCTGTGCCCTTGCGGCGCTCTTTCTTCGCTAATTTTCTGGCAGCGTAACGCTCATCACGGGCGGCCTTCTGCTCGGCTTTGAGTGCCGCCTCGCGCTCGGCCGCCTCGGCAGCAGCACGCGCAGCTTCTTCGGCTGCGATGCGTTCTGCCTCCGCAGCGGCATGCTCGCGCGCCGCTTGCTCCGCCTGTCGAGCGCGCTCCCGTTCGGCCCGCCGCGCCTCTCTGGCCCTAGCAATGGCCTCGCGTTCACGACGCTTCTCGATGACAAGCGGATCATCTGGGCGAGGCGCCGCGTTAAACTTGGCAAGCAGGGCCGATCGCGCCTTTGCAGCATCCTTGCGTCGATCGTGAAAGTCTGGAGTAAGGCTCTTTCTCATCAGTTCCTTTTGCTTCCTTGAGTGGGGCCCGGCTTCTCGGCGGGCTGTCAAATCTGCCAGTTCATGAAGGGGTTGGACTTCACCCCGTCGCACCCGAGCGCATTCCCCGGACACCACGACTTCATTTCGCGTCCAGGCGCCGAGCCTGTAACCCGCTGGTAACCACGGCCTTTCTACGCCACCTCAGAGCGCCCCGCTGACCTCAGACGCTACCGGCCCAAAGCCCGCAGAAACCGCCGCTTCCGGCCACTCTGACGATGTTGGAATGTTGGAGCGGGCGAAGGGATTCGAACCCTCGACCCCAACCTTGGCAAGGTTGTGCTCTACCCCTGAGCTACACCCGCTCGTGGCGCACGACGTGCGCCAGCGCCGCTTATATCGCCCCCGTTGCGGCCATTGCAATATCGCCGCCCTTGCCGGCCGAACGCCGCCTCGTTTATCCCTGCCCCACACCGGGGAAACGCCATGCCCGCCACGCCCGCCGACCTGATGGCGATGCTCGCCCGCCTCGGCATCGCCACCACCACGGTCGAGCACGTTGCGCTTTTCACCGTCGAGCAGTCGCGCTCGCTCCGTGGCGAGATTCCCGGCGCCCACACCAAGAACCTGTTCCTCAAGGACAAGAAAGGGCGCCCTGTTCCTGGTCACCGCCGGGGAGCATGCGGTCCTTGACCTCAAGCGCCTGCACACGGTCATCGGCGCCTCCGGCCGCCTGTCCTTCGGCAGCGCCGACCTGCTGATGGAGGTTCTGGGCGTCCCGCCCGGCGCCGTCACCCCGTTCGCCGCCCTTAACGACACCGGCGGCCGCGTCACCGTCATCCTCGACCGCGCTCTGATGGCGAGCCCTCTGATCAACTGCCACCCCCTCGCCAACACCGCCACCACCACCATCCGCGACGACGACCTCGTCGCCTTCCTCGCCGCGACCGGCCACCGGCCGGCGATCGTCCCCGTTTCCGGCGAATTGTGAAAACCGCCCCGACGCTCCATATTGGGGCCGAGCAACCGTAACGTCGGCCGCCGGCAAGAAGCGGCCGGGAACCCATGGAACCGACCATGACCTTCACCGACATCGGCGCCTCCGCCGCCCCGGCGGGCAACGGCGCCGCCCTGATCAAGGACACCACCACCCAGGCCTTCGCCGCCGACGTGCTGGAGGAATCCAAACGCCAGCCGGTCCTCGTCGACTTCTGGGCCCCTTGGTGCGGGCCCTGCCGCACCCTCTCCCCCATCATCGAGAAGGCCGTGAACGCCGCCGGCGGCACCGTCCGCCTGGTCAAGATGAACATCGACGAGCACCCCGCCGTCGCCGGCCAGCTTGGCATCCAGTCGATCCCGGCGGTGATCGCCTTCTCCAACGGCCAGGCGGTCGACGGTTTCGTCGGCGCCCTGCCTGAGAGCCAGGTGAAGGCGTTCATCGAGCGGGTCGCCGGTCCCGCCGCTCCGTCCGACGCCGCCCTGCTGGTCGAGGAGGGCGACCGTCTGCTGGAGGCCGGCGACCTTGCCGCCGCCGCCGAGCATTTTGCCGCCGCCCTGCAGAGCGAGCCGCAATCGGTGCCGGCCACCACCGGCCTTGCCCGCTGCCACCTCGCCCGCGGCGACCTCGATGCCGCCCGCAGCGCGCTCGCCACGCTCCCCGCCTCCGTCGCCAACGACCCCGCCGTGGCCGGCGTGCGCGCCCAGCTCGATCTCGCCGCCCAGACCGCCAGCCTCGGTGACCCCGCCGCGCTGGTGGCCCGCATCGCCGCCAATCCGCTCGACCATCAGGCCCGCTTCGACCTCGCCCTCCTCCTCAACGCCGCGGACGATCGCGAGGGCGCCACCGATCGCCTCCTTGAAATCGTCGCCAAGGACCGTAGTTGGAACGATGAGAAGGCCCGCAAGCAGCTCGTGCAGTTTTTCGAGGCCTGGGGGCCGATGGATGAGGCGACGCTCGCCGGCCGCAGACGGCTTTCGGCGCTGCTGTTCGCCTGAGGCGAAAACCGGATGAAGGCCGGCAACTGCACCTACAGCTGCCCTGAATCCTTGCCGGAGGCGATTCCGGTCTTTCCGCTGGCGGCGGCGCTGCTGCTGCCGCGCGCCGACATGCCGCTCAACATCTTCGAGCCGCGCTACCTCGCCATGGTCGAGGCCGCGCTTTGCGGCGATCGCATCATCGGCATGGTCCAGCCGGATCCCGCCGCCTCCGACACTCGCCGCAACCACGGCTGTGCACGGTCGGCTGCGCCGGCCGCATCACCTCCTTCGCCGAGACCGGCGACAACCGCTACATGATCAACCTCACCGGCATCGCCCGCTTTCGCATCGTCGAGGAGCTGGCGACGTCGACGCCGTTCCGCCGCTGCCGCATCACGGCGGCGCCGTTCGCCGCCGACTTCCACGACATCGGCAACGAAGCGGTCGACCGCGATTCCGTGCTCAAGACCTTCGGCGCCTACCTCAGCGCGCACAACCTCGACGCCGACTGGGAGGCCGTCGGCCGCGCCTCGAATGAGACGCTGGTCAACACGCTGGCGATGATGGCGCCGTTCGGCCCTGCCGAGAAACAGGCGCTGCTGGAGGCCCCGGACCTGCGTGCCCGCGCCGAGACCCTGGTCGCCATCACCGAGATGTCGCTTGCCGCCGACCGCCGACGGCGGGCAGATGCTCCACTAGGGGGCCACCATGACCGATCCCGTCCGCGCCGCCGGCGCCGTCGACCCCAAGCTCCTCGAGATCCTCGTCTGCCCGCTGACCAAGACGACGCTCGAGTACGACGCCGGAGCGCCAGGAGCTGATCAGCCGCGCCGCCAAGCTCGCCTACCCGATCCGCGACGGCATCCCGATCATGCTGCCCGAGGAGGCGCGCCCGCTCGAGGAGTAGGCCCGCTTACGGTCCGCCGACGATCGCCAGGCGCACCAGCAGCGCCGTCAGTCCGGCGCCGACCAGCAGGATCGCCAGCCCCACCGGCGATCCCCACCCGTACCAGCGCATTGCCTGCTCGGCGTACGCCCGCTCCTGTGAATGACCATCGACGCTCATGGCACGATACCTCTTTCCATGGTAATCTTGATGTCCAAATATCTTAGGCGACTAAGATATATGCCTGCGAAGAGAACGCAAGTCAAGAACTCCGGGCGCCCCCGCCGCGCCGCGCTGGTCGCCGCCCTCAACCGCGCCGCCCGCGAGGCGGCAGGCCTCGGCAACGTGCTCGCCGAGGCCAACGCCGCCCGCCTCGGCATCAACCTCACCGACTACGAGTGCCTCGACCTGATCGGGCTCGACCGCGTCACCGCCGGCGACCTTGCCAGGGCGACCGGCCTCACCAGCGGCGCCGTCACCGGCGTCATCGACCGGCTGGAGGCGGCCGGCCTCGCCCGCCGCGAGCGCGACCCGGCCGATCGCCGCAAGGTCTACGTGCGCATGACCGCCGCCGCGCGCCGCCACGCCGCCGCCTTCGGCGCCTTCGGCGAGGCGATCGACCGGCTGACCGACCGCTACAGCGAGGCGGAGATCGCCCTTCTCGTCGACTACTTCGGCCGCACCCGCGACGTCATCCTCCGCGAGATCGAGAAGCTCAAGAAGAAGCCGGCGCGCCGGTAGATTCCCCGGATAGCGGCTGTGCGCGCGGGACAGCCTCGATCAGGCGGCCGGTGGCCTGGCAGCGTTGGCCGTCAATTGAGCTTGGAAGGCCCTCTGGTAGGCGGGCCGCGCTTCACCGCGGGCTACATAGGCGGCCAGTTTCGGATATTCGCCCAGAAGGCCCGATGGTTTCAGCCTGAGCAGCACCGACACCATCATCAGGTCGCCCGCGCTGAACGCACCATCCAGCCAGTCGGCATCGCCCAGGCGAACCGACAGTTGGACCAGTCGGTCGCGGACGCGGTCGACGACCAGAGGCAGCCGCTCGTTGTGCCAAGGCTTGTCGCGCTCCGTGAGCCTGGCGTTGGCGAATTCGAGGATCGGCGGCTCAACAGTGTTGAGCGCGGCGAACATCCACGTGATCGCGCGCGCCCGCGCATTGGCGTCGTCCGGCAGCAGGCCCCCGTGGTGCTGGGCAATGTGGAAGACGATCGACCCTGTCTCGAACAGGGCGAGATCGGCTTCCTCGTAGGTCGGTATCTGGCCGAAGGGATGAAGAGCCAGGTGCGCGGGTTCCTTCATCGCGCGAAACGAAACAAAACGAACCTCGTAGGGTTGGGCGACTTCCTCAAGCGCCCATCGGACGCGCGTATCACGCGCCAGTCCCTTGCCGCCATCGGGTGACCGTTCAAAGGCGGTAATTGTGATGGTCATCGCGGGCCTCGCACTGCTCCGCCTCCGCTAGCTATATCGCCTCGCCGCGCAGCAGCCGCGGCAGGTCGCCCCCCTCGCCCGCCGCCTTGCGCGATGAACCAGCGTTTCAGTTGCGGCAGCCGGTCGACCAGGCCGAGGCCGACGTCGCGCGCCAGCCTCAGCACCGGGTTGTCGTTGGAGAACAGCCGGTTCAGCCCGTCGGTGGCGAGCGCCATCTCCATCGTGTCGAACCGCCGCCAGCGCTGGTAGCGTTCCAGCGTCGCCGCCGCGCCGATGTCGAGGCCGAGCCGGTCGGCCTCCACGATCGTTTCGGCAAGCGCCGCCGCGTCGCGGTAGCCGAGGTTCAGCCCCTGCCCGGCGATCGGGTGGATGGCGTGCGCCGCGTCGCCCGTCAGCGCGAAACGGTCCTTGATGAAGACCCGCGCCAGTTTGAGCCCGAGCGGAAACGCGCGGGGGGCATCCATCACCCGGACCGCGCCGAGCTTGTGCCCGAACCGCTGGTCGAGCGCCGCCTGGAACGTGATGCGGTCGCCGATCAGCCGTTCCGCCACGTCGCTCGGTTCGGTCCACACCAGCGACGAGCGGTTCTCGCCCGCCGCGGTCGGCGTCAGCGGCAGGATGGCGAACGGTCCCGCCGGCAGGAAGTGCTCCTCGGCGCGCCCGCCGTGCGGCTTCTCGTGCGCGACCGTCGCCACGATCCCCGACTTGGCCGTACGACCAGCCGAGCGTGTCGATGCCGGCGAGCCCGCGCAGCCGCGAGTTGGCGCCGTCCGCCGCCACCAGCAGCCGCGCGGCGAAGGCGCGGCCGCCGCGCGTCGTCGACCGTCACCGCCGACGCCTCCGCCGCGAAGTCGCTGACCGCGTCCCCCTCGATCATCTCGACGCCCGCCGCGCGGCCCGCCCGCTTCAGCGCCGCCACCACCGGCCCGTCGAACACCAGGTGCGCCGAGGCCTCGCCGTCGGCGCTCGCCGTTGCGAAGGTCAGGAACACCGGGCGCACCGTATCGCGGGCGCGGCTGTCGGTGACGATCATCTCCGTCACCGGCTGCGCCGCCGCCGCGATCTCGTCCCACACGCCGAGCGTCCGCAACAGCCGCCGTCCGCCGGCCGCGATCGTCGAGGCCCGCCCTTCGCGTATGCCGGCGCCCGGCGGCGCGGCATCGATCAGCGTCACCTTGAGGTGCGGTGCCGAGCGGGCGAGCGCCAGCGCCAGCGCCAGCCCGACCTGCCCGCCG
The DNA here is from genome assembly GCA_963826055.1 of uncultured Alphaproteobacteria bacterium. Classification (GTDB taxonomy): domain Bacteria; phylum Pseudomonadota; class Alphaproteobacteria; order Rhizobiales; family Kaistiaceae; genus JBBDMC01. The sequence goes on along the minus strand of CAWGVO010000010.1, from coordinate 86,604 downwards.
CCCGCGACCACCACGTCGCGGCGCCCCGCCGTGATTGCCGCCTCGCTCATGGCTTCGCCCTGCTTGACACCCTGTCGTCGGACTGATCGAAGGATTTGGCCGCCGTCGCGGCCTTTGCCGTCGGGGGCCGCCGCCATGACCACCGCCATCGAGACCCTTCTGTCCATTCTCGACCTCGAGCCGCTCGAACACAACCTGTTCCGCGGCCTGAGCCCCCAGGTCGGCTGGCAGCGTGTTTTCGGCGGTCAGGTCATCGGCCAGGCCCTGGTCGCCGCGGCGCGCACCGTGGAGGGCCGCGCCGCCCATTCCCTCCACGCCTATTTCATGCTGCCCGGCGACCCCACCGTGCCGATCATCTACGAGGTCGACCGCATCCGCGACGGCAAGACCTTCTCCACCCGCCTCGTCATCGCCATCCAGCACGGCCAGGCCATCTTCTCCATGGCCGCCTCGTTCCAGATCGAGGAGTCCGGCCTCGACCACCAGATCCCCATGCCGATCGGTGCCGCCGCCGGAGGACCTGCCGAGCGAGGCCGAGTTGAAGGAGGCCTACCTGCGCGATGCCCCGGAGGCCGTGCGCGGCTATTGGGAGCGGCCGCGCGCCATTGAGCTGAGGCCCGTCGACATCCGCCACTACCTCAGTCGCGAGCCGCTGGCGCCGAGCCAGGCGGTGTGGGTGCGCGCCACCGGCGCGCTGCCCGACGACATGGACATCCACCGCTGCGTCCTCGCCTACGCCTCCGACATGACCCTGCTCGACACCTCGCTCTTCGCCCATGGCCGCGCCATCTTCGACCACGACCTCCAGGTCGCCAGCCTCGATCACGCACTGTGGTTTCACCGGCCGTTCCGCGCCGACGACTGGCTGCTCTACGCCATGGACAGCCCGTCCGCCTCCGGCGCGCGCGGCTTCAACCGCGGCAGCCTGTTCACCCGCGACGGCGTCCTCGGTCGCCTCGGTGGCGCAGGAAGGCCTGATCCGCCAGCCGGCCGCCGCCCAAATCATCATCTGCCTAAATTATAGGCATTTTGCCGCTCGATTCCGCCGCCGGCGTCGGGCGAAGCCCACCAAAGCGGCAGGATGCCGCTCGGCTCGCGTGACGAATCCCACTTGGCACGGACCTTGATTGTGGGGGGCTGGGTCAAGCCGGCAGGATGCGCCATTCGGCGTTTGCCGATTCACTGGGCTCCGCATCACGCCACGCGCGGTCCGCGGACGTAAATGGGAACCAAAAACATGAAAATTGTGATGGCCATCATCAAGCCGTTCAAGCTCGACGAGGTTCGTGACGCCCTCACCGCCGTCGGCGTTCAGGGTCTGACGGTCACCGAGGTCAAGGGCTACGGACGCCAGAAGGGACACACCGAGATCTACCGCGGCACCGAATACGCCGTCTCCTTCCTCCCCAAGATCAAGATCGAGGTCGCGGTCGCCGCCGACATGGCCGACAAGGTCGTCGAAGCCATCTCGTCGGCGGCCAAGACCGGTCAGATCGGCGACGGCAAGATCTTCGTCATGCCGCTGGAAAGCGCCATTCGCATCCGCACCGGCGAGACCGATGCCAGCGCCCTGTGATCCGTCAGCCGGCCCTTCAGTGGCCACGCGGCCCGCGGCACACCGATTGCTTCACGTTCCCACGCGGCGGCCGCGGTCGCCCAAGTCAAATGCAATGGAGACATGGAAGGGTCCAATGTCACGATCAAGAATAGTGCCCACGGCAATGCTGCCCACGGCGACCGCGATCCTGCTCGCCACCACCGCTGGGGCCTTCGCCCAGGATGCGGCGCCGACGATCGACACCGGCGACACCGCCTGGATGCTCACCTCGACGGCTCTCGTCCTGCTGATGACCATCCCCGGACTGGCGCTCTTCTACGGCGGCATGGTGCGCAAGAAGAACGTGCTGGCCACCGTCATGCAGAGCTTCGCCATCACCTGCCTGATGACGGTGATCTGGATGATCGTCGGCTATTCGCTCGCCTTCACTGACGGCGGCGGCGCCAACGCCTATGTCGGCGGTCTGTCGCGCTTCTTCCTCGCCGGCATGGGCGTCGACGCCGTTTCGGGCACCATTCCCGAATCCGTCTTCATGATGTTCCAGATGACCTTTGCCATCATCACCCCGGCGCTCATCGCCGGCGGCTTTCGCCGACCGCATGAAGTTCTCGGCGATGCTGTGGTTCATGGGTCTGTGGTCGATCATCGTTTACAGCCCGATCGCGCACTGGGTATGGGGCGGCGGCTTCCTGGCCGACCTCGGCGTGCTCGATTTCGCCGGCGGCACGGTCGTGCACATCAACGCCGGCGTCGCCGGCCTCGTCTGCGCGCTCGTGCTCGGCAAGCGCGTCGGTCTCGGCACCGACAACATGGCGCCGCACAACCTGGTGCTCTCCGTCATCGGCGCCTCGCTGCTGTGGGTCGGCTGGTTCGGCTTCAACGCCGGTTCCGAGCTCGCCTCCGACGGCCGCGCCGGCATGGCGATGACCGTGACCCAGATCGCCACCGCCGCCGCCGCGCTCGCCTGGATGTTCACCGAGTGGGTCGTGCGCGGCAAGCCGAGCGTGCTCGCCATCATCTCCGGTGCCGTCGCCGGCCTCGTCGCCATCACCCCGGCCTCCGGCTGGGTCGACCCGACCGGTGCTCTCGTCATCGGCATCGCCGCCGGCGTCATCTGCGCCTGGTCGGTGATGTGGCTGAAGGGCGCGCTCGGCTACGACGACGCGCTCGATGCCTTCGGCGTCCACGCCGTCGGCGGCTTCGTCGGCGCGATCCTGACCGGCGTCTTCGCGGTCTCCGCGGTCGGCGGCGAGGGGCCATTCCGGCCTCATCGACGGCAACCCGGGCCAGGTCTGGATCCAGTTCCTCGGAACCCTCGCCACCATCGTCTGGTCGGGCGTGGCGAGCTGGGTGATCCTCAAGGTGATCGACGCCATCATCGGCATCCGCGTCACCAAGGACGTCGAGGTCGAGGGTCTCGACATCAACCTCCACGGCGAGGTGGTCCAGTAGCAAAACCCTTCGTCGGTTCCGGCCGGCAGCGGCCGGAACCCCGAGCCTTCCCATGGGTCCCGGTCGGCAACGGCCGGGACCCATGGTTAATGCCGGCTTTACCTGCCGGCGTTACGGTCGGCCCGTCGCGTTCCCTCGAGTCCGGTCGGCCTTATGCGTGCATCGAAATCGGTTTCCCTTCCCGGCTGCCGGCGGCGGCGCGGTCCGCCGCATCGTCCGTCGCAACCTCACCGCCTTTCTCGGCCTCGCCGTCCTCGCCCTCGTCGCCGCGCTGGCCGCGAGCCTCGCCACCTGGACGATCGACGACCCGAGCCTCAGCCACGCCACCGACCGCGCCGTTCGCAACGTCCTCGGCCTCCCCGGCGCCATCGTCGCCGATCTCCTCACCCAGTTCCTCGGCCTCGCCCCCTCGGTCCTCCTGCTGCCGCCGGTGATCTGGGGCTGGCGCGCGGTGTTCGCCGTGCCGAGCCGCTTCGGCTGGCTGACGGGCGTCACCTGGCTCGCCGGCACCCTCTTCGCCGCCCTGGCGCTGGCCACCGTGCCGCCGCCCACCACATGGCCGCTGCCGACCGGCCTCGGCGGCCTTGCCGGCGACCTCCTCGTCGGCGTGCCCGCCTGGCTGCTCGGCGCCCGGCCCCAGGGGCTGAGCGTCGTTCGGCGTCGGCGGCCTCGCCGGCCGTGCTGGCGTTCATCTCCATCCTCCACGCCTGCGGACTGATCCTGTGGCGGGAGGCCGCGGCCCGGCCGGCACCGCTGAAGCGCGCGGCCGCCCCGGTCGTCGAGGAGGAAGAGGAAGACGACTTCGAGGACGAGGAAGACGACTTCGAGGCGCTCGACGACGAGGCGACGGCGACGAGGACGAGGAACGCCCGCGCCGCCTGTCGCTTGCTGCTCGGCGCGCTCGCCCACGTCACGCTCACGCGCCGGCGGCGCCCTGCGCCGGCTTCTCGGCCGCCGTGGCCGCCGTTCGACCCGGGCGCTGCTTGCCTCGGGCGATTTCGACGGCGTGCGCCTCGAACCGACCCTCGCCTGGCGCGACCGGAAGATGACGCAGAGGACGAGGACGATGAGCCGCCTTCGCCGAGCCCGCCGCCGCCCGTCGCGTCGCCGCCCCCGCCGCGAAGCCGCGGCCGAAGACGCCGCAAGCCGGGCCGGGCCATCGCCGGCGCCGGCGGCTTCCAGTTGCCGCCGCTGGAACTGCTGTCCGAGCCGCGCGCCCAGGACCGCAAGGCCGCCATGAGCCCCGCCACGCTGGAGCAGAACGCCCGGCTGCTCGAAGGCGTCCTCGACGATTTCGGCGTCCGCGGCGAGATCGTCAACGTCCACCCCGGTCCCGTCGTCGCCCTCTACGAGCTGGAACCCGCCCCCGGCATCAAGACGGCGCGCGTCATCGGCCTCGCCGACGACATCGCCCGCTCGATGAGCGCCATCTCCTGCCGCGTCGCCGTCATTCCCGGCAAGAACGCCATCGGCATCGAGCTGCCCAACCCGCGCCGCGACACCGTCTACCTGCGCGAGCTCCTTGCCGCCGACGAATTCACCGACACCAAGGCCCGCCTCGGTCTCTGCCTCGGCAAGACCATCGGCGGCGAGCCGGTCATCGTCGACCTCGCCCGCATGCCCCACCTGCTCGTCGCCGGCACCACCGGCTCCGGCAAGTCGGTGTCGATCAACGCCATGATCCTGTCGCTGCTCTACCGGCTGACGCCGGAGGAGTGCCGCGTCATCATGATCGATCCCAAGATGCTGGAACTGTCGACCTACGAGGGCATCCCCCACCTGCTCACCCCGGTCGTCACCGATCCCAAGCAGGCCGTCGTCGCGCTCAAGTGGACCGTGCGCGAGATGGAGGACCGCTATCGCAAGATGTCGAAGCTCGGCGTGCGCAACATCGACGGCTACAACGTCCGCCTCAACGAAGCGCTGTCGCGCGGCGAGGAGCTGACCCGCACCGTGCAGACCGGCTTCGATCCGGAGACCGGCGAGCCGATCTACGAGAAGGAGCACCTCTCCCTCGACCCGATGCCCTACATCGTCGTCATCATCGACGAGATGGCCGACCTGATGATGGTCGCCGGCAAGGACATCGAGGGCGCCGTCCAGCGCCTCGCCCAGATGGCGCGCGCCGCCGGCATCCACGTCGTCATGGCCACCCAGCGCCCGTCCGTCGACGTCATCACCGGCACCATCAAGGCCAACTTCCCGACCCGCATCTCCTTCCAGGTCACCTCCAAGATCGACTCGCGCACCATCCTCAACGAGCAGGGCGCCGAGCAGCTCCTCGGTCAGGGCGACATGCTCTACATGGCCGGCGGCGGCCGCATCCAGCGCATCCACGGCCCCTTCGTCAGCGAGGAGGAAGTCGAGGAGGTCGTCTGCCCACCTCAAGGCGCAGGGCGCGCCGGAGTACCTCTATTCGATCACCGCCGAGGAGGACGGCGAGGCCGACCCCGACGGGCTCGCCGCGGCGGCGAGGAATCGAACGACCTCTACGACCGCGCCGTCGCCGTGGTGCTGCGCGACCGCAAGGCCTCCACCAGCTACATCCAGCGCCGGCTGCAGATCGGCTACAACCGCGCCGCCTCGATCATCGAGCGCATGGAGAAGGAAGGCGTCGTCGGCCCTGCCAATCACGCCGGCAAGCGTGATATCCTCGTCGGCGAGGACATGGACGGCGGCTACCGCTGAGGCCGGTGCCGCGCCGCGAATTTGCCACAGAAGCGGGCTATGCGCCGCCCGCGGGTCCACGATCGAAGGAGACGCCATTGGCCGGCACGACCGGTGCGGCAACGAACCAACGGGACGCCTCGGCGACGGCCGTCCTGTCGCTGCTGACGATCCTGCTTCCGCTCGCCGCCCAGCGCCGCCGGCGACCCGGTGCCGCTGCCGCACCTGCGCCCGGACCATTTCGTCTCGCCGCGCGACGTCACCACCGCCGCCATCGCCCCCGACCAGGTAGCGCCGGCCTACTCGCCCAATTCGCGCTTCACCCGCGACGAGCAGTATCGCGCTCTCCCGCATCAACGCCTACTTCAACAGCTTCTCCACCATGGAGGGCCAGTTCATCCAGTTCGGCCCGACCGGCGACCAGTCCGAGGGCGTCTTCTTCATGTCGCGCCCCGGCAAGATCCGCTTCCACTATTCCGCCCCCTCCCGCCTCGACGTCATCTCCGACGGCAGCTCCGTCGCCATCGAGGACGGCCGCGCCAACACCCAGCAGCTCTATCCGCTGTCGAAGACGCCGCTGCGCTATCTCCTTTCCGACCAGATCGACCTCACCTCCGATCAGCTCGTCGATTCGGTCCGCGAGGAGCCGGACCTGATCTCGGTCCTCATCGTCGAGAAGTCGGCGCTGGTCGAGGGCAAGCTGGCCCTGATCTTCGACCGCAAGACCTACGAGCTGCGCCAGTGGATCGTCACCGACGCGCAGGGGCTCAACACCTCCGTCGCCATCTACAACGTCACCACCGGCAAGCAGCCGCGACCCGACCCTCTTCCGCATCCAGGTCAAGACCTCGCAGAACCGCTGAAAGCAATCGCAGGAAAAGTGAGAATCCACTTTTCCGTCCGTCGATTGCGTCAGAACGAAGATCGAAGCCCGCTGGTTTTTCGCGGATTTGCGCGGCTGTTTCCCGCCACTTGAAACGGCGGCGGCTCGCCCCATCTGATTCGTTACCGCGGGCTGCCAAGCTCGGTAGCGCCCCCCGTCTCGCCGACGGTGGCCCGCGAGGCGCCGGCTTCTACGGGTCGGCGTCGCGCTGTTGAAGGCGCAGGGCGCCCAGCCTCCCCCGGGGCTGGGCGCCTTTCTTTTTGGCCGCGCCAGAGGCCGCCGTTACGTGCCGCCGTCCCGGCCGCCGTTCGAAGCCCGCCAGCGTCTGCCGCACGCGGCTGAGGTCGGCGACTGTCGCGTGCAGCCGGTCCGCCAGGATGGCGCGCAGGTTGAGCGCGATCTGCGGGTATTCGTTGAGCATGCGCAGGATCACCCGCCGCTCGATTTCCAGCACCTGGCTCTGCACCGTCGCCGTCGCCGTCGCCGGCCGCCGGGTCTCCACGAACAGCGCGATCTCGCCGACCAGCGAGCCGATCTCGCAGGTGGCGACCAGGCGCTTCTTGTCGCCCGCCCCGACGCTGAGCTGAATTCCGCCGCTCGACACCACGTATCCCGACGTCGCCTTGGCGCCCTCGCGAAAGAGCACCTGGCCCGCCGCGAGCTCCAGCCGCACCGCGCTGAACGCCAGCAGCCTGAGCTGCTCGGTCGGCAGTCCGGCGAACAGCGGAATCCCCTTGAGCAGCGCGATGTCGCTGTCGAGGCTCATTGCTGTCCCAGGCCCCGGTGCCCCCGCGCCATCAAGGAACCAGCTTGTAGCCGCCGGCTTCCGTCACCAGCAGTTCCGATTTGGAGGGGTCGCGTTCGATCTTCTGGCGCAGGCGATAGATGTGGGTTTCGAGCGTGTGGGTGGTGACGCCCGAGTTGTAGCCCCACACCTCGTGCAGCAGCACGTCGCGGGTGATTACCTTCTCGCCGGCGCGGTAGAGAAACTTCAGGATCGCGGTTTCCTTCTCGGTCAGCCGCACCTTGCCGCCGCGTTCGTCGACCAGCATCTTGGCGCTCGGCCGGAACGTGTAGCGGCCGATCGAGAAGACGGCGTCCTCGCTCTGCTCGTGCTGGCGCAGTCTGCGCGCGGATGCGGGCGAGCAGCACCGCGAAGCGGAACGGCTTGGTGACGTAGTCGTTGGCGCCGGCCTCGAGGCCGAGGATGGTGTCGGATTCGGAGTCCTGCCCGGTCAGCATGATCACCGGCGCCTTGAAGCCGCCCTTGCGCAACAGCTTCACCGCCTCGCGCCCGTCCATGTCAGGAAGGCCGACGTCCATGATGACGAGGTCGATCGGCTCTGACGCGCGCCCGATGCACCCCCTTCGCCGCCGTCGCCTCGCTCGAGGTGTCGAACTCCTCGTACAGCGACAGTTGCTCGACCAGGCTTTCGCGCAGCGCGTCGTCGTCGTCGACGACCAGGATCTTTCGGACGGGCATTGGAACGTGTTGCCTTGTCTGAGCCGACTGGCCGCCGCAACCGGCCGGAATCCCCGAGCAATTCCAGGAAAAGTGGATTCCGCTTTTCCGTCCGGAATTGCTCAAGAACAAAGGTATAGAGCGGGTTACCGATTCAATGAAACTAGGCCCCGCTCTAGTGGAATCGCTCTGCGGTCAGATGTAGACCCCAACCGGCCGCGGGCGCAAGGCAACCGCCGGCAGATGGTTTATCGGGGAGACAGGTTGTCCTGATGCAGGGGGGACTTCGCCGCGTGGTAGTAGTTCCAGCAGGCCGGCAACCGCCGGCGCGGCCTCATCGTCGCCGGCCCGCTTCGCGCCCCGTGCGCCCTCGGCCGGGCCGGCACCGCCCGCTCCAAGCGCGAAGGCGACGGCGCCACCCCCGTCGGCCGTTTCGGCCTCGTTGCCGTTTACTATCGCCCCGACCGGGTCCCCCGGCCGGCGACGCGCCTCGCCGCCGCCCCGCTCCGCCCTGACCTCGGCTGGTGCGACGACCCGGCCGACCGCCGCTACAACCGCCCGGTCCGCCTCCCGTATCCGGCGAGCCACGAGCGCCTGTGGCGCGACGACCGCCTCTACGACGTCCTCGTCGTCCTCGACTACAATCTCGCCCGGCCGCGCGCCGGCGCCGGCAGCGCCATCTTCCTCCACCTCGCCACATCCGATTTTTCGCCGACCGCCGGCTGCGTCGCGGTCGCGCCACCGACGATGCACCGCCTGCTCGCGCTGATCGGCCCCGAGACCGTCGTCGAGATTGGCTAGCCCTTCGGCGCGAACGCCTCGCGGACCAGGTCGCCGTCGAAGTCTCGCGGCGGCCTGCCGTTCACCGCGTAGTCGTACACCGCCGCCTGATAGACCGCAGCCAGCGCCGATCCGACCACCATCACCATCGCCATCGAGGCGACCGACACCGCGATGACGGGGATACCGAGCGCCGCGTACCCGCCGTCGTAGAGCTTGGCGCCGCCGCCCACGCCGACGAACCCGATCACCCCGGCAAGCACCCCCATCACCAGCGCGATGCCGGTGTTGCCGATCACGTTCTCGCCCCAGCTCTGCCTGAGGAGTGCACCGCTCTTGGAGATCGCCGCGACCGGCCCGAGACCTTCCGCCGCGAGGATCGGCACCACCAGGAACGTCGCCACCGTCCACGCCACGCCGATGCCGGCGACCACCAGGCGGCCGATGAAACCGAGCCGCTCGGCGAACATCCGGAGGATGACGCCGACAGTCGCGGAGATGACGGCGTAGCCGAGGATCGGGCCGATGCGGCTTACCGCCAGCCTGAGCGCCGAGCGCACCGTCGGGTCGCCGCCGTTGAGCCGCTCGATCGCCGCCCCGACCAGCGCCGTGTTGAAGAAGATGATGACGAAATACTGCGCCACGTACATCGCGAACATCTCGGCGTAGAACATCGGCGGCGGCCGCATCGCCTCGCCCGCCTGCGCGTTGTCGAACGTGCCGCTCGTCATCACCGCGAGGATGAACCCGCCGACGACCAGCACCGTCGCCGCCGCCGACAGGACCGGGAGCAGCAGCAGCTCGCCGTCGGACCTCAGCACGTCCCAGCTCGCCCTGATCAGCCGGACGCTGCGCTCGATGCGGGAGATCGGGTCGGCCATTTTTTGTTCACCATACGCAAGACAAGGGGCGGCGCCGCTGCCGCGCCGCTGCCGCCATCGTTCTTCAGGTGCTTTGAAGGAACCGTTAAGGCGGAAACCCCGGGCCCCTGGCAGCCCGGCCCGCCACGTCGCCTCAGTCGTCGGCGTCCTCTTCGGCTTCCTCGCCGTGCTCGACAATGTCGCCGGTGGTGAACAGGATGTCCTTGAGCTCCCTCCGCCAGACCTTGTTCCGCCTCAGCAGGAATTCGAGGTTCATGCCGAAGTGCTTGAACTCTTCCTTCTGCGCGTTCGCCATGATCGCGCGCGCCTCGGCGTCGCTCTCCACCGCCATGCGCTGCTCGTACCAGCTGATCGCCTCCGCCTCTTCGATCAGCGACGTGATGATGCGCGCGAACGTGCGCGTCTCTTCCGAAAGCTCCTCCGGCGGCTCGTGGTACTGGTCGAAACCCATCGTCGCGCTCCTTGATGCGATATCCCGCCCACCGCCGCGCGACCATAGCGGCTCGGCGACCCGGTGGCGACACGCTTGCCTATCCGCGCGTCCCGAAGATCGCGCTCCCCACGCGCACGTCCGTGGCGCCGAACGCGATCGCCGTCTCGTAGTCGGCGCTCATTCCCATGGATAGCGACGCGAGGCCGAGCCGCCTGGCGATTTTCGCCAGCAGCGCGAAGTGCGGCGCCGGCGCCTCGTCGACCGGCGGAATGCACATCAGCCCGTCGATCGTCAGCCCGTGCGTGTCGCGGCAGCGGGCGACGAACCCCTCGACCCCGTCCGGCGCCACGCCCGCCTTCTGTTCCTCGCCGCCGGTGTTGACCTCAACCAGCAGCCGCAACGTCCGCCCCTGCTTGCGCATCTCGTCGGCCACCGCGCCCGCGATCTTGTCACGGTCGATGGTGTGGATGGCGTCGAACAGCGCCACCGCGTCGCGCGCCTTGTTCGATTGCAGCGGCCCGATCAGGTGCAGTTCGATGTCGGGAACCGTCTCCCGCAGCGCCGGCCACTTCGCCTTCGCCTCCTGCACCCGGTTTTCGCCGAAAACCCGCTGCCCGGCGGCGATCACCGGCCGGATGTGGTCGCGTCGAACGTCTTCGATACCGCGATCAGCCTGACCGATCCCGCCGGCCGCCCGGCCGCCTTCTCCGCCGCCGCGACCTTTGCCCTGACCGCCGCCAGTCGCTCCGCAGTGTTTTCCTCAGGCTCCATCGGTGGCCATCGAACGCAGGTCGATCCGGGTGAGGGGAAATGACCACGGCCGCATTAACACGGCCGCCCGATCCGCCTCAACCAGTTGACCGCCGCCCGGCGATTCTGGTGATGGTCCGGCCGCAATGGCCACCGACCGATACAATCCCCGCGAGGCGGAACCGCGCTGGCGCAAGGCGTGGGCGGATGCCCGCATCTTCGAAACCGCGAACGACGATCCCCGCCCGAAATACTACGTCCTGGAGATGTTCCCCTACCCGTCGGGGCGCATCCACATGGGCCACGTCCGCAACTACACCATGGGCGACGTCGTTGCCCGCGCCATGCGCGCCAAGGGCTACAACGTCCTCCATCCCATGGGCTGGGACGCCTTCGGCCTGCCGGCCGAGAACGCGGCCATGCAGGGCAGGATCCACCCGCGCACGTGGACCTACGACAACATCGCCGTCATGCGCGACCAGCTCAAGATGATGGGCCTGTCGCTCGACTGGTCGCGGGAATTCGCCACCTGCGATCCGGAATACTACGCCCAGCAACAGAAGCTCTTCCTCGATCTCTTCGCCAAAGACCTCGCCTACCGCCGCAAGTCGAAGGTCAACTGGGACCCGGTCGACCAGACCGTGCTCGCCAACGAGCAGGTGATCGACGGGCGCGGCTGGCGCTCCGGCGCCGAGGTGGAGCAGCGCGAGCTGACCCAGTGGTTCCTGCGGATCACCCGCTACTCCGAGGACCTGCTGACCGCGATCGACACCCTCGACCGCTGGCCGGAAAAAGTCCGCCTGATGCAGAAGAACTGGATCGGCCGGTCGGAGGGCATGCGCGTCCGCTTCGCCCTCACCGATGGCGCCGCCGCCGTTCCCGGCGACACCATCGAGGTCTTCACCACCCGCCACGACACTCTCTTCGGCGCGAGCTTCATCGCCGTCTCGCCCGACCATCCGCTCGCCGCCCGCCTCGCCGCGACCGACGCCGATCTCGCCGAGTTCATCGCCGAGTGCCGCCGCGTCGGCACCAGCCAGGAGGTGATCGAGACCGCCGAGAAGATGGGCTACGAGACGCCGCTCCTGGCCATCCACCCCTTCCGTCCCGACACCCGCCTGCCGGTCTATGTCGCCAACTTCGTGCTGATGGAATACGGCACCGGCGCCATCTTCGGCTGCCCCGCCCACGACCAGCGCGACTACGACTTCGCCACCAAGTACGAGCTGCCGATCATCCCCGTCGTCGCTCCGCTCGATGCGCTGGAGAACGGCGCGCGAGGCAGCCGAGTGGGTACTCCAGTTCGAGACCGGCAACGAGCCCTACCTTGGCGATGGCGAGCTCATCAATTCCGATTTCCTCGACGGCCTCGCCGTCGACGCCGCCAAGGAAGAGGTCGCCCGCCGCCTCGAGACGACCGTGCTCGCCGGCGCCCCGCAAGGAAAGCGCGAGGTCAACTATCGCCTGCGCGACTGGGGCATCTCGCGCCAGCGCTACTGGGGCTGCCCGATTCCCGTCATCCACTGCCCCGACGACGGCGTCGTGCCGGTGCCGGAGAAGGACCTGCCGGTGCTCCTTCCCGAGGACGTCGCCATCGACAAGCCGGGCAACCCGCTCGACCGCCATCCGACGTGGAAGCACGTCGCCTGCCCGAAGTGCGGCAAGCCGGCCACCCGCGAAACCGACACCATGGACACCTTCGTCGACTCGTCCTGGTACTTCGTCCGCTTCACTGCCCCGGACGCCGACCGCCCGACCATCCCGGCCGTCGCCGATCGCTGGCTGCCGGTCGACCAGTACATCGGCGGCATCGAGCACGCGATCCTGCATCTGCTCTATTCGCGCTTCTTCACCCGCGCCATGCGCGACACCGGCCACCTGTCGCTGGCCGAGCCGTTCGCCGGCCTGTTCACGCAAGGGATGGTCGTCCACGAGACCTACCGCCGCGCCGATGGAACCTGGGCGAGCCCCGCCGAGGTCCGTTTCGTCGACGTCGACGGCGCCCGCAAGGCCCTCGACATCGCCACCAACGCCGAGGTCGCCATCGGCCCGATCGAGAAGATGTCGAAGTCGCGGCGCAACACCATCGACCCCACCGACATCCTGGAGAGCTACGGCGCCGACACCGCCCGCTGGTTCATGCTGTCGGATTCGCCGCCCGAGCGCGACATCATCTGGACCGAGGAAAGCGTCGCCGGCGCCCATCGTTTCGTCCAGCGCGTCTGGCGCCTGGTCGGCGAAGCCGTCGCCATGGCGCCCATCGTGCCGCGCGCCGGCTTCACGCCGAGCGGCGAACAGAGCCCCGCCGCCCTCGATCTCCGCAAGGTCGCGCACCGGGCGCTCGCCGCCGTCGACGAAAGTATCATCGGCCTGCGCTTCAACGTCGCCGTCGCCCGCATCTACGAGCTCGCCAACGCGGTCGCCGGCGCGCTCGCCATGCTCGACCGGCAACGTCCCGATGCGGTCGACCATGCGCTGGGCGCCGCCGTCCGCGAGGCGCTGGAGATGCTGGTCGAGATGATGGCGCCGATGATGCCGCACCTCGCCGAGGAGTGCTGGGCCGCGCTCGGCCACGACGACCTTGTCGCCATCCGCACGTGGCCGAAGGTCGACCCCGCCCTGCTGGTCGAGGACACGATCACCCTGCCGGTGCAGATCAACGGCAAGAAGCGCGCCGAATTGACAATCGCCGCCGACGCGTCCCAAGCTGAGGTGGAAGCGGCGACGCTCGCCCTCGACGCCGTCCGTCAGGCGCTGAACGGCAAACCGCCGAAGAAGATCGTGGTCGTGCCGAAGAGGATCGTGAATGTCGTCGTCTGATCCCTGCCCCGGACTGCGATCCGGGGCCCGGCCGCAACCGCTGTCCCGCCGCGCCGTTTTCCTCGCGATCGTCCCCGCGCTGGCGCTCGCCGCCTGCACGGTCCAGCCTCTTTACGGCACGGCACCGTCCGGAGCCGCGGTCTCCACCGGCCTCGCCCAGATCAGCATCCAGCAGGTCGACACCCGCGTCGCCCAGGAAGTGCGCAACCGCCTCATCTTCCTGCTCGACGGTGGCGGCGGCCAGCCGACCGCGCCGCTCTACGACATGAAGCTGACCGTCACCTCGTCCGAGCAGCCGCTGGGCGTCACCCCGGTCGAATCGGCGCCGGCCTATTCGGTCACCGTCACCGCGACCTACCAGGTGACGGCGCTCGCCACCGGCGACGTCGTCGTGCGCGCCACCACCCGCGGCACCGCCTCCTACGATCGCGTCAACCAGGTGTTCGCCAACACCCGCGCCCAGCTCGACGCCGAGGACCGCGCCGCGGCCCTGGTCGCCGACGACATCCGCACCCGCCTCGCCGTCGCCACCGCGCAAGGTACGATCTAGGCCGTCTTCATCCGCCGAAGGCACTCCTGTGTCCATCGTCAATAAGGTGCCTTTCATGTCAAAGACGCAATACACCCTCGACAACGAGTGGACGGCGGCGCGCGAGAGGCTGGCCCGCCTCGAGGCATATTTGGATTCGGCAACCTTCGAACACATGGAGAGGATCGGTGTTGGTGCCGGTTGGCGCTGTCTGGAAGTCGGGGGAGGAGGAGGCTCCGTCACCAAATGGCTGTGCGAGAAGGTCGGCGCCTCCGGTCACGTGATGGCGACGGATCTCGACACGCGATTCCTCGAAGTTCTGGACTATCCGCAGCTTGAGGTGCGACGGCACAATATCGAGGAGGATGAGCTGCCGGAGGACCAGTTCGATCTGGTTCACACGCGCATCGTCATGGTGCATCTTCGCCAGCGGCAGCGCGCGTTCAACCGACTGATCGGAGCGGTGAAGCCGGGCGGCTGGATTCTCCTCGAAGAGCCCGATCATCTCACCACGATCGCCGACCCGGAAGCGGCGCCCGGCTCGCAGGCGTTGTTCAACAAGGTCCTGGCCACCCAGCAGGAAGCCTTTCGCCAGCGTGGACAGGACGTCCATATCGGCAACCGTCTCTTGGGTCTCCTGCGCGCTGCGGGGTTCGAGGCTTTCGGCGCCGAGGGACGCGCCAGAGTGTTCCAGGGTGGCTCCCCGGAGGCAGAGTTCCACAAGCTGACCTATCGCCAGCTGCGCGATCTGATCTTGACGTCCGGGAAGGTGAGCGCTGATGAGTTTGATCAATTCTTGGCGCTGTTGGACGACAAGTCCTTTGCCTTCCGGTTCTTTCTCGTGATGTCGGCATGGGGCCGCAGGCCGGGCGCTGAAGGCCGGGGACAAACGGTTCTCGCGGACTAGTCACCGCGACCTGCAAGGTGACCGCGCGCCACCACCCGCGGCTCCGCCTCTTACGATCGCGTCAACCAGGTGTACGCCAACACCCGCGCCAAGCTTGACGCCGAGGACCGCGCCGCCGCCGAGTCGCCGACGATATCCGCACCCGCCTCGCAGTCGCCACCGCCAAGGCACGATCTAGCTCAGCAATCGTCGTGCACCAGTATTGTCGGGCCTCCGGAGCCGTGTTGGCTTGGCGGACGGCGCCGGTGGCGTCACGAACGCGCGAACAGCGGCTTTGGCTTGACCATTCGTGGAACAATCCGAGCTGGCAACCGTTGCCCGACCACACATCAGTCGAACCCGTTCAACGGGACTACCCTGGATCTCTCGCGCGTTCCCCGGACGACCGAAAGGAGGCGGATATGGACCCTGTCAGCTTCATTTTCGGTATCGGGGTCGGCCTAGCGATCGGAATCGCCTACCACGAGTCCAGCAAGCGCCGCCGCCGGGGCGATACGGAGTAGCGTCGTCGGCGAGCTTGACCGCACATTCGTGCCAGAGGTCGAGGCCGCCTCCGGCCCCGCGCCGGCGTGGTTTGATCCCGGTCGCTGACCGTGACAGACATGAAGACGCTCCTCATGACGCCTGAATATGCAGCCGGACCTCCGTTGGTGGACAGAATCCATGGCGCCCGCCGGTGAACTTGCTCAGCACGGCGTCGAGCGGCTCCGTCGGCGAAGCCTGCCCGTGGACACCGTTGAGCTTGCGCGCTACCTCATCGGCAAGACTCTGGTTCACGATCTGCCGCAAGGTACGCTGAGCGGTCGCATCGTTGAGACTGAGGGTTATCCACCCGGCGATGCCGCCGGCCGCGCGTTTCACGGAAAGACGCGCAGCAATGCGTCCCTGTTTCTTGGTCGCGGCCATTGCCATGTTTATTTGATCTATGGCGCGTCGTTCATGGTGAACGTTTCCAGTGAAGAAGCCGGCGTCGGTGCCGGCGTCCTCTTGCGGGCTTTGGAACCGCTCCAGGGCATCGAACTGATGATGCGATTCCGCGATACGAATAAGGTCCGAGACTTGGCCCGCGGTCCCGGGCGCCTCGCCAAAGCGATGCATGTCGACATGCGTTGTGACGGCGTCGATCTCTGCGGCTCTGGGCCTCTCTGGCTCGGCACGCCTGTTCGACCGATCGGGTTGATCGGCAGCAGCCGACGTATCGGCCTGACCCGCGAAGTCGATCGCAAGCGTCGGTTTTTCGAGCGCGATAGCGTGAATGTCAGCGGGCCAAAATCCCTCTCGGCCGAGTTGGATTGAGGCGTGAACTCGCGTCCGCACCCAAGGACGGTCGTCAGGTCATGCCGCCCCGTGGCATGCTCTGGCCTTCACTGAAGCGAGTTCATGGTGCAGATCAAGCCCGCCGACGTCGACCGCTTCCTTGCGAAGCCCGATCCGCGCCGCCGCGTCGTGCTCATCCACGGGTCCGACGAGGGCGCCGTGTCGGAGCGCGCCGAAACCTTCGCCCGCGCGGTCGTCGGCGACGATCCGATGGCGCGCCTGCGCCTGGAAGCCGACGCGCTCGCCGGCGATCCCGGCCGCCTCGTCGACGAGGCAAACGCCGTGCCGCTCTTCGGTGGCGAGCGCGTCATCACGCTCCGCCTGTCCGGCAACCGCTCCATCGAGCCCGCCATCAAGGCGCTGCTCGCCGCCCCGCCGATGGATTCCTGGGTGGTGGTCACCGCCGGCGAGTTACGCAAGTCCTCGCCGCTCCGCCGCCTGTGCGAGCAGGACCACGGCGCCGCCGCCGAGGTCGCCGACGATATCCGCACCCGCCTCGCAGTCGCCACCGCGCAAGGCACGATCTGACGGGCGACGACTCTCAATCCCCTCTCCCCTTGTGGGAGAGGCTTCGCGCTTCGGGAGCATAGCGAGTTAGGCGCGAAGGGTGAGGGGGCAAGGGACCTTCCGATTGGTCCCGACACACAGACCACGCTCTCTTCATTGTCATCCTCCGCGAAGGCGGAGGATCGTTCACCACGCACTTGGCGCCGGGGAGGTCGATCCTCCGGTTAGACCGGAGGATGGCAAGTGCCATGGTCCTCGACACCAACGGCCCCTGATTATCATTGGTCACCTTGGGTAGCCGCGCTCACCACTCGGATAGGTTTTAACGGACATGAGGACGCTGCACATAGCGCCCGGGGATTCAGCCGGCGGTTCGTTGGCCGAGGCCATACGAAAAGCCGGTCGCCATGACGAGGTGCTGCGGTTTCGCGATGACCTGAGTTGCGGGCCCATAGCCTCGGACGAGCCCCAAGCACGGGCGCGTTGGTGGAACCGGCACTACGATATTCCTGAGGTGGAGACCACTCTTACCGAATTCTGGCAGCGGGTAACTGACACAGACGATCGGTTGGTCGTGTGGTTTGGCCGACACTCAGCGCTCGAACTGGCATTCTTCCTGACTTGGGCCGACCGTCTTGGGCACCGTCCCTACCACATCATCGACGTGACCGGGCGGCGCCTGCCATTCACGCGGTATGACGGCACAACGCTCGCAACTTCACCAGCTCAAGCAGTCTCGATCGTACCGTCCGATGCATTGCGGTCGCTGCTGGGAACGGAGCGGCCGATCACCGCCCAGGAAAGTGAGGAGAGCGCGCAACGGTGGCAACGCCTTAAAAGCGAAAATTCCTCGTTCCGGGTGGTGACCGAGGCTGGTCTGGAATCCGCGCCCGCTGATCATTTCGATCCGCTGCTATTGGAGCAGACAACCGCGGAATGGCAAATGACTGCGGTCGTGATCGGAAGAACCATGGGGTACAATTCCGACCCCTACCTGCAGACAGGTGACCTGATGTTGCTGACGCGGGTTGTTGCACTCGTCGAGGCGGGCAAGCTCATCGCCGAGGGCGACCCATGGGACATGCGATCATGTCGCATTCGGTTGCCGGCCTGACGACATCATGACCGCCATCAAACCCGCCGACGCCGACCGCTTCCTCTCGAAGCCCGACCCGCGCCGCCGCGTCGTGCTCATCCACGGGTCCGACGAGGGTGCCGTGTCGGAGCGCGCCGAAGCCTTCGCCCGCGCGGTCGCCGGCGACGATCCGATGGCGCGCGTGCGCCTGGAGGCCGACGCGCTCGCCGGCGATCCCGGCCGCCTCGTCGACGAGGCCAACGCCGTGCCGCTCTTCGGCGGCGAGCGCGTCATCTCGCTCCGCCTGTCCGGCAACCGCTCCATCGAGCCCGCCATCAAGGCGCTGCTCGCCGCCCCGCCGGTGGATTCCTGGGTGGTGGTCACCGCCGGCGAGCTGCGCAAGTCCTCGCCGCTCCGCCGCCTGTGCGAGCAGGACCACGGCGCCGCCGCCATTGCCTGCTACGCCGATGCCGACCGCGACCTCGACCGCATCATCGACGAGGAGACGGCCGCCGCCCATCTCGCCATCGCGCCCGACGCCCGCGTCGCCCTGAAGAGCCTGATCGGCGCCGACCGCCTCGTCAGCCGCGGCGAGGTCGCCAAGCTCTGCCTCTACGCCGCCGGCAACGACACCATCACCGTCGACGATGTCCGTTCCGTCGTTGGCGACGCGGCCGCCTTCGCCGTTGACGAGACCGTCGACGCCATGGCGCTCGGCGACGCCGCTGCCCTCGACCGTGGCTATCGCCGGCTGCTGGCGTCGGGAACGCCGGGCTTCGTCGTCGCCGGCGCCGCGTTGCGTCACTTCAATTTCCTCGAGAAGGCGCGCGCCGCCTTCGATGACGGCACGCCCGTCAAAACGATCGTCGAGCGCGCCCGCCCGCCGGTGTTTTTCCAGCGCCAGGCCGCCGTCGCCCGCCAGCTCCCGATGTGGTCGTCCGCCCGCATCGCCCGCGCCCTGTCCATGCTTGACCAGGCGATGGTCGACAGCCGCCTCCACGGCGCCATTTCCGACGACGTCATTGGCGAGGCCTTCCACCTCGTCGCCGCCATCGCCGCCACCCGTCGCGCCCGAGATAAGCGAAACGCTCGAGTTCGAATTCGAACGATCCGCTTAGGCCCGGGCGCAACGGAAGTATGGTTTCCTGCCAGTCAGGCGACCGATGCGTGCGCTCCATTCGAAACGCTGCCGGTCGCAACGCCCTACGGGTGGGTTTGGTGTGCGGCGTGGTCGCCTGCCCGGCCGCAACCGAGAAGTCGTTGTTCATTGAGGGCATGCACAGGCGGGCTGCCCGATGGAGAAGCTGATGTCGGATTATGCTCCAGTCGTCGTTCTCGCCTCCCAGAAGGGTGGTTCCGGAAAGACGACCCTGTCCGGCCACATCGCCGTCCAGGCGCAGTTGTCCGGCGCCGGTCCGGTCGCGCTGATCGACACCGACCCCCAGGGGAGCCTGGCCAAATGGTGGAACGCCCGCGAGGCGGATCTGCCGGCCTTCGCCCAG
Organism: uncultured Alphaproteobacteria bacterium; assembly: GCA_963826055.1. GTDB lineage: Bacteria > Pseudomonadota > Alphaproteobacteria > Rhizobiales > Kaistiaceae > JBBDMC01. The sequence goes on along the minus strand of CAWGVO010000010.1, from coordinate 67,081 downwards.
GTATCGGTGCCGGATCTGACCCGCGACATCGAGGCTCTGCGCGATGGCGGCTTCAAGCTGATCGTCATCGACACGCCGCCGGCGGCGACCACCTCGATCGCCGAGGTCATCACCCATGCCGACCTTGTGCTCATCCCGACGCGGCCGAGCCCGCACGACCTGCGCGCCGTCGGCGCCACCGTCGACATCGTCGAGCACCAGCACAAGCCGCTGGTGTTCGTGGTCAACGGCGCCACCATGCGCGCCCGCATCACCGCCGAGACCGCGGTGGCTCTCTCCCAGCACGGCACCGTCGCGCCGGTGACGCTGCACCACCGGGTTGATTTCGCCGCCAGCATGATCGACGGCCGCACGGTCGGCGAGGTTGACGCGAACTCGCGCTCGGCGAAGGAGATCGCCGGCCTGTGGGCGTATCTGGCCGACCGCCTGCAGCGCATGCGCGTCGACGCCGGCATGCTGACGCGCCCGACGTTCGAGGCCGAGCTGCTGACCCCGGCGCGTGCCGGCGCCCCCCAGGAACTCGACTACGACGATGTCTTCCCCGAGCCGACCCCGGAGCCGGCGATCCCCGCCGCCGCCCCGCCGGCGATCGAGCCCGCCACGGCGCCACCGGCCACGCTGCCGCCGCCGATGCCGACGACGGCTGGGACGGCGTCGAGCGGCGCAAGGTCGACCACGGCCCTCCCAGTGGCCTCGGCGACCGCCGCCGGCCCCAGGTGATGTTCGGTCGCCGTGGCGTCGAAGCCGACACGCGACCTCTCAAGACCTCGTAGGCCTCTGATGACCAGCAAATTCGCCAGCCTTTACGCCGGCCTGCTCGCCCGCAAGGGCGAGGCGGCGCCCGTCTTCACCAACCCGGCGGTGTCGTACGTCGACGATCCCCGCCCTGAGGGCGAGGACGATGACGGCGGCATGATCCGCCGCAACGTCGCCTCCGCCGACGGGCTGCCCCTGATCGCGGAAAAGGCGATGGGCGGCGACGATCCGGCCGCCGCGCTGACCCCCGGCGTGATCGGTGCGCTCGCCGATGGCAGCGGCAACGGCAATGGCCATCACAATCACCATCCGCATCTGCGCGCGGTCAAGACCGTCTCGCCGGTGATCAAGGCCGCGCCGCCGAAGAAGCGCGCCCGCAAGGTCAACGGCGGCGACCACGGTCCTTACCGGTTCTCCTTCCGCATGCCGGCCGACCAGCACCGGCGCCTGCGCGTCGCCGCCGCGCAGAAGAACATCTCCCAGCAGCAGGCCCTCGAACAGGCGCTCGAGAACTACCTCGACGGTCTGTGCGCCTGTTCGCTGAAGGAGTGCACCTGCCTCGCCCCGCAGACCGGCAAGAGCAACTAGCCCGCGGTTCCCGACACGCTGCGACCTGAACGGCGGAGCAACGCTCCGCCGCCCCTCACATCGACACCCTGAGCTGCGACAGCTCCGTGCCGATCGAATCGAACGTCGTCACGATCTGGTCGGCCGAGGTGAGCAGGAAGAAGTCGCCGGGGCTGCTCGCGCAGTCCTGCAGAAGCGTCGAGGTCGGGTCGCCACCGGTGTTGACCTGCACCGTGTAGATGTCGATTCCGGAGGCCTTGATGTTATTGCAGGAGATCTTCTGCCGCGCGTCGATGGGCCCGGCCGAGGTGTCCCAGCGGTTCTGCGTGTTGAGGCCGTCGGTCAACAGGATGATGACCTGCCGGTATTTGTAGTAGCCGCCCATCGGCGGCACCGTGAACGGCTGGGCGGTGAGCGACTGCCATCCCCACTCCAGCCCGAGCGCCTGGTTGGTGAAGCCGTTCGGCACCATCGCGTCGACCCGGTTGTCGAGCGCCGTCCAGTCGTAGCTGAGCCCCGCCATCTGGGTCGGGCAGGCGCTGTACTGCTCGGCCGGGAACAGCGTCGCCTGCGTCGCGGTATCCGGCGCCGTGTTGAGCGTGTCGTAGTTCTGGTCGCGGTCGGTGACGCAACCGTTCCACGTGGAGTGCGCCGCCGCCGTCCACACCTTGCCGGCCGCCACGCAGCTCGACTTGGTCGTCAGCGACGACTTGCTGCAGCTGCCGTTCACCTCCTCCCACAGATCCCAACGGACCCATGACTGGTTGTAGTTGGAGGCGTCGACGTTGACGTCCTTGGCGAAGGGAACGATCGACACGTAGACGTCGCCGTCGGTCTGCGCCGCCCCCTTCAGTTGCTTGATGAGGTTATGGGTGGCGAGTTTAAGGGCGTCCATCTTGCCCGCCTGGTCCATCGACTTGGTGTTGTCGAGAACGAGCGCGACGCGCAGCCGCGTCTCTCCCCACGCCACCGTCGACGAGGCGTTCACCGGGATATGGTTGATGTGGATGAGCGGCAGGAAGTAGGCCTTGACACTCGCCGTCCCGGCGACCGTCAGCGACGGTCCCTTCGCCGTGTAGGTCGGCGTCAGGTCGAGGCTCTCCACGTCCGTGTCGTTGAAGTTGGCGTAGAAGTAATTCTCCGCCGCCGTCTTCATCTGGACATCGCTCATGCCCGACGCCTCCCGCGACAGTGCCAGCGCCGTCGCGTCGAGTGCATCCTGCATGTCGGTCCGCGCGTAGTAGGCGCGGGACATGTCGATCAACCCGCCCGCCGCCACCAGCAGCGGGAAGATGGTGAGGCCGAAAATCATGGCCACGTTGCCGGTCTGGGAGGTCCGGAATTTTTGGGCGGCGATCCGGAAGGCCTGAAAAGCGCGACGCGACATGCGAGACAACCACCTTTCTGGTGTGCCTCGTCCCCTCTTTGCGTCCGCCCCAGCGATAGGGGGCAATTCAATAAAATTGGATTAAACTGATCGTCGAATGTTCGGGGTATTTTTAGTAGTCACCTCCGAGGATATTCACGCGCTGATTGCAACACCCGCACCGTCGTCCGATACGAAAATCGGGTCCTCCGACGACGTGGGTCAGAGAACGTCCGGCCCGAGAACGTAGAAAGTCCGGCGGCTGCGCGCGTAAGCCTTGACCGCAAGATCGCGGATGCGGTCGCGGCCGGCATCGAACGCCGCCAGGATTGCCGCTTCGGTGTTGCCTGTCTTCGGATACAGGCGAAAGAGCGTGGCCATCTGGAGGAAGAAAGGGACCTCCACCGCGCCGTCATGACCCCAGAAACTGATGCGCTCGGTGCCGGCGTTGTAGCTGCGGCTTTCGTTCGGGAAACTCAACATGCGCTCGATCTCCTCGCTGGTGTGAACGAAAAACCTCGATCCCATCCCCGCCGGGCGACACACTGGCGCGACCTCGACAGCATTCGCCTCGTCCGCGCCGCGTGCTGGCTGCCAGCGTTATCCGGTCGTGCTCGCCGCACCGGCAGCGTGGTCGCCTGAATCCCTTGTTCCGGTCGCGGGAAGCGAGTCGGCGACCAGCGCCGCGTCGAGATCCTTTGGATCGACAGGCAGCACCTGAATCAGCCCGGCGCTGTGCAGGCGGATGCGGGTGGCCGTGCGCCTGTGCGCAATCAGCGACATGGTGTCGAGGGTCTCCGTATCGACCTCGATTTGGTAGATGCCGGGCGGATACGTCCGCTCCATGTTGGGGAGCCTGAACCGCCGGGTGAAGGTAACCTCGGCGATTGTCGTTCGCGTGGTCATGCGATGATGCCGCCGTCAAGACGCACGACCTGCGGAAAGAGCCACCGTACCTTGCTCGGTCGCGTCGACCTGTCGAATGCGTTCGGCACGGCACCCGACAGCTCGTCCTCCGGCACCATCCTCTGGCCCGGACCAGAGAGGCTGCGAACATGGTACAGCGCCGGCAGGCGGCCTGTCGGATAGCGACGGACGACCCGGAAGTGCTCCACGGTACGGGGACCGGAGAGCGAAAGCGGCCCTACCGTGACGATCTGACCGATCGCGAAGAGTTGCCTGTCCATCGCCTGACTCCTTGTCGGCTGAGGTTGGAGCGAAGCCGGCCTTCGTCGCCGGCCCCGTTCCTGGCGCGCGTAAGCCCTAGTGCTTGCTGCCCGATTGCGGAGCAAGGTTCGCGGTCTTTTCGGGTTCGCCGGGCGCCTTGGTCGCCGGTGTTGGCGCGGTCTTCGGCGCGGCTTCGCCAACGACGGCCTTGTCGTCCTGCTGCACATTCTTGTCTGTGTCTAATTTTTCCATAGTAAAATCTCCTATTATTCGTTGCTGATTGCCGGAAGGCAGTCAGATGTGCGGCCAAGCCAAATATTATTGCAGATTTTTGGCGAGACAAATTAAGATATGCGGACTGAAAGCATTAGTGAAAGTTGAAGAGAACCGCCATAATCTAGAAATATCCGAGCGGCATCAAACAATATATAGACAAAATACATGGAAATGCAATAGCGACTATGGGTGAGGGGCAGCGCACGTCGATGCCCCCTTCCCCGCGCACGTAGGGACCGAGGGCGTGCCACCAAAGCCGATCCTCCCCCGTCGCGGAGGACGACGGAAGAGAGCCTGTGGCAACCGACGCCCTCGGCCGCTTTCCCCGCGAAGCCGGGACCCAGGGCCCGCCACCTCACCGAACCCGGTTTGGAATCTCACCGACTCAAACCCAAACAGAACAGGCCGCACCCTCGAAGCCCGCACCCCTCTCCCTCGTGGAAGGGTGAGGGGCAGCCCGCACGCAAGGGAAGATCGCACCTGCCCGCGTCACCCCGGCGAAAGCCGGGGTCCATCGCTAACCTTACCGACAGGTGATCGAAGAACGCTGCGCCGACAGTCGCCTCAACCGCTTTCCCCGCGACAGCGGGAACCCAGGGCCCGCCACTTCACCGAACCCGTGCCGGAATCTTACCGGGAAACAACCTCCTACCCCCTCAACCTCCGGCACACGTCATCGAGTTGCTCCAGCGACGTGTATTTGATCCGCACTTCGCCGCGCCCGTTTTTGTGCGTGATCGTCACGGCGAATCCGAGAAGATCCGACAGCGTCTTTTCCAGCGCCCGCGTGTCGGCATCCTTTTGCGGTGGCCGCCCGCCGGCCTTCGGCTTGCGCCCGCCGGCGAGCCCGACCGCCTCCGCCTCGCGCACGCTCATCCCCTCGTTGAGGATGCGCCGCGCCCCTTCCAGCGGATCGGCGAGCGTCAGCAGCGCGCGCGCGTGCCCCGCCGTCAGCCGCCCGTCGAGGATGTAGACCTGCACCGCCTCCGGCAGGTTGAGCAGCCGCAGCGTGTTGGCGATGTGCGAGCGGCTCTTGCCGATCACCTCGGCGAGCTCGCCCTGGGTGTACTGGTGTTCGTCGATCAGTTGCTGGTAGCCGCGCGCTTCCTCGATCGCGTTGAGGTCGGTGCGCTGCACGTTCTCGATGATGGCGAGCTCGAGCGATTCCTTGTCGCTCACCTCGCGCACGATCACCGGCACGTCGTGCAGCCCGGCCCGCTGCGCCGCCCGCCAGCGCCGCTCCCCGGCGATGATCTCGTAGCCGTCCGCCTCGCCCGCCACCGGCCGCACGATCAGCGGCTGCACCACGCCCTTCTGACGGATCGAGCTGGTGAGGTCGTCGAGGTCGGCGTCCTTGAACGCCTTGCGCGGGTTGCGCGGGTTGGGCCGGAGGAACGCCACCGGCAGCCGCCGCTGGCCCCTCCCCCGCTCTATGTTCGCCGCCTCGCTTTCGACGTCGCCGATCAGCGCCGCCAGTCCCCGCCCCAGCCTTGCCGGTCGCGCCGCTTCGGCCATCGCCCCTTTGTCTCCTTATTGCCCCTCGCCCAATGCCGACGCGCTTTCTCGAAGCTCACGCGGCCCTGAGCATCCTTTCGCGCTGAATGATTTCCGCCGCGAGCTTGAGGTACGCCTGGCTGCCGGCGCACTTGAAGTCGTAGAGCAGCACCGGCTTGCCGTGCGACGGCGCCTCCGACACGCGGACGTTCCGCGGGATGATCGTTTCGTAGACCGTGTCGCCCATGTGTGCCCGCACGTCGGCGACCACCTGGCCCGACAGGTTGTTGCGGCTGTCGTACATGGTAAGCGCGATACCGTGCACGCTGAGTTCGGGATTGAGCGTCCGCTTCACCTGATCGACCGTTTGCAGGAGCTGGCTCAGCCCCTCCAGTGCGAAGAACTCGCATTGTAACGGGACCAGAACGGAGTGGGCGGCGACCATGCCGTTGATCGTCAGCAGGTTCAGCGACGGCGGTGAATCGACCAGAACGTAAGTGTAGTTTCGGGGGCGACTCGAATCCGCCTCCCCCTCGCCGAAGAGCGCCTTACGCAACCGGTAGGCGCGGTCCGGCCAATTTGCGATCTCCAGTTCGACCCCCAGGAGGTCGAGCGTCGAGGGCGCCACCGACACCCGCGGCACCACCGTCGCCACCGCCGTCTCGGCGATCGTCGCTTCGCCGAGCATGAGGTCGTAGGTCGACACAGCGCGGCTCTTGCGGTCGATGCCGAGGCCGGTCGATGCGTTGCCCTGCGGGTCGAGGTCGACGATCAGCACGTCCTCGCCGATCGCCGCCAGCGCCGTGCCGAGATTGATCGCCGTCGTCGTCTTGCCGACGCCGCCCTTCTGGTTGGCGAGCGCGATCACGCGCGGTGCTTTCGGCAGTGCCATGGCCTCGTTTACCGATCGTTAACCGTGATCGGCGGTTTTCCGCCTCAGGTTGCTGATTTCGAGAATCACGCCGCCTCCGCCGATTCGGCTGTCATGTTTTACCAGATCGAACGACCAGGATTGAGTGGCCTCTGCAATTTCTCGTTGGTAGTCCCGCCCTTTGTGGAACGCTGTCCGGGTCCCTTCGCGCATCAAAGGCAACGCGAGGTCCAATAGGCGGACAAGGGATGTCACCGCCCGTCCAGACACCGCGTCAACCGGCCCTTCCCAGTCGGCAAGAAGGGCCTCCGCCCTGCCCTCGTGCACCGTCGCCGGCGCCCCGGTCTCCCTGATAACCTCCCGTAAAAACGCGCATTTCCGCCGGTTGCTCTCGATCAGGTCGACCCGGGTCCCCTCCCCGCCGACCAGCGCCACCACGAGCCCCGGCAATCCGGCCCCGCTGCCGATGTCCACCCAGGACCGCGCCTCCGGCATGACCGTAACTAGTTGAGCGCAATCGGCAAAATGGCGCCGGTAAAGGTCCGGCAGGTCCGCTTCCGCGACGAGCGGCATCGCCCGCTGCCACCGCCTCAGCAGTTCCGCATAGATTTCGAGTTTCTCCGCTGTTTCACGTGAAACCGGCAGAATTTCCCGGACCGCCGCGATCCCCGCGCTCACGCCGCATTCCGCCGCCGACGGACCTCCACCAGGATCAGCGCGAGCGCCGCCGGCGTCATCCCATCGATCATGGCCGCCTGCGCCAGCGTCGCCGGCCGCACATGGCCCAGCTTCTCCCTGATTTCGTTGGAAAGCCCTGCAACTCGCCCGGCGTCGAAATCGGCCGGGATCGGCGTCGCCTCGTCCTTCTGGAAGCTGGCGATGTCGGCCGCCTGCCGCTCCAGATAGACCGCATACTTCGCGTCAATCTCGATCTGTTCGGCCGCGAATCGATCGATCGACTGAAGCTCGGGCCAGATTTGACCGAGCCGCGCCATGTCCACCTCCGGCCGCGCAAGCAGGTCGAATGCCGTCCGCCGCACACCGTCACGATTCACAAGAAAGCCGTACCGGGCCGCCTCGTTCGGCGTGACGCTCAAGCTTTTCACCATCGTCCGCCCGCGCTCCAGCTCCGACATCCGCGCCGCAAATGCCGCCGCCCGTTCCCCGCCCACCAGGCCAGCCTGAAGCCCTAACGGCGTCAATCTTTGGTCGGCGTTGTCCGCGCGCAGCGACAGGCGGTATTCCGCCCGGGAGGTGAACATGCGGTACGGCTCCGCCACGCCGCGCGTCACCAGGTCATCGATCATCACGCCCAGGTAGCCGTCGGAACGACCAAAAACAACGCTGTCACCCCCGCCGGCAGCGCGGGCGGCATTCACGCCGGCCACCAGACCCTGGGCCGCAGCCTCCTCGTATCCGGTAGTCCCGTTAATCTGACCCGCGAGGTATAAGCCCTTGATTCGCTTGGCTTCCAGCGTCGACTTCAGCTCGCGCGGGTCGACGTGGTCGTATTCGATGGCATAGCCGAAACGAAGGATTTCGGCCCTTTCCAGGCCCGGAATGGACGCAACCACCGCCCGCTGGACCTCCTCCGGCAGAGAGGTCGAGACGCCGTTCGGGTAGACGGTGTCGTCGCTAAGTCCTTCCGGCTCAAGGAAAATCTGGTGCCCGTCGCGCTCGCCGAAACGGACGATCTTGTCCTCGATCGAGGGGCAGTAGCGCGGCCCGCGGCTCGTGATGTCGCCCGAATACATGGGCGAGCGGGCGATGTTTTGCCTGATGACCTCGTGGGTGACAGCCGTGGTGCGAGTGATGTGGCAGTCTACCTGGGGGTTGCTGATGACTGTGGTCAACGTCGAGAACGGTTCCGGCGGCTCGTCGCCCGGCTGATGGTCGAGGCCGGACCAGTCGATCGTCCGGCCGGCGAGGCGAGGGGGCGTACCCGTCTTCAGCCGCCCCATCCGGAACCCCAGCCGCTCGAACGTCAGGGCGAGTCCGACGGCCGGCGCCTCGCCGACGCGGCCCGCCGGAATCTTCTTCTCGCCTATGTGGATCAGACCGCGGAGGAAGGTGCCGGTGGTGATCACCACCGCGCCGGCCGACAGGCGCCGCCCGTCGCCAAGCACGACGCCGGTTATCCGATCGTCGTCCGCCACCAGGTCGGCGACCTCGGCCTCGACCACGGTCAGGCCGGACTGCGCGCTGAGGAGCTCCTGAACTGCCGCCCGGTAGAGCTGCCGGTCGGCCTGGGCGCGGGGGCCGCGCACCGCCGGACCTTTCCGTCGATTGAGGACGCGGAACTGGATGCCGGCGCGGTCGGCCGCGAGCCCCATGATCCCGTCGAGCGCGTCGATCTCGCGGACCAGGTGCCCCTTGCCGAGGCCGCCGATCGCCGGATTGCACGACATGGCACCCACGGTCGCGAAGGAATGGGTAACGAGGGCGGTCAGCGCACCGACGCGCGCCGACGCGGCCGCGGCCTCCGTACCGGCGTGCCCGCCGCCGACCACGACCACATCGAACGAAGTTGCATCGAAGTTCGAGGGCGAAGGGGCCGTCATCGCGCTTTGGTATCCGAGCGGCCGATCACCGTCAAAGCCGGTTTCACGTGAAACAGCCGGCGAGAGGGGCCGTCCTTACTTGCCGATACAAAAGTCACGGAAGATGACATCGAGCAGATCCTCGACATCGATACGCCCGGTGATCCGGCCGATGGCATCCCCGGCGCGGCGGAGGTCTTCCGCCCTGAGCTCGAGGGGCCGCGCGTCATCGGCGAGCGCCGCGTTGATCGCCTCGGCCGCCCCGCCCAGCGCCGCACGGTGGCGGGCGCGGGTGATCAGCGGCGATTCTCCGGGCGAAAATTCCGCCCGGAGCTTCGCGCCGATCATGGTTAACAGATCGTTCACGCCTTCCCCGGTCGCCGCCGAGGTCAGCACATCGAAAGCCGCGCCGAGCCGGGATCGTTCGGCAGCCGAATCGATGCGGTCGACCTTCGTGCCGACGCGGATCGCGGAGCGGGCGAGGGGAGGCGGCTCCGCCGCCGCGCCGGTCAGGTCACTCAGCCACAGGACGACGTCGGCCCCTCCGGCGCGGGCGCCCGCCCGCTTCACACCCTCGCGCTCGACGGCCCCTTCCGCCTCCCGCAATCCGGCGGTGTCGACCAGCGTCGCGGGGAACCCGTCGAGGTCGAGATGCACCTCGATCATGTCCCGGGTAGTGCCGGGCTCCGGAGCGACGATCGCCACGTCCCGCCGGGCGATGGCGTTGACCAGGCTAGACTTGCCGGCGTTCGGCGCCCCAAGCACGACCACCTCGGCACCCTCGCGCAACCGCTCGCCGCGCCTGTCCGCCATGTGCTCGGTGATTTCGGCGACGAGGGCCGCCATGTCGGCCCACGCCAGATCGCTCACCGACCCCGGAACGTCTTCCTCCTCGGCGAAGTCGAGCTCGGCCTCGAGCAGCGCCCGCGCGCGAACCAGCCGCTCTCGCCAGGAGTCGTAGAGTGCGCCGAGACTCCCCTCCGCCTGCCGGTAAGCCTGCCGGCGCTGCGCCTCGGTTTCGGCCAGCACCAGGTCGGCCAGTCCCTCGACCTGGGTCAGGTCCATTCGCCCGTTGGCGAAGGCACGCCGCGTGAATTCGCCGGCCTCGGCAGGGCGGAAATCCGCGCGCCCTCCCAGCTCGGCCAGAACGGCGGCGACCACCGCGCGGCCGCCGTGCACGTGCAACTCCGCCATGTCCTCGCCGGTGAAACTGGCGGGAGCGGGGAAGAAGATGACCAGCCCGCGGTCGATCGGCTCCTTGCCGCGAATACCGATGGAACGCAGGCTCGCCCGGCGTGGTTCCGGGATCGAATCGATCAGCGTTTCGAGTCCGAATCGGACGCCCGGGCCGCTCATGCGGATGACGGCGACGCCCGCCGGCGGCGCTCCGCTCGACAGGGCGAAGATGGTGTCTCTGTCGCTCACCGGGTGGGGCTCGGTAGGGGCGCATGGCCAACCCTTGGCGCTTCGCACCGCGCGGATCAAGTGTGCCGGAGGGTAAGGAACGAAATCCCGGTATCCAGCCATTGCGTGCAAGGCAAAATCATGTTCTTGTTTCGTTCTTAGACAGTTCCGCCAAGCGCAAACTCCCTGGGTCCCCGCTTTCGCGGGGAAGAGCGGGGGTGTGGTGACCCGCTCGTTCGACGTCCGCGACATGGCGGTACTCCATCCGCTCATCCCCGCGAAAGCGGGGACCCAGAAGTCAAATTGCAAAGGGCAGAGGAAATGCCCCTGAGCTTCTTCGTCTACATCCTCGCGAGCCGCCGCAACGGAACCCTCTACATTGGCATGACGGACGACCTTCACCGACGCATCTGGGAGCACCAATCCGGAGCGGTTCCCGGTTTCACCCGCAAGTACAGCGTCAAGATCCTCGTCTGGTTCGAAGTCCACGAAACGCGTGAAACAGCTTTCGTCCGCGAGCGTCGATTGAAGAAATGGAACCGGCGCTGGAAGCTGGAGCTGATCGAGCGGTCGAACCCTGAGTGGGCCGATCTGGCGGCCACCAAACCAATTTGAAATGTTAGCCGGGTCCCGGTCATTCCAAGCAAGCTGGCTTGCCCGCACCCCCCTGACGAGCGGAGCAATCGGTAGCAGTTTCAACCAATTTCTGGGTCCCCGCTTTCGCGGGGATGAGCGAAGGAGGGGGCCAACCAACCCCACCGCGGCAGCAGCCCGCTGATCCTGAACGAGAGCGGCGATGCACGTCCGCGTCGTGTCCACCCATCCCCCCGAAAGCGGGGACCCAGATTTCCGCAGATGCCGAAACCTACCGTCACCGACCCGAATCTAAGAGCACGCCATCGTGTTCGACCCTTTCTCCACCACGTCGCCCGCCCGAAGCCTTCCCCGCATCCGCTTCCAGCACACGTAGGGGTATTTTCTGGGTCCCCGCTTTCGCGGGGATGAGCGGGGATGGTGCTGCGGGGAAAGCCGGGTGAAGCGCCTTTCCCCCACCGCCCAAACGTGGCACCACGTTTGCGGGAGGAACGCCCGATGCTTCCAAAACCCGAATCCGCCTGCTTCGTCATCGCCGACATCTCCGGCTACACGAGCTACCTCACCGGCGTCGAGCTCGACCACGCCCAGGACATCATCGCCGACCTGATGGACACGGTGGTGACGGGCCTGCGTCCGCCGTTCCACCTCGCCAAGTTCGAAGGCGACGCGGCCTTCGTCTATGCCGTCACCGACAGCATCGACGGCTCGCTGCTCCAGGACGCGATCGAGTCGGCCTACTTCGCCTTTCGCCGGCGGCTGCTCACCATCCGGCAGGCGAGCGTCTGCGAGTGTAATGCCTGTCGGCGGATGGGCGATCTCGACTTCAAGTTCGTCGCCCACTACGGCCAGTTCATCAAGCACACGATGGCCGGACAGGAGGAGCTCGCCGGCGGCGACGTCATCCTCGTCCACCGTCTCCTCAAGAACGAGGTCAACGCCCGCCTCGGCGGTCACGCCTACGCGCTCTATTCCGACGCCTGCATCCGGGCGATGGCCATCGACCCGCTTGCCCAGGGCCTCATCGAGCACAGCGAAACGATCGACATCATCGGTGAGGTGAGGTGCTGGATACGCGACCTCGAAAAATCCTGGACCGAGGAGAGCGATCGCCACCGCAATCTCATCCGCCGCGAAGACGCCGCCGCCGTACTCGAATTCGACGTCGCCGCGCCGCGCCGCGCGGTCTGGGAGCATTTCACGCTGCCCCGCCATCGGCCGACATGGCGCTCCTCCGACGCGGTACGCGAGACGAACGAAAGCGGCCGCCGCGGCGTCGGCACCGTCATCCACTGCGTCCACGGCAAGGATATCGTCGTCGAGGAAATCCTCGACTGGCGCCCGTTCGACTACCTGACCTTCACCACGCTTCTGCCCGTGCCCGACGCGCCGAAAATCCTGATGACATACGTGTTCACCGAGACCGACGGCGTCACGCACATCGAGATCCGGTGCGCCAGGCCCGAGCCGAAGGACCGCGCCTTCTTCGAACAGGCCGGTGCCCGCTTCGCCGAGGACATCACGGCCGAGGTCGCCACGCTGCGCACCATGCTGGAGGGGAGGGAGGACGAGACCGCGATCGCCGAGCCGGCTCTGCCGGCTTCGGCGGAGCGGTTCCTGACCGAGCCGGTTCATGGGCACTGACGACGGCGGGCTCCGCTCCGGCCGGCCCGACCTGCACGTGTGCGCATGAGCGAGAACCTCCTCCGCCACCAGGCGAGCCCGTACCTGCTGCAGCACAAGGACAATCCCGTCCACTGGCGGCCGTGGGGGCCGGCCGCGCTCGCCGAGGCGAAGGCGACGGGCAAGCCCATCCTGCTCTCGGTCGGCTACGCCGCCTGCCACTGGTGCCACGTGATGGCGCACGAGAGCTTCGAGGACGAAGCGGTGGCGGCGGTGATGAACCGCCTGTTCGTCAACATCAAGGTCGACCGCGAGGAGCGGCCCGACGTCGACCAGATCTACATGAACGCGCTGCACGCGCTGGGCGAGCAGGGCGGCTGGCCGCTGACCATGTTCCTGACGCCCGACGGCGCCCCCATCTGGGGCGGCACCTATTTCCCGAAGACCGCGCGCTACGGCCGGCCGGGGTTCGTCGACGTGCTGAACGAGATCGCGCGCATCTTCCGCGACGAGCCGGACAAGATAGCGGGTAACCGTCGTGCCATCATGCAGCGGCTGGCGGCGCGTCCGTCCGAGAGCGGTCTCGTCCTCGACCGCGGCCTGCTCGACAGCGCCGCCGACCGTCTGATGCAGCTCACCGATCCGGTCAACGGCGGCACGCAAGGCGCACCCAAATTTCCGCAGGCGACCTTTCTCGAATTCCTCTGGCGCGCCGGCGCGCGCACCGGCGAGGCGCGCTACCGCGATATCGTCCTGCTGACGCTGCGCGCCATGATGCGCGGCGGCATCTACGATCACATCGGCGGCGGCTTCGCGCGCTACGCCACCGACGAGCGCTGGCTCGTCCCGCACTTCGAGAAGATGCTCTACGACAACGGCCAGCTCATCGAGCTGCTGACGCATGGGTGGCTGGCGACGGGCGAGCCGCTGTTCGCCGAGCGCATCGCCGAGACGGTGACGTGGCTCGAGCGTGAGATGATGACGGCCGAGGGCGTGTTCGCCGCGAGCCTCGACGCCGACTCCGAAGGCCACGAGGGCAGGTTCTACGTCTGGACCCGCGACGAGGTGATCGATGTGCTGGGGGAAGGGGAGGGCACCTTCTTCGCCGACGTCTACGACATCACGCCGGCGGGCAACTGGGAAGGCGTGTCGATCCCGAACCTCATCGCCCACGCCGACCGCCTGGGCGAGGACGACGAGCGCCGCCTCGCCGCGGCCCGCGCGCGGCTTCTGGAGCGACGCGCGACGCGCGTGCGCCCGGGCACCGACGACAAGGTGCTCGCCGACTGGAACGGTCTGACGATCGCCGCGCTGGCGTTCGCCGGCGCCACCTTCCGTCGCGGCGACTGGATCAAGCTGGCCGCGGATGCCTTTGCGTTCCTCACCACGACCATGGCTTACGGCGACCGCCTCGCCCATTCGTGGCGGCAGGGAAAATCCGTGCGCCCCGGCCTCGCCACCGACTACGCCGCCGTCATCAAGGCGGCGCTGGCGCTCCACGCCGCCACCCTCGACGCGGGCTATCTGGAGCGGGCGGTGGCGCTCGCGGCGACCATGCGCGCGCACCACTGGGACCCCGACGCTCCCGGTTACTTCCTTTCCGCCGACGACGCCGAGGCGCTGATCGTGCGGCCGCGGTCACTGGCGGACGAGGCGACGCCCGGCGCCACCGGACTGATGGTGGCGAACCTCGTCCGCCTCTGGCACCTCACGGGCAACGACGACTACCGGCGCGACGTCGACGACATCCTCGCCGCCAGCGCCGACGCGGTCGCCGCCAACCTGTTCGCCACCACCGGGCTGATGAACGCCCTCGACCTGCGGCTCGCCGCCACCGACGTGGTGATCGTCACGCCGGCATCGGCACCGGCCGACGACCTGGTGGCGGTCGTGCGCGCGCGGTGGACCATGAACACCGTCCTCTCCGTGCACACCGGCGCGGTCGCCCTGCCGCCCGGCCACCCGGCGGCCGGCAAGGTTGCCATCGACGCGCGGCCGACGGCATATGTCTGTCGCGGCGAGACCTGCTCGCTGCCGGTGACGGATGCGGCCGCGCTTGCCGACCTCATCGAGGCCTGACCGGCGCGGGAGGCGCCTTCGCGATGACCGACCACAACACCGTCACCAGCCGCGAGTTCACCCGCCAGGCCGCAGCGTTCGCCGTCTCGCCGGCGGTCAGCGACGACGCGGTGACACGGCCGATCGTCGAGGCAGCGGGCGCCGCGGGGGCCGGCGACGTGCTCGACCTCGCCTGCGGCCCGGGCATCGTCACCGCGGCGCTGGCGCCCGCCGCCCGTACGGTCACCGCCTTCGACCTGACCCCCGAGATGCTGCGTCAGACCGAGGCCCGTTGCCGCGCCGCCGGCCTCGCCAACGTCACCACCCGCCAAGGCGACGCCGAGCACCTGCCCTTCGACGACGGCGCTTTCGACTGCGTCGCCACCCGCCTGTCGCTCCACCACTTCACCGATCCGGCGGCCGTACTGGCCGAGGTCCACCGGGTGCTGAAGCCCGGCGGGCGGCTGGTT
The DNA here is from genome assembly GCA_963826055.1 of uncultured Alphaproteobacteria bacterium. GTDB lineage: Bacteria > Pseudomonadota > Alphaproteobacteria > Rhizobiales > Kaistiaceae > JBBDMC01. The sequence continues at coordinate 51,895 of CAWGVO010000010.1, read as the reverse complement.
ATCGCCGACATCGTCAGTTCCGACGTGGCGGAGGAATCGGCGCTGCACAACGCCATCGAGGTGCTGCGCGACCCGTCGCACGTGCGCATGCTGCCGGCGGGCGAACTCGTCGGCCTCGTCGCCGGCGCCGGTCTCGCCCTCGCCGCGCGGCGGACCTGGGACCAGCCGCGCCGGTTCGGGGAGTGGGCGAAGATCATCGACGACCCGGCGCGGACGGCGCCGCTGCGGACCGTCGTCGCCGCGCTCGCCCGCGCCGGCGCCACCGCCGGCATCGGCCTCGCCCTCGACGGCGACGACATCCGCTTCACCCATCGCTGGCTGCTGGTGGCGGCGGACAAGCCTGCCTGACCCACCATTTTTGCCATGCTGGTCCGACAGACCAGCTTCCGCACCAGCTTGCACAACCAGCCAGAACGCTGGTATGCTGGCCATATGGGTGAATTCCGCAAGATCACCGTTCAGGTGCCCGAGCGCGACCTCGAGCTGGCCCAGGCCTACACCGGCGAGGGCGTCACCGAGACCGTGCGCGCCGGGCTGAAGAAGCTGGCCTCGATGAAGGCGCAGCAGGAGCTGCTGAAATACCGCGGCAAGGTCAAATTCACGATGACCCTCGACGAGATGAAGCACGATCGCGAATGATCGCAGCGGACACCAGCTCGCTCCTCGCGTATTTCGAGAGCGGCCGCGGCGCCGACGTCGACCGTATCGCGGCGGCCCTGCTTGGGGCCGAACTGGTGCTCCCACCGGTCGTGGTCACCGAACTCCTCGGCGGTACGGCAAGCGCGCCCACAATCGATCATCTGATCCGCGAGGTGCATACGCTCGACATCGCTGAAGGCTATTGGGAACGCGCTGGCGACGCTCGCCGGATCCTTCACCGTCATCGATTCAAAGCCAGGGTCGCCGACGCGCTGATCGCCCAGTCGTGCATCGATCACGACGTGGCGCTGATCACGCGCGACCGCGACTTCCGTCACTTCGCCCGGCACTGCGGGCTGAAGCTGGCGTAGGCAGCCACGCCGACGCAATCGACCCGCCGAGCGGGAATCGCTCAGGCGAACCGTGACGCCTTCAACGCCTCGCGGAGGGAGAGCGCAGAGGCCGCGCCAGGCACACTGGCGCGCCGGAAGGGGTAGCGGTCGCGGATGTGCAGATTGAAATACGCCCCCGGCGAGGCCGCCCCCAGCAGTCCTTCGACCACGCGCTCCGGCACCAGCCAATAGGCATACGCGCGCCCGCTGGTGAACGTCACCGTCAGTTCGGAACGGGTCGCGTCGTAGGCGACAGTGCGAATCACCCGGCTGTCCATGGCCCTTGATAGGACCGGAGGACTCGCGCTGTCACGTCCGCCGCTCCGCGCGCCGATGGAACGCCTGGCGATCCGGCGCGTTTCCGTACGCAAGCTCTCCGCCCAGACCCACGATTCACCGCTATCGGGGCACCATGCTCACCAGGCTCGCCACTCTATGGGAGAAGATCCGCACCTCGCTTTGGGCGCTGCCGCTGGTTGTCGTGCTCGCCGCCGTCACCGTCGCAGTCATCGTCGTCCAGTTTCGCCTCGGCCAGCGCAGCAGCCCGGTCTGGTGGCTCTATAGCGGAGACGCCGCCGCGGCCTCGCAGTTCCTCCAGAGCCTGCTCACCGCAACAGTGACCATGGTCACGCTCGCCGTGTCGATCACCATGGTCGTGCTGACCCTCGCCGCCCAGTCTCTCGGGCCGCGCATCATTCCGATCTTCATGGGCGACAACCAGACGAAGATCGCCCTCGGCCTGTTCATCGGCACAGGCGTCTATCTGCTGATCATCCTGCGCACGCTTGGCGGAAACACCGGCAGCGTGCCGAACCTCGCGGTGACAGTGGGGACGGCGCTCTTTCTTGCCAGCGTCATCGGCCTCGTCTTCTTCCTCAACCGCCTCGCGCAGTCGATCGTGGCCGACACCATCATCGAGCGCGTTGGCCGCTCTCTCGATGCGAGCGCGGCCAGCCTGTTCAACGAGGACAAGTATCGCCGCCGTGCAGACGCCGGCCGGCCGATCGCCCAGCGGGGCAAGCCGTTCCACATCACCGAGGGCGGTTACGTGCAACTCATCGACCACGGCAGCGCCGTCGCTGCCGCGCAGAAGGCCAACGCGGTCGTGGCGCTGCGCTTCCGGCCCGGTCACTTCATGCTCGCCAACGACGTCGCCGGCTGGATCGACGGGGCGAAGGCGGGCGAAGAAAATAATCCGCGCGACGCCCTGGACGACGCCATCACCCGCGGTGCGGTACGCACGCCCTTCCAGGACGTCGAATACTCCATCGGCCAGCTCGCGGACATCGCGCTCCGCGCCTTGTCGTCCGGCATCAACGATCCGCACACCGCCTGCAACGTCGTCGATCGTCTTGCGACATCGCTCGCGGCGATGATGGAGCGTGGCGCAATCCAGGGCGCGTGGCGGGACGACGACGGCGTCGTCCGGCTGCTCGTACCCAGTTCGACGTTTGCCGGGATCGCCGACGCCGCGTTCAACGGGATCCGCCAGGCCGCGGCCGGCCATCCTGCCGTGCTGATTGCCCTCGTCGATCGCCTCGGCCAGTTGCTCCAGCACGCCAATCACGAACAGGCGGCGGCCCTTCTGAGCCACATCGACAAGGTGGAGGAAACCGGGACGCGCACCATCGCCGATGCATGCGACCGCGCCGATTTCGACGCGCGGATTGCCGCGGCGCGCGACTCAAACCGGATCGCCTGAGGCGACGGGAGGATATTACCGGTGAGCGTTCCCGACCGCGGGCCCGGCACCGGACCTGCCTCGGCCCGTGCCCCGTCGGACCTTGGCACGCCTCAGGTGTTCATCTGGTCGAAGAAGTCGTCGTTGTTCTTGGTGTGCTTGAGCTTGTCGAGCAGGAACTCGATCGCGTCGACGGTCCCCATCGGCATCAGGATGCGCCGGAGCACGTACATCTTCTTGAGGATGTCGGGCGGCACCAGCAGCTCTTCCTTGCGCGTGCCCGAGCGGGTGATATCGATCGCCGGGAAGACGCGTTTGTCGGAGACCTTGCGATCGAGGATGATTTCCGAGTTACCGGTACCCTTGAACTCCTCGAAGATGACCTCGTCCATTCGGCTGCCGGTATCGATCAGCGCCGTCGAGATGATGGTCAGCGACCCGCCTTCCTCGATGTTTCGCGCCGCGCCGAAGAAGCGCTTCGGCCGCTGCAACGCGTTGGCATCGACACCGCCGGTCAGCACCTTGCCCGACGACGGCACCACCGTGTTGTAGGCGCGACCGAGGCGGGTGATCGAATCGAGCAGGATGACCACGTCGCGGCCGTGCTCGACGAGGCGCTTGGCTTTCTCGATCACCATCTCGGCGACCGCCACGTGACGCGTCGCCGGCTCGTCGAAGGTCGAGGAAATCACCTCGCCCTTCACCGAGCGCTGCATGTCGGTCACCTCTTCCGGCCGCTCGTCGATCAGGAGCACGATCAGGAAGCACTCCGGATGGTTGGCCGCGATCGAGTGGGCAATGTTTTGCAGGATGACGGTCTTGCCGGTACGCGGCTGCGCAGTAATCAGCGCCCGCTGACCTTTGCCCAAGGGCGCCACCAGATCGATGATACGGGCGGTAAGGTCCTTGCCGGTCGGATTCTCGATCTCCATGACGAAGCGCTTGGTCGGGTAAAGCGGCGTCAGGTTGTCGAAGTGGATCTTGTGGCGCGCCTTGTCCGGGTCCTCGAAGTTGATCGTGTTGACCTTGAGCAGGGCGAAGTAGCGCTCGCCCTCTTTCGGACTGCGGATCTGGCCCTCGACGGTATCGCCCGTCCTCAGCGAGAACCGCCTGATCTGCGATGGCGACACGTAGATGTCGTCGGGGCCGGCGAGGTAGTTGGCATCCGGCGAGCGCAGGAAGCCGAACCCGTCCTGCAACACCTCGACCACACCTTCACCGATGATATCGGTCTCCCTGTTGGCGAGCTGCTTCAGGATGGCGAACATCAGCTCCTGCTTGCGCAGCGTGTTCGCGTTTTCGACCTCGAGCTCCTCGGCGAAGGACAGAAGCTCCACCGGAGACTTGGCCTTGAGGTCCTGTAGTTTCATTTCGGGCATGGATCGGGAATCTCTTTGGGCGGGGAAGCAGAGAAGAAGGAGGGAATTGCAGAACTTCGCACCGGCCCGCGGCCGGATCGGCATCACGGCTCTTCAAGGGAAGCCGGTGCCTGTCTGCTTCTGCGGTTGGCGGAACATAATGGTTCGCCCGACCGACGGCAAGAGGCAAGACGTGCGTCAGAACGGCTTGATCACCACAAGAATGACGATGCCGATCATCAGCAGCGTCGGCACCTCGTTAAGGATCCGGTAAAACCGCTCTGACCGTGTGTTGCGGTCCTCGGCGAACCCGCGCACTGCCGCCGCCAGAAAGCCGTGGATGCCGGAAAGCACCACGACGAGGGCGAGCTTGGTGTCCATCCAGCCGTGGCCGAAGAAGCCGTGATCCCACGCCAGCCACAGGCCGCTCACCCAGGTCGCGATCATCGCCGGGTTGATGATCCCGCGGAGCAGGCGCCGCTCCATGACCTTGAACGTCTCCGACTGGACCGAGCCCCGCTCCGCCCCGCGTGTGATAGACGAACAGGCGCGGCAGATAGAGCATACCCGCCATCCAGGAGATCACCGCCAGGATGTGGAAGGCCTTGAACCAGAGGTAGAACCGCGACGGCTGCCACCAGACCAGAAGCGCGACCAGCGCCGCCACGACAATCAGCGCGACCACCGCGCGCATCAACCGCCGACCGCCCGCAGCCATTCTCTCCTCACCCCTTCCACGCGCGCACGCGTTTCACCAGTCGCTCGACGTTCTCGATCGGCGTTCCGGGAACGATTCCGTGCCCGAGGTTGAACACGAACCGCCCGGACGAGAGCTCGGTCAAGATGCGATCCACCGCGCGGTCAAGTGCCTCACCCCCGGCAACCAGGACCAGTGGATCGAGATTGCCTTGCACGGCTAATTTCGGCTGCAGCCGTTCCCGGACGAAAGCAAGCGGCACCGTCCAGTCGATCGAGACGCCATCGACACCGGTTGCCGCCACGTAGCGCTCCAGCCGCAAAGCCGCGCCTTTCGGGAAGCCGATCACCCGCACGCCCGGTTCCATCGCCTTCAGTCGCCGCACGATCTCCGCTGTCGGCGCGATGCACCACCGGTCGAAATCCTCCTCACCCAACACGCCCGCCCACGTATCAAAAATCTGGATGACAGCGGCACCAGCCCGCACCTGTCCGGCAAGGTACGTGACCGAGGCCTCCACCAGCGCATCAATAAGGCGCGCGAACGCCGCTTCCCGTTCGATCGCAAAAGTACGCGCCGGCGCCTGGTCGCTGGTGCCCCGACCGGCCACCATATAGGTCGCCACCGTCCAGGGAGCCCCACAGAAGCCGATCAGCGTCTTGCCGCCGTCGAGGTCGCGCCTTACACGCCGTACCGTCTCCAGCACCGGCGCCACTCGGGCCTCGACGGCCACCCGATCGAGACCGTCGATCCCGGCTTCATCGATTGGCTCCAGCCGCGGCCCTTCGCCCTCGGCAAACCAGAGCCTGCGCCCCAGTGCATACGGGATGACCAGAATGTCCGAGAAGAGGATCGCCGCGTCGAGATCAAACCGCCTGACCGGCTGCAGGGTAACCTCGGCCGCCAGCTCCGGGTTGAAACAAAGATCGAGAAAGCTGCCGGCCTTCGCCCGCAGCGCTCGATATTCCGGCAGGTACCGCCCTGCCTGGCGCATGAGCCAGATCGGAGGCGGCTGGACCACCGTTCCGTCGAGAGTCCGACGAACCGCCCCGCTCACGAGTGATGCACCACGATCCATCCCATGATCTTTTGAATCATCTAGTGAATCTTCTTTTTGTTTCATTTGGTGGGTGGATTACCCGTCAGCACGGTTCGTCAACAAGGACGTGAAGTCAGCCCCAAACGGTCCCTGAAGGGGGAAAACGCGGAGGGCCGGGGGACAGGACAACGAGGAGTGTCGAAAAACCCCTATTAACGAATTGTTAACCATTGTGGCGGCGCCCACGTAATATCGGAAAACCTGTTGAGAGCCTGTGGACGGAAATCATCTCCCGTCAATTCGTCCCTTGTTACCATGCGAACCGGATTCCGCCACCCGATGCACCGCGCTGTTGATCAAATTCGGGGCTTCGTGGAAAGTCCGGCCGCCCGGCCGCTACAGCGTCCGTTTTGCAGAGGCCCTGAACAGGGCAGGGGATGACAGCGTGAATAACCGCGAAAGCTTCTTTCATCTCCATCTCATATCGGACGCCACCGGCGAGACGCTGATCACGGTCGCGCGCGCGGCCGCAGCCCAGTATGCCCACACCCGCGCCATCGAGCACTTGCACGCCATGGTGCGCACGGCCAAGCAGATCGACCACATCATCGCCAACCTGGAAACGCAGCCAGGGATCGTCCTCTACACCCTCGTCGATCGCAACCTGAGCGACCGGCTGGAGGCTGCCTGCAAGCGCATCGGCATTCCCTGCGTGTCGGTGCTCGAGCCGATCCTTCAGCTCCTGCAATCCTACCTCGGCACCGTCGGCGAACGGCGCATCGGCGCCCAGCACGTGCTCGACGCCGACTATTTCCGCCGCATCGACGCGCTCAATTTCACCATGATGCACGACGACGGCCAGCTCGCCGGCGCCCTCAACGAGGCCGACATCGTCCTCGTCGGCATCAGCCGCACGTCGAAGACGCCGACCTCGATCTATCTCGCCAACCGCGGCATCAAGACCGCCAACATCCCCATCGTTCCCGGCATCGCGCTGCCGGCGGAGCTCGACACGATCACCCATCCGCTGGTGGTTGGCCTGGTGGCCTCGCCCGAGCGCATCATCCAGCTCCGCCAGAACCGCATCCTCAGCCTCAACGCGGCGCGGCCCAACCTCGCATACGTCGACAAGCAGGCGGTCGCCGACGAGGTCTCGTTCACCCGCAAGCTCTGCGCCCGCCACGGCTGGCCGGTCATCGACGTGACCCGGCGCTCCATCGAGGAAACGGCGGCGGCGATCATGACCCTGCACCAGGCGGCCCGCGCCGAGGCCGATGCCTCGGCCTGACGCTGGTATGCCGCCGATCATCCTTGCCTCGGCAAGCCCGTCGCGCATCGCGCTGATGACCGCGGCGGCGGTTCCCTTCACGGCGCGCCCGGCGCCGATCGACGAGCGCATGATCGAGGCACCGCTTCTCGCCGCCGGCGCCAGCGCCGACCACATCGCCGCCGATCTCGCCAAGGCCAAGGCACTCGCCGTCGGGCGCGAGGCACCCGAGGCGATCGTCATCGGTGCCGACCAGACGCTGGAGCTCGATGGCGAGCTGTGGACCAAACCGGGGGACATGGCCGAGGCGCGAGAGCAGCTCGCCCGCCTTTCCGGTCGCACCCACGCGCTCCACACCGCCGCTGCCGTCGCCCGCCACGGCGTCATCACCTGGCGTGAAAGCGTCACCGCGCGGCTCACCGTGCGGCCGCTCACCGCCGCGGCGATCGATGCGTATCTCGCCCGCGTCGGCGAGGCGGCGCTGAAGAGCGTCGGCGCCTATCAGATCGAGGGGCCCGGCATCCAGCTCTTCGACGCCATCGATGGCGACTACTTCGCCATCCTCGGCCTGCCGCTGTTGCCGCTGATCCGGTATCTAAGGGCGGAAGGAGCGCTCGACTGATGCTGGTCCTCGGTCTCACCGGCGCGATTGCCATGGGCAAGTCGACCGCGGCGGCGATGTTCGCGGAGGAAGGCGCCGCGGTCTTCGACGCCGACCGGGCCGTCCACCGGCTCTACGCCGGTGTCGCCGCACCGCTGGTAGAGGCGGCGTTTCCGGGAACCACCCGGGACGGTGCGGTCGACCGTTCCGTGCTCGCCGCCCGCATCGCCGGCGACCGGGCATCGCTGATGCGGCTCGAGGCGATCGTCCACCCGCTGGTGCGCGAAGTGGAGAACCGTGTCCGCGCCGAGGCGGCCGCCGCCGGCCGGCGCATGCTGGTGCTCGACGTGCCGCTCTTGCTGGAGGGCGGCGGCGAGATGCGCGTCGATGCGGTTGTGGTGGTCACCACGACGCCGGAGATCCAGCGCCGGCGCATGGCCGAACGCGGCAGGATGAGCGAGGCTGAGGCCGCGACCCTCATCGCGCGCCAGATGAGCGACGCGGAGAAGCGGGCGCGGGCGCACTTCATCATCGACACCAGCGGCGAGCTTGCCGACACCCGCCGTCAGGTCAGGGGCGTGATGCGCGCGGTTGCCGCCCTCGGCGGCGCCCGCTGAGGCGGAACCGCGCGGGTCGTTAGCCCTGGTACTTCTCGACGACGCTGGTCGGGCGCGTCTCCGCCTCGTCCGGGTTCTCGCCGAACTCGCGCTTGGCGCGGCGCTGGCGCAGGAGGTCCCAGCACTGGTCGAGTTCGAGGTTGAGCTTCCGCAGCCGCTCGCTCTCTTCGTCCGTGAGGTTGCCCTTCTCGTAGAGGTGGTGCTCCTCGTCGGTGAGCCGCTCGATACGGTTCAGCACCGACTGGTCGGTGGTCATGGCTCTCACTCCGGTCTGGCCGCCGGCAAGGGACGGGCCCTTGCCTATCAGGTCGATCTCCTTACCATCGCGCGAATCAATGCGCGAGATCGTCTTCGATACCGAAACCACCGGCCTCGACCCGAGGGGCGGCGACCGCATTGTCGAAATCGGCTGCGTCGAGCTGGTCAATCACATCCCCTCCGGCCGGGTTTTCCACCGCTACCTCAACCCGGAGCGGACGATGCCGGCGGAGGCCGCCCGCATCCATGGTCTCGATGACGCCTTCCTCGCCGACAAGCCGCTGTTCGCCGCGATCGCCGACGAGCTGAGCGAGTTTCTCGGCGAGGCCACCCTGATCGCCCACAACGCCGAATTCGACCTGGGCTTCCTCAACGCGGAGCTCGCCCGCAGCGGGCGCCAGCCGCTCGCCGCCGACCGCCTCGTCGATACGCTGATGCTGGCCCGGCGTCGGCATCCCGCCGGCCCGAATTCGCTCGACGCGTTGTGCAATCGCTACCTGATCGACACCTCGCGCCGCACCCTGCACGGCGCCCTGCTCGACGCCCAGCTGTTGTCGGAGGTGTACGTCGAGCTGATCGGCGGCCGCCAGGCGGCGCTCCTCCTCGGCGAAGGGTCGATGGCGGGGGGCGTCGCGGTGTTCGCGACGGGCCGCGCGCTCGCCGAGCGACCGATGCCGCGTGCCTTCGCGCTCGCCGCCGAGGCGGTGGCCGCCCATCGCGCCGCCATCGAGAAGCTCGGCAAGGACGCGATCTGGCTGAAGTATCTCGGAGCCGCCTGACGCGCAGGCCCGCCCGCCCTATGTTGGGCCGGTCCGAGCCTCAGTCCGGAGTCCCGCCTTGGTTCCCTTCTCCATCCTCGACCTTTCGCCGATCGTCGCCGGCGGCTCCCCGTCCGAATCACTGAGGAACACCCTCGACCTCGCCCGCCACGCCGAGCGCTGGGGCTTCCGTCGCTACTGGCTCGCCGAGCACCACAACATGCCGGGGATCGCCAGCGCCGCCACCGCCGTGGTCATCGCCCACGTCGCCGGAGGCACCTCGACCATTCGCGTCGGCTCCGGCGGCATCATGCTCCCCAACCATTCGCCGCTGGTGATTGCCGAGCAGTTCGGCACGCTGGCGAGCCTCCATCCCGGCCGGATCGACCTCGGCCTCGGCCGCGCGCCGGGCACCGACCAGCTGACCGCCCACGCGCTCCGCCGCGACGTCAACAGCGCCGCGGCTCACTTCCCCGACGACGTGCTGGAATTGCAGGCGCTGCTCGGGCCGCCGCAGCCGGGTCAGCGCATCAACGCCATCCCCGGCAGCAACACCAACGTGCCCTTGTGGATCCTTGGATCGAGCCTTTACGGCGCCGAGCTCGCGGCGGTCCTGGGGCTGCCCTATTCCTTCGCCTCGCACTTCGCGCCCGACGCGCTGATGCCGGCGCTCACGCTTTATCGCGAGCACTTCCGCCCGTCGGCGCAGGCGGCGGCGCCCTACGCCATGCCGGCGCTGCAGGTAGTCGCCGCCGACAGCGACCAGGAGGCGTGGCGCCTCTTCACGTCGACCCAGCAGAGCTTCGCCAACATGCAGCGCAACGCGCGCGGGCCGCTTCCCCCACCGATTGACGACATCGAAGCCTACTGGTCGCCGGCCGAGAAGGAACGCGCCAGCCATATGCTGACCTACGCCGTCGTCGGCGGGCCCGAGACCGTACGCGAAGGCCTGCGGAGGTTCATGGCGCTCACCGCCGCCGACGAGGTAATGATCGCTGGCTCGATCTACGACCACGCCGCGCGCTTGCGCTCGTTCGAGATCGTCGCGGAAGCGATGAAGGCGCTGGCACCTATTTCCTGAAGAAGCGCTCGCGCACCGATCGACCGAACAGGTAGTAGATCGCGACGACGATGGCGACGGCGGCGGCCAGATACTGGAACGCCTCGAGCACATTGGTAAGCCGCGTTCCCAGTGACTCCCCGTAGTAGTAGCCGAGCACCAGCAGCGTGCCGTACTGGAGGATCGTCACCCACACGCCGTACGCCATGAAGGTCAGGTAGTTCATTCTGATGACGCCAAACCCGACGATGATCGTCGAGGCGACACCGTAGGCGAGCTTGCCGATGAAGATCGTCTGGATGGGATGCTTGAGCAGCCGCCCGCGAATGCTGTCGAGGTTGGCGTCGTCGATCTTGAGCCACGCCAGCACTCTTCGAACCGCGCGGCTGTTTCGGCCGAAATAGCCGGCGCAATAATAACCGGTGTCGACCAGGAGGTCGCGGACGAAGAACAGGATCGCCAGCTCGTACATCTTGAAATAGCCGAGCGAGGCGAGCGTGCCCGCGGCGAAGGCGACCACCGGGCCCTCGAGGAAGGTAAGGGGGATGAGGATCCAGTACCGGTACTCGACCAGCAGGCTGGTAACCAGCTCGGGCGTCATCTGTGCCCTAACCGCCGACGAACGCTACGCCTTCGGCGAGGAGCGCCCGCCACTGCCTGCGGTCGGGCCTCGGCACGGACAACCACTCCCTGAAGACCCTCTTGGCCGGAGCGAATGGTTTGCCCTTTCCCTCGCCGATCAACTGGGCGACACGAGCCTCCGGCAGCTTAACAACCAGTCCCGATCCCTTGTAGTCAACGAGGGCGAGGAATTCGGCCCCGACTCTCAGGCAGCGACCGTTCATGATCGTTCCCTCGACCACGCGAGGATCCCTGGCCTGCAGTTCGCCCGCGAGCTCCCAGAACAGGTCGCTGGCGTTGAGGCCCGCCCGACCCATTTAACGAGCCGCTTCTTTGGTTGCGTCAGCACGGACCCTGGCCAGGTAACGCCGACGACGGTAGCGCATCTCGTCGATCTCCCGTGCTGGTGCCGCGGTGTCGTAGTAGGTTGAGCTCCAGATCATCATGTCGACCAGTACCGGCGCGAGATCGAGCCCCTTCGCCGACAGGCAGTAGCGCGCCCTTCGCCTGTCGTTCGCGTCGGGCACCTTCTCGACGATCCCCTCGGCTTCCAGGCGACCGAGCCGGTCGGCGAGAATGTTCGTGGCAATGCCCTCTTCGGCCTCAAGCATACTCTTGAAGGTCACGCGCCCCTTCAGCATCAGGTCGCGCAGGACAAGCAACGTCCAGCGGTCGCCGAGAATCTCGACCGCGACATTGACCGGACAGCGCGAGCGCACCCGACGCGTCTTCCGCGACTTCATCCGCCGAAGCTACCACAGGTCACTTGCAAAAATAAAGCGAATCGAGATAAACACTTGCAAAACGCAAGGGAGATGCACGGATGGGTTTCGCGCTGACTGTCCTCGCCTATGTCGCCGCAACGCTGGTCGTGCAAGCGGTGTCCCATTTCGCCGTCAACGCCGAGCACTATGCGTCCGTCGCATTCATGCGTCCGGACGCCATCGTGGCGCTCGGATTGCTCGCGTCCCTGGTTCAGGGAGTTGTTCTGGCCTACCTCGCACCGCGCATTCGCCTTCCGGGTCCGCCGCGCGTTCAGGCCATGCTGTTCGCCTGGGCCACGGGACTGATCCTTGTCAGCTACCTGGCGCTCGTCGAGCCCGCCAAATACGCGGTTCCCTCGATCGAGGAGTGGCTGGCCGTGGAAGCTGGCGCCGGCTTCGTCCAGTTCAGCCTGTTTGGACTTGCGCTTATCGCCATCCGCGCGTGGGAGCGCCGACCGGCGATCGCCGCCGAACAGACCAGCTGACCGGCGCCGCTATCCGCCGCTCATGGCGGTGAAGATGTAGACCTCCGCGCCCGGGACCACCGGCGCGGTGAGCGGAACCCGCTCCCCGTTTACGAAGACGTTCATGTGGCGGCGGATGGCCGGGGAAGAATCGCAGATGCAGTCACGCATGCCGGGCCAGCGCGCGTCCAGCGCGTCGACCAGTTCGTCGACCGTGGTTGCCGCGATGCCGACCTCCCGCCGCGCCGCCGGAAACAGGCGGATCAGCACCGCCGGCAGGTGCACCAGCACGGTACCGCCCGCGCTCGCGTCGTGGCCGGAAAGAGGGGACTGGTCGTTTGCCATCGCCTGCGTCCGTCCACGCGCCCTATGCGCTGACGGCCATCGTCTCCACCGAATGGATCAGCGGCAGGTGCTCGGCGATCGCCGTCCAGGTGTCGCCCTCGTTGGTGCTGGCGTAGAGCGTCCCGTCGCTGCTGCCGAAGTAGATGCCGGCCGGATCGAGGCGGTCGGTCGCCATCGCCTGCCGGAGCACGCCGAAGTAGGCGTTCTCCTGCGGCAGGCCGTCGCGCAGGGCCTCCCAGTGGGTGCCGCCGTCGCGCGTGCGCCAGACCGCCGCCTTGCCGTCCGGCACGTAGCGGCCGACCTGGTCACCGTTGAGCGGCAGCAGGTAGAGCGTCTCCGGGTCGTGGGGATGCACCGCGGAGGGAAAGCCGAAGGTCGATGGCAGGCCCTTCTCGATGCTCCGCCAGTTCCGGCCGCCGTCATCGCTGCGGTACATGCCGCAATGGTTCTGCTGGTAGAGGCGGTCGGGCATGCCGGGTGCGATCGCGATCGAGTGCACGCACTGGCCGAACTCCGGATAGCGCTGATCTTCCGGCGCGTAATCGTTGCGCGTGCCGCGGTTGCGCGGCTCCCAGGTCTTGCCGCCATCGCCGGTGTGGAAAACGCCGACCGACGAGATGCCGACCCACATTTGCTGCTCATCGTCCGGATGGGGGACGATCGAATGAAGGATCAACCCGGCGCCGCCCGGCCGCCAGTCGGGCCTTGTCGGGTGGTTCGTAAGCCCCTCGACGTGCCGCCAGGTCTCGCCGCCATCGTCGCTCTCGAACAGGCCGGCAGGCTGGACGCCGGCGTAGAGGCGGCCGTTGCGTGCTGCGAGCGACCACACCGTCGAAATCGGTTCCTGCCCGGCCTCGTATGCAAGGCCGGCACTGGAATGAGTCCACGTCTCACCCATATCGGTGGACTTCCACACCGCCGGGCCGAACCAGGCATTGCCGCCGCCGGCGTAGATGGTGCCGGCGTCGTCGGCGGTGACGTGGTTGATCGGCCACGCTTCGCAGAACGGACCGCGCTCTGTCCACGCGCCGCGTCCGGCATCGCCTTCCAGGATGAAGGCGCCCTTTTTGGTACCGACCAGCACGACGATGTGTTTGCTCAACGCTTCCTCCATGGATCGCCGCGCAGTTTACCACGCGGCGACAGAGGACGTCAGCCGATTGCTTGTTTCGCGGCCGGAGGAAGCAGCGACTACGCAGCCGCGTCGCCGGCCTTTCGGGTCGGCAGGGCGATCTGTGTGAGCTGCTCGCTGAGCGTGGCGTCGTTCCTGGCGTCAACGAACTCGACGCCAACGCCCTGGGACGTGTGTCGCACCACACGTCCGCGCACCCGCCCGAGCTGCACAAGTGCGCCGATGGCAGGTCGGCGGGCAATCCTGATGTGGGCGCCGGTCAGCGACAGGTCGACGATCTCGCACTCCCGTCCCTTCGACGACCCGACGGCCGCGACCTGATCGTCGAGCCTCACCCGCGGCTCCGCCCGGCGTTCGCGCACGCTCTTGAGCCGGTTGCCCGCCTGCAGCCCGTCCAGCCGGCGGGCGAATTTCTCCGTCGCCCGCGTCGTGATCGTCAGTTGCAGGGCGAAGCCGCCGTCGAAGTGGCGAACGACCTCTCCCTCGACGCGGCCGAGTTCTTCCATGTAGACGATGACGGTCTCGCGGATCGCGCCGCGCTCCGGTCCGCTCAGCGCGATACCGCCCAGCGCCACATCGATGATCGTGCAGGGGAATTCCCGCCGGTCAGGCAGCATGTAGCGGCCGCGAAGATTTGTCTTGATGCGAGGATACTTGCGCTTGTCCTCGGGGCGGTCTGCCATGGCTGCCCTGTCTGCTGTCGTCCGGTCCCGACTGCCGGAACCCTATGATATGCGTCCGCAACCTTTGCGATTTCCTGAAGGAAAAAACACGCAAAAGAGCGGCTTTCCTAGGCTTAAAACTTGAGATTGCCTAAAGAAGCATTACTCGAATAGCGAGCAAGCCGCTCCGGCGCTACTTCAGGAACGCCCGGATCGCCTGCGTGTAGCCCGCCGGGTCCTGCAACATCGCGAAGTGCCCGACGTCCTTGAGGATGATCTCCCGGGCGCCGGGAATGACGGCGGCGATGTGGTCGGTGTGGGGCCGTTTGATCGCCTCGTCGTGGTCGCCGAGGACGATTGCCGTCGGCACGGTGATTTTCCTCAGCATGTCGTCGGACCAGTCGGGCTCGCTCTCCCACATGCGCCCCATCCGCTTGACGAGCGCCGCGAACCCGTCGGGCGTCGGCGACAGGCGCCGGTAGTCCGCCTCCGCCCGCTGGAAGAAGGTGGCGAACACCGGATTGTAAAGGACGCTGAGCCTGACGCCGTCGACGGTGACGTTGGCGCCCTGGGCGAACAGCCGCCCGAGCCGCTCCGGATGGTTCATGGCGATGTCGAGGCCGATGATCGCCCCGTCGCTCCAGCCGACCAAATCGACTTTCGTCAGCTTCAGGTAGTCGAGGAGCGCCAGATAGTCCGACGCCATCAGGTCGAAGCCGAAGGGTTGCGTCCCGGCGGTCGAGCGGCCCTGGCCGCGGCTGTCGGCGACGATCACCTGATGGTCCTTCATCAGGTCGGCCACCTGGCTCGCCCAGATGTCGGCGTCGGCGAGGCCGCCGTGGATCATCAGCACCGGCGGGCCGGCACCGTAGATCGCGTAGTACATGCGGATGTCGTTGACCGGCGCCATGCCGGTTGTGGCGGCCGCCGGCATCGGCGGTGGCTCGGGCAGGGTCAGCCACAGGTCGGTGGCTCTCGCCGCGGGCGAAAGGAAGAGGGCGGCCGCTACCGCGACGGCGATCGGGATTCTCAACGCAGGCCTCGCACCCATACGCGACACACCCGGCCTCGCCTCAGCGCCTACCCCAGCAGCTTGCCGACCACCTTGGCCGTGTAGTCGACCATCGGCACGATGCGGGCATAGTTGAGCCGCGTCGGGCCGATGACGCCGAGCACGCCGACGATACGCTGTTCCGAATCGCGGTAGGGCGACACCACCAGCGACGAGCCCGACAGCGAAAACAACTGGTTCTCCGAACCGATGAAGATGCGCACGCCCTCGCCCGTCTCGGCGTTGCCGAGGAGGCGCACCAGTTCGCGCTGGGTCTCCAGGTCGTCGAACAGGAGGCGGATGCGTTCGAGGTCGCTCGCCGCCGTCACGTCTTCCAGGAGGTTGGCGCGCCCGCGCACGATCAGCGTGTCCGGCCGTCCGCCGCCCGCCGCCGCCCATGTCGCCAGGCCCGCCTGAACCAGTTGCTCGGTCAGCTTGTCGACCTCGTCCTTGAGGCGGGCTTCGTTGCGCTCGATCTCGGCTTTCGCCTCGGACAGCGAGCGGCCGCGCAGGTGCGCGTTGAGGTAGTTCGCCGCCTCGATCAGACTCGATGGCGTCGTGCCCGCGTCGAGATCGATCAGCCGGTTCTCGACCGACCCGTCCTCGCCCACCAGCACCACCAGCGCCCGCGTCGGCTCAAGACGGATGAACTCGATGTGCTTCAGCCTGATGTCGGCCTTGTTGGCGAGCACCACGCCGGCGCCGCGCGACAGCCCGGAGAGCGCCTGGCTGGCTTCGGCGAGCAGGCTTTCCAGCGTGCGCGAGGTATTGCCGGCGCGCACCTGTGCCTCGATCTGGCGGCGCTCCTCCGTCGACAGGTCGCCGATCTCCAGCAGTGCGTCGACGAAGAAGCGCAGGCCGAACTCGGTCGGCAGCCGCCCGGCCGAGGTGTGCGGCGCGTAGATGAGGCCGAGCTGTTCGAGGTCGGCCATCACGTTCCTGACCGAGGCCGGCGACAGCGCCATCGGCAGGATCTTGCTGACGTTGCGCGAGCCGACCGGTTCGCCGGTGGCGAGGTAGGAATCGACGATATGCTTGAAAATCTCGCGCGACCGCCGGTCGAGGCCGGCGAGCCCCGAGGGGGGCGTTTCGCGCTGCGGGATGAGGGGTGGTTCGGATTTGCTCATGTCGCGCCATTAAGTGTCTGTCTTTGCCCTGTTTTCAAGCGGGGCTTTACCTTGCGGTGAACCGGCGGCTATGAAGCGCCGATGGACAACACCGCCCCTGCCGTGACCCGGCCGTCGAAACGCGCCCCCGCCGACATGCGCGCCATCAGCCTGGAGCGCGGGGTCGCCAAGCATGCCGAGGGCTCCTGCCTGGTCCGTTTCGGCGATACCCACGTGCTGTGCACGGCGAGCGTCGACGAAAAGGTGCCGCCGTGGCTGCGCGGCGGCGGCAAGGGCTGGGTGACGGCCGAATACGGCATGCTGCCGCGCGCCACCAACGAGCGCACCCGCCGCGAGGCCTCCGCCGGCAAGCAGTCCGGCCGCACCCTGGAGATCCAGCGCCTGATCGGCCGGTCGCTGCGCGCCGTCGTCGACCTCGCCGGCCTCGGCGAGCGCCAGGTGCTGATCGACTGCGACGTCATCCAGGCCGACGGCGGCACCCGCACCGCTTCGATCACCGGCGCCTGGGTGGCGCTGCGCGACTGCATCGAGTGGATGCGCGCCCGCGACATGGTTCAGAAGCCCATCCTCGCCGACCACGTTGCCGCCGTCTCCGCCGGCATCTACCGCGGCACCCCGGTTCTCGACCTCGACTACGCCGAGGACTCGGAGGCCCATACCGACGCCAACTTCGTCATGACAGGCGCCGGCGGGTTCGTCGAAGTGCAGGCGACGGCGGAAGGTGCTCCGTTCAGCGACGAGGAATTCGCCGCCTTGCTGACACTCGCCCGCGGCGGCATCGCCCAACTCGTCGAGTTGCAGAAGCTCGCCATCCTTTGACCGACGTCGTGCTCGAGCGCGGTGACACTCTGGTGATCGCCACTCACAACCCCGACAAGCTTCGCGAGATCGGCAAGCTGCTCGCGCCCTACGGGCTGAAGATGAAGAGCGCTGGCGAACTCGGCCTCGACGAGCCGGAAGAGACCGGCTCGACCTTCGAGGCGAATGCCGAACTGAAGGCGGCGACGGCGGCGATCGCCACGGGCCTGCCGGCCCTCGCCGACGACTCCGGCCTCGTCGTCGATGCGCTCGGCGGCGAGCCGGGTGTGCGCTCGGCGCGCTGGGCCGGTCCCGACCGCGACTTCGTGCGCGCCATGCGCGAGGTGGAGAAGCGGCTGGTCGCTTGTGGCGCCACCACGCCGGAGAAACGCCGCGCCCGCTTCGTCGCCGTTGTTTGCCTCGCGGCGCCGAGCGGCAAGGTGGAGACGCTTCCGCGGCGAGGTGGAAGGGCAACTGGTGTGGCCGCCGCGCGGCCGCGGCGGCTTCGGCTACGATCCGATGTTCCAGCCGGACGGCGATGAGCGCACCTTCGGCGAGATGTCGGCGGCGGAGAAACACGCCCTGTCCCACCGGGCCCGCGCGCTCGCCGCCTTTGCTGCCGAGAAGCTCGCGGCGGGAGAGGAGCGGTGAGCACCCCCGCCTTCGCCGTCTACGTGCACTGGCCGTTCTGCGCCGCCAAGTGCCCCTACTGCGACTTCAACAGCCACGTGCGCCACGCGCCGCCGGATCAGCCGCGCTTCGCCGCCGCGTTTGCCCGCGAGATCGCCGCCACCGCCGCGCGCGCCCCCGGCCGTACCGTCACCTCTATCTTCCTCGGCGGCGGCACCCCGTCGCTGATGGAGCCCGCGACGGTCGGCGCGATCCTCGACGCGATCGCCGCCCGCTGGACGGTCGCCCCCGACGCGGAGGTGACGCTCGAGGCCAACCCGTCGAGCGTCGAGGCGGAGCGCTTCCGCGGCTATCGCGCGGCCGGCGTCAACCGCCTGTCGCTCGGCGTCCAGGCGCTGAACGACCCGGACCTGAAATTCCTCGGCCGCCTTCACAACGTCGAGGAAGCGCTGAGGGCGATCGAGCTGGCGCGCGCCACCTTCCCGCGCCTTTCCTTCGACCTCATCTATGCCCGCCCCGGCCAGACGCCCGAGGCCTGGCGCCGCGAGCTCGGCGAGGCCCT
Source organism: uncultured Alphaproteobacteria bacterium (assembly GCA_963826055.1). Lineage (GTDB taxonomy): Bacteria > Pseudomonadota > Alphaproteobacteria > Rhizobiales > Kaistiaceae > JBBDMC01. Next base: position 33,372 of record CAWGVO010000010.1, on the reverse strand, counting down.
GTCGCGCGCCTGCGATCACCTGTCGCTATACCAGCTCACCATCGAGCATGGCACGCCGTTCTTCGCGCTCCGCGACGCGGGCAAGCTCGTCGTTCCCGACGACAACGCTGCCGCCGACCTCTACGCCGTCACCCAGGAGGTGTGCGACGCGGCGGGCCTGCCGGCCTATGAGATCTCCAACCACGCGGTGCCCGGCGCCGAGTGCCGGCACAACCTCGCCTACTGGCGTTACGACGAATACGCCGGCATCGGTGCCGGCGCCCATGGTCGCCTGAGGCTCGCCGACGGCCGCCACGCGACCGCCACCGAGCGCGCGCCCGAGGCGTGGCTGGAGAAGGTCGAATCGTGGGGCGACGGGCTCGTGGTTGACGACGTGCTGACGCCGGAGGAAGAGGGCGACGAGATGCTGCTCATGGGTCTCCGCCTCGCCGAAGGCATCGACCTCGACCGCTACCGGCGGCTCACCGGACGCGACCTCGACCCGGCGCGCCTCGCCGATCTCCTCGACCACGGCATGGTGGAGCGCATGGGCGGCGGCAAGCTCAGGGCGACCCGCGCCGGCTTCTTCGTGCTCGACGCGGTGGTCGCCGACCTCGCCGCCTGATTACCGGACCGAAGCGGCGGCTACTCGACGATCTTCCAGTACGAGTCCTTGCCGATCACCTTCCCATCGCGGAACGTGTAGAAGTCGCAGCCGTTGACTTGCCTGCGCACGCCTTCGGGCGTGGTTCCGGTGAGGACCCATTTCGACATGCCGGTATTGGCGGCCGTGTCGACGAAATGCTCTTCGGCGCCGTAATGCACATCGGGCAGGCCCTCAAAGCGCGTCGCCAGCGCCGCCCGCACGTCCTTCTTGCCCTTGAAGCGCGAGCCCCAGGGGCTGGCGCCCCGCGGCATGTCCAGGACGCAATCGTCCGCGAAGAACTCCATGATGCGATCGAGATCGTGCGCGTTGAAAGCGTCACACAGCCCCTTCAGGGCCGATCGAATGTCCATGCGCTCGTCTCCCCCGACCTTGTGAAGGAATTGCCGTCGCGCCCCGTTCACGGGCGCATGAAGTATCTCAGGTAGAAAGCCCCGAACACCAGGACGATGCTGACATTCACCAGCAGCCGTTCCCAGAACCGGTTCTTGAAGAACAGGACGTCGACACCGACGATGAGAGCGACCATCGCCACCACGTAGAACGCGATAGCCACCCGTTTGTCCATCAGGCCGATGTTCCAGCAGATGCGACCCGGCGCTGTCGCGGATCAGATGCCCGCCTTGGCGAAGGTCTTCGGTGCCGGATCGACCACGGTCGCCTTGCCGCCATCGAGCTGATAGACGGCGAGGCCGCGTTCGCTCAGCCCGTTCTGCAGGAAGCGGAAGGCGCCGTCGATGCCGATGAAGCCGCTCGAGTTGGTGATCGTCTGCGCGGCGAAGGCCTGCTGACCGAAGCGGGCGGAAAGCCCGGCGGCGAGGCTGGTGGCGTCGTAGGCGAGTGTGGCTGTCCGGTTCGGCGTGGCGCCGAACGTCGCCTGGTAGCGCTTGGAGAAGGCATCGAAGCCCGAGGACTCCGGCGCCGGATACCAGCCGCCGTTGAGGTTCGATTCGGCCGCGATGCGGGTGTCGTCCCATTGGCCGCTGCCGATGAAGGTGATCTTCGACGAGAGAACGCCGTTGGCGGCGAGCACCTCGGCCAGGAACGGCGTCGCGTCGCCGGCGTCGGGCATGAACACCGCGTCGACGGTGCCGGAGTTGACCAGTTGCGCCACGGTGGTGGCGTGGCTCTGCATCGACACCTTGTCGAGGTCGTATTTCTCCACCGTCATGACGCGGCCGCCGGCATTGGCGACCGCGCGCTGGAGCGCGGCCTCATAAAGCGTCCCCTCGGCGGTGTTGGGAAGCAGCGCCGCGAAGGAACGTTTGCCGCGGGCGGCGGCGAAGGCGACGATGCGATCGACGTCGCTCTGTGGGAGGAAGCTCAGGAGATAGACGCCGCGGGTCGCCGCCGTCGCATCGGTCGAGAAGGCGATGACCGGCACATTGGCGCTTCTGGCCACCGTTGCCGCCGCCGTCACCGAGCGGGCGAACAGCGGTCCGAGGATCAGCTGCGCCCCCTGCGAGATAGCCTCGCTCGCCGCGGAGCGCGCCCCCTCCGGCGTGCCGCCGTCGTCCTTCACCAGGATCTGGATGTTGGCCGTCTGGAAATCGCGGATGGCGAGGTCGGCGGCGTTCTTGAGGTTCATGGCGAGCTGGCCGGCGTTGCCGGTCGCCGACAGCGGCAACAGGAGCGCCACCTTGACCGGTCCGGTGCCGAGCACCTCGCCGCTGACCGGTGCCGTGCCGATCACCGGCGCACGGCCACCGCCGCCGATCCCGGATCCGGAGCAGGCTGTCAGCACCGCGAGGCCGGCGGCAGCGACCGCGATGGTCGCGGCCCTCATGCCGCCGAAGCGCATGAAAAACGGGCGGGACAAGAATCTCTCCCTTGCTCGCCTCGGAGACGCTAACAATCGCCAAATCATAAGGCTATTCGGGACTCTGTCAAAACCCCATGACAAATCTTGGCAAATCGGCCGCCCCCGGGGCCCTGTATCCTTCGGCATGAACGCGCCTCACTCATACACGGTCGATGGCCACCGAATCGTTGCGCCACCACTCGATCCCGGCCTTTACGTCGTCTCGACCCCGATCGGCAACCTCGGCGACACCACGCTGAGGGCGCTGGCGACGCTGGCGGCGGCCGATATCGTGGCCTGCGAGGACACGCGGGTGACGTCGGTCCTCCTGCGGCGCTACGGCATTGCCGGCAAACTGGTCGCCTATCACGACCATAATGCGGCGAAGGAGCGCCCGAAGCTCATGGCGGCGCTGGCGGCCGGGAAAGCGATCGCGCTGGCGAGCGACGCCGGCACGCCGCTTGTTTCCGACCCGGGCTACCGGCTGGCGCTGGAGGCGCGCGAGGCCGGCTTTCCGGTCGTGCCGGTGCCAGGCGCCTCGGCGGTGCTCGCCGCCCTTGTCGCCTCCGGCCTCCCTTCCGACGCCTTCATGTTCGCCGGCTTCGTTCCGGTGAAGCCCGGCGCGCGGGCAAAGCGCTTCGCCGAATTGAAGGCGGTGCCGGCGACGCTCATTTTTTTCGAGTCGCCGAAGCGCCTGGCCGCCTCCCTCGCCGGCATGGCGGAAGGTCTGGGTGGCGCGCGGCCTGCCGCGGTGGTGCGCGAGCTCACCAAGATTCACGAGACAGTCCGCAACGGCACCCTCGCCGAACTCGCCGCCGCATACGGCGCGGAGGAGGCGCCGAGAGGCGAGATCGTCGTCGTCGTCGCCCCGCCGTCGGCCGAGGAGACCTCGGCCGAGGACGCCGACCGGATGCTCATCGCGCTGCTGGAAACGCGCTCCGTCAGCGCGGCGGCGGCCGAGGCGGCGGCGCTCACCGGTCTTCCCCGCCGCCAGCTCTACGCCCGTGCGCTGACGCTGAAAGGGGACACCGGTGCCGGAAAGCCGTGAGCGCGCCGATCGTCGCGCAGCCGAGGCGCGCGGCCGCCGCGCCGAGGCGATCGCTGCGTGGTACCTGCGGCTGAAGGGTTACCGCGTGCTCGCCCGCCGCTATCGCACGCCGGTGGGCGAGGTCGACCTGATCGTCCGCCGCGGCCGTGTCGTCGCCTTCGTCGAGGTGAAGGCGCGCGCGAGCCTCGCCGAGGGTGCCGAGGCGGTGACGGCGACCGGTCGGCGCCGCATCGCCCGCGCCGCCGCCGCCTGGCTCGCCGCCCATCCCGCCGCCGCCGGCCTTGACCTGCGCTTCGACGTGGTCACCGCCGCGCCCGGCCGCCTGCCGCGCCACCTCACGGGCGCGTTCGACGCAGACGGCGGCGCGTGACAATCACCGCTGGTTCTGTTGGAGCCGCCGATGCCGGTCAAAGACCATTGTTACCAGTCTATCCTGTCGAAGTTCAGGGACAGCGTCTCGGTCGGGATAGCCCCATCGTCGAGGCCTGATCCGTTGACGCTGCTCCACGTCACTTAGCGTCCCCCAGGCTCTACTCTCTGACGGAATACAGCCTGAGCTGGAGTGTGGGCTGATTCTTCCGCCGGGTATGGTGAGGACCAGCGAACCGAGGGTGGCGCCGCTGCGGGAGGCCTGCTGAAGGCTCTGCGAAGCACCGTCCCGCCTGCGCACGATTCGCGGTACGGTCTGCGACCCATTCGTATGGTACCGGCGCGGTTCTGCGCCAGCGCCGTCGGGGCGGGCGACATGGATATGACCGGCACCGCAGTGGGCGCGGCCAGTTGCGTCCCCTGCGCCAGGACTCCGGCCGGCAGCGCCATGACAGCGGTCAACACAAACGCCGCGGTGCAATGCTTCATCGATGGCATCTCGTGCGTCCTCCGGGTCGGACGGCTTTGAACAAGGGCTCGAAGCGTTCGGCGTAGAACAGCTCGTCGGCGCTGCCGACGAGCAGCGCGGCGGGCTTCGCGGTGGCCCGCAGCCCGGCAAGAAAATCGCCCCGCGGCGCGGCGAAATCGACGATCATCCGAAACGAATAGACGCTGGTGAGGTGCGTCGCCTTGGGCGAAGTCGCGAGCGCTATTGCAGGCAGGCCGTTGAACCATTTGATGCCGACCTGATTAAGGATGGCGAGCGCAATGATCCGCGGCAGCGCCACCGAGACCCAGCCGCCGGTGCCCGGACGCACCGTGGGGGCTTCCGGGGGCAAGGCCGGGGAAATCAGGATGAAGCGGTCGAACAGCTTCTCGTTCGGGCCTGTGATCGCCCGGAGCACGAAGCCGCCTCCCGAGGAGAAGCCGATCAACGTGTGGCTGGCATTGGGATGGAGCGGACGGTCTAGCGCCGAAAGGTCGGCGAGATCGTCTCGAGTTGGCCATCTGTTCGGTTGCTTCGCGCGCCACGGCGCCCGTCAGGCAAGTAAGGCCGCCGGCCAATGAATGCCGCCTGAACGGCATCGCTCCCGCCCGCCTGCCGCACCACCTCACCGCCGCGTTCGACGCAGACGGCGGCGCGTGATAATCACCGCCGGTTCTCCTGGAGCCGTCGATGCCGCTCAAGGTTGCCTTTCAGATGGATCATATCGCGCGGATCGCCATCCGCGGCGATTCGACGTTCGCGCTGATGCTGGAAGGCGAGCGGCGCGGCCACCGGCTCTATCACTACACGCCCGATCGCCTCGCCATGCGCGACGGTCGCGTCTCGGCGACGGTGGAGCCCGTGTCGGTGCGCGACGTGGAGGGCGACCACTACACGCTCGGCCCGCCCGAGCTTGCCGATCTGTCGACCTTCGACGTGGTGCATCTCCGCCAGGACCCGCCCTTCGACATGGGCTACATCACCACCACGCACATGCTGGAACGCATTCACCCGGCGACGCTGGTGGTGAACGATCCGGCGAGCGTCCGCAACGCGCCGGAGAAACTGTTCGTCACCGAGTTCGCATCGCTCGGGCCCCCGACGCTCATCACCCGCGACCGCAAGAGCATCGTTGCTTTCCGCGAGGAGCACGGCGACATCATCGTCAAGCCGCTCTACGGCAACGGCGGCGCCGGCGTCTTCCGCATCGCCGGCGGCGACGAGAACCTCGCCTCGCTGCTCGAGATTTTCGAGGACGCCTTTCCGCGCCAGCCCTACGTGGTCCAGCGCTACCTGCCGGCGGTGAGGCAGGGCGACAAGCGCATCATCCTGGTCGACGGCGAGGCGGCCGGCATCATCAATCGCATCCCCGCCGCCGGCGAGGCGCGCTCCAACATGCACGTCGGCGGCAAGGCCGTGCCGGCCGAGATGACCGCCCGCGACCGCGAGATCTGTGCCGCCATCGGCCCGGCGCTGAAGGAACGCGGCCTCATCTTCGTCGGCATCGATGTGATCGGCGACTATCTCACCGAGATCAACGTCACCTCGCCCACCGGTATCCGCGAGGTCAAACGCTTCGGCGGCGCCGACATTGCGGCGCTGATCTGGGACGCCATTGAGAAACGCATGGAGGGCAGGCAATGAAAGTCGGCATCCTCGGTACCGGCGACGTCGGGCGCGCGATCGGCACGGGTTTCATCGCGCTCGGTCATCGGGTGAAGATCGGCGCCCGCACCGCCGGCCACGAGAAGGCGATGGAATGGGTGGGCGAGGCCGGCGCCAACGCCGCGCAGGGCACTTTCGCCGACGCGGCGGACTTCGGCGAGATCATCGTCTTCGCCACCCTCGGCGTCGCCAATCCGGATGTGGTCAAGGCGGCCGGCGCCAAAAAGCTCGCCGGCAAGGTGGTGATCGACGTCACCAACCCGCTCGACTTTTCGAAGGGCTTTCCGCCCGACCTCGCTATCAAGGGCAATGATTCCGGCGGCGAGGCGCTGCAGCGCCTCATCCCCGACGCCCATGTGGTCAAGGCGCTCAACACGGTGACCAACACGCTGATGTTCCGGCCCGAGCTTCCCGGCGGTCCGCCCGACATGTTCATCGCCGGCGACGACGCCGGCGCCAAGGCGACCGTGACGAAGATCCTCAACGACTTCGGCTGGCCGCGGGTGATCGACTTCGGCGGCATCGAAGGTTCGCGCTGGCTGGAGGCGATGTGCATCGCCTGGGTGCTCGCCTGCTCGTCCACCGGCAACTGGCGTCAGGCGTTCAAGCTCCTGAGCGAGTGACATGGCCGCCGGGGCCCGCCTCACCGCCATCGGCTTCGATGCCGACGATACGCTCTGGCAGAACGAGCGCTTCTACCGCATGACCCAGGAGCGCTTCGCCGAGCTGCTTGCCGGTCACGCCGAGCCCGACCACCTCGCCGAACGGCTGCTTGAGGTCGAGAAGCGCAACCTCGCCCGCTACGGCTACGGCATCAAGGGCTTCACCCTGTCGATGATCGAGACCGCCATCGAGGTGAGCGGGGGCGAGGTTCCGGCCTCCGTGATCCGCGACATTCTCGCTGCCGGCCGCGACATGCTCTCCCATCCGGTCGAGACGCTGGAGGGCGTGCGCGAGACGCTTGCGAAGCTCGCGCCCGACTACCGCATGATCCTCATCACCAAGGGCGACCTCTTCGACCAGGAGCGCAAGCTTGCCGGCTCCGGGCTCGGCGACCTCTTCGATGCCGTCGAGATCGTTTCCGACAAGACATCGGCGACCTATGAGCGCGTCTTCAGCCAGTACGCCGACGGCGCCGAGCGCGCCATGATGGTCGGCAATTCGCTGAAGTCCGACGTCATCCCGGCGATCGCGGCCGGGAGCTGGGGCGTCTACATCCCCCACGATCTCAACTGGGAGCTGGAGCACGCCGACGACCCGGTGGACGAGCCGCGCTACCGCCGGCTCGCCCGCCTCGACGAGCTTGCCGACCTGATCGCCGAGATCGGGTGAGGCGGATTGTTCACGAATTGTTCTTTACGGCGGCGGGGCCGTCGGTTATGGTGACGAGGTTGCGGGCAGGGGGCTGATGGTTTCCCACGTCACCACGGTTGCGTTTCAGGGGATCGAGGCGGTCCCTGTCGACGTCCAGGTGCAGATCGTGCCGGGGCTGCCGCGCTTCATCATCGTCGGGCTGCCCGACAAGGCGGTGAACGAGAGCGGCGAAAGGGTGCGGAGCGCCCTCCACGCCACGGGCCTGGCGCTGCCGCCGAAGCGCATCATCGTCAACCTCGCCCCCGCCGACCTCCCCAAGGAGGGAGTCGCACTACGACCTGCCGATCGCGCTGGCGCTGATGGCGGCGCTCGGCGCCGTGCCCGGCGAGGAGCTCGCCGACTACGTCGCGCTGGGCGAGCTGGCGCTCGACGGCACCATCGCGCCGGTCGCCGGCGTCCTTCCCGCCGCGATCGCCGCCAACGGTCTCGACCGCGGCCTCATCTGCCCGTCGGCGTCCGGCCCGGAGGCGGCGTGGGCGAGCGGCGACATGGCGATCCTGGCGCCGCGCAGCCTCATCGCCATCGCCAATCATTTCCGCGGCACCCAGGTCCTGTCGCGGCCCGAGGCCGGTGTCGCCGAGACCGCTCCGGTCCACGGCGACCTTGCCGACATCAAGGGGCAGGAGTCGGCCAAGCGCGCGCTGGAAGTCGCCGCCGCCGGCGGCCACAACCTGCTCATGGTCGGCCCGCCCGGCGCCGGCAAGTCGATGCTGGCGAGCCGGCTCCCCTCGATCCTGCCGCCGCTCACCCCGGCCGAGCTGCTGGAAGTGTCGATGATCGCCTCGATCGCCGGCGAGATCTCCAACGGCAGGCTCACCCGCCAGCGTCCCTTCCGCGCGCCGCACCATTCCGCCTCCATGGCGGCGATGGTCGGCGGCGGCATCCGCGCCCGGCCGGGCGAGGCCTCGCTCGCCCACAACGGCGTGCTTTTCCTCGACGAGTTCCCCGAGTTCACCCCGCAGGTGCTCGATTCGCTGCGCCAGCCGCTGGAAGCGGGCGAGACGGTCATCGCCCGCGTCAACTACCGCATCAGCTACCCGGCGCGCATCCAGCTGGTCGCCGCCATGAATCCCTGCCGCTGCGGCATGGCCGGCGAGCCGGGTCACGTCTGCCGGCGGGGCCCGCGCTGCCTCACCGACTATCAGGCGCGCATCTCCGGCCCGCTGCTCGACCGCATCGACATCCGCATCGACGTGCCGGCGGTCTCCGCCGCCGACCTCATCCTGCCGACGCCGGCCGAGACCTCGGCCACGGTTGCCGAGCGCGTCGCCGCCGCCCGCGCGATCCAGCGCGACCGCTTCGCCGCGCTGGGGGCGCCGAACGTGCTCACCAACGCCCGGTGTTCGCCCTCGCTGATCGAGACAGTGGCCGCGCCGGACAGCGCGGCGACCCAGCTCCTGCGTTCCGCCGCCGAGGCGATGCAGTTGTCGGCGCGTGGCTACCACCGGGTCCTGAAGCTTGCCCGCACCCTCGCCGACCTCGACGGCGCCGACGTCGGTCGGGCGCATCCACCTCGCCGAGGCGCTCTCCTATCGCGCCGTCGGCGACCGGCTGGCGGCGGCGGCCTGACGTTGCCGAGCGGCCCATAGCGGCCTTCCCTGAACTCAGACATGGTTCGCTCACCGAAAAAAGCGGAGGCGAATGCGATGTTCCGGGTCCGCTCGGGGGTGTTGACGGTGGCACTGCTGGTCGGTGGGGCCGTGCCGGCTTACGCGCTGGACGACGATCACGCGAAGACGGCGGCTGATCTGTTGAACGCCTGCAACGCTACATACAACGCCTGCCTGGAGGCTTGCGATTCGATGGGGGGCAAGGGATTCAGCGCCGCTTTCCGGCGTTCCACTTGCACGAGTGACTGCGACAACGCGTACAGCGCGTGCCGAGACTCCATCCCCATCAAGCAGCAACAGACGCCACGGGGCGGGGGACGGCCGGGAGCGGTCGCCCAGTAGCCGCGGCCGGACCGCGCGCGGCCGTCAAGGATTCCGAAAGCATGTTTTGACACCCTGCAATGCCGCCCCGGCCATGGCAGCCGGCGCGGGCGTTCGAGGTGTGTCTGTGATGGTGGAAGTACCCGCCGCGTCCAACGACCCCACCCCGCCATTTCCGTGGCGCGAGGCCGGCCCCTCGGTGCCGATGACGCCGCGCCCGCGCCCGCCCCGTTCGCGCCATGTCGCCGCCGCCGCGTTCGCGGCCGGCTGCCGGGCTTGCGACACTGGTCGGGCTGATCGTTGCGTACCTGAGACCGGAACTCGCGCCGGTTCTGGTGCCACTGGTGGTCCTGCTCGGCACCGGAGCCTTGTGGGGCGCCGCCCGCGTCGATCACCTCAAGCTCCGCGCCGATCTCGTCCGTCTCGCCGACGAGAACCAGCGCCTCGCCGCGAGCCTCGAGAGCCTCGCCGACACCGCCTGGGAGCTCCGCGAGAGCGAGGAGCGCTACCGCAGCCTGATCGACGCCCAGGGCGATCTGGTCGTGCGCCGCGACGCCGCCGGCAAGGTCACTTTCGTCAATCCGGCGTTCGCCACTACCTTCGCGCTGACGCCGTCGGCGCTGATCGGCAAGCCGTTCACCCTGGTGCCCTTGATCGCCTCGGTCGGTGATGGCGCCGCCGGTGCCGGCCGCGAGGTCGCCGCCCGCGACGTGCGTCTGGAAACGGCCTCGGGGCCGCGCTGGTTCGCCTGGGTCGACATCCGCATGCGCGGCGACGACGGCACGCTGGGGGCCGTATATTCGGTTGCGCGCGACATCACCGCCCGCAAGGAGGTCGAGCAGGCGCTGGTCGAAGCGCGCCAGAAGGCGGAGGCGGCGAGCCGGGCGAAGTCGCGCGTTCTCGCCACCGTCAGCCACGAGTTCCGCACGCCGCTGAACGGCATTCTCGGCCTGACCGGCCTGCTCCTTGAAACCGACCTGACGCCGGATCAGGAGACCTACGCGCACGCCGTCCATTCCTCCGGCGAAGCGCTGCTGGCGCTGGTCGACGACATGCTCGACTTCTCCAAGATCGAGGCGGGCCGTCTCGACATCCGCCCGGAGGCGACCGACCTCGAAGCGCTGCTGCAGGAGATCGCCGAGCTGCTCGCCGCCCGCGCCCACGTCAAGGGCATCGACGTCGCCGCCGAGATCGCCGGCGACGTGCCGCCCGCGGTGATGGTGGACGCGGCGCGGCTCCGCCAGGTGCTGATCAACCTCGCCGGCAACGGCGTGAAGTTCACTGAGACCGGCGGCGTCACCCTGTCAGCGTCGAACGCCGGTGCCGGCGCCGATGGTCGCGTCCGCATCACCTTCGCCGTCGCCGACTCCGGCCCCGGCATCGCTCCGTCCGAGGCCGAGCGCCTGTTCGGCGAGTTCGAGCAGATCGACACGGCCCTGAGCCGAAGGCACGGCGGTGCCGGCCTCGGCCTCGCCATCTCGCGCCGGATCGTGCGCCGGATGGGCGGCGACATCCAGGTGTTGCCGCGCGAAGGTAACGGCTCGGTGTTCGCCTTCACGCTGGAAGTCTCCCCGGCCGCGACACCGGTTGCCGAGACGCCGGTCGATCTCAGCGGCCGCAGCATCCTCATCCTGGCGCCCGGCGGCCCCGAGGCGTCCGTCATCGCCCGTCAGCTTGCCGGCACCGGCGCCAGCGTCCGCGTGGCGGTTACGGCCAACGAAGGCGCCGGCCTCATCGGTGCGGCGAGCGCGGCCGGCGAGGCCCACGACGCGGTGCTCGTCGACGCACGTCTGGCGCCCGATCCGGCGAAAGTGCTCGCCCGCATCCGTGAAGCCGCCGGCCGGCGCGTCCCGGCCGCGGTGCTGATCGAGCCCGGCCACCGCGGCGGCGTCGACGCGCTGCGTCAGGCGGGCTTCGACGCCTACCTGGTGCGGCCGCTCCGACGCTCCTCGCTCACCCGCATCGCGGGCGAGATCATCGCCGGCGACTGCGACTTCCGCATCGATCCCGGCGACGCGCGCCCGCGCCGCGCGGCGCCGCGAAGCCGCGCGCCGCTGAGCCTCGAGGTGCTGCTGGCGGAGGACAACGAGATCAACGCGCTCCTGGCGCGCGCTGTGCTGGAAGGGCTGGGGCACTCCGTCAGCGAAGTGCGCGACGGCGCCGCCGCCGTTACCGCGGCGACCGAACAACCCGGCCGCTTCGCCGTCATCCTGATGGACCTGCATATGCCCGGTCTCGACGGGCTCGCCGCGGCGCGCGCGATCCGCGCCTTCGAGAAGCGCTCCGGGTCGCCGCGCGCGACCATCCTGGCGCTCACCGCCGACGTTCTCGCCGAGACGCGGGCGGCGGCGGAAGCGGCCGGCATCGACGCGGTGCTGGAGAAGCCGATGACGCCCGATACGCTCCGCCGGGCGCTCGCCGACATCGCGACGGCGGCCTGAAGATCGTCAGCCGGGATCGGTTGCCGCCGGAGCGTCGCTCGCCGCGGGAGGCTCCGCCGGCTTCGCCTTCTTCTTGACGACCGCCACCAGCGCCGGCTTCAGCACGCGGCCGTTGATCGTGTAGCCGACCTGGATTTCCTCGGCGACCGTGCCCGGCGGCAAGTCGTCGGACTCCACTTCGAGCATCGCCTGATGGACCGAGGGGTCGAACTTCTGTCCCTTGGCCTCGATGCGGCTGACGCCGAACTTGGTGAGCGTCTGCTCCAGCACCCGTTCGGTCACCTCGACGCCCTCGATGAGCGCTGCCAGCGCCTTGTCGCCGTGCTCCCGCTGCTCCTTGGGCACTGCCTCGATGGCGCGGCGCAAATTGTCGCCAACCGCCAGCATCTCCCGGGCGAAGTTCGCGACCGCGTACTGGCGGGCGTCGGCGATCTCGCGCTCGGTCCGCCGGCGCAGGTTCTCCATCTCCGCCAGCGTGCGCACGAGCCTGTCCCTGGCTTCGGCTACCTCCTCGGTCGCTGCAGCGGGGTTGGCCGGCTGCGATGCGGGCTCGGCGGTGCCGGCAGCGGCTTCGGGCTCGGTGGTGGTCTCTTCGTCGGCCATCATCCGTCGGTCCAGTCTTCTAGGGCAATTCGATTCGGGGCCGATATCAGGTCTCGGGCCCGAAAAATCAAGGCACTCCGCTCAGATACGCCGGAGCGCGACCTCCACGATGGCGTGGCTGGCCTCCTTCCTTAGGATCAGGTCCGCGCGCGGTCTGGTCGGCAGGATGTTCTCGACGAGGTTGGCGAGATTGATCCGCGTCCACAGGTCGTCGGCGACCTTTTCCGCCGCCTCGTCGCTGAGGTCGGCATAGCGGCGGAAATAGGACCGGGGGTCGCGGAACGCGGTCTCGCGCAGCCGCCGGAAGCGATCGATATACCAGCGCCGGACGTCTGCCTCGTCGGCGTCGAGGTAGATGGAAAAATCGAAGAAGTCGGAGACGAACGGTATGGCGCGCAGATCCGACGGCCGCCGTGAGGTCTGCAGCACGTTCAGCCCCTCGACGATGAGGATGTCCGGCCGGTCGATGGTGATCGCCTCGCCGGGCACGATGTCGTAGGTGAGGTGCGAATAGACCGGCGCGGCGACGTTGCGCTTGCCCGCCTTGACGTCGCTGAGGAAGGCGAGCAGGCGGCGGAGGTCGTAGCTCTCCGGGAAGCCCTTGCGCTCCATCAGCCCCTCGCGGGCGAGCACCGCGTTGGGGAGCAGGAAGCCGTCGGTTGCCATCAGTTCGACCTTGGGCGTGTTGGGCCAGCGCCTGAGCAGCGCCCGCAGCACGCGCGCCATCGTCGACTTGCCGACCGCCACCGACCCGGCAACCCCGATGACGAACGGCGTCACCCCGTCCCTGGTGCCGAGGAAGGTACGGGTGGCGTCGTGCAGTCCCTGGGTGGCGGCGACGTAGAGGCTGAGGAGGCGCGACAGAGGCAGGTAGATCTCGACCACCTCTTCCAGCGAGATGGGGTCGTTGAGGCTTTTGAGCCGCGTCAGGTCCGCGTCGGTGAGCGTCAGCGGTGTGTCGGCCCTGAGCGCCGCCCACTCCGCCCGGCTGAACACACGGTGCGGCGAAAGCGTGTCTGGCGCCGGCTGGTCCATTCACGAGCCCTTCGCCGGCCGCGACGCCTTTTCCGCGATGCCGCTCTGGCTGGTGCGCCGCTGGAGCGCCGCCATCACGTCATCGAGCGCGACGCCGCTTGCCTGCAGCATGACCAGGAGGTGGTAGAGCACGTCCGCCGCCTCCTCGGTGAGGCCGGCCTTGTCGCCGGCGACCGCGGCGATCGCCGCCTCGACCGCCTCCTCGCCGAATTTCTTGGCCGAGCGCTCCACGCCGGCAGCGAGCAGCCGCGCCGTGTACGAGGCCGCCGGGTCGGCCGCGCGGGCGCGCTCCGCGACGATATCGGCAAGGTCGGTGAGGGTGAAATCGGTCATCGTTTGTCAGCCGTCGAGCCGCACGGGCACGCCGAACGCTGCCATATGCTCTTTGGCTTGCCGGATCGTAAAGGTTCCGAAGTGGAAGATCGAGGCGGCGAGAACGGCGGAAGCGTGGCCTTGCGTCACCCCCTCGACCAGATGGTCGAGGCTGCCGACGCCGCCCGAGGCAACCACCGGTACCGGCACCGCGTCGGCGACGGCGCGGGTGAGTTCGAGATCGAAGCCGTCGCCGGTCCCGTCCCGGTCCATCGAGGTGAGCAGGATCTCGCCGGCGCCGAGACGCGCCACCTCCTCGGCGTAGGCGACCGCATCGAGGCCGGTCGGATTGCGGCCGCCGTGGGTGAAGATTTCCCAGCGGCCGGCGTCGCCCGGACGGTTGACTCGCTTGGCGTCGACGGCGACGACGATCGCCTGGGCGCCGAACTTCTCCGAGGCCTCCTGGACGATGCGCCGGTCGCGCACCGCGGCGGTGTTGATCGACACCTTGTCGGCGCCCGCGAGCATCAACGCCCGCACGTCGTCGACGGAGCGCACGCCGCCGCCGACCGTCACCGGCATGAAGCACTGCTCGGCGGTGCGCGCCACCACGTCGAGCAGGATGGCGCGTTCCTCGTAGCTCGCCGTGATGTCGAGGAAGCAGAGCTCGTCGGCGCCGGCCGCGTCGTAGGCGCGCGCCGCCTCGACCGGGTCTCCGGCGTCGGTGAGGTCGACGAAGCGCACGCCCTTGACGACGCGCCCGTCCTTGACGTCGAGGCAGGGGATGACGCGGGTCTTCAGCATTTTACGCCGCCTCCGCCGCCCTGATCAGAGCCAGCGCGGCGTGAGCGTCGAGGCGGCCGTCGTAGAGGGCGCGGCCGGCGATGGCGCCGTCGAGGATGGCGCAGTCGGGCTCGAGCAGCCGCTCCACGTCGGCGAGCGAGGCGAGGCCGCCGGAGGCGATCACCGGGATCGACACCGCGTTGGCGAGCCGCAGCGTTGCCGCGACGTTGAGGCCCTTCAGCAGGCCGTCGCGCTCGATGTCGGTGTAGATGATGGCGGCGACCCCGGCGTCCTCGAAGCGGCGGGCGAGGTCGATGGCGTCGACCTCGGTCGCCTCGGCCCAGCCGCGGACCGCCACCTTGCCGCCGCGCGCGTCGATGCCGACGGCGACCATGCCGGGAAATTTCGCCGCCGCCTCGCGCACGAGGTCGGGATTGTTGACCGCGGCGGTACCGAGGATCACCCGCGCCATGCCTTTCGCCAGCCAGCCGTCGATCGCCGCCATGTCGCGCACGCCGCCGCCAAGCTGTACTGGTACGTCGACCGCAGCGAGGATTGCTTCGACCGCCGCGCCGTTAACCGAGTGGCCGGCGAAGGCGCCGTTGAGGTCGACCACGTGCAGCCGCTCGAAGCCCTGTTCGGCGAAGGCGCGGGCCTGGGCGGCCGGATCGGCGTTGAACACGGTCGCCCGCGCCATGTCGCCCTGTTCCAGGCGCACGGCATTTCCGTCCTTCAGGTCGATGGCGGGGTAGAGGATCATCGGACGGCTCGGCAGCGGCCGTATGTCACGGCTTCCACGTGAGGAAATTCGCCACCAGCCTGAGGCCGAGCTTCTGGCTCTTCTCGGGGTGGAACTGGGTGCCGGCGACGTTGTCGCGCGCGACGATGGCGGTGACCGGCCCGCCGTAGTCGGCGACCGCGGCGACGTCGTCCTCGTTGTCGGCGACGAGGTGGAAGCCGTGCAGGAAATAGGCGTGCCAGCCCTCCGGGCCAAGCACGAGCCCGTCGAACAGCGGGTGCTCGCGGCGCCGGGCGAGCGTATTCCAGCCCATGTGCGGCACCTTCAGCGCCGGGTCGGCGGGTTCCACCGCGCGTACCTCGCCGGGAATGCGGTCGAGCCCGTCGGTCACCGCGTGCTCGACGCCACGCGTGGCGAGAAGCTGCATGCCGACGCAGATGCCGAGGAACGGCCGCCCGCGCCGGTCGATCGCCTCGTCGATCGCGTCGATCATGCCGTCGATCGCCGCGAGGTTGCGCTTGCAGTCGGCGAAGGCGCCGTCGCCCGGCAGCACCACCCGGTCGGCGCGCGCGACCACGTCCGGGTTGGTGGTGACGGCGACCGTCTCGCCAATCTTGAGTTCGGCGATGGCGCGCTCGAACGCCTTCTCGGCCGAGCGCAGGTTGCCGGCGCCGAAATCGATGATTGCGACGGTCATGCCCGGCCTCCGGGCGCCGGGAAGAGGCCGACCACCTCGCCCGACTCGGCCGACGGTGCGGCCGGCGGCGGGAGGATCAGCGGCTTCGGCGGCTCCGGCGCGGGCGGCGGCCGGGGCGCCGCCTCATCCGGCCAGTCGAGGAAGAAGCGAAGCTCCGCCTCGTAGAGGCTGGCGCCCTCGACCACGTCCACCAGCCGGTAGCCGCGGCGGCGGAGCGTCCAGCGCCGGAGCTGGTTGCCCTCCATGGCGAAGACGAAATGGGCGAGGACCAGGAAGACGCCGGGGAGCGGCCCGCCCACCTGCCGGTTGATAGCGGTCAGCACCAGGGCCACCGCCACGTAAGCGAAGAAGACGATCCACATGCGGCGGAAGAGGAGCCACAGCTCGGCGATCAGCAAGGCGGGCCATGAGAAGCCCTCCTTGACGAAGATGTAGGCGAGCGGGTCGGGCGCGCCGTCGCCGGGAAGGGTAGGGGGCGCGTGCACGGTGTAGAGCGGCATCGTCGTCAGCTCCTAGAGCCGGCCCTTGGTCGAGGGCACGCGCGACTTCTGCCGCGGGTCGATGGCGACCGCCGCCTTCAGCACCCGCGCCAGCGCCTTGAAGCAGGTTTCGGCGATGTGATGGTTGTTGCGGCCGTAAAGGTTCTCGACATGGAGCGTCACGCCGGCGTTTTGCGCCAGCGCCTGGAAGAACTCCTGGAACAGCTCGCTCTCCATCTCGCCGATGTGCACGCGCGTGAACTTGACCTTCCACACCAGGTGCGGCCGCCCCGATATGTCGATCGCCGCCCGCGTCATCGCCTCGTCCATCGGCAGGTGCACGTCGGCGTAGCGGGTGATGCCCTTCATGTCGCCGAGCGCTTCCTTCAGCGCCAGCCCGAGCGCGATGCCGACGTCCTCGACCGTGTGGTGCTGGTCGATGTGGAGATCGCCTTTGGCGCTGATCGTGATGTCGATCAGGCTGTGGCGGGCGACCTGCTCCAGCATGTGGTCGAAGAAGCCGACGCCGGTGGCGATTCGCCCCTTGCCCGTGCCGTCGAGGTCGACGGTCACGGTGATGTCGGTTTCCTTGGTCTTGCGCTTGACGGTTGCCGTGCGCATGGGCGGGTTCCTGATTGCCGGCGCCTTTTATCAGGCGGGTCCCGCGATTGCCACATCGGTGCGGCCACGGGCGTTTGCATACCTCCGGCAGAGCCTTACATAGGGGCCTGCCGGCCGGCGCGGTTGCCGCCCGGCATTTGGGGATCGGCTTGCGGTGCCTGGACGAGGCCGCGCCGGTCCGCCGGAAAGGAAGCCTATGTCCGATACCGCGTCTCAGCCCTGGCACGGCACCACCATCCTCACCGTGCGCAAGGGCGGCAAGGTCGTCATCGCCGGCGACGGGCAGGTCTCCGTCGGCCAGACGGTGATGAAGCACAATGCCAAGAAGGTCCGCCCGCTCGGCAAGGGCGGCGTGATTGCCGGCTTCGCCGGCGCCACCGCGGACGCCTTCACGCTGTTCGAGCGGCTGGAGGCCAAGCTCGAGCAGTACCCCGGCCAGTTGACCCGCGCCTGCGTCGAGCTCGCCAAGGACTGGCGCACGGACCGCTACCTGCGCCGCCTCGAGGCGATGATGCTGGTCGCCGACAAATCCACCAGCCTTGTGCTCACCGGCAACGGCGACGTGCTGGAGCCGGATGGCGGCGTTGCGGGCATCGGCTCCGGAGGCAACTATGCCCTCGCCGCCGCCCGCGCCCTGATCGACACCGACCAGTCGGCCGAACAGATCGCCCGCAAGGCCATGGCGATCGCCGCCGACATCTGCGTCTTCACCAACACCAACGTCACCATCGAGTCGCTCGACTCGGCCGTCTGAGTTTGAATGCCACATGACCACATTCTCTCCCCGCGAGATCGTCTCCGAGCTCGATCGCTTCATCATCGGCCAGGGTGACGCCAAGCGCGCCGTCGCCATCGCGCTGCGCAACCGGTGGCGCCGCCAGCAGCTGACCGGCGCCATGCGCGAGGAGGTGCTGCCCAAGAACATCCTGATGATCGGCCCGACCGGTGTCGGCAAGACCGAGATATCGCGGCGCCTCGCCAAGCTCGCCGGCGCGCCCTTCATCAAGGTCGAGGCGACCAAGTTCACCGAGGTCGGTTACGTCGGCCGCGACGTCGAGCAGATCATCCGCGACCTTGTCGAGGTCGGTATCGGCCTGGTGCGCGAACGCCGCCGCAAGGAGGTTGCCGCCAAGGCCGAGCTATCCGCGGAGGAGCGCGTGCTGACCGCCCTCGTCGGGCCGGCGGCGAGCCCGACGACGCGCGAATCGTTCCGCCGCCGCCTGCGCGCCGGCGAGCTCAACGACAAGGAGATCGAGGTCGAGGTGCGCGACACCTCGGGCGGCATGCCGCAATTCGATATCCCGGGGATGCCCGGCGCAAGCGTCGGCGTCATGAACATCGGCGAGATGCTCGGCAAGGCCTTCGGCGGCCGCACCAAGACGCGCCGCATCACCGTCGGCGATTCCCACGACCTGCTGGTCAACGAGGAGTCCGACAAGCTGCTCGACAACGACGAGGTCACCCAGGAGGCGATAACGGCGGCGGAGAACGACGGCATCGTCTTCCTCGACGAGATCGACAAGATCTGCGCCCGCGAGGGCCGCTACGGCGCCGACGTCAGCCGAGAGGGCGTCCAGCGTGACCTCTTGCCGCTGATCGAGGGCACCACGGTGGCGACCAAGTACGGGCCGGTGAAGACCGACCACGTCCTGTTCATCGCCTCCGGCGCCTTCCACGTGTCGAAGCCGTCGGACCTTCTGCCCGAGTTGCAGGGCCGCCTGCCGATCCGCGTCGAACTGAGCGCGCTCAGCAAGGAGGACTTCGTCCGCATCCTCACCGAGACCGAGGCGAGTTTGATCAAGCAGTACGTGGCGCTGATGGAGACGGAAGGGCTGAAGCTCGAGATCACCGACGACGCCATCGACCAGATCGCCTCGTTCGCCGTCGCCATCAAC
The DNA here is from genome assembly GCA_963826055.1 of uncultured Alphaproteobacteria bacterium. Taxonomy (GTDB): domain Bacteria; phylum Pseudomonadota; class Alphaproteobacteria; order Rhizobiales; family Kaistiaceae; genus JBBDMC01. The sequence continues at coordinate 14,449 of CAWGVO010000010.1, read as the reverse complement.
GCCAGCGTCGAGAACATCGGCGCCCGCCGGCTGCAGACGGTCATGGAGCGCGTTCTCGACCAGGTCTCCTTCACCGCCGCCGACATGAACGGTGAAACGGTCAGGATCGACGCCAAATACGTCGAGGACCACATCGGCGACCTCGCCCGCAACGCCGACCTGTCACGCTTCATCCTGTGACGATTGGGGTCGGCGGCGCGGCTTATGCCCCGCCGCCGACCGGTGCTAGAATCGGCGTCCGGTGGCCCGCCGAGGCCGCGCGCATGCCACGGTTCCCGCCTGATGCTTCGCCTGTGCCTGCTGCTTCGCGTGTTGCCCGTGGTGCCGGCGCTCATGTTTCTGGCGATCGCCGCACCGGCCAGCGCGGGCGTCATCGTGGTGCCGCCGGGCAACCGCTCGGCCGAGCAGCCGCCGATCTCGGTGAGCTCGATCGTGCGCACCGAGCAGACCGGCGGGACGTTCGAAAAGAAATATCGCCAGGTCTACGAGAGCCTCGCCAACGACCGGAAGCTCATCGACAAGATCAAGCAGGTCGCTGCGCTCTATCACATCGACCCCATCCATATCGTCGGCGCGCTCGTCGGCGAGCACACGTACAACGTCGACATCCTCGACAGCCTGCAGACGTATTACGTCAAGGCGCTGGCGTACGTGAACCTCGACATCAGGTTCGGCTACGGCCGCGAGCCGCTGGAGTCGTTTCTGGCGCGACCGCAGTTCGCGCATTGCGCATCGGCCAAGGACGACTACGACCTGTGGTCCTGCCGCGAAGACGTCTGGCAGTCGGCCTTTCGCGGCCGCACCGTCGACGGCGTCAACTACCCCGACGACCGTTTCGAGCGGGTGTTCTTCCAGCCGTTCTTCGCCGGCCAGACCTTCGGCCTCGGGCAGCTCAGCCCGCTCGTGGCGCTCATGGTTACGGACAGGGTTCACGCCGTAAGCGGCCTGCCGCTGCTCGACATGAACCGGGCGCCGAAGGTTTACGAAGCGGTGATGGACCCCGACAAGTCGCTGCACTACATGGCGGCGGTTATCCGCCACGACATCGACACCTACCGCTCGGTCGCGGGCTTCGACATCTCGGACAACCCGGGCATCACCGCAACGCTCTACAACACCGGCGGCAGCGTCGCCCGCGCCCGGGCGCTGGCCGAGGAGAACAGCGTCCGCCGGCTGGTCGGGATCCCGTTCGTGCTCTACCCGCGCGAGAACTACTACGGCTGGCTGGTCAACGCCCACCTGGACGAGCTGCGCAAGCTGCTCTGAACGAGAAGCAGGAAGCAGTCAGGCGCCGCGCCGCCGCCTGATCCGCACGTAGAGGGCGCCGGCGCCTCCGTGGGTCGGGCCGGCCTCGCCGAAGCCGACCACGAACGGCCTCATCTCGGCCGAGGCGAGCCACATCGGTACCACCCGGCGCAACACGCCGCGCTCCCTGTCGCCGTCGGCGGCCTCGCTCGCCGGCCGGCCCTTGCCGGTAACCACCAGCGCCATGCGGGCGCCGTCCGCCTGCGCCGCGGCGAGGAAACGGGCGAGCCGGCCGTGGGCCGCCGCCTGGGTCATGCCGTGCAGGTCGATGCGGGCGTCGATCGTCACCGTGCCGCGGGTGAGGCGGCTCGCCGTGCGCCGGTCGATCGGGCTGAGCGCCGGTGGCTGCCGTGCCGCTGTCGGCGGCTTGGACGGAGCGCGGACGGTTCGCGGCGGCGCCTTCGGCGGCTTCTTCTCCGGCTCTTCTTCGCTCGCCTCGACGGCGGGCGGCCGCCGTCCGAGCGGGGCGATCGACTCCGTCACCTGGCGCCACAGCCTCAATTCGTCGGGGGTGGGCGCCCCCTTGCGGCCCGGGCTCATGGCGCGCGTTCCCTCGGCGCCAGGATGACGAAGCGACCGCCGGCATTCATCGCGCCCGCCACTTCGCCGGCCTCCTCGCCGGAGCCGAAGAAGATGTCACCCCGCGCCGGCCCGACGATGGCCGAACCGGTGTCCTGCGCGATCGTCAGCCGCTGCCACGGCCGGCCGTCGGGCAGCGTCGTCTCGACCCACACCGGCGTGTGGAAGGCGTGGAGCGTGCGGTCGACGGCGAGGCTCCGTCCGGTGGTCAGCGGCACCTTCGCCGCCGCGATCGGTCCGAGCGCCGGGTTGTCGACCGGCGCCTCGCGGAAGAACACGAAGGAGCGGTTCCTTGCCATCACCGCCGCCGCCTTGTCCGGATGGGCGGCGAGCCAGGCGCGGATGGTCTGCATGGTGACGCCGCCCCTGGCGAGCGCGCCCATTTCGATCAGCACCCGGCCGATCGGCGTATACGGATGCCCGGTTTTGGCGGCGTAGGTGACCCGCATCACCCGCCCGCCATCGAGGCGGATGCGCGCCGCCCCCTGCACCTGGATGAAGAAGGCGTCGACCGGGTCGGCGAGGTAGACGAGCTCCAGTCCGCGCCCCGCGAGCGCTCCCGCCATGATCGCCCCGCGGTCGGCGTATTCCGACAGGCCCTGTGCGGTCCTGCGGGCGAAGCGGAAGGACGCATCGAGCCCGGCCGGATGCTCGCCGGCGCCGATCTCCACCAGATCGTCCGGCTGACGATAGAGCGGCACGGTGAAGCGGGGTGTCGGCGTCAACGAGCCCGCCACTTCAGGCTCGTAATAGCCGGTGAAATGCGCGGGCACGCTGACTTCGAAGGGCCGGAACGAGTCTTCGAAGAAGTGCCGCGCCGTCGTCGCGGTCGCTTGCGCCTGCCTCACGCATTCGGCGAGCGCCGCCGCGTCGATGCCGAGCGCGCGCGCCTTCGGCGGGTGTTCGCCGAGCACGTCGGCGCCGCGGCGAAAGGCGGCGAAGGCGGCGGCAAGGTCGTCGCCCCGCCAGCCGGGGAGATCGTCGAAGGAGAGGGGGAGGAGGCGGGCGTCGCCGGCAGCCGTCGCCGATGCGATCGTGGGCGCGGGCACCGGCCGCCTCAATCGACCGATTCGGTCGCCACCAGCTTCCAGTTGGGATCGCGCGATGCGGTCTCGCGCGCGAACGTCCAGATGTCGGTGACGTCGCCGACGTGCACCGGGTCGCCGTCGACGACCTCGCCGTCCTTGTCGTGCGTCGCCGAGATCAGTTTCGACAGGAAGCGGACCGTGACCTGCACTGTGCCGCCCTTGACGCTCGCCGCGGTGAATTCGGCGCGGTCGATGCCGACGAACTTGAACTCGATCGTCTGGCCCTGCTTCTCGCGCTCATCGATGGCGGCGACGAAGCCGTCGAACACTTCACGGTTGAGAAGCTGCTTCAGCGTCTTGCGGTCACCCTCGGCGAAGGCGGTGACGATCATCTCGTACGCGCGCCGGGCGCCGTCGAGGAACGCCTTGGGGTCGAAGGTGCGGTCAGCGGCGGCAACGGCCTTCAGCGCCTCGTGCAGCGTCGAGCCTGCCGGCGCGATCACCTTGATGCTCTCCGCCGCCGCCGGCTCGATGTCGTGCGCCGGCGTGTCGCGCCCGGCCGGCCGCCGCGGCAGGTCGATGACCTTGTCGCCGGCCGCGCCCGGCTGCGCCTCGCGCCGCGAATAGGGGTCGAACGGCGGGCGTTCGCTGCCCGTCCGGCGGCCGAGCACGTTCCGCAGCCTGAGGAAGATGATGACCGCGATCGCCAGGAAAATGATGGTGTAGATATCGATGAAGCCAGTCATCTTGAGCGGCGTCCTGACGCGGGGTTCCCGTCACTGTGCCCGAAAAGCGCGGCGAAAGCGATGTCTACCATGTAGGCAACGTTAAGCCCGGATGCCAGCCGGTCAAGGCAGAAGGGCCGTTTTGCTTGTCTCCCCCGGCCGCCCATGTTAGCCCAGCCCCGCCCCGGTGCGACGCCATTGCAGCGCCGGCACGGGCCGGTTTTCACCTTTCGAGGAGCGATCATGGCGGATGTGAGCAACGATGGTCAGGCGGCCGGCGCCGGCAATCAACCCAACCTCGGCGTCATCGCGCAATACGTCAAGGATTTCTCGTTCGAGAACCCCGGCGCGCCGGGGGCGCTCAAGCCCCGTTCCACGCCCCCCTCGATCAACGTCTCGATCGGTGTCCAGCCCAACCAGTACGGCAACAACGAGATCGAGGTGGAGCTGAAGATCGAGGCCCGCGCCACCGATGGCGACGAGGTGCTGTTCGCGACGGAACTCGTGTACGGCGGCCTCTTCCGGATGATCAACATCCCGCCGCAGGACGTCGCCCCCCTGACATTGATCGAATGCCCGCGGCTGTTGTTCCCGTTCGCCCGCCAGGTGATCGCCGACGCCACCCGCAACGGCGGTTTTCCGCCGCTGCTGATCGACCCCGTCGATTTCGTCTCGCTCTACCGCCAGCGCATGGCCGAACAGCAGGGGCAGGCGGGCCAGCAGCCGACCACGCCCAACGCCTGAGGTTTTGCGCTAGAGCGCGAAACCCGCCTGACGGGCAAGGTCGGCGAGAGACACCGCCGGCCGCGGCCCGATGTGGCCGATCACCTCACCCGCCGCGATCGAACCGAGACGGGCCGCGTCGCTGAGCTCCATCTCCCGCGCCACGCCGAAGAGGAAGCCGGCGGCGAAGAGGTCGCCGGCACCGGTGAGGTCGAGGATTGCCTCAACCGGGGTCGCCGGCACCGTGATCACCTCGCCGCCGCTGACGACGATCGCTCCCTCGGCGCCGATGGTGACAGCGGCGAGCTTGCAGTCGGCGCCGAGCGCCCTGACCGCGGTGTCGCGGCCGCCGGTCTCGTAGAGCGAGCGCAGTTCCGAGTCGTTGGCGAGGAGGATGTCGACCGTGCCGCTCCTGATGAGATCCAGGAACTCGGCGCGGAAGCGGTCGACGCAGAACGGATCGGAAAGGGTGAGCGACACCTTGCGCCCCGCCGCGTGGGCGATCTCGGCGGCGCGGCGGAAGGCCTTCTTGGCCTCGGGCGGGTCCCACAGGTAGCCTTCCAGGTAGGTGATCTCCGCGGCGGAGACGACCGCCTTGTCGATGTCGTCGGGGCCGAGCGCCTGGCAGGCACCGAGGTAGGTGTTCATGGTGCGCTCGCCGTCCGGCGTTATCATGATCATCGAGCGCGCGGTCGGCGCGCCGTCGATGAGCGGCCTGGTGGCGAAGTGGACGCCGGCGTTCCGCATGTCGTGGCGGTAGAAGCGGCCGAGCGTGTCGTCGGCGACCTTGCCGATGAAGGCGGCGCGCCCGCCGAGCGAGGCGACGCCGACGGCGCAGTTGCCGTTCGAGCCGCCCGATGCCTCGATCGCCGGACCCATGGCCGCGTAAAGCGCCTCGGCCCGCTCCGCGTCGATCAGGTGCATGGTGCCCTTGGCGAGGCCGTGGTGGACGAGGAAATCGTCCTCGGTGCGTGCCATCACGTCGACGATGGCGTTGCCGATGCAAAGAACGTCGTATTCCGTTTTGTTCATGATCTCCGGGGTCGCTCTCAGATGGTCTTGCCGGGCCAGCGGCAGAGGTCGGCAATCAGGCAGCGCGCGCAATCGGGCTTGCGTGCCTTGCAGACGTACCGGCCATGCAGGATCAGCCAGTGGTGGGCGTGCCGCTTGTAGAGGTCGGGGACGACTTTCTCCAGCCCCCGCTCCACTTCCATCGGATCACGACCGGGCGCGATGCCCGTGCGGTTGGCGACGCGGAAGATGTGGGTATCGACCGCCATCGTCGGCTCGCCGAAGGCGATGTTGAGCACCACGTTGGCGGTCTTGCGCCCGACGCCCGGCAGCGTCTCCAGTTCTTCGCGCGTGCGCGGCACCTTGCCGCCGTACGCAGCGACGAGCCTCTCCGACAGCGCCACCAGGTTTTTCGCCTTGGTGCGGAAGAGGCCGATGGTGCGGATGAGGTCCGTGATCGCCGGCAGGCCGAGCGCGATCATCTTTTCCGGCGTGTCTGCCCTGGCGAAAAGCGCCGGCGTCGCCTTGTTGACCCCGGCGTCGGTCGCCTGCGCCGACAGCACCACCGCGACCAGCAGCGTGAACGGGCTTGTGTACTGGAGCTCGCCCCTGGGCTCGGGCTCGCGGGCGGCGAAACGGCGGAAGATTTCCTCGACCGTCGCCCGCGTGAGCTTCCGTGGCGTCGACGCTGTCGTCTTGCTCGGGGCCGCCGTCATCGACGCTCGGCGATCGTGACCGCATCGGCGACGATCGCGGCGGCGACACCGATGCTGACCAGCACCAGTCCGATCAGGAAGATGCGGATGGCGCGGTCATAGCGGTCGCGGATCAGCGAGTCGGGACGGAGAAGGGCCGCAAGCGAGATAAGCTGGAACACGATGCCGACAGCCAGCGGCACGATGCCGAAAAGGTCGTGCAACTGCCATGGCAGCGGGTTCGCCGCCCACGCGGTCAGGAAGGTCAGCGAGAAGCCGGCGAGGACGCCGACCACCGTCACGCTGCCGTTGCGAAAGACCGCCTCGATGTCCCGCCGCGGCGCTTCCCGATCGCTCATCCGCCCGCCCCCGCACTGGAAGCTTCCGGCCGTGGGTGCCATATATGCCGGACGTCTCCTGCCGCCATTCTATAAGCATCCGCGATGGTTCCTGCCAATCCGCCTCCGCCAGCCGCCGGTCAGCCCGTTTTCAGGGTGGTTCTGCGCCCCTACCGTTCGCTCGGCCCGCGCGGCTTCGTGGCGCTGATGGCGGCGCTCTGCTGCCTTTCGTTTGTCACCGGGCTGATCTTCTGGCTCGCCGGGGCGTGGCCGGTGATCGGCTTCATGGGTCTCGACGTTGCCCTCGTCTACGTCGCCTTCCGGCTCAACTATCGCGACGCGCGCGCCGCCGAGGAGATCAGTCTCACCCGCGAGTCGCTCACCGTGCGCCGCATCGCCGCCGACGGCGAGACCTCGGTGATCGAGCTCAACCCCTACTGGGCGCGCCTCGAGATCGAGCGCCGGCCGGGCATGGGCGTTACCGGCGTCAGCCTCGCCTCCCACGGCAAACGCTTCGCCATCGGCGCCTTCCTCGGCCCCGACGAGCGCGAGACGCTGGCCGTGAGGCTCGCCGCCGCCCTTGCCGCGGCGCGAGCCGGCCCGGCCGGCTGAAGCCCGCGCAAGAATCGGGTGGCGCCGGTACCAGCGGCGGCCTAGATCGTCGCCGATGATGCTGTGGAGGCTCCGATCATGGAACTGGCGATGACCGCCGCCGACCGTCCGCGCGCGAACGCGACGCCCGTTTCCGACTACGAGGTCGTCCGCCGCGCCATCGCGTTCATCTCGGAGCGCTGGCGCGAACAGCCCTCGCTGGAGCGGATCGCCGCCCACGTCGGCATGAAGCCGCTGTCGCTGCAGCGACTGTTCACCCGCTGGGCGGGGCTGACGCCCAAGGGCTTCCTTCAGGCCCTGACCCTCGACCACGCCCGCGCCCTGCTCGACCAGTCCGCCTCGGTGCTTGACGCGAGCTACGAGAGCGGCCTCTCCGGCCCCGGCCGCCTGCACGACCTCTTCGTCGCCCATCACGCCATGACGCCCGGCGCCTACAAGGCGCGCGGGGAGGGGATCGTCATGCGCTGGGGCTTCCATCCCTCGCCGTTCGGCGCCGCCTTGGTGATTGCCACCGACCACGGCCTCGCCGGCCTCGCCTTCGCCGATCCCGGCCGGGAGGCGGCAACCCTCGCCGACATGAAGGCGCGCTGGCCGCGCGCGACATATGTCGAGGATGCAGAGTGTGACCGCGCCGTATGCGCGGCGGGTGTTCGACCCCGCCGCGTGGCGGCCGGACCGGCCGCTCCGCATCGTCATGATCGGCTCGGACTTCGAACTGAGGGTCTGGGAGACGCTGCTGCGCCTGCCGCTCGGCCGCGCCACCACCTATTCAGACATCGCCGCGCACATCGGCAACCCGAAGGCCGCCCGCGCCGTCGGCGCCGCGGTGGGCAAGAACCCGATCTCGTTCGTGGTCCCCTGCCACCGTGTGCTCGGCAAGGGGGGCAGCCTGACCGGCTACCACTGGGGTCTGACCCGCAAGCGGGCGATTCTGGGCTGGGAGGCGGGCGTGGCGGCGCAGGGAAGTTAAATCGAATAGCCAAAAAGCTATTCAGAGTAGCTACTCCAGGACCTCCTTCTTCCTGACCGTCGAATCCTCGTTGAGGTGGTAGATCACCGGCACGCCCGTCGCGAGCTCCAGCTTCACCACCTCGTCCGGCGTCAGCCCGTCGAGCGCCATGATCAGGGCGCGCAGCGAATTGCCGTGCGCCGAGATCAGCACCTTCTCGCCGCGGAGCACGTGCGGCTGGATCTTGTTGAGATAGTAGGGCCATACCCGCGCGCCGGTGTCGCGCAGCGACTCGCCGCCGGGCGGTGCCGTCGCATAGGAGCGGCGCCAGATGTGCACCTGTTCCTCCCCCCACTTCGCCCGCGCGTCGTCCTTGTTGAGGCCGACGAGGTCGCCGTAGTCGCGCTCGTTGAGCGCCTGGTCCTTGATGATCGGCAGGCCCTTCTGGCCCAGCTCGAAAAGCATGATGTCGAGGGTGTGGGAGGCGCGGATGAGCGTCGAGGTGAAGCAGGTGCCGAACGTGAAGCCCTTGGCCTTGAGCGCCTTGCCGGCAGCGTGTGCCTCGTCCATGCCCTGGGGCGTCAGGTCGACGTCGCGCCAGCCCGTGAACAGGTTCTTGAGGTTCCACGCACTTTGTCCGTGGCGGACGAGCACGAGCAGGCGGTCGGTCATCTAGGTTCTCGCATGGGTGTCGGGGTGATGCGGGTGTCGGGCGAGGCGGCGCGCCCGGATCACGACGGTCGTTCGGTTGGCGGCCCACCCTATCAGGAAGGCGGTGAGAATGACCATGGCGATGGTGCTCGTCGCGCTCTTGAGCACCGTCCAGCGACTGGCCGCCGCGACCGCGGCCGGGGTGATCGCCGTCGGCGCCGGCCCGCAGCATGGCCGCGACCGCGTGGTTTTCCAGATAGTCGAAGGCCGCCGAAGGGATGGCGGTCGCCGCCAGCAGCCACCGCCAGGCGCCCCATCGCTTCGGCACCAGCAGGCAGATGGCGAAGAACAGCGTGGCGCTGAGGAGCGCCGGGTAGAGCAGGTCGAGATGCTGCTGGGGCCCGAGGTACATCTCGCGGCCCCGCGTCGTCAGCGCGGCCAGGAACGCTTTCGCCTCCTCGAACGTGTAGCCGAGCGGGCGCATGTCGAAGGGCGTGAGCCCGTCCGCCTCGGCGGCGATCCGCGGGATCGACCAGCCGACGATGACGACATAGATGCAGAGCGTGACGGCGAACAGGAGCCAGAAGGCGATCGTTCGGCGAGACATGGTGACACCTCGCGGATAGAGGTCTGCGTTCCGGTCTTACGTTTCGCCGAGCCCCAGCACGTCCGCCATCGAGTAGAGCCCCGGCTTCTTGTCGCGCCCCCACAGCGCCGCCTTCACCGCGCCGCGCGCGAAGATCGCCCGGTCGAAGGCGCTGTGACCGAGCGTGATGAGTTCGCCCTCGCCGGCGAAGATCACCGAATGCTCGCCGGTGACCGAGCCACCCCTGAGCGTGGCGAAGCCGATGTCGCCGCGCTTGCGCGCGCCGGTGTGGCCGTCGCGCGTGCGCACCGAGTGCTGGTCGAGGTCGATGCCGCGCCCCGCCGCGGCGGCGGCGCCGAGCATCAGCGCCGTGCCCGACGGCGCGTCCACCTTGTGCCGGTGGTGCATCTCCAGGATCTCGATGTCGAAGTCGGCGTCGAGCGCCTTCGCCGCCTGACGCACCAGCGCGGCAAGCAGGTTGACGCCGAGGCTCATGTTGCCCGAGCGCACGATGACCGCGTGACGCGCCGCTGCCCTGATCTTCTCGTCGTCGCCGGCGCCGAGCCCGGTGGTGCCGATGACGTGGACGATGCGCGCCTGCGCGGCAAGCTCGGCGAAGGCGAGGGTCGCGGCGGGCACGGTGAAATCGAGCACGCCGTCGGCTTCGGCGAAGACCGGCAGCGGGTCGGTGGAGATCGCGACGCCGGCCTCACCGACTCCGGCAAGGGCGCCCGCGTCGGCGCCGATTTCCGGCGCGCCGGCCCGCTCGATGGCGCCGGCGAGGCTCACCCCTTCGGTCTCGGCGATGATGCGGATGAGCGTCCGCCCCATCCGCCCCGCGGCGCCGACCACCACCAGCTTCATGTCGCTCATTGCGCGCCTCCGCCTGCCGCCCGTGTCTATAGCAAGCCGGCGGGAGCGAGGCGACCGCCGTCTATGGCTGCGGTCCGTCGTAGCCTTCGATGACGATGATATCGAACTCGGCCGCGCCCTCGCGGTGTGCCTTGGCGCGCTGATATTCGGGCGACCGGTAGCAGTCGACGGCCGCCTGGTAGCTCGGGAACTCGATGATCACGTTACGCGGGCGTGAGCGCCCTTCCGGCGCCTCGAACGAGCCGCCGCGCACCAGGAACCGCGCCCCGTATTTCCTGAACGCCTCGCCGTTCTCCGCCATGTAGGTGGCGTACCGGCCGGGTTCGGTCACGTCCACGCGCGCGACCCAGTAGCCCTTGCTCATCATCCTCCCCCACTCGCCTTCGCGATCGCTGTCGCCGCCTGTTCAATCTCGCCGACGATCGCTTCGACCGCGGCCGAGGGATCGGTGGCTCTGGTGATCGGCCGGCCGACCACCAGGTAGTCGGCACCGGCCCTGATCGCCGCCGCGGGTGCCGCGGCGCGCATCTGGTCGTCGGCCGACGCGCCCGCCGGGCGGATGCCGGGCGTGACGATCGCAACGTCGGGTCCGACCGCCGCGCGCACCGCCGCCGCTTCCGCCGGCGACGCCACCACGCCGTCCATGCCGGCGGCGCGGGCGTCCGCCGCGCGCTGTACGACCAGTTCGGCCGCCGAGCGGTCGTAGCCGGCATCGGTGAGGTCGTGGTCGCTCATCGAGGTGAGCACGGTGACGCCAAGCAGGCGCAGCGACGAATCGCCCCGGGCCCCGACCGCCGCCCGCATCGCCTTGGGGTAGGCGTGCACGGTGACGAAGGTCATCCCCATCCGGGCGATGCTCGAGATGGCGCCGGCGACGGTGTTGTCGATGTCCAGCAGCTTGACGTCGAGGAACACCTTTTTGCCGCTCGCGGCGAGCCGCTCGGCGAAGGCGATGCCGCCGTCGGCGAAGGTGAGCTGCAGCCCGACCTTGTAGAAGGAGACCGCGTCGCCGAGGCGCGCGACCATCGCGGCGGCCTCCGCGACATCGGGAAGATCGAGTGCGACGATCAGCCGGTCGCGGGCTGGCAGATGGGTCATGGCGCCTTGTCGCGGATTGGTGCGCCGCCCGTCAAGTCACGCCAGCCGAAGGGCCGCCGCCCCGGCCGCGATCAATGCTGCTGCAACGATCCGCGAGGAACCGATCTTTTCCTTCAGCGCCAGGGCCGCGATGCCCATCGCAAAGACGATCGACGTCTCGCGGAGCGCCGCCACGACGGCGACGGGCGCGACCGTCATCGCCCACAGCGACAGGGCGTAGGCGGTAACGGAGCCGGCACCGGCGGCCAGCGCGACCGGCGCGTGCGCCAGCGCGTAGCTCGCGAAGTCCCGGCGCCGCCGCAGCATCCAGCCGGCCACCGGGATCGCGGTCAGCATGATGAGCCACATCGTGTATGCCACCGGCGCGCCGGAGGCGCGCGCGCCGCTGCCGTCCGTGATCGTGTAGCCGGCGATGACCACCGCGTTGGCGAGAGCGATCGCCACGCCGCGTCGGTTGCCCTTGCGCGCCATGAGCGCCATGGCGATGACGCCGCCGGACACCAGGACGACACCGCCCCACGCGGTCGCCGACAGGTGCTCGCCGAGGATCGTCACCCCGGCGAGCGCGACGATCAGCGGCGCGGTGCCGCGCATGAGCGGGTAGGCCTCGCTCATGTCGGCCGCGCGGTAGGCGCCGGCGACAAATCCGAGATAGGCGAAGTGCAGGAGGATCGACACGGCCAGGAATGGCCATGCCGCGGCCGCGGGCTGGTGGAGAAACGGCAGGATCGGCGCCGACACAAGCCCGCCCGCGACAAAAACGAGTGTCGCGGTCAGCCCCTTGTCGGGTGCGAGCTTGACCACCGCGTTCCAGCCCGCGTGCAGGAGGGCGGCGAACAGAACGACCGCAAAGACGGCCGCGCTCACCCGGTTCTAGTCCGCCAGGCGCTGGGCAAGGTCGACGAGCCGGCGCGTCAGCGCCTTCAGCAGCGCCGCCGGCCCCTCGTCGATGAACTCACCCGATTCGTCGAACGCCATCTGCGCCCGCGACACCTCGATCTTGTCCGGCACCACGATGCCGCGCACCGACGTCGCCAGCACCTTCCTTAGCTCGATCAGCGCGCGCGCCCCGCCGATGAACCCGTCCGAGGTGCTGCCGATGCCATAGACTTTGTAGCGATAGGGGATGGTGCCGGTGTGGCGCACGCGGCTCACCCAGTCGAGCGTGTTCTTGAGCAGCGGAGGCAGCGAATGATTGTACTCGGGCGTGGCGATGAAGACGCCCTGGTGCGCCGCGATCATCCGGGCGAGCCTAGTGGCGTTCTCCGGCACGCCCTTGGCTTCCTCGTGGTCGCCGTCGTAGATCGGCAGCGTGTAGTCGTCGAGCGAGATGTGGCTGACATCGGCGCCGGCGACCGCGAGCTCCCGTGCCGCCACCGCCGCGAGCTTCGCCGACAACGCCCCGGCGCGGGTCGACCCGGCGAAGACCAGAATTTTCGGCGTCATGGCGCTCCCTTCGCTCCGGCCCGACGGTACACCCATACCCGCGCCGGCGGCAGGTTGTTGAGCACGAACGCCGCCTGGCGGACGGTGAACCGTCCCGGCACCGCCTTCACCGGCGGCCCGAGGCCGTAGGAGAACTGGATGAGTTTGCCGCCGGGCAGCACCCGGTCGAGCGCCGCCTCGATCAGGGCGAGGCGCGCCTCAAGCGGCCGGTTGAGGAGCGGCAGACTGGAGACCGCCGCCGCGTATGGGCCGGCGAGGCCCGGCGGCAGGCTCATGGCAAGGTCGTAGGCGTCGCCCTCGACCACGTTGAGGCCGGTGAAGCGCTGCACGAGCAGGGCGCAGAAATCCGGGTTGAACTCGACGGCGACAATGCGCTCCGCCGCGACGCCGTGCCCGATCAGCGCCGCGGTGACGGGCCCGGTGCCGGGTCCAAGCTCCAGCACCGGCCATTCGCCCGCGGCCGGCACCTCGTTCGCCATGGCGGCGGCAAGCGCCTTGCCGGACGGGCTGACGGCGCCGGTCAGCCCCGGCTTGGTGATCCAGTTGCGCAGAAAGCGGAGGTGGTCAGGCAACTATCTGACCTCCCCCTCAAGGGGGAGGTTGTTCGCATGCTTGCGGAAACAGGCGGGCCTCACCCACCCAGGCCCTCGAGGAAATCGCGTACGCGGGCGAAGAAGCCGGTCGAATCCGGATTGTTCTCGTCCGAAGACTCCCGCTCGAACTCTTCCAGCAGCTCGCGCTGCCTGCGAGTGAGGTTGCGCGGCGTCTCCACCGCGACCTGGATGTACATGTCGCCGACGCGGCTGGTCCGCAGCACGGGCATGCCCTTGCTCTTGAGGCGGAACTGCTTGCCGGTCTGGGTGCCGTCGGGGATCTTCACCCGCGTCTTGCCGCCGTCGATGGTGGGCACCTCGAAATCGCCACCGAGCGCCGCCGTCGCGATCGACACCGGCACACGGCAGAAGATGTCGGCGCCGTCGCGCTGGAAGAACTCGTGCGGCTTGATCGACAGGAAGATGTAGAGATCGCCGGCGGGGCCGCCCCTGAGGCCCGCTTCGCCCTCGCCGGCCAGCCGTATGCGGGTGCCGTCCTCGATGCCGGCGGGGATGTTGACGGAGAGCTTGCGCTCCTCCGTCGTGCGGCCGGCGCCGTGACATTCGGGGCAGGGGTCGGCGATCACCGAGCCGCGGCCCTGGCAGGTGGGGCAGGTGCGCTCGATCGAGAAGAAGCCCTGCGCGGCGCGCACCCGGCCGTGACCGTCGCAGGTGGTGCAGGTCTTGGGCGAGGAGCCCGGCTTGGCGCCGCTGCCCGAGCAGGTCTGGCAGGTGACCTTGGTCGGCACCTCGATTTCGGCGGTCTTGCCGGCATACGCCTCTTCGAGGGTGATCTCCATGTTGTAGCGGAGGTCGGCGCCGCGCTCGCGTCCCGAGCGGCTGGCGCGGCGTGCCCCGCCGCCCATCATGTCGCCGAAGATGTTGTCGAAGATGTCCGACATCGAGGCGGCGAAATCGCCGTTGAAGCCGTTCATGCCGCCGTTCTCGAAGGCGGCGTGGCCGAAGCGGTCGTAGGCCGCCCGCTTCTGCGGGTCCTTCAGGCACTCGTAGGCGGCGCTGACTTCCTTGAACTTGATCTCGGCGGTGTGGTCGCCCGGATTCTTGTCCGGGTGGTGCTTCATGGCGAGCTTGCGGAAAGCCGCCTTGAGCGCCTTGTCGTCGACGTCACGCGAAACGCCGAGGATTTCGTAAAAATCAGCTTTCGCCATTCATGGGCCCCCGAAAACGCCGCACACCGACGCTTTCCGGTGTCAATTGGAGCGACGGCCTGGCTCGC
>CAWGVO010000009.1:0-934874 GCA_963826055.1 uncultured Alphaproteobacteria bacterium | reverse complement strand
GACGTGCTGCTGGCAGGCCTCGCAGGCGACGGCGGCCTTTATGTGCCGGCGGAATGGCCGCGCATGCCCGCCGCCGCGATCGCAGGGCTTGCCGGGCGCCCTTACGCCGAGGCCGCGTTCGCGGTCATCCGGCCGTTCATCGGCGGCGAAATCCCCGATGAGGCGCTCCGGCGCATGTGCCTCGCCACCTATGCCGATTTCGACCACGCCGGCGGTGGCGCCGCTGACCCAGCTCGGGCCCGGGCTGTGGGTGCTGGAGCTCTTTCACGGGCCGACCCTGGCCTTCAAGGACTACGCCATGCAGCTCATGGCGCGGCTGATGGACCACGTGCTGGAAGAGCGCGGCGGACGCATCACCATCGTCGGCGCGACGTCGGGCGACACCGGCGCCGCGGCGGTCGAGGCTTTTCGCGGCCGCGACAAGGCGGACCTCTTCATCCTCTTCCCGGAAGGGCGCATCTCGCCGATCCAGCAGAGGCAGATGACGACGGCCGATGCCGCCAACGTCCATGCCATCGCCATCAAGGGCACCTTCGACGACTGCCAGGCGATCGTCAAAGCGCTGTTCGGCAACGTGGCGTTCCGCGAGCGGCTGGGGCTCGTCCGGGATCAACTCGATCAACTGGGCGCGCATCCTCGGCCAGATCGTCTACTACTTCACCGCCGCGGTGGCGCTCGGGGCGCCGCATCGGCCGGTTTCGTTCGCGGTGCCCACCGGCAACTTCGGCGACATCTTCGCCGGTTATGCCGCCAAGCGCATGGGGCTGCCGATCGACCGGCTGGTGATCGCCACCAACGTCAACGACATCCTGGCGCGGACGCTTGCCGACCGGCGAATACCGGCTGGGCGCGGTGACCGCCACCCAGTCGCCGTCGATGGACATCCAGGTCTCGTCGAACTTCGAGCGGCTGCTGTTCGAGGTCCACGACCGCGACGGGACGCGGTCGCCGGCGCTGATGGGCGAACTCGGCCAGTCGCGCGGTTTCGCGCTGTCGGCAGGACGCACTCGGCGGCATCCGGGCCGACTTCGACGCCGGCCGCGCGGACGAGGCGGAGACGGCCGCGGAGATCCATGACACCTACGCCAGCACAGGCTTCCTGCCCGACCCGCATACTGCCGTCGGCCTCGCCGTCGCGCGACGCTTCCTCAAGGCGGACGTGCCGATGATCGCGCTTGCGACGGCCCATCCAGCGAAATTCCCGGCCGCGGTGAAGGCGGCGGCGGGCGTCGAGCCCGCGGTGCCGGCGCGGCTTGCCGGCGTTCTCGACAAGCCGGAGCGGTTTGTCACCCTCGCCAACGACCGCAAGGCGGTCGAGGACCACATCATGGCGCACGCCCGTGTGCCGGTAGATCAAGTGTGAACCAGCATGAGCGTACGCCTGTCGCGTCTTCCCTCCGGCCTGTCGATCGTCACCCACGACATGGACCACCTCAAGAGCGCCGCCCTCGGCGTGTGGGTGGGCGCGGGCTCGCGCGCCGAGCAGGAGGAGGAGCACGGCCTCTCCCACCTTCTCGAACACATGGCCTTCAAGGGAACGAACACGCGCTCGGCGGCCGACATCGCCGAGCAGATCGAGGCGGTCGGCGGCGAGCTCAACGCCGCCACCAGCGTCGAGGCGACCTCCTACTACGCCCGCGTGCTCAAGGAAGACGTGCCGCTCGCCCTCGACATCCTCAGCGACATCCTGTGCAACTCGGTCTTCGACAACGGCGAGCTCGCCCGCGAGCAGCACGTCATCGTGCAGGAGATCGGCGCGGCGTTCGATATGCCCGAGGATCACATCTTCGATCTGTTCACCGAGGCCGCCTACCCCGCCCAGCCGCTCGGTCGCACCATTCTCGGCACGCCCGAGACCGTCCGCTCGGCCTCGCCGCCGATGCTGCGCGCCTATCTCGACCGCCACTACCACGGCCCGGCGATGGTGGTGGCCGCGGCCGGCGCGGTCGACCACGACGCGCATCGTCGCGCTCGCCGGCGAGAAGCTCGGCGGCCTCGCCACCGAGCCGGTGCCGCAGCCGGCGCCGGCGAGCTACCGGGGCGGCGACCGGCGCGAGGCGCGCGACCTCATGGAAACGCAGATCATGCTCGGCTTCGAGGGCCGGCCCTACTCCTCCGACAGCTTCTACACCGCCCAGATCCTGGCGGCGATCATCGGCGGCGGCATGTCGTCGCGCCTCTTCCAGGAAGTGCGCGAGAAGCGCGGCCTCTGCTACTCGATCTACGCCTTTCACTGGAGCTTCGCCGACACCGGCATCTTCGGCGTGCACGCGGCGACCGGCGCCGGCGACATCGCGCGAACTGATGCCGGTGGTGCTCGGCGAACTGGAGCGCGCCGCCCACGACATCAGCGAAGCGGAACTCGGCCGCGCCCGCGCGCAGCTCCGGGCCGGGCTGCTGATGACGCTGGAGAGCCCGGCGGCGCGCGCCGGCCAGCTCGCCCGCCAGATCCTCATCTTCGGCCGTGTGATCCCGGTCGACGAACTGGTGGAAAAGATCGATGCCATCAGCGTGCAAGACGTTCGTAACCTCGCCGGTGCGATAATCTCGGGCAGCCGGCCGTCGCTGGCGGCGGTGGGACCACTGGACGGATTGATCAGTCAGGATAAGCTGGCGGAGCGGTTCGGCGTGCGTATGGAAATCTGAGCTTCCGGCGACCCTCATGGCTTTCCTTCGCACCATCTCGACCAACAACACCTGCCCGACGCTGCGCGGCGACCGGGTGCTGCTCAGAACGCCGGTGGCCGGCGACCATGCGCAGTGGGCGAAGCTGCGCGAGGAAAGCCGGGCGTTCCTGTCGCCGTGGGAGCCGATCTGGCCCGCCGACGACCTGACCAAGCTCGCCTTCCGCCGGCGCCTGCGCCGCTATCAGCGCGAGATTCGCGACGGCACCGGCTTCCCGTTCTTCGTCTTCTCCCCGGACGGAGACACGCTGCTCGGCGGGCTGACGCTCGCCCAGATCCAGCGCGGCGTGACCCAGTCCGGCGTCCTCGGCTACTGGATGGGCGAGCGGCACGCCGGCAAGGGCCTGATGACGGCGGCCGTGCGGGCGGTGACAACCTTTGCGTTCGACACGCTCCACCTCCACCGGATCGAGGCAGCCTGCCTGCCGCACAACGTCGCCTCCATCCGCCTCCTCGAAAAGGTCGGATTCGCGCGCGAAGGCTACGCTCAGAAAATATTTGTGCATCGACGGACGCTGGCAGGACCACATCCTCTATGGGCTGGTGCGCGACGACCCGCGACCGTGAGCGTCCGCCCGGTCGGGAAAGCTTGTCGCGGATCGGGCGCCGCAATAGTAATCTGGCAAATCGTTCCGGACATCGGGAGGATCGGGTGTCGTTCGCGCGTCGGTTCGCGGTCCTCGTCCTGTCAATCCTGACGCTTGGGGTCGCTTCCGCGCCGGCGGTGGCGCTGGAGGCGGTCGCGGTGCCGCTCGACGGGCGCACGCTCGACCTCACCAAGGCGGTCCAGCTGATCCGGCAACCCGACGAGCGCATCCAGGTGTCGACCGCGCCGGGCGTCGACGGGATCGTGCGGCGCATCGAGGTCAGGGCGCGGGAAACCACCGGCCAGTCGTTCTGGGCGGTGTTCGCGCTGGTCAACAACGGCGACCAGCAGATCGACCGGCTGCTGGTGGCGCCGCATTTCCGCCTCGCCGGCTCGGGGCTGTTCTGGCCGGACCTCGGCGCCTCGCGCATCGCCGCCATCACCCCCAGCCAGGGCTTCGCGCCCGACCGGCAGGCGAGCCAGGAGGCGGACGTCTTCCGCGTCACCCTCGACCCGGGCTCGGTGGTGACCTTCGTCGCGGAACTGCGCACCGCCCAGCTGCCGCAGCTCTATCTGTGGGACGGCGACGCCTACAAGGACACGATCAACAGCTACACGCTCTATCGCGGCATCGTGCTCGGCATATCGGGGCTGCTGGCGCTGTTCATGACCATCGTCTTCGTGGTCAAGGGCACCGCCATGTTCCCGGCAACGGCGGCGCTGGCGTGGTCGGTGCTGATCTACGTGTGCATCGACTTCGGCTTCTGGAACCGGGTGATCAACGTGGCGCCCGGCGCCGACCAGATATGGCGGGCGGGGGCGGAGGTTTTCCTCGCCGCTTCGCTCGTCATCTTCACCTACACCTACCTCAACCTCAGCCGCTGGCACGTCCGCTACAGCCACCTCACCATCGGCTGGCTGATCGGCCTCGCCGTGCTTCTCGGCGTGGCGGTGATCGAGCCGTCGGTGGCGGCAGGGATCGCGCGCCTGTCGATCGGCCTCACCGCCGTCCTCGGCTTCGCCATCATCGTCTATCTCGCCACCCACGGCTTCGACCGGGCGATCATGCTGATCCCGACCTGGGTGCTGCTGCTGGTATGGACCTTCGCGGCGCTGCTGACGGTCACCGGCCATCTGGTCAACGACGTGGTGCAGCCGGCGCTTTCCGGCGGGCTGGTGCTGATCGTGCTGCTGATCGGATTCACGGTCATGCAGCACGCCTTCGCCGGCGGCGCGATCATGCAGGGGCCGATCGGCGATACCGAGCGGAAGGCGCTGGCGCTCACCGGCGCCGGCGACATCGTGTGGGACTGGGACGTCGACCGCGACCGCATCTACACCGGCCCCGAGGCCGAGGACCTGCTCGGGCTCCGACGCGGCACGCTGGAGGGGCCGGCCCGCGACTGGCTGGAGATCCTCCACCCCGGCGACCGCGACCGCTTCAAGACGACGCTCGACACCGCGGTGGAGCTCCGTCGCGGGCGCATCGCCCAGGACTTCCGCCTGCGCTCGGAGGACGGCCACTACCGCTGGTTCCACCTGCGGGCGCGGCCGGTGCTCGGCACCGACGGCGAGGTCCTGCGCTGCATCGGCACGCTGCTCGACGTGACGGAGGACCGCAACGCCGAGGAGCGGCTGCTGCACGACGCCGTCCATGACAACCTCACCGGACTGCCCAATCGCGAGCTGTTCCTCGATCGCCTGCGCGCCGCGATCACCCGCACCAACACCGAGGGCACCTCGCGGCCGTCGGTGTTCATTCTCGACATCGACCGCTTCAAGCAGGTCAACGACGGGTTCGGCGTCGCGGTCGGCGACTCGATCCTCCTCACCATCGCGCGGCGGCTGGCGCGTCTGCTCAAGCCACAGGACACGCTGGCGCGGCTCGAGGGCGACCAGTTCGGCTTCCTGCTCATCTCGGAGAGCCAGCCGGAGCGCATCGCGGCGTTCGCCGAATCGGTGCGCCGGACGCTCAGGGCGCCGATCACGCTCGGCGAGAAGGAAATCTTCCTCACCGCCTCGATCGGCATCGCCATGCACGACGGCAAGAAGAACGAGCCGGACGAGCTGATCAAGGACGCCGAGATGGGCACCTACCACGCCAAGCGGCTCGGCGGCGACCGCATCGAGGCGTTCCGCCCGGCGCTGCGCCAGCACGGCAGCGACCTGGCGACGCTGGAATCGGACCTTCGCCGGGCGCTCGGCCGCGAGGAGATCAAGGTCCTCTACCAGCCGATCGTGCGGCTGGAGGACAAGACCATCGCCGGCTTCGAATCGCTGGTGCGCTGGGACCACCCCAAGCTCGGCCGCATTCCGCCGAGCGACTTCGTGCCGCTGGCCGAGCGCACCGGGCTCATCATCCCGCTCGGCATGTTCGTGCTCGACCGCACCGCCCGCCAGCTCGCCGACTGGCAGGAGGAACTGGGCCGCTCGGTGTCGCTGTTCTGCAGCGTCAACGTGTCGAGCCGTCAGCTCCTGCGTCACGACCTCATCAACGACGTCAAGTCGGTGCTGGTGCGCTCCAATATCGCGCGCGGCTCGCTCAAGCTGGAGGTGACCGAGAGCCTGGTGATGGAGAACCCGGAATACGCCGCCCAGGTCCTCGCCCGGGTGCGCGAGCTGGGGGCCGGCCTGTCGCTCGACGACTTCGGCACCGGCTACTCGTCGCTGTCCTACCTCCAGCGGTTCCCGTTCGACACCATCAAGATCGACCAGACCTTCGTCCACGGCAGGGGGTTCGGCGACCGGCGCGTGATCCTCAGATCGATCATCGCGCTTGCCCACGATCTCGGCATGGACGTGGTCGCCGAGGGAGCGGAGTCGGAGGGCGACGCGCTGGAGCTTTACGAACTCGGCTGCGAGTTCGTGCAGGGCTTCCTCTACGGCCAGCCGATGACCGCCGCGGAGGCCAGCCGGCTGATCTTCCGCTCGGACGACGAGGTCGCGGCGGACGACAAGGCCGAGGCGGAGCGGGACGCCCACGTCGAGCGTGCCTAACTTACTGATTTATAGTGGGTTCAACAGCTTCGCGGGTTTTCCGCTTGGCCGTTGAAGTCATTGATGGCGTTTGCGAACAACCTCGTGCCGCGTCTTGACAGGGACCGGCCGCGAAACGCTTAGTCCCCCGATGCCCGAGACCAAACCAAACCTCGACGTCCTGCTGTGCAGCCCGCGCGGATTCTGCGCCGGCGTCGACCGCGCCATCCAGATCGTCGAGCTGGCGCTGGAGAGGTTCGGCGCGCCGGTCTATGTCCGCCACGAGATCGTCCACAACCGCCACGTGGTCGACAGCCTCAAGGCGAAGGGGGCGGTGTTCGTCGAGGAACTCGACGAGATCCCGGACACCGGGCAGCCGGTGATCTTCTCCGCCCACGGCGTCGCCAAGGCGGTGCCGGAGGCGGCGGAGCGGCGCAACTTCTTCCAGCTCGACGCCACCTGCCCGCTGGTCACCAAGGTGCACCGCGAGGCCGAAATCCACTACCGCAAGGGCAACGAGATCGTCCTCATCGGCCACGCCGGCCATCCGGAGGTGGTGGGCACCATGGGGCAGTTGCCCGAAGGCACCATCAGCCTGATCGAGTCCGAGGCGGACGCCCGTGCCTTCCAGCCGAAGTCGCCGGACAAGCTCGCCTACATCACCCAGACGACGCTGTCGGTCGACGATACGGCGGCGATCGTCGCCATCCTCGCCGAGCGCTTCCCGGCGATCGTGGCGCCGCACAAGGAGGACATCTGCTACGCCACCACCAACCGCCAGAACGCGGTCAAGCGCGTGGCGGCGATGGTCGATGCGATGGTGGTGATCGGCGCGCCCAATTCGTCCAACTCGCAACGGCTGCGCGAGGTGGCCGAGCGCGCCGGCTGCCCGGTGGCGGTGCTCGTCCAGCGGGCCGCCGACCTCGACTGGGAAATGTTCCGCGACGCGCGCGGTGTCGGCATCACCGCCGGCGCCTCGGCGCCCGAGGTGCTGGTCGAGGAGGTGATCGACGCGTTCGCGGAGCATTTCGCCGTCCGGGTCGAGGTGGTGACCGCGGCGGAAGAGGCGGTCACTTTCAACCTGCCGCGGTCGCTGCGGGAAGTCGCCTGACCGTCAGCCGTTGAACAGCAGCGCGACGCCAACGACCACCAGCACCATGCCGGCGATATCGCGCGGTCCGGGCGCCTGGGCGAACAGGCGGCGGGAGACCAGACCGGCCACGAGTATTTCCACGAGGCCAAGCGTGCGAACCGGTGCGGCCGCCTGAAGCGCGAAGGCGAGGAACCACATTTCGCGAGGCGAAGGCGCCGAGGAACCCGGCGGGCAGCGACGGCCGCCAGGCCACCAACACCGCGCGAAGCTCGTGCGGACGACGGAGCGCGAGCCATGCCGACAACAGGATCGTCTGCACCGTGAGCGAGATCGCCAGCGTTTCGGTGGCGGCCGATACATAGTCGGGCGTGCCCAGCGCCAGGATGCCCCCGCGGAAGCCTATGGCGGCAAGCGCGAAGAGCGCCGCAGAGGCGACGCCCAACAAAGCCGGCCGCCACGAGAAGACTTCGCGGGCGGCGCGCGACGGCCACGACAAGACGAGCACGCCGGCAGTGGCGACGATGACCGCGACGGTGGAAAGCGCGCTGATGTGCTCGCCGAGGAAGATGACGGCGAACAGCGCCACCTGGACCGGCTCCGTCTTGGTGTAGGCGATGGTGACCACGAAGGATCGCTCGCGCATCGCCGCCAGCATCAGCGCGGTGGCGCCGATCTGGGTGATCGAACCGAAGACCGTCCAGGCCAGCGCGGCAACCGTCGGCGCGACCACGTCGCCGGTCGCGACGAAGACAACAAGCAGAAAGGCGAGGCCGAAGGGCAGACCGAACAGGAAGCGGATGTGGGTCGCGCCGACGGTTCCGAGACGATCGGTCAGGCTCCGCTGAGTGGCGTTGCGGAAGGTCTGGGCGGTCGCGGCCACCAGGGTGAAAACGACCCACAGCCAGGGAGGGGCAGCCATGTTCGGGCAGGTCCGGTTGCAGCGAAAAAGTCGCCGGCGGAAGGCAGTGACCCGTTGCCTATCACGGCGCGCCGTGTGATCAAGCGTCCAACAATCGGCAAATCCGGCGGCACATGGCGGTCTACACCGAGTTCTCCGACGAGGAATTCGAAGCCTTCATCGGCGGTTACGACCTTGGCGCGGTGCTGTCGGTCAAGGGCATCGCCGAGGGGGTCGAGAACTCCAACTTCCTGCTGGCGACCGACGCCGGCCAGTTCATCCTGACCCTCTACGAGAAGCGCGTCGACGCGGGCGACCTTCCCTTCTTCCTCGGGCTGATGGAGCACCTCGCCGGCCGCGGCCTCACCTGCCCGACGCCGGTTCGCGACCGGGCGGGCAAGGCGCTCAACCGGCTCGCCGGGCGGCCGGCGGCAATCGTCACCTTCTTGTCGGGACTGTCGGTCAGGCGGCCGCGCACCGAACACTGCGCCGCCGTCGGCCGGGCGCTGGCCGAGCTTCACCTCGCCGGCGAGGGCTTCCAGCGCACCCGCCGCAACGCGCTCGGCATGGAGGGCTGGCGGCCGCTCTACGAGCTGTCGCGCGGACGCGCCGACGAGGTGGCGCCGAACCTCGGCGCCGAAATCGAGGCCGAGTTCGCCTTCCAGGCGGCGCACTGGCCGCGCCAGCTGCCGGAGGGGATCATCCACGCCGACCTCTTCCCCGACAACGTCTTCTTCCTCGACAAGCGGCTCTCCGGGCTCATCGACTTCTACTTCGCCTGCAACGACATGCTCGCCTACGACGTGGCGATCTCGCTCAACGCCTGGTGCTTCGAGCCGGACGTGTCGCTGAACGTCACCAAGACGCGGGCGCTGCTGGCGGGATACGCGGCCGTCAGGCCGTTCACCGCCGCCGAGGTCGACGCGCTGCCGACGCTTGCCCGCGGCGCGGCGCTCCGCTTCCTGCTGACGCGGCTGCACGACTGGCTGACGGTGCCGGCGGGTGCGCTGGTGGTGCCGAAGGACCCGCTCGACTACTACAAGCGGCTGCGCTTCCACCGCAGCGTCAACGACGCCGGCGCCTACGGGCTCGACCGATGACGGCGGCGAAGCGGGTCGCGATCTGGAGCGACGGCGCCTGCTCGGGCAACCCGGGCCCCGGCGGCTGGGGCGTGGTCATGGCGTGGGACGGGCACGAAAAGGAACTCTGCGGCGGCGAGGCGGCGACCACCAACAACCGCATGGAGCTGACGGCGGCGATCGAGGCGCTGAAGGCGCTGAAGAAATCGAGCGCCGTCGATTTCTACATCGACTCGCAATACGTGCGCGGCGGCATCACCGGCTGGATCGTCAAATGGAAGCGCAACGGCTGGCGCACCGCCGACCGCAAGCCGGTGAAGAACGTCGACCTCTGGCAGGAGCTGGACCGGCTCAGCGCCGCTCATGACATCCACTGGCACTGGGTGAAGGGCCACGCCGGCACCGACGGCAACGAACGCGCCGACGAACTGGCGCGGGCGGGCATGACGCCTTTCATGCCGAAGAAGCGCAAGGCGGAGCGAGCGCCCGGCGACTGATCATGCCGTTCGCTTTCCCCGGAATTGCTTCAAAGCTGGCCCAGCATGGTGGCGGCGCCGGTCGTCTGGATGCCCTTGCCACCCTCCGGCTCGAAGTTCAGCGTCTTGACGACGCCGTCCTCCACCAGCGCCGAAAAGCGCTTCAGCCGCTTGCCGAGGCCGCCCCCGCTCATGTCGACGGCGAGCCCGAGTGCGTCGGCATAGACGCCGGCGCCGTCGGCGACGAAGTCGATCTTGCCGGCACCGCCGAGGGACTCGCCCCACACCTTCATGACGTGATGGTCATTGACGGCCAATACCACGATGCGATCGACGCCGCGCGTCTTGAGGTCATCGGCATTGGCGACGAACTGCGGGATGTGGGCGTTGTGGCAGGTGGTCGTGAAGGCGCCGGGGACGCCGACCAGCACCACCTTCTGGCCGGCGAACAATTCGCCGGTCGTGACCTCCCTGACGGAGCCATCGTCGTTCTTGATGCGGAAAGTGCCTTCCGGCAGGCGGTCGCCCACCTTGATCATGGTTCTATTCCCTTCGAGATTGCAGTGCCGATGACCTAGCGGACCGGGACACCCTAGTCGAGGCCCAACGTCTGCTCGATGGCGCGGCCGCCGGAGACGACGGTGAAGCGGAGTTGCGCCCCGGCGATCGGCGTCTTGGCGACGAGGCGGTCGAACTTGACGGTGTAGGCGCCGGCGCCCTCCCCGGCCGGAACCGGCGCGCCGGCGTACCAGTCGGGCGGCCCCTCGACGAAGACGGTGGTGTCGGCCGGGTCCGGCGTCGTCAGCGAGAAGCGAAAGACGGGGCGCCCGTCGGTGCCGCCGTCGCGGGAGACGCTGTCGACGGAAAACACGCCGGGGTTTGGCGGGCCGGGCAGTGCGGCACGCGCGTGCGGCCAGCATCTTGTCGGCCACCGCGTCGGTCTCGCCGGCTGGCACGACCACGTGCGCGGTGACCTCGTCGGGCACGCAAATCTCCTGGCAGACCCCGAGCTTGAGGTCGACGGTGAGATCGACGGCACCATTGGTGTCGGGGACGGCGGCGCTGACCGGCAGGATGACGGAGTGGTCGTAAACGTTGGTGACGGTGTAGCCATCGTCGGATCGCTGGGGCGGCGGGAAACGCACATCGGCCGCGCCCGAGGTTCTTCGAGGCGGCGAAGTCGACGATCGGTGCGATGCCGGCATCACCGGGGCTGCGCCAGTAGGTCTTCCAGCCGGGCGGCAGCGCTATCTCGATGCCGGCGACGAGACGGCCGTCCTCGTCGATCCCGGCGGCGATCAGGCGCACCCTCGCTTCGGCACCGCTCGCCCAGTCGCCAACGGCGGCAAGCGCCGGCGCCCCGCAGGGCGCGGCGAGCGCGGCGGTCAACGCCAAACGGACAAACCATCGTCTCGGCAAGGTCATCGCGGCAAACATAGCGCGCAATTGTTAATCCGCGACGGGCGCGGCGTCGCAGGGGTTCATTTGTTCGTGAAACCCCTGTGAATCTACCCTTTTAGGGCATGTGGGTTTCATTTTAACGGGATGGTGCTAGGCTTTTCGACATGGTCGCGCGCGAGCCCAGCAAGGCTTCCGGTCGAGGCTATCTCGACGGCCACTTCCTTATTGCCATGCCGGGCATGCAGGACAACCGCTTCACGCGGACGGTGGTCTACATCTGCGCCCACTCGCCCGACGGCGCCATGGGCATCACCATCAACCAGCCGGCGCCGCAGATCACCTTCCGCGACCTGCTGGTGCAGCTCGACATCATTCCCGAGGGGCCGGAAATCCGCCTGCCGGGCCCGGTCGGGCGCATGCGGGTGCATCGCGGTGGCCCGGTCGAGACCGGCCGCGGCTTCGTGCTGCACAGCGCCGACTATTTCGTCGAGAACTCGACGCTGCCGATCGACGAGAACATCTCGCTGACGGCGACGCTCGAGATCCTCAAGGCGATCGCCGGCGGCAGCGGACCGCGCAGCGCCCTGCTCGCGCTCGGCTATGCCGGCTGGGCGCCGGGCCAGCTTGAAAGCGAGATCCAGGCCAACGGCTGGCTGCACTGCCCGGCGAGGCCGGAACTCATCTTCGACAGCGACCTCGACAGCAAGTACGACCGCGCCATGGCGCTGATCGGCGTCGACCCGAGCCGGCTCGCCAGCGAAGCCGGCCACGCCTAGACCCGCCCCTCGATCAGGCCGGCCAAACGAGCGCGACGGGGACGCGCCGCCGCGGCGTCAAAGCCGGCGGGCTCGCCCGCCGGTCCGCGTGGCAACACCACCTCGGCGCGCAGGCCGCCGCCCGGCCGATTGGCGAGAAGCACATCGCCACCGTGAGCACGCGCCACGCTGCGGGCGATGGTGAGGCCGAGGCCGGTGCCGCCGGTCTCGCGGTTGCGCGACGTTTCCAGGCGATGGAACGGGCGAAATACGGATTCGTTCTCGGCTTCGGGAATTCCCGGTCCATCATCATCGACGACGACGCGCACCGACGTCGCATCCACGCCAAGCGACACCCGCGCGCGTTTGCCATAGCGGACGGCATTGTCGATCAGGTTGGCGAGGCAACGGCGAAGCGCGACCGGCCGCGCCGACAGGGGCAGACGCGCGGGCAGGTCGGGCGACAGCTCGAGCGTCACGTCGGGCAGGTCGCCGCAAAGCGATTCGAGCAGCGAGATTGCGTCGATGTGGGCCCGGGGTTCGGGCTGGGCGCTGTCATGGGCGAAGGCGAGTACCGAACGCGTCATCGCCTCGATGTCGTCGAGATCGGCCAGCATGCGCGTGCGCTGGGTGTCGTCGGCGACGTACTCGGCCCGGAGCCGCAATCGCGTCGCAGGAGTTCGCAAGTCGTGGGAAATCGCGGCCACAAGCTGGTCGCGGTCGCTCAGCAAACGCTTGAGCCGTTCCTGCATCTGGTTGAAAGCGTGGGCCGCCGCCCTGAGTTCGCGCGGGCCGCCCTCGGCAAGGGCCGGCGCGTTGATATCCCGACCCAGCCGCTCGGCCGCCCCGGCAATGACGGCGTAGGGCGCCGTCAGCCGGCGCAGGGCCCAGAGCGACGCGATCAGCACGAGGCCAATCACGAATGCGGTCAGCGCGACCGTGTCGGTCGACCACAGACGGGGCAACGGCGGGACAGGGATCGTGAAATTGACCCAGCTTGCATCGCCAAGCAGCACCGAGACGACATAGGAGTTTTCGGCGGCGTACCGATCCTGCGTTTCGGAAATGAAGCGGGCGACGGGCCCCGCACCTGCTCCCGGGTCGGCGCCCGCGCCAGCGTCGCCAAGTGGCCCGCCACCGCGCTGGACGTCAACCTCGGTTATCCCGCTTTCCGCCAACCCGACCTGCATGATGCTCTCGAGCTCGGCGATCTCGCCGTCGCTGTCGCTGGCACTGTGGGCGCGCGGCCGCGAGCCGACATCTATGCCAAACGTGGGCGCGGAGAGCGCGTCCGCCAGTACCTGACGCTGATCGGCGGGCTCACCTGCCAGCGCCCGGCTGGCCGAGGAAACTCGCTCGGCCAGGTGAAAGAACCCGGCCATGCGCGTATCCATGGCCCGCTTCTCGTAGATGGCGCCAAGGGTGGCGACTTCCGCGATGACGAGCCCGCCGATGAGGATAAGGAGAGCCCAGGCGGCAAGGCCGTCCGGCAGCAATCGCCTCATGCGGCCTCGACCTCCGGCGTGAACATGTAGCCGTCTCCGCGCACGGTGACGATTTTCGACGGCGACTGATGGTCCGTCTCGATCTTGCGCCTGAGGCGGCTGACCTGAACGTCGACGCTGCGGTCGAAGGGTGCCGCATCGCGGCCGCGCGTCAGGTCCATCAACTGGTTGCGCGTCAGGACGCGCTGAGGATGCTGCGCGAAAGCGATCAGCAGCTCGTATTCGCCCGTGGTCAGATCAACGATGACGCCATCGGGCGCCTCGAGGCGACGGCGGCCGAAGTCGATCAGCCAACCGGCGAAACGAAGCCGTTTGGCGGCGGCGCTGTTCGCACCGGCATTGACCGGGGCGGCGGCGCGGCGCAGCACGGCGCGCACGCGGGCGAGCAACTCGCGCGGATTGAAGGGCTTCGCCAGATAGTCGTCGGCGCCCATTTCGAGACCGACGATGCGGTCGGTTTCCTCGCCCATCGCCGTCAGAAACAGGATCGGGATCGAAGAGGTCGCCCGCAATTCACGGCAGAGGTCGAGGCCGCCCTTGCCGGGCAGCATGAGGTCGAGGACGACGAGGTCGATCCTGTTGCCGGCGAGCGCCAGGTTCATGGACGCGCCGTCGCCGGCAGTAACGACGCGGAAGCCGTGCCGCGACAGGAAATCGCGGACGAGTTCGCGGATTTCGCGGTCGTCGTCGACGATGAGGATCTGCGGAGCGCCTTTCAAAGTTAGCCCTCGCACAACGGTCGGTTCGGGCATTTCGTCTGGCCCGGGCACGCCGGACCTCTAGCCGCCGGATTTGGTCGAAATTGTGCCGACCGAATGGACCACGCGCCGGCCGCGAGGCGGGTCGGCGCGTGGCATGTTGACGCGGCGTTCAGAGACTACGCCTTGCAGGCGGCGTCGGAGCCCATGGCCTTTTCGGCGGCCGTCTTGGACGAGAAGCCCGCGGTGCCAATCATGACCATCTTTGTGCCGTCGGGTTTGGTCGTGGTGACCGAGCACTTGTGGCTGCTGGAGTCCTGCGCGACGTAGTAGGTGGCGGCGAAGGCGGGGGCGGCAAACGAGGCTGCGAGCGCGGCGGCGAGAACGATCTTGCGGTACATGGAGGTTCCTTTCTCCGGTTGAGCCGCCGTGCGTTAGGGGTCGCGGCGGCGACGCCGGTGAAACCACCACGGCGATGTAAGCCGACTATTTCCGGCAACGGGCGATCGTGTAACGGTTTGTTTCAGGCGCTTTGTTGAGCCGGCTGCCCGATACCGGCGACCCCGATCACGCCGCTCGGCGCCCGCCCGACAGCCTCGACCACGCGAAGGTGGCGAAGACACCCGCGAGGGCGGCCGCCAGGCCGAACCAGGTGATCACGTACTGGAGGTGGTTGTTGGGGAACGTGACGATGGTCTCGCCCCCCTGGGGCAGCCCGTCCGGCAACGACGGGTCGAACCGGGCGTCGATGGTGTAGGGGGCGACGGTCGCCGGATCGTGCCCCTCAGCGGCGGCGAACAGCGCCGGGTCGCGGGAGAACCATTCGTTGCGGGCAACGTCGTCGGCGGGCATGTACCAGGAACGGTCGCGCGGCAGGCGCACCGGGCCGACGACGGTCGTCTCGCCTTCGATCTCGCTCCCCGGGCGTGTCGCCGGGTCCTTCTGCGCGCGCGGCACGAAGCCGCGGTTGACGTAGACGACCCAGCCGTCGTCGGTGACGAACGGCGTCACGACGAAGAAACCGTAGCCGCCGCGGCGCGCCGTGCGGCTCGGTCAGCGGTTCGTTGACGAAGATTTCCTGGTCGTTGAGGTAGTGGCCGGCGACGCTAACCGGCCGATATTCGAGGTCGGCAAGGTCGAGGCTCGGCCAGGCGGCGGGGCCCGGCGCCGGCACCGGGTCGGCGGCCAGCCCCGCCTCCACCCGCGCGATCAGCGCCTCCTTCCAGTGCAGCCGGTGGATCTGCCAGACGCCGAGGGAGATGAGGATGACGAGGCCAACCGCGGTCGCCACCGCCGGCCACAGCAAGCGGCGCACCGGGTTCAGGCGTCCTCCAGGCGGCCCAACTCTGCCCGGTGGTGGTATTGCTGGGCAATGAGAACGCCCTTCAGCGGACGCAGGAGGCCGATCGACAGGCCGAGCACCAACGGCACCCACAACACCGCATGCACCCAGTACGGCGGGTGGAAAGTGAATTCGACCCAGAGCGCGAGGCCGACGACGATGAAGCCGACGATCATCATGATGAAGACCGCCGGACCATCGCCGGAATCGGCAAAGGAGAGGTCGAGGCCACAGGCGTCGCAGCGCGGCCTGACCGCCAGAAATCCGTCGAAAAGCGCCCCCTCCCCGCAGCGCGGGCAGCGGCCGTGCACGCCGGTGGAGAACACCGGCTGCGGCGGATAAAGGGCCTTGTCCTCGTAACTCATCGTCGGGCCTTCAAATGCGGATCGGGCGGCCGAGGCCGCCCGAGCGCCAGCCATTACTCGTGGAGCACGGCCCCCCAGCCGCCCCACACATATATGCAGAAGAACAGGAACAGCCACACCACGTCGACGAAGTGCCAGTACCAGGCGGCCGCCTCGAAGCCGAAGTGCTGCTCGGGCACGAAGTCGCCGCGGTAGGCGCGGATCAGACAGACGATCAGGAAGATCGTGCCGACGATGACGTGGAAGCCATGAAAACCGGTCGCCATGAAGAAGGTCGAACCGTAGATGCTGCCGCCGAACGAGAACGAGGCGTTGGAGTACTCATAGGCCTGCACGCAGGTGAAGGTGAGGCCAAGCAGGATCGTGAGCGTCAGCCCCCAGAGCAGCCCGCGGCGGTCGTTGTGGATCAGCGAATGGTGCGCCCAGGTGACCGTGGTGCCGGAGGTGAGCAGGATCAGCGTGTTGAGCAGCGGGAAATGCCACGGATCGAACACCTCGATCCCCTTCGGCGGCCAATGGCCGCCGGTGAAGGCGACGCGGGAGACCTGCTTGGCGGCGTCGGCGCCGAGGCTGGCGTCGAAGAAGGCCCAGAACCACGCTACGAAGAACATCACCTCCGAAGCGATGAACAGGATCATGCCGTAGCGCAGGCCGAGCTGGACGATCCTGGTGTGGAAGCCCTCGTTCGATTCCCTGATGACGTCGCGCCACCACACCAGCATCGTGTAGAGCACGCCGAGACCGCCCGGGGCGAGGTACCATGCACCGTTGCCGCGCATGAAGGAGATGGCGCCCAGGGCCAGCGCGAACGCCGACACGGCACCGACCGCCGGCCACGGACTGGGGTCGACAAGGTGATAGGGGTGATTCTGATGGTGTGCGTGCGCCTCGGCCATTCCAATTGCTCCGATGTGAAGCCGCGCCCAAATTGGGGTCGGGGTCGTTAGAGTGCGTTTCCGTTTTTCGGCGTGTCGGCGGCGGCAGCCACCGGCTTGGCGTCCTTCTCCGGGAAGAAGGTATAGGACAGGGTAATCGTGGTGATGGTGTCGAGATCGCGATCCTTGGCGTAGGCGGGATCGACGAAGAAAGTTACGCCCATGTCGGCAGACTCGCCCGGCTTCAGCGTCTGGTCGGTGAAGCAGAAGCAGGCGAGCTTGTTGAAGTAGGCGCCGACGGCGTCGGGAGTGACATTGAAGACCGCGCGGCCGGTTTCGGTGCGCGACGTGCGGTTCTCGGCGCGGAAGGAAACCTGGCCGACTTCGCCCAGCCGGACCTTCACCTCGCGCTGAAGCGGGCGGAAACTCCAGCCGAGATCGTTGGAGATGTTGGAATCGAAGCGAACCGTGACGAACCGGTCGCCGAGATCGGCAGGGGCGGCGTTCGCCTGGCGGGTGGTGCCGGCGTAGCCGGTCACCTGGCAGAAGATGCGGTAGAGCGGCACCGCCGCGAACGAGGCGCCGACCATGCCGGCGACGAACACCGCGCAGATGGCCGCCGTGAGGCCGAAGTTGGCGCGCGCGCGCCTGGTGTTGGGCTGCCGGTCCATCGTCGCTCACATCGGGGCGCTGGCGATGTTCGCGCCGAGCTTGACGATGGTCACGACGTAGAACAGCGCGACGAAGGCCGCCAGCGCTAGCGCGATCGCCACGGAACGGGCGCGCTGCCGGCGCTTCTGGGCGTCGGTCAGGACGACCCGCTCCAGGCCGTCTTCCGGCTGGCCACGATCGGCATTCAAGGTCAGGCTCATCGGCGCAGACGCCTCTTTGGTGGTCGGGCCGCTCATGCCGGCCCCGACAGGCCCGCGCCCATTGCCTCGGCGAGGAGCACGGCGAACAGCAGGAACAGATACAGCAGGGAAAAGGTGAAAAGGTCGCGCGCGGCGCGCTCACCGCCGGCGTCTTCGCCGCTCCTGCGGACGCGCCAGGCAAGCGCCACGAACAGGGCGCCGGAAAGCGCGGCAACAACGCCGTAGGCGATGCCGGCGAAACCGAGGGCGAACGGCGTCAACGCGACCAGGGCAAGGACGATCGAATAGAGAAGGATGCGACGCTTGGTGACCGCCGCACCGGCGACGACGGGCAGCATCGGCACCCCGGCGCGAGCGTAGTCATCCGAGCGATAGAGCGACAGCGCCCAGAAGTGGGGCGGGGTCCACAGGAAGATGATGAGGACGAGGACCACGCTCGGCAGGCCGATCGAACCGGTCACCGCCGCCCAGCCGATCATCGGCGGCAGGGCGCCGGCGAGGCCGCCGATGACGATGTTCTCCGGCGTCGTACGCTTCAGCCACACCGTGTAGACGACGACGTAGAAGAAGATGGTGAAGGCGAGCAGCGCCGCCGACAGCCAGTTGACGACGAGGCCGAGGAAGGTCACGGCGCCGACCGCCAGGGTCAGCCCGAAGGCAAGGGCATCCTCGGGCGCCAGGTGACCGGCGGGGATCGGCCGGCGGGCGGTGCGGCGCATCAGCCGGTCGATGTCGGCGTCGAACCACATGTTGAGCGCACCGGCGGCGCCGGCACCGACGGCTATCGAAAGGAGCGCGGCGAAGCCGATCACCGGATGGATATGGCCCGGCGCGATCGCCATGCCGACGAGGGCGGTGAAGACCACCAGCGACATCACCCGCGGCTTCAGCAGGGCGACGTAGTCGCCAACGCCGCCACCCATTGCCTCGTCGAGCGGGCGATCGATCCGGGAGGTTTCGAAGAACGCCATGTCGTTTGTTCGCCGTGTGCGCCGTCAGGAGATCGACGGCTATTTGATCCGCGGCAGCGTCTCCCATTGATGGAACGGCGGCGGCGACGACAGCACCCACTCGAGCGTGGTGGCGCCCTCGCCCCACGGGTTATTGCCGGCCAGACGCTTCTTCGAGAAGGCGTCCCACATCGTGTAGAGGAAAATCAGCACGCCGATGGCGGAGATGTACGAGCCGATCGACGAAACGAAATTCCAGCCGGCGAAGGCATCGGGATAGTCGACGTAGCGGCGCGGCATGCCGGCCAGGCCGAGGAAGTGCTGCGGGAAGAAGATGAGATTGACGCCGATGAACGTCGTCCAGAAGTGCAGCTTGCCGAGCGTCTCGTTGTACATGTAGCCGCTCATCTTCGGGAACCAGTAGTACCAGCCGGCGAAGATGGTGAAGACGGCGCCGAGCGACAGAACGTAGTGGAAGTGGGCGACGACGAAGTAGGTGTCGTGCAGCACGTAGTCGAGGCCGGCGTTGGCGAGCTGGATGCCGGTCACGCCGCCAAGTGTGAACAGGAAGATGAAGCCGATCGCCCACAACAGCGGCGTGCGGAACTCGATCGAACCGCCCCACATGGTGGCGATCCACGAGAAGATCTTCACGCCGGTCGGCACCGCGATGACCATGGTGGCGGCGACGAAATAGGCCTGCGTGTCGAGCGACAGGCCGACGGTGTACATGTGGTGCGCCCACACGACGAAGCCGACGAAGCCGATGGCGACCATGGCGTAGGCCATGCCCAGATAGCCGAACACCGGCTTCTTGGAGAAGGTCGACACGATCTGCGAGACCATGCCGAAGCCCGGCAGGATCAGGATGTAGACCTCGGGGTGACCGAAGAACCAGAACAGGTGCTGGAAGAGGATCGGATCACCGCCCTCGTCCGGCTTGAAGAACGAAGTGCCGAAGTTGCGGTCGGTCAACAGCATGGTGATGGCGCCGGCGAGCACCGGCAGGGCGAGCAGCAGCAGGAACGTCGTCACCAGGATCGACCACACGAACAGCGGCATCTTGTGCAGCGTCATGCCCGGGGCACGCATGTTGAAGATGGTGGTGATGAAGTTGATGGCGCCGAGAATTGACGAGGCGCCGGCGAGATGCAGCGCCAGGATGGCGAAATCCATCGCCGGGCCCGGCGTGCCCGTGGTCGATAGCGGCGGGTAGATCGTCCAGCCGCCGGCGGCACCGGTGGAACCGGGCTGGCCGGGGACGAACATGGAGATCACCAGCAGCGCGATCGCCGGCGGCAGCAACCAGAATGAAATGTTGTTGAGGCGCGGGAAGGCCATGTCGGGCGCGCCGATCATGATCGGCACGAACCAGTTGCCGAAGCCGCCGATCATCGCCGGCATGACCATGAAGAAGATCATGATCAGGCCGTGGGCGGTGGTGAAGGTGTTGTAGATGTCGGGATCGTGCGAAGATCTGGAGGCCCGGCTCCTGCAGCTCCATGCGCATGGCGACCGACAGGAAGCCACCGATCAGACCGGCACAGATCGACGAAGATCAGGTACATCGTGCCGATGTCTTTGTGATTGGTCGAATAGAGCCACCGACGCCACCCGGTCGGATGGCCGTGGGCATGCAGCTCCTCGCTGTGGGCCTGGTAGCCTGCAGTGGTCGCCATCACTTCATCTCCCTCAAATCGCGCGCCCGTGAGCGACAGCGGTCAGTGCTGGTACAGCGGTCAGAGCTAGTTCTGCGCATCGGCAAGGCGGGTCGCCTTCTCGGCCTCGATCGCGGCCGCCAATTGCTTGTTGGCTCGCATCGAGGTCGGTCTTGGCGGTCGCCGCCCAGGCATTGAACTTGTCCTGGCTGACGGCGTGCACCGCGATCGGCATGAAGGCGTGGTTGCGCCCGCACAGCTCGGAGCATTGACCGTAGTAGACCCCCTCGCGGTCGACGCGGAACCAGGTCTCGTTGAGCCGGCCGGGAATCGCGTCGATCTTGATGCCGAAGGCGGGGACCGCGAACGAATGGATGACGTCGGCGCCGATCACCAGCATACGGATGACGACGCCGGTCGGGAACCACCAGGTCGTTGTCGACCTCGAGCAGGCGCGGGTTGCCGGCGGGGTCGCCGTTGTCGTCGGTCACGATGTAGGAATCGAAGGCGATGTCGTCGTTGTCGGGGTATTCGTACGACCAGTACCACTGGCTGCCGGTCGCCTTGATGGTGAGCTGCTTGTCGGTCTCCGGATTGAAGCCGGCGATGGCGCGGGCCGGATCGTGCTCGGCGAACAGGAGTGCGAACGAAGGCACCGCGATGCCGACCAGGATGAGGATCGGCACGATCGTCCACAACACCTCGATCAGGGTGTTGTGGCTCGTCCGCGACGGCACCGGATTGGCGCGCGCGTTGAAACGAACGATGACGTAGAGCAGCAGCGCCAGCACGAACAGCACGATCAGCGTGACGACCACCAGCAGCCCGTTGTTGAACCGGTGAATCATCTCCATGATCGGCGAGGCCGCCGGCTGCAGCCCGACTTCCCAGGGCTGAGGATCCGCCAACGCCAAACCCGCCGGGCCAAAAAGAGCGAGCAGCGCGCCCAATCCGGCCAGATACCCCAATTTTCGCGTTTTCACCCGTCCACTCCCCTTGAGCCCGCACCGCATTTGGGTTTGGTCACCGCCCGGCGGTCGCCCGGATAGGGCGCTGCCGCCGCCAGCTTGCCCGTCGCCCGACGGTCTTGCTTAAAACCCGGGCAGACAGAAACCACAACCCGGTTCCGGCCGCAACGGGCTTGCATGACGCACCGTGCGGCAAATCGCGCTCCGCCTTGGATTCGCCGCGATCAGCGGGTGGCATCTCCACCGGTCGCCGAGCGCCGGCCGGATTTCTTCGTGCGGGCATTTGTTGCAAGATGGCCGCGATCCGGCGGCCGATTCGGAGTAGGCTGCAGGCAGTCCAACGGCGGACGAACCGACGACGGAATGTACGAAGACGACCTGCCGCAGCGAAGTTCGCTGGTACCAATCCTGACCATTGTGGCCGCCGTCCTGGCGGTGGCGATCGGCGTTGCCGTGGTGCTCTACGCCCTCGGCTACTTCGACCGCAGCCCGACGACCACCGCGATGGACACGCCGCAAGCGTCGTCCCCGGTGACGACGGCGCCGCAGACTTTGCAGCAGGCGCCGACCGAGCAGCCGCTCACGATGCCTCAGACCGACGTGCCCAAGGCGGTGGTATCGCTGGCGCCGCCGTCGCAAGGTGAGCCGCCTGTCCGCTCAACCCACGGCGACTGGCAGGTGCGCTGCGATACGCCGGCGGGCGCCCAGAGCGAGCAGTGCGTGCTGATGCAGTTCGTCACGGCGGAGGACCGCGAAAACGTCGGGCTGACCGTGATCGTGCTGAAGACCGCCGACAAGAAGGCGCGCATCATGCGCGTGCTGGCGCCGCTCGGCGTGCTCCTCCCCTCCGGGCTCGGCCTCAAGATCGACGACACCGACATGGGGCGGGCGGGCTTCGTGCGCTGCCTGCCCAACGGCTGCGTCGCCGAGGTGATCCTGGAGGACGATCTGCTGAAGCAGCTCAGCACCGGCAAGACGGCGACGTTCATCATCTTCCAGACGCCGGAGGAAGGGATCGGTATCCCGATCTCCCTCAACGGCTTCAAGCCTGGATTTGACGAACTGCCTTAGGCGGCTGCGTTCTTCGTCTCGCGGCTGGCGGCGCCAGTGACCGAACGCGCCGAACGCACCCACGGCCGTCGCGAACAAGGGCAAGGCCGCTGGAAGCGGGACGTTGGCCGGTGCGTCGTATGTGATCGCGAAAGCAAGATCGTTCGCAGTCACCCAGGACACGGTCCAGGGATTGGTTACGGGCCCGTCACCGCGTGTTCTGGAAAACGAAGGCCCCGCGCCGCATAGGGGTCACTTCCGGTCACTGATCCCCAGACGCTTGAGCCGTCGGAGGTGGCCTCGAGAAACAGGACGTACGTGCCTGCCGAAAGCGCCAGCGCGCCGGTATTGATGGTGTAGTTCTGATAGCCGGAGACGCCGCTCGTGGCGCCGCCGACACTGAACAGCGAGGCGCCGGTCGCGTGATCGGTATCCCACGCATAGACGTAAGCGTTGTAGGAAATCGGCGCTCCAGTGTCGTCGATCACGAATTCGAAAGAATTCAGGGTCGTGGACGAAGCAAAGGTGACCGTCTGGCCATACCTGACCGTGTCCGGCAAGCCCCAGTTGGTCACACCGTTGTCTTGATCGCCCAAAGTGGAGATCGTAGTCGCCATCGCGGGTGAGCACAGGCAAACCGCGCCGGCGAGCGCAAGACCAAGAACCCTCATGATCGTCCCCGATTGCCTTGCAGCATCCGAAATCACGATACCCTCTCCCGCTTTCGCAAGCAAGGCGGAGCCGCAAATCCACCTGGTTCAGCAACCGCTGACGAACCGACGCACAACCAAGACATAGCCGACGACCGCGTCAACAACCGGCCGTATTGGTGCACGGCGGCGGTGGCGGCGGCGGCGGTGGCGGTGGCGGTGGCGGCGGTGGTGGCGGCGGTGGGGGCGGTGGCGGTGGCCCCGGAGGCGGCGGCGGGGGCGGGGGCGACGGCGTCGATGCCGTGGTAATCGGCGATTCGTTCCTGTTGATCGGCGGCGCGGTGCGGTTCTGAGCCTCGCGAATCTGGGCGGCCCGCATCGTCGAGGCGGGGATGTCGCAGTCTGTGATGTCGGTCTGGAATTGCGAGGCCAGGCGCTGCTGATCGATTACGAACGGGAATACGGTCGTCAGGATCTGGTCGTGTTCGTCCTTCTTGTCGATTCGCCTGATCGGCGTATTCGGCGCCGAAACGACAACGCCACAACCGCTGACCGAGCGCTGGCAGCTGTTGCGGTTGCTCAGCTCGCACATGTCGGCCGCGCCCTCGAGCACGGCCATCTGGGTGACGCCCTGCTGCACCGTGAAATCGACGCGGGTGCCGCGGAAGCCGATCGTCGCGGTCGGCGTCGTCGACCGTGTAGGCGTCGTGCTTGCTGTTGCCGCTGATGAAGCGGAAGGCGCCGCGCACCGCGTTCAGCGTCACCTGCTTGGCGGTGTCCGGGGTGCTCAGCACGAAGCGGTCGATGGTCATCAGCGAGTTCGGCCCGACCACCAGCAGGGTGTCGTCGCTGAGGCGGATCTGGGCGTCGCCGACCTGGTTCGTCTTGATGACGTCGCCCATGAAGACCGGCGCGTCCTCGTGCAGCACAACCTGACCGCTTCCGCGCCCGACGTTGGTCGATTGGGTCACCGAAATCGCGATACCGCTGGCATCGGCCGCGATGGCCGTGGAGGCGGCGGCCGCGGCTGCGGCGATAACGGCCACGCTGCCAACAACGTTGGCCCATTTGAAGGACATTCTTCCGTCCCCTCGTTTTAACGCATCCCGCTCAACTATAGCACCGGTTTGGGGCGTTGTTGATTCCGGTGCGTGGACACTTTCTCGTGTATTTGCGGCGTATCTGTGCCGCCGTGAGACTTTCGCCGCATAAATACTCAAGAACCGTGCCAGCCGGATGACTGGCGCGGCCGGGTGCATCGGCGCCGTCGATGCACTATCTAGGGAGCAGGCTGCCGTCCCCTCCCCGGAGATTCCCGATGTCCGACCAATCCCGATCCATCCTCGACCGCGCCGGCCTCGACCGCGAGCAGGCCCGCGCCGCCGTCGCCGAGGCGCTCCACGGCGCCGACGACGGCGAGCTCTACCTGGAGTACGCCGCAGAGCGAGGGGCTGGTTTTCGACAACGGCAGGCTGAAATCGGCGAGCTTCGACACCAACCAGGGGTTTGGTCTCAGGGCGGTCGCCGGCGAGGCGGCCGGCTACGCCCATTCCGGCGAGATCTCGGAGCCGGCGATCCGGCGGGCGGCCGATGCCGTGCAGGCGGTCAAGAGCGGCCACACCGGCACCTACGCCGAGCCGCCGCGCGGCACCAATCGCTCGCTCTACAGCGACGAGAGCCCGCTGAAGGCGCCGACGTTCGCCGAAAAGGTGAAACTTCTGGAGGCAATCGATGCCTACGCGCGCGGCAAGGACGAGCGCGTGCGCCAGGTGAGCGCTTCGCTCGCCGGCGGCTACAAGGAGGTGGAGATCCTGCGCGCCGACGGCACGTTCGTGCGCGACGTGAGGCCGCTGGTCAGGGTCAACGTGGCCATCGTCGTCGGCGACGGCGACCGCCAGGAGACCGGCTCGCTACGGCACCGGCGGGCGCGAGGGCTTCGGCCAGTTCGTCACCGAGGATTCGTGGCATCACACGGTCGACGAGGCGCTCCGCCAGGCGCTGGTCAACCTTTCCGCCGTGCCGGCGCCGGCCGGCACCTTCGACATCGTGCTCGGTCCCGGCTGGCCGGGCATCCTGCTGCACGAGGCGGTCGGCCATGGCCTCGAGGGCGATTTCAACCGCAAGGGCGAGAGCGCCTTCGCCGGGCTGATGGGCCAGCGCGTCGCCTCCCCCGGCGTCACCGTCGTCGACGACGGCACCATCCCCAACCGGCGCGGCTCGATCACCGTCGACGACGAAGGCACGCCGAGCCAGTCGACGACGCTGATCGAGGACGGCATCCTGGTCGGCTACATGCAGGACCGGCAGAACGCGCGGCTGATGGGCATGCAGCCCACCGGCAACGGGCGGCGCGAGTCCTACGGCCACATCCCGATGCCGCGCATGACCAACACCTACATGCTCTCCGGCGGCGCCGACCCGAAGGAGATCCTCGCGTCGGTCAAGAAGGGCATCTACGCCGTCTCCTTCGGCGGCGGCCAGGTCGACATCACCTCGGGCAAGTTCGTCTTCTCCTGCACCGAGGCCTACCTGGTCGAGGACGGCAAGGTCGGCCCGGCGATCAAGGGCGCCATGCTCATCGGCAACGGCCCCGACGCGCTCACCCGCGTCAAGATGATCGGCAACGACATGATGCTGGACCCCGGCATCGGCACCTGCGGCAAGAACGGCCAGGGCGTGCCGGTCGGCGTCGGCCAGCCGACGCTCCGCATCGACGCCGATCACGGTCGGCGGCACGGCGACGTAGTTCGCGCGGCGCTTACGGATAGAGCCGCGTCTTTTCCCAGCCGGCGCCCTTGCGGCGGAAGACGACGCGGTCGTGCAGGCGGAACTTGCCCGCCTGCCAGAACTCGATCTGGACCGGATTGAGGCGGAAGCCCGACCAGTACGGCGGCCGCGGCACCTCCCCGTCCCCGAACTTCGCCGCGTACTCTGCCGCCGCCTTCTCCAGCGCCGCGCGGGAGGCAAGCGGGCGCGACTGCTGGCTCGCCCAGGCGCCGATACGGCTCTCCCGCGCGCGGCTGGCGAAATAGGCGTCGGCGTCGGCGTCGCTGACCGGGGTCACGTCCCCGCGCACCCGCACCTGCCGCTCGAGGCTCTTCCAGTGGAAACAGAGCGCCGCCCTGCGGATGGCCGGCGAGCTCGCGGCCCTTGGCGCTCTCCCGGTTGGTGTAGAAAACGAAGCCGTCCTCGCCGAAGCCCTTCATGAGCACGATGCGCACGTCGGGCAGGCCGTCGTCGTCGACGGTCGCCAGCGCCATCGCGTTCGGGTCGTTCGGCTCCGACCGTTCCGCCTCGCCAAGCCACGCAGCGAAAAGCGGAAATCGGATCGGC
This sequence comes from uncultured Alphaproteobacteria bacterium, assembly GCA_963826055.1. Classification (GTDB taxonomy): domain Bacteria; phylum Pseudomonadota; class Alphaproteobacteria; order Rhizobiales; family Kaistiaceae; genus JBBDMC01. The sequence continues at coordinate 908,660 of CAWGVO010000009.1, read as the reverse complement.
TGTTGCCGTGAAGTCACTACTCATTAACGATTTTTTCCGATCCTCACGAACGGTAGTGCTTCGGGAAGCTGCGAATGTATTCGTCGTTGCGTTCATATATCGGTCGGTTGGGCTCGCGCCAATCGTTCGTGCGGGCCGTGGCGGTCGGGGAGCCTGGCGCTTCTGCTGGGCGGTTGCGCCTCGGTCGGGGTTCCCTTCGGCGAGAACGACCTTGCCCGCGTGTCGGGCGAGACCACCGGCTCGATCCCGGTCAAGGCGACCGTGGTCGACCAGGTCGACCCATCCGACTGGGAGGCGGTCCGCCGGGCGGTCGCGACGATTTCGCCCGCCGTCGGCGCAGAGCCAGCTCGAATGGGCCAATCCCGATACCGGTTCCACCGGCACCATCGCCACGTCCGACCCGGCGAGCGAGCGCGCCGGCACCCTCTGCCGGCCCTTCGCCACCACGGTCAGCGACGTGCGCGGCGTCAGCCGGTACCGCGGCGAGGCCTGCCAGCGCTCCGACGGCCGCTGGCAGCTCTACGGCGTGATGCCGGACGACGCGCACTTCTCCTGACGCCGCCGGCCCCGGCGTAAACGTTGGAATTTCAACCGCGAACGCCCATATTGCGGACGGTCGGTCGATTCCCGCGGCCGGGCTCGCAACTGCTATTCTTCGGACCATGCGCGACCCCTATCAGGTGCTTGGCGTCAGCAAGTCGGCCAGCGATGCCGAAATCAAGCAGGCATTCCGCAAGCTCGCCAAGAAATACCATCCGGACCAGAACAAGTCCGACCCCAAGGCCCAGGAACGGTTCGCCGAGGCGAACTCGGCCTACGAGATCGTCGGCGACAAGGCCAAGCGCAAGCAGTTCGACGCCGGCGAGATCGGCGCCGACGGCAAGCCGCGCTTCCAGGGGTTCGAGGGCTTCAATCAGGGCGCACAGCCCGGCGGTGGCGGCGGCGCCCGCACCTTCCGCTGGTCGAGCGGCGGCGGCGGCGACGCGTTCGGTTCCGACGACATCCTCAGCGACATCCTCGGCGGGTTCGCCGGTGGCTTCGCACGCGGCGGCCCGCGGGCGCAGCCACGCGCGGCGCCGGTGCGCGGCGAGGACGTCAGCGCCACCGTGGCGGTGACGCTGGAGCAACTCGTCCACGGCGAGAAGGTGCGCGTCGACCTGCCGACCGGCAAGACGCTGGAGGTCTCCATTCCTCCCGGCACGAAGTCCGGCCAGTCGATCCGGCTGAAGGGACAGGGGCGGCCGGGCATGCTCGGCGGCGCGCACGGCGACGCGCTGGTGACGGTCGAGTTCATTCCCCATCCGCTGTTCCGGGCCGAGGGCGACCATCTGCGCCGAGACATCTCGGTCACGCTCGACGAGGCCGTGCTCGGCGCCAGGGTGCGCGTGCCGACCCTCGACGGGTCGGTGACGCTGACGGTGCCTCCGAAGTCATCCGGCGGGCGGGCGCTCCGCCTCAAGGGCAAGGGGCTGCCGCGCGCCGGCGGCGGCCGTGGCGACCTTCTGGTGACGCTGCGCATCGTGCTGCCGGAGGGCGGCGATCCCGAGCTCGAAGCGCTGATGAAGAAGTGGCGCGAGACGCATCGCTATCAGGCGCGCAGCGAGGAATCGGACGCCTAGAGCCGCTCATCATTTCGTAAAATCGATGACCGGCTCCATCTCGTTGTCTTCCCGCAATCCCCGACGGAAAAGTGGAATCCACTTTTCCGGGTATTGCTCTAGCTCCGCGGAGCGGCGGCGCGGCGCAGGCGGTCGTTGATCGCCTCGCCCAGCCCTTCGTGCGGTATCGGCGCGACGGCGATTGCACGAGCCTGACGGTCCAGGTCCCTCAATCCGGCGAAGAAGTTGGCGGCAGCTTCTGTCAGATTGCCTGAAGGGCTGAGATTGACGGTCGCCACCGCTTGGGCCGCGCCGGCCGGCAGCTCCGGCCCGAACGCCAGCAGCGCCTCCCCCGGCCTCACCTCCCGCGCGTCGAGGCGCAGTAACGCCGCCGGCGCGTAGTGGGACATGAGCATGCCCGGCGCGACCGGCGCACCGGCGTCGATCACCGGCGCGGCGAGCGGCCGCCCCAGCACACGTCTCGATGTCGGCGCGGGCGACGCCGCCGGGGCGCAAGCAGCACCGCGCCGCCGCCCGTCAACCCGACGATGGTCGATTCCATGCCGATCGGCGCCGGGCCGGCGTCGAGCACCACGCTCACACGATCGCCGAGGTCGGCGACCACATGGGCGGCGGTGGTCGGGCTGACGTGGCCGCTGACGTTGGCGCTGGGTGCCGCGACCGGGCCGCCGAAGGCCGCCAGCAGGTCATGGGCGACCGGATGGGACGGCACCCGCACGGCGATCGTGTCGAGCCCGGCGGTGACGAGGTCGGCGATGGCGGCCCCTGCCCGCTTCGGGACCACCAGCGTCAGCGGTCCCGGCCAGAAGGCCTCGGCGAGCCGCCCGGCGTCGCCCGTCAGGTCGGCGATGACGCGGGCCGCCTCCAGCGAGGCGACGTGGACGATCAGCGGGTTGAAGCGCGGCCGGCCCTTGGCGACAAAGATCGCGGCGACGGCGCGCGCGTTGCCGGCGTCGGCGGCAAGGCCGTAGACCGTCTCGGTCGGCATCGCCACCAGTTCGCCGGCGCGGAGCGCCTCCGCCCCGGCGGCAATCGCCGCGGCGCGCACTGCCGGCTCGCTCGTGTCATAGACCTCTGCCACGTTTGCGCTTTCCTGTGGGTGGCGGCAGATTGCGCGGGCCGCCCGCGAGGCCGCCTCGCGGCGGGTTCTCGCGCGTGCGGCGAAGCCACGTCAAGCCGCGGGCGAAAGGGAGGCAGGGATGAGCTTCGAAGCGCCGGTCGCCGAGATCGCCCGCACGATGCGGATTGCCGGCGGGCTCGACGCCGCGCTCGCGACCGGCGCGTTCGGCGACCTCGCCGCCGACACCGTCGAGGAAATCCTGGCCGAGGCCGGCCGCTTCGCCGAAGACGTGCTGGCGCCGCTCAACCAGGTCGGCGACCGCATCGGCGTATCGCGGAGCGACGACGGCGGCGTGACGACCGCGCCCGGCTGGAAGGAGGCCTATGCCCGGTGGGCGGCGGCCGGCTGGAACGGCTTCGGCGCCCCCGCCGCGTGGGGCGGCCAGGGGTTGCCGGTGGTCCTCCAGATGGCGGTGCAGGAACTGTGGAACGCCGGCAGCGCCGCCTTCGCCACCGGGCCGATGCTGACCGCCGGCGCCATCGACGCCATCGCGGCCCACGCCGACGACGATCTGAAGCGGCGCTATCTGCCGCGCCTCGTCGCCGGCACGTGGATGGCGACGATGAACCTCACCGAGCCGCAGGCCGGCTCCGACCTCGCGCGCATCCGCACGCGCGCCGAGCGGGCCGGCGACGGCAGCTACCGCATCTTCGGACAGAAGATATTCATCACCTACGGCGAGCACGATCTCACCGACAACATCATCCATCTGGTGCTGGCGCGCCTGCCGGACGCGCCGGCAGGCACCCGCGGCATCTCGCTCTTCCTCGTCCCGAAAGTGCTCGACGACGGGACGCGGAACGATGTCGTCGCCGCCGGGTTCGAGCACAAGCTCGGGCTGCACGGCGCGCCGACCTGCACGATGGTCTATGGCGAGCGCGGGGACGGCGCCGTCGGCTGGCGGATCGGCGCGGAGAACCGGGGTCTCGCGGCGATGTTCACGATGATGAACATGGCGCGCCTGTCGGTCGGGGTGCAGGGCGTCGGCGTGGCGACGCGGGCCTGCCAGGAGGCGCTCGCCTACGCGCGCGAGCGCCGTCAGGGGCACGGTGTCGATGGCCCGTCGCGACGTGGCGGTGCCGATCGCCGATCACCCGGACGTGCAGCGCGACCTGCTTGACCATGAAGGCGCTGACCGCGGCGTCGCGGGCGATCTGTCACGCCTGCGCCCACGCCATCGACATGAGCCGCGTGGCGCCGGCGGCGGAGCGCCCGCGATGGGCGAGCCGGGCGGCGCTGCATCACCCCCATCGCCAAGGCCTTCTCCACCGACGCCGGCATCGCCGTCGCCTCGACCGGCGTCCAGGTGCATGGCGGCGCCGGCTATATCGAGGAGACCGGCGCCGCCCAGCACCTCCGCGACGCCCGCGTGTTCGCCATCTACGAGGGCACCAACGGCATCCAGGCGATCGATCTCGTCACCCGCAAGCTCAAGCTGGACGACGGGCGCCCCATCGCCGACGTCATCGCCGAAATCCGCGAGGTCGCCAACGCCGTCGCCGCGGTCAACGGCCCGGCGTTCGGCGATACCGCCGCGCGCCTTGGCGCGGCGGCCGACGACCTCCTCGGCGCGACCGCCTGGCTCGCCGAGGCGCTGGACGACGGGCGGACGCGCGCGGCGCTGTCCGGGGCGACGCCCTACCTCCGCCTCGCCGGCCTGGCGTTCGGCGGCGCGCTGCTCGCCCGCATGGCGTTGACGGCGGAGACAACCGACGGCAACCCGTGGGTGTCGCTCGCCCGATTCTTTGCGGAAACCCTGGTCGGCGAGACAGCCAGCCTCGCGCAAACGGTGACATCCGGCGCCGAGGGGTTGCAATCCGCGGCCACTTCGGTGCTCGGCACCGTCTTGACGGTGACCTTCGACCACGGGCTGTGATAGAGCCGGCGCGGGGGAAAACGCCAAAATGAACGAGCACGTAGTCGGTGAGGTCAGCGACGGGGTCCAGGTCATCCGCTTCGATCGTATCGAGGCGGAGAACGCCCTGACGGCGCAGATGTACGAATCGGTCGCCGATCTCATCTCTTTCGCCGAAAGCAGCTCGCGGGTGCACGCCATCCTGCTCGCCGGCGGCCCCGGCATCTTCACCATCGGGCACGATGTCGCCGAGCTCGAGGCGGCCGCCGAGCGTGGCGTCGCTGGCGAGGGCGTGCTCCGCCTGTTGAAGACCATCGCCACCGTCGACAAGCCGGTGGTGGCGGCGGTCGACGGGCTCGCCGCCGGCATCGGCACCGCCCTCCTTTTCCTCTGCGACTACGTCATCGCCAGCGAATGGTCGGTGTTCTCCGCCGGCTTCGCCGAGCAGGGGCTGCCGCCGGAAGCGGCCGCGAGCCTGCTGGCGCCACGGCTGATGGGCTATCACCACGCCTTCGGGCTCCTGGTGATGGGCGAGCAGTTCGACGCCCAGCGCGCCCTCCAGGCAGGGCTGGTCAACCGGGTGGTCTCGGCCGGCGAGGTGGAGGAAGCGGGTCTGGCGGCGGCGCGGGCGCTCGCCGCCATGCCGCCCGAGGCGGTGCGCATGGCGCGCCGGCTGATGCGCGGCGACCGCCGCGAGGTGGTGGCGCGCATCGACCAGGAAGCGGCAGGCTTCCCCGAGCTGTTGCGCTCGCCGGCTGCACGCGACGCGCTCAATGCCTATCTGGATGGAAAGGGCTGATCCGCGACAAACGCGATCAGGAGGACTTGTTGACCACTTTGCTTGTCGAGGACCCGGTTTTTCTCGAGCACCTCGTGCCGACCGGCCATCCGGAACGACCCGACCGGCTGCGCGCCATCACCAAGGTGCTGTCCGATCCGCGCTTTGCCGGCCTCGTGCGCAAGACCGCGCCGCTCGGCGAGACGGACGCGATCGCCCTCGTCCACACCGACACCTACATCGACGAGATCCGCAACATGGTGCCGGCCGCCGGCATCGTCCAGATCGAGATGGACACCTACATCTCGCCGGAGAGCTTCACGGTCGCCCGCCACGCGGTCGGCGCGGCCTGCCTCGGCGTCGACGAGGTGATGGGCGGCCGCGTCGCCAATGCCTTCCTGGCGATCAGGCCCCCCGGCCACCATGCGGAGGCCGACCGCTGCATGGGCTTCTGCCTGTTCAATAACGCGGCGATCGCCGCCCGCCACGCCCAGCGCCGGCACGGCGTGGGCAAGGTGGCGATCGTCGACTGGGACGTGCACCACGGCAACGGCACCCAGGACCTGGTAGAGACCGACGCCAGCATTCTCTACTGCTCGACCCACCAGATGCCGGCCTATCCCGGCACCGGCGCGCCGTCGGAGACCGGCGTCGGCAACATCGTCAACGTGCCGCTGTCGCCCGGCGACGGTGGCAGCGAGTTCCGGGCGGCTTTCGAGAACCGCGTCCTGCCCGCCCTTGACGCCTTCGCTCCCGACCTCATCCTCATCTCCGCCGGCTTCGACGGGCACATGCGCGATCCGCTGGCCGAGTTGAACCTGACGGAAGCCGATTTCGCCTGGGCGACGGCGATGGTGATGGGCGTCGCCGCGCGTCATTGCGACGGCCGCATCGTCAGCCTGCTCGAAGGCGGCTATGATCTCGCCGGGCTTGCCGGGTCGGTCGCCGCCCATGTCGGCGAACTGATGAAAGCATGAAGCGCTCCAACGAGGACAAACGACTTATGCCCGACGAGAAGCCCGTTGCCATCGAGGACCTGAGCTTCGAGCAGGCGCTGGCAGAACTGGAGCAAATCGTCAGCCGGCTGGAGCGGGGCGAGGTGCCGCTTGCCGAATCGATCGCCATCTACGAGCGCGGGGACGCGCTGAGGAAGCACTGCGACGCGCTGCTGAAGCAGGCGGAGGCGCGGGTCGAGAAGATCCGGGTGGGCGACGACGGCGGGCCCGAGGGCAGCGAGCCCCTCGACGACGACACGCCGTTCTGAGGAAAAAAGATGGGGCGCCGAAGCGCCCCACCCTTCATCTGTTTCAGGCTGACTAGAACGGCGAATCCGGGAAATACCACTCCCCCGCGTTGTCCTTGGTGATCAGCGTCGCGTCGAGGATGTAGCTACCTTCCACCGGCACCTGGTCGTAGAGGTGGGCGGCGGTCAGCTCCAGCGCGGTGCCGACCATCGACGGCGGGTAGGCGACGTCGACCGGAACCATCTTGTCCCCGTCCATCACCTTCTTGACCATCTCCTTCATGCCGGCGCCGGCGATGATGTACTGGATGTCGGTCCGCTTGGCCTGATCGATCGCCTGCAGCACGCCGACCGCCATGTCGTCATCCTGGCACCACACGACGTCGATCTTCGGGTACTTGGTCAGGTAGTCCTGCATGACCTTGAAGGCGTCGTCGCGGTTCCAGTTGCCGAACTGCTTCTCGAGCACCTTGACGCCTGACCCGGCGATGGCAGCGTCGAAGCCGTCCTGGCGCTGCTGGTCGATCGGGATCGGCAGGCCGCGGATCACCACCACCTGGGCGTTGGGGCTGTGCGCCTTGATGTAGTCACCGGCCACCGCGCCGAGCGCCGGATTGTTGCCGGCGACGTAGAGGTTGCGCACCGAAGTGTCGTTGTTCGACGGAGCGCGGTCGACGAGCGTGACGAAGGTGCCCTTCGACTTCACCTGCTTGATGGCATTGACCAGCGGGTCGGGGTCGGACGGCAGGATGACGAGGGCATCCATGCCCTGGGTAGAAAGGTCCTCGAGCGCGTTCGCCTGGGTGGCGGGGTCGGGCGAGGTCTTCACGATGACGTTGAGACCCGGATACTCCTGCATGAGCAGCTTGGCGACGCGGTTGGCGTGGAAGACGACGCCCGCCGTCCAGCCGTGGTCCGCCGCGGGAATTGAAACGCCGATGGTCTTCTTGTCGGCGGCGTGGGCGGCGCTCATCAGGGCGGCCATGGCGATGGCGGCGCCCGTCAGCATTACCTTACGCATAGGTTTCTCCCTCACAGACAGGGCCGATTTGTTGTCGTTGCCGGGCGACCCTTTTGACCCGGTGGATGTCAGTTCCGACGCATCAAGGAGCGTTGCACGAGCATCGCGATGATGATGATCGCGCCCTGGATGGCACCGATCAGATACTCGCTGACGAAGCTCGAAAGTAGCATGATGTTTCCCACGATCTCAAGGATGAACGCCCCGCAAATCGTGCCCCAGATGCGCCCGATCCCCCCGCGCAGCGCCGTGCCGCCGATCACCACGGCGGTGATCGCCTGCAACTCCCAGAGCAGCCCGGTGGTGGCGGAGGTGGAACCGAGGCGCGGCACGTAGAGCAGCACCGCGATCGCCACGCACAGGCCCTGCAACGCGTAGGTGATGGTGCGTACGCGCCTGACCGGGATGCCGGAATAGCGCGCCACGTCCTCGTTGGAGCCGACCGCGATCACGTGCCGTCCGTAGGGCGTGCGGTAGAAGATGAAGGCGCCGATGGCCGCTGTGGCGAAGATGACGACGATGGGAATCGGAATGCCGAGGACCGAGCCGAAATAGGCGGGGCGGTAGATGGTCTGGATGTCGGCGGAGCGAAGCGTGATCGCGCCGCCCTGCGACAGCCAGGTGGTGAGGCCGCGGAAGATGCCCATGGTGCCGAGCGTGGCGATGAACGGCTCGATGCGGCCGACGGTCACGATGAGGCCGTTGGCGAGGCCGCAGGCAGCACCGAGCACGATCGCGAGTGCCATGGCGGCCACCAGCATGACGTAGGGATTGGTGATCGAGCCGCCGTTCATGAACATGATCATCAGGCTGGCGACGAAGGCGGTCATGGCGCCGACCGACAGGTCGAGCCCGCCGGCCGAGATGACGAACGTCGCGCCGACCGCGACGATGGCGATGAAGGCGCTGCGGGTCGCCACGTTGACGAGGTTGCCGACGGTCAGGAAGTTGTCGTTGGCGAACGTGCCGACAACGAGCAGCAGGGCGAGCGCGATGAATGGCGCCAGCGCCGCCATGTTGAGCCGGCCGGTGAACGTCCGGCCCGGTCGCGCCTTGGTCGCGGTATCGGTCATGCTCCCCCCGTGGCGGTCACCCGCGCCGCCTCCTCGCTGGTCACGCCGGTGGCGTAGACCACGATCTCCTGCTCAGTCATGCGCTCGCCGGATACCTCGCCGACGATGCGTCCGTTGCGCATCACCAGCACGCGGTGGCAGATGCCGATCAGCTCCTGCATCTCCGAGGAGATGACGACGATCGACTTGCCGCGCCCGGCAAGCTCGGTGATGAACTTGTAGATCTGCTGCTTGGTGCCGATGTCGATGCCGCGGGTCGGCTCGTCGATGACGATGATCTCGGGCTCCAGCAGCATCATCTTGGCGAGCAGCAGCTTCTGCTGGTTGCCGCCGGAAAGTTGGCCGGCGAGCATGTCCTTGCGCGGCGCACGGATGTCGAACTCGGAGATCGCCTGGTCGAGGGCAGTGTCCTCCCTGCCGCGGTCGAGCAGCGGCCCGCGGGCAAAATGTGCGAGCGCGGCGAGCGTCAGGTTGGTGGGCAGGTCGCGGGTCAGGATCAGGCCCTTACCCTTGCGGTCCTCGCTCAGATAGACGATCCCCTCGTGCATGCTGTCGCGCACGTCGTGAAACGAAACCTCGGCCCCCTTCACACGGACCTTGCCGCGGTGCGGTCTGAGGCCCACCACACCCTCGAGAAGCTCGGTGCGGCCGGCGCCGACGAGGCCCGCGAAGCCGAGGATTTCGCCACGCCGAACGCTGAAGGAGGCATCCGAGACGAAGCCCGGCACATTGAGATTGCTGACGTCCAGGACCGTGTCGCTCGCCGGGTCGGGGACGCGTTCCGGGTAGAGATGCGACATGTCGCGCCCCACCATCAGTCGGGCCATATCGACGGGTGCAAGCTCGGCGGCGTTTCGCGTCGCGATCAGGCGTCCGTCGCGCAGGATCGTGACCCGGTCGGCGATCGCCGCCACTTCGGGCAACCGGTGCGAGATGTAGAGGACCGGCGTGCCCCTGGCGCGGAGGTCACGAATGACCTTGAGGACCGCCTCGGTCTCGAACGGGGTCAGCGACGCGGTCGGCTCGTCGAAGATGACGACGCGGTGGGGAACGTTGAGGGCGCGGGCGATCTGGACGAGCTGGCGCTGGGCGATGGAGAGCCGGGAGACCACCGCCGTCGGGTCGATGTCGGCGCCAAGCCCGTGGATCACTTCGGCCGCCTGGCGGTTCATGGCGCGATCGTCGACGACGATGCCGCGCCTGATCTCGCGCCCCATGAAGATGTTCTGGGCGACGGTAAGGTGGGGGGCGAGCAGGATTTCCTGGTGAACCAACACGATGCCGAGGCGTTCGGCGTCGACCGGGCTGTTGAAGACCACGGGACGGCCATCGAACAGGACGGACCCCTTCGTCGGCGACAGGTGGCCGGCGAGGATCTTCATCAAGGTCGATTTGCCGGCCCCGTTCTCGCCAACGACGGCGTGCACCTCGCCGGCGCGCAGCGCGACCGAAACGTCGCCCAGCACCTCCACCGGGCCAAACGATTTGGAGAGGTGTTGCGCCTCGAGGAGCGTCGGCGCGGCAGCGCCCGTCGAATCGGACATCCCGTTTTGAGCGTTCGCGTCAGCGGTGTATCGAGCCGGCAGACCCTACTTTGGGGCGTTGCCAACGGCAATCCCGGCTCCTCACATCGCTGCCGACAGCAAGGGTTAAGCTTTTGGCCGCCGTGCGAGCGCTGCCGCATTGCGCCACCCTGCCCGCCGTGCAAGTGTGCCGGCACGCGCCCCCCAGCGGAATCGACGACTTGAGCGACGACAGCGCGACGCCCCTCCTCGACCGGGTCACCTTGCCGGCCGACCTGCGCAAACTGCCCGAATCCGACCTCCGGCAGCTCGCGGACGAGTTGCGGCAGGAGACCATCTCCGCCGTTTCGGTCACCGGCGGCCACCTCGGTGCCGGCCTCGGCGTGGTCGAGCTGACGGTGGCGCTCCATTACGTCTTCGACACGCCGCGCGACCGCCTCATCTGGGACGTCGGCCATCAGGCCTACCCGCACAAGATCCTCACCGGCCGGCGCGACCGCATCCGGACGCTCCGCCAGCCCGGCGGCCTTTCCGGCTTCACCCGCCGGGCGGAGAGCGCGTACGACCCGTTCGGCACCGCCCACTCCTCCACCTCGATCTCGGCGGCGCTCGGCATGGCGGTGGCCCGCGACCTCGACGACGGCGACAACAACGTCATCGCCGTAATCGGCGACGGCGCCATGTCGGCCGGCATGGCCTACGAGGCGATGAACAACGCCGGCCATCTCCGGTCGCGGCTGATCGTCGTCCTCAACGACAACGACATGTCGATCGCGCCGCCGGTCGGCGCCATGTCCGCCCACCTCGCCCGGCTGGTTTCAGGTCGCGCCTACCGCAAGGTGCGGCGGCTCGGGAAACGCATCGCCGACGCGCTGCCGAGGTTCGTGCGCGAAAAGCTTCGCCTGACCGAGGAGTTCGCGCGCGGCTTCTGGACCGGCGGCACCATGTTCGAGGAACTCGGCTTCTACTACGTCGGGCCGATCGACGGGCACAACCTCGACCACCTGCTGCCGGTGCTCCGGAACGTCAAGGCGATGAACAACGGCCCGATCCTGGTGCACGTCGTCACCAAGAAGGGCAAGGGATACGCGCCGGCCGAGGAGTCGGACGACAAGTACCACGGCGTCTCCACCTTCGACGTGGTGACCGGCAAGCAGGCCAAGGGCCGCTCCAACGCCCCGTCCTACACCAGGGTGTTCGCCGAGAGCCTGATTCGCGAAGCGCAGGAAGACCCCCGCATCGTGGCGATCACCGCGGCGATGCCGGCGGCACCGGACTCGACCTCTTCGCCGAGGCGTTCCCTGAGCGCACCTTCGACGTTGGCATCGCCGAGCAGCACGCCGTCACCTTCGCCGCCGGCCTTGCCGCCGAAGGCTTCAAGCCGTTCGCGGCGATCTATTCCACCTTCCTCCAGCGCGCCTACGACCAGATCGTCCACGACGTGGCGATCCAGGGCCTGCCGGTCCGCTTCGCCATCGATCGCGCGGGGCTGGTCGGCGCCGACGGGCCGACCCACGCCGGTTCGTACGACACCACCTTCCTCGCCTGCCTGCCGGGGTTCGTGGTGATGGCGGCGGCCGACGAAGCGGAGCTCAGGCACATGGTGGCGACCGCGGCGGCGATCGACGACCGTCCGTCGGCGTTCCGCTACCCGCGCGGCGAGGGTGTCGGGGTGGACATGCCCGAACGCGGGGTGCCGCTCGCCATCGGGCGCGGCCGGGTCATGCGCGAGGGCAGCAAGGTGGCGCTGCTGTCGTTCGGCGGGCGGCTCGCCCAGACGCTGCTCGCGGCGGAAGAGCTCGACACCTATGGCCTGCCGACGACGGTCGCCGACGCCCGCTTCGCCAAGCCGCTCGACACCGGCCTGATCGACCGCCTGGCGCGCGAACACGAGGTCCTCATCACCGTCGAGGAAGGCGCGGTCGGCGGCTTCGGCTCACAGGTGCTGGCGCATCTCGCTACCACCGGCGCGCTTGACCGTGGGCTCAAGGTCCGTACGCTGACGCTCCCCGACCGCTTCATCGAGCAGGGCAAGCCCGAACAGATGTACGCGGCGGCCGGCCTCGACGCGGCCGGCATCGTCGGCGCCGTGTTTGCCGCGCTCGGCCGTGCCATGTCGCAGCCGCGGCGCGCCTGAGGAAGAGCCGCCAGCCGAGCCTGCCGAACGATGAAGTCGACCGTCGGCCCCGTTTCCTCGCTGCTGCTGGGCGTGGCCTTCCTTATCGTCGGCCATGGCCTCCAGCTCATCGTCGTGCCGCTGAGGGCATCCGCCGAGGGGTGGAGCCAGGTCGAAATCGGCGCCATCGGCTCCGCCTACTACATCGGGTTCGTGGCGGGCTGCCTGGGCGGTCCGTATGTGATCCTCAGGGCCGGGCACATCCGCGCTTTCGCGGCGGCGGTGTCGCTTGCCGCGGCCTCTGTCGTCGCGCACCCGCTCTGGGTCGCGTTCCCGGTCTGGTTCGTGCTCAGGCTGGCGATCGGCGCCAGCCTCGCCTGCCTCTATCTGATCATCGAAAGCTGGCTCAACGACCGCGTCAACAACGCCTCCCGCGGCCTGATCATGTCGGCCTACATCATCGTCAACTTCGCGGCGCTGACGATCGGCCAGTTCGTCGCCACGCTCGCTTCTCCCACCGTATTCACCCTGTTCGCGGTCGCCACCCTGTCGATGTCGCTGGCGACGATCCCGGTGGCGCTCACCCGTTCGGCGCAGCCGGCACCGGTGACGCTGGTCAACTTCCGGCCACTCGCCCTCTACAAGGTCTCGCCGGTCGGTATCGTCGGCGTCACCATGATCGGCGTCGCCAACGGGGCGTTCTGGTCGCTCGGCGCGGTGGCCGTCGTCGGCACCGGATTGACGACGCGGGACGCGGCGCTGTTCATGAGCATCGCCACCGTCGGCGGCGCGCTGATGCAGTGGCCGGTGGGACGGCTGTCGGACCGGGTCGACCGGCGTGCGGTGCTGATGGCCCTCCTCGCCGGGGCGGCACTGGTGGGCCTGCTCCTGGTCGTGCTGCCGGCGTCGCGCGACACCTGGTTCGCGCTCGCCTTCCTGTTCGGTCTCACGACGCTGCCGACTTATTCGATCGCCGCCGCCCACGCCTACGACCATGCCGAGCCGCGGCACGTATGTGGAAACCGCTGCCGGCATCCTCCTCGCCAACGCCTGCGGATCGATCGTCGGGCCGTTGCTCGCCTCGCTGCTGATACAGCGAACCGGGACGACCATGCTCTTCCTGTTCACCGCCGTCGTGCAGGCCGTGCTTGCCGTGTACGTGTTCACCCGGCTCGGACGACGGGCGGCACTGGTGACCGCCGACAAGACCGACTTCGATCTCGCCGCTACCGCGCCGGTCGGCGCCGTCATTTCTCCCGAGGAACTGAACCCTGAGGATCCCAATGTCGCGGTGCCACCGCCACCCACCCCCGACGCCGACCCGCCGGCGGCCGCCGCCTGAGGCGCGGCACGCGGACGCGGGCAACCGCCATGACCTCGCCTGGCCGACCGGTGCCTGCTAGAACCGGCGCCATGGGGACGTCGCTGTTTGGCCTGATGCGCGGTGCCGACGGTCGCTCGCTGGCGCGGGCGCTGATCGTGCTGATCGTGGTCAACGTTTTTGTCGGCGGCTTCCACCTCGGCGCGATGGCGGCCGACGGCGACGGGGGCGGCGTCATCTGCACGCTGGCGTCGGGCGCGGGCGCGCACGCGCCGGGCTCGACCGGGCCGCAGAACGACTGCCCCTGTTGCGTGCTCGGCTGCGCCGTTGCCTGCGGTCACGCTTCGGCAGCGCCGGTGGAGCCGTCTCTCGCCGCAATCCTGGTTCCGCCGCCTGCCCTGAGGGTGGCGGTGCTGGTTCCACCAGACCACGCGGCGCCGTCGCCGCGCCTGCCCTCGTCCCACGGACCGCGCAGTCCGCCTCTCCCCGCCTGAACGTTAAGCATTTCGTTTGTCGATCAGGTCCTCGGCGCCCGGCTTCGATGCCGCGCCACTCATTGGAGAGGTTGGAAACTCATGTCACGCATGTTCGCTGCCGCCGCGCTCGCTTTCGCTCTTGCGACGGGCGCAAGCCAGACCACCGCCTATGCCCACGAAGTCACCATTGGGTCGCTGACCCTGACGGACCTGTGGACGCGGGCAACGCCGCCGAAGGCCCTCAGTGCCGGCGGCTTCCTCACCATCACCAATAATGGCGACCAGCCCGACCGGCTTGTCGCCGCCAATTCTCCCGTCGCCCAGACGGTCCAGTTGCACACCATGGAGGTGAAGAACGGCGTCATGACCATGCACGAAGTCGATGGCGGCATCGAAATCCCGGCGCACGGCAAGGTCACCCTTGGCCCCGGCGGTTTTCACATCATGTTCATCACGTTGAACGACGGCCTGACCGAGGGCGGCCAGCTCCCGGTGACGCTGACCTTCGAGAAGGCCGGCAGCGTCGACACGTTCCTGCACGTCATGGCGATCGGTGCCAGCGGCCCGGCGGCTGACGCGATGCCGGGGATGAGCGGCGCTCAAATGCAGATGGACCATGGCCAGATGAAGGGCGCGGGACAATGAACGTTTCCACGCTGCGCATGGTGCGGATGGCGGTCTGGGCCGCCGTCGTCATCCTCGCCGCGGTGGTCGTCTGGGTCATCGTGCTCGGCAAACACGACGGCACCGGCGGCAATATTGTCGGGCAGACCATCGTCGGCCAGACGATCGGAGGGCCCTTCACACTGACGGACACGAAGGGGCAGACGGTCACCGAGGCCGACCTTCAGGGCCATCCGTCGGCGCTGTTCTTCGGCTACACGTTCTGTCCGGACGTGTGCCCGACGACGCTCTCCGACATCACCGTGTGGCTCCAGGACCTCGGCGCCGACGCCGGCAAGATGAAGTTCTACTTCATCACCGTCGACCCCGAGCGCGACACCCGCGAACAGATGGCCGCCTATCTCACGGCCTTCGACCCGCGGATCGAGGGCCTCACCGGTTCGCGGCCGGCGATCGACCAGATAATCAAGGATTATCGGGTCTACGCCCGCAAGGTGCCGGGCAAGAGCGACGACGACTACACGATGGACCACACCGCTTCGATCTATCTCCTCGACGCCAAGGCACAGTTCTTCGGGACCGTCGACTATCAGGAGAAGGACGAGACGGCGCTCGCCAAGCTCAGGCGGCTGATGGCCGCGTCGTAAGGGCCTTGTCGGCGGCGAACCATGGTAGGATCGCCGCCGATGAACCTCGCGGCAAAGGCAGTGCTGTCGCTTGCCGGCCTCGCCCTCGTCGGCGGGGGCGCGCTGTTGTGGCTGCAGTTCGGCCGGCTCGTCTATTTCGACATCATCGCCGCCTCGTTTGTCGGCTGCTTCTTCTGAGGCTTGCCATCCGCCGCGGCGGCGCTCACATGTCGCTGCCATGAGCCAGTCCGACCGACAAGAGATGCAGCGCCTCGACATGGCGCTGGTTGCCCGGGGCCTGCTGCCGACGCGGGCCAGGGCGCGCGACGCCATCCTGCGCGGGCACGTCTCGGTCAACGGCGAACGCGCCTCCAAGCCGTCGCAGACCGTTTCGCCCGACGCCGATCTTGCCATCGACGATCCGGCGTCGGGCTACGTCTCGCGCGCCGCGGTCAAACTGATCGCGGGACTCGACCGCTTCGGCTACGCGGCCGCGGGCCTGACGGCGCTCGATCTCGGCGCCTCGACCGGTGGCTTCACCCAGGTTCTGCTTGAACGCGGTGCCCGCAAGGTGTTCGCGGTCGACGTCGGCCACGGCCAGCTCGACGAGCGCCTCGCCGCCGACCCGCGCGTGGTCAACCGCGAAGGCGTCAACGCGCGCGACCTCACCGCCGCCGACATCGGCGAACCCGTCCACGCGATCGTCGCCGACGTCAGCTTCATCTCGCTGAAGCTGGCGCTGCCGCCGGCCCTCAAGCTCGCATCCGACGACGCCTGGGGCGTCTTTCTGGTCAAGCCGCAGTTCGAGGTTGGCCGCGCGGCCCTCGGCAAGGGCGGCATCGTGCGCGACCCTGCTGCGGCGGAGCGCGCGGTCGCCGACATCGCCACCTGGCTCGAGGCCGACATGGGCTGGCGCGTCGGCGGCGTCATCCTGTCGCCGATCGAGGGCGGCGACGGCAACCGCGAGCTCCTGATCGGCGCGCACAAGTGAGCGAGACCGTCACCATCGCCGCTCTCGGCGCTGGCGGCGACGGCGTCGCCGAGACGGCGGGGGGCCGCATCTTCGTGCCGTTCACGCTGCCCGGCGAGACGGTCGAGATCGAGCGCGACGGCAAGCGCGGCCGGCCGACGCGCATTCTCGCCGCCAGCGCCGACCGGGTGACGCCGCCCTGCTCTCACTTCGGCACGTGCGGCGGCTGCACGCTCCAGCACATGGAGCGCACCGCCTATCTTGCCTGGAAGCGGGACATCGTCGCGAAGTCCTTCGCCCTCCACGGCATCGACGTCGCCGTCGAGCCGGTGACGGCGAGCGAACCCGGCGGCCGCCGCCGGGCGGTGTTCTCGGCCGTCAACACCGCGGGCGGCGTGGTGCTTGGCTTCAACCGGCGCGGCTCGCACGAGATCGTACCGGTGACCGCCTGCCCGGTGCTGGCGCCCGGAATCGTCGCCCACCTGCCCCTCTTCCGCGACATGGTCGCCGTCGCGGTAAAGCCGCGGCGGCGCGCGCGGCTGACGGTGACGCTCGCCGGCAACGGTCTCGACGCGGCGCTCGCCGGAGGCGGCAAGCTCGACCGCGACCAGCGCGGTCGTCTCGGCGCCTTCGCTGGCGACGCGGCGATCGCGCGATTGACCGTCGATGGCGAGACGGTGTTCGCCAACCGGCGCCCGGAGATCGCGGTCGGCGGCGATGCCGCCCTCCTCCCCGTCCCCGCCGGCTTCGTCCAGGCGACGCCGTTGGCCGAGGCGGCCCTCGCCGGCGCGGTCCTCGCCCACGTCGGCGATGAGGGCCCGGTCGCCGACCTCTTCGCCGGCATCGGCACGTTCACGCTGAGGCTGGCGCAGCGGGTGGCGGTGACCGCCGTCGAGGGTGACGAGGTGCTGCTCGAGGCGCTTGGCGCCGCGGTGCGGAGCGCTACCGGCCTGAAACCGGTGACGACGCGCCGTCGCGATCTCTTCGCCAACCCCCTGTCGCCGCCGGAACTCGACCCGTTTGCCGCGGTCGTCTTCGATCCGCCGGCGGCCGGCGCCCGCGCCCAGGCCGAAGCGATCGCCCGCTCGGCCGTCGCGCGGGTCGTCGCGGTGTCGTGCAATCCGGCAACGCTCGCCCGCGACGCGCGCATCCTGATCGACGGCGGCTACCGCCTCACGCGCGTGCTGCCGGTCGACCAGTTCCTGTGGTCGGCGGAGATCGAGGCGGTGGCGACCTTCGCCCGCTAGGTCGCTTGTCTTTGCGCAATTCCGGACGGAAAGGCGGTGGCCACTTTTCCTGGAATTGCTCAGGGCTACAGAATTTCCGTCGGTCGATGGCGATGCCGAAGGCGTCGAGGCCGACGTAGTGCCGCTCGCGGCCGGCGATCAGGCGGATCGACCTGACGCCGAGGTCCTTCAGGATCTGGGCGCCCAGCCCGATCTCGCGCCATTCGTCACGGCGCGCGGCGGCCGAGCGGGTGGCCTCGGCGCCGCCCGATTCGGACGACGTGACGACGCCGGCGCGGGCGCGCTCGCCCGATGCGGCGACGCCGACGTTGCCCTCGCGCAGGTACACGATGACGCCGCGGCCGGTGGCCGCCATGCGCTCGACCAGCTCGGCGATTTCGCCGCCGGCGCTGAACACGTCGGCGATCACCGACTCACGGTGCAGGCGGACGGGAACGTCGTGGCCGTCGCCGATGTCGCCGAAGACGATGGCAACGTGCTGGTTGGGATCGAAGGGCGTGCGATAGGTGACCGCACGGGCCGGGCCGCCGCGGGTGGAGATCGGGAACTCGGCCACCCGGTCGACCAGCCTCTCGCTGCGCTGGCGCCAGGCGATGATGTCGGCGACCGAAACGACCTTCAGCCCATGCTCGGCGGCGAACGCCGCCACCTCCGACCCGCGTTTGACGGTGCCGTCGTCGTTGACGAGTTCGGCCAGCACGCCGACCGGAGCGAGACCGGCAAGCTTGCACAGGTCGACCGCCGCCTCGGTGTGGCCGGAACGCATCAGCACGCCGCCCTCGCGCGCGATCAGCGGGAAGATGTGGCCGGGACGGACGAAGTCGGCGGCGCCGACGTTGGGGTTGGCGAGCGCGCGCACGGTATTGCAGCGCTCCTCGCCGGAGATGCCGGTGGTGAGGCCGTGGCGGAAATCCACCGACACGGTAAAGGCGGTGCCGAGCGGCGCGTCGTTGTCGGCGACCATCGGCTGAAGGTGGAGGCGGCGCGCGGTCTCGCGCGGCAGCGGCGTGCAGACGATGCCGGTGGTGTGCCGGACGATGAAGCCCAGCTTCTCCGGCGTGGCGTGGACGGCGGCGAGAATGAGGTCGCCCTCGTTCTCGCGGTCGTCGTCGTCGACGACCACCACGATTTCGCCGCGCCTTGAAGGCGGCGATGGCGTCGGCAACCCGTTCGTCGTCGCTCATTGGCCCGTCCAGCCGACCTGGCCACGATGGCGCAGAGTGTGGTCGGCGAGCACGATCGCCAGCATCGCCTCGCCGATCGGAACGGCGCGGATGCCGACGCAGGGGTCGTGGCGTCCCTTGGTCGAAACCTCCACCTCCTCACCGGCCTGGTTGACGGTCAGCATCGGCGTCAGGATCGACGAGGTCGGCTTGACCGCGAAGCGGACGACCACCGGCTGGCCGGTGGAGATGCCGCCGAGGATGCCGCCGGCATTGTTGGAGCGGAACACCGGCCGGCCGTCGCTGCCGATCCGCATCTCGTCGGCATTCTCTTCGCCGGGCAGGCTCGCGGCGCCGAACCCGGCGCCGATCTCCACGCCCTTGACCGCGTTGATCGACATCATCGCCGAGGCGATGTCCTGGTCGAGCTTGCCGTAGATCGGGGCGCCGAGGCCGGCGGGCACCCCTTCGGCCACCACCTCGATCACGGCGCCGGTCGAGGAGCCGCGGCCCCTCATCTCGTCAAGGTAGTCCGCCCACCGCTCCACCACCCTGGCGTCCGGCGAGAAGAACAGGTTGCGGTCGACCTCGTCCCAGTCCCAGTTGGCGCGATCGACCTTGTGCGGCCCGATCTGGATAAGGGCGCCGCGGATGCGCACCTCCGGCATCACAAGCCGCGCGACCGCTCCCGCGGCGACGCGGGAGGCGGTCTCCCGGGCCGAGGCGCGGCCGGAGCCCCGCCAGTCGCGGATGCCGTACTTCGCCTGGTAGGTGAAGTCGGCATGGCCGGGGCGGTAGCGGTCGCGGATGGCGTCGTAGTCCTTGGAGCGGGCGTCGACGTTGTCGATGAACGAGCGAGATCGGCGTGCCGGTGGTCATCAGCTCGCCCGATTCCTCGTCGGCGAAGACACCGGACAGAATCTTCACATGGTCCGGCTCGCGCCGCTGGGTGGTGAAGCGCGACTGGCCGGGCCGGCGCCGGTCCATGTGCTTCTGGATGTCGGCCTCGGAAATGCGGATGCGCGGCGGGCAGCCATCGACGACGCAGCCGATCGCCGGCCCGTGGCTTTCGCCCCAGGTGGTGACGCGGAAAAGATGGCCGAAGGTGTTGAAGGACATGTGGGCCCGCGAGTTCGAGCGCCCGTTCTAGGCAAGGGGCGCCGGGCCGTCAAACGGCGCTAGAGGAGCGAGGCGGCGCCGTCCTTCCACAGGAAGACCTTGTCGTGCGGAAAGTCCCTCGCCGCCGCGTCGGCCGGATCCATGCCGGTCAGCGCGATCCACAGCACACGGCCGGTGCCGCCGTGGGCGGCGATCATCGTCGGGCGGGAAAGCGCCGCCAGCCACGGCGCAAGCCGCTCGGCAAGATCGGTGTAGCTCTCCCCGCCGGGGTGCCGGAACGCCCACTTGTCGCGCTCGCGGGCAGCGACCTCGTCCGGGGTGGCGGCACGGATATCGTCGAGCGTGCGGCCCTCCCACCTGCCGAAGGTGACCTCGCGGAGAACTCGGATCGGTGCGGTACCCCTCGGGATCGAGGCCGATCGCGGCGCGTACGATCTCCATCGTCTCGCGGGCGCGCGACAGCGGGCTCGCGACGAAGTCGAACGTCGCGACGTCGGGGACCGCCACCTTGATAGTCGCCCCGTTGTGGCGTGCGTCGGCCCGGCCGGCGTCGTTCAGCGGAATGTCCTGTTGCCCAAGCAAGCGTCCGTTGACGTTCCAGTCTGTCCGGCCATGGCGGACAAAGACGATGGTCGGCGGAGAAAGACGCGTCATGCGGGAACGTTCGGCCTGCTGCCGACGCCGACCAGGGTCAGTCGGCGACCTTGGCGATGTCGGGGGCGTCGACCGCCTTCATGCCGACCACGTGGTAGCCGGAATCGACGTGGTGAACCTCGCCGGTGACCGCCCGCGACAGGTCGGAGAGCAGGTAGAGGGCGGATGCACCAACGTCGTCGGTGGTGACGGTGCGCCTCAGCGGCGCGTTGTACTCGTTCCACTTGAGAATGTAGCGGAAGTCTCCGATGCCTCCGGCGGCGGCGAGCGTCTTGATCGGTCCGGCCGAGATGGCGTTGACGCGAATGCCGGCCTTGCCGAGGTCGACGGCGAGGTAGCGCACGCTCGCCTCCAGCGCCGCCTTGGCGACGCCCATGACGTTGTAGTGCGGCATCACCTTCTCGGCGCCGTAGTAGGTCAGCGTCAGGATCGAGCCGCCGTTGGTCATCAGCTTCTCGGCCCGCTGGGCGACGGCGGTCAGCGAGTAGCAGGAAATCAGCAGCGTGTTGGCGAAGTTTTCCGCGGTGGTGTCGATGTAGCGGCCGGTGAGTTCGCCACGGTCGGAGAAGGCAACGGCGTGGACGACGAAATCGAGGCCGCCAAGCCGGCGTTCGGTCTCGGCAAAGACGGCGTCGATGGTGTCGGGCTCGGTGACGTCGCAATGGCCGACAACGGAAGCCCCGATCTCGGCGGCGAGGGGCTCGACCCGCTTCTTGAGCGAGTCGCCCTGGTAGGTCAGCGCAAGGCTGGCGCCACCGTCGCGGCAGGCCCGGGCAATGCCCCAGGCAATCGACCGATTGTTGGCGACACCAAGGATGAGCCCGCGCTTTCCAGCCAGCAATCCGCCCTGCGCCGCCATCGCTTCCGTCCAGTTGTCATCAGGCCGCCTGCTATCGCACAGGGGCGTAACCGCTTCAAGGCAACGTCGCGTTCCCGACCGCGACGCATGAATATTCCACCGGCCGAGGTGTTTGCAGGGTCGGGCGCCGGCATGGGCCGGCCCCGGCGCGCACCACACGCCACAATAGGGAGACCTCCATGAAACGCGTCATTATCGGCCTTGCGGCCGCTTTTGCCATTGCCACCTCGGCCTACGCTGCCGATCCGACAAAGACGATGAGCACCGCGCTCGGCGACATCCTCGTCGCACCCAACGGGATGACCCTCTACATCTACGACAAGGACACCGCCGGCGCCGCCAAGTCGGCCTGCGTCGGCGGGTGCATCGCCAACTGGCCGCCGTTCGCGGCCGACGCCGGTGCGATGGCCGAGGGCGACTACACGCTGGTGGACGTGACCGACAAGGACGGCAAGGCCGAGAAGATGTGGGCCTACAAGGGCATGCCGCTCTACTTCTGGAAGAACGACAAGCAGGCCGGCGACACCACCGGCGACGGCGTCGGCGGCGTCTGGCACGTCGTCAAGGCTGCCATGTAGGAACGCGAGAAGCGGCGGCGATCGGGTATCTCGACGGCCACCGCCCCGCCCAATAGTATCCGGCGCCATGACGGCGCCGGACCCTTCCCTCCTCGACAGATTTGGCGGCATCGTCGGTAGCGCCAACGCGCTCCGCGACGCCGAAGCCATCCGCCCCTACCTCGCCGAGCCGCGCGAGAAGCACATCGGGCTGACGCCCCTGGTGCTGAGGCCCGGCAGTGTCGGCGAAGTCGCCGCGATCCTGAAGCTTGCCAACGAGACCCGGACAGCGATTGTGCCGCAAGGGGGCAACACCGGCCTCGTCGGCGGACAGGTGCCTTCGGCCGACGGCGACCAGATCGTCGTGTCGCTGTCGCGGCTGAACCGCGTGCGCTCGGTCGATACGGCCGGCGACGCGATGATCGTCGAAGCGGGCGTGACGCTTGCCGAAGCGAGGAGCGCGGCCGAGGTGGCCGACCGCCTGTTTCCGCTGTCGCTTGCCTCCGAGGGCTCGTGCGAGATCGGCGGGAACCTCTCGACCAACGCCGGCGGAACGTCCGTGCTGGCCTACGGCAACACGCGCGAATTGACGCTCGGCGTCGAGGTGGTACTTGCTTCCGGCGAGGTGTGGAACGGTCTCAGGACGCTGCGCAAGGACAACACCGGCTACGACCTCAAGGACGTATTCGTCGGCGCGGAAGGTACGCTCGGGATCATCACCGCGGCGGCGCTGAAGCTGTTCCCGCGCCCGCGAGGCGTCAGCGTTGCCTACGTGGGGGTGGCTAACCCGGAAGCGGCGCTTGCGCTCCTGGAACTCGCACGCAGCCGCGCCGGCCGGGCGCTCACCGCCTTCGAACTCATTCCGCTGCTCGCGTTCGAACTGGTCGTCCGCCACGTGCCGGGGTCGCGTTTTCCGTTGGCGGAGCGGCACGCCTGGAGTGTGCTCCTGGAAATCTCCTCCTCGATGTCGCAGGACGAGGCCGACGCGGCGGTCGAGGCGATATTCGCGGAGGCTAGCGAAAAGGGGCTGGTCGAGGACGGCGTACGCGCCGAGTCGCTTGAGCAGGCGGCCGCCTTCTGGCGCCTGCGCCACACCATGCCGGAGGCCCAGACGCGCGAGGGCGCCTCGATCAAGCACGACGTGGCGGTGCCGGTGGCGGCAGTTCCGCAACTCATCGAGCAGGCGAGCGACGCCGTCGCCCGGCTGATGCCCGGTGCCCGGCCGTTCCCCTACGGCCACCTCGGCGACGGCAACCTCCATCTCAACGTCATGCAGCCGGTGGGCATGGAGAAGCGCGCTTTCCTCGGCTGCCAAGACGAGCTCAGCGAGGCGGTGTACGCCATCGTCCGCGAGCTGGGCGGCACGATTTCGGCGGAGCACGGCATCGGCACGCTGAAGCGCGACCTCCTCAAACGGGTGAAGAGCCCGGTCGAACTCGACCTCATGCGCCGTCTCAAGAAGGCCTTCGATCCCAACGGGATCCTCAACCCCGGCAAGGTTCTCTAGGCGCGAACGCCCTCAGCAAACCACTCCATCGGATCCACGCCACGCGTCCAGGTGAAGCCTGCCTGCTCGAGGGTGGCTTCCAGGTTGATCGGACAAAGGCACAGATCCATCCGGTGCCAATCCTGACCTGCCGGCCACTGCTTGAATGGATTGGACTCCTGCCAGACAAGCCGGTCGGCGCCGCCGACCAGCTCGGCAAGTGTCGCCGGTGTGTTGTACCAGCGTCCGACATTGTGGACGGAATTGCACATCGTCGACCAACTCCGTTTCGTGCCGCTTTCGAGCAGCGCCGGAGCAACCACGAAACCGGCATCGGCTCCGGGCGGCGCCAGATTGATATCAGCCTCTGGTCAAGGTTTTGTGAACCGAGTTCGGTGAGGGTCCGCTAACCCTCTCGGAAATCAGTCAAATTTAACCGAGCCGGTTAATCTGGCGCCAAGGGCGTCATGGCAGACTTACATCGAAATGAGCGAGGTCCATAAACAATCGGGCCCGCAGGGAGCAGTCTAGAGGCGTCAAACATGACCGGCGGGAAAACCGCCGCCGGGTCGAGCCGGGGCCACCGGCTCGACCCGCACGTCCTGCCAGCGAAGGCACCAGTCGCCGCGGGCGGGACTGCAGAAGCGGCGTTCACGATCGACCGGGAGCGCGCGGTCGTCCTGCGGACAGCCGGCCCGGGGCCGGCGCCGACGCGCGCCGTGCCGCTCGCCAGCTACGCCGGCGTCGCCGTGCGCATCGAGCCCGCCGGGCGCGGAGGCGCGGTTACCGCGTTCGTCGAGCTTCGCCACGCCGATCCAACCCTCACGGTTTCCCTGGTCGTTACCGAGGATGTGGAAGAGGTCGCCGCCGACTGGCGGGAATGGGGCCGGGTGCTCAACCTGCCGCTCCTCGTCGTCGCTCCGGACGGGACCGTCAGCGCGCCGGAGCGCAAGCTCGGCGCCGTCACCGTCGCCCCGGTGAAGCCTCGCCGATATCACTCCTTTTTCGCTGCCCGCCGCCCGCGCTTCCTGGCGCGGCGCAAGGCCGGCCGACGCGGACCGGTGGAGCGCATCGAGGCGCGCGAGATCATCGCGCGGGACTGAGGCGACTGCGGGCAGTTGCCCGTCAGCTCAGTGCCCGCCAGGCGCCGTCGATCACCAGGCCGGCAAAGACGATCCAGCCGTAGTCGCGGTTGGCGCGGAAGAGCATCAGGCAATTGTCGGGATCGTCGGTGTCGAGCACCGTCACCTGCCAGGCGAGATGGCCGGCTCCCGCCAGCAAGCCGAGGTACGCGAGCCAACCCAGCTCCGCCGCTGAAAAAGCGGCGGCGAACAGCAGCGTCGCACCCGAGTAGAACAGCACCAGCGCCGGTTTTGTCCGCTCGGCGAACAGGCGCGCGGTAGAGCGCACGCCGATCAGGGCGTCGTCCTCCTTGTCCTGATGGGCGTAGATGGTGTCGTAGCCGATGGTCCACAGGATGCCGCCGGCGTAGAGGATCACCGCCGGCCAGTCGAGGAAGCCGGTGATCGCCGTCCATCCCATCAGCGCGCCCCAGGAAAACGATATTCCGAGAAAGAGCTGCGGCCAGTCGATGAACCGTTTCATGAACGGGTAGATGGCGACGGTGGCGAGCGAAACGATGCCGAGAACGATCGTTGCCCGGTTGAACTGCAACAGGACGACCAGCCCGACCAGCGCCTGCGCCACCAGGAACGTCTGCGCTTGGGCGACGGTCACCTGTCCGCTCGGGATCGGGCGCGAGCGGGTGCGGGCGACCTGCGCGTCGAGGTCGCGGTCGACGATGTCGTTGTAGGTGCACCCTGCCCCGCGCATGACGACGGCGCCGACGAGGAACAGAAAAAGATGCCAGAGGTTCGGCCACGCGTGGCCCGTGGCGTCACTTGCCATCGCCGACGACCACCAGCACGGCCAGAGCAGCAGCCACCACCCGATCGGGCGTTCCAGCCGCGCCATGCGCGCGTACGGCCGCCACGACAGCGGCAGGTAGCGGTCGGCCCAGTGGCCGCGGACCCGGTCGGCGACCGGGATGTCGGGACGGCTCTGCATCGCCGCACGTCATAGGCGCTTCCCCGGCGGCCGGGAAGGCCACTAGCGCGGTGGACTACGCCCGTCGCGCCTGTTAGGTCGCGCGCGGCATGAACATCCTCCTCCTCGGTGGCGGCGGGCGCGAACATGCGCTGGCCTGGAAGCTGGCGCAGTCGCCGCGCCTGACCAGGCTCTACGCGGCGCCCGGCAATCCCGGCATCGCCGAGCATGCGGACCTCGTCGCTCTCGACATAGGCGATCACGCGGCGGTCGTCGCGTTCTGCCGCGACCACGCCATCGACCTCGTGGTCGTCGGGCCCGAGGCGCCGCTGGTCGCCGGCATCGCCGACGACCTTGCCGCAGCGGGGATCGCCGTCTTCGGTCCCGGACGCGTCGCGGCACAACTGGAAGGCTCGAAGGGCTACGCCAAGGCGCTTTGCGCCGAGGCCGGCATTCCGACCGCCGCCTGGGGCCGCTTCAGCGACGCGGCCGCGGCGACGGACTACGTCCGCCGGATGGGTGCGCCGATCGTGGTCAAGGCGGACGGGCTCGCCGCCGGCAAGGGCGTGACGGTCGCCGCCACCGTGGACGAGGCGCTGGCGGCGGTCGAGGCGTGTTTCGCCGGCACCTATGGCGAGGCCGGCGCGACGGTGGTGATCGAAGAATGCCTTGTCGGCGAGGAGGCGAGCTTCTTTGCCCTCTCGGACGGGGTCAACGTGGTGCCGCTGCTGAGCGCCCAGGACCACAAGCGCGCACACGACGGCGATACCGGCCCCAACACCGGCGGCATGGGCGCCTACGCGCCGGCGCCGGTGATGACGCCGGCGCTCATCGAGCGGACGATGGCGGAGATCGTGCGCCCGACCATCGCGACGATGGCGAAGCGCGGCGCGCCCTACCGCGGCGTGCTCTATGCCGGGCTGATGATCACCGCCGGCGGACCGAAGCTCATCGAATTCAACGCGCGCTTCGGCGACCCGGAGACGCAGGTGCTGATGATGCTGCTGCAGTCCGACCTGGTCGACCTGATGACCGCAACCGCCAGCGGCCGGCTCGATGGGATCGCGCCACGATGGAGCGCAGGGGTGGCGCTGACCGTGGTGATGGCCGCCAACGGCTATCCCGGTGCCTACGCCAAGGGCTCATCCATCGCCGGCGTGGAGGCGGCGAACGCCCTTCCCGGCGTCAAGGTTTTCCATGCCGGCACCGCGATCGCCGACGGCCGGCTGGTCGCCGCCGGCGGTCGGGTGCTGAACGTCGCCGCGGTGGGCGCCACCATCGGCTCCGCGCAGGCGCTGGCTTACAAGGCGGTCGACCTGATCGAGTGGCCGGACGGCTTCTGCCGCCGCGACATCGGCTGGCGGGCTGTGGAGAAGCGCGAGGCTGTCCTTTCCGTAGGACAGATCGGAAAACTTATCCCCGCCTCCGAAACTGCCCCGATAATCGACCGATCCTCGCCCGCGAAGGGGCGCGCTCTGGAGGCGTCTTGTGCGTGGGGCGGGGAGCGGCGCCTGCCGGTCCCGGGTCGCTCCGGGGCCGTCGGGAGGCCACGTACCCGCCGGCCCGGCACTACGACCGGGCTGCCGTATGGCCGCCAACCGGCCTCGGCTACCGGCGGCGGCGGTCAGCCCGGCCGGGCAGAGGGAGAAATCCCTTCACCTCCGGCCGTGGCGGTCAGGGCCGGAGGTCCGCCAAGACTCCGTGACCCGCCGCCGTTTGCCCAGAGCGGGTGCGAGGGCCCGAAATCGTCGCGGCGGGCGCTGGTGAAGCGCCGCTACTCGGACTACCCGGACTGGCGTTCCATGAGCGCCCGCCACCCCTTCGCTCGGGCGAAGGGACCGAACAGGGGAAGGGACACCAAACCCCGGAGCGGAACCGCTCGCGGGAACGAAGAGGCGTGCCCGATGAAACCTCATCTCCGCTTTCCCCGCGAAGCCGCATCGCGAGATGGGGGACGAGAGCGCAAGACTCCTTCGGCGAAGCCGTCCCAAATCCCTGTATCCCGCTGGAGTTTACCCCCGACTGCGATCGGGGGCGGGGAAAGCGGTTGTGTTTCCGCGCATAGAGCCGCGCGGGGTGACCACCGGGCATCCGCCCTTCCCTCCCCTCTCCGAATCCGACAGACTCCGCCCCATGCCCATCCGCCGCCTCAGCCAGGACACGGTCAACCGCATCGCCGCCGGCGAGGTGATCGAGCGGCCGGCGAGCGTGGTGAAGGAGCTCGTCGAGAACGCCATCGACGCCGGCGCCGGCCGCATCGAGGTGGTCACGGCGGCCGGCGGCGTCTCGCTCATCCGGGTCAGCGACGACGGGTCGGGGATCGGCCGCGACGACCTGCGCGCTGGCGGTCGAACGGCACGCGACCTCCAAGCTGGATGGCGGCCTCGACGCCATCGGCACGCTCGGCTTTCGCGGCGAGGCGCTGGCGGCGATCGGCGCGGCCGGCCGGCTCAGCCTCGCCTCGCGGGCGGCGGGCAGCGGCGAGGCGTGGGAGATCACGGTCGCCGGCGGCGCGGTGTCGGCGGTGGCGCCGGCGGCGCTCACCGCCGGAACGCGCGTCGAAGTGCGCGACCTCTTCTTCGCGACGCCGGCGCGGCTGAAGTTCCTGAAATCGGAGCGGGCGGAGGCGGCGGCGATCACCGACGTTGTCAAGCGCCTCGCCATGGCCAACCCGGCGGTCCGCTTCACGCTCGCCGGCAGCGACCGCGGCGAACTCGACTACCCGGCGGTCACCGGCGCGGACGCGCGGCTCGCCCGCCTCGCCCAGGTGATGGGCGCAGGATTTCGCCGCCGACAGCGTCGCCATCGACGCGACGCGCGAGGGCGTCCACCTCGCCGGCCACGCCGGGCTGCCGACGGTCAGCCGCGCGAACGGGCTGATGCAGTATTTCTTCGTCAACGGGCGGCCGGTGCGCGACAAGCAGCTCATCGGGGCGCTGCGCGCCGCCTACGCCGACGTGATGAAGCGCGACCGGCATCCGGTCGCCGCCCTCTACCTCACGCTCGACCCGGCCGAGGTCGACGTCAACGTCCACCCGACCAAGGCGGAGGTGCGCTTCCGCGACCCGGGGCTGGTGCGCGGCCTCATCATCGGGGCGATCCGGCAGGCGCTGGCGGCCGGTGGCCCGCGCGCCTCGCGCGAGGCGGCGGGCGCCACCATCGCCGCCTTCCGCCCCAACCGCGCCGCGGCCGCAGCGGCCGGCCGCCTTCACCGGCTACGCCCGCGGCAACGCGGCGCTGGCGACCGGCTTCGCCGAGGAAAGCCAGGCGGCGTTCGCCGCCTTCGCCCCGTCGGCGGCACCGGCGGTCGCGCCCGAGCCGGACGACGTCACGCGCCCGCTCGGCGCGGCGCTCGCCCAGATCCACGACACCTACATCGTCGCCGAGACCGAGGACGGTCTCGTCATCGTCGACCAGCACGCCGCCCACGAACGGCTGGTCTACGAGCGGCTGAAGAATGCGATCGCCAGCGCCGGCGTCGCCCGCCAGATCCTGCTCATTCCCGAAGTGGTCGAGATGCCGGCGGAGGACGTGCAGCGCCTCGCCGAGCGCGCCGAGGAACTCGCCGGGCTCGGCCTCGTTCTGGAGGCGTTCGGACCGGGCGCCGTCGTCGTGCGCGAGACCCCGTCGATGCTCGGGCAGGTGGACGCCGGCGGGCTCACGCGCGACCTCGCCGACGAGATCGCGGCGTGGGAGGCGACGGCGAGCCTCAAGGACCGGCTCGACCGCGTCGCCTCGACCATGGCGTGCCACGGCTCGGTGCGCGCCGGCCGGCGGCTGAAGACGGCCGAGATGAACGCGCTGCTCCGCGAAATGGAGGCGACACCCAATTCGGGCCAGTGCAATCATGGCCGGCCGACCTATATCGAGTTGAAGCTCGGCGACATCGAGCGGTTGTTCGGGCGGCGTTAGGGACGGGTTGTAACGATGAACCGGATGGACAGACACGGGCGCGGCGGCGAGGCGCGGTTGCGCTACCTCGACGGCGACTTCCAGGTGGTGACGCCGGGGGCGTTCGTGCGCTGCGCGGTGACCGGGGTCGAAATCCCGCTCGACGAGGTCAAGTACTGGAGCGTCCCGCGCCAGGAGGCCTACGCCGACGCCGCGGCGGCGCTCAAGCGCTACCAGGAAACCGGGCGCATCTAGACGACGGACGGCGAGCGCGGCCTTGCGCATCGCCTCGTCGATCATCTCGGTGACCGCCGAGGGGTTCTCGAACTCGACGCTCATGTGCGAGGGCTTCGGCGCGTCCGGCAAGGGCGGCGACCGCACCGGTCCTGCCGGCAAGCCGGGCCATGTCCTGCTTCGCTCGTCACCAGCCTCAGGCCGTCGGCATCGGCCCTCGCCAGCAGCGCCTCGGCGTCGGCGGCGGTGTAGCGATGGCGGTCGGGAAACGTCACGGTATCGGTGACGGTGGCGCCGACGTCGGCCGAGCGCGTCGAAGAACCGCTCGGGCCGGTCGATGCCGGCGAAGGCGAGGATCGGCTGCCGGCGCCACTCCCTGACGCGGGTCGGCCTCAGGTCGGCCCTCAGGATGGCGCGCCCGGCGCGGGCGGCGGCGCGGATCAGCGGGCCCGCCGCCTCGCCCTCGCCGACGACCAGGAGAGCGTCGGCGCGCCTCAGTTGCGGTTGCAGCGGTGCGCGCATCGGACCCGACGGCACGGTGAGGCCATTGCCGACGCCGAGGCTGGCATCGACGGCGAGGAGGGCCAGGTCCTTCGGCAGGGCCGGATCGTGAAAGCCGCCGTCCATGATGATGAGATCGACGCCGGCGCCGACCAGCACCTTCGCCCCGGCGGCGCGGTCGCGGGCAACCACGGTTGGCGCCACGCCGGCGGCGATCATCGCCTCGTCGCCGACGTGGTCGGCGTTGTAGATCGCCGGATCGACGAGGATCGGCCCGCGGGCGCGGCTGCCGTTGCCGCTGACGAGAATGCCCGGTTTCAGCCCGCGACTGCGCGCCATGCGGGCAAGGGCAACGACGGTCGCCGTGTTGCCGGCGCCGCCAACGACGAGAGTCGCCGACGCAGACGATGGCCACCGGCGGACGATAGCGCGGCGGCTGCGCCATGCGCCATGCGACGGCGGCTCCCCAGAGCCTGGCGGCCGGCCACAGCGCCATGGCCGCGCCGGCGGGCTCGGGGCGCCACCAGAACTCGGGCGCGCTGCGGAGCACGACAGGTGGTCGAGGGTCTCCGCGGTCAGCCAAGGCGATGCCGGCTCTTCTTGGTCAGGGGGACGACGAACCCGCCGGCGTCGGCGTGGCCGCGGTGTCGGGGTCGAGCAAGCGGTGGAGATGGACGATGAAATAGCGCATGCGCGCGTTGTCGACGCTGGCGTGCGCCTTCGCCCGCCAGGCATCGTAGGCGGTGCGGTAGTTCGGATAGATGCCGACGATGTCGAGCTTGTCGAGATCGGCGAAGCGGACGTCCGCCACGTTCATCAACTCACCGCCGAAGACGAGGTGGAGAAGCTGCTTCGGCGACTCCGTCCCGCCACCGGGTGCCCTGTCTCGGGAAGCGGCATCCATCTCTCACCTCCACGGGAGCTGTCACGCGCCGGCGACGGTCATGCCCTCGATCGCAATCGTGGGTGCGTTGGTGGCGTAACGATATTCCAGGTCGTTCGCCGGCACCAATCGCGCGGAACATATCCGCGAGGTTGCTCGGCGATGGTGACCTCGCTCACCGGGTGGCCGAGGGCGCCGTTCTCGATGACGAAGCCGGCGGCGCCGCGGCTGTAGTCGCCGGTGACCAGATTGGCGCCGTGGCCGATCAGTTCGGTGACGTAGAGGCCGTGGGTGATCCCGCCGATCAGTTCGTCCGGCGAGCGCTCGCCGGCGAGCAGCGTCAGATTGGTCGAGCCAGGCGACGGATTGCCGCCGCCGCGGCCGGCACGGCCGTTGGTGACGAGGCCCAGTTCGCGCGCCGTCGCCGAGTCGAGCAGCCATGTCTGCAGGACGCCGTCCCTCACCACGTCCAGCGG
Source organism: uncultured Alphaproteobacteria bacterium (assembly GCA_963826055.1). Taxonomy (GTDB): domain Bacteria; phylum Pseudomonadota; class Alphaproteobacteria; order Rhizobiales; family Kaistiaceae; genus JBBDMC01. The sequence goes on along the minus strand of CAWGVO010000009.1, from coordinate 877,179 downwards.
CTCGCCGGCCACCCCCTCCCCGTCGAAGGGACGCGAGGCGGGACCGCGCCGGCGCTGCGGATCGTCGGTGATGCGGATCGTCGGCGCGAAGATCTGCTTGCCGAGCTTGTCGCGCAGGAAGCTCGTCTTGCGGGCGATCGCCGCGCCGTTGATCGCGCCGGCGAGGCTGCCGACCAGCCCGCGCGAGATGCGCGGGTCGTAAACGATGGTCGCCCGCCCGGTCGCGATCTTGCGCGGGTTGAGCCGGCGCACGGCGCGTTCGCCGGCGCGGCGACCGATCTCGGCGGGGTCGGAGAGATCGGCGCGAAACAACTTCGATTCGGCCTCGTAGTCGCGCTCCATGGCGGTGCCCGTGCCGGCGATCACCGAAGCCGACTGGCCGAACCGCGATCCGAGGTACGAGCCGGAGAAGCCGTGCGAGGTCGCCAGCACCATGCCGCCAAGAGACCAGCCGGCGCTGGCGCCACCGGAGTTGGTGACGCCGGGAACGGCGCGGGCAGCGTCCTCCGCGGCGAGCGCCATCTCGGTCAGTTCCTCGGCCGAGGGAATGGTCTCGTCGAGGAGATCGAGGTCGGGGAAGGTGCGGGCCAGCCGGTCAGGATCGGCGAGGCCGGCGAACCGATCCTCGGGAGCGACCTTCGCCATGGCGACGGCGCGCGTCGCCAGTTCGGCGGGATCGGCAAAGACGTTGGCGGAGACGGTGGCCGAGCGCTTGCCAACGAACGCCCTCAACGTGAAATCGTCGCCCTCCGCGCGCCGCGTCTCCTCGACCTTGCCGAGGCGGACATCGACCGACAGCGCGATGCCGCGCACGCAGATGACATCGGCGGCGTCGGCGCCGGCGCGGCTCGGCCGCCGCGACCAGACGTTCGGCGCGTTCGGCAAGGTCGCTCTGGTCGAGAATTTCGGTCATGGGCAGCTCCTGTCGGGTGCGCACTGATCTATGGTCTCGCGGCCGCGGAAGCAAGGCGCGCGCCCGCGTGCGGGCGTCGTTCAGGAGGCCGGCTTGCCGACCCGAACCACCACCAGATCGCCACCGCCGAACAACCGCCGGGCGGCGGCGCGGACCTCATCGACGGTCAGCGCGGCGATCAGGTCGGAGCGGTGATCGATGTAGTCGATGCCGAGACCGTCGAGCTCGATGCCGAGAAGCCGGCGCGCGATGCGGGACGAGGTGGTGAAGCCGAGCGGGTAGCTGCCGATCAGGTAGTCCTTCGCCTCGGCAAGCTCGTCGGCGGTCGGACCCTCGTCGGCGAACTGCTTGATCTCGCTCTCCACCAGCGCGAGGACGGCGTCGGCCTGATCGCTGCGGGTGGAGGTGCCGCCGACGACCAGTCCGGCGTGGTCGAGCGGATCGAGACCGAGCGAGATCGAATAGGCGAGGCCGCGCTGATCGCGAACCTGGTCGAACAGGCGCGAGCCGTCGCCGCCGCCGCCCAGGATGTAGGCCGCGACTGCGGCCGCGATGTAGTCGGGATCGTTGCGCTTCAGCCCCGGTCCCGGCGAAGCGGATCAGCGTCTGCGGGATCGCCATGCGGGATATCGATGCGGGCGCTCTTTGGCGGTGCCGCCTCGGGTATCGGGGACCAGATCGGCGGTCGCCGGCAGGTCGGCGAACACCTCGTCGAGCATGGCGCCAAGGGTCGCGGCGTCGATGGCGCCGACGACGGCGACCTTGAGATTGTCGCGCGCGAAGATGCGGCTCCGGAACGCGTTCAGGTCATCGACGGTGATGGCGGCGACGCTGTCGAGCGTGCCCTCGGTCGGACGGCCGTAGGGGTGATCGGGAAAGACCGCCGTCATCAGGGCATTGGAGGCGATCTCGCCGGGGTTGCGCTCGCGTGCGCGGATGCCGGTCATGATCTGCGCGCGAATGCGCTCGACCGGTTCCTGGTCGAACCGCGGCGCGGTCAGCGCGAGATGCAACAGCCGGGCGGCCTCGTCGCGGTTTTCGGTGAGCGTCTTCAGCGATCCGGAGAAGGTGTCGTGACCGGCGTCGAACGACAGACCGATCGACAGGTCGTCGAGGCGGGTCTGATAGGCCTGGCTGTCGAGATCGCCGGCGCCCTCGTCGAGCAGGCCGGAGAGCATGTTGGCGACGCCGGGCTTGTCGGCCGGGTCCTGGCCGACGCCGCCGACGAAGGCGAAGGACATGGCGATCAGCGGGATCGACTGGTCCTCGACCAGCCACGCCTCGATGCCGTGCGGGCTGACGACGCGCTGGACGTCGACCGCGTTGGCCGCGCCGGCGAAGCCAATAACGATGCCGACAGCGGCGAGAAGGGTCCGGGCGAACTTCATGGCGTTCATCACAATCCCTTCTTCTCCGGCTCGCCGACAAGGAAGCCGGTGACCGAGCGGCGGACTGTCGAGGTACTTGCGCGCGACGGCGTTGACGTCGGCGACGGTCACCGCCGCGATCTTGTCGGGCCAGTGCTGGACGTCGGACACGGTCTCGCCGAGCACCAGCGCCTGACCGAAGGTGCGGGCGAGCGAGGCCGGGTTGTCCTCGGCGTAGATGGTGGCGGCGCGGACGCCGTGCCTGGCGCGCTCCAGCTCTTCCTCGGTGACGCCGTTGGCGACGAGGTCGGCGATCATCCTGATCGATGCGGGCTTCGAGGGCGGCAATGTCGGTATCGCCGCGCGGCACGGCGCGGATCGTGAATTCGGTGTCGCCGAGCGAGGAATCGGAGTAGCCGGCGCCGGCGCTGGTGGCGACGCCCTCGTCGACGACCAGTTGCCGATAGAGACGGCTGGTGGGGCCGCCGCCGAGAATCTCGGCCAGCATGTCGAGCGCCTCGGCTTCACCCGGTGCGCCGGTGACCTCGGAAGGGGTCAGGTAGACGCGCGAAAGCGAAGGCTGGGTGACGCGCGGGTCGGAAAGCGTGACGGTGCGGGCGGCAAGCGGCTCGGGCTCGGTGAGGCGCACGCGCGGCGGCGGCTCGGCGCGACGCGGCGAGCTTGCCGTAAGTGGACTCGGCAAGCGCACGCACCTCGTCCTCGGTGACGTCGCCGGCAACGACGACGATGGCGTTGTTCGGCGTGTAGTAGCGGTCGTAGAAGGCGACCGCATCGGCGCGGTCGAGCCCCTCCATCTCGTGCTCCCAGCCGATGGTCGGGATGCCGTAGTGGCTGTTCTCGTAAAGCGCGGCATCCATTTCCTGGCTGAGCTTGGCGCCCGGGCTGTTGTCGATGCGCATGCGCCGCTCCTCGAGGATCACCTGGCGCTCCGGGCGTGACGGCGGCGTCGGTGATCTGGAGGTTGGCCATGCGGTCGGCCTCGAACTGCATCATCAGGCCGAGGTGCTGATTGGCGATGGTCTGGTGGTAGACGGTGGTGTCTTCGGTGGTGAAGGCGTTGTCGTTGCCGCCAAGCGCCGCGACCCGGGCGGAGAAGGCGCCCTCGGGGTTTTCGGCCGTGCCCTTGAACATCAGGTGCTCGAGGAAGTGGGCGATGCCCGACTTGCCCGGGGGATCGTCGGCGGCGCCGACCTTGTACCAGACCATGTGGGTGACGACGGGGGCGCGGTGGTCGGGAATGACCACCACCTCGAGGCCGTTGGCGAGACTGAAGCTGGTGACGTTGGGGGCAAAGAGCGGCTCGGCTGCTGGCCGCAATGCTCGCGGTCGCGAAGGTGGCAAGGAAGACCAGGGCGATCGCGATCGGGCGTTGCGGCAACGGGGTTCCTCCAGGCAGACGGAGCGGGAGAGCGGAGCATATAGCGGGGTTCGCGCCGTCTAGCCAGAGGCATCGGCCGGGTGACGAAGAAACGTGATTGCCGAACCGCCAATGCGGCGCGTTTCCAGGCGTTCCAGGCCGTCGACGGGCCCGATCTCGGCGCTGGCCGCCTCCTCCAGAACCACCAGCGCGCCGGGGGCGAGCCAGCCGCCGGCGCTGGCGGCGGCAAGCGCCGCCTCGCCGAGGCCGCGCCCGTAGGGCGGGTCGGCGAAGACGAGGGTGAACGGCGCCAGACCGCCGACCGGTCCGAGCCGGGTGGCGTCGCGCCGGTAGAGGCGGGTGCGGCCGGTGAGGCCGAGCGCCTCGGCATTGCGCCTGATGAGGCCGCGCGCGGCGGTGTCGTCCTCGACGAACAGGCACCAGGCGGCGCCGCGCGACAGCGCCTCCAGGCCCAGCGCCCCGGTGCCGGCGAACAGGTCGAGCACCCGGGCATTGGCGACCGGATCGCCGTAGGCGTGGGCGAGGATATCGAAGATCGTCTGGCGCAGCCGGTCGGCGGTCGGTCGCGTGTCGCTGCCGGCGGGCGTCGCCAACGAGCGGCCGCGCAGCTTACCGCCGATGATCCGCACGGCGTCTGGCGCCCCGTTTGGCGGGCGTGGTCGTCCGCGCCTCACCGTCACCCGTCTCGGCCACGCGCAGCGGCGCGGTGAAGTCGGCGCCGGCGGCCGCCGCCAGCTTGTGCCCAAGCTGGTCGCGCAGGACCTTGCCGCGCACCTCGCGCACCTCGCCGGGCTTTCAGTTCGCCGAGTTGGAAGGGCCCGTAGGAGACGCGGATCAGGCGGTTGGTGACGAGCCCGAGGTGGGCGAGAAGGCGTTTGACCTCGCGGTTCTTTCCCTCGCGCAGGCCGAGCGTCAGCCAGACGTTGTCGCCCGTGGCGCGGTCGAGCGTCGCCTCGACCGGCCCGTAGAGCACGCCGTCGATGGCGACGCCGGCGGCGAGTTCCTTCAGGGCCGCCTCGCTGACGGCGCCGTGGGCGCGCACGCGATAGCGCCTCAGCCATCCGGTCGACGGCAGTTCGAGGATGCGGGCGAGGCCGCCGTCGTTGGTCAGCAGCAGCAGCCCTTCGGTGTTGATGTCGAGGCGCCCGACCGCAACCACCCGCGGCAGATCCTTGGGCAGCGCGTCGAACACGGTGCGGCGTCCCTCAGGGTCGCGCGCGGTCGTGACCAGGCCTTTCGGCTTGTGATAAAGCCACAGCCGCGTGCGCTCGCGCGCCGGCAGCGGGTTGCCGTCGACGGTGATGCGATCGTGCGGTCCGACGACGACGGCGGGCGTCGACAGGACCGCGCCGTTGAGGGCGACGCGGCCCGCGGCGATCCAGCGCTCGGCGTCGCGCCGCGAGCACAGGCCGGCGCGGGCGAGGACCTTGGCGATCCGTTCGCCGTCGGCCGGTGGAACGGTTGCAGTCGAGCGATCCATGACGCCGCTCAAGTAGCAGAGCGCCGCGCGACAGGCGAGGGATTGACGGGTGAACGCGAAACCGACGGCCCTCGACCCGATGGGGATCGCCCTCGACGAAGCGCGGGCGGCCGCGGCGCGCGGCGAGGTGCCGGTCGGCGCGGTCGTGGTCGCGCGAGGGCGCGGTGATCGGGCGCGCCGGCAACCGTACGATCGAGCTCGACGACCCGACCGCGCACGCGGAAATGCTGGCCATCCGGCAAGCGGCTGCGGCGGTCGGCTCGCAGCGTCTGACCGGCGCCGATCTCTACGTGACGCTCGAGCCGTGCGCCATGTGCGCCGCCGCGATTTCGTTCGCCCGCATCCGCCGTCTCTATTTCGGTGCCGGCGACGAGAAAGGCGGCGCCGTCGAGCACGGTCCGCGATGGTTCACGCAGCCGACGTGCAACCACGCGCCGGAGGTCTACGGCGGCCTCGGCGAGAGCGAGGCGGGCAGCTTACTGCGGGACTTCTTCCGTGGAAGGCGCTGACGCGGTCTGCGTGGGAGGCGGCGAATCAGGCTGCTTGGATCCCCAGAACTTCCACCACTTCTTCTTTTCTTTCTTCTTGTCCGCCAGCACGGTCGGCGGCGGCGCGGTGGGATCGGCCTCGCGGTAGGCGGTCGGCGGATCGGAGAGATAGCGGCGCACCGGATTGCCGAGTTGGTCGACGGCGACGACGCCCTTGGCTTCCGCGGCGCGTTTCCTGACGATGGCCGCTCGCTCCTTATCCGACAGCCCCGCGTAGGGGTCTTCGGGCGGCGCGGCACCGTTCGGCAGCCTGATGTCGATGTGCTTGCCCTCGGCCTCCAGCTCCGCCACCGTCGCTTTCAGTTTGGCCTGTCTTTCATCCGGGTCGTTCGGCCAATTGGGGCCAAGCGCCTCGTTGCCGTCGACAGGTTGCGGCAGGCTGGCGGTCGACGGCGGCACCACGATCGACGGGCGCGGCTCGTAGTCGATCTTCTCTTTCTTCTTGCCGCCGATTTCGGCGATGCCGGAGACATCCTTCAGAGTCTGCGCCCCCGGCGAGGTTCCGGTGCCGTATGTCATCGAATTGCAGGCAGAAAGCGATACGCCCGCCGCCGCAATCGCGGCGCAGGCCAGAATACGCCCGCACGTCAAGCTTGCCATCCGTTGTCCGTTCGCGAATCGCCTGCAGGAGGCCACCGAGCGCGTCCCTTGACGCCAAATCCTGGCAACATTCCGGCCGATCCGCAGATTTTCTAGCCGAATCGCCACGGCGCCACAACCCTAGCCGATCTCGGCCAAAGCCCGGTCCAGCGCGGTTCCCGGCCCGCAGCGGCAAGGATGGCGCGCGCTTTCTGGCAGTCGACATCCATCGCGGCGGTCAGCTCGGCTGCGGAAGCGAACTTCTCCTCGGGCCGAATCCAGCCGAAAAACGTCACAATCACCTCCTCGCCGTAGAGATCGTCGGAAAAATCGAACAGGTAGACCTCGAGCAGGGGCGGCCCGTTGTCGAAGGTCGGGCGGCGGCCGAAGCTGGCGACCCCGTCGACGACCGTGCCGTCGGCCCGCTGCAGGCGGACGGCGTAGACACCATGTCGCAGCCGGCAATCATCGCCGAGCCGAAGGTTTGCCGTCGGATACCCGAGCGTGTGGCCGCGCCGGTCGCCGGCAACCACCGCGGCGATCACGAACCAGCGGTATCCGAGGAGTCGGTTGGCACCCGCCACGTCGCCGTCGGCGAGCGCCTCCCGGATCACGGTGGACGCGATCGGCGAGCCGCCGTCGCCGGCGACCTCGCCGACGACCTTCACCGCGAAGCCCAGGCGCTCGCCCGCGGCGGCTGAGCATGGCGGGCGTACCCGCCCTGCCCTTGCCGAAATGGAAATTGTAGCCGACGACCGCCGAGGCGAGATTGAGACGGCCGACGAGAATATCGTCGACGAATGCATCGGCGCTCACCGTGGAGAAGGTCCGGTCGAAGTGGGCGACGACGAGACCATCGATGGCCAAGCGCCCGCAGCAGACGCGCCTTGGCAGGCAACGGCGTGAGACGGAAGACCGGTGCGTCCGGACGGAACACGGTGCGCGGATGCGGTTCGAACGTCAGCACCAGCGCGCGTGCGCCGAGACGGTTGGCCTCCGACCGCGTCGCCTCCAGCAAAGCGACGTGACCGGGATGCATGCCATCGAAGTTGCCGACGGCAACCGCGCCGCCGGTCAGCGTGGCGGGAACGGAATCGAGCGCGAACGGTATGAGCGCCTTGCGGCGGGCGCCTGATGGCATGGAGGGTCGACGTCCGTCGGCGAGCAGGAGTGGCGAACCTGCCGTCTACACCGGCGCGGGTCAAGTGCCCGGGCGCGTCAATTCGGGACAGGCGCACGGAAGCCAAAACACGGTTTATTTACCGTAGTTAGCCATGATCGCAGCAGCATCGCAGGTTGGCATGCCGCAGGACGGGGGGTCGCTCGGTCATGGCATTCTCTGGCCCGTCGTCGGGGCCGCTCAACGTCATCATTGTCGACGCCGATGCCAGCGAGCGTCGCACGCTCGCCGGTCTGATCGCGGCGCGCACCGATGGTCGGTTCTTCGCCGCCGCGTATGCCAGCTGCGGCGGAGGCGTTCGCCGCCACCGACAATCGTGGCGACGCCATCATGATCGCCGACCTCGAGACGATCGGCGGCGCCGACCGGCTCCCGGATATCGCCGAGCGGCGCCATGCCGCTCATCGCCACCAGCGCCCACGGCTCGCTGACGACGGCCATCGCCGCGATCAAGGGCGGTGCCATCGATTTCCTGCCGAAGCCGATCGGCGCCAAGGCGCTCATCGATCGGCTGGAGGCCGCGGTCGCGCACGTGGGCGCGATCGTCCCGCCCAGATGCCGAAGCAGCCGACAAGCAACCCGCCGATTCGGGCACCGACTTCGCCGGGTTCATCGGCCGCTCGCCGCAGATGCTGGCAGTCTACGATCAGATCCGATTGATCGCGCCGTCGCGGGCGCCGGTCTTCATCACCGGCGAGAGCGGCACCGGCAAGGAACTCTGCGCCGAAGCGATCCACCAGTTCGCCGGCGGTGAAGGACGACCGTTCGTCGCCATCAACTGCAGTGCGATTCCGCGAGACCTGATGGAGAGCGAGATCTTCGGCCATGTGCGCGGCGCCTTTACGGGAGCGGCGGACAACCGGGTCGGTGCCGCCGAGCGCGCCGACGGCGGCACGCTGTTCCTCGACGAGATCGGCGAGATGGATCACGCGCTTCAGGCCAAGCTGCTGCGGTTCCTTCAGTCGGGCACCATCCAGCGGGTCGGCGGCAGCGAGTTGAAGGTGGTGGATGTGCGCATCGTGTGCGCGACGAACCGCGATCCATACGCCGAGGTGACCGCCGGCCGGTTTCGCGCGGACCTGTTCTACCGGTTGCACGTCCTGCCGCTTCACCTGCCGCCGCTGAGGCAGCGTGGCGACGACGTGCTGTTGCTGGCCAAAGCGTTTCTCGCCGGGTTCGCGGCCGAGGAGGGACGCCATTTCCGCGGATTCGACGACGCGGTGGCGGACTGGCTGATGGGCTACGCGTGGCCGGGGAACGTTCGCGAACTCGCCAACCTGGTCCGGCGCATCGTGGTGCTTGGGGACGGTGCCATCGTCAGCCGGGCGATGCTGCCGACGGCGCTGATGGGACATGACGACGCAGGTGCCGGCGCAGATCCGGGCGAGCGGGCCCCTCTCACCGGCGGTCCGTTGTGGCAACAGGAACGGCGGATCATCGAGGCGGCGCTCAACGCCTTCGGCGGCAACATCGCGCGCGCCGCCGCCGCACTGGAGATCAGCCCATCGACCATCTATCGCAAGCAACAGTCGTGGGTGCAGCGTCGTCGCAGGCACGCCTGAACACCCCCGAAAATTCCCCAAAATCATAGTGTCTTGCGCCGGAGGCCGCAGGATTCGATCATGCCGACCGCGGCATGGCCAAAAGAGGCCGGGGGACAAGCATGCTCAGAACACTCAGGCGGCTCGCCTTCGCCGCCGCTGTTGCCGTTGCAGCGACGGCCGCCATTGAGGCGGGCGCCCAGGCCAGCGATATCAGCCAACTGGCAACAGAAGCGGATAATCTGCTGCAGCAGGCAAAACCGGCCAATGCCCTGTCGGCGTTCGATCAGGCGACGGATGCGTTCTGGAAGGCCTCGCCGCTCCAGTTTCGCACGGCCGTATTCGTCGATGCGGTGACCGGGTTCGGCCAATACCGGCCGCGTGGCGAGGCGACCTTTCACTCCGGCGAAACGGCAACCGTCTATCTGGCGCCGGTCGGGTATGGATTTATCGCCGACGCCGGATCGGTGCGGGTGGAGATGACGACCGGTGTCGAAATTCGAACGCCGGGCGGGTTGATCCTCGCCAAGACCGACGACTTCGGCAACGTCGTCTGGCAAGGGCTAACGAAGAGCCATGAGGTGCCCCTCAAGATCGCAGTCCCCCTCCCCGACCTCAAACCGGGCGACTACGTGCTGCATCTGACGGTGGGTGACCGGGCTTCAGCCAAGTCGGCGACCGTGGCAATGCCGTTCTCGATTGTGGAATAGACGGACCGGGGGCACCGCGTTCGCGCGAACACGGCGCCCTGTGCCGCAACCACCCTACTGCGAGATGCGCAGTAGCGTGATCTGGTCGCCGATGGCGTGGAAGGCGTCCAGCAGGTCCGTTTCGTTTTGGGCGTCGAAATATTTGCTGGTGTCGGTTGCGCAGTTCTGGAGAAGGGCCTTGGTCGTCTCCGGATCGCTTGACGTCGTGTCGTTGATCTCGAAGCCCACCGTGTAGATGGTGATGCCGGCGGCCTTGGCGTTGGCGCAGGCAGAGGCGGTGTGATCGTTCAGTTTGGTGAACACCGTCGACGACTGGGTCGACGTGGTGCCCAGATGGTTCTTGAAAAGGTACGCCCACGCGCCGTAGGCGGATTTCACGAACTTGCCGGCGTAGGTGTTGCTCCCCGGGTTGATGTCGGCCTGAAGATACGGATCGTAGGTGTTCTCGCCGTCGGTCATCAGGACGATGATCTTCTGGTTGTCGGTTGAGGTATAGGGGCGCCCTTCGGTGAACGGCTCTCCGGGCGATATTGCCCGCCAGCCCCACATCAGGCCGGCCGTGATGTTGGTGTAGCCGTTCGCTTGCATGGAGGTGATCGCCGCGCTGACGGTGCTCTGTGAGGTCGTCAGGGGCGTCAGCGCCTGGGTCGTGCACATGAAGTTCGGTCCGCCGCCGCCGGTGCCGCTGAGATTGGCAACGGAAACGTCGGCGACGGTTGCCTTGTTGGACGAGGTGCCGTACTTGCAGAGCGCGTTGCTGGCAACGTTGACGCCGGCGAGCGCGTCCTCCTCGCTTCTGCCAACGCCGCTACCGCCGCAGTTGGCGTCGCCGTTCGCGCATGTCCAGTCGTCGCTCGTCTGCAGCATCACGTATTTGGTGCCGTAGCCGCTGCTGGTCAGATTGACGGCGTAGCCGTTGTTTGAAGTGGAGACCTTGAACTGGTCGAGGAGATGCCGCTACCGAGCACGTAGTAGGTGGTTGCCGGTGTGCAAGCCACCAGGCAGGGAGCCGGTGCTGGTGAAGGTGACCTTGTCACCGGCACTTAATCCATGCGCGCTCGCCGTGGTTAGTTTGTCCTGTGAGGTGCTGACCGACGATATCTGCAAGCTATTGGATGGACACGTACCCCCCTCGCCGGCGTCCGGAAGATAGTTGTTGTAGCTCTGTCGACCTCCCGGGGCGCCGTTGTAGCGGCGGTCGGAATATGAACCATCGTAGTCGCAGGAGCTCGTCGAGCAGGTCCAGTTGTCCGGCTCGTCCGGTGCGAACATCGGCTCGAACAGGGTCTTGGCCTCCTCGGCGGTCGGGTTCACGGCGGTCGATGGCGGATCGTCGGTGACGTTGTAGGGGTCCGGCCGTTCCTCGGCGCAGCCTGCCCAGGTGATCGCGTTGCCGTGGGAATCCTGCAATCCGGCCAGCAGATCCCATGGGTTGGTCGATGAGGGCGCGCCGCCGTCCTTCATGGCATCGGCCGCGTAGGTGCCCTTGCCCGACTTGTCGATCCAGGTGACGTTCGGACCGACGTTCACCGCGGCACCAAACGGCACGACGGCAATCTTCACAGGGTCCGGCTGGGTGCTGGTATTGCCGAGAGCCCACAGCGTGGTGGCGAGGTCATCGGCGGCCGTCTTCAGGGTCGCGATCTTCGAGCTCGGCAGGGTCATCGACGTCGAATTGTCGAGAACCATCGCCACCTCGAGGGTGCCCAGCGCGAGGGTGGCCTGCGAGGTCAGCGGGAAGACCAGTTCGTGGATGCCGATCATGCCGAGGAAATAGGTCGGCACGTGCAGTTCGGTGGTCAGCGTAATGGTGGAGACGTTGACCGAGGTGGTGAGCGGCGGCGGATCGGCGAGATTGTCGCCGATGTTGGCGGTGTAGTAGCTGTCGACGTCGTCTTCCAGTTCCGTCATCGACAACAGGCCGATCTTCTTGCCGGCGGCAAGGGCGGCCGAATCCATGGCGTCCTGGACCAGTTCCTTCCGGTCGAAGGCGTTGGTGTAGTCGACGACGCCGCCCATGGCGACGAGCAGCGGGATGAACGCGATGGCGAAGGTGGGCAGAACGCTGCCGCTAGATGCGCGGGCGAACCGTCTCAGCAGCACACACAACATGGCTATGCGCCTCGGTTGTCAAACTTGAGCGCATGACAACACGTCGGGTACTGCTCAAACGTTAAGCGAGGCGGTTAGGATTCAGTTAAATCTGGATTCTGGTTTACCTTTCCCACTCATGCGGGTCATGCACTGTGGCTCCGTGTCGCTGCCTACTGCGAGATGCGGAGCAGCGTGATCTGGTCGCCGATCGCCGAGAAGGCGTTGAGCAGGTCCGTCTCGTTCTGAGCATCGAAGTACTTGCTCGTGTCGCTGGCGCAGTTCTGAAGGAGCGCCTTGGTTGCTTCGGGATCGCTCGCAGTGGTGTCGTTGATCTCGAAGCCGACGGTGTAGATGGTGATGCCGGCGGCCTTGGCGTTGGCGCAGGCAGAGGCGGTGTGACTCGTTCAGTTTGGTGAACACCGTCGACGACTGGGTCGACGTGGTGCCCAGATGGTTCTTGAAAAGGTACGCCCACGCGCCGTAGGCGGATTTCACGAACTTGCCGGCGTAGGTGTTGCTCCCCGGGTTGATGTCGGCCTGCAGGTACGGCTGGTATGTGTTCTCGCCGTCGGTCATCAGCACGATGATCTTCTGGTTGTCGGTTGAGGTATAGGGGCGCCCTTCGGTGAACGGCTCTCCGGGCGATATGGCCCGCCAGCCCCACATCAGGCCGGCCGTGATGTTGGTGTAGCCGTTCGCTTGCATGGAGGTGATCGCCGCGCTGACGGTGCTCTGTGAGGTCGTCAGGGGCGTCAGCGCCTGGGTCGTGCACATGAAGTTCGGTCCGCCGCCGCCGGTGCCGCTGAGGTTGGCGACGTTAATGCTGGCGACGGTCGCCTTGTTGGACGAGGTGCCGTACTTGCAGAGCGCACTCGTAGAAACGTTGATGCCGGCAAGCCCATCTTCTTCCTGCTTGCCGACGTTTGTGCCGCCGCAATTGGCGTTGCCGTTTGAGCAGGTCCAATTGTTGGTCCGCATCACCCGCTTGGTGCCGGAGCCGCTGCTGGTCAGGTTCACGGCCGAGCCACCGGACGACGTGGAAACCTTGAACGCCGTCGAGGTCAGGCCGGAGGAGATCACGTAGTAGGTGGTCGTGCTCGACAAGCCGCCGGGCAAGGAGCCGGTGCTGTCGAAGGTGACCTGAGTGCCGGCGGTCAGGCCGTGGGCCGTGGACGTGGTCAGCGTCTCGTTCGAGGTGCTGACCGACGAGATCGTCTTGAACTCGGACGAGCAAGTCGTCGGGTCGCCGGCGTCGGGCAGATAGTTGTTGTAGCTCTGGTTGCCGGTTGGGGTGCCGTTGTAGCGGCGGTTCGAGCTCGTCGAACCGGCGTAGTCGCAGGAGCTCGTCGAGCAGGTCCAGTTGTCCGGCTCGTCCGGTGCGAACATCGGTTCGAACAGGGTCTTGGCCTCTGCGGCGGTCGGAGTGACGGCGGTCGAGGGCGGATCGTCGGTGACGTTGTAGGGATCCGGGCGTTCCTCGACGCAGCCTGCCCAGGTGATCGCGTTGCCGCTGGAGTCCTTAAGCCCGCTGAGAAGGCTCCACGGATTGGTGGACGACGGTGCGCCCAGGCCCTTCATGGCGTCGGCGGCGTAGGTGCCCTTGCCCGAGCTTGTCGATCCAGGTGACGTTCGGGCCGACGTTGACCGCGGCGCCGAACGGCACGACGGCGATCTTCACCGGATCGGGCTGGGTGCTGGTGGCGCCGAGGCCCCAAAGGGTGGTGGCGAGTTCGCCGGCGGCCGTCTTCAGCGTCGCGATCTTCGAACTCGGCAGGGTCATCGACGTCGAGTTGTCGAGAACCATCGCCACCTCGAGGGTGCCGAGGGCGAGGGTGGCCTGCGACTTCAGCGGGAAGACCAGCTCGTGGATGCCGATCATGCCGAGGAAATAGGTCGGCACGTGCAGTTCGGTGGTCAGCGTGATGGTGGAGACGTTGACCGAGGTGGTGAGCGGCGGCGGATCGGCGAGATTGTCGCCGATGTTGGCGGTGTAATAGCTGTCGACGTCGTCTTCCAGTTCCGTCATCGACAACAGGCCGATCTTCTTGCCGGCGGCAAGGGCGGCCGAATCCATGGCGTCCTGGACCAGTTCCTTCCGGTCGAAGGCGTTGGTGTAGTCGACGACGCCGCCCATGGCGACGAGCAGCGGGATGAACGCGATGGCGAAGGTGGGCAGAACGCTGCCACCAGACGCGCGCGGCGAAGTTCTTTAGGGACACGCCGAACACTTGGCTCTCCTAAAAGAGTTTGGCCGACGCTAGCTATTAGCTCTTTAAGATGCGTTAATGGGCACCTCCAAAACTTCCTGAAATTAACTAGTCTCCCGCGCCCATCACGGATTTCTTCTTAAATCGTCGGAATTAACACTTGTGATTGCCCCGTGCTAGCAGTAGTAGTCGCGAGTCTGGGCGTTCGCCACAATAGATTGGGCCTTGACACCGGGAGATCGCACCCTTATGTGCCCCGCGTCATTGGCACTCGCTGAGTGTGAGTGCTAACAGACGTCAATTCCAAGAACGATCCGAGGCCGGATCAAATCCTCAAGAGGAACAGAACCCAATGAAATTCCGCCCTCTCCACGACCGCGTGGTCGTTCGCCGGCTCGAGTCCGAAGAGCGGACCGCCGGCGGCATCATCATTCCCGACACCGCCAAGGAGAAGCCCCAGGAAGGCGAGATCGTCGCCGTCGGCCCCGGTGGCCGCGACGAGACCGGCAAGCTCATCCCGCTCGACGTCAAGGCCGGCGACCGCATCCTGTTCGGCAAATGGTCGGGCACGGAAGTCAAGATCGACGGCCAGGACTACCTGATCATGAAGGAGTCCGACGTCATGGGGGTCATCGAAGGAAAGTCGGCGGGCCGCAAGGCAGCCTGACGCGAAACGAGACCAGTTAAAGGGAAACAACAGCAATGGCTGCGAAAGACGTAAAATTCTCTACCGACGCGCGCGACAAGATGCTGCGCGGCGTCGATATCCTCGCCAACGCCGTCCGCGTCACGCTGGGGCCGAAGGGCCGCAACGTCGTGCTCGACAAGTCGTTCGGCGCTCCGCGTATCACCAAGGACGGCGTCACCGTCGCCAAGGAGATCGAGCTGGAGGACAAGTTCGAGAACATGGGCGCGCAGATGGTGCGCGAGGTGGCTTCGAAGACCAACGACATCGCCGGTGACGGCACCACCACCGCAACCGTTCTTGCCCAGGCGATCGTGCGCGACGGCGCCAAGGCGGTTGCCGCCGGCATGAACCCGATGGACCTCAAGCGCGGCATCGACATGGCTGTCGCCGAGGCGGTCGGCGACCTGCAGAAGCGGTCGAAGAAGATCAAGACCTCCGAAGAGATCGCCCAGGTCGGCTCGATTGCCGCCAACGGCGAGAAGGTCATCGGCCAGAAGATCGCCGAGGCGATGCAGAAGGTCGGCAACGAGGGCGTCATCACCGTCGAGGAATTCGAAGGCGCTCGAGTTCGAGCTCGAGGTCGTCGAGGGCATGCAGTTCGACCGCGGCTACCTGTCGCCGTACTTCATCACCAACGCCGAGAAGATGGTGACCGAGCTCGAGGATCCATACATCCTCCTGCACGAGAAGAAGCTCTCCAACCTCCAGGCGATGCTGCCGGTGCTGGAAGCTGTCGTTCAGTCGTCGCGGCCGCTGCTGATCGTGGCCGAGGACGTCGAGGGCGAGGCGCTGGCCACGCTGGTCGTCAACAAGCTGCGCGGCGGCCTCAAGGTCGCGGCGGTCAAGGCGCCGGGCTTCGGCGATCGCCGCAAGGCGATGCTGGAGGACATCGCAGTGCTGACCGGCGGTCAGGTGATCTCCGAGGACCTCGGCATCAAGCTCGAGAACGTCACCCTTCAGATGCTCGGCAAGGCCAAGCGCGTGTCGATCGCCAAGGAGAACACGACGATCGTCGACGGCGCCGGCAAGCGCAAGGAGATCGAGGGCCGCATCAACCAGATCAAGGCCCAGATCGAGGAGACGACGTCGGACTACGACCGCGAGAAGCTGCAGGAGCGGCTGGCCAAGCTCGCCGGCGGCGTGGCGGTGATCCGCGTTGGCGGCGCCACCGAGGTCGAGGTCAAGGAGAAGAAGGACCGCGTCGACGATGCCCTCAACGCCACCCGTGCGGCGGTCGAGGAAGGCATCGTGCCGGGCGGCGGCGTCGCGCTGCTGCGCGCCAAGAAGGCGGTCGAGAAGCTGAAGTCGGAGAACCCCGACATCCAGGCCGGCATCAACATCGTGCTCAAGGCCCTGGAAGCGCCGATCCGCCAGATCGCGGAGAACGCCGGCGTCGAAGGCTCGATCGTGGTCTCCAAGGTCACCGAGTCGAAGTCGGACGCCTACGGCTTCGACGCCCAGGCGGAGGCCTACAAGGACCTCGTCCAGGCCGGCATCATCGACCCGACCAAGGTCGTGCGCACGGCCCTGCAGGACGCGGCTTCGGTCGCCGGCCTGCTGGTCACCACCGAGGCGATGGTGGCGGAGCATCCCAAGAAGGAAGCTCCGATGCCGATGCCGGGCGGCGGCGGCATGGGCGGCATGGACTTCTAAGTCCATATTGCCGATCAAGACATGGAAGGGCCGCCCTCGGGCGGCCCTTTTTCTTTTCAAGGGTGGAATCGTTTGCCGCGAGCATGGTCGCCGGGTTAGGAAGCCGGCGGTTTTTCGCGCCCAGCCGAAGAAGACATGAAAACGTGAGCAAGGACGACAAGCTCAAGGCCCGCCTGCCACGCGGGCTCGCCGACCGGACCGCCGCCGAGATTCGCGCGAGCGAGAAGATGGTGGCGCGCATCCGCCGGGTCTACGAGCGCTACGGCTTCGAGCCGGTGGAGACGCCGCTCATCGAGTACTCCGACGCGCTCGGCAAGTTCCTGCCCGACCAGGACCGGCCGAACGAGGGCGTGTTCTCGTTCCAGGACGACGACGAGCAGTGGCTGTCGCTGCGCTACGACCTCACCGCCCCCCTCGCCCGCACCGTCGCCGAAAATTGGGAGCGGCTGCCGAAGCCCTACCGCAGCTACCGCTGGGGCTGGGTGTTCCGCAACGAGAAGCCGGGGCCGGGCCGCTTCCGCCAGTTCATGCAGGTCGACGCCGACACGGTCGGCGCCGCCTCGCCCGCCGCCGACGCCGAGATGTGCATGATGGCGGCGGACGCCATGGAAGAACTCGGCATCAAGCGCGGCCAGTACGTCATCAAGGTCAACTCGCGGAAAGTGCTCGACGGGGTGATGGAGGCGATCGGCGTCACCGACGAGCACCAGAAGCTGACGGTGCTGAGGGCGATCGACAAGCTACGACCGGCTCGGGCATCGAGGGCGTGCGCCTGTTGCTCGGCACAGGGACGCACGGACGAGAGCGGTGATTTCACCAAGGGTGCGGGACTTGATCACGAGCAAGCGGACAGCGATCCTGCTCGTCGATCGGTGTCTGACGCCGATGGTGCAACCAGGCTCGCGATATTCAGACGAGACCATCGCTTTGACGGATGATGGCCCGCGGTCGAGAAACATCGTCGCTGCGAGCAACTTCGCACGATCGTAGCTGACTCCGCCAGTGCAGTTCGGCGACTAGCCGACGAGCTCGCGACGGACTTCGACGAACTTGAGGAACTCGCGGCCGTCGTGCGAAGCTGCCGGGTATGGACCGATCGCATACGGATCGATTCCTCAGTCGTCCGCGGCCTCGAGTACTACACCGGCGCCGTGTTCGAGGCGGACCTCACCTTCGAGATCAAGGACGACCATGGCCGCCCGGTCCGTTTCGGCTCGGTCGGCGGCGGCGGGCGCTACGACGGCCTCGTCGGCCGCTTCATGGGCGAGAACGTGCCCGCCACCGGCTTCTCCCTCGGCGTCTCGCGCCTGCAGGCGGCGCTCGCCGCCCTCGGTCAGACCGAGGGCGCCGACACCGGCCCGGTGGTCGTGCTGGTGATGGACCGCGAGCGCATCGCCGACTACCAGCAGATGGTGTCGCGGCTGCGCGCCGCCGAGGTTCCCGCCGAGATGTACCTCGGCGAGTCCGGCATGCGCGCGCAGATGAAGTACGCCGACCGGCGGAACGCCCCCCTCGCCATCATCCAGGGCGAGGACGAGAAGAAGCGCGGCGTCGTCCAGATCAAGGACCTCGCGCTCGGCAAGAAGCTTTCGGCCGGCGTCGCCGACAACGTCCAGTGGCGCGAGGAGCGGCCGGGCCAGGAAGAAGTCGCCGAGGCCGACCTGGTCGAGGCGGTCAACCGCCTCCTCGGCCGCGGCGAGCGTCGCCCGCCATGAGCGCGGCGAAAACGCGCGCCGCAGGCCAGCAGCGAACCCCGCGACGCCTACGCCGCGCTGCGCGCCCTCATCGCCGATGCCGGCTACGCCTTCGTCGAGCCGCCGATCACTCTACGACGCCGAGCGTCTTCGTGGAGGTCGCCGGCGAGGACCTGCGCCGGCGGCTGTTCCTGACCAGCGCCGACGGTAACGAACTGGCGCTGAGGCCCGACTACACCATCCCCGTCTGCCTCCATCACCTCGCCACCGGCACGCCCAAGCGCCGCGCCGACTACGCCTACCTCGGCCCGGTGTTCCGCCAGCGCGGCAAGGACCCCGGCGAATTCCTCCAGGCCGGCGTCGAATCGATCGGCCGCACCGACAGCATCGCCGCCGACGCCGACGTCCTCGCCCTCGCCTTCGCGGCGGCAAAGGAACTGGGTCTGGCGCGGCCATTCGTGCGCGTCGGCGACTCCGGCCTGTTCGCGGCGGTGCTCGCCGCCCTCGGCCTCAGCGAGCCGTGGCGGCGGCGCCTCGCCCGCTCGTTCGGCGATCCGAACCGGCTGAAGGCGCTGATCGGCGAGGCCAACGGCGAGAGCCGCCACGCCGGCGAACGACGATGACGAAGCGCTGGCCGCGCTTGCCGACGCCGACCGGGCAACGGTCGAGGGGGTCGTGGCGGAGCTGTTCGCCGCCACCGGCCTCGGCGTCATCGGCGGACGGACGGCCGGCGAGATCGCCGACCGTTTCGTGGAAAAGGCCGTGCTCGCCGAGGGCATCGACACGCGCGCCGCCACGGTGCTGACCGAGTTCCTCGCCATCGCAGGCTCGCCGTCGAAAGCGATCGACGGAGATTGGCGCGCTTGCCGCGAGCGCCGGGCTCGACATCGCCAAGGCGGTCGACCGCTTCCAGCGGCGGGTCGATGCCTTCGCCAAGCGGCGGATCGACGTCGACCGGCTCTCCTTTGCCGCCGACTTCGGCCGGCGCCTCGACTACTACTCCGGCTTTGTCTTCGAATTTCACCGCGGCAAGCGGTCCACTGTCGGAGCGGTTATCGGCGGTGGCCGCTACGACCGGCTGATGGCGCTCATCCCTCACCCGAAGCAGGCGGGGGGCATCGGCACGGTGCCGGCGGTCGGCTTCGCCATCTGGCTCGATCGGATCGGAGGCCGTCAATGAGCGCGCCGCTCATCCTCGCCGTGCCGTCGAAGGGCCGGCTGCAGGAGGATTCGCGGGCGTTCTTCGCGCGCGCCGGCCTGACCATGGCCCCCGCCGGCAGCGAGCGCAGCTACCGTGGCCGCATCGAGGGTATCCCGGACCTCGAGGTCGCCTACCTCTCAGCGCCCGAAATCGCCCGCGAGGTCGGTGCCGGCGCGGTGCATCTCGGCATCACCGGCCGCGACCAGGTCGAGGAGACCGTCGTCGACTGGCGCACGCAGGTGGAGTTGGTGGCGCCGCTCGGCTTCGGTCACTGCACGGTTGTGGTGGCGGTGCCGGAACCCTGGGTCGACGTCGCCACCATGGCCGATCTCGATGACGTCGCCGCCGATTTCCGGCCCCGCCACGGGCGCCGGCTGACGGTCGCCACCAAGTACATCAACATCACGCGGCGCTTTTTCGCCGGCCACGGCATTGCCGACTACAAGATCGTCGAAAGCCTCGGCGCCACGGAAGGAGCGCCCGCTTCCGGCGCCGCCGACCTCATCGTCGACATCACCTCGACCGGCGCGACGCTCAAGGCCAACGGGCTCAAGGTGCTGTCCGACGGGGTCATCCTGCGTTCGCAGGCTTACCTGGTCGCCAGCCGGGCTGCCTCGTGGAACGGGCGGCAAAACGAGGCGCTCCGCGCCATTCTCGCCCGGCTCAAGGCGGCCGTCGAACGCTCCAGGTCGGGCTAACCTCCGCTCCAGCCGCATTGCTGCATTGCACAACATGCACTTTTCGCATGGCTACGGCGCGACTATCTCCCGCCTGTAACCAGGAGCAATGCCATGAACACGTTCTCCAAGATTTTTGCAGGCTTCAGCGAAGGCGTCAGGGTGGCTCGCTTTCATCGCGCGCTCTACCAGATGAGCGACCGCCAGCTGGCCGACATCGGGCTCCGCCGCGAAGACATCGCCCGGCGCGCGGTCGAATTGGCGCAACAGCGCTGATTCGCCGCGCCGCGGCCCCTACCGGGGACGCGCGAAAGCCTTGCGCTCGCGTTCGACGGCGGCGCGACAGAAGCAGCCGTCGAGGTGGTCGTTGACCAGTCCCATCGCCTGCATGAAGGCGTAGACGGTGGTCGGGCCGACGAAGGTCCAGCCCCAGCTTCTTCAAATCCTTCGATAGCGCGACCGATTCGGGCGTGGTCGACAGGGTCGCGAGCGTCGGCGCGGTCGAGCCGCCGCGGTCGCGATTTCGGCGCCGGCTCGTAACGCCAGAAGAAGGCCGCCAGCGATCCGTTCTCGCCGGCGAGATCGACCGCCCGCCTGGCGTTGTTGATCACCGATTCGATCTTGCCGCGGTGGCGCACGATGCCGGGGTCGGCGACAAGGCGATCGACGTCGCGGGCGCCGAAACGCGCCACGCGCTCGAAGTCGAAGCCGGCGAAGGCGGAGCGGAAGTGCTCGCGCTTCCTCAGGATCGTCAGCCACGACAGGCCGGCCTGAAAGCCCTCCAGGCATATCTTTTCGAACAGGCGGCGGTCGTCGGCCATCGGCCGGCCCCACTCGTTGTCGTGATAGGCGGCGTACTCGGCCGGGCTGTGTCCCCAGAAGCAGCGCCGCTTGCCGTCGGCACCGACAACAAGCCCTTCGCGCTCCGCCATGTCCCTGCCTCCCGCGCCGACCCTGAAAACGATGCGCACGCTAACCGTTCGTTAGCCACGCTCGCCAACCCTTCATTAGCCATAGACGCGAACGGCTACCAACGATTCACCATTCGGTTGGAATCGGCGGCACTACCGTCCCCATCGCGGAAACGGTCCAACGACAATAGCTCCAAGGCGTCAACCAGGCCCGGTTTCCTTCCCCTGCGGGGCGAGCCCCGTTTGTTGACGCTTTGTAGCGAGTCGATGTCGATGAACCGAGTTTTCCTTGCCGCTGCTCTCGCCGGGCTCCCGCTCATTGTCGCCGGCCCGGTCGTTGCCGGCCCGATCGCGACGCCAGGCGCCGGCGACCATCGGCGCCGACCTCACCAGCCCGTGGGTGATCCAGCTCAAGCGCGGCCATCACATCGGCCTCGCCGACGCAACGCTGAAGCGCGGCGCGCCCGCCGCGGCGCCGATCCGCTACGCGCGCCCCATCGACCCGGCTTTCCTGCCACGGACGGTCGCACTACACGACCGCACGAGCCGGCAGGGACCATCATCATCGATACGGAGGCGCGCTACCTCTACCTCATTCTCGACGGCGGCAAGGCCAAGCGCTACGGCGTCGGCGTCGGCCGCCCCGGCTTCGAGTGGGCGGGGGTTCACGAGGTTACCCGAAAGGCCGAATGGCCGGATTGGACGCCACCCCCGCAGATGCACGCGCGCCAGGCCGGATTGCCGGATCACATGGCCGGCGGCGTCGACAATCCGCTCGGCGCGCGGGCGCTCTACCTCGGCTCGACCCTTTACCGGATTCACGGCTCCAACCAGCCCTGGACCATCGGCCAGGCGGTGTCTTCGGGCTGCATCCGCATGCGGAACGAGGACGTCATCGACCTTTACGACCGCGTCGGCGTCGGAACCAGGGTGATCGTGATCTAAGGAAACGGGGGGAGCGGCCGGCAAAGGCCGCTGGGGACGTGGCCGCCCGTGACTTTGCGCGGGCGGCCCGCACCTCACCATGTCGTGACTTGTTGACCGGTTGCCCGGCGGCCGGCAGATTCGTATCGTTGGGTTGGCGATCGGCCGGGATCCGACCGCCGCTTGGGGAAAGGGAAAAGTGGGGCAGTAGTATGTTCAAAAGCAAAGTGATTTTCGCGGCGGCGCTTGTGGCGGCCGTCTCCACGGGCGGCATCGCCCGGGCGGAGGGCTTCCTGCAGACGCTGTTCCCGGGTCCATCGCAGATGGCTACGGGATCAGCGGCAACGACACCCGCCAGCTACGCAGCCCCCAACACGGTCCTTTATCCAGAGGACGTGCCGCGTTCGCGGGTGGTGCCGTGGCAGTTCCGCCGGCAGACGGTGCGCTACACGACTAACGAAGACGCGGGCACCATCATCGTCGATACGAAGGCGCATTTCCTTTACTTCGTGCTCGGTAACAATCGCGCCGTGCGCTATGGCGTCGGCGTCGGTCGCACCGGCTTCGGCTGGGCGGGAACCGTGCGCATCGGCGACAAGCAGGAATGGCCGGCCTGGCGGCCGCCGCCCGAGATGATCGCGCGCGAGGCGAAGCGCGGGCACACGCTGCCGGTGTACATGGAAGGCGGCAAGGGCAATCCGCTCGGTGCGCGCGCCCTCTACCTCTACAACCGCGGCGGCGACTCCGGTTACCGCATCCACGGCACCAGCGAGCCGTGGACGATCGGTCTCAATGTATCGTCGGGCTGCATCCGTCTCGTCGACGACGACGTCATCGACCTTTACAAACGCGCCAGCGTCGGCGCCAAGGTCATCGTCCTCTAGTCGTCCCGACCTATCCGGCGGCGTCATCGGCGCCGCCGGACCTGTTTTCCCGCTCGAAATAGTCTGCTAAAGGCGGTCCGCCCATGCTTCTCGCATGAGCGGATAACCACCTTATGTGCGATGGCGCGCTCGCGAAGCCGCGTCGCAGCAGACCCAAGGCAAAATGAGCCAACCTCTCGCTTCAGCCGGGGCACTCAGCCACGCGCAAATCCGCATGATCATGTTCGGGATCGTGCTTGCCATGCTGCTTGCGGCGCTCGACCAGACCATTGTCGCGACCGCATTGCCCACCATCGGCCGCGAGGTGAACGACGTGCGGAACCTGTCGTGGGTGATCAGCGCCTACCTGGTCACTTCGACGGCGGTCACGCCTCTCTACGGCAAGCTCAGCGACATTCACGGCCGCCGCTCGATGCTGCTTCTGGCAATCGCCGTCTTCCTCGGCGGCTCGGTCGCCGCGGCCCTGTCGCGGAACATCTTCGTCCTCATCGCCGCGCGCGCCGTGCAGGGGCTCGGCGGTGGCGGCCTGATCTCGCTCGCCCAGACGATCGTCGGTGATCTGATCGTTCCGCGCGAACGCGGGAAGTATCAGGCCTATTTCGCCTCCGTGTTCGTCACCGCATCCGTCGCCGGCCCGGTGCTCGGCGGCTTTTTCGCGGAATACCTGCACTGGTCGTTCATCTTCTGGATCAACCTGCCGCTCGGTCTCGCCGCCTACGCGATGACCAACCGGGTGCTCAAGCTGCTGCCGCGACATGATCGGCCCCACCGGGTCGACGCGGTCGGCGCGCTGCTGATGGTGATCGCAACGGTCGCGCTGCTGCTGATGCTGACCTGGGGCGGCGCAACCTATCCGTGGGCGTCGGCCCCGATCATCGGCCTGGCGGGTCTGTCCCTGGCGGCGTGGGTGCTTTTCGGCATCCGCCTTGCGACAGCGCCGGAGCCGTTCGTCCCGCTCAGCGTGCTCGCCAACCCGGTAGTGCGCGACGGCGTGATCGCGACCGTCTTCACCGTCGGTGCGATGATCGGATTGACGGTCTTCATACCGCTCTATTTCGAGGCGGTTTTCGGCCTCACCGCGGGGCAATCGGGCGTCGGCCTGATCGCGTTCATGGGCGGGACGGTCGTCGGCGCCACCGCCGCCGGACGGGTGATGATGTACTTCGCGAGGTACAAGTGGGCGCCGGTCCTCGGTCTGGCGATCTCGACGGCTCGCCTTGGCGGTCCTGGCGGTCTGGCCGACGTCGTTCTCGTTGACGTGGGTCGAGGTTGCGTTTGCGGTGGCCGGATTTGGACTGGGCACGATCTTCCCGGTCACAACGACGTGTATCCAGAACGCCGTGCCGCAACACCAGATCGGCACGGCGACGGGGCTCCTGAATTTCTTCCGCTCGCTCGGCGGCGCCATCCTGGTCGCCGTCTTCAGCGCGGTCTTCCTGGCGTCGGTGGGAGCGCACGGCGACCAGTCGATCCGGGCGCTGGTGCTGGAGGGTGCTCAGGCAGGCACGGACTTCGCCCCCATGTTTCGCGCCGTCTTCACGACCGCAGCGGTCGCCTTTGCGCTGGGGCGTCGCAGGCATGATCGCGATGGAAGAGCGGCCGCTCAGGGGCCACTCGACGCCGGAAAGCGGCGAGAGCGGCCTGACGAACGCGAGCGGCCGCCGGCCGGACGTCAGACGATCAGCCGATAGGCGGGCTGCGTCAGGAAGGCCGACAGGGTCTTGGCGGTCGACAGCGACCGGAACAGCTCGATCGCCTCCGCGAAGCGGCCGCCGGCGTATGCCTTCTCGCCGATCTCGCCCTTGACGCGTTCCATCTCCTCGGCGAGGCATTTGTCGAACAGTTCGACCGTCACCTTCTGACCGTCGGCAAGGGTGGCGTTGAAGTGGAGCTGCTGCCAGATCTGCGAGCGGCTGATTTCGGCCGTGGCGGCGTCCTCCATCAGATTGTAGAGGGGGACCGCGCCGCGGCCCCTCAGCCACGCCTCGATGTACTGGACGCCGACGCGGATGTTCTCGCGCAGGCCGTTCTCGGTCCGCGTGCCCTGGTGGACTTCAAGCAGCTGCTTCTGGTCGACAGACACGTCCTGGCGCATGCGGTCGAGCTGGTTCGGCTGCGGCATGAACTTGTCGAAGACCTCCAGTGCCACCGGCACCAGGTCCGGGTGGGCAACCCAGGTGCCGTCGTGGCCGGCTTTCGCCTCGCGTTCCTTGTCGGCGCGCACCTTGGCGAGTGCCGCCTCGTTGATTTCGGGGTTGCGCCGATCGGGGATCTGGGCGGCCATGCCGCCCATGGCGAAGGTGCCGCGCCGGTGGCAGGTCTTGATGAGCAGTTCCGAGTAAGCGTGCAGAAAGGCCTTGCCCATGACCACCTGCCCGCGGTCGGGCAGCAGGTACTCCGGCTTGTTGCGGAGCGTCTTGATGAACGAGAAGATGTAGTCCCAGCGGCCGCAGTTGAGACCGGCCATGTGGTCGCGCAGTTCGTAAATGATCTCGTCCATTTCGAAGGCGGCGGGCAGCGTCTCGATCAGCACGGTGGCCTTTATCGTGCCGACCGGGATGCCGATGGTCCGCTCGGCGTGGACGAAGACCTCGTTCCACAGCCGCGCCTCGAGGTGGCTCTCCATCTTCGGCAAATAGAAATAAGGACCGGTACCGGCGGCGAGCGTCGCTTTGGCGTTGAGGAAGAAATAGAGGCCGAAATCGAACAGGCTCCCCGACATCGAGGCGCCATCGACGACGAGGTGGTCTTCCGACAGATGCCAGCCGCGCGGCCGCACCATGAGCACCGCCGGCTTCGCCGAAAGCTTGTATTCCTTGCCGCTCGCCGGGTCGGTGAAGTCGATGCGGTTCGCCCAGCGGTCCTTCAGGTTGATCTGACCCTCGATCATGTTGGTCCAGGTCGGCGAGTTGGCGTCCTCGAAATCGGCCATGAACACCCTGGCGCCGCTGTTCAGCGCGTTGATGACCATCTTGCGGTCGGTCGGGCCGGTGATCTCGACCCGCCGGTCGCTGAGGTCGGCAGGCATTGGCGCGACCGTCCAGTCGCTGGAGCGGACATCGGCGGTTTCGGCTAGGAAATCGGGCAGACCACCCGCATCCAGACGCTGCTGGCGTTCGTCGCGCAGTGATAGCAGCCGCAGCCGCGAGGGATTGAATTTGCGGTGGAGCTCCGCCAGGAAGGCCAAGGTATCGCTGTTGAGAATTTCGTTGTAGCGCGGTCCCGACGCACCCCTGATTTCCACGCCCGGAACCCCGGTCCTGGTCTCGACGACGGACATTCGCTTGCCTCCTTGGTCGGTCGGACAATTTGGTCCGGACGGCAACTTTTTCGCCCGCTCTATGGCACAAATGGCGAGCGGACTGAACCCGCAGTCCGGTCTGGTGATCTCCTGCAGCAGCCCCTATATGGGGGCTCCCACACGCAACCGGCCCCGCGACGATGGCCGGTTCGCATCGGCGATCGCCCCAATGCAGCCAATCATCTCGATATCGGACCTTTCCAAGACCTACGCCTCGGGTCTGGTGGCGCTCAAGGGCGTCAACCTCGACATCAGGCCCGGCGAGATTTTTGCCCTGCTCGGCCCCAACGGCGCCGGCAAGACCACCCTGATCAGCGTCATCTGCGGCATCTCCACGCCGACGTCGGGCAAGGTCTTGGTCGGCGGACACGACATCATCCGCGACTTCCGGGCCACCCGGTCGTTGATCGGGCTGGTGCCGCAGGAAATCGCCATCGATATCTTCGCAACCGTCTGGAACACCGTTTCGTTCTCACGCGGCGTTTTCGGCAAGCGTGCCGACCGCGCGCACATCGAGAAGATCCTGAAAGCGCTGTCGCTGTGGGAAAAGAAGGACGACAAGGTCCAGACGTTGTCCGGCGGCATGAAACGGCGGGTGATGATCGCCAAGGCGCTCGCGCACGAGCCGGAGATACTGTTCCTCGACGAGCCGACGGCCGGCGTCGACGTGGAACTCCGCCAGGACATGTGGCGACTGGTGCGGGAGCTCCGCGATGCGGGCACCACCATCATCCTGACCACCCACTACATTGAGGAAGCCGAGGAGATGGCCGACCGTGTCGGCGTCATCAACCACGGCGAGATCATCCTGGTGGAGGAAACGGCCGAGTTGATGCGCAAGCTCGGCAAAAAGCAGTTGACGCTCTACCTCCCCGCGCCGCTGCAGGCACTGCCGCCGGCGCTGAACGGCCGCGGGCTCGAACTCGCCGATAGCGGTTGCGCGCTTGTCTACACCTACGACACCCGGGCCGAGCGTACCGGCATCACGCGGCTGCTGGCCGATCTCTCGGAGGCCGGCGTCCGGTTCAACGACCTCAAGACCGACCAAAGCTCGCTGGAAGACATCTTCGTCAGCCTCGTCAGGAACGACAACCAATGAACCTCGTCGCGATCTGGACCATCTACAAGTTCGAGATGGCGCGGACGTTCCGCACGATGTTGCAGTCGATCGTGGCGCCGGTCATCACCACGTCGCTCTATTTCATCGTCTTCGGCTCGGCGATCGGCACGCGCATAAGCCAGATCGACGGCATCGGCTACGGCTCGTTCATCGTGCCCGGGCTGATCATGCTCACCCTGTTGACGCTGTCGATCTCCAACGCCTCGATCGGCATCTACTTTCCGAAGTTCATCGGCACCGTCTACGAATTGTTGTCGGCTCCAATCTCGTATCTGGAGATCGTCATCGCCTTTGTCGGTGCGGCGGCGACCAAATCGGTGATGCTGGGGCTGGTGATCCTTGCCACGGCCGCGTTTTTCGTGCCGATCCGCATCGACCACGTGGCGGTGATGGCGGCTTTCATGCTGCTGACCGCGTTCACGTTCTGCCTGTTCGGCTTCATCATCGGCCTGTGGGCCGATGGCTTCGAGAAGCTGTCCTTGGTGCCGCTCCTCTTCGTGACCCCCCTCACCTTCCTCGGCGGCACGTTCTATTCGATCAGCATGCTGCCGCCATTCTGGCAGAAGGTGTCGCTGTTCAACCCGGTCGTTTATCTGGTCAGCGGCTTCCGCTGGAGCTTCTTCTCGATCGCCGACGTAAATCCGCTGCTGAGCCTGTTCATGACGCTGGTGTTCCTCGCCATCTGCCTGGCGATCGTCGCCTGGATCTTCCGGACCGGATACCGGCTGAAGACCTGACGGGGAATCACCGCCGCTCGGCCAGCGCGGCGGTCACCACGTCCCTGAGTTCGCGGGTTGCGGCGCCGGGATCGGGCGCGGCACAGATCGCGGAAACCACGGCGACCCCGTCGGCGCCGGCCGCGATCGCATCGGCCGCGTTGCCGGCGTGCAGGCCGCCGATGGCAACGATCGGCAACCTGGTCCGTTCCCTGATCCCGTGCAGGCCGCCGATCGCCATCGGCCGCGCGGTGTCGGGCTTCACCAGCGACTGGTAGGTCGGACCGACGACCAGAAAATCGACGTCGGCAAGATCGACTGCGTCGAGCTCACTGTCGTGGGTGATCGAGAGGCCGAGCAAGCGCCTGCGGCCGATCAGCTTGCGCGCGTCGGCGGGCGCCATGTCGCCATGGCGGAGGTGGACGCCATCGGCATCGGCGGCGAGTGCCACATCGATCCGGTCGCTGACGAGGAAGATGATACCGGCGGGTTTCAGCATGGCGGCGAATGCGCGCGCCTGATCCACCAGCTCGCCGGTTCGCGCGTGGGGATCGCGCAATTCGACCACCGCCGGCGCGCCCGCCGTCGCGTCACGGACCGTGTCGAAGACGCCGCGAGACCCGCAGAGGTCACGGTCGGTGATCAGATAGACGGAGAGGTCGCGCTTTCGCTTCATCGTGGCACCCGCACGTTGCGATAGG
Source organism: uncultured Alphaproteobacteria bacterium (assembly GCA_963826055.1). Taxonomy (GTDB): domain Bacteria; phylum Pseudomonadota; class Alphaproteobacteria; order Rhizobiales; family Kaistiaceae; genus JBBDMC01. The sequence continues at coordinate 848,691 of CAWGVO010000009.1, read as the reverse complement.
TCTGGGTGTCATCTCCGCGCGGCCGGCGGGATGATGTGGATCAAAATCCCGATTTCCCGTGCAGTTATCCGCCGAGTTGCTCCGGTTTCGGACCGCCGTAGGCCCAGTCGAGGAGCTGAACGGTGTGGACGACGGGAATGTCGATGGCCTGGCCGATCTGGACCAGGCATCCGATGTTGCCGGCGGTCACCACATCGGCCTCGGTGGCGGCGAGATTGGCGACCTTGCGATCGCGCAGGCGCGCTGACAGGTCCGGCTGGAGCATGTTGTAGGTGCCGGCGGACCCGCAGCACAGGTGCGCCTCGGCGGGCTCGCGCACGTCGAAGCCGGCGTTGGTCAGAAGCGTCTTCGGCGCCGTCTTGACCTGCTGGCCGTGCTGGAGCGAGCAGGCGGCGTGGTAGGCGACCTTGAGGGCAGGGGCGCCGTTGCCCGGCCTTGCCAGGTCCACCGTCTGCAAATACTCGGAAATATCCCTGGCGAGGGCCGAGATGCGCGCCGCCTTTTCCGCGTAGGCCGGGTCGTGGCGGAGCATGAAGCCGTAGTCCTTCACGGTCGTGCCGCAGCCGGACGTGGTGACCAGGACGGCGTCGAGCCCGTCGATCTTCCCCCAGGAATCGATGTTTTGCCGGGCCGCGGCGAGAGAATCGTCTTGGCGGCCCATGTGGTGGACGAGAGCGCCGCAACAGCCCTCCCCTTCGGCCAGAATCACCTCCACGCCACAGCGGTTCAGCAGGCGGATCGCGGCCTCGTTGATGCGCGGGTCGAGGACCGACTGGGCGCAGCCGCGCAACAGCACAACCCGTTGTTTGCGCTCGCCTGTCGCCGGAAAGACCGCGGGCCGGTCAGCGCCGCGCGGGGGCAGCCTGGACGGCGTCAGCGCGAGCATCGGAACGAGGCGCGCAACGCCCGGGACAAATTTCAACAGCCCTCTGAACGGCCGCGCGAAAAACGCCGCTGCCAATGCGAGGCGGAACCGCCCCGGATAGGGGAGCACCTTGGCGAGCGTCAGGCGGATCAGCCGGTCGAAGAATGGACGCCGGTACGTCTTGGCGATGTGGGCGCGGGCATGGTCGACCAGATGCATGTAGTCGACGCCTGAGGGGCACGTGGTCATGCAAGCGAGGCAGGTGAGGCAGCGGTCAATGTGCAGCGTCACCTCGGCGCTCGCCGGCGCGCCCGCCTCCAGCATGTCCTTGATCAGGTAGATGCGCCCGCGCGGGCTGTCGAGCTCGTCGCCGAGTAGCACGTAGGTCGGGCAGGTGGCGGTGCAGAAGCCGCAGTGGACGCACGAGCGCAGGATCGTCTCGGCGTTGGCGACCTCCGGGTCGGCGAGCTGGGCGAGGGTGAAGCTGGTCTGCATGGACTAGACGCCCGCGTACATGCGGCCGGGATTGAGGATGCCGATCGGGTCGAAGGCGGCCTTCAGCTTCTGGGTCAGCGCCATCACCGGCTCGGAGAGCGGCTGGAAGACGTCGACGGTGTTGCGGACGTCCTCCGGCGCGCGGACCAGCGTGGCGTGACCGCCGCGGGCGGGAAGGGCCGCGCGGATCGCCGCGGCACCGCCATCGGGCCCCTCCCCGCCTGCGATCCACACGAGGCCGCCGCCCCAGTCGTAGAGCACGTTGCAGGCGAAGGCCTGCCGCACCGCATCGGCAACCAGGGGGCCGTCGCTCGGCCGGACCGACAGGCGCCAGATGGGCGCGTCAACCGGGGCGCCGAGGACGGCGAGGTCGCGGACCATGCGCCAGGCACGGGCGGAGTTGGCGGCGTCGAGGATGTCGGCGGAACCGAAGGAGGCGAGCTCGGCCGCAAGGCTCCGTACGCGCGCGGCGACCGACTCGGCGAAGCCCTCGATGCGGATCAGTGTCTCGGCGGCGCGCACGCCGCGCGCCGGGCTGTGGGCGGCGCCGCTGACGGCGTGGGGCGAGGCAAGGGACGCTGACAGCGCCGCGACCGCGTCGGCGTCGGCGAGGCCGGAAAGCATGAGCGTCGCCTCGGTCTCCGGTACCGGCAACACCTTGAAGGTCACCTCGCTCAGAATGGCGAGAGTGCCGAAGGAGCCGGCGAGAAACTTGACCAGGTCGTACCCCGTCACGTTCTTCATGACGCGGCCGCCGGACTTCACCACCTCGCCCGTGCCGTTAACGGCGCGCACACCGATCAGGCTGTCGCGGGCGGCCCCCACCTGGATGCGGCGCGGGCCGGAGAGATTGGCGGCGGCGACCGCACCAATGGTCGGTTCGCCGTCGGCGCCGGAGATGAAACGGTGGTCGATGGGCTCGAAGGCGAGACGCTGGCCCTTCGAGGCGAGTAGCGCTTCCACCTCCTTGAGCGGCGTGCCGGCGCGGGCGGAGAGCACCAGTTCGGCCGGTTCATAGAGCGTGACGCCGGTCAGCCCCGAAGTGGAGACGGTCGCGGCGGTCTGCATCGGCCGGCCGAGGTGGGCGCGGGTGCCACCACCCTCGATGGCGAGAGGGGTGCGCATGCGCGCCGCATTGGCGACGATCGCCGCAAGTTTTGCCTCAGTCGCTGGCGTCAGCGCCGCGTCCATTTCCCTGATCCCAGGCCCGCCGGTCCTCTCGCGAACCTAGCGTGGAATCGTGAGGCAGCGAAAGGGATAGGGGCAAATCGGCGGATTGCCATCTGCCGCCAAACATCCGCCTTGGTTGCTGGCTCGACTGCCTGTGGGGCCGGGACGGGGAAGCAACATGGTGTGGATCGGCCCAAGGGAATCCTGGCTCGCCCAACAGATCGCAGTCAACGCGCAGCAGCGCAGGCGTGCGCGGCCGCAAGTTCGTGTCACCCTTGTCGGCGACGGGTTGCCGACACTGCTGCAACAACGTGAGGGTGGTTGCGAGCCACCATCGCCGGCGGCATTTCACCTGAGGATCAGCGGCCTCGGCGTGCTGACCGCGTCAGGATCGACGCCACAGGCTGCATCGCTTCAGCGCTAGCGGTCGCGGCAGGCCCTGTTCCCAAAATTGTCTCGGGGCGGGATCGGCGATAGGTTCGCGTCTGTAGCGAGTCGACGTCAGCCGGCTCCGTTCCGGTGACGCCGGCCTTTTCCGGGGAGGGCATGGGCCGTGACCGATAAGGCCACGATTGTCATCGAGATCGACGCGGTCGTCGGTGCGACGTTCGAGAAGTGGCAAATCGGACTCACCAACGATCCGACGCACCGCAAGCGGCAGTTGAAGGACGCCCACAAGGTGGATGTTGCCCGCTGGCGGCAGTGGCGTGCCGATTCCGTCGAGGATGCCCGGTCCATCATGCAGACCTTCCTCAGCAACGGCATGCAGCCTGCATCAACGCGGCAGGAAGATCCGCTTTCCGACGTCTTTCCGACCTACGTCTACCTGTTCTGACCGCCGCCTATACCGACAAGAGCCGGTCAGCCGTCAGGCAGGCGTCATCGGCAGCGCCGCGACATGCGCGCCGATGTAGTACGGCCAGATGACGACGGCGAGCACGCCCTTCCAGAAGGTGAGCTTGAGGTAGCCGATGGTGAAGAGCCAGCCGGCGCACCACACCAGTCCCATGAAGGAGTGCTGCTCGATCTTGATGCGTTCCATAGCCCAAGCCTGAAGGCAGCAGGCGAGCTCGACCTTGATCTGGCGCAAATCCGGGCCGGCGCCACGCCGCCCTGCCCTACAGGTGAATGACGCCGCGGCGGGCGGCATGGGCGACGACGTCGGTGCGGCCGACCGCGTCGAGTTTGTCGATCAGCGAGCCGACGTGGAACTTGGCCGTGTGGACCGAAATGCCGAGGCGGCGGGCGATCGTCTTGTTGGAGGCGCCCTCGACCAGCAGGGCGAGCACGTCGAACTCGCGCGGCGTCAGTGCCACGTCGGCCTCGGCTGTCGGTGGCTCCCGAGCCATCGCCACCGACACGTCGGCGGCCTCACCGGGGGCCACCAGCTTCACGCCGGGGACGCCGGCGAGCAGCGCCGCCAGACGCGCGGCGAGCCTGGCGTCCGCAACGTCGAGCTTGAGCCGGATCGGGGCGGGATCGGCCTTCATCAGTTCGCCGGCTTCTCGGCGACGGCGACCGAAGCCTCGGCGGGTGCGCCGGCACGGCGCACGTCGAACCTGATGGTGCGGCCGACGCTGTCGGGCCCAAGGGCGCGCAACAGCGCCTGCACCGAACGGATCGGCTCGCCGTCGGCGGCAAGCAGAATGTCGCCCTGGCGGAGACCGGCGGCGGCCGCCGGCCCCTCCGGGTCGACACCCATCACCATGGTGCCTGTCCCGTCGGCATCGACGGCGACGGTCTGGAGGCCGAGACCGAGGTAGCCGCGGGCGATACGGCCGTCGCGTTCGAGGCGGGCGGCGGTGCGCTCGATGGTGGCGGCGGGAATCACCAGCACGCGACGGCGCGGGCCGAAGACCGTCATGCCGATGGCGCGACCGGTGGCATCGACGGCGAGCCCACCTTCGGCGTTGCGCCGCAGCCGCAGGTCGAGCTCGATGCGCGCGTCGATCTCGCCGCCACGGAGCGACCGCCACGGGCCGGTGGCGCGGGCGACGACACCCAGGGCCGCGATCTGGCCACCGTCGTCGGCACCGAGGGCGAGCACCAGCGCGCCGGGGCGGACCGGATCGGTGGCGAGCGATGCAGGGACAAGGCCGGGCTGGTCTACGCGCAGCAGGGCGACGTCGGTGGTGGCATCGCGGCCGGCGACGCGGGCGGCGACCGTGTCGCCACTCGCCGGCGTCACCTCGATGCCGCCGTCGTCAGGCAGGGCGTCGTCGGCGGTGACGATCAGGTTCTCGCGCCAGACGAAGCCCGACGAGCGGGCGCGGCCCGAGCGGATGGCGACGAGGCTCGGGGCCGTGGCGGTGGTGAGGTCAGCGAGGGCATTGGAGAAATGGGCCAGCGGTTTGTGGACAACGGCGTCGGGCATGAGACCCTCCAGATTGTTTTTCGGAAGACTCATGTGTGGCCGCCGTCGGCCGCCCGCCACTCCCCGGATGGGCAGGGGGCAGACATGAAAACGCCCGGCACCGCGAAGGTGCCGGGCGTTCGCCGGGCCTCGTCGTGATCAGGGGAACGCTTGGTGCTGGAAGGCCGTGCGCTCCACCTTGTTCACAACCGGCGGAATGGTGCGCAGGAAGGCGACCACCGCGTCGAGGTCCTCGGGCGACATGTTCTTGAACCACGGGAACGGCATCGGCGGCGAAATATGGCCGCCGGTCGGGGTCAGGCCCTCGGTCAGGGCCTTCTTGATGTCCTCGTCACTCCATTTGCCGATTCCGGTCTCCGGATCGGAGGTGATGTTGGCGGTCTTGACGTCCATGCCGGGCGCCAACTGGATATCCATGCCGCCAGCGCCGAGCTTGCTCATGTCGGGCTGCCCCTGCGGTCCAAGCGGCGTGTGGCACTCGAAACAGTGAGCAATCGAGGTGACGATGTAGCGGCCGTAAGCGACCTTGTCGGTGATCGGCGGGGCCGGCATGCCCTTGGCCGGCGGCATCGCCTGCTGTGGAATGTTCCAGGTCGATTCCGGCACCTCGTTGTGGATCGGCTTCAGGGTGTGCAGGTAGGCGACGATCGCCTTCACGTCGTCGTCGGACATGTTGTTGTAGGTGGGCACCGGCATGGGCGGGAAAATGATGTGCCCTTTGTCGTCAACGCCCTCGCGGATGGCGCGGATGATCTGCTCGTCGGTCCAGCTTCCGATGCCGGTTTCCTTGTCCGGCGTGATGTTGGCCGAATAGACGGTGAAGGCCGGGTCTTCCAGCTTGAAGCCGCCGGCGAAAGCCTTGTCCTGCAGCAGCGAAAAGTCCGCGGCGCGCGGGGTGTGGCAATTGGCGCACGCCGCCGGCCCGTTGACCAGATACGCGCCGCGCTTGACGAGCGCCGACTGGTCCTGTGCCGCGGCCGGCAGAGCGACGCACATCAGCATCCCGGCGACGCCGAGACCCAAGATTATTGATTTCATTTGCGTTTCCCCTCGACGTAGCGCCGAAGCCGCGGACGATGGATCACGCTACCTGTCAAATTGCTGACAACGCCGGACCCCGCGCCTTGCAAGGCGTTGAGCGAAGTGGTCCACCCGTGCGGGGAGAACGACTGCACGATGGCCGACATAAACATTCCGATCGCCGGCGGCACCATCCCCGGCTGGCTCGCCAGGCCTCCTGGCGCCGGCCCGTGGCCGGGCGTCGTGGTGATCCACGACGCGCTCGGCATGACCCAGGACGTGCGCAACCAGGCGAACTGGCTCGCCGGGGAGGGCTACCTCGCGCTGGCCCCCGACCTCTATTCGCGCGGCGGGCGCTTCCGCTGCCTCATGACGGTGGTGCGCGACGCGCTCCGCCGGCGCGGGCCGGCCTTTGACGACATCGAGGCGGCGCGCGCCTGCCTCACGGCGCACGCCGACTGCACCGGAAAGGTCGGGCTGATCGGGTTCTGCCTCGGCGGCGGCTTCGCGGTGCTGATGGCGCCGGGGCGCTACGGGTTCTCGGCGTCGAGCGTCAACTACGGCCAGGTGCCGCGCGACGCGGCGTCGCTGCTTGCCACCGCCTGCCCGATCGTCGGAAGCTTCGGCGGCACCGACCGCAGCCTCCGGGGTGCGGCGGCACGACTGGATGCGGCGCTCAACGCCAACGGCGTACCGCACGACGTCAAGGAATACCCCGGCGTCGACCATGCATTCATCAACAAGCACGATCCATCGGAGATTCCGACGGTGGTCAGGATCATGAGCCGGCTGGTGGGCGGGGCGGCGCACAACGCACCGGCAGCGGCGGACGCTCGGCGCCGCATCGCGGCGTTCTTCGCCGAGCACCTCGGCTAGGTGGGACGCCCTTCCAGGGGGAACACCTTCGCAGGGTTCATCAGCCATTCGGGGTCGAAGGCGGTCTTCACCCGCATCTGCTGGTCGAGGTCCTCGCGCGAGAACTGGACCGGCATCAGCTCGCGCTTCTCGACGCCGACGCCGTGCTCGCCGGTGAGGCAGCCGCCGAGGGCGACGCAGAGCCTGAGGATGTCGGCGCCGGCCGCTTCCGCCCGCGCCAGCTCGTCCGGGTCGTTCATGTTGTAAAGGATCAGCGGGTGAAGGTTGCCGTCGCCGGCGTGGAAGATGTTGGCGACCGACAGGCCGTGGCCGGCGCAGATTTCGCCGACGCGCACCAGCGCCTCTGGCAGCTTGCCGGTGGGGATGACACCGTCCATGCACAGGTAATCGGAGATGCGGCCCATGGCGCCGAAGGCGGCCTTGCGCCCGCGCCAGATTGCGGCGCTTTCCGCTTCCGACGTCGACACGCGGAAGGTCAGCGGATCGAAGCGGTTGGCGATGTCGGTGATGCGCACGATGAGGCTCGCAGTCTCGGCCTCGGACCCCTCCACCTCGACGATCAGCAGCGCATCGACGTCAAGCGGGTAGCCGGCGTGGGCGAACGCCTCGCACACCTTGATCGCCGGCCGGTCCATGTACTCGATGGCGACCGGCACGATGCCGGAACCGATGATGGCGGCGACGCAGCCGCCGGCGGCTTCCGCCGAAGCGAATCCCATCAGCATCGGGCGGGCGCCTTCCGCGGCGCGCAGGATCCTGACCGTCGCCTCGGTGACGATGCCGAGCTGTCCCTCCGAGCCGGTGATGAGGCCGAGGAGGTCATAGCCATCGGCATCCAGGTGGGCGCCACCGAGGGTCACCACGGTGCCGTCGATCAGCACCATCGTCACGCCGAGCAGATTGTTGGTGGTGACACCGTACTTGAGGCAGTGAGCACCGCCGGAGTTCATGGCGATGTTGCCGGCGATGGTGCAGGCGAGCTGGCTCGACGGGTCGGGGGCGTAGAAGAAGCCGCGGCCGGAGACGGCGTTGGTGATGTTGATGTTGGTTACGCCGGCCTGGACGGTGGCGATGCGGTCCTCGTAGTCGATGGCGAGGACGCGGTTGAGGCGGGCAAGGCCGACGACGACGCAATCGGCCGACGGCAGGGCGCCGCCCGACAGCGAGGTACCGGCGCCTCGGGCGACTACCTTGACGTGGTTCTCGCCGAGGAAGGCGAGGACCGCGGCCACCTCCTGGGTCGAGGCCGGCAGCACGACGGCGAGCGGGGCGGCACGGTAGGCGGTGAGCGCGTCGGTCTCGTAGGCGCGGCGCGCCTCGGCCGCCGAAATGACCCCGCCGGCACCCAGAATCTTCACCAGCCCTGCGACGATCTCGTCGGCGCGGGCGATCACCGCGGCATCCGGAGCGGGAAAGGCGAGCGACACGGATGAAGCCTCTGGCGAAGTCCTTGGCTGGCAAGCGTTTCTGGCCGCCATCATAGCGCAAACCCCTCCCCTGCCAAAACCCCGGGTCAGGCGGCACCCTTGTTGATATGACGCGGTCGGGCCTGCTATCGATCCGGCGCGGCGCGACGGTGGCGCCAAAGAAAGAGTTCATGGCGCAAGATCAAAGCGGCCCGCACGTCGGCCTGTTCGTCACTTGCCTGGTCGACCTGTTCCGTCCGAGCGTCGGTTTCGCGGCGGTGAAGCTCCTGCAGGACGCCGGCTGCCGGGTCGAGGTGCCGACGGCGCAGACCTGCTGCGGCCAGCCGGCGTACAACTCCGGCGATCGCCGCGACGCCATTGCGCTGGCGAAACAGACGATCACGGCGTTCGAGCCCTACGACTACGTGGTGGCGCCGTCGGGGTCGTGTGCCGGCATGCTGAAGGTGCACTACCCCGAACTGCTCGCCGGCGAGGCGGAGTGGTCCGAGCGGGCGCGCGCGTTCGCGGGCAAGGTCCACGAGATCGTGAGCTTCCTCGTCGACGTGCGCGGCGTCGCGCGGGTCAAGGCGGCGTTCGGGGGAACGGTCACCTACCACGACTCCTGCTCGAGCCTCCGCGAGATGGGAGTGCGCGATCAGGCGCGCCGGCTGTTAAAGTCGGTGGACGGGCTGACGCTCGCCGAAATGGAAGACACGGACGCCTGCTGCGGCTTCGGCGGCACGTTCTGCATCAAGTACCCGGACATCTCCAACGAGATGGTGGAGCGCAAGACGGCGGCGATCGCCGCCTCTGGCGCCGGCACGGTGCTCGCCGGCGATCTTGGCTGCCTGCTCAACATCGCGGGCAAGCTGAAGCGCCAGGGCCAGACGGTGGCGAGCCGGCACGTGGCGGAGGTGCTTGCCGGCATGACCGCGGCGGCGCCCATCGGCGAAGCGAAGGAAGATTGATGGACATCGCCTCGCCCGCCTTCAAGGAGAACGCGCGCCGCGCGCTCGCCGACCATCACCTGCAACAGGCGCTCGGTCACGTCCGCGCCGGCTTCATCGACAAGCGGGCGAAGGCCGTCGCCGACCTGCCAGAGTTCGACGCGCTGCGTGAATCCGCGCGCGACATCAAGAACCACACCCTGGCCCACCTCGACCTCTACCTCGAAGCCTACGAGGAAAAGGTCCGCGAATTGGGCGGCGAGGTCCACTACGCCGAAACGTCTGAGGAGGCGCGGGCGACGATCCTCGCCATTTGCCGGCGGGCCGGGGCGCGCTCGGTCACCAAAGGCAAGTCGATGATCGCCGAGGAGATCGAGCTCAACGAATATCTCTCGGCGAACGGCATCGAGCCGATCGAGACCGATCTCGGCGAGTACATCGTTCAGCTCCGCCACGAGCCGCCGAGCCATATTCTGGCGCCGGCGGTGCATGTCACCCGCGACCAGATCGAGGCGGATTTCCGCCGCGCCCATTCCGCCCTGCCGCCGGAGCGCGACCTCAGTGAGCCGACGGCGCTGCTGGCCGAGGCGCGCGCGATGCTGCGCCAGCGCTACCTCGCCGCCGACGTCGGCATCACCGGGGCCAACTTCCTGGTGGCGGAGACCGGCACCTCGGTGATCGTCACCAACGAAGGCAACGGCGACCTCACCCAGACACTGCCGCCGGTTCACATCGTGCTCGCGACGATCGAGAAGATCACGCCGACGCTGGAGGACGTGAGCCAGATGCTGCGGCTGCTGGCGCGCTCGGCGACCGGTCAGGACATGTCGGTCTACACCACCTTCTCCACCGGCCCGCGCCGGCCCGACGACCCGGACGGGCCGCAGGAGTACCACGTCGTCATCCTCGACAACGGCCGCTCCAGCGTCATCGGGACGGAGTTCCAGGACATCCTGCGCTGCATCCGCTGCGGGGCGTGCATGAACCACTGCCCGGTCTACCAGGCGGTCGGCGGCCATGCCTACGGCTGGGTCTACCCCGGGCCGATGGGGGCGGTGCTGACGCCGATGCTGATCGGCGTCGACAAGGCGGGCAACCTTCCCAACGCTTCCAGCTTCTGCGGCCGCTGCGAGTCGGTGTGTCCGATGAAGATCCCGCTGCCGGGCATGATGCGGCACTGGCGGGAGCGCGAGTTCGAGCAACGGCTGTCGCCGAAGACGTACCGGTGGGGCCTCGGCTTCTGGGCGTTCTTCGCCAGGCGGCCGCGGCTCTACCAGCGGACGACGCGGCTCGCCATGCGCGTGCTCGGCAATCTCGGTGCACGCCGCGGCCGCTTCCGTCGCCTGCCGCTCGCCGGCGGCTGGACGAAGCACCGCGACCTGCCGGCGCCGGAAGGCCAGACCTTTCAGGAGCTGTGGGCCGAGGGCCGGCGGCCATGACCGCGCGCGACGCTATCCTGGCCACGATCCGGGCCTCCCTCGGCGTCACCGGCAACGAGGTCGGGCGGAACGCCACCGTCGACGACCGCCTGCGCAAGGCGCCAAAGGGCGTCGTCCCGCAAGCGCGGACAACTGCCGCCAGCGGAGCGCGTCGCATCTGTTCGCCAAAATGGCCGAAAAGGTCTCGGCGACGGTGTCGCGGGTCGCCGCGGCGGATGACATTCCGGAGGCGGTCGCCGCCTATCTCCGGGAGAACAACCTCCCGGCCGCGGTAAAGACCGGCGACGACCCGCTGTTCGCCGCGCTGCCGTGGAAGCGCACCGCCGTCGAGGTCAAGCACGGCGCCAGTGATGGCGAAGACCCGGTGGGCCTCAGCCACGCCTTTGCCGGCGTCGCCGAAAGCGGCACGCTGGTGCTCCCGTCCGGCCGCGACAACCCCACCACGCTCAACGTGCTGCCCGAGACCCACATCGTCGCGATCAAGGCCGACGATGTGGTCGGCGACTACGAGGCGGTGTGGGAGCGGCTGCGCGCGCGCGTCGGCAAGGGGCAGATGCCCCGCAACGTGATGATGGTGACCGGGCCGTCGCGCTCCGGCGACATCGAGCAGACGATCCTTCTCGGCGCCCATGGGCCCCGGCGGCTGCACATCATCGTGGTGGGCTAGGGCCTGCGGCCTCAGCCGACGAGGCCCACCCAGGCGCGGGCGAGGGCAAGGCCGGCGCGGTCGGCGGCGGGGGCATTGCGGTCCGCCTCCGTCGGCAGGTGACGTTGCCAATCGGGTGCGTAGCGGGCGATGACGGCGGCGAAGTCGCGGCTCCAGCGCTCGACCAGGGCGCGGTCGGCCTCGAAATGAAACTGGATGCCGTAGACCGCGCGGCCGATGCGGAAAGCCTGCTGCTCGGTACGGGCACTTTCCGCGAGGCGGGTCGCGCCGGGCGGCAAGGTGAAGGTGTCGAGGTGCCAATGGAACACCGGGCTCCCCTCCCCGATCGCAGCGATGAGCGGATCGTGCCGGCCCGCCGCCGTCGGTCGCACTTCGTGCCAGCCGAACTCCACCGGCCGGCCGAGGATGTTGCGGGCGCCGTAGCCGCGGGCGACGACCTGCGCGCCGAGGCAGACGCCGAGCACGGCCTTGTCCGCGTCGCCGAACGTGCGCGCCAGCGCGGCAAGGTGGGGGAGATACGGGTGGTCGTCGTCATCGACGGCGCTCTGCTCGCCGCCGAGGACGACGAGGCCGTCATAGCCGGCGTCGCCGGAAGGCAGCGTTGCCCCCTCCCACATGGGGCGCAGGTCGACCTCGGCGCCAGCCTCGGCGAGTGCCCGACCGATGAGGCCGAGGGGCGTTCCCACGTAGTTTTCGACCACGAGCACGCGCATCGCTGGGCTACCGGCGAGACGCCGGAGGGGCCCGGCGGCGGACTGGTAGCACGCCGGCGACAGCCAAACGAGGGGCGCCATGCGGCTGGGTGAAGCGCGCACGCCGGAGGGCATGCGGCTCTACGCCATCGGCGACGTCCACGGCTGCTACCGGGAACTCGGCGAGGCGCACGCGAAGATTGCCGCCGACCTCGCCGCCAGCCCGGCGGCCGACTATCGCATCATCCATGTCGGCGACTACGTCGATCGCGGGCCCGATTCGGCGGCCGTGATCGAACGACTGGCCAGCATGACCGCCGCTGACCCACGGGTCGTCTGCCTCAGGGGCAATCACGACCAGATGCTGGCGGATTTCCTTGCCGACGCGTCCGCCGGGGACGTCTTCCTCGCCAACGGCGGTGGCGAGACGCTTGCCTCATACGGCGTCGTGCCGGGCCGTTTCCCTTTCCGCAAGAGCCCCGCGGCGCTGAGGAATGCGTTCGTTGATCGGATGCCGAAGGCGCACCGGTCCTTCATCGAAAGTCTGCCCCTCTCCGTCCGCTTCGGCGACTATTTCTTCTGCCACGCCGGCATCCGGCCGGGAGTGCCGCTCGACCGGCAGGATCCGGAAGATCTCATCTGGATCCGTGACGTCTTCCTCGCTGACGATCGAGACAACGGCGTGGTCGTCGTGCACGGCCACACGCCTGTCAGTTCTCCAGAGGTCCGCGCGAACCGCATCGACATCGACACGGGCCTCGTCTACGGCGGCATGCTCACGTGCCTGGTGCTGGAAGGGGCCGACTACCGGTTCATCTGAACGGTTGCGCCCCCTAGGCGGCGACGGTCGGGATCGAGATGTTGTCGAGCGACGAGACGATGTGGCCGGCGAGCGCGCCGACGACAGCGGAATCCCGGGCGTGCTGGGGGCGGACGAGGCCGATTTCACACATCGGCAGACGCGGAAAGCCCTCCCCTTCACCGACGACGCGCATTCCCGGCCTCAGTGCCAACTCGGGCAGCACGGTGACGGCGAGTCCGGCCACCACCGCCGCCGACAAGCCGGTCGCGTTGCCGCTCTGATACAGCACCCGGAACTTGCGGCCGGCGGCCGCCAGCGATTCGATTGCGACGCCGCGCCAAACGCAGGGCGGCCGGAAGAAGGCAAGCGGCAGAACCTCCTCCTGTGCGACCGCGTGCTGGGCGGAGGTCACCCAGAACAGAGGCTCGCGACGGATCACCTCCACCGGCCCCTCGCCGCAGTTGGTGACGATGGCGAGGTCGACCTCGCCGGCGCGGATCATCTCGAACAGTCTCGTCGACTGCTCGCAGACAACCGACACCTCGACGCGCGGATTGGAACGCGCGAATCGCCCGAGGATCTCCGGCAGAAACCGGTCGGCATAGTCGTCGGGCAGGCCCAGCCGGACCGCTCCGGTCAGTTCGGCATCGTCGAACGCGGCAACCGTCTCGTCGTTCAACTGGATCATGCGCCGCGCGTAGCCGAGCAAGCGCTCGCCCTCCTCGGTCAGCCGCGAGCCGCGGCCATCACGCTCGAAGATCGGCTTGCCGATCCGATCCTCGAGACGACGCATCTGCATCGATACGGCGGACTGGGTCTTGCTGACCATGCCGGCGGCGCGGGTGAAATTGCCCGTATCTGCGATGGCGACGAACGTCCGCAGCTGATCGATATCGAGGATGGCGGTCATTTTTCGGTCCGTCCGGGAAACATCAACGAAAGTGATGTTCGATATTAGAAACATTCGTTGGAATGATCAATAAGCCTTGTGCAATTTGCGGCCGTCCCAGACGACATGCCGTGACGATTGCGGGCGTGAGCCCACGCATCGCGGTGCGTCGCCCAGCCCTAGGAAGCACGGAAATGACCACGATCAACAGTCCCCTGGCCGCCGCGCAGCTGTCGCCCGGCGGACGCCTTCTGCGGTTTGCCGAGCGCTGGATCGCCAACGCGGGTGCGCGCTGGCGGGCTGTGCGCAACCGCCGTGAGGTGGCCCGCTTGCTCGACAAGCACAATCACGCCTTGTGCGACGTCGGGGTGACCGCTGCCGACGTCCGCGCGGCGCTGGCGGTCCCCCTTTCACTCGACCCTTCACGCCGGCTCGCGGCGCTGGCGCGGGAGCGCCATGCGGCGGCCTGCCAGATGGCGGCCGAGCGGGGCCGCCTCCCGTCTCCGCGCTAAGGCCGTGTCGCCAACAAAAAGAACGGCGCACCGAAGCGCGCCGTTCTTTCTTTTTATGCCTGTCCGCTTATGCCTGTCCGCTTGCCGCTCAGGCGCGGGGCTGGGGGGCGATGCGGATGTACGGCTTCGGTGTCTTCCAGCCGGCCGGCCAGATCTTCTTGGCTTCCTCGTCCGATATGGCGCCGCCGATGATGATGTCATCGCCGTTCTTCCAGTCCGCCGGCGTCGACACGCGATGCTTGGCGGTGAGCTGAAGCGAGTCGATGACGCGCAGGATCTCGTCGAAGTTGCGGCCGGTCGTCATCGGGTAGGCAATGAACAGTTTCACCTTCTTGTCCGGGCCGATGATGAAGACGTGGCGGACGGTCTGGTTGTCGGCGGGGGTGCGACCCTCCGCGCTGTCGCCGGCGGCTGCCGGCAGCAGGTCATAGAGCTTGGACACAGCCAGATCGGTGTCGCCGATGATCGGGAAATTCGGCGCTGTCCCTTGCGTCTCCTCGATGTCCTTCGCCCAGCTCGCGTGGCGGTCGACCGGGTCGACGCTGAGGCCGATCACCTTGACGCCGCGCTTGTCGAACTCGGGCTTAAGCCGGGCGACGGCGCCCAACTCGGTCGTGCAGACCGGCGTGAAGTCCTTCGGGTGCGAGAACAGCACGCCCCAGGAATTGCCAAGCCAATCATGGAAGCGGATGCGGCCGTCGGTCGTGTCGGCCTCGAAGTCGGGGGCTGTATCGCCGATGCGAAGTGCCATGGTGGTTCTCCTTTCGGGAAAAACTGAGGTGGGCTTGATGTAGGGGCCCTCCCCCATTCCTCTCAAGGATGACAATTCGCAGCGGACGGGCTGGCGTAAAAAAGTCGTGCGCCGGAACGAGCGTTCGCGCATTCCCATTCCGGCAGGTTCTTCGACGGCACCGGTCAATGTGCCATCAGGATAGGCAGGGTCATCGAGGCGAGCACGCCGCGGGTTGCGCCGCCGAGCAGCAGTTCCCGTACGCGGCTGTGGCCGTAGGCGCCCATCACCATCCAATCAGCCGCCTCGTCGGCGGTGAAGTTGAGGAGCGTGGCGGCGACGTCGTGGAGCGCGTCGTCGATCCGCTTGACCTCGACCTTGAGACCGTGGCGGGCAAGGTGCGCCCCGATGTCGGCGCCAGCGGCGCCGCCTTCCCACTTGCCCGGCTCGGTGACCACCACGACGGTCACTTCCTCGGTGAACTGCAGGAGCGGCAGGGCGGCGCGGATGGCGCGCGTCGCCGGGGCGCTGCCGTCCCAGGCGATCACGGCTCGGCCGGCCTTGAACTGGGTTACGCCGGTGTAGGGGATGATGAGCGTCGGTGCCGCCGCCTCGAACAGGATCGACTCGATCAGGGTCGCGCGCATCGGTTCCGGCCGGTCGGGATCGTCCTGGCTGACGACGACCAGGTCGGTGACGCGGAGGTCGCGGACGGCCTCCATGAAGCCTTCGCCGGCGATCGATTCCACGGCGCGGGCTTCGTATTGGACGCCCGCCGCCTTGGCGACCTTGTCGAAGGCGTCCGCCGCCGTCCTGGCGTCGGCGAGCGCCTGCTCGCGCGCCTGGACGATGAAGTCGGTGGGTACCGGCGCCGCCATGGTATAGGCCGGGATGAGCGGCTCGACGGCGAGCGCCAGGCCGGTCAGGTGCGCGTCGAGGCGGCCGGCGATGTCGGCGGCGATCGTCACGGCGCGGCGTTCGCCGGCGAGGTCGACGACGACGTGCATGTCGGCGATTGAACTGGTTGATTTCTTCATGCTCTGGCTCCCAGCCGCGGTTCTCGGCGCGACCATCGCGCCAGGGGCGCTCGCCTCGCCTTGATGCGGATCAAAGGCAGGCGAGGCATGCAGATCGGATCATCATTCACGGGACTTGAAAACCCGCCGCATCTCTTTGTTTTGTCGCAATTCCGGACGGACTGGAGTTGCTTAGTAGGCATGTTGGGCGAAGATGCGGTCGATGTCACCATGCCACGGTCCGGAATAGTCGGCGAGCAGCCGGTCGGCCGGCGTCGCGCCGGTGGCGATGATCTCTTCCAGCGACGAGAGGAACATCGTCTCGTCAAGACCCTCGTCGTTCTCATGGGCGCGCCGGCTGAGCCCGTCGCGGGCCAGCGCGACGATGTCGCGGGCGACGTCGAGGGCGGTGCGGTTGCGCACGGGCGTAGCGAGGGCGGTTACCGGCACCTTCCGGCGCAAGTCCTCCCGTTCCTCCGCGGTCCAGTCCTTGACGATCTCCCAGGCAGCGTCGAGCGAGACCGAATCGTAGAGGAGCCCGACCCAGAGCGCCGGCACGGCGCAGATGAGACGGCCCGAGCCGCCGTCGGCACCGCGCATTTCGAGGAACGTCTTGAGGCGGACCTCGGTGAAGATGGTAGTGAGGTGGTTGTTCCAGTCGGATCGGGTGGCGTGCTCGCCGGGCAAGGCGTCGAGCTTGCCAGCGATGAGATCGTGGAAGGAGGCGCCGGCAACGTCGTGATAGGTGTCGCCGCGCTTGACGAAGTACAGCGGTACGTCGAGAGCCCAGTCGACGTAGCGCTCGAAGCCGAAGCCGTCCTCGAAGGCGAGCGGCAACATGCCAGTGCGGTGCGGGTCGGTGTCAAGCCAGATGGCCGACCGGAACGAGCGGTACCCGTTGGGCTTGCCGTCGGTGAACGGCGAATTGGCGAACAGGGCCGTGACAATCGGCTGCAGCGCCAAGCCGACGCGCATCTTCTTCACCATGTCGGCCTCGTCGGAGAAGTCGAGGTTGGCCTGGATGGTGCAGGTCCGATACATCATGTCGAGACCGCGGCCACCGACGGTCGGCATGTAGCGCGTCATGATGGCGTAGCGCGACTTGGGCATGCGCGGCGTCTCCGCCAGCGACCACACCGGCGAGAAGCCAGCGCCGAGGAAACCGATGCCAAGGGGCTCGGCAGCCTCGCGCACCTGGGCGAGATGGGAGTTCACCTCGCGGCACGTCTGGTGGATGGTCGAAAGCGGCGCGCCGGAAAGCTCGAACTGGCCGCCGGGCTCCAGCGAGATGGCGCCGAGGCCGAGGGGGTCGGTCAGCCCGATGATGCGGCCGGCGTCCTCGATCGGGTGCCAGCCGAGCAACCCCTCCATCGCCTCCAGCAGCCGGCGGATGCCGCGCGGGCCCTCGTAGGGGACCGGGCGGTGGCCGTCGAGGGTGAAGCCGAATTTCTCGTGCTCGGTGCCGACCCGCCACTGCGATCGCGGCTTGGAGCCGGATTCGAGTGCCTGGACGAGCTGGTCACGGGATTCGATCGGCGTCGCGTCAGAAGCGTCGCGGGCCATTGAAAAGGTGTGGTTTCCTGAAAGGACGGGCGGGCACCTTAGCGATGACCAAGGCGGGCGGCAATCGGCCGCCAAGGCTCAATGTGGGGCGGGCGCGCCGGCTTGCCAGTCCCCAAGGGCCGCCTGGACGAGGGCGAAGGCGGCGACGGCGGCAGTATCGGCACGCAGGATGCGGGGACCGAGCGGCAGGGCGGTCACGAACGGCAGGGCGCGCAAGGCCTCCCGCTCGTCGGCGGCAAAGCCCCCCTCCGGCCCGACGAGGATAGCAAGCGGCGACGGCTTCAGGGCGGCGAGGACGGCCAGCGGGTCGGCCCGCGCCTCGCTTTCGTCGCAGAACACGATGCGCCGGCCTGCCTCGGCCTCCTCCCAGCCGTCGAGAACCGTCGCCAGCGGCACCGGCTCGTCGATCGCCGGGATCGAGAGGATGCCGCATTGCTCCGCCGCCTCGATGGCGTTCGCTTCGGCGCGGTCGCGGTTGAGGCGGGTCACCTGGCCGTGGCGGGTGATGAGCGGGCGCAGGCGCCCCGCCCCCATCTCCACCGCCTTCTGCACCAGGTAGTCGAGACGAGCCTGCTTCAGGGGCGCGAACAGGTAGTGCAGATCGGGCGCCGGCGGCTGGGCGCGCACCCGCTCGCCGACTTCCAGACGCCAGCTCTTGCGCCCGGCGGCGGCGAGGCGCGCGGTCCATTCGCCGTCGCGGCCGTTGAAAACCAGCACTTCGTCGCCGTCCGCCTTGCGGAGCACGTTGACGAGGTAGTTGGCCTGACCCCGATCGAGGTCAATGCCGGCGTCGGGCGCAAGCGGGGCGCGGACGAACAGGCGGGTGGCGCGGAAATCGAAGCGGGCCATGGCGGTGGCGATAGGCCGAAGTGCGGCGTCGGGCAAGCGGCGCACCGGTCCGCTTGACCCTTGCCCTGCGAGCAGGCAGGTCTTGGCGCATGGCCGAACCCGCCGCCAACACTGCCGAATACACCGTCTCGGAAATCTCCGCCGCCGTGAGGCGGACGGTCGAGGACGCCTTCGGCTACGTGCGGGTGCGCGGCGAGATTTCAGGCTTCCGCGGCGTTCACAGCTCCGGCCACGCATACTTCACCCTCAAGGACGAGAAGGCGCGGCTGGAGGCGGTGGTGTGGCGCACCACTTTCGGCCGGCTGAAGTTCAAGCCGGAAGAAGGAGTGGAGGTGGTCGCCACGGGGCGGCTCACTACGTTCGCCGGTCAGTCGAAATACCAGCTTGTCATCGACGCGCTGGAGCCTGCCGGGATCGGCGCGCTGATGGCGCTGCTCGACAAGCGGCGGAAGGCGCTTGCCGCGGAGGGCCTGTTCGACGACTCGCGCAAGGTGCCCCTCCCCTACCTGCCGCGCGTGATCGGCGTGGTCACCTCGCCCACGGGCGCGGTCATCCGCGACATCCTCCACCGGCTCGCCGACCGCTTTCCGACGCGCGTGATCGTGTGGCCGGTCAGGGTGCAGGGCGAGACTTCCGCAACGGAGGTGGCCGCCGCCATTGACGGGTTCAATCGGCTCGCGCCCGGCGGCGCGCTGCCGCGGCCGGACCTGCTGATCGTCGCGCGCGGCGGCGGCAGCCTGGAGGACCTGTGGAGCTTTAACGAGGAAGTCGTGGTCAGGGCCGCCGCCAATTCGGCGATCCCGCTGATCTCGGCGGTCGGCCACGAGACCGACTTCACGCTGATCGACCTCGCCGCCGACCGGCGGGCACCGACGCCGACGGCGGCGGCGGAGATGGCGGTGCCGGTGCGCTCCGAACTTGTCGCCGGCGTCGGGCAACTCGGCGGGCGGCTTGCGGCGGCGACACTCCGGCGGATCGAGGCGGCGCGACGGGAGTTGCGCGGCGCGGCGCGCGCCATGCCGCGCGCCGACGACCTCTTCGCCATGCCACGCCGCACGTTCGACGAACTCGCCAACCGCCTTGGCCTCGCGCTGCTCGCCAACGCGCGCGTCCACCGCACGCTGTTCGAGCGCGCCGCCGGGCGGCTATCGCTCGCCGGGCTCGAGCGGCTGACGGAACGGGCGCGCGAGCGGCTCGCCACGCTTGGCCGCCGCAAGGACACTGCCGCCCATCGCCGGATGGAGCGGGCGCGAACGCGCTTCTCCGCCGCCGCCCGGCTGCTGGAGGCGGTGTCCTACCGCAGCGTGCTCGAACGCGGCTTCGCGCTGGTGAGCGACACGGACGGCACGCCTCTTCGCTCTGCCGCCGCGGCGCCGGCCGGCACAGCGCTCGACATCGAATTCCACGACGGCCACGTCAGCGCCGTGGCAAGCGGCGCCGCGCCGCCCCGCCGCAGGCGGCGGTTCCGCGACGACGGTTCGCAGGGAAACCTGCTCTAGAGGCGCCCGCCGCCGCGGTGACCTGCTTCAGCCGCCGAGCGCGTGACGCATGCGGTCGAAGAAGCCGAAGCCCTGGCGCCCTGTGACCGCAGCGCGGACGCCGCGAGCGGACATTTCGGCCGACACCGTGGCGCCGTAGTGGCAGTAGCAAAGGATGTCATGCACCTGCCAGTCGGTGAGATCGAAGAACCGCCTGGCTTCACCGTAGGTGTCGTCTTTCATGCCCTCGGCGCGCAGCAAGGGATCGGAGAAGGCGACCGAGATGGGGGAATTCTCCGCCCGCATCTCGTCGCGGGCAGCACCCAACTGGTACTCGGTGCCCATCAGCGTGTTCAGACGGCGGTTTCCGTCGGCTTCGAGCAGTTCGGCCCACCGTGTCAGGCGCTCGGCCCTCGTCATGGGTGTCGGGCGCGGTGCGGGATGGACCGCGGCGAGCTCCCGGAGCTCCTCGGCTGTCCTGTGCTTCATGTTTCGCCTCCGTGCGGACTCTGTTTCGTGAGACCGGAACCCCCCAGGCCCACCGAGGCATACGGTTTGATCTAGCTCCGCCAGGCGGATGGTCAATCTGCCGAGATGCGATTTTTGCCGTCAGCCGGCCGCTGTGACGGAGCGCCGCACGCCGCCACGAAAGCGGCGCGCCCGGGTTCCGCCGCCGCCAGGATCACTTCTTCAGGCTGAGGATGTACGCGATGACGTCGCGCCGATCGTCGGCCGCCACGATCAGGTTCGGCATCGAGGGATGCGGGGTCTGGAAGAACGAGATCAACGCCACCTCGGATATGCCGGGCGTATTGGCGATCTCCTGGAACGACAGCACGTCGAACACCGAATGCCTCAAATCACCGGCCTCGACGGCGTGGCACTCGCTGCAGACCTCACGGGCGTAGGCGAGGCCCGTCGCCGGGTCACCGACCTGTTGGGCGAGCGCCGCCCCGGGAATCAACGCCACGGCGAGCAACAGGGCACACGCAAACCTATGCATCGGTTACAGACACCACGCGGAAGGTATTGAGGACGCCTTCGGCGTCGCGGATCGAGACGTACTCACCAAGGACGAAGCGATGGCTGCCAAGGCGATAACCTGATTCGTCGCCTTCGTCGCCCTCCACGTCGAAGCGGAAGCCCCATGAACCGCCCGGACGGTGGACGAGGTGGCCGACGTCCTCCTCCTCGTCGCCCCACACGCGCTCGACCCGGCAACGGTCGCGATGCTGTTTCCAGGCCGCGGCGTCGAGATGGCCGTCTCGGTCGAGCGGGGCGACGAAACGATAGAAATGGCGGCTGCTGCCCGCCGGGAACTCGGCGGTGCGGGCAAGATCAAGGCGAATGGCCTTGAGCACGCTTCCTGGCATTCGCGGGCTCCGATGATGGTTGCGTCGGCCAGCCTAGCAGAGCCCGCAACCGGCCCGCCAGTTCGAGATTTTCCCAGCCGGCGCGGTCGCGGTAGACTGGCCGGCGCGAAAGAGGAGTCTTGATCGTTGTCGGTGAGCGGGCAACGGGTGCTGTTGGCGGCGCTTGCGGGGCTCGCGATCGTGCGGCCGGCAAGCGGCGAGGAAGCTGCGCCACCGCCGGAGTTCCCGACGACGGTGTTCGCGGACGGCGCCAAATCCGCCTCCGTCGCCGTCGGCGACCTGAGGGCGACGATCACCATGGTGCGCCGGCCGCAGGTCGACCCCACCGCCGACGTTCCGGTGCTCAGCGTCGAGGTCGGCGGGCGGGTTGTGCTCGAAACCGTCGGCGTCGGCTCCGGCTTCGATATCCCGCTGGCGGAGGCGAGCATTGCGGAGATGGACCCCGACAACCGGCAGCGCGAAGTCTTCTTCTCCAGCTACTCGGGCGGCGCCCATTGCTGCAATTCGGTCATCGTGGCGACGGAAGTGGCGGGCAAATGGACCGCTGTACCCGTCGGTGATTTCGACGGCGACGGTGACCTGCTGCACGACATTGACAAGGACGGCCAGGCGGAGATCGTCACCGTCGACAACCGCTTCCTCTACCGGTTCGACTGCTATGCGTGCAGCGCGGCGCCGTTGGCGGTCTATGCGGTCGCCGCCGGCAAGGTGACAGACGTTTCAGCCGACCCGCGCTACGCCGCGACCCAGCGCGACTGGCTCGCCCAGATCGAGGACACGGTCGATCCGGCCGAGCGCTGGTCGTCGCCGGGCTTCCTCGCTGGCTGGGTGGCGGAAAAGGTGCGGGTCGGCGAAGGTGCGGCGGCGTGGGCGGCGCTCAACGCCCATTGGGATTTCGCCCACGACGACGGTGAGGACGTGTGCCTTACCGGGGCACCGCTGGAGCAGTGCCCGGCGAAGGAGCGCAAGGTGCTGAAGTTCCCGCAGCGGCTGAAGTTGTTCCTCGACGAGACCGGCTATCGCTTCTGAGCGCGATCGCCCGTTTCAGGCGACAAGATGCAGCTTGTCGAGCATGCCGGAAAACTGGTCGGCCGGCACCGGCCTGGAGAAGTAGAAGCCCTGGAGCGCGTTGACGCCGATGTCGCGCAGGAACTCGGCCTGCTCCGCCGTCTCGACGCCCTCGGCGATGGTGGCAAAGCCCAGCTTCCTGGCGAGTTCGACGATCGCCTGAACGATGGTGTCGGAGCCACTCACCTTGCCGATGTCGGCGATAAAGCTCCTGTCGATCTTCAGTGCGTCGAGCGGCAGATCGCGCAGCACCGACAGCGAAGAGTAGCCGGTGCCGAAATCGTCCATATGGACGCCGACGCCGTAGTGCTTGAGCAGTTTCAGATTCTCGCGGGTCACCTGCAGGTTCTGGATGATGGTCGATTCGGTGATCTCGATATTGATGAAGTTCGGCGGCACCCCAAAACGTTCGATCGCCGAAATCAGCCTGAGGCCGAAACCGGGGTCGCGGCACTCGATGGGGGAGATGTTGAGCGAAATGGGGACGAAAGACTTCTTTTCATCGCCGAGCTGCCGCAGCCAGCCGCACGCTTCCGCCAGCAGACGGCTGCCGAGCGGTGTGATGGCGCCCGATTCCTCGGCGAGCGGAATGAACAGATCCGGCGGGATGGCCTTGTCCTCCGCGTCGCGCCAGCGGGCAAGCGCCTCGACGCCGATAACCGACCGGGTGCGGGCGTCGACGATCGGCTGGTAATGCAGGTAGAAGCCATTCCTCTCGATGGCGTCGCGCATGCGGCGTTTGAGCGCGCGCCGCTCCTTGACGGCGGCGTCCATGTTGGCGTCGAAGAAGTTGACGGCGCCGCGCTTGCTGGCTTTCGACTTGTACATCGCCATGTCGGCATGTGAGAGGAGGCCCTCGGCGTCGCTCTCGTCCATGGGAAAGACCGAAATGCCGGCGCTGATCTTGAGATCGACGCGCACGTCGGCGACCTCGGTGATCGAAGCCATCATGGCGACGACCTTCTCGGCGATCTCCATGGCGTCGTTGGCGGACTTCAGGTTGGGGGCGAGGATGGCAAACTCGTCGCCGCCGAGGCGGCCGCAGCTGTCGGTGGCGCGCAGGCCGCGGCGCAGGGCATCGGCGACCGCACTCAGGAGATCGTCGCCCACTTTGTGGCCGAACACGTCGTTGACTTCCTTGAAGCGGTCGAGGTCGAAGACGATGACGGCGCAGGCGAGCCCGGAGCGCCGTGTCTGCGCGAGCGCATTCTCGGTGCGCTCGAAAAACGCGCGCCGGTTGAGCAGGCCGGTGAGCGGATCGGTCTGCGCCAGGCGGAGCAGTTCCGTCTCGCTCTTCTTGCGCTCGATCGCGTAGCGGATCGAGCGCAGCAGCGCTCCCGGCCTCAACTCGTGCTTCTCGAGGAAATCGCCGGCGCCGTTCTTGAGCGCGTCAGTCGCCACGACGTGGTCCGAGACACCGGTGAGGACGATGATCGGCAGGTCGGGAGCCGCACGGCGGATCTCGCGCAGCCCGTCCAATCCGTCGGTGCCGGGCAGGCCCAGATCGAGCAGGATGATGTCGACGATGGCTCCGGCCTCGGCAGGCAGGCACTTGAGACGGTCCAACCCCTCGGCTACGGACGCGGCGCCGATGAGGTCAATCCCCAAGGCCGCGTCGCCGGCGGCGCGCCGCAGGGCGATCTCCACCAGGCGGCGATCGCCCGGGTTGTCCTCGATCATGAGAACGTTGAGGTGCCCTTTGTGAGCATTGGCGCGTGAGGCGATTGATACGACCACGTGAGGCTCCTTACGACAGGCGAACGACCGCACGGCGGTTCGCACCGAATTGATTCACGCAGACGAAGTGCATCGCCGCCGACGTGGCGAGGATGGCTGTCGCGATGATCCTCAGGTCGGGGTTGCCCCCGACGATGAGGGCGACGATCGATTGGGTTACCTGATGGATCATGAGCGTGGCCTGCGTCGACGTTCGCCGGGCGGCAGTGTGAAACAGAAGACGGAACCGCCGCCGGCGGCGGGTTCCACCCAGATACGGCCGCCGTGACGCTCCACCACCATCTTGCACACGGCGAGGCCGATGCCGGTGCCGGGACGGTCGGCGCTGTTGTCCAGCCGCTTGAACATCTCGAACACTTCATCCCCGCACTGCGGGTCGATGCCGATGCCGTTGTCGGCGACCGTGAACAGCCAGAAGGCGCCGTCGCGAACGGCGGCGATGTTGATGCGCGGCATGGCGTCGGAGCGGTACTTCATCGCGTTCTCGATAAGCCGGGCAAACAACCGCTCGAGTTGGACGGCGTCGCCGCGTACAGCCGGCAGCCGACCGCTGACGACCGCGGCGCCCATTTCCGCCATCTGCTCGGTGAGCATGCCGACGACGCGCTCGACCACCGAACCGGTTTCGACCAGGGCGACATCCATGGGCCGGTTGGCGACGGCGGCGTAGGCCAGGAGGTCGCTGATCAGGCCCTTCATGCGGCGGGTGCCGTCGACGGCAAAATCGATGAACTCATCGGCCTCGGCATCGAGCCTGCCGCGATAGCGCTGGCTGACGAGGTCGAGATAGCCGGCGACCATGCGTAGCGGCTCCTGCAGGTCGTGCGAGGCGGCGTAGGCAAACTGCGCGAGTTGCTGGTTGGATCGGCGCAATTCGTCCGCCTTTTCGGTGAGTTCCCGCTCGCGCGCGACGACCTGACTCCGCATGGCGCGAAAGGCGCGCGCCAAATCGCCGGTCTCGTCCCGGCGGCGGCTGAGGTCGGTGAGGTTGACCTCGCGGTTGCCGGTGGCGAGGGCACCTGCCGCAGCGGTGAGACGGCGCAGCGGGCCGGTTATCGCCTCGGTGACCAGAACCGCCACGACAGCGCCGGTGATGATCAGTACGACCGCAAGAAGGGCAATCGACCGGCGTTGGGCGGCGATACCGGCAATGCTGTAGAAGTAGCCTCCGAGGATCGCCACCACGAGGACGCCGGCGATGATCGCCAGGGCGGCGATCTTGCCCGCGAGGCCAAGCCGCATCGTCGGAAAGCGGGCCGCGACTCGGCCACCGATTCCACGGGCAACGCCTGGCAGGCTGGTAGTGCTCATGGCAGATGATACAGCCAACACGATTATTAGGTATCGTTTTTTCGCGTATAAGTTGTTATTATTTCACTAATAACCCGAGCACGCCGTGAACAATCACCGACGAACGCAGTCTTTCTCGCGGCGTTTCTAGTGTTTGATTACACTTTGATTTCAACTGTTAGGCGTTCGGAAAGCATGTTCGCGCCGAACTACGTCGCCGTAGGTCAGATCAAATCGCGGGGCCGCCGCCTTACTTCAGGCGGAGCAGAAAATCTGAGCCACCAGCCGGTCGCCAGCGCCGTCAGCGGCTGGCCGGGGTCGACGATGTGGACGGCCGGATCACCGAGGCGGAACGCCGGCGGGGCGAATTCGGCCCCGGCGAGCAGGCCAAGGATTTCGGCGGTTGCCTCGTCCGGCGATTTCAGACCGTCGGCAACTGCCTCGATGGCGGCCGCCGCCTGATCGAACAGCGCCTTGAAGCCGAGGTGGTTGGAGAAGAACAGACCCATCGGCTCTTCCGCGTCGGGCAGGAGCCGCTCGTCGCCGCTGCGCGTGTACCGGCGGTAGGCGCTGAACAGTCGCAGTTCGCCGAGCGTGACGCCGAGCACCCAGACGCGGAACCAGGCGCTCCACAGGTTGAAGTCGCGGAAGGCGATGTAGGCGCAGTTCACCAGCTTGTCGTTGTTGGCGAGGTTGTTGTCCATCAGTCGAGCGACATAGGCGAAGCGCTCCGGCGCGAAATCGTCGTCGGCGAGCGCCGCCAGCAGACGCGCGGCGAGAGCATTGATCGTCTCGGCCGACGTGGCGAGGCCGCGCGAGAAAATCGCGTCGATGAAGCCGGAGCCGTGCGCGGCCGCCATCAGGCAATAGCGATCGCCGGCGGCGGCGGAGCATGAGTACTGGAGCCGGTCGGTCGAGACCCACTCCCGCACCGCCTTCGCCTCGGCAAACTGTTCGCGGATGCTGGGAAAGCGCGCGAGGAAGTCGTTCCACTCCTTCTCGGGCGGCGTGTTCGCCGGCTTGGGGTGGCGCCGGCAATCGAGGCTGAGCCCGATGCTCGCGAGCGGGTTGGTCGATCCCTTGCGGTTGTTGAACGGGATCACCCACAGCCAGCCGCCGTCGAAGATGTGGTGGCAGGTGCCGCTGTAGAGCCGCGAGGAAAAACGCGGCACACCGTTCGGTAGCGCCAGGTCGTCGTAGGGCCTGACGCCGATCATGTGGGTGAAGAGGCAGCGCGTGCTGGTCTTGAGACGCGGCGGCTCGTCGAGCAGCCCGAGGATGCGGCCGAGGGCGGAGGCCCGTCCCGATGCGTCGACGACGAAGCGGGCGCGGAATTCGCGCCCCGCCGCGTCGCTCAGCGTGACGCCCGTGGCATCGAACGCGGCGCCAGTGACGGCGGTGCGGAAGCCGACGTCGGCGCCGTACTGCACGGCGAGGTGCGTCAGCGCGGCGTCGATGTCCTGGCGGTAGAGGTGCGCTTCGGGGCCGCCCGGAAACGACGGAATGACGAACTGGGTCGCTTCCTCGGGGAGTTGGTGGCGGCCCTCGCGATGATAGACGAAGCCGAAGTTGCGCTTCTCGCCGCAGGCGGAGGTGACGTGCCTGTGGATGCGCCGCGGGGCGGCGAAGCGCCGGGTGATTTCAGGCACGTCGAAGCGCCGCCCGATGATCTTGAGCATGGTGAAGGTGTGGCGGACGGTCGATTCGCCGAGCACGAAGCGCGGGTGGGTGCCGGCGTCGAGGAGGAGGACGCGGTGGCCGTGACGCGCCAGGATCGTCGCCAGCGTCGCCCCCTCGAAACCGGCTCCGAGGATGGCAACGTCGTAGCGCTCAGCCCCTCCGGTGGTCATCGTTCGCCCTCCGCTGACCCGACAGTGAGGGCATCACGATACACCGGCGCGCCGCGGTCCGCCTCCTCCCCGCGAGCCCGCAACCACGCGTCAAGCGGCGCTAGCGGCGCAACAGCAGGTTGGCGATCATCAGGATGATGATCGAGCTGACGATGAACAGCGTTCCGAGCGCGTTGACCGTCGGGCGAATGCCCATTTCCACCTGCGCCCAGATGTACATCGGCAGGGTGCCCTGCGCCCCGATCGTGAAGAAGGTCACGCCGAAGGTGTCCAGCGAGACCGTAAAGACGATCAGCGCCGCGGCAAGGATCCCGGGCATTATCAGCGGCAGCGTCACGTGCCAGAGGACGCGCAGCGGATTGGCGCCGAGATCGGCCGCGGCGGCATCAAGGTTGCGGTCGTAGCCATAGAGGCGGGTCGTCACCGCCAGCACCGCGAACGGCGTCGTGACCACGACGTGGCCCATCACGGCCGTCCAGATCGACAGCGGCACGCCGAGGATCGTCCTCAGCACGATCAGCAGCGCCGCTCCGAGCAGGATGCCTGGCACCACCATCGGCATCAGGATGAAACTTCCGAAAAGCGCCTTGAAACGGAACTGGGTGCGAACCAGCCCGAAGGCGCAGAGAGTGCCGACAAAGGTAGCGATGGGCACGGTCAGCAGTCCGACCACGATGCTGGTCTTGAACGACGTCAGCAGAAAGTAGTCGTCGCCTAGCTGGCGGTACCAATCGAGCGTCAGGCCGGTGACGGGAAAGGTGCCCGACGGATTCTTGTTGAAGGAAAAGAAGATGAGCAGCGCTATCGGCAGATAGAGAAACACGTAGATGAAGACCCCGTGCGCCTTCAGCGCGAAGGGAATGCCGGAGCGACCTCTAGAAGCCATAGATCTTCTCCAGCCCCGCTACTTTCCGCAAGGCGACCACGAGCGCAAGGATGAGGCCGACGAGAACGAACACCATCGCCGACCCGATGCCGAAGCGCAGCGCCTGAATCTGCGAGACGATCACGTTGACGATCATCAGCCCATGGGCGCCGCCGATGATGGTCGGCGTGACGTATTCGCCGAGCATGGGAATAAACACGAAGATGAAGGAAGCGAAGATGCCGGGCAGCGTCAGCGGCAGCAGCACATGCATGAAAACCTGATGGGGGCGCGCGCCGAGGTCCATTGCCGCCCGTATGAGCGAGGTATCGAGCCGTTCGAGATTGGCGTAGAGGGCGAGCGCGCTGTACGGGATGTAGAGATAAACCGCCACGAGGATGATGGCGTAGTCGTTGTAGAGAAGGAAGCGAAGCGGATCGTCGATGATCCCGAGCCCCATCAGGCTGCGATTTATGAGGCCGCGTTCGCCAAGCACCGCCATCCACGCGTAGACGCGCAGCAGGTAGCTCGTCCAGAACGGCAGGATGACAAGCACCAGCATCGTCCGCTGGATCGCGCGCGGCAGACGCGTCAGAAACAGGGCGAAAGGAAACGACAGCACGATGCAGATGAAGGTCGTGGCAAGGGCCATGACGACGCTCTTGGCCAGCACCTTCAGGTACAGCGGGTTGGTGAGAAAGAAGAGATAGCTGTCCGCGGTCAGCTTCCACGTCACGTGGAATTCCCTGATGACCAGAACACTGATCAGTCCCATGACCATCATGGGCAGAACGAACAGGACGAAATCGACTAGCGTGATCGGCAGGAAGGCGAGCGCCGGCGATGCCAGCCACGACTTCGTCTGGCGCGATGCGATGGCGGCGGTGTCGGTCATGCTGTGCGGTCCGGCGAAACCGGCCCGGCGAGCGGTGGTGCCACCCGCCGGGCCAACGGCATTTATCCGCCGACGACCTCGTTGAAGACGTCGAGGTAGGCGCCGATATCCGGCGGCGGCCCGATGACGACCATCTTCGAGAGGATCTCGGGCTGGTCGTAGAACAGCTCGTGCGCGTAGTCGGACCGGCCCTGCTTTGCGAGGATATCTAGCGGACCCCGGAATGCCAGGGGGCGCTTGTATTTCTCGAAGTTGGTGAGCACGTAGTCGGCGTGCACGCGATGGCCCAGCCAAGCCAGCGCCGCCTCACGGTGGGCCGCACCCTTGACGATACAGTCACCGTCAAAATAGCCGAGGTAGCCCTCCGGCGGCAGGAAGCCTTTCATGTTCGGACCGCCTGCTTCCTTGATGCGCAATGCGCCGCCGGCGCTGAGCGCCGTGACCCATATGCTTTCGTCGGCGGCCAGGCGAACGAGCTCCTCCTCCTGGGGCGGGAACTTGAGGATGTTCGGCATCAGCCGTTTCAGTGCCTCCTTGGCCGCAGCCAGCTCGGCGTCCGTCATCGCGTACGGCTTCTTGGCGCCGCTCGCGATGCCCATCCACGCGACAACGTCCTCCTGCTGCCGGGTGAGCGCGATGCGGCCCTTCAGCTCAGGGTCGAACAAGAAATTGATACTCGTCGGCGGAGTCTTGATGCGGTCGGAGTTGTACCAGAGCACCAGCGGCGACCACGCCCAGGGCTGGGCCATCCACATGTCGCCGACCTTCCAGATGCTCATCTGCTTGAATTGGTCGAACATGTCGCCGTACTCCGGCATCTTCTCGAAGTCGAAAACGTCGATCAGACCTTCCTCGTAGAACTTGGGCACCCAGAGCGCGTCGACGCCGACGATGTCGTAGCGATCGCCGCCGCCGAGCTTGATCTTCGCCATATTCTCCGAATTGCCCGAGGCTCCGACGAAGTTGACGTGGACGCCGGTTTCCTTGAGGAAATCGTCAATCTCCACCTGGAAGTTCCGGCTACCCCAAGAAAGAATATTGAGCGGTCCTTCAATGGCCGCGCGTGCCGGCGAAACCATTGACGATACGCCGGTCATCGTCGTGGCGGCAGCAAGACCGCCCATTGCAGAGTTCCGAAGGAACTCCCTCCGCGTATGCTTCCAAGCCATCTTTCCCTCCGTTTTACGTTCACTGCACAAATGGGTCGCCGCGCGAGCGTTCGTCGGGTGGCTGAGTTCTAGTCACCCCCCGCAAAGCAAAGCGACAGCGACGCTGACCACGTCGCATGCACAACACTGCCAGGCTCCGGAATCTCCCGTGCCTGATCCGGTCGCAACGGCTCGACCACGGTCACGTCATCTCCGGCGGCGGTGACGACGCTGACCTGAAGGTGCGTGCCGAGGAAGGCGACCTTGCCAACCGTGCCCGGGACGGCATTGACATCGGGCGTCGATGGCGCCGAACGCGACAGCGTCATGTGGTCCGGGCGGACCACCACGGCCACATCCCTCACGTTTCCCGGCGCCGACGCGCCCGGTACCTTGACCACGGCGCCGCCGCCGAGCCGGACCATCGTCCAGGTGTCCACCTGGCCGTCCACGCGGCCGCGAAACACGTTCGACCTGCCGATGAAGTCGGCGACAAACAGGTTCGCCGGCCGGTCGTAGACCTGCTGCGGCGTTCCCACCTGGGCGATGCGGCCCCCGCTCATCACAGCGATGCGGTCGGACATGGTCATCGCCTCTTCCTGGTCGTGCGTGACGTAGATGAACGTGATCCCGACCTCGCGCTGAATCCTCGTCAGTTCCGA
Source organism: uncultured Alphaproteobacteria bacterium (assembly GCA_963826055.1). Classification (GTDB taxonomy): domain Bacteria; phylum Pseudomonadota; class Alphaproteobacteria; order Rhizobiales; family Kaistiaceae; genus JBBDMC01. Next base: position 818,013 of record CAWGVO010000009.1, on the reverse strand, counting down.
CTGCATCTGCTTGCGCAGTTTCAGGTCGAGCGCGCCCAGCGGCTCGTCGAGTAGCAGCACCGACGGGCGGTTGATGAGCGCCCGCGCCAGGGCCACCCGCTGCTGCTGTCCGCCGGACAATTGATCGGGGCGGCGGCTCCCGAGGCCGGCGAGTGACACCAGTGCCAGGGCATCGTTGGCGCGACGCTCGATCTCGGCCGGCGACGTCCCCGCCATGCGCAGACCGAAGCCGACGTTCTCGGCGACGGTCATGTGCGGGAACAACGCGTAGCTCTGGAAGACGGTGTTGACCGGACGCCGATATGGCGGCGCGTGGCCGACCGGCTGCCCGTTGATGAGCACCTCGCCGTGATGTGGCTCGACGAATCCACCGATGATGTTGAGCGTCGTCGTCTTGCCGCAGCCGCTCGGGCCAAGCAGCGAAAAGAATTCGCCGTCTACGATTGTCAGATCGATGGCGTCGAGCGCGGTGAGGTGCTTGTAGCGGACAGTCAGTCCGCGCAGTTCGACGGCCGGTCTCTGCCGCCCCGGCAAGATCCCCTCGATCGAACCGGGTCGATCGGCCGCCGCGGGTCCGCTTTCCTCGATCATGCCCGGCTTCGCGTGGCGGTCGGCACTAGAATGGCGGGCCGCATGGGACACCATCGGTCTGTCTCTCTTGCGCCTACCTCTCACGAGGTCGGTGGGAAGCAGCGAACCAGATGGGCGGATTCGCCCATCCAATTTGGAGCGTTCCAAACATGGATTTTGCGGACTGCCGAGCGCGTTGTCAATAACCGGTTGCGAACACTCACGCGGTGCGGACCGGCCGGCGCTCCTTCGCGCTGTTCACCGCTGCCTCGACAAGTTCGACGCCGCGCAGGCCGTCGGCAAATCCAGGATACTCGACGGCCTCGCCGCGCATCGCCGACCACGCGGCGAAGATGACGTTGCGGAACGCATCCGCGTAGCCTTCGGCATGGCCGGCGGGCAGACGCGACATCCAGGAGAGCGCGGCCGGCAGGTCGTCCGGCGAGCGTTGCCGGATGATGTTTCCCGCGGTGGCGCATTCCACGTAAGTGTTCGGCTCCTCCTGGTTCCATTCGAAGCCGCGCTCCGACCCGTCGACAGAGAGCACGATGCGGTTGGGGTGGCCGGGGGAAACGCCGCTGATGGTGGCGCACCCGGCGGCACCGCCCGTCAGACGGATGAGCAGGTCCGCCTGATCCTCAAGATCAAGTTGCACCGCGACACCGCCGTCGCCGGTCGGGGTGCCTTCGGGCCGCCGCCCCTCCCCGGCGCTACCGTGCCAGACGCGCTCCGGCTGATGGGTCGAAAACAGGGCGGTGATTTCCTCGATGCGCTGGCCGGAAACGTACTCGACCAGGTGCAGCCAATGGATGCCGAGGTCCATCAACACATACGATCGGCCCGTGGTTCCGGGAGTGAACAGCCATACGTACTTGTCGCGCGCGAACACGTCCGAGGAGAGGTAACAGCCGCTGAAGCGGCGCAGCGTGCCGAAGTCGTTGGCGGCGACGCGGCGGCGCAGCACCTCGACCAGCGGATAACCGCGATAGGTATAGGCGATCGCGCCGACCTTGCCCGCCGCGGTCGCCGCGTCGATCATCCGCCGGCATTCATCGACGCTCGTCGCCATCGGCTTCTCGCACAGCACGTGGGCGCCGGCGGCGAAGGCAGCGATCGCATGGGGGGCGTGAAGGTGGTTGGGCGAGCAGATGTGAACGACGTCCGGCCGGTGCCGCGCCAGCATGCGGTCCGGATCGTCGTACGGCTCGCCAACGCCGAGCGACCGCGCCGAATCCATCGTGCGCCCGCAAGCGGCCACCACCTCGCCGCCCAACTCGTGAATGATGCGCGCGTGGACACGCGCGATGCCTCCGGTGCCGATGATGGCCGCACGCATGGGTCCCCTCCCCTCGCCTGTACGACGGTCGCGCCCCTACCGCCCGCCGGTCACGCTTGCCGTGCCGGGGCGGTCGTTCCACGCACCACCAGATGCGGCTCGACCAGCGTCTCGAGCCGGGTCTCGGCAACGGCACCGTCGATGCGGGTGGCCAGCGTCTCGATCGCGAGCAACGCAAGCTTCTCCTGCGGCTGGGCCACCGTCGTCAGGTTGATGCGGGCGAGCCCCGAGATCGCGACATCGTCGAAGCCGACGATCGACAGGTCCTCGGGAACGCGAATCCCGGTCCGATCGGCGAAATCCAGCAGCTCGATCGCCCCAAAGTCGTTCGATGACACGACAGCGGTAACGCGATCGGGTCCGGTGAGGGCGTGTTCAAGCGGTACGGCGCGCTTGTCGCGAAGCACGTTCTTGGCGGTCATCGGCCAATGGAGGACAAGCGGCTCGAGTTTCGCCTCGCCGATCACGCCGAGATAGCCCACCTGCCGGGCGCGGTCGGCGGCGTCCTCGCGGATGGGATCGGCGATGTAGGCGATGCGGCGATGACCGAGATCGACCAGATGGCGGGTGGCGATCTCGGCGCCCTTCTCATCGTCGACGGTGACGACGTCGCCCCAGCTCGAGCGGCACGTCAGGAACACGACCGGTACCCTGTCCTCCAGCAGCCACCGGATGTGTTCGGTACTCTCGGAATGGGCCAGAAAGATCAGGCCGGCGACGCGATATTCGAGCAGGCTCTCGATGGCCGCGGTTTCGGCCGCCTCGCCCTCACGCGCGTTGACGAACATGGTGCGGTAGCCGAGCTGGTCGGCGTGCTGCTCGATCTGCTTCACCATCTCGGCGTGGAACGGGTTGGCGAAGTCGCCGAAGATGACGCCGACGATCGCCGTGCGCTGCTGGGCGAGCTGGCGGGCCAGGACATTCGGCCGGTAACCTAGTTCCTCGATGGCCTTCAGCACGCGCGAGCGGGTCTCCGGGCTGACCGCGCCGAAGTCGCGCACGACGTTGGAGACCGTCGACTTGGAGACCCCTGCGTGCTTGGCAACGTCGAGAATCGTTGGCTGCCTGCCTGCGAGAACGTCCGTCTTCACCGCCGCGGAACCCCCATGAGCCTGCACGCGCTATCTGTGCACCAGGCCCCCGGCTCGTCTAGTCGCTGGGACCGTTCGGCGCCATGACGACCTTGATGGAGGCATCGGTCTGGGCCAGTTCGACTGCGTGCTGTGCCTGATCGAGCGCACACATATGGCTCACAAACCGCTCGAACGGCAACTGCTTCAGGTTTGCCGCCATCAGACGCATCGCCGGAAGGTAGCTGGTGGCGGTCTCGCCGCCGACGCCGACCACGGTGACGTTCCGCGTGCAGATGTCGGCGTTGGGATTGATCGCAACCGGGCCCATGTCGACAAACGTGCCCGATTCGACCACCACGCCGCCGACCCGGACCATCCGCAAAGCTTCGACGAAGGTCGACGGCACGCCGCTGCACGACAGCACCACGTCGGCACCGAGGCCGCCGGTGCGTTCGCGCACCCGCGCGACGCGCTCCTCCATCTCCATCTCATCGACCGGCATCACCATCGAGGCCCCGAACGCCTCGGCCATGGCAAGGCGCGAGCCGAAGTGATCGGTCGCTATCAGTTGCCCGGCGCCGAGCAACTTCGCCTTGATGAGATGGCAGAGGCCCAGTGGGCCGACGCCGAGCACGGCGACGGTTCCGCCGAATTGCGGCGCACCGACTCATGCCGAGGATCGAAAAGGCGGTCTCGACGCCGTGCGTCACCGCCATGATCTCCGTCATCACCGCAACGCGGTCGGGCAGTTCGTCGGGCACGCGAAAGATCGGCGTGCGGGGCAAGCAGGTACATGTACTCCGACCAACCGCCGAACAGGTGCGGCGGATTACCGGAATGGAGGCTGTTGCCGTAGTCCTCCATGTGTTCGCAGAAATAATACGGATAGCCGTTGAGACAGAAGTGACAGTGGCCGCACGGCACGTTGGCGGCGGGCACGATGCGATCGCCCACCTTGAGGGGTGTGCCCTCGCTGTCGAGGACGGTGCCGCCGAGCGCGGCGACCGTTCCCACATTCTCGTGACCGCAAATCAGCGGATAGGTCAGGTCGCGCTCGTGAGCGGTGCCGGCATATTGCTTGCTCTCGCCGCGAAACGTGTGCTTGTCGGTGCCGCAGATACCGGAGTAGCGGACCTTCATGACGACCGCCCCGGGCTCCGGCTCCGGCATCGGAAAGTCGTGCACCGCGACGCGGCCCGGCTTCTCCATGACTGCTGCACGGACACCGCTCATCGTAAGTCTCCACTGTGTTTGACGGTCATCTGATTCCCTGGCGTCACCGGCCGGCCGTCATTCCGCAGGTGCGGCCGCGCGCTTGCCTTCGATGTCGACCATCACCCGCCCGTCGGCGACGCGCACCGGGAAGGTCCGTACGCGAAGCTTCGGATCGAGGATCGCCTGCCCGGTGCGAACGTCGAACTCCCAGCCGTGCCAGGGACAGGCAATCAGGGGCACCGCGCGGTCGAGCGTGAGATCTCCCGGCTCGGCGGCATGAAGGTGCGCACTCAGCACGCCCTGGCAAAGCGGGCCACGCTGATGCGTGCATACGTTGCTCACCGCGTAGAAGGCGTCCTGCCAGCGCACGATCCCGATCTGGCGACGACCAACCTCGACGACGCGCACGCGCTGATCGGCGAAGTCGTTGACGGCTCCGACGTCCACCGTCATGCAGCCACCGTCTGGGTCGCCGGCAGGTCCGCCTCGGTCCAGCCGTAGAACTCCATGGCGTTCTCGAAGAAGACCTTGCGGTGCCAGGATTCAGGAAGCTGGGTCGAGATGTGATTGATCTCGTCGGCATCCCAATGGGGATAGTCCGAGGAGTAGATGAGCCGCTCGGAGCCGTTCATCGAGCTGAGAAGGTCGATGAGCTGGCGGCGTTCCGGCGGCATCTCCAGAGGCTGCGTCGTCAGCCAGACGTGATCGAGGATGTATTCGCTCGGCAACCGCCTGAGCCAGGGAACCTCACGGCGCAAGCCCTTGTAGTCGGCATCGAAACGCCACAGCAGGCTCGGCAGCCACGCCGCCCCGCCCTCGATCAGCAACAGACGCAGCTTCGGAAACTTGTCGAACACACCGTGGGCGACGAAGGAGACCAGGTGCGTCATCATCGCCTGGGGCCAAAGTGTGTGCGCCTCGAAATAGAAGTTGGGATTGCCGCCGCCGGTACTTGGCGGGTTGGCCCAGCCGCCGGCGCCGCCATGAATTGCGATCGGACGGCCGATCTCCTCTGCCGCCTGGTAGATGGGATGAAAAACGGGATGGCCGAATCCGTAGTTGAACGGATTGTCCACCAGCAGCACCTGCACCATGGCGCGGATTGTCGGCGTGTCGCCGGATCTCGGCCACGGCGCGGTCGGGAAGCTGACACGCGACCAGGATGGAAGAAGCGAACCGTTTGTCCCGCGTCGAGCCAGTGATCGACCGTCCAGTCGTTCAGCGCCCGCGCCAGTTCGGCCGCGAAGAACGGATTGTGATGACCGGACACATGGCAATCGTCGCCGAAGGTGAGCACGGCGCGGCGCACGTCGGCCTGGTCCAGCAGTTGCCGGCGCATCGTGTCGTAGCTGGAGCCGGGTTCTCCGCCACCCTCGGGATAGGTATCGGCGCGCATGAAGCCGTGCGGATTGGGCAGGCCGTCCTGCACTGTCAGCGGCACGATGCCGGCGGGGCCGCGGTCGGCGACGTATTCCCGCCAGCCGGGCGAAAGGTAGGTAACGAATTCCTCATCGGAAGTGCGGGCGTGGTGGACGTCGCAGTCGATGAGCGGGCCCTTGTACATGGAATGTCCTTACGTCGTTTGGAGCGTTCCAATCGTGGCAATTGCTACATTTGCGGCCGATGGAAGTCAAGTGCGGAGCCGGCGCTAGCCGTATTCAGCCACGGTGTAGCGGGAAATGCGATCCTCATCGAGAACGATGCCGAAACCGGGAAGGTCGGGCACCCGCACGTTGCCGTCCGCGTCGATCGTCAATCCGACCTGCAACATCTGGTCACGGCTCTCGGCGGTGAAGCCGCAGGGCGGATCGTGCGGGAATTCCAGGTACGGGCAATCCGGGATCGCCGCCGCCAGGTGAAGGTTGGCCAGTAACCCGATGCCGTTTCCCCATGTGTGGGGGACGAGTTGGAGATGCGCCGCCTCGGTCAGGGCCGCGATCTTGCGCATCTGGAAGATGCCCTCGGACAAAAGGGCGTCGGGCTGCAGGATGTCGTAGCAGCCGCGGTCGATCAGCAGCTTGAATTCGTGCATGCCGTGATTGTCCTCGCCGCCGGCGAGCTTCATCGAGGTCAGGCGGTCGCGAAGGCGCGCGAGGCCGTCGTAGTCGTGACGGGACAGCGGCTCTTCCAGCCAGGTTACGTCCAATGCCTCGAGCTCGCGCGCCACCGCGAGCGCGCGGTGAAACCCCCAGCGATGATGCCCGGACAGCCCCGGTTCGACGCCCGCCTGGTTGGCGTCGACCATGATGGCAATGCGATCGCCGACCGCGGCACGGATCGCCTCGACGACCTTGAGGTCGTCGCGCGGATCCGGGCTTGTGGAACCGCAGCTTCACGGCGCGGAAGCCCTCGGCGATCATCCTCTGGACATCCTCGACGCGCCGCTCCGGCGAACGCACCTCTCCGGTCGCGCAATAGGCGGTACACGCGATCGGAGATGCCGCCCCACAGCTTGCAGACCGGCAGCCCGGCGAGTTTGCCGACGATGTCCCACAGCGGTATCTCGACGCAGTACACCGGCGGTCCGAGAATTTCGGCGTCCCGCAGGACCGTCGTCAGGTGCTCGACCCGCGTCGGGTCCTCGCCGATCAGGTATGGCGTGACGAAGCGCTCGATGGCTATTGCCACCTCGGCGCCGCCATGGGCAGCACCGATGCCGGTGATGCCCTCATCCGTTTCCACCTCGATGACGACCATGAGGATGTTGGTCTGCACGCGGCCGCGTGCCCACGCCGGCTGGAAGGCAGCCGGCAGCGGCAGATCGACCACGCGATTTCTGATGCGGGTTATTTTCATCTGTGACCGACTCTTTCGGGCGCGTTTCGTTCGGTCCCCGGCGGGTGCTGCGGGGTCAGAAGACGGTGCGTCGCGCACGGCTTGCGATTCGTGGATCGAATCGCCGCGCGACGGTGTCGGCGACCCCGTTCAGGGAAAGAACGATCAGGATCAGCAGCACACCGGGGCAGATGCCGAACCAGGCATCGGCACGAAGGTAGCCGCGCGCGTCCTGGAGCATCAGGCCGAGCGACGGCGTCGGCGGTTGAATGCCGAGACCGAGGAAGCTGAGGCCCGCCTCCAGCAGAACCGCGTTGGCGACGGTGAAGGCGGTCTGCACCGCCAGCGGCGCCAGCACGTTGGGCAGCACCGAGCGAAATATCACGTAGCGGCGGGAGCCGCCGAAGGCGATCGCCGCCTCGACGAACTGGGCGTGGCGGTAGCTGAGCATCATGGCGTTCGCCAGCCGCACGAACACGGGAACCGAAACCACCGCGATGGCGAGAATGACGCCGGTCAGCCCGGTGTTGAGGACGGTGGCGACGAGCATGGCGAGCAGGACCGCGGGAAAGGCCAGCAGCACGTCGCAGCCGCGCATGATGAGCGAGCTGCATGAGTCCCGGCTGGTAGCCGGCCAGGAGACCCAGCGAGCCGCCGACGGCAAGGGCGAGGAGCGCCGAACCGAAGCCCACCTCAAGCGACACCTGGGCGCCCCATACGACCCGGCTCCACAGGTCGCGGCCGAGGTCGTCGGTGCCGAGGACGTGGCTCCAGGAGGGCAGCTCAAGCGCGTGGCTGAGGTCCTGCGCGAGCGGATCCTGGACCGCGGTCCACGGCGCCAGCAGCGCGATGAGAACGATCGCGGCGATGACGACGACCGGCAGCGTGTCCGCCCTCAGCCGGAACCGGCCCGCCGTGCGCGTGTTCGCCGGTGCGATTTCGATCTCCTCGGTGGTCATATTTCGGAACCGGACCTGATGCGCGGGTCGATGATCCCGTAAAGTATGTCGGTGACCAGGTTGACGAGAATGAACAGGATGACCGCGTACATGGCCAGCGCCTGGATCACGAAGTAGTCGCGCTGCAACAGCGACATCCACATCAGGCTTCCCAGTCCGGGCAGGCTGAAAACGGCTTCGGTGAGGACGGCGCCGCCAAGAAAACGCCCCAACTGGATGCCGACCGCGGTCACGGCCGGGATGATGGCGTTGCGCATCACATGCTTCACGATGATGCGCGTCGGCGACAGGCCCTTCGACCGGGCGGTCAGGATAAAGTCCCGTCCGATCGTTTCAATGATGCCGGTTGCGAGGAAGCGGGCCAGCACGGCGGCGGCGCCGCTGCCGAGCGTCAGGCACGGCAATATCATCAACTCGAGTTGCGCACCGGGCTGCGTGCGAACGGAACGTAGCCGCCGACCGGCAGCCAGCCGAGTTTGATGGCCACGAAAATCTGCAGGATCAGGCCGAGCCAGAAGATCGGGACCGCTATAGCGACGGCGTTGCCGACCTCCAGCAGCCGCGACAGCGCGGCTGCGCGGATGAATGCCGATGTAGACGCCGACCGCTCCCCCGAGCACGAGCGTGACCAGAAGCGATCCGGCGGCGAGTTCGAGGGCCGACCGGCAACCGCTGCCCGATCAGCTGGGAGACCGGGTACCGGTTTACCAGCGAATTGCCGAGATCGCCCCGGAACAGCCTCCACAGCCAATCGACATACTGGACGTACACCGGCTGATCGAGGCCAGCCGCGTGGCGGAAGGCCTCGATCTGGACCGGCGTCGCGCTGTCGCCCAGAACGAATGCTGCCGGGTCACCCGGCAGCACGTAGAGAAGGGCGAACAGCGCGATCGAGGCACCGAGGAAGACGGGTACGGCAAGCAGCAACCGTCGGAAGATGAAGCTTGCCACGCACCCGCCCTAGCTCTTGACGATGCCCTGGTACATCAGATGCGTCTTGGCATCGTACTGTACGCCCGAAATCGCACCGCTTTGCCCGCAGAGCAGATCCGCGCATGCAGATCGGAATTGCCCATGCGCGTTCGTGGAGGATCGAGAAGACCTTCTTGAACCCGTCGATACGCGCCTGCTCGTCCACCAGTGCCGCGGCACTATAGTACGCATCCTTGTAGTCCGTGAACGTCTTGTCCCCCGAGAACGGACCCTTGTTGGGCCGATAGACGCTGCAGTCCTCGAAATCCTGGACGTTGGGGACGCCGATCGAACAGGCGTAGACGTTCGACTGGAAGTTTCCGGCGATGGCGTCGTTGACCATCGTGGTGGAGTCCATCAGCTTGATCTCGGTTTTGACGCCGATCTTGGCGAGATCCCCCTGGATGATCTGGGCCACCTTGCGTCCGCTGGGGTCCTGGCTCTGCACGCGCATCTCGAAGCTCGGGTTCTGGACCCCCAACTCCTTCACCAGCTGTGCCGCCTTTTCCAGGTTGAAGTCCCACTCCGCCGCGATCTGCGGATCGTAGGTCGGGTCCGCCGGCGACATCGGGATAGTGATGGGGGCGACCAAACCGAAGTAGACGTTCTTGACGATCGACTGACGATCGATCGACATGGCGACCGCCTGGCGAAGCTTCTGGTTCTGGAGGGCGTCGTTCGATCCGGCGTAGTTGAGCACCATCATGACGTAGTCGGCGATGGGGGCGGCGTATGCCGACCATCCGGCGCCCTTCAACGTCTCGGCGTCCTTGAGCTCGCCGAACTGCATGATGTCGAGGTCGCCCGACAGCGACGCATTGAGCATCGCTTCCGGATCGGTGAAGAACCTGAAGTTGAGCGTCTTCACGTTGGACGGAATCGACTCCCAGTAGTCGTCGAACCGTTCCAGCGTCAGATGATCGCCGGGTACCCATTCGACGAACTTGAACGGTCCGGTGCCGACGGGGCTGTTGGCATTCTTGGCGAAGTTGTCGGGCGACTGCACGCGGAACAGCGTCAGCCGGTAGAGCGCGTCCACGCTCGGCGCGGCGGTGTGCATGACCACGTCGTTGCCGTCGACGTCCACCTTGGCGATCTCGCCGAGGCTGCCCGTCATCGTGCCGCCGGTGGCCGGATCGAGCGCATAGCGCAACGAGGCGGCGACCGCGTCGGGCGTCATTTCCTTGCCGTCATGGAATTTCACGCCCTTGCGAATCGGCATGCGGATTTCGGTGAAGTCGTCGTTGACGCTGTAGGCGGTGGCGAGTCGCGTCTCGATCGGACCGAGCTTGTAGGTCGGAATGTCGGCCACCGGGATGGTGATGAGCGGATCGAAGACCGAGTTGCGGAACGGAAACACCGACGTGTTGATGGTGTTCGGATCGAGCGTACTGAACGGAATCGTCGTTCCGACGGTCAACGTCTCCTTCGCATCGGCCGCAAACACGGCGCGACTGAGCAGGTCGAAAGCGGCACCGACGCCCCGGCCGCCGCGAGGGCCGAGCCGCGGGTCAGTACCTGCCGTCTCGTGAGATTGCGGATCATCTAACTTCTCCCTTTCCCTCTTCTGACTACTTCCCCGTTGTTGCCGGCCGGGACGGCCAGCTCGCGATATCGAACGATGGTGTCAGGCCCCATCCTCCGGTTTCTCTCCTCGCGATTCCCTCTGGTCCTGCGCGAGCCACCGCTTGGCGGCGTCGTGCACCCGCGTTGCGCGATCCCTGATCCACGGAAGCCGGACCCGGTAGAGCAGCCACAGTCGGTCCTGCGGATCGAGGGTCGGAGCGACCAGCGGGTTCGATGGCTCGCCCGCCATTGCCATCTCGCGCAGCGAGATCAGCAGATCGAGGCCGATCGCTTCCTTTTCGGAAAGGGTGGCGATCGTTTTCGTTCCGAACCCGATTGGAGTGCCGCCGCTCGACACGGCGGCGGCAATGGTCACGAAGCCCGGCGCGGCCGGCACCTTCAGTCGCAGCACACGATCGCCCCGCTCCACGATCTCGGCGCCGGAGACGCTCCAGGCGACATCGAGCTTGCCCGCCGCGGCGACGCCTGCCGTGTCAACGTGGAAGGTGACCGTTTCGCCAACGGCGGCGAGCATGCGGCCGCCCTTCGCCGGCAGGGGTCCGATCAGACGGGTGCTCGGCAGGCGCAGGTTGTCGAGCAGATTGCTGGTGATCTTTTCGACGTGCCTGTTGCGGGAGACGAGAATGGGCCAATCGGTCGTGGCGCCCTGGAAGACAATGCCGCCCCGCGGTGTCACGTAGATGCCCATGGTGGCGGCGGCGTGAGGGCGCGAGGCCACCCACCCCTCGCCGAGTTCGGCGACACCCAGAATGACGAAGTCGCGCGGCGTTCCGCCCTCACCGGTCGGCATGGCAAGGCCGTTCTTCCGCTTGTAGGCGGCGCCGTCGACCTCGTAGCCGATCAGGGGAAATTCTTCGTCGTCGCCAAAGACGTCCCCCTCCTTAAGACCGGTTCCGCCGAAGACCCAGTGACCGGCATGCTGAACGGTGTAGCCGAGCGTGTCCCGCTTGCCGTCCCACCAGCCGCCGCCGAACGCGGTGGCAACGCCCGTCAGCCTGCTTTCGGGCCGTACGTCAAACCAGTGGTCGATCTCCCATTTGTCCGGGCTCTTGGTCGGATCCATGTTCCCGTGCGAAGTCGTCGGCGCACCGATCTTCGCGCAGGTGATCGCGGTGTCGTCGTCGCTGAAATGAATGCGGTAGCCGCTGATGTTGCCGCTGAAGAAGGCGAGGTTGCCTCCGCGCATGACGTGGCGGTCGAGCGCGGCACGCATGTCGTCGCTCCAATATTCGTCATGGCCCGTGCTTAGCAGAAGGCTGTAGGGCGCGAGCAAGTCACGGTCCTGGTGCAAATCCCAGTCGGTGCAGTAGTCGACGGGGTATCCCCGGCGCTCCAGCCAGCGCACGAACGGAGCATCCCAATGTTCGAATGTCTGGCGGCGTGAAGTGAGGTCGTAGTAGTCGGGCCCGTCACCCGGCATCACCATTCCGCCGGTGCCGCATCCCGGCCGGCGCCAGGTAACCTTGAAACCGGGATTGGGGCGCTCGCGCGACCACACGCCTTCGGCATACACGCTGCCGTAGCCGGTGCCGTTGTAGGCGACGAACGTCGCCCACGAGAGCTTGTAGAGGATGGTGCCCGGCTGCGCAGCGCCGCGGCGGCGCACGACAAACAGCGCCTTCGCTTCGGTCGCGAACGTGGTCGACCGATCGGGAGCGGTCTCGCTGCCGTCCGCCGCAATCTCGATGAACATGGCGACATAGACGCCGCCAGGCCAGTCACCGGGAATTTCGAAGGCGTAGCCGGGCCAGCCCCAGTCGAAGTCCGGTGGGCCGTCGGGCACCGAAATCCCGTCGAGCGGGCCGCCGAGGTCGGCCATGCGCTCAAGTTCGGCACCCTGACGATAGAACTCCACGCGGAACCGCGGGCTCGCGGTGGAGACATGCAGGACCAGCGTCTCTCCGGGAAACAGGCTGGGGTAACGTGGGTAGGCGCGGATCATGGCCTTCTCGTTCCGGGTGGCTCTCAGTTTTGTCGATGCGTGGCGCGGCCGTTCGCTGCCCGGTGCTCGAGCTCGCCCGGGAAGTGGCAGGCCACAAAGTGATCATTCTCTTTCAAATCGAGCGGGGGCTCGCTCTCGGCGCAGATCTCGCGCGCGAGCGGACACCGGGTCCGGAACCTGCAGCCACTCGGCGGATTGATCGGGCTCGGTACCTCGCCCTCGAGACGCAACCGGTTGTGTCGAGCCCCGTCGACGGCGATGTCCGGTATCGCGGACAGCAAGGCGACCGTGTAAGGGTGCAGCGCGTTCCGGTAGATGGTCTCACTGGGCGCCAGTTCGACGATCTTGCCGAGATACATGACCGCGACACGATCGGCGATGTAGCCAACGACGGCGAGGTTGTGCGCGATGAGGATGTAGGTCAGCCCAAGCTCTTCACGCAATTGAACCAGCAGGTTGATGACCTGGGCCTGGATCGAGACGTCCAGGGCGGAGACAGGTTCGTCGGCCACGATCAGCTTGGGTTGCAGGACAAGTGTGCGCGCGATGCCGACGCGCTGGCGTTGACCGCCGGAGAGCTCATGCGGATGCCGGTCGGCAACGTCGGGGCTCAGTCCGACTTTCAGCAGGATCGCGTTTACCAGACCGCGCTCTTCGGGCAGTCCCTGTATGCGGCGGCCCTCCAGGATGATGTCGCGTACCTTGAAACGGGGATTGAGGGAGTTGACCGGATCCTGGAAGACGATCTGGATTTCCCGCCGCACACGCTTCGAGGTCGCACGGTCGACGTTCAGAATGTCGGTGCCGTCGAAACGAATCTCGCCCGCCGTGGGACGTACCAGACGCACGATGGATCGGCTCAACGTTGTCTTGCCGCAGCCCGACTCGCCGACCAGCCCGACCGTTTCGCCGCGCTGGACGACAAGATCGATCCCGTCCAGCGCCCGCACGTGACCGACGGTACGGCGGAGAACGCCGCTGCGCACCGGGTAGTGAACCTTCAGGTCGCGGACTTCGACGAGTGGAGCGGTGGTCATCCGTTCGCTCCCCTGCCGGCGTCGCGCCGACCGTCGCGGGCAAGCCAGCAGGCGGACTGCTGAGACCCGAGGTCGTGAAGCGTCGGCGTCTTGCTGCAAAGATCGAATTCGTATTCGCAGCGGCTCCGGAAGCGGCACCCGGCGGGCCAGTTCTGGGGCGAGGGAACCATGCCGCGGATGACGTGCAGCGGCTTGTTTCGCTCCATGCCGATGCGCGGCATCGAGCGAAGCAGGGCCTCGGTGTAGGGATGTTGCGGCTGTGACAGAACGCTTCTTGCCGGTCCCGTCTCCACGATTGAGCCCGCATACATGACGGCGATTTCGTGGGCGACGTCAGCGACGACGCCGAGATCATGAGTGATGAACAGGATCGCCATCCCAAGCCGCTCCTGGAGGTCGCTCAGGAGGTCCAGGATCTGCGCCTGAATTGTCACATCGAGCGCGGTGGTCGGTTCGTCGGCGATGAGCAGCTTCGGCTCGCACGAAAGCGCCATGGCGATCATGACACGCTGCTGCATGCCGCCGGAAAGCTCGTGCGGATACTGGTGGATCCGCCGCTCGGGCGACGAAATCCCGACCATGCGGAAGAGTTCGATCATGCGATCGGTGGCTTCGCGCCGTGAAGTGCGCCGGTGCCAGATGATGGCCTCCGCCACCTGATCGCCGACGGTGTAGACCGGATTGAGGGAGCTCATCGGCTCCTGAAAGATCAGCGCCACGTCGCGTCCGCGAACGCCGCGCATTTCTTCCTCCGAAAGCGCCATCAGGTCGCGGCCGCCCAAACGCACGCTGGCGCCGGGCGCGATGCGTACCGGTGGGTCGATCAGACGGAGGATCGAGCGCGCCGTCAGGCTCTTGCCGCATCCCGATTCGCCGACCAGGCAGAGCGTCTTGCCGTCGGCAACGGCGAACGAGACATCGTCAACCAGTGTGGCGCCGCCTTGGGGAAGATCCAGTTCGACGGTGAGGCCGTCGACCCGCAGGCACCCTTCGTCGGGCGCCGCCAGAGGCGGCGTGGGCGAGGGTCCCGACGTGGTCGCGGGCGTCGGTGTCATGGGCTGCGTCCGGCCCGGCCGCGGGCGCCGGTCTGCGTATCGCCCGGCATCGGGTGGCGGGCCCGGTCGCCGGCGGGTCGATTCGGTCCGGCGGTTGTCCGCATACGAAGTCGGGCGCCAGCCAGCACGGGCAACAGCACTCGTCGCATGGAAACCAGCCCCTGTAGCACGCCGGTCAATCCCCGATACAAGCTTTATGCCCCAACGCGTGGAGCGTTCCAATGCCTTTGCCTGCGAGCGCCAAGCACGGTCCTCAAATCCGCAACGCCGCCACCAGCTCCTAACGTTTCAGGCTTTCAAATAATTGACTTGCTGTCAACAATTCTGAAGACGTTGACGAAATGGCGGGCCTCTCGTAACAAAAGTGTTCGCTGCGTCCGTATTGCGGACAAGAATGGAAGATCGATGACGAGACCTGAACCAGCGCTGGATGAACGAAATTCGGTCAAGAGCCTTCGCAAGGCCCTCGCGATCATGGACGTGGTGGCCGAGGCCGAGCGGGCTCCTTCAATTGCGGAGGTCGCCCTGAGGGCCGGCCTCAGTCGTCCGACGGCCCATCGCATGATCCAAACTCTTGTCGCCGAGCACTACCTAACCCAGGATCCACAATCAGGTCGGCTCGGCGTCGGGCTCTCGGTTCTGAAACTGTCAGCGAGTCTTCTGGACCGTAACCGGCTTCGGTTGGAAGCGCTGCCCCACCTGCACACGCTCGCACAAACAACAGGCGAGCGGACCAACCTCGGCATCATACATCAGGACCACGTTCTTTATCTCGCCGGCGTCGAGAAGCCGTCGCTGCCGACGATTTACAGCCGTTTTGGCAAGACCGCCCCGGCGCACTGCTCTTCTCTTGGCAAAGCAATACTCGCCCACCTGCCGGAACAAGAGGTCCAGCGAATTCTCGCCGCGGCGCCGTTGACGGCCGTTACGCCCAACTCGATCACGTCCATGCGTCGCTTTGCAGAGGAGTTGGAAAAGATCAGACAGCAGGGATTCGCCGTCGACGATCATGAACACGAACTCAGCTCCTGTTGCATCGCTGCTGCCATCTTCGATGGCCGCGGCCGCCCGGTTGGCGCCATCGGCGTAAGTGCGCGCGAGCTGGATTTGCTGCTTGGGCAGCTGACGGTTCTTCGTCACACGGCCGAGGTTATTTCGCACGTGCTGCAATCCTGACTAGGCTCGGCGGCGAACAAACGCGGGGGGAGCGTATCATGGACAAACTGATAGTCACGGCCACGTGCGACTCGACGATGTCCTATCCGTCGAACCCGAACAATCCGACGCCAAAGGGCATCGACGTTGTCGCGGATGAGTACGTGCGATGCGTGAATGCAGGAGCCGCCATCTGCCACCTTCACGGCCCGTACACGGTTGACGACAAGATCCAGGCCGATGGCACCAAACTCTCTGACCTCGACTTGCCCAACTGGCGTCGACTTCGGGATGGAATTCGCGCCAAGTGCCACCCCATCATTCAGTATGGCATCGCGAACGGCCGGTTTCCGCAGCGCAAGGCCCTGATGGAGGACCAGCGTCCGGAAATGATCTCAACCTGCTTCAACGCACACGACGAATGTTTCGACTACGAGCCGGGCAATGAGCCGGTCGAACTGTACGCGATCCATGATCGCGACGAATTGCGCGAGTATTGCCGCCTGACCGAGCGGCTGGGCATCAAGATCGAAGTCGAAGCGTTCCACTACGGCGGCGTGTGGAACGCGATGCGGATGATGGAGGAAGGTCTTCTCAAGGGACCTGTCTGGGTGACCTTCTTCCTCGGTTGGAAAGGCGGGTGCTGGACGCCGCCCACCGCGAAGGCAATGGTCTACATGGCCGATCACTGTCCGTCCGACTTCGTCTGGAACACCAGCGTCATGGATCCGGTCGCGCAATGGAACGTGCTGATCAACGCGATCTCGCTCGGCGGCCACGTACGCATCGGGATGGAAGACAATCCGTTCCTATCGCCGGGAGAGTACGCCCGCAGCAACGCCGAACTGGTGGAAAAAATCGTGCGTATCGGGCGCGACATCGGCCGGGAGATCGCCTCTCCCGAGGAAGCACGTGCCATGATCGGCATCGGCGGGACGAAGAACTGACCCGGCGGTCTCAGCCGCCATTCCCTGCCATCGTCTCCAACCATTGAACGCGGGTCGCACCGGCGAAGCCGACAGACCGGAGAAGCGCCATGAAACCGATCAATCAGTTCCATCCCGTCGGCTTCGACGCCGCCAAGGCGGCCGCCGCCCTGAAGCAGCAGGGGCTGAGCGCGATGCTGCTGACGTCGCCCGAGAACGTCTTCTACACCACCGGCTATACGGCTCTGCCGAGCGCCGGCAATCCCATCCTCTACATGCTGCGCAACAGGTTGCCGTTCTTCTCTTTCGTCAACGATAAGGGGCGCGTGACCCTCATGTGCTGGGGATTTTCGGCCACCGGGATGGATTTCGGCGTCGATGAGGTGATTGGCTTCAACAATGACGTCGAAGCAATGGAGGCGCTCAAAACCGTCGTCGGCGAACGTTGTCGCGACGGCGCGAAACTTGGCGTCGAATCGAGCTGCAGCTACTCGGTACTACGAACGATCGAAGGCGCTTCCGCCGGACTGGACCTGGTCGAGGTCGACCAGGTGCTCGACGACCTTCGTCTGATCAAATCCCCGGCAGAAGTCACACTGCTGAAGCAGAGCCTGCTGATCGTCGAACAAACCTGTTCGGAATTGTTCGACCTTCTTCGCGTCGGGATGGGGCGGAGCGAGCTGGCCCGCGAGGCACGCTACCGGCTGCTGCGCAACGGTGCTGAGGGCGTCAGCCACATCACCTGCTCCTTCACCCAAGCCAATCCGGAATTTGACATCGACGAGCCTCTTGAAAAGGGCAAGCTCGTCACCATCGATCTTGGCGCAATCCATGGCGGCTACTGCTCGGACAACCGCCGCTACGCCTTTGCCGGGGACGTGCCCGCCGAGATCGCCGACGTTCATGCAAAGATGGTCGGCATGGTGGACTCGGTGGGCGCAGCCCTCACCCCCGGCGCGAGCTTCCAAGGGCTCATGGATCTAACGCGCGATCTCTACCGGCAGAACGGTCTCAAACCGCTCGGGCGCTTCAATCATGTCGGTCACAACATCGGCCTCGAAACCGAGGAACGCTGGCTGGACGATGACGAGGACGCGACGGTCAAGGCGGGCATGGTGATTAACATCGAACTCTACTCGGCGGCCTCCACCGGCGAGCAGATCGGCAACGAGGAATCCTACGTCATCGGCGAGAGTGGGCCGACGCAGATATCGGCGCTTTCCCGCGAAATCAGGTCGATCGGATAAGAACGCGCCTGGCCCCGGCGCAAAGGAGAACCGTCTTTCATGAAAAGCGATGGCGTCGGCTTTGGGTTGGTCGGCCTTGGCATCATAAGCCGCGCCCATCTCGCCGGGTTCTCGAGCGCAAGGGATCATGCGCGACTGGTCGCGGTTTGCGATCGCGATAAGGACCTGGTGGAAAAGGTCGCGGCCGAAACAGGGGCCACCGCCTACACCGACTACCGTCAACTTCTCGCGGACAGCCGGGTCGAAGCGGTCGACCTTCCCCTGCCCCACAATCTCCATTTCGAGGTCACCAGGGCCGCGCTCGAAGCTGGCAAGCACGTGCTTGTCGAAAAGCCGATGGCGCCAACCTACGACGAATGCGCCAGCCTGATGGCGCTGGCCAAGGCCCGCGGACTGCGGCTTTCGGTGGCCGAGAACACACCGTTCGTCACCGCGTATATCGCCCTGAAGCGATTGCTCGACCAGGGCGCACTCGGCGAACCGCGGCTGGTCCGCACACTGATATACGGAAGCGAGGTCGCTCGCCTCACCGACGCATCAAACTGGAAGGGCCGTATCTCCGGGACCATCGGCGGCGCAATTTTCGATGCCGGGCCCCACTCCTTCTATCTCCTCGAATGGCTCTTCGGGCGGATCGTCGAGGTTCAGGCGATGGCAAGCAAACTGGTCGCGGTTTCCGAAGTCGAGGACAACGCGGTGGTCTGCGGCCGACTGGCTTCCGGCGCGATCTTCACCACCGAATTTACGTTCACCGCGGAGATTCCCTGGGGCGAACGGCTGGAAGTCTATGGCAGCCAGGGGTCTGCGATCATCGATCAATTGAGCAATCCGCCGGCCGTTCACTACCGCGGCAAGACAGACCTCACCGGCCAGCCAATCACAGACGCCGACGGCATTCCCATCGCGCACGATCCGAGAGGCTGGAAATTCAAGTCGATCGGCGCCGGTATCGCCGGATTTGCGCGCGCGCTCGCTACCGACACACCGCTCGTCGTTGATCCGGCTGACGCAGCCGGCGTGATCAGGGTCGTCGAACACGCCTATAAATCATCGCAAGCCGGCGGCCGGCGCGTCGCCGTTAACCGCAAGCCAGAGGCAACCGGATGACCACAAACACGGTGGGCGGCAGGAAGGTCGTCATCGTCACCGGCGCGGCGCGCGGCATCGGGCTGGCGACGGCGAAGCGGTTCGCTGACGAAGGATACGCGGTCGTCGCAATCGACGTCATCGACCCGGAAGAGAAGCTCGCCGATGCGGTCGAGTTCCGCCGCTGCGACGTGGCGGACGAAGCCCAGGTGAAGGCGCTGGTCGCGGACATCGAACGCCAGCGAGGTCGCGTCGACGTTCTGGCCAATGTAGCGGGGGTCGTGCTGGTCAAGCCGCTGGTCGAGACCTCCTGGGCGGAATTCCGGAAGATCGTCGACATCAATCTCGGCGGGACCTTCCTGCTGATGAAATATGTGCTGCCGATGATGCAGCGGCAGAAGGGCGGCGCGGTTGTGAACATGGCCTCTGTGTCCGCGCACGTCGGGCAAATAGACCACGGTCTCTACGGATCGACAAAGGCGGCCGTCATGGCACTCTGCCGCGGTCTCGCCTGGGAGATGGCCCCTTACGGCATCCGCATCAACTCCGTCAGTCCCGGGTCGGTGGACACGCCGATGTTGCGTGGCGACATTGAAATCGAGAGCAAGCGAACCGGGCGGCCGTTTGCGCACGTGAAAGCCGACCGGGAGGCGGAGCAAGCGCTGGGACGCTGGGCCGATCCGAGCGAGATAGCCTCAGCCATCTATTTTCTGGCGAGCGACGAAGCCTCATTCATCACCGGCACGGACTTGAAGGTAGACTGCGGCTGGACGGCGCGATAGCCGCCGAGCCGACAGTTAAAGCCCGGTTGTCCCGCGCATCCTAGGCGTCGACCTGAAGGTCGAAGCGCTGAACGTCGATCGGCTTGACGTTGCGCAGTTCGGCCCCATCGGCGGGCTCGCCGGCAAGGACGATCCGCGCGGTGACGCTGACGTTGTGAATGATGTCGTCGATGTCCGCCTGGGTGTGCGCGGGGTGCATCGCAATCAAGATCGTGCGGTTGAGGATGTCGAGCGAACCGGCACACATGTCCTTGGAATATTCGCGGCGGCACTCGGCATTGGCGGGCATGTTGTACGGGTTCATCGCCGGATGGGCAGCGCCCGCTCCCATGAGCACCTGATCCCACTCGGTGTAGGTGTGCCGACCCGTCTTGCCAGCAATGACGGTGGGGTAGATCTGGGCGAAGCGCTTGGCCGCATCCGTGGATGGCAGTGTGTAGAACACTTGTGCCGCGCAATCGTGATCCGGGCTGTGCATCGGTGACACCTTGAGCCCGAGGTTGCCCAGCGAAGCGGTCCCCGCCAGCACCGCGCGTCGCTCCGCGCGCATTGCCTCGATCATGCCGTCGATGCGGTCCAACTGCACGTTCAGCATCGCCCCGGTCAGCTCCGATGCGCGGGCACCATTGGCCGCAAACGGCTGAACCGAATCGTTGCGACCCTGCCAGTAGAAGTGGCAGGGATCGATGGCGCAGCGCACACGCTCTGCAATGACAGCATCGTTGATCGCGGCCCCGCCCCCCTCGCCGGCCGTCATGTTCTTATAGTAGTTGAAGCTGAAGCAACCGACATCGCCGATCGTACCGAACTTGCGGCCGTCGTAGCTGCCGCCCACGCTTTGGCACGCATCCTCGATGACGACCAGGTTGCGCCGACGAGCAATGTCCATGATGGACGCCATGTCGCATGCGGTTCCCCACATGTGCACGGGAACCACCGCCCTCGTGCGGGGACCGATGGCGGCCTCGATCGCCTTCGGAGCGATCGTCAGGCTCTCGTCAATGTCCACGATGATAGGGATCGCGCCGACGGCGAGCACCGAAGTCGCCGTAGCCATGTAGGTGTGCGCGGGGATGAGAACCTCGTCGCCGGGACCCAGGCCAACCGCCATCATTGCCGCCGCAAGCGCATTGCTGCCGCTCGCCGCCAACGCAAAGTGCCGGCAACCGAGGTAGTCGGCAAAACGCTTCTCGAAGCGGTCGCATTCATTGCCGACGCCGTATCGGAACAATGCACCGGTGCGAATTGCCTTCGCGACCGCATCGATTTCTGCTTGGCCGACGGCGTACAAGGAAACGCCCTCCTCTCGAGTCGATAACGCCGGAACGCAAGGTCCCGCTTTTTGGAACGCTCCAAATGCATAGCGCCGCAACCGGACAAACGTCAAGTGGATCGACATGGCGGCGTCTTTTCGGATCGGATGCCCGGCGATCAAGGTTCGGCATGCCGTCCGGCCCGGACGCGGAGATCGGCCAGCGGCACGACGAACCGCGCCAGACCCGCTTCGGTCTCCGGAGTCGAAGGAGAAATCCGGCGTGAAGTGCCAAGTTATGCCGGCACGCAGCGGCTGGTAGCCGAGAGCCGAATGGCACCGCCTGTGGTTGAGCCAACCCTCGATCCGCTTGAGCGCGGTCATGCGAGTTTCCGCCTGTCGAACGACCCAATTCTGGTGAGTTCCGCGAGACGCTGTACCCCTCGGGGGTTACAATTTATCTCACCATCACTTAGCGTGGACGATCGCGGACAATGCGTGAAAGCAGTTCTTTGGGATGGCGCACGTAAGCTCTGCTGCTGGGCTGGACGAAGCCCTTGCACGCTTGGCAATTGAAAAGCTCAGAAGCGCCTCTGTCAAAAAGCGGCCGCCGGGGGCACCGGGCAGACGCAGCGTGCGGCCGCCTGAGAGGGATTGGCAAGCCACAGAGAACGCGGTCACCATTGCGGCGTTTGTCGTCGCGTTGTCCGGCGTTGATGACAAATCTGCGGCGGAGATCGCGGGACTGGCGGGTGACATCGATCCGGTGGCTACTTGGCACCTTCACGGTTCATCGCTGCAGGATTGTCGCGGGGCAGTCGTTGTTCTCAAAGAGACCTTGCGGATCCAGCATGACCGTGCGCTGGTTTCGCTGAGGGATTTAGTGGATTGGGCAACCAATTCACTGTCCAAAGTACTCCACTCAGCCGTTGTGCTGTCGGAGCTCGGTGAGCAGGCAGAAGCGGAGGGCTTGCTCGCAGCTGCGCCCAAGGAGCATTTGGCTCAGCCGCTGTTGATTGCGGCACGAGTGGCGGTTGCTCGAAATGGCGGATATCTGAGCGAGGCGCTCGATATTGCGCTTTCCGGCCTGCGACAATGGCCGGGAGACACGCTTTTGCGAAGCCATCTCCGGCCGTTGTGTGTGCGGCTGCACCGCCTGACCGATTTGGAGTGGCCAAATACCACGGCGAATCCGGATACGAACGTTCGGGATGCCATAGAACTGGTTGAAGACCTGCTTCGCCAAAACAAGACTTCCGCGGCACTGGAGACGCTCTGGGCCCGACGTGACCTGCTATTTGCATCCGCGTCCGGCTTTTTTAACGTCGTCCGTCTGCTTGTGTCGGAATTCAACCCGCGCGAACTATGCGGCAGCGACGAGCTGGCGCGGTTCGTCGGCACGTTGCCCGTAGGGCGTTCGCTGACGCTCCAGATACTGCTTCCTTTTGGCTCCAGAAACACCGAAGGCCTTCTCGCCATTGCGAGGCGGGCAAGGATTGAGGCGCCTGACGATTTGCAGTTTTGGAAACGTCTGTGTCGAAGCACATTCTCGGCCGTCAATCTGGTACCGCCTCGAAACACCCAATCTCTGGAAAGTGCCGATTGGGTATTGGCGAGGTGTTCCTCGACTCCGGTCGATGACCTCTGGACGAAAGCAGGGGCGAGAGCTGGCTACAACATGCCGGTTCTCAACATACGATCGCTCGAAGCTCTCGCACGGGTGAGGCGCCAATGGAACCACGGGCGCCGACTAAACTACAGACAGGCAAGAGAATCCCTTTCACCGCGCAGCAGGTCCTGGTTGGAGAAGCTTAGACGCGGCCGTCTCGGTGCGTTCGTGTTCACCGTGCACGCCCACCAGGAAGTTGGACTGCAAAATCAACTACTGCCAGTCGCGGCGTGTGCGTACGGGCTGAGGGCGACAGGCGTCAGGCGCTGGGCCACGAGCACCGATCATCCCGGTGAGCGGTACTTGGAAGATTTGCCTCTCGCCCCTGAATACATATCGCGGCGATCCGCTGGCGCCATCGACCTTGCAACGCAACTCACCGGCGCGGTCAGAGCCGGTGGTATCGTTCATGTGCCAATAGACTTCGTCGATGGGTGGCATTCACACGACACGATCGTGGTTCCGGGCTACGTGAGGCCGTATGAGATAGCGGAATTCAGCGGCCGGGTGGCCTTGATGTCCGAGGGCAGGGTCGCCTTCGGTGCAAGCTACCTCTCGCGCGAGGAAACGTGGACGATTGACTTCAATGATGTCGCGCTTCCGCCGCCAAAACACACGATCGGCACGCGCTCCAGGTGGCTCCTGCAGCGCGTCGCCCGAGCTATCCGGCAAAGCTACCTGGAGCAGCAGATCCCATTAGCCTCAACGCAAATTGGTTCGAGTGGTGGTGCGCCGATCTCGCGAGTTCTTATCGAAACAACACAATTCGCTGCAACATTCCCGGAAGTGCGAAAGAGCCTCTTCGGCCGGTTGCTGCTCGATGAGAGCTTTTCCCTCGGGTCGCTCGCGATCCGCGGAGAATCATCAGAGGTGACGTTCTCCGAGCTCAGGCGCCGGAGCCTGTCGTGCGCACATATGATCCTGCATTACCAGGAACTGAAGTCCTCGCACGTCACAGGAAGGTGTTTCCGGGATCAACATCGCGTGCTGGCGGTCTTGCCGCCAGGTGAAGCATTGGCGGAAATTGGCCTTGGCGCGCTGGCCGCGGGAAGCCTCTTTTGCATCTGCCATCCCGATGTCGACGCAGAGATCCTTCGTCGCCGGTTCGCGGACTTCAAGCCGGACCTGACGATCGTCACGGCCTCGGCCGCGGATGAGTTCTTGAAGGCTGGCCATGCCATCGAGGGCGCGGTGCTGGTTTGCGATGACACGGGCGACGGCGAGACCGCGGAAGACCTGATCGTCGGGTTTGAACCCGCTGCCCGTTTGCCGGCTTTTGAGCCGGATCGCCCGGCGCTTGTCGTTTTCACATCCGGAAGCACGGGGGTTCCCAAGGGGGTCGTTGTTAGCCAGCGCCTGCACTCCGTGGGCTACGATGACGTCGAGAAGATCGTTGAAGACAGTCGCTACGCCGTCATCGCGCGGTGGGACACGGTTGCGTTTGCTGGAGTGCTTACGACTCTGCGGCGCGGCAGTACTGTTCACGTCGTGCCTCGGAATGTCGCGACATCACCTCCGCTTCTTGTTGGCTATTTGGGCAGAAGGCGAATTACTGCGCTGTCCGCACCTTCAACGATCTGGCATGGACTGGCCGAGCACGACTCTTTTGCCGCGGCGACCCTGCCCTCCTTCCGCGGCGGTGTTGCGTGGGGCGAACGCTTGACCGGGGCCGCTGTCAAAAAGATAGCGGCAAAATTCGCTGCTATTTGGCTCGCAATCACATTCGGGGCGACGGAAGCAAGTCATGTCTCGTCCAGGGTCCTTATCGACCACGGTCGACTCTTGGAAGATAGCGGCAGCATGCCGATCCAGCCTCACGCCGGGACTACTTTGCGCATTGTCGATGACGCTGGGACCGCGATTTCGTCGCCGCCCCAGGCCGGTCGCCTTGAGATCACCGGCCCCAATGTAATGGTCGGGTATTTCGATGACCTCTACGCGAAAAATGAGCCTGTCGAGGCGGGGGAGATCCGTTCGGTGGTGCTGGAGGACCTCGTTTCGCCGTCGTCGGATGGTGCGCCAATCCTGATGGGGCGGGCCGATTCAGTCCTGAAGATCGGGGGTCGGCGTATCAGCCTCACCGAAATAGAAGTGGCTGCTGAAAGCATTCCGCAGGTTCGGCGTGCCGTTGCAATCGCCTGCGAAGGCGATTTGACGCCGGAGATCTGGCTGGCGCTCGAGGGCAAGCCGGACATGGGACGCCGCGACATCGCCGATCGTGTTTCGGCCATGACGGCCAGCGAGGCTCGCCCGCGTCGCGTCAAATTGTTCGAGCACTTTCCGGTCCTGGAGACAGGCAAGATCGATCTGGTGGAATTGCAGCGCCAATTCGAAGCGAACGACAAAAAGAAGTACGGACCGAAGGCGTCACGCGTCGATGGAACTCTACCTGTCATCACCGCCGCCCTGTCGGAAATCGAGGACTGGCTAAAGAGCCGCGACTATGTCGATCAGGACAACGAGGATATCGCCGCAATCCCTTTGGCGGACAGCTACATCGATTCGCTGCTCCAGCTGGAGCTTCTCATGTTTCTTGAAAACAAATTCGGCGTGAACATCAATCACGAATATCTGGTCGCCGATTCAACTGTGACGTTCGGGTCGCTGGCCACCGCGCTGGCGCGTACGGTCGGCGATAGGGGGCTGGCGCCCGCGACTTCGGGCAATCCAGGTTTTTCTTCCAATACAAAAGAGCAGTTTGCGGCCCCTGATGGGAATATCGACGTCTCATAAGTTCTGGCTTGGCCCGCCATCCTCGCGCGACATGTGGCAGGTGTTGACCGGCCTGGTGGGGGCGAGGATAGGCACGATCTGTCCAAACGGTTACGACGATCCCAGCGCGTCTCATTGCGCCCATTTCGTCAGCCACGTCGTCGGCTTCAATTATGGCTGTACATGCCAGGAGTTGACGGGTGGGTTTGGCGAGGCCGCGTGCGTGCGCGTCCACGAAATCTTCGAACATTGCGGGCGCGTCGGCCCCTGGAAGGATCGCCTCGACAGATCGCCCTGCCTCGCGTTCGTCTGTCGGCCCGCCGCCTTCGATTTTACTTCAAAGAGGCTGCTCAACATTCCGAACAAACACATCGGAATCTTTTGCAACAATCATGTCTTTCACTACAGCAGCCGACAGCAAGCCGTCGTCATGAAGAGCGTTCTGGCGTTCGTCAAATATCTTGAAGAAATCTACGGCGACAAACAATTGCTGGCATATGGTAGTCTGGAATGGTCACCTGCGGCGCGGTCAATGTTGGGGCGTGTTTGCCGCCATCGAATCGGGCAGTCAGTGTAGTCAGGAGCGTCGCTCGGGTGGCAAGCTCAACAGAACAGTCGCTCGACCAAATCTTCGTTGTCACCAAGCGAACGATCCTGGCAACCGAGCCAACGGTGCGGATAGGCATCGTGCTGGCCGCGGACAGAAGGACCCAGGTGCTGCTGGAGACGCCCGCGCACAGCTATTCAATTCACGGCGAAACCGGAAGACTGCCGCAACTACTGCCTCCGAACAGAACGATTGCGGTGACGGTCGATAGTGGACAACTCCGGCTCGACATCGGTGCGACGTCTCGGTCGGGATTTCGCCGGCTGCGCTTGGTGCCTGCCAATACCCACAGGCAGTGCGGTATCACCGTTCGGAATATTCTCGCAGGTCGTGGGTTTCATTGGCAGAAAACAATTGACCAGACACTGAGCGGAGTCCTGGAGTTCAGGGTGCGCGACAACTGCCTCGTGATGACAAACGAATTGCCGATTGAGGACTACGTCGTTGGCGTCATTACGGCGGAAATGAGCGGTGATTGCCCTGCGGCGTATTTGAAAGCCCACGCTGTGGTGTCGCGCAGCTGGCTCATGGCGCAGTCATCGCCAGCGCATCCCGGCGAGCCCTTCACCTGGTGCAACGACGATTGCTGTCAACGATACCACGGAACCAGCGGCTGGACGGATGCGGCCATCGATGCCACGGCGCAAACGCGCGGGCAAGTGCTGATGACAAAGGCCGGCAGGATTCTTCCGGCATTTTACAGCAAGAACAGCGGAGGGATCGTCGAAAGTCCGGAATCGGTCTGGCGACGTCCCACACCGGGCCTGCACGCTCACGTCGATGGACCAACTTCGGCGTTCGAGAACGCCTTCTTTCCGGTGACCGAACGAAACGCTGGCGAGTACATCTCAGGCCAATGGCTGTCGACCACTCAACTGTACGCAAGTCCGAACGTGGTTCCCGAAGAAACTGTCGGTCGCTACCTTGGACGCGTCGACGATGGTAAATCGGGTTTCCGGTGGACGACCGAAGTCACCCAGGATGAATTGCTGATGTCCGTTCGTCGCGCCGTTGGCAGACCCAGACTTGCCGTCATTCTGGACATTGTTCCGCTGCGGCGTGGCGCCAGTGGTCGCATCGAGGAGATTGCTCTCACGTGCGCGACGGTCAGCGGTCAGGTCGTCAGGGAACTCGTCAAGACCCAGCACGAAATCCGAAGGGCGCTGAGTCCCAATTTCCTCAAGAGCAGCGCCGTCACGATTGACCTCACGAAAGACCGCAGAGGCGCTATCGCAAGGGCCGTGTTTCGTGGCGCGGGTTGGGGACACGGCGTCGGCTTTTGCCAAATAGGCGGGCTCGGCAGGGCGCTCGTCGGCCAAAGCCATATAGAAATTCTGAATGCCTATTACAAAGATGTCGTCCTTGCGCAAGTATATGCCTGACGTCGCCGCGGTCGGCATGGCCTCGCCAGGATCTCAAAGGCGCCGTCTGGAAGTGATGTTTAGTTGGGAGCGATGACGTGCTCACGCGCAGGCAGATACTCGGAGCTTTGGCTTTTACTGGTGTCGGC
The DNA here is from genome assembly GCA_963826055.1 of uncultured Alphaproteobacteria bacterium. GTDB lineage: Bacteria > Pseudomonadota > Alphaproteobacteria > Rhizobiales > Kaistiaceae > JBBDMC01. The sequence continues at coordinate 790,546 of CAWGVO010000009.1, read as the reverse complement.
GCGACCGAATCGTCGGCCCTCCCTTCCGATGCCAGCCTTGCAGCCGACGTCGGCGAAATGCTGCTGCTCGGATTCACCGGGAATACGATCGAATCCGAGTCGGCCAGGACGCTTTCCGAGCACGTCGCTGCGGGACGCGTTGGCGGCGCGATGTTCCGCAAGATGAATGTTGCAAGGCGGGATGATGTCGTTGATCTCCTTCGGATCTTTTCACCTCCCGGTACCAAGGCACTGAACGCAATTGACCATGAAGGAGGTTTCGTCCAGCGGCTAGGTCGGCCGCAGGGATTCACGAAGTTGCCCCCGCCTCGGGAAGTCGCGTTGGCCTTTAGTCCCGAGCAGGCGCGCGACCTCTACGCCATCGCGGCAAAAGAATTTGCCGATGTCGGATTTAGCGTGAATCTGGCGCCGGTGGTGGATCTCTTTGATCCGCGGAGTCCGGCGATCGGTCATTTCGGCCGGGCTTTTGCCCGCCAGCCCGCGGTGGTTGCCGACTACGCCGCGGCGTTTATCGACGCTTTTGCAGCGGCGGGTATTCATTGCGCTCTCAAGCACTTTCCAGGTGAGGGCCTCGCCCTTGACGATAGTCACGACGACTTGCCCGACGTAACAGCGACCTGGTCTGAGGAAGAACTTGAACCATACGCCCGGCTGATTGCAGCCGGTCGCGCGCGGTTGGTCATGACCGGGCATATGCGTCTGACTTCCGTCGAGCCGTCGGGAATTCCGACCACGCTTTCCGCGGCCGTGATTTCGGGCCTTCTGCGGAGCAAGCTCGGCTTCGCCGGAGTAGCAATGACCGACGATCTCGACATGGCGGCAATCAGCGAGGTCGCGGATCGGCGGCAGGCGGTGATCCGCGCGATTAACGCTGGAAACGATTTACTGATGATCGGCAATACTTCGGACTACGACCCGCAAGTTGCCGCAGCACGTCGTTGAATGGGTCGCGGATGCGATCGATGCAGGCGTTTTGTCGGCGGCCCGCATCGCGTCGGCGGCAGACCGCATCCGACGGCTCAAGGGAACCAACGCGTGAGCGAGAAATTTCGATCCGGCCGCGCGGCATGGAAGTGCCCCTATCCAGGGTTCCACACCATCACCGTATAGAAGTTCCCGTGCGTGACGTACGCGTCATCCGGAAGCGATGTTTTGCCATCGTAGGACGCCCGAATTTGCGCCAGGTCGGCAAAGGAATAAGGGCCCAAAACAACCGCGTACCAGCCATTTCTCGATAGGACCACTTTTGCGCCGCTGTATTGCTGCGCAATCGTAATCGCTTGGTTGAGGTCTTTTCGGCTCGCAATCTGGAGCCACGTATTTCCACGAAGCGAGTCGGCGGCGGCGTAAGTTGTGAACGATTGTGCTGATGCAAACACGAGTCCGAGTAGCAGGCCGATTCTCGCCAATCGAGCGACACGATGCGGCATAGCGCGGACCTCCTTGAGCGACCTCATCTGATCTGTCCATGACGAATGTTAGAGTATGAACCGCCTCCGTTCCACCGGACGAGGGTCTCCGCTGGTCTATGACTCAACAGCGCCGACCGAGGCGGCGCTCAACGGCTCGTTGCTGGCTCGACGAGCTCGAAGTGAGGTCGGTCCAGGAAGGACGAATTGTCTCCACCCCAGGCAATTTCAACGCCGACCTCGGCAGCGGCACGTTTCATCAGTCTGGCCAACGCATCGGCGGCTGCCGTGTCCGTGAAGGTGACACACTTGCGACCATCCAGAATCCAAAGATCGACCGCGTGACCGCACAAGTGCTTGCTATCGTGAGTGAGCGACCAGCCCATCCGGACTGCTTCTGCCTGCTGCTCCGGTGTCCGTCTGCCTGAGCCAACGACAAATTCAATCCCGGCCTTATTCGCCAATTGCTCTGCCCTGCCAACGACCTTCTGCAGGTCGGCAACGACGTCCTTGAGATTGGCTTTGTGGTCACCGATCGGGTCGGGATTCCACCTCAGGAATGCAGGGCGCTCGCGCGGCGGAACATTGGCATAGACGGACACTTCCGCCTCGCCTTCTTTGTCCGCCGTACGCATGTCGCTCTTCATCGCCCCACTTCAACTCCTCCAACCGCAACCGGAAAGCAGGAAAGCTGTAACACAGAGAAAGCGCCGTGGCGGCCCAGCCAGGCCCCGCTCGGCGAGGCCAAGCAGAGGCCAACCCGCTTCAAACGGCCATCCAGCACTTTTGAAATATTGGTACAGCCGGCTGGGCTCGAACCAGCGACCTACGGATCCACAATCCGCCGCTCTACCAACTGAGCTACGGCTGCACGCGTGCGTGGCGGGGGCGAAACTAGGTGCAATGCCCGGGCCGTTCAAGCGCAAACGCTTGGCGTCCGGCCGCAAAAAACGGCCCGGAGCGCGGGCGCCACGGGCCGTCTTGATCAGCGATTCAACGACGAGGTCAGGCGACCTTCAATTCCTTGAAGGTCTTCTCGACCCGTTCGGTCACCGGCTTGGTCGCGTCGGTGAACACCTTCTCGGTCAGCGCCTGAAGATCCTTGAACTGGCCCGCCATGGCCTCGAATTGGCTGCGGGCGAAGCTGGTTTGCAGCTCGATGACCTCCGACACGGTCTTGGCGCCGAGCAGGTCGCGGGCGAGCGCGAACGAAGCGTCGCTGTTGGACTTGGCGGCGTCGAGCGCCTTGGCGCTGATGGCGAAAGCGCCGTCGCGGGCTGTCTCGAGGGTACCCTCGACCAGGTCGGTGGCGTCCTCGGCCGCCGTCTTCATGCGGGCGTAGCCGTCACGGGCCTGGGCCACGGACTTCTCCGCAAACGACCGAAACGCGTCGGGAAACTCGAAGCTGGGGGTGGGCATGGCGAACGCCTCAAAGGGCGAGGTGGGGACAGCCGTCGGCTTGGCGGCTTTCGGGGTCTTGGCAGATGCGGTGGACATGGGACTTCTTCCTTTGGACAAGCTGGATCGTCGGGCCTTACGAACGATCGCTGGTCACGATCCTTCATGCCGTATATAGCGCTACTTATTGTGCATTGCAACATAATTTTTTGCGATGCACAAGCGGTAGGCCGCCCGTTAACGCTGCCGCGATGTTCCGGGGGGCGGAGCGCCAACGTGCGTGGACCGGCCCGGAGCGGAGCGTTATTAACTGTCTGTTAAGGCAATGGACGCCGGGGCGTCCGGCTATTGGCGCCGGATGACGGGACGATGGACGGCACCATCCGCACTTTTCTGGACTTCGTCGCCATGGATGCGATCGCCGAGGTTCTCCTCGATCCGCGACCGGCCTTCGTGTGCGCGGACGAGCGGGTCGTGTGGGCAAATGCGGCGGGCGTCGCCTTCTTCGGACAGCGAAATGTCGACGACCTCCTCGCGTGGCGGCTGTCGGCGCTGAACCCGCTGAGGGCCCAGATCGCGCGCCTGTCGCGGCTGCTGCCCACCGACGCGACGCGACTGGAGGTCCTGCGTATCGGTTTCGGGGTCAGCCTGATGGCGCTGCCGGCGGCCTGCCGCCGGCTCAACCTCGACGACGGGACAAGCGCTGTGCTGGCGGTCGCTGCCGCCGGTGGCACGAACGAATCGCTCGCGGCGCGGGCGGAACGGCTGGTGACGGCACTGGCTGGCGGCGGTCGCATCGCCGCCGTCGTCGCATCCGGCGGCCGCGTGCTTGCCGCGTCGGAGGGCTTCGACGGATCTGCGTCGTTCCGCGGCGAAATCGCCGGGCTTATTGCGGCCGCTGGGTCCGGCGTTCGCACGGCCGCTCATCCGATCGCGGTCGGCTCCGCGACGCGCACGGCGGAGGCGGTGAGGTTCACCGCGGACGGCCGCGACTGTTTCCTCGTGGTCGCTGGGCCGGCTGAGGCGGTGGCAATCCCGGCCGAGCCAGCGCAGCCGGAACCCGCCGCGATCGAACCATCCGTGGAAGCGGCCGTCGTCCCGGCGGAACCGCTGCCCGAACCGGAAACGCTGGAGGTGCCGCCACGGCCAACGCCGGCGCCGAGGAGCACAACGCCGGTTGCACGGTTCGTGTGGGAAAGCGACGGCGAGGCACGGTTCACTTTCGTCTCGCAAGAACTCGCCGAAGCGGTCGGCGAGGCCAATGCCGCCGTCGTCGGCAAGACATGGGACACCGTGGCGGAGGTCCTCGCACTCGACCCTGAGGGCAGGATCGGCGCGGCGCTCGCCGCAAATGCGCCCTGGACGGCGAGGGTGTTCTGGCCCGCCGCCGGGCGCGGCGAGCGCATCGCCGTCGATCTTTCAGGCATGCCCGCCCCGGGCGGCAAAGGCTTTCGCGGCTTCGGCGCCTGCCATCCGGACGAGCGGCGGCCGGATGAGCGGTCCGAGGCCAAGACGCTGACAGACATCGACGTCGCGGACGCGCCGCCGGCCGAAACCAGCGAGGAGGCCGTCGACCGCGCCGCGCAGAAGGGCATCGAGGAAGGCACTGCCGCTGACACCCGGACGCCGGCCCCTGCCCCGTCCAACATCGTGCGCCTGCCCGGGACGCAGGCGCCGGCAATCGCGCCGGAGCGTCTCAGCGGCAGCGAGCAGGATGCCTTCCGGCGGATCGCCGAGGCGCTGGCCGCCGGCAAGGCAAAGACCGGGCGGAGCGATGCAGAAGCCGGGACGCACGAGGAACAGCCGGCGCAAGCGACCGCCGCGCCGTCCTCGGTTGCGATCGACAGCCGCATCCTAGACCGCATCCCGGCCGGGATCGCGATCGTTCGCGACCAGGAGGTGCTGTTCGCCAACCAGGCTCTGCTTGATCTCGTCGGCGACACGTCGTTCGAAGCGTTCGTCGCGGCGGGTGGTGTCGACGCGGTCTTCCCCTATGGCGGATCGGCGTGGGGCGAGAGGCTGGCGAGGGACGGCAGCCTGATGGCGCGCCGGCGCGACGGCGTCTACGTGCCTGTCGCGGTGCGCCTGCATACGGTGCGCTGGGGGCCGGCGAGCGCGCTGATGCTGACGATCACCCCCCGGCGCGGGCCGGCGAACGAGGCGCAGGCAACGCAGAGGCTGGCGGCGGCCGAGGCGCGGGCCGGCGAACTCGAAGCCATCCTCGACACGGCCACGGACGGCGTCGTCGTCATCGACCGGGCCGGCGTCATTGGCAGCATGAACCGCGCGGCGCAGGCGCTGTTCGGCGTTGAAGCCGGCGACCTCGTCGGCCACAGGTTCACGGAGTTGCTGGCGGAGGAGAGCGGCAAGCCGGCGCTCGATTACCTCGACGGACTCGCCACCAATGGCGTCGCCAGCGTCCTCAACGACGGGCGCGAGGTGATCGGCAAGGTGCCGCAGGGCGGGCTCATCCCGCTTTTCATGACTATGGGGCGCCTCGGCAAGTCCGATAAATTCTGCGCCGTCCTGCGCGACATCACCCATTGGAAGCACGTCGAGGAAGAGCTGACCGCGGCGCGGCACGCCGCCGAAGTCGCCAACGCACAAAAGTCGGATTTCCTCGCCAAGGTCAGCCACGAAATCCGCACGCCGCTCAACGCCATCCTCGGTTTCACCGAAGTGATGATGGAGGAGCGCTTCGGTCCGGTCACCAACGAACGCTACCGCGCCTATCTCGGCGACATCCACAAGTCGGGCGGCCACCTGATGAGCCTGATCAACGACCTCCTCGACCTGTCGAAGATCGAAGCCGGCAAGCTCGACATGTCGTTCGAGTCGGTGGCGGTGAACACCATCATCCAGGAATGCGTCGCGCTGATGCAACCGCAGGCGAACCGGCGGCGCATCATCATCCGCACGTCGCTGTCGACGGAGGTGCCCGACATCGTCGCCGACCGGCGCTCGTTCCGGCAGATCCTGCTCAACCTTATGTCCAACGCGGTCAAGTTCACCAAGCCCGGCGGGCAGGTGATCGTCTCCTCGATGCTGGAGAACACCGGCGAGGTCGTGGTCCGCATCCGCGACACCGGCATCGGCATGTCGGAGAAGGACATCGAGACCGCTATGAAACCCTTCCGTCAGGTGGCCTCTGTCAGGGAGGGACAGGAGAAGGGCACCGGTCTCGGGCTGCCGCTGACCAAGGCGCTGGTGGAGGCCAACCGGGCGAACCTCACCATCGACAGTGCCAAGGACCAGGGGACGCTGGTCAAGATCACCTTCCCAACCACGCGGGTGCTGGCGGGCTGAAGCCCGCCCCAGTGCACGGCCTATTCCGCCAACGCGGCGATGTCGCGGAAATACTCAAGCGCCTCCGGATTGGCGAGCGCCTCCTGGTTCCTGACCGGGCGGCCGTGGACGATGTTGCGTACGGCGAGCTCGACGATCTTGCCTGATTTGGTGCGCGGGATGTCGGCGACGGCAACCACACGCGCCGGCACGTGCCGGGGGCTGGCGCCGTTGCGGATGCGGGCCTTGATGCGCTGGACGAGGTCGTCATCGAGCACGGCGCCGCCGGCGAGGCGAACGAAGAGGACGATGCGGACGTCGCCCTGCCAGTCCTGGCCGATCGCCAGCGCCTCCACGACCTCCGGAATCTGTTCGACCTGACGGTAAATCTCGGCGGTGCCGATACGCACGCCGCCCGGGTTCAGTGTCGCGTCGGAACGGCCGTGGATGATCATGCCCCCGTGGGCGGTCCATTCGGCGAAGTCGCCGTGGTGCCAGATGCCGGGGAACCGTTCGAAGTACGCCGCGCGATAGCGCGACCCGTCGGGATCGTTCCAGAAGCCGAGCGGCATCGAGGGGAACGCCCGCTTGCACACCAGTTCGCCCTTGCCGGAGGCGAGCGGCTGCCCCTCTTCGTCGAAGACATCGACTGCGAGCCCGAGACCCGGTCCCTGGATCTCGCCGCGCCAGACCGGTTCGGTCGGGACGCCGAGGACGAAGCACGAAACGATGTCGGTTCCGCCCGAAATCGAGGCCAGATGAACGTCGCGCTTGATGGCGTCGTAGACGAAATCGAAGCTCTCCTGCGCCAGCGGCGAGCCGGTCGAGGCGACGGTGCGCAGAGGCGCGAGATCGTGATGATCGACCGGCCGGTATTCAGCCTTCTTCACCGCGTCGATGAACTTGGCCGAGGTACCGAAAAAGGTGACGCGCTCGTCCTCGGCATACTGAAAGAGCATCGCGGGCGAGGGATGGAACGGGTTGCCGTCGAAGAGAACCAGTGTCGCCTCCGAGGCGAGCGCGGAAACCAGCCAGTTCCACATCATCCAGCCGAGCGTGGTGAAGTAGAAAACGCGGTCGCCCGGCCGGATGCCGCTGTGGAGCCGGTGCTCCTTCAGATGCTGGAGCAGCGTACCGCCGGCCGAGTGGACGATGCACTTGGGCGCGCCGGTGGTGCCCGACGAGAACAGGATATAGAGCGGGTGCGCGAACGGCAGCCGCGTGAAGGCAACTGGCGCCGGCGCGTGCGGGGCCAGCGCCGCTTCGAGCGTCTTCGCGTTGGGCAGCGTGTCGGCAATGCGATCGGCTACGCCGAGATAGGGAACTATGATCGTCGCGGCGAGCGTCGGCAGGCCGGCGACGACGGCCTGAAGTTTCTCGCCGAGATCGAACCTCTTGCCGCCATAGACGTACCCATCGCAGGCGATGAGCAGCTTCGGTTCGATCTGACCGAAACGATCGAGCACGCCGGTGGGCCCGAAGTCTGGCGAGGCCGATGACCAGACGGCGCCGATGGAAGCAGCAGCAAGGACGGCGGCGATCGCTTCCGGCATGTTCGGCAACAGCGCGGCGATACGATCGCCGGGGCCGACGCCGGCGGCGCGGAATGCCTGCTGCAGACGCGACACCAGGTCGGCGAGTTCGCGCCACGATATCCGCCGGGTGGCGCCCTCTTCACCGCGAAAGACGATCGCGTCGGTCTCGTCGCGACGGCGGAGCAGGTTCTCGGCGAAGTTGAGACTGGCGTCGGGGAAGAAACGGGCCCCTGGCATGTTGTCGCCGTCGACCAGAAAGCGTTCGCCCTTGTCGCCGATGACTTCGGCGAAGTCCCAGACGAGGTTCCAGAAGGCCGCCCGGTCCTCGACCGACCAGGCGTGAAGAGAATGGAAGGCGTCGAGCGGACGGCCCGTGAGGCTCGCCGCGGCTGCGGCAAACGCCGTCATCGGTTCGGCCGCGATTGCGGCGGGAGTCGGACGCCAGATGGGCAGATCGGAACTCATCGGTTGTCTCTGCTTGCAAACGGTGATTCAGTCAGCCTGCCGCCAACGGCCTGGAGGGTGCTGCGTCGTTTCTCGCAAAGGATAGAAATTCCTTGCGAAACGTGGTGGTTCTTCCTATCGAATAATACCGCGGCGAGGGAAGCCCCGATCGCATGAGACGCATTGCCCGCCTGACCATCGTCATCGTCGTCTTCGGCGTTGCGATTCTTGCGGCGGCGGTGATTCCCAATCTCATTTCGGCCGACTATTTCAAGCAGCGCATCGCCGACCGCATCGCGGAGATAACCGGGCGGGCGGTCACGCTTAACGGCGACTCCAGCCTCTCGATCTACCCTCACCTCTCGGTCAGCGTCGGCGACCTCACCATCGCCAATCGCGAAGGCATGGGCGACGACCCCTTCATCGCGGCTGACAGCGTGACCACGAGGTTGCGTGTGTTGCCACTCCTGATCGGGCGCGTCGAACTCGATGAGTTCGACCTCGGTCAGCCGCGCATACACCTCGTCGTCGACGAAAAGGGAAATACCAATTGGCACGTCCCGACAACCGAGGTCACCACGACGGCGGCGCGCCGCCGACCGCGGCGGGCGTCGGCCGCATCGTGCTCACCAATGGAACCGTCATCTACGATGATCTGGCGTCCGACCGTCACGAGGAAGTGACCAACGTTGATCTCGACCTTTCGTGGCCGCAGGCGACGTCGACGTTGAGCGGAACCGGAACGCTGCAGTGGCACGGTGAGACCATGGAGTTCAGCGGCGCTGTCGCCAAGCCGGCGGCGCTCGCGGCGGGCAACTCCTCGCCGGTTCGCTTCGCTGTCGGCTCGACGCCGCTTCGGGTCTCGTTCAACGGCACGCTCAGCGGCCTCGACAACCATCGCTTCCAGGGCGAGGCGTCTCTGACGACCTCATCGTTGCGAAGCACGATCGAATGGCTGGGCACGCCGATGGGAACCGGCGCGATCCTCGGCGCGGCGTCGATCAAGGGCAACCTCGACTGGCTCAACTCGACCATGTCGTTCTCCGACGCCACGGTCGAGCTCGACGGCAACAGCGCCGCCGGATCGCTGTCGGCGCGCTTTGGCGATGGCTGGCCTTCGGTTCGGGCGACCTTGAACACGGCGAAGCTTGATTTGTCGCCCTACGCCGAGGCAATCCGGGCGGATCTGGTGGCCGACGGACCGGTGCTGATCGCGCCGACAAGGCTGCCCATCGCCCAGGGCGTTGACGTGCTGGTGAACGTGTCGGCGGAGCAGATCCTGGTGGGGACGCTGCGGATCGGGCCGACCCGCCTGTCGGCGGCGACGAAGGACGGGAAGGCCAGCCTCAAGATCGCCGAAGGGCAGTTCTACGGCGGCCGGCTGGAAGGTGACGTCATCGCGGCGATGGACGGCGAAACTCTGTCGATGAGCGCGCATGCAAATCTCGCCGCCGTGCCGACGCGCGATGCCCTGACCGACCTCGCCAACATCTCGGCGCTGGCTGGAACCGGCGCCGCGGTCGTCGACGTGACCGGCAAGGGACAGAATTGGGGTGAGTTCGCCCAGTCGATCAGCGGAACCGTCATGATCGCGCTCGCCGATGGCTCGCTCGCCGGGGTTGACGTCAACGCGCTGGCGGGGTTGGCGACCCACCCGGTTGCCGGGGCGCTGGAGGCCGCCAAAGGCTCGACCGGCTTCACCAGCATGGCCGGAACGCTGTCGATCGGCGGCGGAACGCTGGAAACGAACGATCTCGTCGCCGAGGGCAAGGGCTATCGGGTTGCCGTCAGCGGATGGGGTTCATTGGTCAGCGGCATCGTCAACGCGACGGCCACGCTCGCCACGGCCGGCAATGGCGCCCGCGAGGTTCCGCTGAGGATCGGGGGAACGTGGTGGGCGCCGGAGTTCACCCTCGACCAGGAGCGGGTCGGACGCGACGGCGAAGCCTCGCCGCGCGGATAGTAAAGAATCGCACCAGAAGCGTAGGGCGCGGCCGAGTCGCTGCGTGATGGCGAGTGAAGGGCGTCGATCGGCGATGCCTGGCACTCAAGGAAGTTTTTGTCATGCCCACGAAATCCCTGGTTTTTGCCGGCGTTGCACTCGTTGTCGGCGCCGTGGCGACGCTGCCGGCTTCGGCCGCGCCCACCCTGAAACCGGCCGACGGTCCGATGGGGCCAACCATCATGTTCAACCTCCTCGACCGCAACGGCGATGGCGTCATCGACAAGGATGAGGCAAGCGCCCTGACCACCGCCGTCTTCGCCGCGCTTGACACCGATCACAGCGGTACGCTGACGGAGCAGGAATTGCGTGGCGCGCTCAAGCACTTCGGCATGAACCGCGCCATGGGCAAGAGGCAGGCACAGGGCGAATTCCAGCGCGGCCGGGACGGCCACGACCGGCACGAGGGCTTTGGCCCCCGCATGGCTGAGCGCGGCCCGATGATGCGCCACTACGGCCAGATGGGGCCCGGCCCGAACATGGAAGCGGGCCTCGGCCGAACGGACCCAGGACCCGGCCCCGGCATGGGACAAGGCCCGGGCCCGAACATGGAACAGGGTGCTGGCCCCAACATGGGACAGGGCCCCGGTTCGAACATGGCGCAGGGCCCCGGTCCGAACGACGGCCAGGCTGGTGACCAGACGAACGATCCGCGCGCGCGCATGTTCGCCTACCTCGACACCAACCATGACGGCGTCATCTCAAAGGAAGAGTTCGACGCCGCGCGGTTCCCGCGCATGGGCTTTGAGCGGGGTCGATAGCCAGCGGAGCGCCGGGGCAAGTGGAGCGGGACACCATGACTTCGCTCGTGACACTTGCTCCGGCGCTCGCACCGCGCAACAAAGCATCGGCGCCGCCGCATGGCGCTCGCAGCGGAGGAGCGCCGGGTTCGGGCGTGACGGTCGCAGCCACGGGCCAGGAATTGGATGAAGTCCTCGTCGAACGTGTGGCGGCCGGGGACGAACGGGCGTTCACGGAGATCGTGCGACGCCATGGCGGACGGCTGAAGGCGCTGGCCCTCGGCTTTGCCGGCGGCGTCGCAGAGGCCGACGACATCGTCCAGGAGACGTTCTGGAGCTTGTGGCGCCATGCCAGGCGCTGGAAGCCGGGCGGACCGCCGCTGGCGGCCTACCTCACCCGGATTGCGCTCAACCGGGCGATCGATGCCGGGCGCCGGCGGCGGGTGCGCGCCTTCTTCGGGCTGGAGGACGCGACCGACGTGGGTGACCCTAAGCCGGCCGCCGACCAGCGGCTGGCAGCGGGCGGCGAACTGGCGGCGGTGGTGCGCGACATACACGAATTGCCGGCGCGGCAGCGGGCGGCGATCCTGCTCGCCGCCGACGGCGAACGCGGGAATGCGGAAATTGCGGAGTTGATGGGGCTGTCGATCGGGGCGGTGGAGCAGTTGCTGGTCAGGGCGCGACGAACGCTGAGGACCCGGCTTGCCGCCCGCGATTCGCGAGGGGAGACTTGAGACGATGACATACGATGAATTCGAACAGGCGCTCGATCGCTACGGCGGCAACCTTGAGCGGTGGCCGGCGGCAGCGCGAGCCGGAGCAAGAGCACTCGCCGACAAGGATGCCTCCGCGGCGCGGTTGCTCGCGCAAGCTGAGCGGCTCGATGCGCTGCTTGCCGAGACGGCTCGCCCGGTCGCACTCGATGCGGCTTCGCTCGGCGGAATCATCGCCGGCATCCGCACCGATCGGCACCGCGAAATCGCGGTCAAGCCGACGCGACGGCTGGCGGCGTGGTCGGGGGCGGCGATGGCGGCGTTTCTCGCCATCGGTTTCGTCATCGGGCTGGCGATGCCGGAAACCCAGGACGACGCTTCGCTCGCCGGGCTGGTGTTCGGCACCGGCACGACGACTGTCGACACGTCGTCGGGAGGACTGCTGTGACCATCCGCGGGCCGTTCGCGGTCACGCTGCTGGCGCTGCTGTTCCTGTCGCTCGCGGGCAACCTGCTGATCGCCGGCTTCGCGGTCGGGCGGGTCGCCGGCCCGCGCCCACCGGGCAGCGACATCGACCGGCTGGTGACGATGGGCATGCGCGACTTTCCGCCCGAGATCCGGCGGACGGTGATGGAGCGCGCGCGCGACAACCGCAATCAATTCCGCGCCAAGGTCAACGACCTGGAAGCGGCGCGTCAGCGGTTGTTCGAGGCGATGCGGGCCGAGCCGCTCGACCATCAGGCGCTGGAGGCCGCCTTCGCGGATCTGCGCCAGAAGACGGACGATCTGCAGCTCGCGGGACAGGATCTCGTCGCCGGCGCCCTCGCCGACACCCCGCCCGACGTCCGCCGTCACATCAGGCCGCCCAAGCCGCCGAAGCCGATGCCGTAAGGCCCCGCGCCGCCGTATGGTTCAGGGCGCCGCCGCGGCGAGGCGCTCGGCGCGCTGGCGCTCGACCTCGCGGCGCTTGGTGACGACCGAGGCGATGATGACGCCGGTCGTCACCAGGGCGATGAGGATGGTGCAGACGGCGTTGATCTCCGGCGTCACGCCGAGGCGGACCTGGCTGTAGATCTTCATCGGCAGCGTGGTGGCACCGGGCCCGGTGGTGAACGAGGCGATCACCAGATCGTCGAGCGACAGGGTGAACGCCAGCATCCACCCGGCGACCACGGCCGGCAGGATGATCGGCAGCGTGATGACGAAGAACGTCTTCAGCGGCGGGCAGCCGAGGTCGGCGGCGGCCTCCTCCAGACTGCGGTCGAACGTCACCAGTCGCGACTGGACGACGACGGCGACGTAGCACATGGAAAAGGTGATGTGGGCGAGCACGATCGTCCAGAAGCCGCGGGCGACGCCGGCGGCGACGAAGAGCAGCAGCAGCGACAGCCCGGTGATGACGTCCGGCATCACCAGCGGCGCGTAGATCATGCCCGAGAACAGTGTGCGCCCCTTGAAGCGGCCGAAGCGGTCGAGAACGACCGCGGCGAGCGTGCCGAGGACGACGGCGACCGAGGCGGACAGGAGTGCGACGCGTATCGTCACCCAGGCGGCATCGAGGAGAGCCTCGTCGGTGAGGAGCGCCGCGTACCACTTGGCCGAAAACCCTGCCCAGACCGTGACCAGGCGCGATTCGTTAAACGAATAGATCACCAGGATGACGATCGGCAGGTAGAGGAAGGCGAAGCCGAAGGTCACCGAGGTAAGGTTGAACCACGAGAAGCGGCGCATCACGTCCCCCTGCCGTGATTGAAGGCGCCCATCACAGCCCGCCTTCGCCGCGGGCGGCGCGGTTCTGGAAAATGACGATCGGCACCACCAGGATCAGAAGCAGGATGACCGCGACCGCCGAGGCCAGCGGCCAGTCGCGGTTGTTGAAGAATTCCGCCCACAGCGTGCGGCCGATCATCAGCGTGCCCGAGCCGCCGAGCAGGTCGGGGATGACGAACTCGCCGGTGACCGGAATGAACACCAGGAAGCAGCCGGCCACGACACCGGGCAGCGACAGGGGAAACGTGATGCGCCAGAACGCGCGCATTGGCGGGCAGCCGAGGTCGGCTGCCGCTTCCAGCAGCGACTCATCCATGCGCTCGAGTGCCGCGAAAAGCGGCAGGATCATGAACGGCAGGTAGGAATAGACGATGCCGATGTAGACCGCCCAGTTGGTATTGAGGATGGTCAGCGGCTCGCTGATGACGTGTAGCCAGAGGAGAAGTTGGTTGAGAAGCCCCTCTTTCTTGAGAATGCCGATCCAGGCATAGACGCGGATCAGGAACGAGGTCCAGAACGGCAGGATCACCATCATCAGCAGCGTCGGCTGCCATGCCTTGGGCGCGCGCGCCATGCCATAGGCGATCGGGTAGCCGACCAGCAGTACCAGGAACGTCGAGACCGCCGCGATCAGCAGGCTCGACAGGTAGGCGCGGGTATAGAGCGCGTCCTGGGTCAGCCATACATAGTTGTCGAACGTGAACTGCCTGATCTGGTCGATGAAACCCGCAAGACCGCCGGAAAGGTCGAGCGTCGGCGTGTAGGGCGGCACGGCGACGGCGGTCGTCGAAAACGAGATCTTGAAGACGATGAGGAAGGGAATCAGGAAAAGCGCCAGCAGCCAGGCGTAGGGAATGATCACCACCAGCCAGCGCCAGGGACTTTGCTTCGTCAGCTCCCGGCTCGGCCATCGCTCCCCTCCCCCGCCCTGCCTGCCGCTAGCCGACCAGCACGACGCCGGAGTCGCGCGCCCACGACAACCAGACATCGTCTTCCCAGGAGATCGGCCGCTCGACCAGACGCGTGCGGTTGGTCACCGTCGCCTTGACGATGGCGCCGGTCGCCAGGCGAACGTGATAGATCGACACGTCGCCGAGGTAGCCGATGTCCCAGACCTTGCCGGCGACGGTATTGACCGTGACGTCGGCAGGGCGGTCGAGCGAGATCGACACCTTCTCCGGACGGATGGCGAACCAGGCGGTGTCGCCCGCCTTGGCGTCGAGGTGCTGCTCGACGAAGATGCCGGCGCCGGTGTCGGCGCAGGCCATGCGCACCGACGAGCCGCCGGTGCCGGTGATGCGCCCTTCCAGCAGGTTGATGTCGCCGATGAAGTCGGCGACGTAGCGCGAATTGGGCTGCTCGTAAATTTCGGCGGGCGTCGCCACCTGGACGATGCGGCCGTGGTCCATCACCGCGATGCGGTCGGCGACGGTCATCGCCTCTTCCTGGTCGTGGGTGACGATGAGGAAGGTGAGGCCGAGTTGCTGCTGGAGGTCGGTCAGCTCGAACTGGGTTTCCTCGCGCAGCTTCTTGTCGAGGGCGCCGAGCGGCTCGTCGAGAAGCAGCACCTTGGGCTTCTTGGCGAGCGAGCGGGCAAGGGCGACGCGCTGCTTCTGGCCGCCGGAAAGCTGGTTGGGCTTGCGCTTGGCGAACGGCGTCAGCTTCACCAGCTTCAGCATCTCCTCGACGCGAGCGGCGATTTCGCCCTTCGCCATGCGCGCCTGCTTGAGACCGAAGGCGATGTTGCCCTCGACGGTCATGTGCGGAAACAGAGCGTAGGACTGGAACATCATGTTCGACGGCCGCCGGTAGGGCGGGATGCCGGCGAGGTTCTGGCCATCGACGAAGACGTCGCCCTGGCTCGGGTCCTCGAAGCCCGCGACCATGCGCATGAGGGTCGTCTTGCCGCAGCCGGAGGGACCCAGCAGGGCGAAGAACTCCCGCTCGTAGATGCCGAGATTGATGTTGTCGACCGCGGTGAAGTCGCCGAAATGCTTGGTGACGTTGCGAAACTCGATGAAGGGCTTCGCCGCGGGATCTTCCCAAGGGGCAAACGTCCGGCGGACCGGCCCCAAAGCCTTTGCCATCAGTGCCCCCAACCAGCCGACGGCCGCGGCATGCGGCGGCCGCCGGCACCGGTCCGACCTAGTTCCCCGTTTTCACGTCCGTCCACAGCCGCGTCACGACCCGCTGCACCGCCGGCTCGTAAGCCGTTGTGGTGTAAAGCTTGTCCAGCGTCGCCTGGGAAGGATATATGCCCGGGTCGTTGATGACGTCGTCGTCGAGATACTGTTGCGAGTCGATGTTGCCGTTGGCGTAGTAGACGTAGTTGGAATTGCGCGCGGCGTTTTCCGGGTCTTGCATGAAATTGATGAACGCCAGCGCGTTGTCGACGTGGGGCGCGTCCTTGGGAATGACGAACGAGTCGAACCACATCAGCGCGCCTTCCTTCGGAATCGAGTAGGCGATCTGAACGCCGTTGCCAGCCTCGTCGGCGCGGTCGCGCGCCTGCAGCACATCGCCCGAATAGCCGACCGCCAGGCAGATATCGCCGTTGGCAAGCGCATTGATGTACTCGGAAGAGTGGAATTTCTGGATGTAGGGACGAATGCTCTTCAACAACTCGCCGGCCTTCTGGATGTCGTCCGGCTTGTGCGAATTCGGCGGCAGGCCGAGATAGTTGAGCGCCGCGGGCACCAGGTCGTCGGACGAATCGAGGAGCTGGACGCCGCAGTCGGCGAACTTGGAGACGACCTCGGGTTTGAAGATCATGTCCCACGAGTTGGTCGGCGCGTCGGGCATGATCTCCTGAATCTTGTCGACATTGTAGCCGATCGCGGTGGTGCCCCACATGTAGTTGACGGCGTACTGGTTGCCCGGGTCGTAGGTTTCCAGCTGCTTGGTAACGAACGGCCACATGTGCGACAGGTTGGGCACTTTGGACTTGTCGACCTTCTGCAGCGTACCGGCCTGGATCTGGCGGGCGATATTTGAGGCCGAGGGGACGACGATGTCGTAGCCGGAACCGCCGGCGAGAAGCTTGGTCTCGACGATCTCGTTATTGTCGTAGACGTCGTAAACGACCTTGATGCCGGTCTTGTCGGTAAAGTCGGTCAGCACATCCGGATCGATGTAGTCGGACCAGTTGTAGATGTTGACGACCTTGTCCTCGGCCAGCGCGGCGGTGGCCGTGACGGCAAGGGCGATCGGCAGGAAGACACGCAACGGCGATCGCATACGGTTCTCCTTTTTCGACAGCCGGGGCCACTTTTTGGCAGCAACGCCGGGACCCCAGGCAAAGTCACCCGGACAACGTTAAGGTTGATCGCGGTCAACGACAACCGCGATTACACGGGGCCATGCTATTATCGTGCCGGATTGGCGGTCCCACGGGAGGGACCGGGAAAGCGGCGTGTGACAATCCGTCGAGGCTGATCTATGGACCGCCGAGCGGCCGAAACCCCGCGGGATTCGGCCATTCTTGCGGCTGGCGACAGGTGGACCGTGGCAAGGAAGAAGACAACCAGGAAAGCAAGCGAACCGGCGCGGGGCGTGGCCTCGCTGGCGGAGGCCCGCAAGTGGCTGGCCTCCCGGCAGATCGAGGACATCGAGTGTGTCGTCCCGGATCAGGCCGGGGTGGCGCGGGGCAAGATGATGCCGGTCGTGAAGTTCCTGGCAGGTCCGACGATGGCGATGCCCGGCTCGATCTTCACCCAGACGATCGCCGGCGACTGGCCGCGCGACGATGAATCCTTCCAGAACGATCGCGCCGACCGCGACGTGCTGCTCGAGCCGGATTTCTCGACGTTGACGGTGGTGCCGTGGGAGGAAGACCCGACGGCGCAGCTCATTCACGACGCCTACCACAGCGACGGGCGGCCGGTCGAAATCGCGCCGCGCCAGGTGCTGCGGCGGGTGGTCGAGATGTATGCGGTGCGCGGCTGGCGGCCGGTGGTGGCACCCGAGATCGAGTTCTACCTGGTCAAGCCGAACACCGACCCGGACTATCCGCTGGAGCCGCCGAGCGGCCGCTCGGGGCGGCCGGAGTCGGCCCGTCAGTCCTACTCGATCGCCGCGGTCAACGAGTTCGACGACCTGTTCGACGATATCTACGACTTCTCCGAGGCGCAGGAGCTCGAGATCGACACGCTGATCCACGAGGAAGGCGCCGCCCAGATGGAAATCAACCTGAGGCACGGCGAGCCGGTGGTGCTGGCCGACCAGGTGTTCCAGTTCAAGCGGACCATCCGCGAGGCGGCGCTGCGCCACTCCATGTACGCGACGTTCATGGCCAAGCCGATGGGACGCGAGCCGGGATCGTCGATGCACATTCACCAGTCGGTGGTGGACGCGAAGACCGGCGCCAACATCTTCTCCGACGCGGCGGGCGACCCGACGGACGAGTTCTTCGCCTTCATCGGCGGCTCGCAGAAATACCTGCCCGCGGTGACCTGCATCCTGGCCCCCTACGTCAACTCGTACCGCCGGCTGATCCCGTCCGGCTCGGCGCCGGTCAACACCATGTGGGGCTATGACAACCGCACGGTGGGGCTCCGGGTGCCGAATTCGTCGCCGGCGTCGCGGCGGGTGGAAAACCGACTGCCCTCCTCCGACGCCAACCCGTATCTCGCGATCGCCGCCTCGCTCGCCTGCGGCTACCTCGGCATGGTCGAGGGGCTGAAGCCGTCGGAACCGGTCTCCGGTGCCGCCAACGAGGAGGAGGTGGCGTTGCCGCGCGGACTGCTCGAGGCCGTGGCGCTGTTCGAGGAGTGCGAGGAGCTGGTCGAGATCTTCGGCGAGCGCTTCGTCTCCACCTACCGGGCGATCAAGCAGGCCGAGTTCGAAACCTTCATGCAGGTCATCAGTTCGTGGGAGCGGGAGTACCTGCTGCTCAACGTGTGACGGAAGGCTGACCGATGACAGCTAAAATCGACATCACCGCCGCGCCATCCGTCACCGGCACCCTCTACCCGTCGCCCTACGATGAGCCGTGCCTGAAACGGCATCGGGTTAAGCTCGGTGACGCGGCGGGGCTGACACAGTACGGCGTCAATCTCTGCACGCTGCCGCCGGGTGCATGGTCCGCCCAGCGCCACTGGCACGCGCACGAGGACGAGTTCATCTATGTCCTCGAAGGTGAAGTCGTGCTGGTGACGGAGGACGGCGAGGAGCGGCTGGTCGCTGGCGACTGCGCCGGTTTCAAGGCCGGTGACGCGAACGGGCACTGCCTGCAGAACCGCTCCGACAAGGGAGCCGTCATCCTTGAAGTGGGGACGCGCCATCCGGGTGGCGACGCTGTCGTCTATCCGGACATCGACCTCAGGATCGTCGCCGGCGAGCCTGGCTACGCCCATCGCGACGGCACGCCCTACCCCCGCAGGGGGCGCAAGCGCGGGTGACGCAAGCCCACGCCCCTTCCCTCTATGCCGCCCGCGCCGATGCGGCCCTTTCGTTTCCGCCGCTCGCCGAATCCGTCAGGGCCGATGTCGCGATCGTCGGCGGCGGCTACACCGGACTCTCGGCGGCGCTGGCGCTGGCAGACGCCGGGGTCGATGTCGTCCTGATCGAGGCCAGTCGGGTCGGCTGGGGCGCCTCCGGTCGCAACGGCGGCCAGGTCCACTCCGGCCAGCGGCGCGACCAGGACTGGCTGGAGGAACGTTTCGGGAAGGATGACGCCCGCCGGCTGTGGACGCTCGGCGAGGAGGCGAAAACGTTCACCAAGGGCCTGATCGCCAAACACGCCATCGCCTGCGAGTGGCGCGAGGGGCTGATCGAGACCGCGCACAAGCAACGACTTGTCGCCGACGAGATCGCCTACGTCGAGAAGCTCAGGCGCGACTACGGCTACGACGCCGGTGGAGTGGCTCGACCGCGACGCGCTTGCCGCCGCGATCGGCACCGACGTCTATTTCGGCGGGCGGCGCGACGCGGGCGCCGGCCACCTTGATCCCGCTCAAATTCGCACAAGGGCTGGCGCGGGCGGCGGCGCACGCCGGCGCGCGCATCCACGAGGGCACGCGCGCGGTCAACGTCGGCGGTTCGCCGACGACCGGGTTCGCGATTTCATGCCGGGTCGATGCCACGCAGGTCACCGTCACCGCCGACATCGTCATCCTCGCCGGCAACGGCTACCTCGAGGGTATCGACGGCGACGTGGAAGCGCGCGTCATGCCGATCGACAACTACATCCTCGCCACCGCACCGATCGGCGCGGGCCGGCCGGGTGGACTGATCGCCGGCGGTGAGGCGGTCTCCGATACCCGCTTCGTCGTATACTACTTCCGGCCGAGCGCGGACGGCCGGCTCGTCTTCGGCGGTGGCGAGACGTACTCGTTGAAGCCACCCGCCGACATCGCCGGGTTCGTTCGCCGGCATCTCGCGCGCATCTATCCGCAACTCGCCGGCACCAAAATCGACTACGCCTGGGGCGGAACGCTGGCGATCACGCGCCATCGCCTGCCGTTCATCCGCCGCGTTCGGCCCGGCGTTTACGCCGCCGCCGGCTACTCAGGGCAAGGCGTGGCGATCGCCCCCTTCGCGGGCAAGATTCTGGCTGACGCCATTGGCGGCGACACGTCGCGACTCGACCGGTTCGCCGCCCTCCCGGCGCCGCGGTTTCCCGGCGGCCGCCTCATGCGCTACCCGGCGCTGGTCGCGGCGATGACCTGGTACTCGCTCCGCGATCGGCTGTAGCCCTCGGCCCTCAGCCAAGGCCGCTAACGTTCCGTTCATGATTAAATCAATCGACCGATTGACATTGCCAGTCAATCGTGTGATTGAAATTGGGCGGGCATCTTGGGCAAGCGTTTCGGACGACAAAGACCATGGCGCGACAGGCCAAACGTGTGAGCGATCCTCAGGCCGACCAAAGGGACAAGCGCCCGCGCGGCGGCGACGACTTGCCTCCATACCGTCGGGCGCGCCGCGATCGCGGTGCCGAGACGCGGGCGCAGCTCATCGAGGCCGCTCTCGACGTGTTCGGCCGCCTCGGATTCGAAGGCGCCAGCACCCGCGAGATCGCCAAGGCGGCAAACGCCAACCTCGCGGCCATCGTCTACCACTTCGGCGGCAAGGAGGCGCTGCACCTGGCGGTGGCCGAGCATGTGGCGGCGAGCATCATGGCGAGGGTCGGGCCGACTCTGGCGGCAGCCGCCGACCCCGCCGCGACGGCGACGCCCGAGGGCGCGCGCGCGGCACTAGACCGGCTCCTCGATACGTTCGTCGATGTGATGCTCGGCGCGGCCGACGCGGAGCGCTGGGCCCGCTTCATCGTGCGGGAACAGTTGCAGCCGACGGCGGCCTTCGACGTCATCTACCGCTTTCTCGGCGGCGCCGTCGCGACGGGCACGCGTCTGGTGGCGACCATCGTCGGCGAGGCGGAGAGCGACGAGCTTCGGCTCATGGTCTTCACCCTCATGGGCCAGGTGCTGGTCTTCCGCGTCGCCCAGACACTCGTCTTCAGAACGATGCGATGGCCCGCGATCGGCGATCGCGAGCGCGAATCGATCAAGCGGATCGTGCACGCCAATGCGGATGCGATCCTCGCAAGGAGCAAGCCATGAGGCGCGTGTTGATCCTGCTGGTGGTCGTCCTGATCGCCGGCGGTGGCGGCTTCTACTGGTGGTACACGCAGGGCACCGCGGCGACCAACGAGCTCGTTCTCTACGGCAACGTCGACCTGCGCCAGGTGGACCTCGCCTTCAACGACAGCGGGCGCATCACCGATGTGCTGGTCGATGAAGGCGACGTGGTGAAACAGGGCGAAGTGGTGGCGCGCCTCGACACCAGCCGGCTGATGCCACAGCTCGACCAGGCGAAAGCGCAGATCGCGGCCGAGACCGCCACGGTCGCCAAGCTGGAGAAGGGCAGCCGGCCGGAAGAGATCGCCCAGGCGCAGGCGAACGTCGATGCCGCGCGCGCGGACGCGGTCAACGCCAGCCTCACCTACAACCGGCTGACGACGCTTTCGAACAGCCCCTCCGGCGGCTCGGCCGTCACGCAGAGCCAGCTCGACGCCGCCAAGGCCGCGTTTGAGGCCGCGACCGCACGGCAGACGGCGGCGGAGCAGACGCTTGCCCTCGCCATCGCCGGGCCGCGCGAGGAGGACGTGGCGGCGGCAAAGGCACAACTGCGGGCCGCCAACGCGCAACTCGCACTCCTCCAGCAGCAGCTTGACGACACCGACCTCGCCGCCCCGGTCGCCGGTATCGTGCGCTCACGCCTCATGGAACCCGGCGAGATCGCCAACCCGCAGCGGCCGGTGCTCTCGATCGCGGTGGTCGATCCGAAGTGGGTGCGCGCCTACGTGTCCGAACCCGATCTCACCAGGGTCAAGCCGGGCATGGCGGTATCGGTCGCCGTCGATGGCCTCTCTGGCCAAACGCTCGCGGGACACGTCGGTTTCATTTCGCCGGTCGCCGAGTTCACCCCGCGGTCGATCCAGACCGAGGAGCTGCGCACCAGCCTCGTCTACGAGGTGCGGGTGCTGGTGGACGACCCCGACAACGTGCTCCGCCTCGGCATGCCGGCGACCGTCCGCCTCGACACCACCGGGACGGCGACGGCCTCGGGCGAGGCGAAGCCATGAACGCCGACAGCGAGGATGCCATCGCCGGGCGTGGCGTCCGCAAGGAGTTCAAGCGCGAGACGGGCGAGACGGTCGTCGCCCTCGACGACGTTTCGCTCACCGTCCGCCACGGCGGGTTGACGGCGCTGGTCGGCCCTGACGGAGCCGGCAAGACCACGCTCATCCGCCTCGTTGCCGGGTTGCTCACCGCCGAGAGCGGCGACCTCACGGTCCTCGGCATTGACGTCAAGCGCGAGCCGCAGGCGGTCCAGGACCGTGTCGGCTACATGCCGCAGAAGTTCGGCCTCTACGAGGACCTCAGTGTTCGCGAGAACATGGACCTCTACGCCGACCTCCACGGCGTCTCCGCCGAACAGCGGCGCCGGATCTATCCGCGGCTGATGGAGATGACCGACCTCGGCCCGTTCACCAAACGCCTCGCCGGGCGGCTGTCGGGCGGCATGAAGCAGAAGCTCGGGCTGGCGTGCACGCTGGTGCGCTCGCCCGACCTGCTGCTCCTCGATGAGCCGACGGTCGGCGTCGACCCGCTGTCACGGCGCGAGCTGTGGGAGATCATCCTGCGTCTCGTCAACGACGAGGGGCTGAGCGTGCTGATCAGCACCTCGTACCTGGACGAGGCGGAGCGCTGCAAGCAGGTGGTAGTCATGCACGAGGGCAAGGTGCTGGCGGAGGGGCCGCCGGCGTCGGTGACAAGGCTCGCGGAGGGACGCGTATTCGTCGCCACACCGCCAGCCGGGCAGCCGGCCCGCACGCTGCAGGCGCACCTCATCGACGATCCCGGCATCGTCGACGCGGTGCCGCACGCGGGCAAGGTGCGGCTGGTGCGTGCCGACGGCGACGCCGGGAGCCTCACCGGTATCGCGACAGAAGCGGTGAAGCCGCACTTCGAGGACGGGTTCATGGTGCTGCTCAGGCGGATCGACGATCGCCGCGGCGCGAGCGCGATGTCGTTGCAGCCGCGCAACGTCGACCCTGACAGGGGCGTTGCCGTCGAGGTGCACGACCTGGTGCGCCGGTTCGGCAATTTCACCGCCGTCGACCGCGTCAGTTTCGACGTCAGGCACGGCGAGATCTTCGGCCTGCTGGGTCCGAATGGCGCCGGCAAGACCACTACCTTCCGGATGCTGTGCGGGCTGCTACCCGCAACCTCTGGTACGCTCACGGTCGCCGGCGTCGACCTGCGCCGCGCTCGCGCCTCCGCCCGCCAGCGCATCGGCTACGTGGCGCAGAAATTCTCGCTCTATGGTCAGTTGTCGGTGGCGGAGAACCTCGCCTTCTTCGCCGGCGCCTACGGGCTATCCGGACGCCAGAGGGCGGCCCGGATCGACTGGGCGATGGAGCAATTCGAACTCAAGCCGCTGGCGCGCCTGGCGGCCGGGCAATTGCCGGGCGGTTTCAAGCAGCGGCTGGCGATGGCCGCCGCGCTGCTGCACGAGCCGCAGATCCTCTTCCTGGACGAGCCGACCAGCGGTGCCGACCCTCTCGCCCGCCGCGAATTCTGGCGTCGCATCACCGCGCTCGCCGAAAACGGCGTGACTGTGATCGTGACCACCCACTTCATGGAGGAGGCCGAGTATTGCGACCGGGTGGTGATCCTCGATGCCGGCGAGCTGCACGCCGAGGGCACGCCGGCCGAAATCCGCGCCCGTGCGCCGGCGAGCGATGGCCGGGAACCGACCATGGAAGATGCCTTCATCGCCGTTGTCGAGAAAGCGCGGCGTAACGCGGAGGAGCATGCGGCCGACGCCGCGTGACAGGCGATGAGCGAAGCCGCCATCCGGACCCATTCGAACAAGGCGCGGCGGATCTGGGCGCTGGTGATCAAGGAGAGCCGCCAGGTGCTGCGCGACCCGAGCAGCATCACGCTTGGCATCGCCATGCCGGTGATGATGATCATGCTGTTCGGCTACGCCCTGTCGCTCGACGTCAGGAACGCGCCGGTGGCGGTGGTGATCGAGAAGCCGTCGGCGCAGGCGAGCGAGATCGCGGCCGGATTCCAGTTGTCGCCCTACTTCGATGCGCGGGTGATGACCTCGATGGCGGCAGCCAACCAGGCCATGATCGACCACGCGGTCGAGGGCATCATCCACTTCCCCGCCGATTTCGCGCGTTCGGTCGCTGCGGGCGATGCCGAGGTGCAGGTCATCCTCCACGGCACCGACGCCAACACCGCGCGCATCATCCAGGGCTACGCGCAGGGCGCCATCGGCCTTGCCGGCCAGCGCAGCGCCGCGGAAGGCAACCCCCCAACCGGCAGCGGGCCTGTGGCGGTGCAGGGCCGCGTCTGGTTCAACGAGGCCAACAACAGTCATTACTTCCTCGTGCCGGGGCTGATCGTGCTGATCATGACGCTGATCGGCGCGTTCCTGACGGCGCTGGTGATGGCACGCGAATGGGAGCGCGGCACGCTGGAAGCGATCTTCGTCACGCCGGTCAGGTCGGATGAGATCCTGCTCGGCAAGATCATCCCCTATTTCGCGCTGGGAATGATCGGACTGGCGCTCACGGTGCTCGCGTCGCGATTCCTGTTCCACGTGCCGCTGCGCGGCTCGCTCGTCGTGCTGACGGGCGTGTCGACGCTCTATTTGCTGGTGTCGCTCGGGATAGGGCTGGTCGCCTCGTCGACGACCAAGAGCCAGTTCGTCGCCAGCCAGATCGCGCTGATCGCGACGTTCCTGCCGGCCATGCTTCTGTCGGGCTTCCTGTTCGACATCCGCTCGATGCCGGTGGTGGTGCAGTTCGTCACCTACATCGTTCCCGCTCGCTACTTCGTCGCGCTGTTGCAGACCATCTTCCTCGCCGGCGACATCTGGAGCGTCATCCTGCCGAACGCCGCGGTGCTGGCGCTGATGGCGACGGTGCTGATGGCGGCCGCGCTCGCCGCCACCCGCAAGAAGCTCGCGTGAGGTCCGACCATGCCCGCCGCCCTCCTCCGCGTCGTCACCCTGATCCGCAAGGAAATGCTCGCCCTCCTCCGCGACCCGCGCAGCCGGGTGATCCTCTTCCTGCCGCCGATCATCCAGACGCTGGTTCTCGGCTACGCGGCGACGTTCGACCTCAACCACGTGCCCTACGCCGTCTACGACCAGGACCGCAGCGCCGCATCGGGGGAACTGCTTGCCAGGTTCGACGGCTCCGGCGTGTTCGACAGGGTCGCCAACCTCGACCGGGCCGAGGACATCCGCACCCTGATCGACCGCCGCGGCGCCCTTCTCGTCGTCCAGATCGGCAGGGACTTTTCGCGAAACCTCGCCGCCGGCCAGATGGCCGACGTGCAGGTCATCGTCGACGGGCGCAACTCGAACACCGCCGGCACGGCGCTCGGCTACGTCAACGCCATCGTCGACCGGTTCAACGCCGACTGGCGGCAGGATCACGGCCTCACCCAGCCGCCGATCCGGCCGGTCGTCCGTGCCTGGTACAATGAGAATCTCGAGACCACCTGGAACATGATCCCGTCGCTGATCGGCGTGATCACGCTGTTGCAGACGCTGCTGCTGACGGCGCTGTCGGTGGCGCGCGAGCGCGAGGACGGCACCTTCGACCAGTTGCTGGTGACGCCGATCCGGCCGGCCGAGATCATGATCGGCAAGGCGACGCCGGCGACGCTGGTCGGCATCACGCAGGCGACGCTGATCCTGCTGGTGGCGCAGTTGTGGTTCCGCATCCCGTTCGCCGGCTCGTTCGTCACCCTCTACGCCGGCCTGTTCCTGTTCGTGCTGGCGGCGGTCGGGATCGGACTGTTCATCTCGTCGCTGGTCGCCAGCATGCAGCAGGCGATGCTCTTCTCGTTCGTGCTGCTGATGCCGTTCATTCTGTTGTCGGGGTTCGCGACGCCGATCGCCAACATGCCGGAGGTCTTCCAGATCCTGACCTTCATGAATCCGCTGCGCTACACGGTCGACATCATCCGCCGGGTCTATCTGGAAGGCGTGGGTTTCGGCCCGATCCTCTCCGACCTGTGGCCGCTGGTGGTGATCTCTGCGATCACGCTGCCGGTCGCTGCGTGGATGTTCCGCAATCGGCTGGTGTGACGCTTACAGCAGCGGACCGGGGCCGATGCGCCGGCACTTCGGCCGCCGTTTCGACAATCGCGGCGGTCGGGTCGACCACGGTCGGGGGGCGGGTGAGGCCCAGGCGTTCGCGGCGGGCCCAGCGCCTGGTCATCAGCACGGCCACGACGGCGAGCCCGGTGGCGAGACCCATCCAGATGCCGGCGCCGCCGAGGCCCGCCCCAAACGCCAGCGCGGCGCCGCACGGCAGGCCGATGCCCCAATAGCCGATGGCGGCGTAGATCATCGGCACGCGGGTGTCGCCGAGTCCGCGCAACATGCCGGACGCGACCGCCTGGGCAGCGTCGACGAACTGAAACAGTCCGCCGTAGACGAGAAACGTCACCGCCAGCCCGACGACGACCTGGTTCTCGGGCGTGTCGAGATCGAGGAAGACGCCGACCAGCTCGCGCCCGGCGAACAGCATGGCGGCGGCGGTGCCGCAGGCGTAGACGAAGCGCCAGTCCGAAGGCCGACCAGCCGGCGCGGGCGACCGCGGCGGTGTCGCCGGCGCCGTAGGCAAGGCCGACCCTGACGGTCGCCGCCATGCCGAGACCGAGCGGCACCATGAAGGCGAGCGACGGAATCTGGATGGCGATGGCGTGGGCGGCGAGCGCATCGGCGCTGATCAGCCCCATCAGAAACGCCGCGGCGTTGAAGATCGTCACCTCGAACGCCAGCGCCGCGCCGATCGGCAGCCCGGTTCGCCAGATCTGGCGGAAGCGCGGCCAGTCCGCCCGCCACAGGCGGCCGAACAGCCGGTAGCGGCGGAAGCGGCGGTCGAGCGAGACGACGGCGGCGAGGCCGAGGGCCATGAAGGTGTTGGTCAGCGTCGTGCCGATGCCGGCGCCCGGCAGGCCGAGGGTCGGAAAGCCGAAGTGGCCGAACATCAGCGTCCACACCGCCACGGCGTTGACGACGACGGCGGAGCCGCCGATCCACAGCGCCATCCGCGGCCGCTCCAGCGCGGCGACGAAGTTCCGCAGCACCACGTAGATCAGGAACGGCAGGAACCCCCACTGGAAGGTGTGCAGGTAGCCTGCGGCGGCGTGGGCAAGGCGCGGCTGCTTGACGGAGGGCGAGCAGTATCGGCTCCGCCTGCCACAGGATCGCCCAGACCGGGAACGGCAATCGTGACCGCCGCCCAGAAACCCTGGCGCACGGTGCGCCGCACGTCGCGCACCGAATGGCGGCGCCGGCCGAGTTCGATGGCGACCAGTGGCGAGGTCGCGGTGACGAGCCCGATGGCGAAGATGAGAAAGGCGAAGTTGAGGTTGACGGCGAGAGCGCCGGCGGCGAGCGCGTCGGGACCGAGCCAGCCCATCATGATCACGTCGGTGGTGGCGAGCGCCACCTGGGCGACGTTGGTCAGGATCAACGGCCAGGCGAGCGTGGCGGTGGCGCGGATGTCCCGGCTCCACGCGCTGAACGAGAACGGCCCGGTTGCGGCTGCGGCTGTGGTCATGGCCGGGTGCTTCTAGACCGGCGACAGGCGCTTCGCCACCGCGGCGGGCGAGATCTGCCGATGCGGCAGCGCGAGGCGGTCAGCCGCCGAGGTGGAAGCGGTTCTCCGACAGGCCGGGGACGTTGACGGCAAGGGCGAACAGCCCGCCGGCCATCCGCTCGCCGTTCACCGCTCCCTTGCCGCCGCCGGCGGTGGTGATGAACAGCGTCTTCAGTTGCGGGCCGCCGAAGGTGCAGGTGGTGACCGCCGCGACCGGCATGTCGATGATGGCGTCGACCTCGCCGTCGGGAGCGACGCGCACGACGCAGCCGCCGCCGTAGCGGGCGTTCCACAGGTAGCCCTCGCGGTCGACCGCCGAGCCGTCCGGGCGACCGCGCTCGAAGTCCGGCGAAGAACGGCCGTTCGTTGGCGATGCGGCCGGTCCTCAGGTCGTAGTCCCAGACGAACACGGTGTTGGCGCGCGTGTCGGCGCAGTAGAAGCGCGTGTTGTCCGGGACTCCACGCAAACGTGTTGGTGGTGCCGATGCCGGTCTTCTCGACCGTACTGGAGCCGTCGCCCCGGACGCAGAACAGCCGGCCGACGTTCTGCGCCATTGGACGCGATGTCGGTGCCGTCGGCGGCGACGTTGTTGAACATCGAGCCGACCCAGAAGTTGCCGGCCGGGTCGGGGCGCCCGTCGTTGAGGCGGGCGCGCGGCCAGTTGCGCTCGGGGCTGGCGAAATCGGCCCGGGCGTCGTTGCGCGGCTGCCACAGGATGATCCGGGAGGCGAGCGCCACGAGCAGCGTGTCGGTGCGGTCGGTGAGCGCCAGCGCCGTCGGCGGCTCGTTGAAGAACCAGTGGCGGACGTTGCCGGTATCGGTGTCGAAGCGGTGGATCAGAAAGCGGTTGATATCCACCCAGTAGAGGGCGCGTTCCTCCGCGTGCCAGAGGGCCCCCTCCCCGGTCCAGTCCCCGGCCGGCACGACGCAGAGCGGCGTTGTCATGGTTTCTCCGGATTTTGGCGGATTCGCGTGGCCACGGCGGGCCTTCTTCCCTAAATCCCCCTTGGCGGTACACCGATTCCTCTGCCAAAAACCAGCGCATCGGTGTAGACCGCCACGAACCGGACCCCCTCCCCCGGTTCAACAATTGTGACCCGCGCCTGGAGTTGCCGCTGCCATGACCAGCCGGATCATCGCTGTCGAGCCGTTCGACCTTGTCGTTTTCGGCGGAGCCGGCGATCTCGCCTACCGCAAGCTGCTGCCCGCCCTCTACCACCGCCATCGTGACGGCCAGATTCCCGACGGTCGCCCGCATCATCGGCGCCTCCCGGCGGGCGATGAGCGACGATGGCTACCGCGAGGCGACCCGGCACGCGCTCACGCAGTACGTCAGCGAGACCGACCGCGACCCCGCCCTCGTCGAGACTTTCCTGAAGCGCCTCCACTTCATCCAGATCGACGCCGAGGCCGACGCCGGCTGGGATGAGCTCGGCCGCATGCTCCAGCAAGGCGGCGGATCGCATCCGCGCGTTCTACCTCGCGGTCGCGCCGGAACTGTTCGGCACCATCTCGCAGAAGCTCGGCGCCAAGGGCCTGGTGCGGCCGGACACGCGGGTCATCATGGAGAAGCCGATCGGCAGCGATCTTGCCTCGGCAATCGCCGTCAACGATGCGGTCGGACGTGTCTTCGAGCGAGCGCCAGATCTACCGGATCGACCACTACCTCGGCAAAGAGACCGTGCAGAACCTGATGGCGCTCAGGTTCGCCAACGCCCTGTTCGAGCCGCTGTGGAACGACGCCCATGTCGACCACGTGCAGATTACGGTCGCCGAAAGCATCGGGGCGGAAGGGCGCGGCGGCTACTACGACCACACCGGGGCGCTGCGCGACATGGTGCAGAACCACCTGTTGCAATTGCTCTGCCTGGTCGCCATGGAGCCGCCGACGCACATGGACGCCGATTGCGTGCGCGACGAGAAGCTGAAGGTGCTGCGCGCGCTCAGTCCGATCGACGCCGAGCAACGCCACCAACGTAACCGTGCGCGGCCAGTACCGCGCCGGCGGGCACGGCACGTTCCAGGCGTACACGCAGGAAGTGAACAACGCCGAGAGCATGACCGAGACCTTCGTCGCGCTGAAGACGGAGATCAACAACTGGCGCTGGGCGGGCGTGCCGTTCTACATCCGCACCGGCAAGCGGCTGCCGGTGCGCACCTCCGAGATCGTCATCAACTTCCGCAGCATCCGGCACTCGATCTTCGAGGCTGGCGCCGGCGCGATCGAGGCCAACCAGCTCGTGTTGCGGCTGCAGCCGGACGAGGGGGTTATGCTGTGGCTGATGATCAAGGACCCTGGCCCCGGCGGCATGCGCCTGCGCTACGTGCCGCTCGACATGAGCTTCGCCGAGGCGTTCGGCGCCAGGAGCCCGGACGCCTACGAGCGGCTGATCCTCGACGTCATCCGCGGCAACCAGACGCTATTCATGCGGCGCGACGAGGTCGAGGCGGCGTGGGGGTGGATCGACCCGATCGCCGAGGCGTGGGCGAAATCGGAGGAGGCGCCGAAGCCCTATGCGGCGGGGACGTGGGGGCCGACCGCATCGATCGCCCTCATCGAGCGCGACGGCCGCACCTGGCACGACGACGGCCGGGGGTAGGCGCGCGGCCCGGTTTCACTGCCCCTTCGTCAGCTTCCGCCGCGCCCACGGCCGCGCCCCTGCCGGCGCTTCTGTACCGTGTTCGAAGGCGGGCTGGAGGTAGTGCGGCACGTCGGGCCAGTCGCCCCTCTCGAGCGCCCGGATCAGGACCGGATCGTCGGTGGCGAACGCGTCGATGCCAACGCGCATCATCTGGGGCATCTGATCGACGATATAGGCGCCGACGACGCGAACCTCACCGCGGTAACCGTCGCGCTCGCGCAGCACGCGCGCCATCGACAGCGCACGGCCGTCGGCAAACTTCGGGATGGTCAGCGCGATCACCGGAAAGCGCGGCAGGTCGGTCACCACATCGAGCCAGGTTTCGCCCGGTGCGATCAGCAGACCTATTCTTCCCGATCGGACGGACAGTGCATCGCGCCCGGTCCGCCAGCGGGCGAGCGTCACGATCGCCTTTTCCTCGCCGGAGACCGGCTCGTCGTCGCCGACAATCCGCCAATCGTCCGCGACGAAGCCGCCGTCCTTCCACAGGGGCATGACTAGATGCCGCTGCCGGCCGTCTCGAAGCCGGCGTGGATGCCGCATTCGGTCTTGTCGCGGCCACGCCACCGGCCGGCACGTCCGTCCTCGCCGGCCCGAATGCAGGTCGTGCACGGTGCGCAGCCGATGGAGGCGTAGCCACGCGCAAGTAGCGGATGCGGCGGCAGGTCGTGGCGCATCGCGTAATCGCGAAGGTCGGCGGCCGCCCACGAGGCCAGCGGATTGACCTTGATGCGCTGGTGCCCGTCGGCCTCGAACACGGGCATGCCGGCGCGGGCACCGTTCTGGAAGCGCTTGCGGCCGGTGAACCAGGCGTCGAAGCCGCCGAGCGCCCGCTCGAGAGGCTCGGCCTTGCGAACGGCGCAGCAAAGGTCCGGGTCGGTCATCCACAGGGCCCGGTACGGATCGCTTTCGGCCAGCCGGCCGGGGTTCGGGGCGACCGTGCGCACATCGGTCAAGCCAAGCCGACGGCCGAGGCGGTTGCGATATTCAAGCGTCTCTGAGAACAGCCGGCCGGTGTCGAGGAAGACGACCGGCAGCGTTCTGTCGACCTCGGAAACCATGTGCAGGAGAACGGCGGACTCGGCGCCGAAGCTCGACACCGCCGCGATGCGCCCCGGGAACAGTTCCTCTACCGCGAGCGCGACCAGCGATGCCGCGTCGCGGTCACCGTATTGGGCGTTGAAAAGGGCCGCTTCCGTGCGAGGTCCGTTTTCGGGATCGAGCGCCAGGGCGAGCGCATCAAGCCGCGCCATAGAGCGCCTCCCTGAACGGCGCCTGTCCGAGGCGCCGGTACGCCGTGAGAAAGTCCTCCTGAGGACCGGAGCGTGCGCCGAGATAGGTTTCGACGATGGTCTCGACGGCGTCGACCACCGCCTCGGAGGAGAATCCTGGTCCGATGATTTCGCCGATCGACACCCGCTCGTCGCCGGAGCCGCCGAGGGTGATCTGATAGAACTCCTCGCCCTTCTTCTCGACGCCGAGGATGCCGATGTGGCCAACGTGGTGATGGCCGCAAGCGTTGATGCACCCGGATATCTTGATCTTGAGATCGCCGACTTCGGTCTGGCGTCCATGGTCGGCGAAGCGCTCTGATATGCGCTGGGCGATCGGAATGGAGCGGGCGTTGGCGAGGGCGCAGTAATCGAGGCCCGGGCAGGCGATGATGTCGGTCACCAGCCCGGCATTGGGGGTGGCAAGCCCGGCGGCCGCGAGTGCGGCATGGACGGCCGCCAGATCGTCGAGTGCAACGTGCGGCAGGATCAGGTTCTGCTCGTGACTGACCCGCACCTCGCCCCGGCTGTAGCGCTCGGCGAGGTCGGCGACCGCCTCCATCTGCTCGGCCGTGGCGTCGCCTGGCGTGCCGCCGATCGGCTTCAGCGAAACGGTAACCAGCGCGTGACCGGCGGTCCGATGGGGCACGGTGTTGCGTGCAACCCACGCGTCGAGGGCCCGGTCCGCGGCGCGTGCCGTCTGGAGGCTGGTGCTGAGGGTTGAAGCCGCAGGAAGCGCCGGCGGCGCGAAATAGGCACGGATGCGCTCGATCTCGTCGGCAGGGAGCACCAGGGCGCCGTGACGAATGCGCTCCCATTCTTCTTCCACCTGGCGACGGATTTCGTCGGCACCGGCTTCGTGGACGAGGATCTTGATACGCGCCTTATACTTGTTGTCGCGGCGACCGAAGAGATTGTATACGCGCAGGATCGCCTCGACGTAGCTGACGAGGTCGGCTTCGGGCAGGAAGTCCCGAACCTTGTGGGCGATCAACGGCGTGCGGCCGAGACCGCCGCCGACGTACACGGTGAAACCGATGCGGCCGTCGGCGTCGCGCCGGGCGTGCAGTCCGATGTCGTGCACCTGGGTGGCGGCGCGGTCGTGGGGCGCACCGGTTACCGCGATCTTGAACTTTCGCGGCAGGAAGCTGAACTCCGGGTGGAGCGACGACCACTGCCGCAGAATCTCGGCGTATGGCCGCGGATCGATCACCTCGTCGGCGGCGGCACCGGCGAAATGATCGGCGGTGACATTGCGGATGCAGTTGCCGGAGGTCTGGATGGCGTGCATCTCGACGGAGGCGAGATCGCCGAGGATATCGGGAATGTCCTTCAGGGCCGGCCAGTGGAACTGGATGTTCTGGCGCGTGGTGAAGTGGCCGTAGCCGCGATCGTATTTGCGCGCGATCGACGCGAGCATCCTGAGCTGCGTGGCGCTGAGCACGCCGTACGGGATGGCGATCCGCAGCATGTAGGCGTGGAGTTGCAGGTAGACGCCGTTCATCAGGCGGAGCGGCTTGAACTGCTCCTCGGTCAGCTCCCCCGACAGCCGGCGGGCGACCTGGCCGCGGAACTGGGCGACCCGTTCGCGGACAAACTCCTGGTCGAATTCATCGTAGCGGTACATCAGATCGCCACCCGCAGTCTTGCGCGCTCGGCCTCGCCGTAGGCGATGGTCGGGCCGCGGTCGGCGCGAATCTTCTCACGCAGCCGGACGGGGACCGGCGTGCCATCCGTCACCTCGACCTCGATCGGATAGGGCTCCACCACCACCTGCGCCTCGGCCTGGGCGGCCGCATAGGCGACCGCCCCGTCAAGGTCAGGGCCGTCGGTGAGGACGCGGGCAGCGGCGATGTCGGCCTGCCAATCGCCCCCGTCGCCGAGAAAGACGACGATTCCGGTCCGCAGATCGTTGGCGGTAACGACCTTGGCGCGGCCTTCCTTTGCGGCTTTGAACATCGGGGACCTCTTCAGGCGGCGGCCGCCACGTTCGCCGCGGCCGGTTCCGCCGCGATCGCGCCCTCGGCGACGACGTCGCCGACGATGATGAGGACGGGGCCGGTCGCGCCGGCGCGTTCGACGACGTCGCCAAGCTCGTCGAGCCGGCCGCTGACGGCGCGGTGGTCGCGGCGGGAGGCGTTCTCGATCACCGCCACCGGCGTGGACGGGTTCAAGCCCGCCTCGATCAGGCGCCGGGCGACACGACCGGCGACGGTTCCGCCCATGTAGACGGCGACGGTGACGCCGGCGAGCGAAAGTCCTGCCCAGCCGGGCAGCGTGTCACCGTCTGCAGTCGTGGCCCGAGGCGAAGACCAGGCCCGAGGCGACGCCGCGCAGGGTGAGCGGAATTTCCGCCTCGGCGGCCGCGGCGAACGCGGCGGTGATGCCGGGAACGATGTCGAACGACACGCCGGCGGCGCGAAGCGCCGCGATCTCCTCGCCGGCGCGACCGAAGATGAGCGGGTCACCGGACTTCAACCGGACGACGCGGTTGCCCGCCTCTCGCCTCGCGTACAAGAAGGGCGCTGATCTGGTCCTGACTGGCGACGTGATTGCCCTTCGCCTTGCCGACATAGATGCGCCGCGCGTCGCGGCGGCCCTGACCAACGATGGCGTCGGGCACCAGCCGGTCGTACACGATGACGTCGGCCTCCTGCAGCGCGCGCTGGGCGCGGAGCGTCAGCAGGTCTTCCGCTCCCGGCCCGGCGCCGACCAGCGACACGTGGCCGACGGCGGGCCGGTCGTGGTCGATAAGGTCGCGCGCCTCCGCCTCGGCCTCGTCGAGGCGACCGGCAAACACCTTCTCGGCAACCGGGCCGGCGAAGAGGCGCACCCACAAACGCCGCCGCTCGTCGACCGTCGCACGCTTCTGCTTGACCGTTTCCCGCAGCCGCTCGGCCAGCGCCGCGAGGTCTCCGAGCGCCGGCGCCAGCATCGCCTCGATGCGCGCCCGCACCTGGCGCGCCAGCACCGGCGCGGCGCCCTCGGTACCGATCGCGACGGCGAGTGGTGCGCGGTTGACGATCGCCGGCGTGAAGAAGTCGCAGAGGTCCGGGCGGTCGACCACGTTCACCGGCACGCCGGCCGCGCGGGCGAGCGACCAGATTTCCTGATCGTGCTCGGCGGAGCCGGTGGCGGCGAAAACAAGCGCGGCGCCGGTGATGTCGGCGAGGCTCGGCCAGCGGCCACGCCAATCGCCATGCGCGGCGATCAGGTCGGCTCCCGCCTCGTGGCCGAGCGCCTCCGCGTAGACGACGATCTCGGCCCGGGTTTCCGCCAGCAGCCGGATTTTGGCGGCCGCCATTGCGCCGCCGCCGACCACCACGACACGGCGGCCGGAAACCTTGTGGAACGCGGGAAAGACCGCAAGCTTGCGGACGGAGGCACGCATCGGAGAATTCCTTTCGGGGAGCGCGGGCACGGCATCTCTCCGCCGGTCCGCGTACTGCCGCCAATCCTCGGCGAAAGCGCGCGAGGCCCACGACGGCGGCGATTCCAAAGACCCGCCCAACGCGAGAAAAAGATTTCAGTCGCCGGAAAGGACGGCGGTGGGAACGCTTTTGCCAACCGCGCCCGAAAGACTGGAACGCGATGCCGGCTTCAGCCGATCAGCGCGAAGAATCCGTCGCCCGGCGCCAGCGCGACCGCGCGGCCGTGGGCCCCCAGCATGCCGGAGAAGCCGTGGTCGGCAAGCGCGGTGAGCGGACATTTCGGCCGGCACTTCGAAAGTCGCGTCGCCGGTCCCGAGATTGAACAGGCAAAGAATGCGCTCCTCGGCGGCCTCGCGGATGAAGGCGAGGACGTCGTCGGGCGCATCGAGGAAGGCAATGGCGCCGTGGTGGAGAGCCGGGTGGGCGTGGCGGAAGCGGATGAAGCGGCGGTACTGCGAAAGGACCGATCCCGGCATCGGCGCCTGGCGGTCGACGGCAAGGGCCAGGTGCTCGGCGGGCACCGGCAGCCACGGCTTGGCGGTGGAGAAGCCGCCGTTCGGGGCGCTGGCCTCCCACACCATCGGCGTGCGGCAGCCGTCGCGTCCCTTGAAGTCGGGCCAGAAGCGGATGCTGTAGGGATCGACAAGGTCGGCGAAGGCAAGCTCCGCCTCGGTCAGTCCCAGTTCTTCGCCCTCGTAGAGGGTTACCGAGCCGCGCAGCGACAGAAGGATGCCGGCGGCGAGCCGGGCGAGATGTTCGCGATCGAAGCCACGATCGGCCCAGCGGCTCAGGTGCCGCGGCACGTCGTGGTTGGAGAAAGCCCAGCACGCCCAGCCATCGCCGACCATGCTTTCGAACATCTCCACCTGACGGCGAAAGAAGTCACGCGTGAACATCGGCCCGAGGAAATCGAACGTGTAGCTCATCTGCAGCTTGTCGCCGCCCGAGGTGTATTCCGCCATCAGCGCCAGCGAGCGTTCGCCGTCGCCGATCTCGCCGACAGCGGCCGTGCCTGGGTAGCGGTCGAGCAGAGCGCGGAACCGTTTGAGGAAGGCAACCGTCTCCGGCTGGTTCTTGTCGTAGCGGTGCGACTGGAAATCGTACGGGTTGACCGGCGTCGGCAAGTCTGGGTTCCGTGCCGACGGCCGGATTGTCGGGGTGGGCCGGTGTTCTCGACACAGGTAGTTGATCGCGTCGAGGCGGAAGCCGTCGACACCGCGATCGAGCCAGAACTTGACGACGGCCAGCGCCGCGTCCTGAACATCGCGGGTTGTGGTAGTTGAGGTCCGGCTGCTCGGCCAGGAAGTTGTGCAGATAGTATTGGCGCCGGTGGCTGTCCCACTGCCAGGCCGGACCCGCCGAAGATGGACAGCCAGTTGTTGGGCGGCGTGCCATCGGGCCTGGCATCGACCCAGACGTACCAGTCCGACTTGGGGTTGTCGGTGCCGCGCCGGCTTTCCCGGAACCATGGGTGGACGGTCGGAGGTGTGGCTCAGGACGAGGTCGATGATGACCCTGATGCCGAGGCGGTGGGCTTCGGCGACCATGGCGTCGAAATCGGCAAGCGTGCCGAACAGCGGGTCGACGTCGGTGTAATCGGCCACATCGTAGCCGAAATCCTTCATGGGCGAGACGAAGAAGGGCGAGATCCAGATGGCGTCGACGCCGAGATCGGCGACGTAGGGGAGCCGGCGGGCGATACCGGCGAGGTCGCCGACACCGTCGCCGGTGGTATCCTGAAACGAGCGCGGGTAGATCTGGTAGATGACGGCGCCGCGCCACCATTCGGCGGCCGCGGGCGCACCACCGGCGCCGGCTGGGGAAGGCTCCATAGTGACCCTGCAAATTCGAAAACGAGCGGCGGCTTACATGCCCTTGCGTGCAAAAGCCATGCCTTTGTCGTCGAAGACATGGAGCGCGCGGCCGCCGCGGTGAGGCCCACCTGCTCGTTCCGCTTGATCGCGACGTTGCCCTCGAGCTTGGCGATGATCGGCTCGGCGTAGCCGCAATCGACATAGAGCAGCGTCAGTTCGCCGAGGTGCTCGGAAACGTCCACGCGCCCGCGGAAGATCGCGTCATCGCCGCTAGTGAGCACGAGATTCTCCGGCGCGCACGCCAAGCGAGCCCTTGGTGCCGACCGCGCTCGCCGGAATCTGCGCCTCGACCCTGACGCTGGCATGGTTGTCCGGCTTCACCCGCGCCTCGCCGTCGCCAGCCTCGATGACGCACGGCACGATGTTCATCGCCGGTGAGCCGATGAAGGTGGCGACAAACAGGTTCTGCGGCCGCTCGTATAGCTCCATCGGCGAGCCGACCTGCTCGACGACGCCATAGTTGAGCACGACGATGCGGTCGGCCAGCGTCATCGCCTCGACCTGGTCGTGGGTGACGTAGATCATGGTCACGTTGGACAGGCGTTCGTGCAGCTTGGCGATCTCGATGCGCATGGAAACGCGCAGCGCCGCGTCGAGATTGGACAGCGGCTCGTCGAACAGGAACACCTTCGGGTTGCGGACGATGGCGCGGCCGATGGCGACGCGTTGGCGCTGGCCGCCGGAGAGCTGCTTGGGCAGGCGATCGAGGTAGGGCGTCAGCTGCAGGGTCTCGGCGGCCTTGCGCACCGCCTTGTCGATCTCCGCCTTCGGCGCCTTCGCGAGCTTCATACCGAAGGCCATGTTGTTGAAGACGGTCATGTGCGGATAGAGCGCGTACGACTGGAAGACCATGGCGATGCCACGCAACGCTGGCGGCAGGTCAGTCGACCTCCTCGCCGTCGAACTCGACCGCGCCGGAGGTGATGTCCTCGAGACCGGCGATCAGGCGAAGAAGCGTCGACTTGCCACAACCCGAGGGGCCGACAAAGACGATGAATTCACCGGAGTCGATCTCCAGGTTGACGCCCTTGATGACGTCGACGACGCCAAATGATTTGCGGACGTCCCTCAAGCGAAGTTCGGCCATTTCATTTCCTCATTTGCGTCCGCGGGCGGCGGCCGCCGATTGATCAACCACCCTTGACAGAACCGGCGAGCAATCCGCGCACCAGGTAGCGCTGGAGCGAGAAGAACACGAACAGGGGCACCACGATCGAGACGAAGGCAGACGTCGTCAGGATTTCCCAGTCGCCGCCGCGCGAGCCGAGCAGCTCCGCGCAGGCGCCCGGTAAGCACCAGTTGATTGCTCCTGCTGCCCAGGAACACGATCGCGACCAGGAGGTCGTTCCACACCCACAGGAACTGGAAGATGGCGAACGAGGCGAGCGCCGGCACCGACAGCGGCAGGACGATGCGCACGAAGATCTCGAAATCGGTGGCGCCGTCGACGCGGGCCGACTCCATGATCTCGTTGGGCAGGCCGGCGATGTAGTTGCGCAGCAGATAGATCGCCAGCGGCAGGCCGAAGCCGGTGTGCGCCAGCCATATGCCGAGATAGGTCTTGGCCGGCACCCCGAAGAATGTCGCCGACGTCGTTGTAGAAGCTTGCAAGCAGCGGGATCAGCGACATCTGCAGCGGCACCACCAGCAACCCGACGATCACCGACGAGCAGCAGGGCGCGGCCGGGGAAGCGCATCCAGGCGAGCGCATAGGCGGCATAAGCCGCAATCAGGATCGGGATGACCGTCGCGGGAATCGGCCACCGTCAACGAATTGATGAACGACTGGCCGATGCCCTCGCGAGCGGTAGCACCTTGTCTGTAGTTGGCGAGCGTGAACTTCGGCGGCACCGCGGCCGTGTAGTAGAGCGCTGCGGCCGGAATCGCCGTCGAACGGCGTGTCGGAGACGAGGCGGTAGCTGCCGTCGGAGTTGATGGTCAGCGTGCCGCCGCCGCCGGGCAGATCGGCGCAGTGTCGCCGGCCTTGAATTCGGTCGGGTTGGCGATGCGGACGCCGAAGGCGGTGACGTCGCCTCCCTTGCCCTCCAGCACATTGCCGGAAATGACGTATTTGCCGGCGTCCTCGGTCTGGCTCGACGGCGGTGCCGCAGGTCGACGATAGTTCTGCTCGCTGGTGGTGAGCGCCGTCCACCAGCCCGAGACGGCAAGCTGATCCTTGTCGCGGAACGACGACACCAGGATGCCGAACGTCGGGATGGTCCAGATGACGACGATCAGGATCACCGACAGGTGGACGAAATAGGTTCCCCACTTGCGCCTGCGGCGCCGCACGCGGGCCATGTCAGCGCCTCGCCGTTTCGGCGTTCAGACGCCGGATGTTCCAGATCATGATCGGCACGACCGCGAGCATGATGACGACGGCGATGGTGGCGCCGCGGCCGAAGTCGCCGCCGCCGCGGAACATCCAGTCGTACATCAGGTTGGCGAGCACCTCGGTGTCCCACTGGCCGTTGGTCATGGCGAGCACGATGTCGAAGACCTTGAGCACGGTGATGGTGATGGTCGTCCACACCACGGCGATCGTCGACCAGATCTGCGGGACCATGATGTAGAAGAAGATGTGCCAGCCCTTGGCGCCGTCGATCGTCGCCGCCTCGATCGTCTCCTCCGGGACGCCCCTCAGCGCCGCGGAGAGGATGACCATGGCGAAGCCGGTCTGGATCCACACCAGAATCACCATCAGGAAGAAGTTGTTCCAGAAGGGAATCGTGATCCACGCCTGCGGCGGCCGCCGAACAGTTGCACGATGGCGTTGAGCAGGCCGATCTGGTCGGTGCCTTCGGCGCGATAGTCGTAGATGAACTTCCAGATGACGCTGGCGCCGATGAACGAGATCGCCATCGGCATGAAGACCAGGCTCTTGGCGATGTTGCCCCACCAGATGCGGTCGGTGAGGTAGGCGATGACCAGGCCGAAGAAGGTGCTCGCCGCCGGCACCACGACCAGCCACAGGATGTTGTTGAAGATCGACTTGCGGAACTGCGTGTCGCCGGCCGCCCAGACGTAGTTGGAAAGGCCGACGAAGTTGGTGCCGTCGCGATCGAAGAAGCTCAGCCGCACGCGAATCGATGACCGGGTAAACGAGGTAGAGGCCGAGGAAAAGCAGCGCCGGGCCGAGGAACAGCCACGGCCGGATGGAGGCGGCGATGCGCTGATTGCGGGCGGCCTGAACCGCCGGACCGCGCGGCGGCCAGATGAGGTCGAGAATTCGATTGGCGGCGTAGAAGTAGCCGGCCGCAAGGCCGACGCCCACAACAACGGTGATCGCCGCGCTGATCAGGTGCCCCATGCGTCTCCCCCACCCGGCGTTCCGACACGCGTCCGGGCGGCGCGGCTCTGCCGGCCGCTTTCCGCCTCTGGCCGGCCCCTTCGACGGGGCTGGCCTTGTCTTGGTGGTCCCGGGCCGAGAACGGCCCGGGACTCAGTTTCATGCGTCAGGTTACACGACCTACTTGATCGCGTCCCACGACTTCTGGATTTCGTCGGCGACGTCCGTGGCCGACTTGCCGCCCACGTAATCGACCATGCCGGTCCAGAACGAACCCGCGCCGATCTTGCCGGGCATCAGGTCCGATCCGTCGAAGCGGAAGGTCGTCGCGTTGGATGATCGTCGTTCTCACCGCTTCAGCGTGTCGGTCGGATAGACCGCCGTGTTGACGCCCTTGAACGGCGTGAAGAAGTTCCACGCCGCCATGGCGACCTCGGAGGCAATCGGCGTCTTCAGGAATTCGATGAAGGCGCGGGCCGCCGGCGAGTCCTTGGTGATGGCGAACAGCGTGCCGCCGCCGAGAACCGGGTTGCCGAGGTCTCTCGCTGGCGTAGGGCGGGAAGTAGAAGAAGTTCGCGTCCGTGCCGAGCTTGGTGCCGTCGGGGAAGAAGGCCGGGATGAACGACGCCTGACGGTGCATGTAGCACTTGGGCGGCGAGGTGAAGAGGCCCTTCGGGCTGTCGCGGAAGTCGGTGGACGCCACCGCCGCGGCGCCGCCGTCGACGAACTTGTCGTTCTTGGCGAACCAGCCGAACTCGTCGATCGCCTTGATCACGCGCGGGTCGTTGAACTTGACGGAGTTGTTGACCCAGCCGTCATAGACGTCCGGCGGGTTGAGGCGCAGCATGAAGTCCTCGACCCAGTCGGTCGCCGGCCAGCCGGTCGCCGCACCCGAGCCGAGGCCGATGCACCACGGGGTGCCGCCGTCCTTGACGATCTGCTCGGTCAGCGCCTTCAGGTCTTCCATCGTCTTCGGAATCTTGTAGCCGGCTTCCGTGAAGTTATCCGGCACGTACCAGACCAGGCTCTTCAGGTCGGCCTTCCACGGGAAGGCGATAGAGCTGCGAGCTGCCGTCCTTGCCCTTGTAGGTCGACAGGTCGACCCACGACTGACCGGCGGCGTAGTTGTCGAGCAGCCACTGCTTGGTGTCGTCGCCGAGCGGGCTGAGGTAGCCCTTCGAGGCAACGTTGGCGGCGAGGCCGGGCTGCGGGAAGATCGAGATGTTGGCGGGGCTGCCCGCCTGGGTATCGATGACGATCTGCTGCTCGAAGGAGTCGGAGCCGGAGTTCTCGATCTTGGCGCCGGTCGCTTCGGCGAAGTAGGCGATGACCTTCTCCCAGCCATCCTTGTCGCGCGGTCAGCCACGGGCCGAAGATCGAGAGGGTCTGGCCGGTCAGGTCATACTTGTCGGCGAAGTCGTGATAGCTCTTCCAGTTGAACTTGGAATTGCCGTCGATCGGATAGGCGAGATCCTGCGCCATCGCCGGACCGGCGGTGACGACAAGAGTGGCGGCAACCGCCGCCAGGGCATGGCTTAGCTTCATTGCTGGAACCTCCCATGGTCGCAATGTCAGTCAAGGAGCATCGCCGCCATGCGTCAAGGGCGCAATTTTCGGCTGCGATCCTGCCTCGGCACCTGAGCTTTGGCACCACTGTCGTCGCGGTGCTTTGACCCACATCATGGGTGAGGGAATGCGGCCGAGTCAAATCACGGCGGCGTACAGCGCGGAAACGCTAGACCGTCAGGTGCCGCCTGATCTGGCCGGGGTCCATCTCGTCGCGCGTGCCGGACAGCACGATCTCGCCGCGGTCCATGACGGCGAAGACATCGGCAAGCTGGTGGACGAAGTCGAAATACTGCTCCACCAGCAGGATGGCGAGCGTCCCCTGCGCGCGCAGCCACTCGATGGCGCGGCCGATGTCCTTGATGATGGAGGGCTGGATGCCCTCGGTCGGCTCGTCGAGCACCAGAAGCTTCGGCCGGGTGACGAGGGCGCGGGCGATGGCGAGTTGCTGCTGCTGGCCTCCCGATAGATCGCCGCCGCGCCGGCGCAGCATGTCGCGCAGCACCGGGAAGAGATCGAAGATGTCCGAAGGGATCGACCGCTCACCGCGCGCCAGC
Source organism: uncultured Alphaproteobacteria bacterium (assembly GCA_963826055.1). Classification (GTDB taxonomy): domain Bacteria; phylum Pseudomonadota; class Alphaproteobacteria; order Rhizobiales; family Kaistiaceae; genus JBBDMC01. The sequence continues at coordinate 748,476 of CAWGVO010000009.1, read as the reverse complement.
GGCGCGAAGCCGGTCTCCAGGTTCTCCTTGACGGTGAGCAGCGGGAAGATCTCGCGTCCCTGCGGTATGTAGCCGATGCCGAGGCGCGCGCGCTCGTGCGGCGCCATGCGGCCGAGCGGAGTGCCATTAAAGGTAATGGTGCCGCGCGCGATCGGCTGCTGGCCGACCACGGCGCGCAGGAAGCTCGTCTTGCCGACGCCATTGCGGCCCATGAGGGCGGTGACCTTGCCGACCTCGGCGGTCAGCGAGACGCGGCGCAGCGCCTGGGCGGCGCCGTAGTAGAGGTCGATGTCGGTCGCTACCAGCATGGCTCGCTCATCGTCCGAGATACACCTCGATCACGCGCGGATCGTCCGACACGTGGTCTATCGAGCCCTCCGAGATGACCGAGCCCTCGTGGAGCACGGTCACCTTGACGGCCAGCGAGCGGACGAACGCCATGTCGTGCTCGACGACGACCACCGACTTCTCGCGGGCGATCTCCTTCAGCAGTTCAGCTGTCGCCTCGGTCTCGGCGTCGGTCATGCCGGCGGCCGGCTCGTCGACCAGCAGCAGCTTGGGCTCCTGGGCGAGCAGCATGCCGATCTCCAGCCACTGCTTCTGGCCGTGGCTGAGGTAGGCGGCGCGCTCGTGACGGCGCTCGCCTAGACGGATGACCTGAAGAAGTTCCTCGATGCGCTCGTCGTGCGGCGGCGCGCCTGAGGCCGAACAGAGCGTTGAACGGTTGCCGACCGGTGGCGAGCGCGAGGTCGAGGTTGTCCCAAACCGTGTGGTTCTCGAACACGGTCGGCTTCTGGAACTTGCGGCCGATGCCGAGCTCGGCGATCGCTGCCTCGTCGAGGCGGCCGAGGTCGACGGAACCATTGAAATAGACGTCGCCCTTGTCGGCGCGTGTCTTGCCGGTGACCACGTCCATCATCGTCGTCTTGCCGGCGCCGTTGGGGCCGATGATGGCGCGCATCTCGCCGGGCTCGATCACCAGCGACAGCTCGTTCAGCGCCCTGAAGCCGTCGAAGGAAACGGTGACGCCGTCGAGGTAGAGAAGCGAGTTGCGGGCTTTCTCGTGCATCGGCCTACTCGGCGGCCTGTGGGTTGGGGACAGCGTCCTCGACCATGTCAGTGGTCGGTTTGGGATTGGGCGTCGGCGCCTCGGCCGCCGACGGGCTCGCGCGGCGTTCGCGGAAAGCAAGTCCGGCGAACGTGCCGACAATGCCCTTTGGCAGGAAGAGCGTGACAGCGATGAACAGGCCGCCAAGCACAAACAGCCAGTAGGGGGCAAGGGCGCCAGTGGTGAAGAAGGTCTTGGCAAAGTTGACGAGGGCAGCGCCGACGATCGGGCCGACCAGCGTGCCGCGGCCGCCGACCGCCACCCAGATGACGATCTCGATGGAATTGGCGGGGGCGAATTCGCTCGGATTGATGATGCCGACCTGCGGCACGTAGAGGGCGCCGGCGATGCCGGCCATGGCGGCGGAGAGCACGAAGACGACGAGCTTGTAGTTCTCGACGCGGTAGCCGAGGAAGCGGGTGCGGCTCTCCGCATCGCGGATTGCGATCAGCACCTTGCCGAAGCGGGAGGCGATCACCGAGCTGGAGACCAGAACGCCCAGCGCCAGCGCCAGCGCGCTTGCCGCGAACAGCGCGCCGCGGGTGCCGTCGGCCTGAACGTTGAAGCCGAGAACGTCCTTGAAATCGGTGAGGCCGTTGTTGCCGCCGAAGCCGAAATTGTTGCGGAAGAAGGCGAGCAGCAAGGCGTAGGTCATCGCCTGGGTGATGATCGACAGGTAGACGCCGGTAACGCGGCTGCGGAACGCGAACCAGCCGAAGACGAACGCCAGCAGGCCCGGCACCAGCACCACCATCAGCGCGGCGAACAGGAAGTGGTCGAAGCCGTACCAGTACCAGGGCAGCGCCTTCCAGTTGAGGAAGACCATGAAGTCGGGCAGCACCGGGTTGCCATAGACGCCGCGGGTGCCGATCTGGCGCATGAGGTACATGCCCATGGCGTAGCCGCCGAGGGCGAAGAAGGCGCCGTGGCCGAGCGAGAGGATGCCGCAGAAGCCCCAGACCAGATCGACCGAGAGCGCCAGCAGGGCGTAGGTCAGGTATTTGCCGGAGAGCGACACGGCGTAGGTCGGCACGTGCAGCGGGCTCGACGGCGGCGTGTAGAGATTGAGGAGCGGAACGACGATGGCGATCGCCACCAGGATCAGCAGCACCAGCGTGATCCAGGGGGTGAGTCCCTTGCGGAGGAAGTGGGCGGCGATCATGCTTCCACCGCCCGGCCGCGCAGCGCGAAGAGACCGCGCGGGCGGCGCTGGATGAACAGGATGATGAAGACCAGCACCAGGATCTTGCCGACCACCGCGCCGGCGTAGGGCTCCAGCAGCTTGTTGACGATACCGAGCGACAGCGCGCCGACCAGCGTCCCCCACAGGTTACCGACGCCGCCGAAGACGACCACCAGGAAAGAGTCGATGATGTAGCCCTGGCCGAGGTTGGGACTGACGTTGTCGATCTGCGACAGCGCCACGCCTGCGATACCGGCGATGCCCGAGCCGAGGCCGAAGGTCATGGCGTCGATCAGCGGGGTGCGAATGCCCATCGCAGCCGCCATCGTCCGGTTCTGGGTGACGGCGCGCATCTTCAGCCCGAACGATGTGCGCTTCAGCACGATCATCAGCGCGGCGAAGACGCCGATGGCGAAGACGATGATCCACATGCGGTTGAAGGTGATGGTGAGGTTGCCGACATTGGTGGCGCCCGACATCCAGTCTGGGCGTGCCGACCTGGCGGTTGTTGGGGCCGAAGATGGTGCGCACCGCCTGCTGCAGGATCAGCGAAATGCCCCAGGTGGCGAGGAGCGTCTCCAGCGGTCGTCCGTAGAGGAAGCGGATGACCGTGCGCTCGATGATGACGCCGACGCCCCCGGCGACGACAAAGGCGAGCGGCAGCGCGATCGCCAGCGACCATTCGAACAGGCCCGGCGCGTGGTTGCGGATGATCTCCTGGACGACGAAGGTGGTGTAGGCGCCGAGCATGACCATCTCGCCGTGGGCCATGTTGATGACACCCATGACGCCGAAGGTGATGGCGAGGCCGATGGCGGCGAGCAGCAGTACCGAGCCGAGCGACAGGCCGTACCAGACGTTCTGGGCGATGTCCCAGAGGGCGAGTTCACCCTCGACGACCGTGACCGCCGTGTTGGCCGCCTTTTGCACCGCCCCTTCGGACGCGTTGGCGACGTTGGTGAGGATGGCCAGCGAATCCTGGTCGCCGCGGGTCTTGATGATGGCGATTGCCGCGAGCTTGTCCTCGTCGGGTCGGTCGGAATTGAGGACGGCCGCGGCTCGGGCCTCCTGCATCAGCTTGGCGATGCCGGCGTCCTTCTCCTTGGCGATGGCGCCGTCGAGGAGCTCGATGGAATCGGGGTCGCGGCTGACGAAGACCGCCTGGGCGGCGTCGCGACGTGTGTTGGGATTGGGGCTGAGAAGCGTCAACGTACCCAGCGCCGACCGCAGGACGCCGCGCAGCTTGTTGTTGACCTTGATCTTGTCGATCTCGGCGCTGCCGGCCTTGCCGGCGTCGGCCTTGGTCAGCGGATCGGTGAGCGCGTAGCCGTCGCCCGCCTTTTTGGCGATGAATACCTCGCCGTCGCTCTTGCGCACGTATAGGTCGCCGTTGGCGAGCGCCTCCAGCGCCGGGGCCGCCGCCGGATCGCCGGTCGCGGTCAGCGCGTTGATCTGTTTTTCGGTATCGCTGTAGCTGCCCTGGCCGAGAGCCTTGATCAGCGGGTGCAGGTCCTGCGACTGCGCCCGGACCTGGGGTGAGACGCACAGCGCGATGAGTGCGATCGCAAGAACAATAAATCTGCGCATCAGTAGGTCACGCGGTCCCGGCGTGAGAGGCTGGACGGAGGCGGTCCGGGGAGGCCGCAAGCGGCCTCCCCGCCCGGTGGGGTCAGGATTCGGGGTTACTCACCCTTGCCACCGCATTTGCCGGTCACGGTATTGAAGTTTCCGCACGACAGCGGGGGCCGCCAGTCGGCGATCAGCGGCTTGGAGTCCGGCAGATAGTCGGACCATTCGTCACCGACCACCAGGCCCGGCGATTGCCAGACGACGTCGAACTGCCCGTCGTCCTGGATTTCGCCGACATAGACCGGCTTGGTGATGTGGTGGTTCGGCATCATCGTGGCGTAGCCGCCCGTCAGGTTCGGCACCGAGACACCGACGATCGCATCGATCACCTTGTCAGGATCGGTGGTGCCGGCCTTCTCGACCGCCTTCACCCACATGTTGAAGCCGATGTAGTGGGCTTCCATCGGGTCGTTGGTGGTACGCTTGTCGTTCTTCGTGAACGCGTGCCACTCGTCGATGAACGCCTTGTTCTCGGGCGTGTCGATCGACTCGAAGTAGTTCCACGCCGCCAGGTGACCGACGAGCGGACCGGTGTCGAGACCGGCAAGCTCTTCTTCACCCACCGAGAAGGCGACGACGGGAATGTCCTCGGCCTTGATGCCCTGGTTGCCCAGTTCCTTGTAGAAGGGAACGTTGGCGTCGCCGTTGATGGTCGACACCACCGCCGTCTTCTTGCCGGCCGAGCCGAACTTCTTGATCGCCGCCACTTCGGTCTGCCAGTCGGAGAAGCCGAACGGAGTGTAGTTGATCATGATGTCGTCGTCGGCCACGCCCTTCGACTTGAGGTAGGCCTCGAGAATCTTGTTGGTGGTGCGCGGGTAGACGTAGTCGGTGCCTTCCAGCACCCAGCGCTTCACCGAACCGCCGTCCTCGCTCATCAGATAGTCGACGGCGGGGATCGCCTGCTGGTTCGGGGCGGCGCCGGTGTAGAAGACGTTGCGCTCGCTTTCCTCGCCCTCGTACTGCACGGGATAGAACAGGAGACTGTCGAGCTCCTTGAACACCGGCAGCACCGACTTGCGGCTCACCGACGTCCAGCAGCCGAAGACCGCCGCGACCTTGTCGACGCTGATCAGCTCGCGCGCCTTTTCGGCGAACAGCGGCCAGTCCGACGCCGGGTCGACGACCACGGCCTCCAGTTTCTTGCCGAGAAGGCCGCCCTTCTTGTTCTGCTCATCGATCAGCATGAGCATCACGTCCTTGAGCGTCGTCTCGGAGATCGCCATCGTGCCTGACAACGAATGCAGGATGCCGACCTTGATGGTGTCGTCGTCGGCGAGTGCAGGCGCCGCGACCGGTACTGTAAGGGCCGCCGCGGCCCAGGCCGCAAACGCGGCGTTGCGCATATACTTCATCTAACTCCCCCTGTTGAAATCGGACGTCTCGGGAGGACGCCGTGCACGCTTTCCGCAAGTCGCGTGCCAGCGTGCGGCGGCCGGAAACCTGCCCGGTTCGCGCGCCACTGCCGAATTCTTTTGGCAGTGCGACGTGACGGGGTGGTGAAGAATTAAGCGGCCTGCGCTCGCGATGTTCGCCTTTACGCCGTCACGGCCGCTTTCTAGTATCCGTCGCGGCGGGGGCGACAGCGGAGTGGAACGATGCGGGCCGCCATTTCTCGGGCAATCGTGACTTCATGCATCGCGGCCGTGCTGGTGGCCGCGACGGCGGTGGCCGGCAGTGCCGTCGCTGCCGACCGGCGCGTGATCCTCACGCCACAGGCGGACTACGCCGGCAACGACATCAGCACCATCAAGAACACCAGTGTCGATCAGTGCCAGGCGGCGTGCCTCGCCAACGACGCCTGCCACGCCTTCACGTTCAACACCAAGGCCGGCTGGTGCTTCCTCAAGTCGGACTTCGGCGCTCTGAGCGCGACCCCCGATGCCGTCGCCGGGCGCATCGTCACCGCGGTGGCTCTGACGCCGACGCTGGAGCGGCAGCGGCTTGCCCAGCTCGATTTCCTGCCGCAAGGCGAGATCGACGCCGCCCGGGCGCTGGTCGGCGACTTGAACCGCCGGTTCGCCACCAGCGGGGCGAGCTTCGGCGGGCTCACCAACGCCGGCGCCATCGCCGCCCGTGCCGGCCAGAACGACCGCGCCACCACCGCCTTCGGACAGGCACTGGCGATCTCCGACGACGATCCGGCGACGTGGCTCGCCTTCGCCGGCGCCAGCCTTGCGCTGAACCCGCCCGGCTACACCGACCGCATGAACGCGTGGTCGGATGCCGCGGCCGCCGCCATCAACGCCTATCTCCGCGCCGCCGCGGTCCCGGAGCAGGCCCGCGCTCTGGCCATCCTCGGTGACGCGCTTGCGCGGCAGGAGGACTGGAAGCCCGCGATCCGCGCCTACCGCGCGAGCCTCGCCCTGGTCGAGACGCCGGCCCTTCGCGCCACCTACGAGAAGGCCGTGGCCGAGCACGGGTTCCGCATCGTCTCCAACGAGGTCCAGGCGGACAGCGCCGCGCCGCAAATCTGTGTCCGTTTCTCCGACGCGCTGGCGGTGAAGCGCCCCGACCTTGCCGATTTCGTCACGGTCGAGGGCGGCGACGGCCTCGCGGTCGAGCCGCAAGCGAACCAGATTTGCATCGACGGCGTCGTCCACGGCACCCGCTACACCATCCGCGTGCGCGGCGGCCTCCCCGCCGCCGACGGCGAGACCCTCGCCCACCCGGTGGAGCTCAGCGTCTACGTGCGCGACCGCGCGCCGTGGGTCGGCTTCGCCGGAAACGCCTACGTCCTGCCCGCCGGTCCCGGCGCCTCGATCCCGCTTTCGTCGGTCAACACCGACACGGCCAAGGCGACGATCTACCGGATCGGCGACCGCTCGCTGGCGCAAGTGGTGCGCGACGGCAGTTTCATGGCGGCGCTCAGTTCGTACTCGGCACAGCAGATCGCCGACCAGAACGGCGCCAAGGTGTGGGAAGGCGAGATCGGCATCCAGTCGTCGAAGCTCAACCAGACCGTCGTCACCGCGATCCCGATCACCGACGCACTGCCCGACATGAAGCCCGGCGTCTACGCCATCACCGCGGCGCCCGCCACCGGCAACACTAACCAATGGGGGCCGGTTGCCACCCAGTGGTTCGTCATCTCCGACCTCGGGCTGACGGCGATGTCCGGCGACGACGGCGTCCATGCGCTGGTGCGCTCGCTCGCGACCGCCGCAGCCGATCGCCGGCGCCAGGGTGCGCCTGGTGGCGGTCAACAACGAGGTGCTCGCCGAGTCCACCACCGACGCCGCCGGCCGCGCGGACTTCGCACCGGGGCTGGCGCGTGGCACCGGCGGCATGGCGCCGCAACTGGTCGTCGCCGAGACCGGCGACGACTACGGCTTCATCGACCTCACCCGCGCCGCCTTCGACCTCACCGACCGCGGCGTCGGCGGGCGCCCGGCGGCCGGCGCGCTCGACGTGTTCCTGACGCCGGAGCGCGGCATCTACCGGCCGGGCGAGGTGGTCCACCTCACCGGGCTCGTCCGCGACGACCGCGCCCGCGCCGTCGGCGACCTGCCGCTGACGCTCGTCGTCGACCGGCCGGACGGCGTCGAATTCCAGCGCACCGTCCTCTCCGACGGCGGCCTCGGCGGCTACAGCGCCGACGTGACGCTGCAGGCGGACGCCATGCGCGGCTCGTGGCGGGTCAAGCTCTACGCCGACCCGAAGGGCGACCCGATCGCCGAGACGTCCGTGCTGGTGGAGGATTTCGAGCCGGAGCGGCTGGCCTTCGAGCTTGCCACCGACGCCGCGGCCTTCGACCCGGCCTCCCCCGCCACCGTCGACCTCGCCGCCCGCTACCTCTACGGCGCGCCGGCGCCGGACCTGTCGGTCGAGGGCGAGGTGGCGCTGAAGCCGACGGACACGCTGGCCGCCTTCCCCGGCTATCGCTTCGGCCTCACCGAGGAGAGCATCCAGCCGACGCGCGAGCCGCTGGAGGTCGACGCCACCACCGATGCCGACGGCAAGGCGTCTTTCGACGTGACGCCGCCCGAATCCGAAACATCCACCCACCCGTTCACCGCCGACCTCATCGTGCGCCTCGCCGACACCAACGGCCGCGCCGTCGAGCGCACCCTCACCCGCCCGGTCGTGCCGGGCGCACCGATGATCGGCGTCAAGCCGCTGTTCGACGGCGACGTCAGCGAGGGCGCCACCGCCGCCTTCGAGGCGATCATGGTCGCGCCCGACGGCTCGCGCGCCGCCAAGACCGGCGTCAAATGGAAGCTCGAGCGGCTGGAAAGCGACTACCAGTGGTACAACAGCAACGGCCGCTGGGACTACGAGCTGATCACCAACGCCGCGCGCGTCGACGGCGGCACCGTCGATTTCACCACCGACGCGCCGGCGAAGATTTCCGCCAACGTCGACTGGGGCCGCTATCGCCTGACCGTCGAGGACGACGACGCGCCGGCGGCGACGAGCGTCGAGTTCTACGCCGGCTGGTACCGCGCCGTCGCCTCGTCGGACACGCCCGACACGCTTCAGGTGGCGCTCGACAAGCCGGCCTATCACATCGGCGACACGGCGAAGCTCCGCCTCGACCCGCAGTTTGCCGGCACCGCCCTCATCACCGTCATCGACAACCGGCTGATCGCCATGAAGTCGGTCGATGTTCCTGCCGACGGCACCACCGTCGATCTCGCCGTGACCGACGAATGGGGACCCGGCGCCTACGTCACCGCCACGCTCTACCGGCCGATGGACATCGCGGCGAAGCGCATGCCGGCGCGCGCCCTCGGCCTCACCTGGGCGAAGGTCGATCCGGGCGACCGCGACCTCGCCGTCGCGCTCGACCTGCCCGACGAGATGCGGCCGCGCCAGGCAATGACGATCCCGGTGTCGATCGCCAATCTCGCGCCCGGCACCGAAGCCTACGTGACGGTCGCCGCCGTCGACGTCGGCATTCTCAACCTCACCAACTTCGCCGCGCCTGCCCCGGACGACTGGTACTTCGGCCAGCGCCGGCTCGGCATGGATATCCGCGATATCTACGGCCTGCTGATCGACCGCACGCAGGGCGCGCCCGGCACGGTCCGTTCCGGCGGCGACAGCGGCGCGGTGCGGCTGTCGGCGCCGCCGCCGACCCAGAAGCTGCTGGCCTGGTACTCAGGCATCGTGCGCGTCGATGACGCGGGCAAGGCCTCCGTCAGCTTCGACCTTCCCGACTTCAACGGCACCGTGCGCGTGATGGCGATGGCGTGGAGCAAGGAGGGCGTCGGCCACGCGGTCAAGGACGTGATCGTCCGCGATCCGGTGGTGGTCACCGCCAGCATCCCGCGTTTCCTGTCTCTCGGCGACACCTCGCGCCTGCTGGTCGAGGTCAACAACGTTGGAGGTCCCGCCGGCGACTACCGCCTGTCGATCGCGAGCGGCGACGGCGTCGCGGTCGACACGGGCACGGCAAGCGCGCCGTTCCGTCTCGACGAGAAGCAGCGGACGGCCTTCACCCTGCCCATCGACGCCACCGCGATCGGCGATTTCGATCTCGCCGTGAATCTGGCTGCCCCGTCCGGCGAGGAATTCCCGAGCCAACTCACCCTCGGCGTCCGCCCTGCCGGCCTGCCCGGTCACCCACCGCAGCACCATCGCCGTCGTCGCCGGCGGCACGCTCACCGTCGACAGCGCGCTGACCGCCGACTTCGTCCCCGGCACCGGCTCGGTGGCGGTGTCGCTCGGCGGTGCCGGCCCGCTCGACGTCGCCGGAATTCTGGCTGCGCTTGACCGCTACCCCTACGGCTGCGTCGAGCAGCTTACCAGCCGCGCGATGCCGCTCGTCTATCTCGATGATGTCGCCTCGTCGGTCGGCCTCGGCGCCGACGCGGCGGTGAAAGAGCGCGTCAACAAGGCGATCAAGGGCGTGCTCGCCGACCAGGCGGCGAACGGCGCCTTTGGCCTCTGGGGGCCGCAGGACGCCGGCGGTGATCTCTGGCTCGATGCCTACGTCACCGACTTCATCACCCGCGCCGCCGATCATGGCTACGACGTGCCCGCGCTCGCGCGCACGCTCGCGCTCGACAATCTCGCCAACGCGGTCGCCTACGCCAGCGACTTCGATCGCGGCGGCGAGGATATCGCCTACGCGCTCTACGTGCTCGCCCGCACCGGCCGGGCGGCGATCGGCGACCTTCGCTACTACGCCGATTCCAAGCTCGCCAGCTTCGCGACGCCGCTCGCCAAGGCGCAGATCGGCGCCGCCATGGCGCTCTATGGCGATCGCCCGCGGGCGGCGCGCGCGTTCGCCGCCGCCATGGCTGACATTGACCGCAACCAGGCGATCACCGGCTGGCGCCGCGACTACGGCACCGCGCTCCGCGACAACGCGGCAGTGTTGACGCTCGCCGCCGAGACGAAGACCGACGGCGTCGATGTTCGCGCGCTCGCCACCCGCGTCGCGGCGGCGGACCTCGCCAAACGCTCCACCAGCACCCAGGAGGATTCCTGGATGCTGCTCGCCGCGGCTGCGCTCATCAAGGACTCGGCCGAGGCGAATTTCACGATCGACGGCGCGACCGTGGCGTCGCCGCTCTATCGCCGCTTCACGGATGATGAGCTCGCCGCGAAGCCGGTGACCGTCGGCAACCTCGGTTCCGAGCCGCTCGACGCGCTGGTGGCCGCGACCGGCGTCCCGACCACACCGGAGCCCGCCGGCGGCAACGGCTTCCGCATCGAGCGCGCGGTCTACACGCCCGACGGCGACCTCACCGATCTCTCGACGGTGAAGCAGAACGACCGTTTCGTCGTCGTTCTGCGCGTGACGGCGGAGAACCAGCAGGGCGGGCACATCATGGTGGTCGATCCGATCCCGGCCGGCTTCGAGATCGAGAATCCGGACATCTCGGCGAGCGGCGACACATCCGCTTTCTCGTGGCTTTCCACCGACACCCCCAGCCATACCGAGGCGCGCACCGACCGCTTCGTCGCCGCCTTCGACCGCACCGACGGCGATCCGCTCGACTACAGCGTCGCCTACACCCTGCGGGCGGTGTCGCCCGGCACGTTCGCCGCCCCGGCGGCGACGGTGGAGGACATGTACCGGCCGGAGCTCAACGCCCGCACCGCCGCCGGCACCGTCGAAGTCGTCGGCCCGACGCGGTAGGCGGCCATGGCGTCAGTGGCACCGGGAAGCGGGCCTAACCCTCCCCCTGCGGGAGGGTCAAAACGCGCGTCAACGCGCGTTTTGGGGAGGGGTCGTGCCACCGCCAGCGCAAACGCTGATGACGGCAGTGTCGACACCACCGCCAAACCCCTCCCCGAAACTGCTAGCGCAGTTTCGACCCTCCCGCAGGGGGAGGGTTGGCCGTCGAGCAAACCACATGGTTGTGCAAACGTATCCACAAGGGGAGAGGGGAAACGCGCTGCTGCCCGCCTCGCCAAAATCCTCATCGGCGCTTCCCTGTCCCTCGCCTTCGTCGGCGGGCTGACCGGCGTTCGTCGCCTGGCGCGGCATCGAGACGTCGCTGCCGCCCCTCCCCGATCCCGCGGCGATCGCGACCTCCACCGTGGTCCTCGACCGTGACGGCCGCCTCTCCGTCCCTTCACCATCGCCGACGGACGCTGGCGGCTGCCGGTCGACCGTCGCCGACGTCGACCCGAAGTTCATCCGCATGCTGATCGGCTACGAGGACCGCCGCTTCTACGACCACCACGGCATCGACACCCGCGCCTTCGTCCGCGCGGCCGCCCAGTTCATCCTTGCCGGCGGCCACATCGTCAGCGGCGGCTCGACACTGACCATGCAGGTGGCGCGGCTGATCGACGGCGGCTCGACGCGGAGCATCGCCGGCAAGCTTCGCCAGATCGCGCTGGCACGGGCGCTGGAGGCGCGTTTCTCCAAAAACGACATCCTCGACCTTTACCTGACCCTCGCGCCGTACGGCGGCAACATCGAAGGGATTCGCGCCGCTTCCCTCGCCTACTTCGGCAAGGAGCCGAAGCGGCTGACGACCGCCGAGGCGGCGCTGCTCGTCGCCTTGCCGCAGTCGCCGACGGCGCGGGCGCCGGACACCAATCCGGAGGCGGCGCACGAGGCCCGCGACCGCGTGCTCGACCGGCTGGCGTCCGCAGGCGTCATCACTGACGACGCAGCGACCGCAGCGAAAACTGAGCGGATGCCGAGCGCGCGCCGTCCCTTCCCGATGCTGGCGCCCCACCTCGCCGTGGAAGCGCGCGCCGCCGATCCGGCCGCGTCCGTGCACCGCCTCACCATCGACCGCGACCTTCAGGCGTCGCTCGAAGCGCTCGCCGCTGACCGCGTCGCCGCGCTCGGGCCCAAACTGTCGATCGCGATCCTCGTCGCCGATCACCTCAGCGGCGCGATCGTCGCCTCGGTCGGCTCGGCCGGTCTGTTCGAGGAGGCGCGCGACGGCTTCGTCGACATGACGCGCGCGGTACGCTCGCCCGGTTCGACGCTGAAGCCGCTGATCTACGGGCTCGCCTTCGAGCAGGGCCTCGCGCACCCCGAGAGTCTGATCGAGGACCGGCCGACGGGGTTTGGCGCTTACGCGCCGCAGAATTTCGACGGCCGCAATCGCGGCACGGTGACGATGCGCGAGGCGCTGACACAATCGCTCAACATTCCGGCGGTGAAGGTGCTGAACGCCGTCGGCCCGGCGCAGCTGGTGGCGCGGCTGAAGCGTGCCGGCGTCGATGCCACGCTCCCCGACGAGTCGGCGCCCGGTCTCGCCATCGGTCTCGGCGGCGTCGGCGTGACGCTCCGCGATCTCGTCTCGCTCTATGCGGCGATCGCGCGCGGCGGAACGGCGGTGGCGCTTCGCGACGGCGTTGACGAAACGCCGGCGGCGAGCGGCGCGCCGGTGCTCTCGCCGGTCGCCGCCTGGTACGTTGACGACATTCTCGCCGGCGTGCCGCCGCCGGTGAACGGCTCGGCCGGACGCGTCGCCTACAAGACCGGCACGTCTTACGGCTACCGCGATGCGTGGGCGATCGGCTTCGACGGCGCATACGTCGTCGGGGTCTGGGTCGGGCGGCCGGACGGGACGCCGGTGCCCGGTCTCTCGGGCATCGAGAGCGCCGCGCCGATCCTGTTCGAGGCCTTCGACCGTATCGGACCCGAAGCGCGTGCCGCTCAAGCCGCCGCCGGCCGGCGTCATCGTCGCGACCACCGCCTCATTGCCGGCGCCGCTCCGCCGCTTCCACGACCCCGGCGCGCCGGAGGTCGTCTCCCGCGACCATCCGGTGATCGCCTACCCGCAGGACGGCGTCGCCGTCGACCTCGGCATCGCCGACGGCGATTCGACGCCGCTGACGATCAAGGTGCGCGACGGTGCCCTCCCTCTCACCTTCTTCGCCAACGGGGTGCCGATCGGCCGCTCGCCGTTTTCCCGGTCCGAAACCTGGCGCCCGGACGGCGCCGGCTTCGTGACGCTGTCCGTGGTCGATCGCAACGGCCAGTCGGACCGGGTCACAGTGCGCGTTCAGTAGGTCGCAACAGGGGCCGTCAACTCCCGGACCAGGGGCCATGAAACCCGGTTCCGCCGCGGTCGGTGCGCTCGAAACCGTGGGCGCCGAAGAAATCGCGCTGGCCCTGGATCAGGTCCGCCGTCGTCCGCCGCGCCCGTGATAGATCAAAGAAACCAATGGCCTGGCTGAGCGCCGGCACCGGGATTCCCTTCAGCGTCGCCTCGGCAACCACGCGGCGCAGACCCGCCTCCGTCGCCTTCAGCTCACCGGCGAACGGCTCCGCCAGCATCAGGTCGGTCTCGCCTCCCGTTTCGCCGTACGCCCTTGCAATGTCATCGAGAAATACCGAGCGGATGATGCAGCCGGCCCGCCAGATTTTGGCGATCGTGCCGAGCGGCAGATGCCAGTCCCAGGTCGCGGAGGCGCGCGCCATTACCGTGAAGCCCTGCGAATACGCGACGATTTTGCCGGCGGTGAGCGCCTGCTCGAGCAGCCTCAACGCTGCGGCCCGTTCGCCAAGCGCCCCGGCGAGTGCGGTCTTCGGCGTACCGAAATAGGCGGCGCCGGCGAGACGCATATCGCGCGCCGCCGAGATGGCGCGGGCGGCGACCGCGGCCTCGATCACCGTCGCGGGAACGCCGAGGTCCTGCGCCTCCATCGCCGACCAGCGGCCGGTGCCTTTCTGTCCCGCCACGTCGCGGATGACTTCCACCAGCGGCTTGCCCGTGTCGGCGTCCCTGGTTGCGAGAACGGTTGCCGTGATCTCGATGAGGTACGACTTCAGCCGTCCCTCGTTCCAGTTTGCGAAGACCTCCGCCATCTCGGCTGGCGTCATCCCCAATCCGTCACGCATGATGCCGTAGACTTCGGCGATCATCTGCATGTCGGCGTATTCGATGCCGTTGTGGATCGTCTTGACGAAATGACCGGCGCCCTCTGGTCCGACCAGTGCGGCGCACGGCTCACCGTCGAACTTCGCCGCGATATCCCGGAAGACCGGCGCCACGCGCTGCCACGCCGTTTCTGCACCGCCGGCCATGATCGACGGTCCGTGGCGGGCACCCTCCTCGCCGCCGGACACGCCGACGCCCAGGAAGTCCAGGCCTTGCGCCATATAGAAGCTGACCCGGCGGCGGGTGTCGCGGAAGTTGGCGTTGCCGGCGTCGATCAGCATGTCGCCGTCGTCGAGCACCGAGGCGAGCGCGTCCGCCTGCTCGTCGACTGGTGCGCCCGCCTGCACCATGATGACGACGGGGCGCGGGCGCTCGATGGCAGCGACCAGTTCCTTGACCGTGTGGCAGGGGGTCAGCCGGGCAGCGAGATTGCCCGCCCCGGCGACAAAAGCGTCGGTCTTGGCCGTGGTGCGGTTGAAGACGGCCACCTCGTGGCCCTTCTCGGCCATGTTGAGCGCAAGGTTGGCGCCCATGACGCCGAGACCCACCAATCCGATTGTTGCCATGGGGCTCTGGTCCTTTCAGCCGACGCCGCGCGCCGCCGCACGCCGCGACGCACCGACACTAGGCAATCGCCCGCATACGCACAACGTCGCGGTCTAGAGACCGAGCGCGCGCTCGCCGCGATCGAGGATCAACGGAACGATCAGGTCTTCCTCGTCGTCGAGGTGGCGGGTGAGCAGCCGCATCAGATGATCGCTGGCATCAGCGTAGCGGTCGCCGATCCGGCGCAACAAGTCGGAATCACCGGCCGGCAGGCCGAGGAAATCGTTGGCGCTCTTAACAAGCTCGTCCATTGCGCCGTGAATGACGTGGTGATCGCTCTCCAGCACTTCGAAACCGCTCCGCAGGCGGGGCTCGGCGGCGCCGAATAGCGGAAAGAACTGAAAATCCTCGATTTGATGGTGACCTTCCAGGTGATGCAGAAACATCCGCAGGCGCGGCGCGAACCAGGACCGGAAGCGGTCGTGGGTGACGCGCCCCTCGCGCAGGTCGGTCGTGGCGCCGGTGAGCTCCCGATCCATGGCACGGAAGCCGTCGTGGATTTGAAGCCAGAATTGGGCGAGTTCGCCGAGGTTGGCGTGCCCCGGCCAGACCGCGCGCGGGTAACGGTCGAGATAAAGACGGAGATCCGGCGGCCAGCCGGAGCGCGCCTCAAGGTCGAGTGTCATGGTCAGCGGCTCCTCTGGCCCCAACATGGGGGCTCCTGCCCGTCCCGGCAAATCGCAGGCTTCGCGCGTCAGGTGAAGTTGAGGCAGAGGGCGTTCCCCGTGGTACACCCTCGATCCGGAATATTTTCCGTGCGGCAAGGATAGCCAATACAAGAACTCGGGCGGGAAATTGGCGCCCCTGCCAAACTGTTGTACGGCCCAAAGGCGCTACCCGAAACCGGGAAGCCATGCCGGCGATCTGAGTGGCGGCCGGTGAGGGAGAGAACATGGTCGACGGGACCACGACATCACCACGGGCATTCGTGATCGGCCATCCCGTCGCCCATTCGCGCTCGCCGATGCTGCACGGCTACTGGTTGAAGCGCTACGGCATCCCCGGCAGCTACGAGCGCATCGACCTTGCCCCCGATGACCTCCCGGCCTTCTTCGAGGGTTTCAGGGAAGCGGGCTGGAGGGGCGGCAACGTGACCGTGCCGCACAAGCTCGCCGTCATGCGCTACGTCGACCGCATCGACGATGCGGCGCAGGCGATGGGTGCCGTCAACACCCTTTGGTGGGAGAGCGACGCGCTCGTCGGCGGCAACACGGATGCGATCGGATTCCTCGGCAATCTCGACGAACTGGTGCCCGGCTGGGACAGGGACGCGCGGCGTGCCCTGGTCGTTGGAGCTGGTGGCGCGACCCGCGCCGCCATCCATGGCCTGCTCGGCCGCGGAATGGAAGTGGACGTGTGCAACCGCACGCCTGCGAAGGCCGAGGCGCTCGCCGAGCACTTCGGCGACGGGGTGACGGCATTTGGCATCGAAGCGGCCGCGGCGCGCATGGGTGTCGCCGACCTGCTGGTCAATACGACGAGCCTCGGCATGGTCGGACAGCCGCCACTGAACATCGACCTCACGCCGCTGAAGTCCGATGCGATCGTCTATGACGTGGTTTACGTGCCGCTGGAAACCGCCCTGTTGAAAGCAGCGAAGGCGCGTGGCCATCGCACCGTGGACGGACTCGGCATGTTGCTCCACCAGGCGGTGGAGGGCTTCCGCCACTGGTTCAACTACACGCCGGAGGTGACCGGGGAGTTGCGGACGTTGCTCGCAGCCGACATCCGCGCCAAGACGCCGGCATCGTCCACCTTCTCGATCCGAACCTGATCGATCCATCGGGCCACGACGCGGCCTGAGAGCAGGCCGCCCTTGGCTGCGCCGGAACCTGGTGTGAGTGCTGGAGCGGGTGAAGGGAATCGAACCCTCGTATGCAGCTTGGGAAGCTGCCGTTCTGCCATTGAACTACACCCGCGCAGCGCCAACTTGAAGGGCGGTCGGCCGCTCCTGTCAAGACCTCCGTCGAGTCCGGGGCGGCCGGTTGGACGCCGCCGCCCGCGTCGCCTATATCGTGTCGCAGAGGCCGGCCGAGGATGGTGCGGAGATCAGGATGAACAGGGACAGGCTCGTTCGCTTCTTCGGCGGCTCCCCCGGTGGCGTTGTCGTTCGTCTGGTGGTGCTGTCGTTCATTCTCGGCGTGGTGTTGAACGCGCTGGGCGTGTCTCCGTTCGACATCGTCAACAGCTTCAGAAGGCTGGTCCGGCACTTGTACGACGCCGGATTCGAGACCATCGTGTGGATGTGGCGCTATTTCCTCATCGGCGCCGTCATCGTGTTCCCGGTGTGGCTCGTCATCCGCCTGGTCAAGTTCGGCGGTGGCCGCGGGCGCGCCAAGGTCTAGCTGCAAGCGTTACCGTCCTGGAATTTCAAAAAGAAGCTGCGGGCGCCGACCCTGGCCCTGTGCGGCCAGCAAAGGTAGAAGTTGCCATATCACCTAGTAGTGCCGCTGGTCGTGGCGAGCGCCTTTTTTCTGCAACAGATCGACGCAACCGCGCTCGCCACCTCGTTGCCGGCCATCAGCGTGGATTTCGGTGAAACATCCGTCCGGGTCCACCTCGCCCTGACGGCGTATATGTTCAGCCTGGCGGCATTCATCCCGGTCAGCGGGTGGGTGGCTGACCGGTTCGGTTCCCGGCTGGTATTCCGCGTCGCCATCGCCGTCTTCACCCTTTCCTCGTTGGCATGCGGGTTTGCGGGCAACCTGGCGATGCTGGTGTGCGCGCGAATGGTTCAGGGCATCGGTGGGGCCATGATGGTGCCGGTCGGGCGTCTGATCCTTTTGCGCTCGGTCGAGAAGAAGGACCTGGTGGGCGCGCTCGCGGCCATGAGCATACCTGCATTCATGGGCCCAATCCTTGGTCCGCTCGTCGGCGGCTTCTTCACGTCATACACGTCCTGGCGGTGGATTTTCTGGGTCAACCTGCCGGTCGGGATCGTTGGCATCGTGCTGGCCACCATCTTCATCAAGGACACCGAGGAACCGGCACGGCGGCGCTTCGACCTACTGGGCGTGCTGCTGATCAGCCTCGGCCTTTCAAGCCTGCTGTTCGGCATCGATGCGGCCGCCACCAGCCGCGCCTTTGACCCCTTCGCGGTGGCGTGTCTGCTTTTCGGTGCCCTCGGGCTCATCCTGTACGTTGGCCACTCGCGGCGCAGCAAAGAGCCGGTCATCGACCTTTCACTTTTGAAGATGCCAACGCTTAGAGCCAGCCTTGTCGCGGGCTCGGTGTTCCGGATCGGTTCGGGAGCAATGCCGTTCCTGCTGCCGCTGCTCTTTCAGACGCAGTTCGGCTACACGGCCATGCAGTCGGGAGCGACCACCTTCGTAACCGCGGTCGGTGCGCTGGGCATACGGACCCTGGCGACGCGCATCTATCGTCACGTCGAATTTCGCGCCCTGCTCGTGGTGAACGCCGTCATAGCCGGCGGTTTCATGGCGGCCTGCGGGTTCTTCCGTCCGACCACATGGTACGTCGTCATCGTACTCACGCTGTTTCTGGGCGGCGTTTTTCGATCGCTCGAGCTCGTCGGCGTCAGCGCTCTCAATTTTGCAGAGCTTTCATTCGCCCAGATGAGCCACGGGACGACCCTTTCCACCATGGCCCAGCGACTCGCGCAGAGCATCGGCGTCGCCGCCGCCGCTTTCATCCTTCACGTAGCTGCCGCACCGGACGGCGGCCTGCCACTGAAAGCATTGGAGATTGCCTTTGTGACCGTCGGTGCGGTCACCGCCGCGTCGGCCTTCTTCTTCGCCCGGCTCAGCCACGACGCCGGAGCGGAACTCACCGGGCGCGCCGTCGCTTCGCGAACCAGCAAGCCGGCGTCGGAGTAGTCGTCGGTGCGGTGGGGCTGCCGTCGTCCGAAGTCTAGGCCGCAAGCGTCGCCCAGCGGGCAGTCTCGCTACCGACAACGTCGGCGATCGACGCAGCGCCCTCACGGTCGAGGCGCTCGGCGAGACCGGCGAGGATGCGGGCCGGCAGACCCGGCCCCTCGTAGACCATTCCGGTGTAGAGCTGGACGAGGTCGGCACCGGCGGCAATCTTCGACCATGCGGCATCCGGCGAATCGACGCCGCCGACTCCGATAAGGACCAATCGGTCGCCGGCGTGTTTACGCGCCTTGGCGAGTATGGCGGTCGAGCGGCGAAAGAGCGGTCTGCCGGAAAGCCCCCCCTCCTCCCTCGCCGATCGCGTTTGGTTCAGCCCCTCGCGCGCCACGGTCGTGTTGGAAACGATCATACCGTCCATGCCGGCCGCGACGACCGCATCGACGATTGCGGCGACGGCAGCGTCGTCGAGGTCCGGCGCGATCTTGACCAGAATCGGCACACGGCGCGTGACCGCGTGTCGTGCTTCGCTGACGCGGGCGAGCAGGTCATTCAGGGCCGATCGTTCCTGCAGGTCGCGGAGGCCGGGGGTGTTCGGCGAAGAAATATTCACGGTCAGGTAGTCGGCGATGGCGGCAAAGCGGGTGACGCCGGCTGCGTAGTCGGCGGCGCGGTCCTGGCTGTCACGGTTGGCGCCGATGTTGACGCCGAGGATGCCGCCGCCACGGCGCTGGCGCAGGCGGCGTTCCACCGCGTCGAAGCCGGCGTTGTTGAATCCCAGCCGATTGATGACGGCGCGGTCGCCCGGCAGCCGAAAGATACGCGGGCGCGGGTTTCCGCTCTGCGGTCGTGGCGTCACGGTGCCGACCTCGACGAAGCCGAAGCCGAGACCGAGGGCGGCGTCGGGCACCTCTGCGTTCTTGTCGAAACCGGCGGCGAGGCCCAGCGGGTTGGGAAAATCGAGGCCGAGCAGGTGGCGTCCGAGACGCTGGTCCCGCTGGCGCCCGGCGCGGCGCGGTGCGGCGGCCAGGGCACGGAGCGTCAGCCGGTGCGCCGTCTCCGCATCGATGGCGAAAAGAAATGGTCGCAGCAGTCGGTACGTCATGACGCGAGGTCGGGGAAAACGTGGCGGCCGGATTGCGCGAGCGGCAACGGCTTCACCCACAGCACGCGTGTCGGATCGAGCGGGCCGTAGAGGTGGGGGAACAAGTCGCCGCCGCGCGAGGGCTCGTAGCGGAGCGCCGGGCCGAGCCGCGCCTCGTCGACCGCGACAAGGACCAGGTCACCTGCCCCGGCGAAATGCCTGGCGGCGGTTTCGGCGACCTGCGCCGCCGTCGAGAAATGGATGAACCCGTCGCGGAGATCGACCTCGGAACCGCGGAAGACGCCCGCCTCAACGGCGGCCTGCCAGAGGGGCGCCGGGCATATCTTGTAGATCGTCGCCATGGGATCACAACCAAGAGGGCCTGCGGGCGGGACCCTATCGGCGCGATCGGGCCCAGGCAATGCGCGCGGCGGCGTATTTCCGTGCTATACGACCTTGAGGAGGCCGTCCGCGCGTTTCGTCACGGAGGTCGCATTTCATGCACCGACACCTGATCGCCGTCACCGGCCTCGTTCTTTGTGCCGCGCCGGCGCTTGCCCAGGACGCGGCGACCGGAACCGGGCGCTTCCAGATCGCGCCGAGCGACCAGGGCTTCACCCGCCTCGATACTGAGACGGGGTCGCTGTCCCATTGCACCAGGAGCGATGGCGTGTGGCGCTGCGAGCCGCTCGCCGAGGCGACGGGGCTCGCGCAGAAGGTCGATGACCTCTCCGGCAGGGTCGGTCAGCTCTCCACCAGCGTCGATGCACTCGCCACGCGGCTCGATGCACTTGCCGGCCGCGTCGAGGCGCTGGCGGCGCGCCCGGTCGCGGACGCCGCCCCCGCACCGGCCGAAGACGGGTTTGTCGAAACGGCCGTGCGCCGCTTGTTCGACATGGTCCGCCAGATGAAGCACGCGGCCGTGCGAAGCGGCTAGGCCCACCGGCCGCCTACGCCGGCCGCCACTTGTAGGACTCCGTCGCCAGCACCAGCTCGTGGACGATGCCGGGCTCGGTCATGGCGTGACCGCTGTCGGGCACGATGCGCAGGTTGGCGCGCGGCCACGCCTGCGACAGGTCCCACGCGTTGGCGATCGGGGTGCACAGGTCGTAGCGGCCGTGAACGATAACGCCGGGGATGTCGGCCAGGCGTCCGGCGTTGGCGATCAACTGGCCGTCGAATTCCATGAAGCCGCGGTTCTGGAAGTAGTGGCACTCGATGCGGGCAAAGGCGACCGCGTAGCGCGGCTCGCCGAAGGCGGCGACGCGGGCGGGATCGGGCAGCAGCGACAGCGAGGCGCCCTCCCACATCGACCAGGCACGCGCGCAGGCGAGCTTCGCCTCCTCGTCGGCGCCGGTCAGTCTGCGGTGGTAGGCCGCGACCATGTCGCCGCGCTCGGCTTCCGGAATCGGCTTGACGTATTCCGCGAAGGCCTCCGGCAGCAGGCGCGAGGCGCCTTCCTGGTAGAACCACTCGATCTCCCAGCGGCGGAGCGTGAAGATTCCGCGCACGATCAGCTCGCTCACCCGCTCGGGGTGAGTCTCGGCGTAGGCGAGCGAGAGGCACGACCCCCACGAGCCGCCGAAGAGCTGCCAGCGCTCGATGCCCAGGTGCCGGCGGATCGCCTCCATGTCGGAGACGAGGTCCCAGGTGGTGTTCTCCTCAAGCTCGGCGTAGGGCGTCGAGCGGCCGCAGCCGCGCTGGTCGAACAGCACCATGCGGTAGGCGGCCGGGTCGTGATAGCGCGGCATGGTGGCGTTGATGCCGGCCCCCGGCCCGCCATGAACCACGATGACGGGTTTGCCCTCGGGATTGCCGTACTCGGCCACGTAGATCTCGTGGAGCCGCGAGACCTTCAGTCGATGGGTGGCATACGGTTCGATCGGCGCGAACAGGGTACGACGCGGCTCTGTCATGATCAGCTTTCGCCCTCCTGGACAAACGGTCGGCCGCCCGGGCGGCGAATGGCATCGAGCACGGCGAGGCGCTCCGCCGACGGCGCCGCCGTCACAACACTGACCGCGGCAATGACGAGGAAGCCGACCGGCAGGCCGACGATCGCCGCGGAGAGTTCGGAAAGTCCCCAGGCATTCGCCGGCACGAACGCCGGCAACAAGCCCGGATAGCGGCAGGCCGCGACGACCACGGCGGTGGCCGCAAATCCGCTCGCCATGCCCGCGATCACGCCCGGCGCGTTGGAGCGCCGCCACCATATCGCGGCGAACAATGCCGGGAACAGCCCGCCCGCCGACAGCGAGATCGCGGTCAGGGCAAGGGCGAATACGTCGTCGGCGCGGCTGGTCGCTAGCCATGCCCCAAGCGCCACAACAGCGATCAGCAGGAGCCTGGTGACCGCGAGCTGGCGGCCCCCGGATGCCTTGGGGGCGAGCAGTCGGGCATACACATCATGGCCGAGGGAGCTCCCGACGGCGAACGCGATGGCGCCAGCGGCGGCGAGGGTCGCCGCGAGCGCTCCGACGGCGATCAGGACCCTTGAGATGAACGGCAGGCCGACGATATCCGGCCACGCGAGCACGATCGCGTCGCCGCCGACGGCAAGTTGGGGGGCGAAGATCGGCCCGGGTCCGCCGCAAGCGGCACTGGCCGCGGCAGGCGAGACCGCGTCGGCGCCGCAAATCTGGACGAGACCGAGCCTGCCGAAGGCGAATATCCAGTCGGGCAGCGCGCTGACGGCCGAGCCGACGAGCTGGCGCAGGATGGCGAGGTCCGCGAAAGCGGCATAGGCCGGCGCCGTCAGGGCGATCACCAGCACGAAGACGAGTGACCAGCCCGCGGACGAGCGGGCCGCCTCCACATCGCGAACGGTGGCGGAGCGGATCAGCAGGTGGGGAAGCGCGGCCACTCCGGTGGCAAGCGATACGATGGCTGCAAAGAAGCCGAACCCGCCCGCCGGCGCGAATGGAAGAAAGCGGCTGCCGAGCGAGTGGGCCAGATGGCCGCCGGTGGTGCCGAGGGCGGTCGCCTGGGCGGCAGCGTTGCCGAAGGTGAGCTGCGGGACCGGCAGCGAATAGACGTTGGCCGAAACGATCGCCGCCGGCACCAGCAGGGCCAGCGCCGCCACGATGTACTGCACGATGCCCGCCATGGTGACGGCGCGCATGCCGCCAAAGAGTGTGCAGGCGAGAACCACAAGGGCGGCCGTTGTCACCGCCCCGGCTGGCGAAACGGAGAAGACCGTGGTCCCGATCTCCGCGGCGATCGCCAGCGCCGCCGCCAGCGCTGCGATCAGCGACACCGCCACGATCGCCGCCGCGATCAGGCGCACCCAGCCGCTGCCGTAGCGTATCGCCAGGAAGTCGGCGACGCCGAAAGCGCCGGACTTGCGAAAGTAGGGCGCGAAGAGGACCGCCAGCATCAGGAAGCCGAAAGACCAGCCGATAGTCAGCGCCACCGCCACGCGGGCGTCGGCGAAGAAGGCACCGGCGAGGCCGAGGAATACCGCGCCGGACATGAACGCGGCGGCACCTGCCATGCCGTTGCCAACCGGCGGCACCGACCGCCCGGCGACGTAGAACTCGGATGTCTGCATCGTGCGGGCGTTGATCCCGATGACCACGAAGGCTGCAAGGGTAGCGCCGGCCAGGGTCACGGCGAGCGCCGTATCGGAAAGCCCGAGCTGAGCGAGCAGCGCCAGCACGATCACGATCGCTACGAACGCAACAGCGAACAGGGTTGCGACGCGGCGAACCGTCCCGGCGGCGTCGTTTCGGGCGATTGCGGTCGCCATGTCAGTCGTCAACCACGTCATACATGTGATCGAGAGCCCGCTGACGATCGGCAAACCAGAAGATCGCCATTGCGAGCACGACCGGAAGCGCGAGCGCGACAATGAAATAGCCGAACGGCAGCCCGAACAGCGCTCCCCGGTCCAGCCACCGCGCGAGCAGCAACGGAACGGCAACCACGGCGGCAAACCCGGCAAGGACGATCGCCGCAAGTTCGGTCGTCCTCACCCACCAGGCGGTCTGGTTCAGATCGGTCACCTGTTCTCCTCGCGTCGCCGGCGGCCCCGCGACCTGCCTTAGCCTTCCGGAAAACGTCCCGGCAAGGGGAGAATGTCGCACAATCGACCCGAAGACGATGTCCGAGGTTCGAGGATTGTCCGGCGCCGCCGCCGGCGGTATGAATCGCAGTCGATGGCCGGGAAAGCCAGACCCGCCGGCATGGCGACGATGCCAGGAGCGATCAATGCTGAAAGAATTCAGGGAATTCGCCCTCAAGGGAAATATGGTGGACCTCGCCATCGGCGTCATCATCGGCGCGGCGTTCGGCGGTCTGGTGCAATCGATCGTGAACGACCTTTTGATGCCGGTGATCGGCCTGATCACCGGAGGCGTCGATTTCTCACAGCTTTACATCCAGATGAGCGGCGAGCCGCAGCCGACGCTCGATCAGGCGCGTGAGGCCGGCGCCACTCTCGCCTACGGACACTTCATCACGCTCCTGATCAACTTCCTGATCGTCGCCTGGGTCCTGTTCATGGTGGTC
Source organism: uncultured Alphaproteobacteria bacterium (assembly GCA_963826055.1). Lineage (GTDB taxonomy): Bacteria > Pseudomonadota > Alphaproteobacteria > Rhizobiales > Kaistiaceae > JBBDMC01. The sequence continues at coordinate 724,217 of CAWGVO010000009.1, read as the reverse complement.
AAGGCGATGAACCGTCTGAAGCGGCAGCCGCCGCCGGCACCGGCCGCGCCGCCGGCCCCGAGCCGCGAGGAAGTTCTTCTCGCCGAAATCCGGGACCTTCTGGCGAAGCGCTGAGCCGCGCAGCCTCTTCCTCCTGAATTCGCCTTCGGGCAGGTCGCGCGGCATGCCGCTGTTGTGGTAGATGATCGGATTGGCGTCGGGCTTGCCCCGACGCCGGGTCCAATTCGATCCTCCGAGAGACAAGAGCGTTGCATCCCCCGGAACTGGTCGCGGCGCTCCGCGCCGAGGCGCGCGACGCGCCCGAGAGCGGCATCGTTGAGGTGTTCAATCGCTCCCGAGGCCGCCCGGGGCTGATTCCACTCCACGTGGGGGAAGGCGACCGGCCGACGCCGGCACTCATACGCGAGGCGGCCATCGCCTCACTCAAGGCGGGCGAGACCTTCTACACATACCAGCGTGGCCTGCCTGAGCTCAGGCAGGCGCTTGCAGACTACCACGCGCGTGTCTACGGGCGGCCATTCGCGGCCGAGCGCTTTTTCGTCACCGGCGGCGGTATGCAGGCAATACAGATCGCGCTGCGCATGGTCGCCGGCTTTGGCGACGAGGTGCTTGTGCCGATGCCGGCGTGGCCCAACGTAGCGGCCGCCATGTCCGTCAGCGGCGCGCGGCCGGTATCGGTCCCGCTGCGTTTCGGCAACCGGGGCTGGACGCTCGACCTGGACCGGCTGTTCGATGCCGCGGGAGCGCGGACGCGGGCGATCTTCATCAACTCTCCAGCCAACCCGACCGGGTGGACGGCCAGTGTCGACGAAATCCGCGCGATCGTCGAATTCGCGCGTCAGCGCGGGCTGTGGATCGTCGCCGACGAGGTCTACCACCGCTATTTCTATGATGGCGAGCGCTCGCCGTCGTTCTATGACGTCGTCGAAGCGGACGACCGGATCATCCTCGCCAACACCTTCTCGAAGAACTGGGCGATGACCGGCTGGCGGATCGGCTGGTTGTCGGCGCCGCCGTCCATCGGCGGGGTGATCGGAAATCTGATCCAGTATTCCACGTCGGGGGTCGCGGCATTCATGCAGCGGGGGGCCGTGGTCGCTCTCAACGACGGCGACGACACCGTCCGCGAGCAGACCGAGCGGGCACGGATTGGACGGGAGATCGTTCATGGCGGTCTGGCGGCGACCGGACGGGTACGCTGCGTGCTGCCGGCGGGGACGTTCTACCTGTTCTTCGCCGTCGATGGTGTTGACGACACGCGCGCGCTGGCGCTGCAGCTGGTCGACGAAGCCAACGTAAGCCTGGCGCCCGGCACCGCGTTCGGCGAGGGCGGCGAACAATTCATGCGGCTATGCTTCGCGCGCGACGCCGCGCAGCTGACTGAAGCGACGGACCGGCTCGCCACGTGGCTCCAGCAGCAATGACGCAGGAGCCGATCTCCCTCAGGCTGATCCTGGTGACGGTTCTGACACTGGCGATCGCGGCGATTGGTGGGACGGTTTTTGACCTTGTTTCTTTTCCGGCTGCATGGCTGACGGGGGCCATGGTCGCGGTCACGGCCGCCGCGATGGCGCGGGTCCCGTTGACATTTCCGCCAGCGCTTGGCTCGGTCCTTTTCGTCGTGCTGGGTTCGAGCCTGGGGACCGGTGTTTCCCCCGACCTCGTGGGCCGTCTGGTCCAGTGGCCACTGACGTTGGCGATCCTCGTCGCCTCGGTGCTTGCGACCCAGCTATCAGGCTATCTTTTTTTGAACCGGGTCTGTGGCTGGGATCGCCGGACCTCTTTCTACGCGGCCATGCCAGGCGTCACGAGCTACATCCTTGTGCTGGCATTGCCGACCGGCGCCGACATTCCACGCATCGCGATGTCGCAAACGATCCGGGCGTTCCTCCTGGTCGGCCTCACGCCGGTCGTGCTTACCGCCACGGAAGTGGCCGGCGGCGCGCAACGGGAGATCGCCAGCCTCGCGGACATGGCCCTGACGCTGGTCTGCGGGACGGTCGGCGGCATTCTGTTTGGATTCCTCGGCGTACCGGCGGGGCCGATGCTCGGGGCAATGATCGCAAGCGGCTTGCTCCATGCCACCGGATTCGCCTCCGGATCGTTCCCACCGCTTCTGCAGGCCGTCCTTTTCGTCATTCTCGGGGCGATGATCGGCACCCGTTTCGTCGGTGTCGGCTTTGCCGACCTGCGACGGACGTCCGCGGCCTCGGTCGGGTCTTTTCTGATCGCCGTGACCGTGGCGGCCTTGTTTGCCTGGATCGCGATGACCGTCTCCGGCAATCCGTTTGACCAGATGACCCTTGCCTTCGCACCGGGGGGCATCGACGTGATGACGGCGATGGCGTTCGCGCTGAACCTCGATTTCGGCCTTCGTCGCCGGCCACCAACTGACCCGGTTCCTCACGATCATGGTCTATGCGCCCCTTCTCGGTTCGCGGTTTGCGGCGAACGAGAATACCCAGGCCGGCGAGTGATCGGTTTTCGTGGGCAGGATGGTGCTGCCGGACAGGATTGAACTGTCGACCTCTCCCTTACCAAGGGAGTGCTCTACCACTGAGCTACGGCAGCTGACGCTTTCGGCGCGCGGGATTACCTGCCATACCGGCGAAGGTCGTTCAAGCGGACGCGAACGGGGATCGCAATGAAAGACGGTGTCGACCGGCCGAAGGACGCTGCGCGGGCGGCGCGCGAGAAACGGCTGGCCGAGGCGTTGCGGGCCAATCTGAAACGACGCAAGGCAGCGGGGAAAACAACCGAAAAAACCCGCTCCCAGCGGGACAAAAACACCCCCGGCCAGACCTAGTTTTGCCGCTCCGCCTCCTTGCCGGGGCCCCAATCCTGGGATAGACCGGCCCCATCGGCGCGTGGAGATTCTCGCAGTTTTCGGCCGATTCCATGGGAACAAAGGGCGACCTGATGGACCGGATCCGCATCGTCGGCGGCAATCCACTCAACGGCACAATCGCCATTTCCGGCGCCAAGAACGCCGCCTTGCCGCTGATGATCGCGAGCCTCCTCACCGAGGAGACGCTGACGCTCGACAACGTGCCGCGGCTCGCCGACGTGGCGATGCTGAAGCGCATTCTCGGCAACCACGGCGTCGACTGCATGGTGCACGGCAAGCGTGCCGGCCAGAACGGCGTGAGTGGCGAGACGCTGGACCTCACCGCGGGCGCGATCGTCGACACCACCGCGCCCTACGAAATGGTCTCCCGGATGCGGGCGAGCTTCTGGGTGATCGGTCCGCTGCTCGCGCGCATGGGCGAGGCGCGGGTGTCGCTGCCGGGAGGCTGCGCCATCGGAACGCGTCCGGTGGACCTGTTCATCGAGGCCCTCAAGCGCCTTGGCGCCAACATCGATGTCGACGGAGGCGACGTTGTGGCGCGTGCGCCAAAGCGCCTTGTCGGCAACCGGATCGTCTTTCCCAGGGTCACCGTCGGTGCCACCCACGTCACCATGATGGCGGCGGCGCTGGCGAAGGGTGAAACGGTCATCGAAAACGCCGCGCGGGAGCCGGAAATTGTCGACCTTGCCCAGTGCCTCACCAAGATGGGTGCCCGCATCTCGGGGGCCGGCACGCAAACCATCCATGTCGAAGGGGTTGATCGCCTGACGGCCGCGCGCCATTCGGTGATGCCCGACCGTATCGAGACCGGCACCTATGCCATGGCCGTGGCCATGGCCGGTGGCGACGTTCTTCTGGAAGGTGCGAGCCCGGCGATACTGGAGAAACCGCTGCAGGTCCTAGGCGAGGTCGGGGCCGAAATCAGCGTGACCAACTCGGGGATTCGCATCCGGCGGAATGGCTCCGGCCTTGCGCCCATCGACGTGACCACGGAGCCTTTTCCTGGCTTTCCGACCGATCTGCAGGCGCAACTGATGGCGCTTGTTTGCCGCGCGCGGGGCACTTCGCACATCCGCGAGACCATCTTCGAGAACCGCTTCATGCACGTCCAGGAGCTCGCGCGTCTTGGTGCCGATATTCATCTGGATGGCCAGGTCGCGACCGTCACGGGTGTCCCCCGGCTAAGGGGAGCCCAAGTGATGGCGACCGACCTGCGGGCCTCCGTGTCGCTGGTCATCGCCGGCTTGGCCGCGGAGGGCGAAACCGTCGTCAATCGCGTCTATCACCTCGATCGTGGTTTCGAGCGCATCGAGGAAAAGCTCGGCGGTTGCGGCGCCGCGATCGAGCGGCTGACGGGCTAGCCTCCCGGGCACCGGTGTTGCGGACGACGCGGCCCGGCGTTACCTCTGGCGCGATCCTGCCAACGGCCGAAATCCGACCATGACGAACGTCCCAATGCTCAGACTGGCGGCCATAGACGAGGAGGACCTCGCCGTGGTGTCGGCGCACGTCCAGGACGCGGTCCTCAAGGTCGGCGACATGGTCTACCTGCCCAAGATCAGGCGTTTCGCCGCCGCCATGAACCGGTTCAGCTGGGAGAGGGCCGAGGACGGCAGCCGCGACGATTTCGAGCGCCGGCACGCCCTCTTGATCCTGGACCGGGTGATTTCAGTGCGCACGACCGGCATCGACCGGGGGTCGCCCAATACCGTGCTTGAACTCCTGGCGATCCATTTCGAGCCGACCGACGCGCCTGCCGGCCGGGTGACGCTGGTTTTCGCCGGCGGCGCCGCCGTCCAACTCGCGGTCGAGGTCATCGAGGTTCGCCTTGCCGATCTGGGCACCTCCTGGGCGACGTCCGCCAAACCCAGCCACGATCTCGCCGACGCCGAGCGGAGCGACTGATGGCCGGGAGTGCGAGCGGCGCCGCCCGGACGTGCTAATAGGCCTGGCTAAGGAATAGAGAGGGGAACACGGTGGCCGTCCGGCTCGCCCAAACGGACGCTGATTTCGAGAACCGCTTCACAGCCCTGTTGGCGGCCAAGCGCGAAATCGCCGAGGACGTCGCGGCAAGCGTCGCGGCGATCGTCGACGATGTGCGGGCGCGCGGCAACGCCGCGCTGTTCGAATACACGCGGCGGTACGATCGACTGGCGCTGACTGCCGAGCGGATCGCGATCCAATCGCAGGATATTGTCGCGGCCGAGAAGGCCGTCACGGCCGAGCAGCGGGCTGCGCTGACGTTCGCCCGCGACCGCATTGCCGACCATCACCGCCGCCAGATGCCCGATGATGATCGCTACACCGACCCCCTTGGTGTCGAACTCGGCACGCGGTGGACGGCGATCGAGGCGGTTGGTCTCTACGTGCCCGGTGGGACGGCGGCCTACCCCTCCTCCGTGCTGATGAACGCGGTTCCGGCAAAGGTAGCCGGCGTCGAGCGGATCGTGATGGTGACGCCGACACCGGACGACGAGATCAACCCGTTGGTGCTGGTCGCCGCCAGCCTCGCCGGCGTCGATGAGATCTATCGCGTCGGCGGTGCCCAGGCGATCGCCGCCCTCGCCTACGGCACCGAGACGATCAGGTCTGTCGCCAAAATCGTTGGTCCGGGCAACGCGTACGTTGCCGCCGCCAAGCGGCAGGTGTTCGGCACCGTCGGCATCGACATGATAGCTGGCCCGTCTGAGGTGCTGATCGTCGCGGACGGTGACAACGATCCCGACTGGATCGCCGCCGACCTGCTCGCCCAGGCCGAACACGACACCGCGGCGCAGTCGATACTCATTACCGACGCAGCCCCCCTCGCCGACCGTGTAGCGGACGCCGTCGAGCGACAGCTGAAAACGCTGCCAAGGAGCGAGATCGCCGGGGCAAGCTGGCGCGACCACGGCGCCATCATCACGGTTGCATCGCTGTCGACTGCCATGGACCTCGCCAATCGCATCGCGCCGGAGCACATCGAGCTCGCGGTTCGCGAGCCGGAGGCGCTCCTCATGCGCCTCAGGAACGCCGGGGCCGCCTTCCTCGGCCGTTACACCCCGGAGGTGATCGGCGACTACGTCGCCGGCTCCAACCACGTGTTGCCGACGGCTCGCTCGGCCCGCTTCTCCTCTGGGCTGTCGGTGCTCGATTTTCTCAAACGAACGTCCGTGCTGAGGCTCGGGCCGGAGCAGCTCGATGCGCTGGCGGAGCCGGCGATCACACTTGCGGAAGCGGAGGGACTTGGAGCTCACGCGCGGTCTGTGGCGATCAGGCTCAATCGTCCGAGGGGGCGTTGAACGGGAAGCCGGCCGGGCAGGCGCACAGTCGCCTGATCTCGGTCGAAATTGATTCGCATTCGATCGCCCCCGGACCTTCCTTTATCGACGAGGAACGGGCGACCGCGATCCGCGACCTGATCGCTGATAATCGGTTCGCACCGGTCGGCCGGCCCGGCGACCGGTTCCGCCTCAGACTGTCGATCGCCGACCGCAGGCTGGTCCTCGACGTAAGCGACCCCGATGGCGCGCCAGTGGTGCGCCACATGCTGTCGCTGACGCCGCTCCGCCGGGTAATCAAGGACTACTTCCTCGTTTGCGACGCCTATTACGCCGCCGCACGCAATGCCAGCCGGGCACAGATCGAGGCAATCGATGTCGGCCGCCGCGGCCTGCACAACGAGGGGGCCGAGATCCTGACGGAGCGCCTGCGCGGCAAGATTTCCGTCGATCTGGCGACCGCACGGCGGCTTTTCACGCTGGTGTCTGCCCTTCACTGGAAAGGCTGAGATTCGGTTCACTTTTGGGACGCAATCCGCTACCGTCCGCGCACCTGTCGCGGGCCAACAGCAGGAACTCATGGCCAAGGAAGAAATCATAGAATTACCCGGTGTCGTCACTGAACTCCTGCCGAACGCGACCTTTCGCGTGAAGCTGGAGAATGACCACGAGATCATCGCGCACACCGCCGGCCGCATGCGCAAGAACCGCATCCGCGTGCTTGCCGGCGACAAGGTGCTGGTCGAAATGACGCCCTATGACCTGACCAAGGGTCGCGTCACCTATCGATTCAAATAGCCCCGGCACCGACAGCCACAAAACAATGGCCGGACGGATCAAGCTTGTTCTCGCGTCGGGGTCGCCGCGCAGACTGGCGTTGCTGGCCCAGATAGGCATCGAGCCCGACCGGCTGATGCCGGTGAGCGTAGACGAAACGCCGCGCAAACGGGAAACGCCGCGAAACCTCGCCCGGCGCCTAGCGCGCGTGAAAATCGACGCGGCTCTCCTGACGCTCAAGGGCGAGCCGGAGCTCGCCGGAGCGCTGGTCCTGGCGGCCGACACGGTCGTCAGCGTCGGCCGGCGCATTCTGCCGAAGGCCGAACAGATCGAAGAGGCGGCGGCGTGCCTGCGCCAGCTGTCGGGTCGCTCGCACCGCGTGTACACCGCCCTGGCCCTTGCCACCCCGAAGGGCCAGGTACGTCGGCGCCTGGTCGAGACCCGCGTGCGCTTCAAACGCCTGTCGCGCGAGGACATCGAGTCATACCTCGCCTCCGGCGAATGGCGCGGCAAGGCCGGCGGCTACGCCATCCAGGGAATCGCCGGCAGCTTCGCCATCAAGCTGACGGGCTCTTACACGGGTGTTGTCGGACTGCCGCTCTACGAGACGACGGCTTTGCTCGCCGGCGAGGGATACCCGGTCCACTTCAACTGGCTGACGCCGGGGTAAGGCGATGGCCCGCGACAAATCGGGCACACACGGGGAAAAGGCCGTTGTGGTGCGCCTGCAGCCGCAGCGCAGATGTCCCATCTGCGGCAGGGATGCGGCACCAACGCACTATCCGTTCTGTTCGCGGCGCTGTGCCGACGTCGACCTCAACCGCTGGTTTTCGGGTGCCTATGCGATACCCGCCGTCGAGGGCGAAGGGAGCTCGGAGCAGGACGATGGCGATGATTGAGGCGAAGTCCGTTTCCTTCGCAGTCGATCCCGAACGGACGGTGTCGGGCCTTCTTGTCGCACCCAGGGATACCCGCGCGATTTACGTGCTGGCGCACGGCGCCGGTGCCGGCATGACCCATCCGTTCCTGGCAAGCATGTCTGAAGCGCTCGCTGACCGCGGCATCGCCACGCTGCGCTACCAGTTTCCCTACATGGAACAGGGTGGACGCCGCCCCGATTCTCCGGCGGTCGCGCAGGCGACTGTCCGGGCAGCAGCGGCCGAAGCCGGCCGTCTCATACCGCGCATGCCGCTGATCGCGGGCGGCAAATCGTTCGGCGGCCGGATGACCTCCGCGGCTGCGGCGGCGAAGCCGCTTGACGGTGTGGTCGGCATCGCCTTCCTCGGCTTTCCGTTGCACCCGCCAGGCAAACCCGGAGACCAGCGCGGTGATCATCTCTTCGACGTGACAGTACCGATGCTGTTTCTCCAGGGGACCCACGATCAGTTCGCCGAGCTGAGGCTGCTCGAGCCGCTGGTCAAACGACTGGGGAAGCGGGCGGGGCTCCACCTGATCGAGGGAGCCGACCATTCGTTCCGCGTGCCGACGCGGACCCGGCGCAGGCCAGCCGAAATCCGCGATGAACTGGCCGAGACCCTCGTCGGCTGGCTCGATACGATCGTCGGGTCGTGATCGCCTGAGAACTGGACACCCCGTGGCGGTTTCAATATAACCGCCGACGCTCCGGCGGGGCGCCTTTTGCCCCCCTCGCCGCCTCAGCCCAGGTAGCTCAGTTGGTAGAGCAGCGGACTGAAAATCCGCGTGTCGGTGGTTCGATTCCGCCCCTGGGCACCAGCGGCCTCACCCGCGCATGAATTGCGTCCCGACGCCGGTGTTTGCCCAAAAAGACGGGGCTTGCAAGGCCGGCGGGGGCGCTGGCTAAGGTGCGCGATCCCATTTCATCCCGCCCGCCGCCGTCTGCGCAGACCGCTCGCCACCAATTTGCCCCTAGCGGAAGCGGAAAAACTCACTCATTATCCGGCTAAATAATAGCCCGACGGGCGACGACACAAACGGGCACTGAAAGCCGCTGAACCTATGGCGGCGAACCAAGGGGGTGAAACCATGAGAATTTTTCCACGACCAACATCTTGCTCGGCGCGGTACTGCTGACCGGGTTCGGAGCAATCGGCACTGCTTCGGCGCAGGGCAACCTCACCGTCTATTGCTCGGTGCAGGAGGAATGGTGTCAGGCGATGGTCAACGCCTTCCAGAAGGAAACGGGCATCTCGGTTGCCATGACCCGGAAGAGCTCGGGCGAAACCTACGCCCAGGTCGCGGCCGAAGCTGCAAATCCTCGCGGCGACATCTGGTGGGGCGGCACCGGCGATCCTCATCTGCAGGCGGCGGAAGAGGGGCTTACCCTCGAGTACGACTCGCCCATGCTGAGCCAGCTCAATCAGTGGGCGATCAACCAGCACAACACCGGCAAGAAGCGGACCGTTGGCGTCTATCTCGGCGCCCTCGGCTTTGGCTACAACATGGATCTGCTCAAGCAGAAGAACCTGCCCGAGCCGAAGTGCTGGGCGGACCTGATCAAGCCCGAATACAAAGGTGAGGTTCAGGTGGCCAACCCGAACTCGTCGGGAACGGCCTATACGTTCCTGGCCACCCAGGTGCAGATCCTCGGTGAGGATGCCGCGTTCCAGTACCTCAAGACGCTCGACGGCAACGTCAATCAGTACACCAAGTCCGGTGCGGCACCGATCCAGGCCGCGGCGCGCGGCGAGACACTGATCGGCATCGTCTTCCAACACGACGTGATCGCAACGACGATCGCGACGGGAGCACCGCTGAAGACCGTGTCTCCGTGTGAAGGCACCGGTTACGAAACCGGTTCGATGAGCATCATCAAGGGCGCGCCCAACCTCGAGAACGCCAAGAAGTGGTACGACTGGGCGCTGACGCCGGCCGCGCAGGAGATCGGGGCCGCCGCCAATTCCTACCAGGTGCCGTCGAACATGAACGCAAAGGTTCCGCCCCAGGCGCCGAAGATTTCCGAGATCAAACTGATCGACTATGATTTCGCGAAATATGGCTCTTCGGATGAGCGCAAGCGCCTGTTGAGCAAATGGGACGCCGAGATCGGCGCCAGCAAATAGAGCTGTAGTTTCGGGCCGGCGGAGGTCCCATACTCCGCCGGCCCGACGCTTTGCCGATCGGGGTGGACACGGGCGGGGCGGTGCCGGGACCAATTGTTTTCTCGCTGATCGTGGCATGGGTCGGCCTGGCGGTGGCGCCATGGTACGGGCTGGAACGAGCCCTTTTGGGCGTTGGCGTGGCTTGCCCACTATCCGGACGCCGCGACCGCTCCAGCGCTGCTTCAGGCCAGCCAGTACGATCGACCGTTCCTTTGGCCGATATTGATCGCGGCCATCCCACCGCTGTTCGTGATCAGGCGCCCCCGGACTGATCGCGCGGCCGCCAATCTGCTTGTTCTCTGCGGCACCATCGGTGCCGCCGCCATGTGCGTCGAGGGATTTGCGATCGGCATTCACGGCTGGGAATGGCATGGGTTGGAGGCGGCGTTCGGAAGCATCGCACCACAGCCACCGATGGGCTATGGCGCGCTGCTTGCCGCCGTAGGCTTCCTCACGTTGCTTGCCGTCGGCGTCGCGCGGCGCGGGGCCATGAGGGGCGACGCCTTCATCGTCGGATCGATCGCGCTGGTTGTGGTCTCTGTCGGACTTTTTGTCTTCTATCCGGTGGTGCGTATGCTCGCCCAGGCGGCGATCGCCAAAGGCGGCGGCGTCTCGCTCTGGTCGCTTGCCACCCGCCTGGCCGCCGAAGACATCTGGAACCTTTCCTGTTTCGCCGGCGGCAGGAAGTGCGGGGTGCTGTGGAACAGCTTGTGGCTGGCAATCGCCACCGGGCTGTTGACGACGCTGTTCGGCGTTGCGTTCGCACTGCTGGCGCAGCGCACGCGGTTTCCGGCGAAGGGACTGCTCCGCTTTCTGACCATCCTTCCGATTATCACGCCGCCTTTCGTGATCGGACTCGGGATGATCCTTCTGTTCGGACGCAGCGGCGTTGCCAGCGTTCTGCTCAATCACTGGTTTGGTATTCCGCAAACGCGCTGGATCTATGGCTTTTATGGGCTGGTGATCGTGCAGACGCTGGCATTTGCTCCGATTGCCTATCTTGTGATGATCGGCGTCGTTCAGGGCATCAGTCCGTCGATGGAAGAAGCTGCGCAAACTCTGCGCGCCGATCGCTGGCGCACCTTCTGGACAGTGACATGGCCTCTCATGCGTCCGGGCCTGGCGAACGCGTTTCTGATCGGCTTCGTCGAGAGCCTGGCCGATTTCGGCAATCCGCTGGTCCTCGGGGGCAACTATGATGTGCTCTCGACCGACATCTTCTTCGCCATTGTCGGGTCGCAGAGTGACCCCGGTCGCGCCTCCGCCCTGGCAATCGTCCTGCTCGTCCTCACCCTTTCGGCTTTCGCCGCCCAACGATTATGGCTCGGGCGGCGGTCGTATATGACGATTGGCGGGAAAGGCGATTCTGGCCTGCACGCGCCGTTGCCGGGCCGCCTCACGGCCGTTGTCTACGCCATCACGATTCCGTGGCTGGTATTCACCATTATCCTCTACGCGTTGATCCTTGGCGGCGGTTTCGTCCAATCGCTCGGTATCAACAACACGCCGACGCTGCATCACTACGTCACTGCGTTCGGCGTCGAATGGACCAAATTCGGGATCCTCTGGGCCGGCCGCGCCTGGCCATCGTTCTTCGTAACCCTCGAACTGGCGGCGATCTCCGCGCCGTTCACTGCGGCGCTTGGACTGCTCACGGCTTACCTGTTGAACCGCCAGCGCTTCGCCGGGCAGACCACATTCGAATTCATCACGATGCTGTCGTTCGCGATTCCGGGAACGGTTATCGGCGTGAGCTATATCGTTGCTTTCAACGTGCCGCCGATCCAACTCACCGGCACCGGCGTCATCCTGATTATCTGCTTTGTCTTCCGCAACATGCCGGTGGCGATCCGCGCCGGGCTCGCTTCGATGAGCCAGATCGACAAGAGTCTCGACGAGTCATCGCTGACCTTGCGCCACGGCAGCTTTGCCACGTTGCGACGGGTGATCCTGCCGCTGCTGCGGCCGGCGATCGTTGCAGGCCTCGTGTACAGCTTCGTGCGCGCGATCACCGCGATCAGCGCCGTCATTTTCCTGGTCAGCGCTCAATACAACCTCGCCACCGCATACATCATCGGGCGTGTAGAGGTATCGGATTTCGGACTCGCGATCGCCTATTCCTCCGTCCTGATCGTATGCATGCTGCTGGCGATCGGCATTATCCAAATTGGCGTGGGCAAGCGCCGTCATACCTCGCGCGGAGGCGCGGTTGCGGTGCTCGGACAGGGGGCCCTCACGTGACGATAAGCTCGAGATCGGCTCCGGTCGAACTGCAGTCGGTCAGCAAGCACTTTGGCGCTGTTGTCGCCGTCGACTCGATCTCGTTCACGATTGCGGCCGGCACTCTGGTCACGCTGCTCGGGCCGTCGGGCTGTGGCAAGACGACGACGCTGCGCGCCATCGCCGGGCTCGAACCGCCGACGTCGGGCCGGATTCTTATCGGCGGCCAGGACGTCACCAACCTGCCGCCCAACGTGCGCGACGTGTCGATGGTTTTTCAATCGTACGCGTTGTTTCCTCATATGACGGTGATCGAAAACGTCGCCTACGGCCTCGCCAGTTCGGACATGTCGAAGGCGGCGCAAATCGAAAAGGCCCAGGAGAGTTTGCGGCTCGTCGGGCTTGCTGGCTACGATGGACGGTTTCCGTCGGAGCTGTCCGGCGGGCAGCAGCAGCGCGTCGCAGTCGCCCGGGCTTTGGTGCTGGAGCCGCAGGTATTGCTGTTCGACGAACCCCTGTCGAACCTGGATGCAAAGCTCAGGCGGCACATGCGGGGGGAAATCCGCGATCTGCAACAGTCGCTCGGCCTCACCTCGGTATACGTGACCCACGATCAGGAGGAGGCGCTTGCGGTTTCCGACAAGATCATCGTCATGAACCAGGCGAAGGATGGCGCAAGAGGGCACGCCGCAGGATCTTTACGAGCGGCCGGCCGATGCGTTTCGTCGCCGATTTCATCGGCAGCGCCAATTTGATGCCGTGCGAGGTGATCGCACAAGGACCGGAGGGCGCGCGAGTCCGCCTCGGCACGCTCGAGCTCCTGTTACCGCATGCAAACACAGTGGGCGTCGGGCCCGGCGATGATCGTTGTGCGACCGAACGCGGTCGATCTGGCCGCCACGCCCGAGGCGGGCCGCTCGATCGCCGCAGACGTGCGCAAGGCGGTCTATCTAGGCTCTCATTGGGAGTACACGCTCGATACGCAGATCAGCGAGTTGTTCATCACGCAACCGATCGACCGGCGTTACGCCGAAGGCGCCACGGTGCACGTCGTCCTGTCGCCTCAACGGCTCACGCTCGTTGCCGCTCCACAGGAAAACGCCGCGCGGCTGACCTGCGTCAGTCGCCGGGTTGCCAAATTCGGAATTCGAGAATCGCCTCGTGGTCTCTCAGCTCGGCGGCGAGCCGTCCGAGATTGCCTCTGTTGTGCGTCATCAGCATCATTCGATACTCGAACACCGACCCCTCGTCTTCCAGACGATAGCTCATGTTGGAGACCACGAAGCCGAACGACTTCAACAGCTGGCGCAGCTCGATTTCGGGCATCGTCTGGCTGGCGCGAAAACGAACGGTGTGCTGGGCGTAAAGCTGGGTCGGCATACGGTTCTCGATCCAGCGGAAGAGACTGAGCGTGCCGAGCACGACCAGCGTCGCAAACACCGACGGACCAATAAATCCGGCCCCAAACAAGATGCCGATGGCGGCGGTCGTCCAGATCGAGGCCGCGGTTGTCAAACCGCGAACGGTGAAACCTTCCTTGAAGATCACGCCGGCGCCGAGGAAGCCGATGCCGGTCATGATCCCCTGGGCCATCCGTGTCGGATCCGTGCGAATCGACTCGGCCGGAACGTCACCGATCCAGTCCTGCTGGTAGTTAAACACGACCATCAGCAGGGCGGAGGAAAGGCACACCAGGGCGTGCGTCCGAAACCCCGCAGGTCGGCCGTGAAAACTGCGTTCGATGCCGATGACGGCACCAGCAAGCCAAGCGCCGCCAAGGTTTAGAGCAACCGGCAGCATCAACGCCAGACTCATGAGATCGAGCCCCAAAGCAAGCTATCCGTTGAACTATAGTTAGGCGGCAAAACAAATAATAACTATCCTGATTTCGCCGCTCAGTCCGCCGCCCAGCCGAAAATTGCACAGCCTTGCAGCGCGAGCACGGGGTCGGCGCCGAACATGCCAAATCGGCTGGAAACGCGGAGGGATAATGGCTTAAACCAGCTAAAATTCAAAATGCACAGCGGTGCATTATTTGCCGGCTTGGCGGTTGACAGCCACGGATGAGAATGAAATGAATATTCCAGATAGTGGCCTTGAGGAAATGGACGTTTCGCCCTTGAGGCGAGACTGAGTCGAAGAAAAATCGGTAGAATACGGCGGTCGGTGGTCCGCGCAGGAAGGAGCGCAACGGGTCGCGGGATTGCTGCCGGCGGCGGGCGAAAAGGGAGGACCCCGCATTTGACTCAAGCACAGGTGCACACCTGCGCACCGCTGCCTGTCGGCGCCTCCGCGGTCGTTGGGGCCGACATGGCTCTCGTGATGTCCTGGTTGGATTGCCCGGTGCGATGAGTGCACCACAGACCGGTGCACGGGTGATGCACGCAGGTGGTGACTCCATCGCGGACGAGCCTCTGGCCACCTCAAGGCGTCGGCGGAAGCGCTTCCGGCTGGCGGTCGCGCTGCACGAGCCGACGACCCTGATCGGTATCGTGACGGCGGTGCTGTTCACCTACCTGATCCTGGTACCGATCCTGTCCATTTTGGCCGACGCTGCCCAAGTGCAGTTCGGCGACGAGCGACGGACCCACCTCGCGGTCGGCCAACTGACCCTCTACTACCTGAACCGCACCTTCGTCTCTCCGATCGCGCAGAGCCTTTTCTGGGATCCGCTGCGCAACACGTTGACGGTTGCCGCGGGAGCGATCGTGGTTTCGGTGCTTGTCGGGGGAACGCTCGCCTGGCTGCTGAGCCGAACCGACATGTTCGGCCGGCGCTGGTTCGCGACCGCCCTGATCGTTCCCTACATGCTGCCGGCCTGGACGTTCGCGCTCGCCTGGACGACCCTTTTCAAGAACCGAACCGTGGGCGGGCAGCTCGGCTGGCTGGAAGCCATGGGCATGGCCCCTCCCGACTTTCTGGCCTACGGACGGGTACCGATTACCATCATCCTGGCGCTTCACTACACGCCCTTCATCATCCTGCTGTTTGGCAGCGCGCTCGGCCGGTTCGATTCCCAGCTAGAGGACTCGGCGCGAATTCTCGGCGCCAGGCCCCGACACATCGCCTGGCAGATCATCCTGCCGCTGATGCGTCCGGCCCTGTTGTCGGCCATCATCCTGATTTTCGCCAAATGCCTCGGCGAGTTCGGCGTGGCCTATGTGCTGGGCCTGCCGGTCAACTTCAACGTGCTGGCGACCTCGCTTTACCGCGGCATTGCCTCGCGTCAGACCGGCGTTGCCGCGGTGCTCGCGGGCGCAATCATGCTCATCGGCATCACGACGCTCCTGATCGACGTCTATCTCCTGAAGGAGGCCCGGCGCTTCGTCACGGTCGGCTCCAAGGGCTCGATGAACCGGCTGACCAGCCTCGGTCGGCTGCGCCTGCCGGCCGCCCTGTTTGCCGGGACGATTTTCCTGCTCAGCGTCATCGTGCCGATTTCGACCCTGCTGCTATCCACGGTCATGAGGATGCCGGGCAATTTCTCGCCCGGCAATTTCACCCTCGACTACTGGATCGGGCGGAACCTGAATACGGTGGCGCTCCGCAACGGCATCCTTTTCACGCCCGAACTCTGGCACGCAGCGTGGAACACGCTGTGGATCGTGGGCATGGCCTCGGTAACCGCCGGGCTGCTGGGGCTTCTGGTTGGCTATGTGGTGGCGCGCACGCCCTGGCGCAGCCTGTCGATGTTCCTCAGGCAGATCACGTTCCTCCCCTACCTGGTGCCCGGCATCGCATTCGCCGCCGCATACCTGTCGCTGTTCGCCGTGCAGAGAGGCCCCGTTCCCGCGCTTTACGGCACGGCATTCATCCTCCTGCTCGCCCTGATTGCCGAGCAGATGCCCTATGCCTCGCGCGCCGGCATCTCGGCCATGATGCAACTTGGCAAGGAGCCGGAGGAAGCCGCGCAAGTGGCTGGCGCGGGGTGGTTCCGGCGGATGGTGTCAGTGGTGGTTCCCATCCAGAAAGGCGCCCTGGTGACCGGTGTCGTGCTGCCGTTCATCTCCGGCGTGAAGGGCCTCAGCCTGTTCGTACTGCTCGCTGTGCCCTCGACCGACGTCCTGACGACCTATTCGCTGCGGCTGATTGACTACAACTACACCCAGGCCGCCAACGCGGTGGTTCTGATCGTGGCCGGCGTCGCCTTCGTCGGGACGCTGGCGGCGCAAAAACTCACCAAAACCAACCTCGCACAAGGATTGGGTGGCTAGGATGCCCGCAATCACCCTTCGCGACGCGCAGAAGCACTACGGAGGCAATGGCCCCAATGCGGTGTCCGACCTCGACCTTGAGGTTGGCGACGGCGAGTTCATGTGCCTGCTCGGGCCTTCGGGGTGCGGCAAGACGACGACGCTACGCATGATCGCGGGGCTCGAGCACCTGACGGCGGGCGAGATCCGCATCGGCACGGAAACGGTCGATTCGGTGGACGCCAACATTTTCGTGCCGCCGGAAAGGCGCCGGCTCGGCCTTGTCTTTCAGAGCTACGCGCTGTGGCCGCACTTGACCATCGAACGCAACACCGATTTCGGCCTCAGGCTGCGCAAGGTGCCGAAGGCCGAGCGCGAAGAGCGGGTGCGTTCGGTGATGCGTACACTCGGCATCGAGGCCTATCGCGATCGCTATCCCTCACAGCTTTCCGGTGGTCAGCAGCAGCGGGTGGCCCTGGCCCGCATGCTGGCGGTCAACCCTGAAGTGCTGCTCCTCGATGAGCCGCTGTCCAATCTCGACGCGCGCTTGCGGCTGGAAATGCGCGCGGAGCTGAAGCGTCTGCATAGCGAGTTCAAGACCACCATCGTGTTTGTCACTCATGACCAGTGGGAGGCGATGACGCTTGCTACCACCATCGCCGTGATGCGCGACGGCAGGTTGCAGCAGGTAGGGACGCCTGACGATATTTACGATCGGCCGGCCAACCGGTTCGTGGCGGAGTTCGTGGGCAACCCGCCGATCAACTTTCTCGATCTCGAGGGAGCCGGGCACGATAGCCTCGCCGGAGCTGCCGGGGCCTATCGCCAGACACACTACCCGGCCCTGACCGGAGCCGGCTCGGTCGGCATCAGACCCGAAAGCGTGCAGTTGGCATCGGCCGATAGCGGGAACGGAAAGGCTTTCTCCGGTCCTGCACGCGTGGCCGGCATACTGCCCACTGGCGGTAGCTGGATCATCGAACTGGAAAGCATGGGCAGCAAGCTGTTCATGACCACCCATCAGGTGCCAACCGTGAGGCCCGGAGAAGCCCTGCACTTCGTGGTCGAACCGCACACGCTGCACGTCTTCGATACCCGCGGCGCGCGCATGGCCGAAGCCGACGCCGCGCTGAGGAGGAATTGACCTTGCCTGGAGCCTGCAACCACACCCGCCCGGCAGGAGGCGGGACCGAACGTCAACCGTGGAGGAACGAAATGCACAGTTACATCCCCCCCAAACTCAGGTCCGCATCAAACGCGGTCATCCTGAGCGTCGCGCTCGCAGCCGCCTCGTCAGTCACCGCCAATGCCGGAGACGCTTTTGACCTGGATGCCCTGATTACTGCCGCCAAGGCCGAGAAGCCGATCACCGTCTACGACAGCACCGGCAAGATCGTGGAGATGGGCGACGCCTTCACCAAGAAGTACGGCGTTCAGGCGGTAGGTACCAAGATCAAGGCCGACGCCCAGTTCGAGATGATCATCCGCGAAGCACAAGCGCACAACGTGCAAGGCGACGTGTTCCTGATCTCCGATCCCGCCGCCGCCGAGGCCCAGCTGATACCGAACGGTTTCGTCACCTCGTGGCTGCCGCCGGATTTGGCCGACAAGATTCCCGCCAGCGCCCAAGACCCCCTGGTGGTGACCACCGAGGCGAATGTCTTCACATATAACACCGAACTGCACGACAGCTGTCCGGTCACCAACATCTGGCAGCTTACCGAGCCGCAATGGAAGGGAAAGATTACCTTCCAGGATCCACTTCACAAGACGTCCTTCGACGACTGGTTCAATCAGGTCGAGAAGTACGGCGACGACAAGATGGCGGCGGCCTACAAGGCGGAATTCGGCAAGGACATCAATACGGGCTCCGAAAGCGCGACCAAGCAATGGGTCAAGGCGCTGGCCGCCAATGGGCCGCTCCTCACGGACTCCGACGACGCCGCATCCGATGCGGTCGGTACTCCGGGCCAGAAGGAGTCCTTCATGGGCATGATGAGCACCGCCAAGTTCCGCGAAAACGCGGCCAGCGGCATGAAGCTGGGGCTGTGCAAGGGACTCAATCCGTGGGCCGGCTGGCTTTACGGCAAGGTCGGCTTGATCACCGCGGGCTCTGACAGCCCGAATGCCGCGAAACTGTTCATCCGCTATGCGATGACCGCGGAGGGCATCGCGCCGCAGGCGGTGGACGGCAAGATGTCCTCAAACGCCGATGTCGGGCTGCCTGACGATGAGCCCTCGGGGATCGCCGCCGTGATGGATCAGATCTTCCCCTATGAGGTGAAGAACGCCCTCAACGACTGGGACGCGCGCCAGGACTGGCAGGATCTGTGGCGGCTTAACTACCGGAAATAACCTACCTCCTGAGCCAGGGGCGGGATTCGTCCGCCCCCGGCCAACCTTGACGTACCCTTGCAGATGGATTCACTCGCCCCCCAATCGACCCGGCTGGTCGAGACCGCCACCAGGGCGGCGCTCGCCGTCGAGCAAATGCTGCTCGATGCGTTCCGCTCGACCGTCAACTACAGCTACAAGCGCGACCGTCACGACATCGTCACGGAATATGACCGGGCGTCGGAGGAAAAGATCGCCGCCGTGATCATGGCCGAGGTGCCCGATTCGACCATCGTCGGTGAAGAGCGGGGAGCGGTCGGCGAAGGAGCCGTGCGCTGGTATGTCGATCCGATCGACGGCACCACCAATTTCGCCCGGGGCATCGCCTACTGGTGCATTTCTATCGCCGCTGCGATCGACGACCGGGTGATGGCCGGCGTCATCCTCGATCCTGTCGCCCGACATCTGTTTTCGGCCTCCCTCAGCGGGGCCTTTCTGAACGGAGAGCGCCTGCACGCCGACGCGGCGTCGGAGGAAAATCGGGCGGTGATCCTCACCGGCTTTCCCAATCCGCGCCATCTCGCCGGTCGCCGGGAGATGGCGCTCGATTCCTATGTCGAACTGCTCGACGGCTTCCTCGCGGTGCGCAATCCCGGCAGCGCCGCCATCCAGCTTGCCCATGTCGCCGCCGGCTGGGCCGATGCGGCCATGGGGATCGACACCAATCCCTGGGATGTCGCCGCCGGCATGCTGCTGATCGAACAAGCCGGCGGCCGCTGCGCGGGCTTCGGCGACGGCATGCCGTACAGCCCGGCGCATCTGGCCGCGGATTATTACGCGGTTGGCCAGGACGCCGACTACGCCACGCTCGACCGGGTCGTCAGCCGCCTGTCGCGGCACGCGCCGGTTCCCGCCAAGGAGGTAGCGCCACAGCCATGAAACAAGACCGGCGTGCAGTAACCGGGACGCTGGCGCGGCCGCAGGCGCTGCTCCTCGATTTCGGCGGCGTGGTCGTGCTCAGCCACGCCAAACCGGAATGGGAGCTGTCACTCGCCCGCCATGTGCGTTCGCGGCTGGAGGCGGCGGGGGTGAGGGACACGGCGCCGCCGGTCGAGGCGATCGCGGCGGACATCCACTCCGGCGCCAAGGCGGATTCCCACTGGAAGAACGCAATGTCCCGGCTCTACGCGCCGCGTGAGCTGCGCTACGAGGAGTTCTGGGGCGACTTCGTCGCGGCGGACTGGCCGGTCGAGGTGCGGGCCGTGGTGGTGGACGAGGCCCGCGATCTCTGCCGGGTGATGGGCCACACCAGACGCTCACCGGAGCTCAGGGACGGCATGATCGACCTGCTCGATGCGGCCGATGCGGCGGGCGTGCCGGTCGGCATCGTCAGCAACGCGCTGTGCGGTCAGGTGCATCTCGATTTCCTGACCGAGCACGGCCTGCTCGACCGTTTTGCGGTCGAGGTGCACAGCGATGTTGCGGGCATCCGCAAGCCCAATCCCGAGATGATCCTGCTCGCTGCCCGCAAGCTTGGCGTGGCGCCGGCCGACACCTGGTACGTGGGCGACAATTTCGACCGCGACGTGCTGTGCGGTCGCCGTGCCGGGGTTGGCGGCAACATATTGATGGAAGCGCGCAAGACGTTTGAGCTGCCATACGAACTCGACGTCGTTCCCGATGCGATCGTCGCGGATCCGCGAGCGTTGCTGCGGCTGTTCGAAGCCGCCCTGGAAAATCGGGCGGCATGAGCGCAGGCGCCAGTTTTGGAAGGTCATCAGAATGAATGAACTGATCGTCTCGGATGGTGAAAGGCTCGGCCGGCGGATGGCTGAACCGGATCTCGATCGACGCGAGGCCCTGTGCCGCGACGTCGCCCTCGCCGCCGGTCAACTCGCGCTTGCCGCCTTCGCCCGCAGCCATCGCGTGACGATGAAGGGGCCGCAGGATTATCTCACCGAGGCCGACGCGGAGGTCGAGGCCTATATCCGCTCCACGATCGCCGCCGCCTTCCCCGAAGACGGGTTTTTCGGGGAGGAGACGGGCGGCGTGACGGGTGGCGATGTCTGGGTCGTCGACCCGATTGATGGCACCGCCAATTTCGCCCGCTCGATCCCGCATTTCTGCGTGTCGATCGCTTTCGTTTCTCGTGGACGGGTGGAGATCGGGGCGATTTGCAGTCCGTGCGCCGGCGAACTCTATTTCGCCCGCCGCGGGGCGGGGGCGACGCGGAATGGCGAGCCGATCCGGGTGGCGACGACGAGCGTGTTCAGCCGGGCGTCGCTGGAGTTGGGCTGGTCGCCGCGGGTACCCAACCAGGCGTATGTCGAAGCGCTGTCGAAGCTGCTCGCCTGTGGCGCCAACGTCCGTCGCGCGGGCTCGGGAGCCCTCGGCCTCGCGTACGTCGCGGACGGGCGTTCCGACGGCTACGCCGAGTTGCACATGAACGCGTGGGATTGCCTGGCCGGTCTGCTGCTGGTCGAGGAGGCGGGTGGTGCGACCTGCGATTTTCTCGGTATCGGCAGCCTCCAGGGCGGCGGAGCGGTGCTGGCTGTCACACCGGCCATCGCCGGCGACGTCAGCCGGGCAACCGGCATTCCCCTCAAGCGGGAGATGGCCCGGTCGTGACCACCGTCGATTCCAACGAGATGACAAGGGCAGAGGGCGATTCGCCCGGCCCGCGATACGACCGCCCGAAGGTCAGCATGGTGTTCGAGGGCGTGCCTCCGTACGGGCTCGACCTGTTCGTCGGCGGGAAGGACGGGGCAATCGACGAGCTGGTTCTGCGCGCCAACAACATAACCACGGTGGTCAATTGCGCGGTCAACCTTGACCTCGACTACCTCACGGATACGTCAAGACGAAAGAAGGGTGAGTTCCGCGCGGGCCCCGGTGCCCTGCGCTACTACAAGCTCGGCCTCGTCGACGACGCAGGTAACCCCGAAACGATGATGCTCGCCGGCTACTACCTCTTGAAGGGCGCCTTCACGCAGGTGATGCCGGCGCGTGACAGCTATCCGAACCGCAAGGCCGGCCATGTCCTGTTGTGTTGCCGCGGCGGCCGCAGTCGTTCGGTCGCAATGGCGGCGCTGTTTCTGCATGCCAGCCTGCCGCAGCATTTTCGCCGCCTCGAGGATGCCCTCCTGCATGTACGCACGTGCCGCCAACTGAGGCCAGACGAATGGTTCGAGACGCCGAAACCCGTGCTGGTCGAGGCGGCGCGCCGGGCGGCACGTTGGATCCGTCTGGTCGACGACGATATCGCCGCGGCCGGCGGTGCTGCAAAGATGGCTCTTTCGGGCCAGTTGCACGGCCGGTGACGGCCCTGCCCTGCGCATTGGAGTCGTTCCGTGGGTGCGACCGCAACACTTATTGACCTGCTTGGCGCCGGCGCCCTGTTGATCTGGGGCCTGCGCATGGTCAAGACCGGGATGATGCGCGCCTTCGGGGCGCAACTCCGCGTCTGGATCGGCCGTGGCACCGCCAACCGGTTTTATTCCTTCTTCGTCGGGCTGACCGCGACGATCGCGCTGCAGAGCAGCACGGCCACGGCGCTCATCGCGGCTTCCTTCGCCAGCCGCGAACTTGTCAGCGGGGCAATGGCCCAGGCCGTGATGCTCGGCGCCAATGTCGGCACCAGCCTCGTCGCGTGCGTTCTCTCGCTGGATTTGCGCTGGCTGGCTTCGCTCTTCGTGCTGGTCGGCGTGATGCTGTTCAAGCTCAACCACACCAACATCGGCAAGAACGTGGGCCGCTCGATTCTCGGCCTCGGTCTCCTGCTTCTGTCGCTGCGCCTGTTGGGTGAAGCAACGGAACCGATCCGCCATTCGACGACGGTCGACCTGATCCTTCAATCGCTGACCAACGCGCCGATCTTCGGCTTTCTGATTGCCGGCCTTCTGGCGATTGCCGCCTCATCGAGCCTGGCGGCGGTTCTGTTCGTCATGTCGGTCGCGGCGTCGAGCAATATGGATCCGGCATTGGCCATGGTTCTGGTCGCCGGCGCCAATCTTGGCGGAGCCGTGCCGCCGCTGGTAGCGAGCCTTGGCGAGGGCGATCTTGCGCGCCGCGTCACGTTGTCGAACTTCGCGGTCCGCCTTGTCGGCGCACTGGCGACCTTTCCGGTCGCGAGCCTGTTTGCCGCAGACCTGGCCGGTTACGCATCGTCGCCCGCCACCTTTGTGGTCGCCGTCCACGTCGGCTTCAACGTGGCGCTGGCGATCGGGTTCCTGCCGCTCGTCGGACCAATCGCGGCCGTCGCCCGATATCTGGTGCCAAAGGCGCCTGCCGATGCGGACGGCCCGAAGTACCTGGATCGGTCCGATCTCGAGACGACGGCAGTGGCACTTGCTGCCGCGGCGCGCGAGACGCTGCGCATCGGCGACATCGCCGTGAACATGCTGGAACTCAGTCTGCACGCGCTGAAGACCAACGATCCGAAAATCTGCCAGGAGATTTCACGACTCGACGACGTGGTCGACCGACTCCATGAGGCGGTGAAAATCTATCTCACCCAGCTCACCCAGAGCGAGATCGAGCCGGACGAGGCACAGCGAGCGACGGAGATCATCTCCTACGCGATCAACCTCGAACACATCGGCGACATCGTCGAGAAAGGGCTCGCTGACCTCGCCGCCCGCAAGATAAAGCACCGGCTCTCCTTTTCGGAGGAAGGCTTCGCCGAGATCGAGCGCTTCTTCGCCATCACCCTCGAGAACATGCGTATCGCCCAGACCATTTTCCTGTCGGGCGACGCGGACCTCGCCCGTCGTTTGATCGAGGTGAAAGTGGAGGTCCGGCACCTGGAGCAGGCATCTGCCGAAAGCCACCTCCAGCGCATCCGCAGGGGTCTCACCCAGAGCCTGGAGACCAGCACCCTGCATCTCGACGTGCTGCGCGACCTCAAACGAATTAACGCCCACATCACCTCCGTCGCCTACCCGGTTCTCGACGGGACGGGGCAGCTCCGCGAGAGCCGCCTGCGTTCCCAGAAGACCATCCTCGCCTCCTGATCGAAGCCACCAAATCCAGCAATGTCGATGAGCACGATCGCTGTTATCGCCGATCCCCATTTCCATGATCTTTTCTTTCCCCGCGACGGGGCGGCGCCCGAAGCGATGGCGTTGCGGACGTATGCAGACACGATCCAATCGACCCGCGTGTTCAATGAGACCTTTCACGGGCTGCGGGCGATCCTTGATGAAATCGCCCGGCGCGGCATCTCACTGGTGGTGGTTGCCGGGGATCTCACCGACGACGGACAGCGCGCGACAACGGCGGCAGCCGATGCTCTTCTCAAAGACTACGCCCGCCGCCACGGCATGCGCTTCTTCCTGACACCGGGCAATCACGACCTCTTTGCCATTTACGGCCGTCACCAGGCCAAACGTTTCCTCGCGGAAGATGGGGGCCACGTGCTGGTGACCAGCGATCCCGGGGCGGATCAAGGCGACTCGCGGGCACGCATCGTCACGCCCGACATGTATTGTCACGGTTACGAAACCGCGTTGAACGCGGTGGCCGACCACGGATATTTCCGGCGCGACCTATCACCTCCATTGGGAAAGCCCCTTCGGGACCGACGATGCTCTCCAAGCGCGGACTTTCGAGATTCGCTCGCAAGACGGAATGACCGTCCGGCGGATGATCGATGCATCGTATCTGGTGGAGCCGACCGAGGGTTTGTGGCTGCTGTCGATCGACGCCAACGTCTTTGAGCCTATAAACGGCGATCGTGACCCTCGGGCCGAGGCGAGCTATTTCGACAGCACCGATGCCGGCTGGACAGCCATGGGGCGTCACAAACCGTTCATCTTCGACTGGATCGGCGACGTGACCCGCCGCGCCGAGCAGGAGGGCAAACAGCTCCTCGCCTTTTCTCACTATCCGATCGTCGACCCCTCCGACGGCTCGCTCGATGATGAGCGCCTACTCTTCGGCAATACCTCGACTGTCCGCCGGGCGCCCGATCGGTCGGTGGCGGCGCGCACGGCGGCGGCAGGGCTCAAGGTGCACTTCAGCGGGCACCTGCATATCAACGGTACGACCGCCTTCCGGCGCGACGAGCACTTCCTGGTCAACGTGTCGGTGCCGTCGATCGCCGCCTATCCGCCCGCCTACAAGCTCGTCGCCTTCGATGGCGGCAGGATGCGCGTCGAGACGGTCAGGGTTGGCGACGTCCCGGGCTTCGATGCCGGATTCGTCGGATATGGGCGCGAAACCGCGATGACCGGAGGCGATCCCGATCGACTCCTCGAGGCCGGTGACTACCGCGTCTTCCTCGATCGCCATCTCGCCGGCAACGTGCGCCGGCGCCATCTGCCGCTGGAATGGCCGGCCGAGCTGGCATCGATGGTGGAGAAGATGAAGCTTGGCGACCTTGCGGCGATTGCAACGGTGCCGAATGGCGAACGCGACAACTGGAAAATGGTGGCTTTCCTCGACCTGGTTCTCGACTGGTATCGGCTGCGAAAGGGTCGGGGGCTTGCTTTCGACGACATTCCACCGGAACGCCTTGCCGCCTATCGCCGGCTCGCTGACCACTTCATGGCAACGCCAACCGACCGAGCGCCAATCGCGACACAAGTGGCCGCTTTCCTTCGGATGCTGACGAGCTACCTGTCCGGTCCGCCCTCAACCAATTTCGTCATCGATCTTGCGACGGGTGATATTGCCTCGGGGCCACCGTCAGCGAGGACGCACAGAGGTCCGCCACACCGGATCGGCCGAAAGCACGATTGGCTCCTCTGCACCAATTGTGACGTCCGGTCGATCGATGAGGTCGGCCGCCTGCTCGGCGATGGCGTCGATCGGTTGGCGGAACGTCGTCAGGCCATAGGAATCCCAGCTTGCCTGCGGGATATCGTCAAAGCCAATCACGCAAATGTCCTCCGGGATGGCCATGGCGAAGGCGTGGCGGGCAGCATCCATGAAACCGAGGGCGAGCAGGTCAGTGACGCAAAAAACAGCGTCCGGCCGGCTGGTGTGGCTAAGGAGGCGAAAGGCCGCATCGCGACCGGTCGCATAGGCAGTCGGCCCGGCGCGGACGACGGTGACGTCGAATCCGCCGGCACGGGCGGCGTTGGCGAAGGCCGTCTCGCGGGCGGTGAGGCTCGGCGTTCCTGCCTGCGAGGAAACGACCGCGAAGGTCTCGCAGCGGGCGCGGCGGAACACGGCTGAATGCCTGCTCGGCCGCTTTGCGGTTGTCGACCACCATATTGACCGTACCATCGAGATGGTCGTCGCGGTTGATCAGGATGACCCGCTGACCGCTCTTGATGCAGGTCTCGATCAGTGCTGCCGCCGGAGTTCCCGACAAAACGATGGTCGCGTCGGCGCGATAGTGAAGTGTCTGGCGCACCGCCCTCTCGACGCTTGCCTGCTCGCCGGAGGTGTTGATCACCATGGCGACTTTCTTGATCGCCTGGAGCCTGGCACTGAGCGCTTCAAGCATGCGGGCCTGATAGGGCGTGTTCATGTCGGCAACGATCAGGCAGACGATGCCAGTGTGCTCGCGGATAAGGCCGCGGGCGAGATGGTTGACGTGGTAGCCGAGGGACTCGGCAGCGGCGAGAACCTTGCGCCTCGTGCTGTCGGAAACGCTGGCGCCGTCGGTGAAGGTGCGCGAGACGGCAGAGCGCGACACGCCGGCAAGGTCCGCGACCTGCTGGGCACTGACGAAGGATCTGGTCTGGCGCGCGCACGTTCGACGTCACCGCGGAACCTCGTGGTGCGGCCCGTCGAAACGTTGCGAGCGTGCCTCGTCGCGGGCCACTTTAGCTGAGGTCCAGATATCGGCTGCGCCCGGTATTTGCAACGCTGTGCAAAGGGAAAGGCGTCCTGGCGTTATCCTGCCTGATCATGGTCGCGCGCCGCCGCGGCGAAAACGATGATGCGAGACCGGTCGTCGTTTGGTTCAATGTCCGAATTGTGCAGGAGCTCGCTGGTACGCAGGGACAGGAGGATCTGATGACACGTTGGTGGATCGCAGCGAGGTCGGTCGGCCTTGTCTGCCTGGTTGCGTCGTTGCTCGCGATTCCGAGATTTGCGCTTGCCCAGTCGTCCGAGGATGAAGTGCTGGCCGCGATGAACACGTGGGCGGCGACCTATGCCTCGGCGACCGGACCCGGGCCGATGCTCGCACTCTATACGCCCGACGCGGTCTTCTGGGGGACGAACGCGCGCGAACCTTTTGTAGGGCCGGATTCTTTTGCGCCGTACTTCAAGCTGCAATTCGACAACTACACCGATCGCAAGGTCTCGTTCCACAATCCGCAGATACGCATCTATGGCGATGGCATGTTCGCCACGAGTACCGGAACTTATGAGTTCAATGTCACGCTTCCAAGCAATCAGCGGGTTCAGGTCGAAAACCGCTACAGCTTCGCCCTGGTCAAGGTGAACGGGCGCTGGTTGATCGCGCAGCACCACTCATCCGCCATGCCGCAGCCCTGATCGCATCTTCGCCAAAGCGCAGCACGCGAGGCCCTGGCGCGGGACGCCCCTTCCCCTTTCAATGCCCGCATCAGCCCTTGTATCGCCAGCCCTCCATTCGCGACTCCAGCACCCGCAGCAACTGGGTCACGATGACGCCGAGGGTCGCCAGGACGAACACGACGACGAAATACCGTTCCATCTGGAACGTGTTGCCATAAAGAGCGAGCAACCCCCCAAGACCTCTGACCGCTGTGTAGAGTTCGGCGACAATAGTGTTGATCAATCCTATGGTGGCGCCGAGGCGAAGGCCGACAACCACAAACGGCAGAGCACCGGGGAAAAGAATCTTCAGGAAGATCTGCGAGCGGCGAGCGCCGGTAGACCGTGCCATCTCGACCAATTCGCCGTCTGCGTTAAGCACCCCGGCGTAGGTGTTGATCAAAATTGGCATGACCGTTCCCAGAAAGATAACCGCGATCTTTGCCTGAAAACCAAGGCCGAGAAGGACGATAATAAGAGGGATGAAGGCGACCCGCGGTGTCGCCATAAGCGCATTGACGTATATTTCGAGGGTTCGGCCGAGGATACGGAAGCCGCCCATCAGCAGGCCGACGGGTAGAGCAACCAGAACGCCCAACAAATAGCCCGTCAGGTAAACCGATACGGTCTCGCCAATCGATTTGTAGATCACACCATCGGAGAACATTGTCTTGGCCGCCACCGCCGTCTGCAGCGGTGTCGGAATGAACTGGCTCGTAAACGATGCGGCCCACCACAGAAGAATGAAGACGAGCGCGGCAAGGAGCCGGTAGACGGTAATCATGCAGCCACCATCCATTGAGGGCGCCAACTGATAGCCGACATTGGAGCCCTTGCGAAGCCGGTCGTTGCAGACTGGGGTGAGCGGCGAGTTGATGGCCTGTCAGAATTTGTCTGGCAACTGACTTCGCTGTACCTTGGACACCATGAGCACGACCCGGCGACGGGCTGTCCAAAACAAGCAAACGTAGGCGTGCCGCGACAACCGCCGGCACCAACCGATAGCCGCTGATGGGGACCCGCCGGACGCTGTTGCGCACCCTACGATATGTCGCGGTCTTGCTGGCCGCTCTTGTCGCCACGGCGGCGCCCATCCATGCACAGTTTGGCGCGACAAACGCCTCGCGGGTCGCTGCGCTGCAGCTGCCGAAGATCGAACGCGACGGCGTCATCCTCCATTATTCACCTGGCGCCAAGGGCGAAGCTGAGTTCTACGCCAGCGAGGCCACCGCTGCCGTTGCCTGGTATCACCGAACCCTTCCGTGGAAAGACTCCATCGCCATGGCAGTGCTTGATCCGGCCGGTTTTCGCCTCGCCACCGCGATCCCCTACCCTTCCCCCCATGCCGAGACGCTGACCGGCTTCATCATCATTGCCGACCACGTCACCTCCCATCCCGGCTTCAACCTGTGGGACATTGACGAGCGGTCGATCAACGCAGCCTGGCTGTTCCACGAGATGGGCCACGTGATCGCCCACGCGCTAGGCATCGGCAGCTCCAATTTCTGGGTTAACGAACTGATCGCCAGCGTAATCATGGCTGGCTACATCCGCGCGGAGCGTCCCCAGTTCGCGGGCTTTCAGAGCGGCATGCCGCCGCGCTTCGCCAACGCGAACCACTACCGGACGCTCACGGACTTCGACAATCTCTATTTCGACATGGGCCAGCTCGACTATCTGTGGTTTCACTTCCATATCGCGAGGATTGCCGACTATCTGGTTTCCGGGCCTGACGGGCTCGCCATGGTGGTCGAGGCGTTGCGCCGCGAGTTCCCGGCGTCACCGCGACGCGAGCGGGAGACCGTCGCCCGGACTCTCGAGCGCCTGGAGCGGGTCAGGCCGGGGGTGACGGCCCTTGCAGCCGGGTTGATGTGATGAGCAGCGATGCCGCCCAGGACTGGGTTCTCCTGCAGCTGGCGCGAGGTTCATGACGATTTGCTCGCCGGAGCAGCGCGGCCATTCGTCGCACGCAACCGCACCGACGGCCCTCAACGCAAAGTCATGGCCGTGTTCCGATGTGGCCGCCCGGCCTGCCGCACATCAGTCAGGCGTTTTCGTAAACCACCGCTCACCGATCAAGCAGTCGATCTGTGGCTTGGGCTGGACGGTGTCGGCGACAAATGTCACGGCGGGCGCGAGTTTGGCAATTTCGAGGAGGAGCTTGCGGCGAATGGCGAACTCGAAACCCGCCGGATCCTCCACTTTGACCATGAATGCCCCCGAGCCACCAATGACGCAATCTTCATAGTAGAGAGCAAGGTCGAACCGGCCGAGGGGAAAGCCAATCGGGCTCGGCCGGATGACAATCGGCAAGCCGTTGATGGTGATGCCTTGGGCCACGACCGCGTCGCGGGCCGACACGACCGGAAGGCCCAGGTTGTTGGCCCCATCCCCCGATATGTCGATCGTCCGGCTGACGCCGGAAACCGGGCTTTGCGTGAACTGGTCGGCGGCAAACAGCAATCCGCCCGAAATCGATGTCCGATCGTGCTCGGACATAGGCTGGGATGCCAATTCGTCGGCAAACGAGCGCGCGTCGCCTTGGTTTTGGATAACCCGCCAAGGGACGACGACTTTGCGATAGTCTCCGGCCCACTCAACGTATGTGACGGCGATGCGCCCGAGGGAGCCCGACGTGATCGCCGAGATGACATCAGGATCGCGAAACGCTCCGACGTAGCCGCGCCGCTGGAGGAATTGCTCGTTGACGTCCATCGAGGCCGAGACGTCGACGGCAAGCACCAGCTCAAGGTCGACCTCCTGGGCGACTGCCGCTGACCCCGAAGGTACAAACACCGCAACCGCGAGTATCAGTCGCAGAAATGCAAGGAGGCGCATTGCGGATACCTCACCCCAGTGTCGCCGAGGTTCGATGTTACACCAAATGCGAGTTGGTTGAGAAAGCCAAACTGCGGCCCTGCCCCTTCGACCCGAAACCCCACCATTCCGCGAAGGAGGGTCCTGAAGGCCCGTCTTTTGATACCGCACCCTGTAAGGAGCGGGTCTCGGGTTGCGCTCGCTCCACTTGCCAACGCCCTGGTTTGCGATCAATCTGGCACTCATGACTTGTCGATCGGCGGGCGAATTTTCGTTTCTGGTTCGGAGGGGTTTCTTTGGTCCCATGGCTTGGTCGCCCAACGTTGGCGGCGGGTATCCTCTTCGCGCTTTCGGTCCTGGTGCCGCGCTTTGCCGCTGCTGACGTCGACTACCTGGAACACACGCCGCCGCTGATCGATCGGCTGACTCCCGAGGTCCTGGCTGCGGTTTTCCCTCACGCCGGCCGCCTGGAGACCGTCGAGGGCAGAGGCGCACCGGCGGTTGCCGTGTATGCTGGCGATGCGGTAATCGGTTACATATTTTCCACTCTCGACGTTGTTCAGGCTCCGGGCTATTCGGGCACGCCTTTCGACGTGATTGCCGGGGTCGACCTACACGGAACGATCACGGGCGCTGTCAACGTCTTTCACCGCGAGCCCCACATCCTCAACGACAGCCGTCGCACCGAGCTGTTGGTCCAGTTCATGGACAAAATGGCGGGCCTCGAAATCTCGAAGGGGGGTGGCCCGTCGCCTCGTTTCATCGCCGGCGCGACCGTTTCGGCCCGCGCCATGCGGGAAGCTATCCGTGACAGCGCGAGAATGGTTCTACGTGCCCAGTTAGACCGGCCGGTAGTGACAGAGCCCACTATCGATCTGGACTCGTTCCGTCCGATGACGAAGGCGGAACTTCTTGCCGACCACTCGATCGTTTCGCTGAAAGTCTCCAATGCGGACTTGGCCGCGGCAATGAAGGCTGCCGGCGCCAGCGACATGGTTCCCGAGGTCGCGCCTGAAGGGGGACCTGGCGACACATACCTCGATCTCAAGGTCGGGCTGGCTACCCCGGCGATGATCGGCCGTAATGCGCTCGGCGCCGGCACCTACGATCGGCTGCGGTCTGGATACCCGACGGGTACGCAGACGGTAATGCTCGCGTCCACCAGCCCGTATGACTTCCAGGGTTTCAAGTTCCAGAACAAGTCCAGTGGCTATCGTCTCGAGCGGCTGCGCATCGTCCAGGGCGACCGCACCTTCGAGTTTGGCCACGATCAATACGTCCGTACACGAACGTCTTTCGGCAACGTCAGCGGTATTGTCGTGCTGCCGCCCGCGACCGGATTCGATGGCCTCAAGCTGTTTAGCGTCGAGGTGCTCGTTCACGCCTCTGCTCCAGATGGTCGAACGGCGACGATCACACTGCCCGGCTTGAACTACCAGTTGCCGCCGCAGAACATCCTCATGCCGGAACCCCCGCCAGTCCCAGCCTGGGTGCAAGCCTGGCAAGAGGGCCGTACCAACGAGATTATCCTGGGATCCGCGCTGGTCGTGCTGACCCTTCTGTTCGCTTTCCAGTCGGTACTCACCCGCCATCGCCGCGTTCACCGCTGGGTGCGCACCGGCTTCCTTGCATTCACATTGGTCTGGCTGGGATGGACAGCAGGCGCCCAGCTTTCCATCGTCCACATCATCAATTACGTGCAGGCGCCGTTCCAGAACGTCGGCATCGGCTTCTATCTGGCGGAGCCGCTGATCGTTATGATCGCCGCATACACCGCCTTCTCGCTGATCGTGATTGGCCGCGGGGTGTTCTGCGGTTGGTTGTGCCCCTTCGGAGCCCTGCAGGAACTGCTGGCGCAGGTTGCGCGCTTCCTTCATTTGCCTCAGTGGGCGCCGTCCGAGCGGCTGCAGAGCAAGTTGTGGCTGGGCAAGTACGCATCGGTGGTGACCGTCCTGGCGCTTGTCTTTCTGGCGCCGACCGGCGGCACGCTTGCCGAAGAGGTGGAACCGTTCAAGACGGCGATCACGTCGGTGTTCGCCCGCGAGTGGCCATACGTGTTCTATGCGGTAGGCCTGCTTGCCGTCGGCCTGTTCACGGAACGCGCCTACTGCCGATTTCTCTGCCCGCTCGGTGGGACTCTGGCGATCCTCGACCGACTGCACCTGCTTGATCTTCTGAAGCGCCGGCCGGAGTGCGGCAGTCCCTGCCACCTGTGCGAACGCAGTTGCCCGGTCGGCGCTATCGCGTCGTCGGGCAAGATCAAGATGGAGGAGTGCTTCCAGTGCCTCGACTGCCAGGTCGAGTACTACGACGACCACCGCTGTCCGCCGCTGGTACGCGCGCGCAAGCTGCGTACCCCGCGTCAGAGGGCCCGGCCGCGCCCACGTCCCGCGGACGTTCCAGTGCCGGTTTCGATTCGCAACGCCGGCCCCGCCTAGTCGCCGCCCATGAGCACCGTCACATCCAACCCGATTGCCGCCAGAAGCTGGTCTCGCCGCGAGGTCCTCAAGGTGGTTGGCGCCGTCGCCGCCTTGCCGCTCGGAGCGGCGGCGCTTCGCCGTCTGCCAGGTGGTCCCGTGTTCCAGACCTGGCGGGGCGAATCGCTGGGCGGCCCGGCAAGTTTCACCTTGTGGCACCCCGACGACGCGTTTGCACGAACTACTATTGCCCGCATGCGCACCGAGGTCGAACGGCTCGATAGCGTGTTCAGTTTACTGCGGCCTGACTCCGAGATCGCACATCTCAACCGGGATGGTCGTCTCGACCACGCATCGGCCGATCTCGTCGCCGTGCTCACCGCGGCACGGCACGCAGCCGACGTCAGTGCAGGCGCCTTCGATCCGACCGTCCAGCCCCTGTGGCGGCTTTACGAGGCTCACTTCCGCACTCACCCCGATGATACCGCCGGTCCGTCCGGCACCGAACTCGAAGCCGCGCGCGCCAAGGTTGGCTATCGCGATATAGCGATCGAAGGTCGGCGGGTTGGATTTATCAAGGCGGGTATGGCCGTTACCCTCAACGGCATCGCGCAAGGATACATCACCGACCGCGTCGCCGATCTCCTTCGCCAAGAGGGTTTCGATCACGCGATCGTCGACCTCGGTGAGACGCGCGCAATTGGCGACAACCCGGATGGGCAAGCCTGGCCAGTCGGGCTGGAGGATCCACGCGACCCGACGAAGATCAACCGGACCGTCGCCATCGCCAACCAAGGGCTGGCGGTCTCAGGCGGCTACGGCATGCGCTTCGGGCACTCCGCCGATCATCACATCTTCGATCCGGCCACCGGGCGCAGCCCAAACAGCTTGCTTGATGTAACTGTGATTGCACCGCGTGCCATAGACGCCGATGCGTTGTCGACAGCCATATTCGTCAGCGGCAAGGCGGCGGCGCCCCGCTTACTTGCCGCCTACCCGGGCGCGCGCGCGTTGTTCACCAGGGCCTAGGCTGTCTGCCTACTCGCGGTCTTCCTGAGCATAGTGCACCCAAACGATCTCATCTGGCTTCCACTCGAGCGCAATCGAGTAGCGAAAGACGAGCTCGGGCGTGGCCACCGAGCTTTGGTCAAGGTCAAGGATCGCGCCATCGGCATTCTTGCGATAGCTGGCGGAGACGAGAAGATCCTGGGGCAAGAGGATTGCATTGTCCGTCGGCATCGGGGTCCCGGTGTAGACGTCGACGCCGTCGATTGTGCCGTAGTAACCCGGTATGGCAACGTCGGCTTTCTTTTGGACGACCGCACCTTCAGGCGGCTCAGAGTTGAACCAGTGATCGATCCATTGCGGCATCGCTGGCGGAGTCAGCAGAATTGGTTGCCGGCCCTCTGCGATCCACTGTGTCGAGAATCGGCTTAAGGCCCGATAGTACTCAGTCGCGTTCTGGGCTGTCTCGATTCGGTGCGCGTGGGACAGCACGCCCTCCCAGATGGGGCTACGGGCGCCTGTGATGACCGATGCAACGGCAGCCAGCCGCCATTTCTCCAGGACGCGCGCAACGGCCCGCCAACTGAAGATTTCCTCAGGTGAGACCGCGTCAGTGATAAATCCGGGCGGCAGACTGTGAATGCGGATCTGCCGGTCCGATGTTTTTCCATCTTCCTCAGGGCCAAGAGTTGCGATGTGCGCGTTGGCGAAGACGCTAATGCTGGTGGCAGCGTCGAGGTTCTTCTCTGCATCGGCCAAGATCGTGGCATCTGCCTGGTCCAGGTAGCTTTTCTCGATGGCGGCGATGTCTTGGCGGAAGTCCGAAGGCGCAACAAATGATCCTCGCCATATGCCTGCTGAGGCGTCACGGGCTGCTTGCTCCGCAGCTACGTAAGGAGACGATGGACTGGCCACCGCCCATCCGTCCCGCACCATGGTCTCGCCAATGTCCTGCCCCTGAACCGTGCAAACGGCGAACTTCACATTGCCGCTTGTCTCGCTGGTCGGCGTGCAGTCCACCATAACCCCGTCGGCGAGCGTCTGCAGGGCGCGAGTAGCGGCAGCACCGCAGTCCCAGGCCTGGCCATCGACAAAGCAGAACTGGTGAATCTCAACCGCGTCCAGCCCATTCAATCGGAAGACGGTGCCGTTCACCTTCAACGCGTCGCTTCCGACCACCGTTGCCGGGCCTGGCTGTTGGGCCCATGCGGACCCCATCAATGCCCAGCTCAGACCCAAAGCCAACACCGCAGCGCGCACAAGACACCTCCGATTTGTGCAAGTCCCCAACTCTATCGGCCACGCCCGGCGTGGGCAAGCTCGCCTCTCCCCGGAAGCACTGTGAACCTGCACGCTTGCGGGGGCGAAGCGCGCCAGTGTCGGCAGCTGAGGCGTCCGTGCCGGCCGAGGACCGCGTGCGGCCGCCGCCGACCGCTGCGTCACGGTGCCGCTTCGAACTCTCTGTCGTTTTTTGAAACGGACCAGATCATGCCTTTGGGCAAAAAAATGGGTCGCCAAGGCGCGACAGGGGTTTGCTCCGCCGGGGGGAAGTCGGTATTGTTGCGACCGTGAAAACTCATCGGATCGCGATCTCTCTGCTGACCGGGGTTCTGCTGTGCGGCGCGCCTGCGTACGCGTTGGCGGACAACCGTGACGATTTTCTCGCTGGCAAGACCAACGACTGCCCGGGATGCAACCTTGACGGTGCTGTCCTGAAATACCGGAACCTTGAGGGGGCCAATCTTTCCGGCGCCGACCTCAATGGTACGAACATGCACCGTGCCAATTTGGCCAACGCCAATCTTTCTGGCGCGACTATCGTGCAATCCAACCTCGACAAGACGGTTCTGAGAAACGCCAACCTGAGTGGCGCCGATCTGACCGACACGCTTATTTACGGGGCGGACGCGAGCGGTGCCAACTTCACGGGCGCAAACTTGACTCGGGCGTTCGCTGGCGCGATCCGCCTGATCAACGCCAAGCTCGGCGGAGCAAACCTTTCCCGCACGGACTTCAGCGAGGGCGTCCTGAACAACGCGGACCTTTCGGGCGCGAAGGTTGATGACCTTAATCTTACGAATGCCCACCTGAACCGTGCAAATCTGCACGGCATCGTCGGGGAACGCGTGTATTTTCCGCAGGCAGACCTCGACTCTGTCAATTTGAGTGGCGCCAGGCTTTCGGCTGCGGTCTTTTACGGCACCAATCTTCGCGGCGCGGATCTCTCCGGTGCCGATCTGTCGAAATCATACTTCATCGGCGCCAACCTCTACGACGCGACCTCGACCGACACTGTGTTCTCAGGCGCACTCATGCCCGACAACTCGGTCCATCCCTAGTAGCCGCGTTCTCGCTTCTCGCATCGCGGGACCAAAAGCCTGTTGCCTTTGAAGGTGATGCGCCTCGGCTGCCCTATTGGGGAGGCGGCTTGTACAGGCTCGCGTTGATCGCCTCCACCCACGTCCCCGACTCGAATTCATCCGCCAGTGGAGTACCAGTCCTGCCGGCTGCCTGCTGGCCGGCCTTCAGAAACTTGTGTTGCGTAATCGTGACGTGGACGCCGTTCGCCGTCTTGTCGCAAACGGCATTCTCGTAGATCCCGCCATACGGCTGTTGCCCGTCCTGCGGAGACAGCTCCTTGCAATCCCATCCGTCGCCACCGTAGGGAAGCATCGCTTGGACACCGTTCGCAACCATATCGGCGTCAATACGAATCGCCGGGACCTCACGCGGATCGGTGGCGATGCGGTAGCCCTGCACGCGGCCCTCCTTGTCGAACAGCAGCGAATAGACCACGAGGTGATCGAGCATCTGATTGGCCCGATAACGGGCGACGACGGCTGGATCGGCATGAACGGCTCGCAGATAGTACTCCTGCTCGTCGTCGTAGCTGAACCATACCTCGCGCAACCCGCTGTCCGGTTCCGGACGACACCGGGCGAATTCCTCGAAACTCTTCAACGGGGTTGACGGTGGTCCTCCATGGGTTCCGCACGCCGGCAACCTGAAGTCGACAGGAAGTTGGCTCGCTGGTGTTCCGATTGGGACATCCCAGATGCGGGTTGGCTGTTGCTGAGCGACCGCCTGATGAGCGGCTACCAATCCGATCCCCACAGCCAGGGCGAACGACACAGCGTTTCCCCAATTCCAGCCGCCATCCCTCATGTCAAATCTCCCTTGCTCCGCGGCCAAAGGTCGCGTCAATTTTTTTGCGAGCGCTCGTCCCGTGCTTTCGTTCGAGCGACCGTACGGGCAACTCATTAGCAGAAAAAAAAGGGGGAGCCCAAGGCCCCCCCAATCATCAGTTCTCTCAAACCCGAAGGCTCACCGGTTCGGCAGGCCGAACACCCACAGGACCGGGGTGCCTCCGAGGGCCGAATTGGGTGGGGGGATGTCGCTGATCGATCCCCGTCCGCCACCGGCCAGGATGGCGAAGTACTGCTTGTCGCCGATAGCGTAGGTCATCGGGGCAGCGGCAAGGTTGGTGCCGGTGTTGAAGCTCCAGAGGACCTTGCTGGTGTCCTTGTCCAGAACCTCGACCAGACCATCCGGCCATCCGGTCATCAGCAGTCCGGCTTCCGTTCCGAGCACACCCGTCTGGTTGCCATCGTACTGGTCGTACTGGGCCAGCTTCTTGCGCTCGCCGGTGTCGAGGTTCATCGACACGATCGCGAACCCGCGGTTGATGTTCTCACCGGTCCAGCAGCATGGCGTGGGTCCAGACTTCCCACCGTGGGGGCCGAATTGATTGAAGAAGTTCGGCCAGTCGCTCTTTGCCGGCTCCTTCACCTCGGTGAAACTCGGCGTGGTGGTGCAGCCCTCGTTGACGACCGCGTAGGCCACACGGCGCTCGAGGTCGAGGGAGTTGGGCTCCATGCCGGTGTTCTGGTCACCCCAGGCCGGGCAGTGGTAGGCAGTTTGCCCGATGTTCTCGCGCGGCGTGCCGCCTTTCGGGTAGTCGTCGTAGACCTGGATCGACTTCGACGGATCGTACTCCACCGGCAACCCGGTCTTCGGGTCGATACCCTTGGTCCAGGACACCTCGTCCACGTACTGATGCGCGTCGATGAACGCACCGATCGGCGGATAGTCGGGGTGCTGCGGGTTGGTCAGGCCGCCCTTCGCGCTGGCGTCCAGATCCCACTTGTACCAGAAGCCCGCCCGGTTGAACGAGGACACGACACGGCGCCCTTGCTTGTCCGTCCAGATTTGCGGGGTGGACACGCTGTCGTTGTCATAGCGCTCGTTGGGAACGTACTGGAAGTACCACTTGACACCGCCAGTATCCACGTCGAGAGCCATGATCGAGCCGCCGAACAGGTTGTCGCCCGGACGGAACTCGGGGTCGTAACCCGGCCAGACGTCGCCGGTACCGGTGATGACGACGTTGGTCTTCGGATCGAAGGCCTGGTAGCCCCACCATCCGATCGACGTCACCTGCCAGGCGTCGTTCTGCCAGCTCGAATGGCCCGGCTCGCCCGGTCCCGGGACCGAGTAGCGGCGCCACATGAACTCGCCGGTGTCGGCGTTGACGGCATCAAACGAGTGATTGCCCGCATGGATGCCCGCGCGGCCGCACATCTGGATGTTCTTGCCACCCGCCGAATGGACAACCATGGGCGGGGCCGTCATCGTCTGCCCGGGAATCTCCTTGAGAATCGTCGTGCCGGGCTGAACCGGCGCGTGCAGGTCGGTGTCGTAGATGACCTCGCCGCTGTTCATGTCGAGAGCGACGCCGCGAGGCGTGCCCACGCACACGTAGACGCGGTCGTTCATCAGCGCGACGCCCTTGCGGTCCCGGTAGCTGGTGATCTCCGGATCAAACCGCCAGACGAACGTGCCCTTGTTGCCGCTGCGGACGTCGATCTTCGACACCTTGCTGAGGCCATCCTCGATGTACAGGAAGCCATCGGCGACGAGCGGAACGGCCTCTTCCTTCGTGTGATTCCCGTTTGCCACGCGGTCGGTCGGCGTGAACTTGTTGGGCGTGCACGACCATCCGCACAGATCAACCGCGAACAGCGGCACCATGCCGCCGACGTTGTCCTTGTTGATCATCTTCAACGGCGAGTTCCGGGTTACGCTGTAGTTCTCGCCCACCATCAGCCAGTTTTGCGGTTCCGACATGGCGTTGAGCAGGCGCTCGAACGTCACTGGCGGGGATTTCGTGGCATCTTGTGCCACCGCCGGCACCGCGATGCCGACCGCCATCGCCCCCACGGCCACAGCGGCCGCGAGACTGGCTTGCCTTCTCAGATTCACATGCATTTCGACATTCCCTCCCGTGAGGAGGCCCTCCGAATCAGGGCAATCGGCACAGAGGCGACGGCTAACCCTCGGCGGGATTCCGAAGAAAAATCCTGCCGGCGATTCGGAGAGTCTCGGATCAGGGCCCCCTCGACAGAGGCGACCTGCTTTGTGATAATTCCCCACATTGCTTGACTATGTCAATGCTAAACACTCCTCGCGGTGACGTCGAAACGAAACGATGGCCGGAGGGCCAGGAGGAAGAAGTGGAGAAACGGTTCGTGAGCATAAGTCAGAAGCTTGGCAAGGGCAGTCGGGCCCTCGCTTGTTTTGCGCTGGTCGGTATTGCAGCGTGGACATTTTCCGTGCCGTCGCCGGCCGCTGCGCTGGATGCGCCGACGCCGCAAGCACTGGCCGGTCTGAAGGTTTGGCAAACCCACAACTGCGCGGCCTGTCACAGCGGCTTCGCAACCGGGGGGACGGACACCGAACATCCTGTCGGTCCCAACCTCAGGAGGACGAAGCTGGACAGAGAGGCGATGCGCGAGACTATCGCGTGCGGCCGAGCTTCAATGCCGAGCCATCTGGAGGGCGCGTACGAGAAGGTTGAATGTTACGGAATGCCGCTCGGTGCCGTCCCTGACGGGCAAGACGTCGGGGTTCAGATGACGTCCGAGGAACTGGATAACCTGGTGGATTTCCTCTTCACCTATGTTGTCAACGTGAAACTGACGCGCGACGTTTGTGCAGTCTGGTACGATGGCAACAAGGATGCGCCCGCCTGCAAGCAGTTTCCTGAATAGTCGGCTCGATCCTACAGCCCTACCTACAAAGTCGTAGCCCGCGACCAGATGGTGGGTACGACAATTTGCAACGCGTGTGCTGTTGATGGAAGGGAGGCTCGCGGCCTGCCTGTCCATCAACAGCGATCCGCTTGGGCGACTTTCTGATGCCAGGGCAAGTAGGTATCGCCGCGCCTTTGTGGGGCGCATCCTGTCGACCACGGGGCTGCACGCGATAATATGCCGCGCCCAAAGGTCACAATGGGCCAATGGTCCTGATCTCACTCGCTGGTCCCGGGCTGATCACCGGGCGCGGTGATGACCGAGGCGAGTATCAGGCTAACGATGCGGGCCGCCGCAAATCGTGCGGAAGAGGCCTACAGTATACCCTTGTCGGGAAGCTGCACCGGCGGCATGCCATTGAACAAGAGGTCCCATTTGGGCGGGGCCTCGAATGACGATTGCGAGCCCGACTGGCTTTGGCTGGCTCCCGAGACGGGCGGGTGCTTTTCGATCTTTCTGAGCGATCCTTCCACTGTCTCGCCAGAGTTGAGCCTCTTCTGCGCTTCGTCAATGGCATCGGCAAGTTCGCCGGTGTAGCTCAGTTGATAGCTGATCGGCAAACCGCTCGGGACGTTGTTGTCATTGAGTTTTTCTATCCACAGGTAGATGGCTCCCGACTCGCCGTTTGCTTTGTTCGGCTCGACGGTGCGCGTTGCCACCAGCGAGAACCGATCGGGAACCGTGGCCTTGGTCGGCAATCCCAGCAGGGATGCGATGGCCAAATAGCTGCCTATGAAAAAGAGCCCGCTGATGACAATTGCGCTTGCTTTGACCCACCAGCGCCACAGCGAAAACAGATTGAGGCTGAGCAGCAGCACTGCAATCGCCACGTAGGCAACAATGATTGAGATAATGGTGCCGATTGGCATCGAAAATCTGCCCTAGGGCTTGGAACCGCTAACGAGCTGCGCCAGCGACTTGAACCGCTGGCTGAGATGCGACGGCGCGCCGTCCTTGTCGAGTGTAAAGCGTATCGCCGTCTTTTCATCGCCGCGATGATCGAGAGTCAGCGTACCGTTGTAGACGATTTGCACGGTCGGATTGAGGCGCTCGACCCTCACTGTCACCGGGACCGGATCGACCCCGTTGGCGAGGTAGTGAAAGACGTTGACGACGTATTCTCCCGGCACAATGCCGCGCATCGTCACGATCTCCTGATTCAACGGATTCTGGATGCGCTTGCCATCAACGATCATCGTGTCCTTGTACATGCCGCGATCGTCGCGCTCGAGGCTCAGAAAGCCTGCTTCGAGGTGACGGTACCAAATAATGTTGTCGGCCGGGTCCTGCACGTAGGTGTCGATGTCGTCCGGATTGTTATCCGGCCAGGTCACCGTGATCAAATATTCCGCCTTGAGGTCGACTTTTCCGGTCTTCGCTTCCGGCTTGATGAGCGACAACGAAATGAAGACCATTATGGTGAAGCCCATCAGCACGTTGAGCAACATGTCCGTGAACGGAACGAACGTTCCGTCGTCGCTGCCGCCGAATAG
This sequence comes from uncultured Alphaproteobacteria bacterium, assembly GCA_963826055.1. GTDB lineage: Bacteria > Pseudomonadota > Alphaproteobacteria > Rhizobiales > Kaistiaceae > JBBDMC01. Next base: position 683,206 of record CAWGVO010000009.1, on the reverse strand, counting down.
GCCAGATTCATTGAACATCGGAACGGTCTGTGCCTGGCACCAGGGTGGGGATTACGTAGACCTCAGTCACCTTGGTGACCTCACGAAAGAGATCGGCAATCGCCTCATCCAGGAGGTAATAGGTCAGCTTCAGGAACAGGGCCGTAGCGATGCCCGCGACGGTGACATTCAACGCGATCGCCATGCCGCCGGTCATGCCCGTCAGCGTTCGGCGCAACGAATCCACGTCGAACGCATCCAGACCGGCAACCGGGATCAGCATCAGGATGAAACCGACTGCCGTTCCCAGCAGTGCCAGCCGCAGCAGTGATTCCGACACGAACCACCCGAGATTTTCGCGAGATCGCAGTTGGTCGGCGAGCGACCGCAGTAGCACCGTCTGGTCCGGATGCGCTCCCATTGGCCCGCGGGCCTTGGAAATCAGATCGGCGATGTGAGTTGTAACAACACTCGGCTCGAGGGGCTGGCCCTGCGGGGTGAAGACCTGGCCGTCCTTTTCAACAAGGGGACGTCCAGCCGCCGCCACTACCGCACTGCGCACTTTGCGTGCCGCGATCAGCTCATGGGAGACGATGATCGTCTGATACAGGCAGTGTAACGACGTAACGCCGAAGATACCGAGAATGATCAGCGACATGTGCGTGCGGTCTGTCGCCAGCATCGCCTGCAGCAAGCCGAGGTACCAAAGCACGAGACCCCCGAACGCCGCCAGGACGTTCACCAGGATCCATTTCAGCAACGGCGCATAGTCACTCGACTGGGCCTCCGTGCCGAGGAAAGTTGCTGTCACTGATGTCATGTTGGCTCCGTCGCGGCCAGCTTCAGGTGTTCAGTAGCCATTTCACGAAAACATCTGCCATCCATCCGGACGGTCGACGCGGTACCCTTTTGGGGCCTTACCGGTCCGCCGCAAGGCATGACGACAGTTCGCGAACTTGCCGTCACTCACGCTTTTCGTCAAGCATATGTCTTGACGGCTCGGCATTTGGCGATCAGCGTACAATAGCGGCTCGGCCTTGCCGCCCGGCATCGCAGCATTCGTCCCCAAAGTGCCCGTCCGCGCGGCTCGTTCGGGCAGACGGCGCAGGGCGCGCGGCACCAAGCACGGCGACTCGACTTCCGGGGGTGGTGCCGACTGGCTTCTGGGCCAGAACCCGTCCGGCGCGAATGGCGCCCGGGGCAGGTACCTCACTCCGCCGCCGCGGGCGCGTACAACTGCCCCACTGTGCCAAGCGCGATGTCGTCGAGCCCGTGCGACTGACCCGACAGGGTCACAGAGCCGTTTGTGACGAGAATCGTAAAAGGCAGGCCCAGATCATTGCCCTCGCGAGCGTCGTCAAGCAAGAGTTTGGCGTACATGGCAGCCAACACATTGCGGTCGAAGCGATGCAGGGCGTTGATGCTGTCAAGCACGGCCAGAACATCGGCGATTCTGACTTCAAAACGTCCCGCCGGACGGCCCGCCTCGTCAAGTCCGACGACGCCGACACCGGACAGCTTCAGACTGCCCCACTTGAGGGAAAGTGCGCGGACTCCAAGGGCTTCGGTTTGACCCATCCACGGCTGCAATGCCTTGCCCGCATCTGCGGTCGCCAGCGGCCGTTGAAAGAACAACGTCGCCGAAAGCGAGTCGAGCTTGCTCCCCAGCGGATTGCCCGCTTCAGCCGGAATCACCAGGTCGTTCAGCCGCAGTTCCGCGTCGGACGTCGCCGGGACCAGATCGTCGTCGGCTTGAGCCACGACACGGAACCCGCCACTGCCGAGATTGATGGGCGGTGCGTCCCCGCCGCCCTCGATTGTCAGGTTTATGAATTCGAAACTGTTAATTCTGCTCCCGTCGTTACCCACATGCAGGCCGATCTTGACGCCGTCCGCGCGAAGCCCGCGCTCGACGGCCTTGCCGTTGAAGGTGAATGACAGCCTTTGATCCCCGGTCGCCGTAATATCGAAATTATCCTTGCTGGCGACGTTAATGCGCGCGGACGACGCCCACCAATGCCAACCCAGACCGGTGAGGTCGAGATCCGAAACGGCCACCGCACCGTCCGCGCTGGCCAAATTCTTTGTTCCGACCGTGAAGCCGGCCGCATTCATGACCTTCTGCCAGGCATCAAGCTTGGCTTTGATTTCAGCGGACGCGGGTACCGTGCCACTGGTTGCGGTTCCGGGCGCCTCCGTGCTGGCCGCGGCCGGCGGCGCTCCAGGTGCGGCCGCCTCAGCCGGTGTCTCGGTGACGGGGGCGTTCGTCGCGACCACGGGCGACTGCCTTGGACCCCCGGCAATCACGAAGACTGCGAACCCCACCAACGCAACAACGGCGACTGCGACGACGATCAAAAGAAGCCGGTTCAAGGTGGGTCTCCGGAGTGAGGGCCGTAGTCTAGTGCGACGGCGGCATACTTCATCGTGGTTGGGACTCTTGTCCCTGCGAGGTGCTTCGGATTTCTCGCCAAGCACCGGAACCGCACCAAGCAAATGCCGGGATGACGCAAACCAGCCAGGTATTCTGTTGCACGGCGTTTGGGCCTAGCTGCGCGACTTTATGATCGAGGCGCCAAAACAACAAGTGCCTGTCCGGGTTCGGCCCGGTGCAGGACACATGGTTCGGCACCCGTTGGCACCGGGTTGGCGCGAGGTACGGCAGGGACGGCGTGCGGGCGGTATTGGTTCTCGAGCTGGGGCGGGAGCGTCGATGTCCGCTTTGCGGCGGTCGAGCCGCGAGAGCGAGCCCCCTTCCGCGGCCTTGACGACGGCAGCCCTAGCTGGCACCAGTCAAAGTAATTTTGCTCACGCGACGGCGCCAGACAATCGGTCGGACGCATTGTGATCGTCCTTTGGCGCTGTGAGCGTTGTGAACCGGCCCTGCCACAAAGAGCGACGGCCAGCGAAGACATTGTGGCCTGACGCCAAATACCTGGGGAGGATAGACACTGCTCCGCTACAATCCGACTGCCTTCGGTGCAGCCTTCTGCGCGTCTTCGTAGTGGCAGGTTCCCGATGGAATTACGGAACCAAGCTGCGAAGGAATCTTCTCCTTCCCGGCAATCGTGAACCGAGCTGTCAGTTGAGCAAGAGAATTCGGCCTACTAAGCAGGTCGCGGCCAATCGCTCCATGCTCGACGATGGCGGGTGGCGCGAGCGCGGCGATCCCATGGTCGCTGTCGCCTCCGATCTGACAGGCGCGGCCCGCTTCAACGCCGACAAGGTGCGCGCTGGAGCCGCCGAGCACCGCATCGCCGATGAGCCTCCCCGCAACGATGCGGGAGGTCGTCGCCTGCGTCGCGGCGCTCAAGGCGGCTGCGGTTCGCGGCATTCTGTCGCTGATGGGCCGCGACACACCTTTTGTAACGTGCGGTCCCGCATCGACCGCGCTAGACGAACCGTTCATGGACGCGTTGGTGGAAGCCTTTGGTATGGCATCAGCCGCCGGAAAGTTACGCCCGGTCATACGGCGGCGGCGGAGAGCGTCAGTCGCCGCACGAGGGGTGCAGCCTTTTGTGGTTGCCAGGTCCTTCACGAACTGACGATGATGTCGCCGTCCATTTCCCGTCTTGGGGCGATCCCGAACCTGATCGACAATACGTTTCAATGTCCCCGCTCATAGAAGTCCGCTCCTTGCGAAAGCGTTTTGGCGCGGTTGTCGCCGTGGATGACTTGAACTTTGCCGTCAACCGCGGCGAGGTGCTGGGGTTCTTGGGTCCGAACGGGGCTGGCAAGTCGACCACGATGAAGATCATCGCCGGTTTTCTCCCGCCCACGACAGGAACGGCGATCGTCGGTGGCGAGGATATTCGAGAGAATCCGGTCGCAGCGAAGCGCACGATCGGGTATCTCCCCGAGGGATCGCCCCTTTACGGCGACATGACACCTGAAGGATTCCTCAACTTTGTTTGCCGCACCCGGCTCATGTCGAGGGCGGAGCGAAAGAAAGCGGTCGCCGCGGTCATCGACCGCGTCCAGCTTGGAGAGGTACTTCACCGCCGCATTGAAACGCTGTCGAAAGGCTTTCGGCGGCGCGTCGGCCTGGCGCAGGCCATCCTCCATGATCCCGACATCCTGATCCTCGACGAGCCGACCGACGGCCTCGATCCGAACCAGAAGCATCTGGTACGGGAGCTGATCAGGTCGATGGGCGACACCAAGGCCATCATCGTCTCGACCCATATCCTCGAAGAGGTCGACGCAGTGTGCGACCGCGCGATCATCATCGACCACGGCCGCATCGTCAGCGACGGCACGCCTTACGAGTTGCACGCCCGTTCGCCGGACTACAATGTGGTGTCACTCAAGGTGCCCGTGCCCGACGCCAAACGGGCGATAAGCCTGTTGAAGGCGCTGCCGATGGTGGCCAGCGTCGAAGTCGCTGAGAAGACTGCCGGCACGACGAGGCTCCTCGTCAGACCTCAAGAAGGCGCGTTCATCGCCGAGGCAGTGGGCGCCGCCGTTCGGGATGGCAACCTCGTTGCATCCGACATGTTCAGTGTGATCGGCACGCTGGACGACGTTTTCCGGTCCGTGACGATCGAAAAGAGTGGTTAGGGAGGCGCGCGGAGTCCATGCGGGTTACGCTCACGATCGCTCGCCGTGAGTTGGCGGCATATTTCTCGACTCCGCTGGCTTACGTCTTCCTGGTGGCGTTCATTGCCGCCGCCGGCGCTGCGCCATTCTACTTCGGGCAGTTCATGGAACGCCGCCAGGCGGACCTCACAGCGTTCTTCAATTTCCACCCATGGCTTTACCTCATCCTTGTGCCAGCGGTCGGCATGCGGCTGTGGGCGGAGGAGAGGCGGCAGGGCACGATCGAGCTGCTGATGACGCTGCCGGTAACATCGTGGCAGGCGGTTCTGGGCAAGTTCATCGCGGCCTGGATCTTCGTCGGCATCGCGCTGGCGCTGACTTTTCCGATATGGATCACGGTCAACTACCTGGGTGATCCCGACAACGGTGTCATCGTCGCCAGTTATGTCGCCAGCTTCCTGATGGCCGGCGCCCTGGTCGCCGTGACGTCTTTTGCGTCGGCGCTGACCAAGAGCCAGGTGATTGCCTTTGTGTTCGGCGTCGTGGCCTGCTTCCTGCTGATGATGAGCGGGCTCGAACTGGTGCTCAACCTTTTCCAGGGCTGGGCGCCGCAGTACGTGGTGGATCTCGTTGCGTCCTTCTCCCTGCAGACGCATTTCTATGCGATCGCGCGGGGCGTGCTCGACCTGCCGGCGATAGTCTTCTTCGCGGCGTTGATGCTCCTGTTCCTGTTCCTCAACCGGCAGGTCGTGGAAGTCTGGAGAATGAGTTAGCGGTATGTGGGATCGGATTCAGCGCGCAAACCGAGCAACTTTGGCAATCGTTGGCGGCGTCCTCGCGATTGTGCTGTTCCTTTGCGTGAACCTCATTGTCTCGCTTGAGCTGAGCGCCACCCGGGCCGACCTTACCCAAGACAAGGTCTACACCGTGTCGGCGTCGACACGGGATGTGCTGAAGTCCGTGACCCAGCCGATCCTGCTGCGCTTTTACCTGTCCTCGGGCCTCATAGAGCAGGCGCCCGAATTGCGGACCTACGCGAACCGGATCAGAGAGCTGCTGCGGGCATACGAACAGATTTCCGGCGGCAAGGTGCACGTCGAGCAGATCGACCCGATCCCATTTTCCGCGGCCGAGGATGAGGCAATCGGTTACAACATCCAGGGCTTCAATCTCAGTCGCGCCGGAGAGCAGGGCTACATCGGTCTGGTCGGCACCAATTCGGTCGACGGGATCGAAACCATCCCTGCGCTGACGCCCGGGCGCGAGAGCTATCTCGAATATGAACTGACACGCATGGTTTTGCGCCTTTCGAGGCCCAGCGAGCCCAAGATTGGCGTCATTGACCGCCTTAATTTGTTTGGCAATCGAGCGGACGCGCGCCGGCCGGCCGCCAGCATTGAGCGGCTGGCGGAGAATTTCAATCTCGTGCAGCTGGACCGCAATGTCACTGCCATCCCCGACGGGCTCGACGCTTTGGTCGTGATCCATCCCTACGACCTGACCAAATCGGCGCTTTACGCCATCGATCAATACGTCATGCGTGGGGGACCCGTACTGGTGTTCCTCGATGTCATCGCCCAGCATTCGACGCCCGAAGCCAACAACCCGGCGATGCCGATGTTTCCGGAATCGAACCTCGAACCGCTGATGACGGCGTGGGGCGTTCAAATGGAGCCACACCGTGTCGTCGGCGATGTGAACATGGCACTTCAGATCCGGGCCGTCGCCGGCTCGCAGGTTATCATCGCCAAATATCCACCGTGGTTGGTTATCAATCACGACAGTCTGAATCCCGACGACGTGGTGACAGGGCAGCTCAGCCTCATGCGCATGGCCTCGGCCGGGTCGCTGCACAAGGTGGATTCTGCCAAGACAACTTTCACGCCCCTGATCAGGACGACCCCCAACAGCATGCTCTACGATCAGGCAACCATCCTGAGCCGGGGCGATCCCAATGAGCTGTTGAGCGCGTTCAAGGCATCGGGTACCCGTCAGGTTTTGGCGGCGCGCATAACGGGCCCGGTCGATACTGCGTTTCCGGAAGGCCCACCGCCGGTCACGAAAAGCACCAATGACGACACCCCCCCGGCCGCGCCGCCGCCTTTGATCGCGCATTCGCAGAAGCCGATCGACGTTATCGTCGTCGCCGATACGGACATGCTCGGGGACGAGCTGAACGTCGATCCTTCCTCGGGTCGGGCGAACACGCAAAACACCGATTTCGTCATAAACGCGCTCGACAGCCTGAGCGGAGGCGGAGAACTGATTTCGCTGCGCAGTCAGGGCGTCTCGTTCCGCCCGTTCACCACGATCGACAAAATCGAGGCCGCAGCGAACGACAAATACCGCGCCACCGAGGAGAAGCTTCAGAACGACCTGAAGGACACCCAAGACAAGCTTGCGGCCCTGCGCGCGCGAAGCGGGCTGGCGCAGGCGACAAGCGGAGGAGGGTCGATCGAAGCGCTGTCAGCGCAGCAGCAGCAGACTATTGCTCAATTCAACCAGCGTATTGTCGAGGTTCGCCAGCAGCTTCGCGACGTTCGAGGCGCTCTGCGCGCGGAGATCGACGCCCTGGGCAACCGCCTGCGGCTGATCAACATTCTGGCCGTGCCGTCGCTTATCGTGCTCCTCGGGATCGGCGCCTCCTTGTGGCGCTACATACGCCTCTCCCGCTATCTGCGGCACAAATCGAGCTAGAGGACCGGCCGTGTCACCTCGCGCTTTTCTTGTTCTGCTCGTGGCAACGGCCGTTGCGTTGCTGGGCGCGGTTGGCGTCGTTGCCGTCCAGCCAAGACTGTCGGCGACCGAGATCATCGACGGCGATCCCATGTTCAACACCCTGAACCAAAGGATCGCGGACCTCCGGACGATCACCGTCCAGGCACCAAGTTATGAAGCGGCAGTGGAGAATCGCGACGGCAAATGGGTTGCCACCGATCATGGCGACTATCCCACCAAGGATGGCGTCGTGGCCGATTTGGTCAAAAATCTGACGGCGATGACCAAGGTCGAGCCGAAGACCGACAATCCTGACTGGTATCAATACATTCAGGTCGCAGATCCGGCCGCGAACCCCACGTCGACGGACGGCGTTCGCATCACCGCCTCGGCCGCCAATGGCGACGTTCTCGTCGACACGATTATCGGCAGTCCGAGTTCAAGCATTTCTGCCGCCCATGGCCGCGGCGGCACTTTCATCCGCAACATCGGCCAAGCGCAAAGTTGGCTCGTGGAAGGCACCCTCGTGGTTCCCGATACCCTCGCCGATTGGTTCGATCCGATTGTGAATATCCCTGGTCCCAACGTTGCCAGCGTCGCGGTCCTAATCGGGGACAAGACCGTGTTCGAGGCAAACAAGCCCGACGCGAGCACCGGCCTTTACAAGATCGTACACCTCGACGAGAGCGTCGGGTCGAGCGACATGGTCGCCAATGACACCAAAATCCACAACCTGACGGCCGGCATCGTCAACGTGACAATCCAGGACGCCCGCTCGCTTGATAGCATTACCCTGGGCGATTCAGCGCGGACCGACCGATTCACCACGACTGATGGAATGCAGCTCGACGTGACCTTGGTTGATGCGGACGGCGACATGTGGGCCATATTCAAGGCATCCGCACCCGACGGCAGCGACGCGGCCAAGACCGCGGCCAAGGTCAATTCCGTGGCGGACGGTTGGGCGTTTAAGCTCGGCAATGTGCGGATCGCCGGGTTGACTGTCAAACTGAGCGACCTTGTTCAAGCCCCCGGGGGCCAACCTGGCGCAGACGAGGGAGCCGGGCCTCCGGAAGGGGCTGGCGCGCCCTTCATGATGCCGGGAGGACAGGCACCGCTACCGCCGGGGTTTGGACAGGGCGGGCCGGGGGCGCCACTGCCTGCTCCCCTGATCCCCCGCCCCAACCAGTAGACCGCACCGGACGCGGCGTCTTGGCCAGGTCTCCCGTGCGGTCATAGACGCGGCCGCCTCGATCAGGCGGGCTGACGACGACGGATCAGTCCGCGTTGCGGATCGTAGGCCACAGCAGCGACAAGGAAACTGACAAGGGCCGCCCCGCAGACGACGGCCAGCGAAATGCCGTTGAACTTGCCGTACGCGGAGTATCGCACCAATTCCACCGCGTGCGTGAACGGGTTGAACAGCGAAACCCAATAGATGGATTCCGCGCCGGCCTCACGCAGCCGCCACAACGGATAAAGCGCCGAAGAAAGGAAGAACATCGGGAAGATGACGAAGTTCATCGTTCCGGCGAAGTTCTCCACCTGTCGGATGTAGACGGACAGCAGCAGCCCGATCGACCCGAGCAGGAATCCGCTAAGCAAGAGCGCCGGCAGCACCTCCAGCCATCCGATCGGCGGGATCGAGACCCCGACAAGGGTTGCGACCGCAAGGAAGGCGTAGCACTGGATCACCGACAGGATCGTGCCGGCGATCAGCTTGCAGAGCAGGAGATACCAGCGGGGAAGTGGTGCCGTCAGCACCAGCCGCATCGTGCCCATTTCGCGGTCATATACCAGGGAAAGCGAAGACTGCATGCCGTTGAAGAGGAGCACCATGCCCAGAAGCCCGGGCACCATGTACTCCTGGTACGGGATATAGGTCGAGTAGGGCTCGATTGGCGCGACGCCGAAAAGGTTCTGCATACCCACGGCGAAAACGACGAGCCACAACGCAGGGCGCACGAGAGCCGACACCAGTCGCCCGTACTGATGCGCAAACTTGAATATCTCGCGCGAGACGATTCCGCGCATCGCGCGAAGCGAATGCGTCAGTCGCGAAGGCGACTCTTCGCTTCCAATGGCCTGGATCGTGGTGGCCGCCGCGTGGCCGGCAATGTTCAATGCGTCACTTCCCCGCAAACTTGCATGTCGAATTGGCCTGATCCACGCCAAGCGTATCGAGGTCATTGGTCGCGTGAAGGAAGCCCGGGATCGGCGCCTCCATCAGCACAGCGTTGCTGATGGCCAGCACGATACTCTGCCGCAACTGGTGGTCCCAGGGCCGCACGTTCATGGGGTCGTTCTTGGCACCGTCGACGGCGAGTTTGTCGCTGAGCAGCATGTCCAGAACCGGCTGGTACTCGGTCGACTTGGATCTCAGCACGCCGCGGGTGATCATCCGCACCGCCACCCAGGCGCCCCAGTCGATGTCCTCCATCTTGCGGTTGGCGATGTTGCTGAAGCGGAGGTCAATCTGCCACGTGTCATGACGCTCGCCGCCCCACCACCACGCCGTGGCGATCAGACCGGAGGAACCCACCACCGGGCGGGGATCGTTGGTGTTGTACGGCGCGTCGCGGGAGAACACGCCGTCCGAATCGGCGATGTAAACCACGTCATAGTTCGCCCCACCGGTAAGCAGCGCGACATTGTTCTGCTCCCTGTTGGTCGGATCGCGGCCGTAGACGAAGGGCCTCACGTCGACGATGCGCGCTCCGAACTGCTTGGCTGACTGCTTGAGCGCATCGATGATATTCTGATCCCTTGGGTCCGGCCCCTGAAGCGCCAGGATGTTCTTCCAGCGATGCAGCACCAAATACTGGACCATGGCATCGGTCAGCATGCGGAAGCTCGGCGCCACGTGAATGATGTTCGCGCGGCACTCGGCGCCTCGAAGAGCATCCTCATGGGCGGAGATGTTGAACAAAGTCGCTTGCTGCCCGGCGACGGCATCAGCCAGCTTGAGCAGGTCGTCTGCAGGAAGGTCGACCACGAAAAAATGGACGCCGTCCTGCATCATCCCCTTCACTGCCGTGATCAGCTCGTCGACCGATTCGCCCGTGGCCCGGTTGAGGACGTAGTAAACGTTGGTGAATTTGGAGATTGGCGCGTTGTCATTCACGCCCATCACCGCGCCCGGATAAGACGATCCCCACGGTCGCGTCGGGACCTCATAGCGCGCAAGGAGCGGCTCCCAGCGTGGATCGGCGTCGGGATTGAGTTCGACGTAACCGATCGGGACTGTGGTGGCCTGCGCGGGTGCCGGCGCCGCCTGGGCAGGCGGGTTCCCGGCTGGCGCTTGCTGCGCCAGCGCGGGGATCGACGGAAGCAGCAGCGATGCGGCAATCGCTGCCGCCTTCAGTTGCTTACCCATCCACCAGCACCGTGTGCGGCGTCCGTCCACATGAGACGGTCTTGATGTTCTTTCGGCTGGCAAGATCGATGATCGACATGTCGTCGCTGAGGCCGTTGGCGACGTAGAGCAACTTGTGGTCCGGGCTTTCGGACACGTTCCAGGCGCGGCTGCCAACCAGCGTGTAACTCTCAATCTTGTGGTCCGCGATGTTGACGAAAGCAACGTGATTGGCGCGGCCAAGGCCGATGAAAGCGGTTTTCCCGTCGTCCGACAGGGCAAGACCCACCGGCGTGACGTCGACCTGACGGAAGCCCGGCGGCTGGAAGTTCAGCGTATCAGTCACTTCGTCCGTCTTGCGGTCGATGATTGACACCTGGCCCGACAGCTCATCGGTCACCCACAGCTCCTTCCCGTCTGGCGTCAGCAGGAAGCGCCGCGGCCGCGTGCCGACGATGACGTTGTCCGTTACGACTCCCTCAGCGGTATCGATGACATGAACCATGTCGGCAATTTCGGAAGTGGCGTACAGGGTCGATTCATCTTCGCTCAGAATGACGCCCTCGGGCTCAGCGCCGGTCGGTACCTCGTGGACGATGGTCTTGGTGGCAACGTCAATCTGCTGCACCGACGAGTTCTCTTCGTTGGACACGTAGATCGACTTCTCGTCACGGGAAATTACAAACATCTCCGGGCTGCGCGCGGTCGGTATCTGATCGACAATCTCCAGTGTCGCGACATCGATGATGTCGATGACGTCGTCGTCACCGCACGCGACGTAGAGAAGCGTATGGTCGTGGTTAAAATGCATGTCTCGGGGACGGCGCGAGGTCTTGATGTCCTTCACCTGCGCGTAGTCCTTGGCCGGGTCGAACACGAGAACATTGTTCGTCCGCTCGTTGGTAACGAAGACGTAGCCCGTACCGGCCGCCCGCGCGGGACCACCCGCCACAAGTACAAGGGCCAGCGCCATGATCGAGGCGAGTGCGGTGACGCGCCGCTTGAAGATCGGTTTGTTTGGCATACTCATTTCCTGAAAGAGACCCGCGAGATTTTGTGCTTGCTGACGGTGGAGTTTATCGGACTTCAAAGGTCGCACTCAAGCCGCGCTCCTCGAAGCCGTCGGCGTAGAGCTGGTAGTTGCCGGGACGCAGAGGCACAAAAAAAATGTCCGCCTCGCCCTCGTCACTACCGAAGCCTATGTGAAACGGCGCCGAAACGAATACATCAATGTCATCGATTTCAACTTGATTGATCCAAGAGTTTTCCCAAAGGTCCGGCGCCTTCAGATCGATCTCTTCAAAGCCATCGCTGCTGACAGTCAGCTTGTAGTACTTCCCCGTCTCCAGCTCGAATTTCGTTTGCGAGAAGGCGAGTTTCACAGTGTCGACTTTCAACTCAAGCTCAGTCGGCACCGAGGCGATGATTTCCGGCGGCCTGAGCCCCGTTCGCCACGAACACTGTCAGCACTAAGACACCGATGACTCCGGAAAGGCGCATTTTTTTCTCCTGACACCTTGGACTTGGACGTTTCCACTATAGTGGCGTTTGCATGAACTCGCGCGGCCCGTCGCCGCATTTTTTCATTCGAGGTCCCGCTTGGTTGATTTCCTTCAGATGATCGGCCCCATCGCCCCATGGGGCCAGCGAACTTTTCGGGCCTGCGCGGGGCACCAGACCCGCCGATCGTGCCCCGTGACGCAGGCATCGGCTTTGACCCGCGGCCATTCGTCACAACCCATACCGGCAGAAAAGTCTAGTGGACGTGGAACGTGCCCCCCGACTTTCCGTCAAGCGAAAACGTGAAGTCACCCGGTTTGATAGGGACGAGCGTGATCTCCACACGGTTGGCGGCGTGCTCGCCGACCTCCAGGACCTTGAAAGTCGATCCCCACATCCTGATTTCGGCGTCACCGACGCTGATCTGGTTCAGATAGATGCTGTCGAGGAACTCCGGCGCGGTGACTGAAACCTCGTCGCCTCCGTCGCTCGTGATGATCAGGTTGTAGTACTTCCCGGTCTCGAGATCGACCATGCCGGGCGAAGCGACGCCGGGTTTGCCGGTGATGTCGAGCCGCACGGGCGTAGCCGGCCTCTTCGCGAGGCTGCCCTCAGCCATCCCGACCGATGGCAAAGCCACCGCGACAAACGCGACAAGCGCCCCCTGAAGCAGTTTCCTCATCTATTCCCCCTGGTTGGAATTCCACCCCTCACTCGATGGGGCAGGACGACACAGATCGCCGATCTGTCTGATTAGGGTCCGGAGTTTGGATCGCGTTGAGAGAGCGGTAAGAATTCGGAGAGAGCGGCGTCCTGGCGACACTCGCTGCCGGATCGCCGCATGGAGGCGCCCGCCGGAGCGAACACCCGCGGGGCTACGACCGGGAAGGGGGTTGTTCGCTTCCCATCATGTAGCCCACGCCGCGGACGGTCTGGATGCACGACTTGTTGCCGTCCGTATCTAGCTTAAGACGGAGATACCGCACGTAGACGTCGACGATCTTGGTGCCCGGATCGTAGCCGTAGTTCCAAACACTGCTCAGCAGCCTCTCTCGACTGACCACCTTGCCGGCGTTCTTCATGAGATAGCGCAACAGGTCGAATTCCCGGACCGTCAGGTTGACTGGGCGTCCATCATTCGTGACCCGACGGGATTGCGGCTCGAGCACAAGCCTTCCAATCGTCAGTTCTGTGTCCCGGTCGACGGATGTGTGGCGGCGCTGAACGGCAACGATACGCGCCAGCAACTCGTCGAATGCAAACGGCTTGGTGATGTAGTCATCAGCGCCGCCACTCAAACCGTCAATCTTGTCCTGAAGGGTGTCTTTCGCAGTCAGCATGAGCACCGATACCGGCCGGCGCTCCTGGCGTATGATTTTGCACACCTCCAGCCCATCGACGTAGGGAAGCATTCGGTCGAGGATCACCAGGTCGGGGGATTCGCTGCGCAGCCGCTCGAGGCCGTCCCTGCCGTCATGCTCCACCCGTACCTGATAGCCTTCGGCTGTGAGGCCGCGCTCAAGAAACGATGCGATGCGACGGTCGTCCTCGATGACCAGGATCTTCATCAGGCCCGTCCGCCGAACTCAGGAAGGACAATGTGAAACCGGGCGCCGCCCGCGGCACGGTTTTCAAGCGAAATGCTGCCGTCGTGCTGCTCAACGATATCCTTGGCAATCGAAAGTCCAATCCCAAGACCGGAATTGAGAAGCTCGTCTCCCCGGTGCGACCGGAAGAAGCGCTCGAAAACATGAGGCAAATCCTCGGCAGCGATGCCCGGCCCCTCATCGGTTATCGAGACGCTCACCTGGTCCCCGTCACTCGCCGTCCGGACGCAAATCTTTGCACCGGGCGCGGAGTGCTTTATCGCGTTGTCCAGACCAATCACTATCGCCTGCTTGAGCCGCCCGAAGTCCCCGCTGACCCAGCATGGCTGCTTGCTGAAGGTCGAAGCGATATTGACCTCGCGGACGTCGGCGAGAATCATGCAATCTTGCACTGCGGCAGCAGCCACCTCCTCCAGAGATATCTTTTCGGCTACCCGTTGGTGCCCCTGCACGTCGGATCGCGCGTAATTGATGAGATCCTCCAGCAATTGGCCCAGCGCCCTCGCCTGGCCCTGGATACGCAAAAGTGTCTCATGCTGATCTTCCGCGCTGTGTTTCCCCCGCAGCGCGACGTCGGCCTCACCTCTGATGACCGTCAGGGGGGTTCGCAACTGATGGCTGACCTCGCTCAGTATCTGCGCCTGCCGGCTGTCAACGGAACGAAGTCGCACAAGAGCGCCTGACAGTTCACGCGTGCGCTCCTCTACTTCGTCGCCGAGCCGCTTCCGGTCGGCGGTCATGCTGACGCGTTGCTCGGCCAACGCATCCGCTGTCTCGTTGAAAGTCTTGGAAATCAGCGAAAACTCGTCTCTGCCCGCTGCTTCGACGCGGTGATCGAACTTGCCTTCGCCAATGGCGCGGATTGCGTGTCGGATGTTGTCCAGCGGCCTCATCAGGGACCGGTACAAATACGCCCCGAGCACAACGAGGCAAAGGACGCTCAATGAAGCGAGCACGGCGGATGCCAGGCGGGCATTGAACTGGACCTGCGCAATGTTGGCCGACTCATCGGTCATTTCCCCGCGTTCGTCCTCAAGTTCGTGTTCGATCCACGGCCGCAATTCGTTTGCGAGACGAAACGCCACTTGGCGGTTGTAGAGGTCCATGGCCTCCGCGGTGCGGCCCTGCCGCTGCAGAACAATTGCCTGCCTGGCCGCCCCGTCAATCGCATCGAAAACCTCCGCAAGTCGTTCTGAATTCGCCACTTCCGGGAGTTCGCCCTGGATTTGCTTCATGCCACTGAGCGTACTGACTTCCGCCCTGGTCACCCGCATGAGTTCGGCCAACGTCCGATACATGCTCACCCGTGTACCCTCCAGGGCCTCAGTTTGGTTACCGTTGAGCAGCAAGGTATCGGCCACCTGCGCGGCGTAGCGGTTGGCTATCGTGTCGAGGGCTGTCACCGTTGCTAGGCGCGCATGAAGGCCCTTGACGCGTACGGCAAAGTGGTCGGTGCTGCGCAGGACCAGTGTCATGGCAACGATGACGAGGGCCATGAATCCGAGGCTTGCAGAGACGAAAATGAGGATTCGCCACCTGACCGTCATCGCAATCCAAACCCGATCAGGCTCACCGGCGACCAGTTCCGACCACGCGAGGTGCAATGCACGGACTCAGACTATGAGCGGAAGGAACAATCGCCAGCCCGTTGCCAAGGCTTCCGGAGCCCAATACTTTGGAATTGTTCCGGCAAGCGCCGTGTAGTTCTGCACCGCCTGTAAACTGAGACTCCGCGGGCCGCAAGCGGATCAAGGCCCTGCCGATGCAAAGGTATGAAGAAAGTCTGTCATGAACGATAGCGGAGAACGGCCATCAGCGGCAAACCATCCCGAACCACTGCTGAAGGTCGAGGATGTCGTAAAGACCTACGGCGCTATTCGCGCCCTCGACCACGTCACGCTGACGGTCAATGCTGGTGAGTTCGTCGCTCTCGTGGGCGCCAACGGCGCCGGCAAGTCGACACTGATGCAATTGCTGACCGGTCTGTTTACGCAGGATGATGGCAGGATCATTGTCCTTGGCAACGATTTGCGCACCAATGCCATTGCAGCGCTTGCCGGGATCGGGGTCGTTTTTCAGCAGCAGACCCTGGATCTTGAGCTCAGTGTTCGCGCCAACCTGCTCTTCCACGCTGACCTGCACGGCATCAGCAGACGCGCGGCGCGCCCGCGTATCGCCGCGGCCCTGGAGCACTACGGCCTCAGCGATCGCGCCAGCGACCGCACGCGCGTGCTCAGCGGCGGCAATCGCCGGCGGGTTGAACTGGCGCGGGCGTTGCTGCATCGGCCGCGCGTGCTGTTGATGGACGAAGCGACCGTTGGTCTCGACCCGGCCAGCCGCCGCGACATTCTCGACGAAATGATTCGCCTGAAGAGGGCGGAGAACATCGGCATCCTCTGGACGACGCATCTGGTCGACGAGATCGAACGCGCCGATCGCTTCATCGTCCTGCGCCGCGGCCGAATCACGTTTGACGGCACGCGCGACGAACTTATGGAAAAGGAGACCGGCGACGACCTTGGCACGACCGTCATCCATTTGATGGGCACGGACGAGACGGACAGGACAGCGTTGCCGCCCGGTGCTTGAGAAGGGATCACCCCGGTTGTCCTGTGGCCTCACTCACCGAGCGAGAGCGTCTGCATGATTGACCGAAGATGTGCGACGTAACGACGCTGGTTCCAAGGATCTGTCCGGTGGATGTGAACTTTGCCGTCATCGAAGGCGAACGCGCCGTTTCGACGGAGGCCGTGCTCCACGTCGAGACGTTTTTCGATGCGGAGCGCTTGGTTAACGTCACCCACGCGCGAGCGCACGGAGCGTGTTTACGCGAGAGTCAACTGCCCAAACGTGCCGGACAAAACCTGATAAACCGACTTACTGACCGGGGCAGCCTTGGCGGTAGGAGCGGGGCAATATAGAATTGCTTATGTGGACTTGCCGGGCCGGTAAGCTTAGGCAACGAAAGCTAGGGGAATATTGATCAAAAGCGACCGGTGTCGCGGTCGCGATGGAGGGAACGGAACATGCGGAAGCAGATGGTTTTCGGGGCGCTGCTGTCGGTGGCAGCGCTGCTGGCGGTTGAGGGGGCGGCCTGGAGCGCCCCTTTCAAGCTCATCACCACCGATCTTAACGCGCAACTGGTGCCGAATTCGGTGATGGACCTTGCCGTAAGCCTTGGTTATTTCGCCAAGGAGGGGGTCGACGTCGAGTTGGTGCGCGTCCAGCAGACGCCATCGGCGGTGGCGGCGCTGCAGGCTGGCGAAGGTGATATGGCCAACATTTCGGTCGACGCCGCGCTCCAACTCGTGGCGCGTGACCAGATGAAGCTGAAGGCGGTTCTTTCGCCCAACAAATCTTTGCCATTCCTGATCGCCGCGAAAGACAGCATCGGCACGGTTGCCGATCTGTCGGGCAAGAGCTTCGGCGTTGGGCGTGTCGGCAGCCTCGACTATTCGCTCAGCACCGCGGTGATGCGCTCCAAGGGGCTTGACCCCGCCAAGGTCGACTTCGTCGCTGTGGGCCAGCCGAACCAACGGGGCGTGGCGCTGGCCGCTGGCCAGATCGACGCAACCACCATGTCGATCGGTGTGTGGCTGTCGCTGCCAGACAAGAGCGGGCTGAAGGTGGTGGTGTCGCAGGACGACTATTACGCGGCGGCGCCGGTCCTCAACAAAGTCAACGTGGTGACTGATGACGTCCTGAAGAACAAGCGCGATCAGGTCGCGGCGGTAACGCGGGCGCTGATCAAGGCCTCGCGTGATTTCTCCAATCATCCGGAAATTTGGGTCGACGCAATGGTGAAGGCGCGTCCGGACGTGGACCGGGGGACGCTGGAGACGCTGGCCCAATCGTTTGTCGGCAGCTGGAGCGTGAACGGCGGCCTCAACAAGGACGAACTGGCCAACACGGTCGACTGGACCTACCAGAGCCCCGACTTCAAGGACCTGCGCAAGGTATCGCCGGACGAATGGATCGACATGTCGGTCATCGACGGTGTTCTGAAGACTGAAGGGGTAGCACCCAACTACGACCAGCCGAGCTTCTAGAACCCTCGTGCAGAAAACTTGGTGGCCCGCCGCGAGCGGCGGCAATGGTTGCTGACGCGACACCGCGCGGAAAGATATCTCTCCGCGCGGTGACAAAAACGTTTCGCCGCACGCCGGCGGACGCGGATTTTCCGGCGCTCGCCGATGTGTCGCTTGATATCGCCGACAACAGCTTCGTGACGCTGGTCGGTCCGAGCGGGTGCGGCAAGACGACGTTGCTCAGGGTCATCGATGGTCTCATCGTGCCCGACTCGGGTGAAGTGCTGATTGACGGGCACGAGCCTGCGCCCGGCCCCGATATCGGCTTTGTATTTCAATCGTTCCGCCTGGTTCCGTGGCTGACGGTGGCGGGCAACGTCGCTTTCGGGCTGGACATCAATGGTATGGCGGCGAGTGTGCGGCGTGAGCGCGTCGAGCGCTACCTGGCGCTGGTGGGTCTCACACGCTTCGCCGGCGCTTACCCGAACGAACTGTCGGGCGGCATGAAACAGCGGGTGGCGCTGGCGCGGGCGCTGGCGACAGAGCCGTCCATCCTTCTGATGGACGAGCCGTTTGCGAGCATCGACGCGCAGACTCGCGGGCTGATGCAGTTCGAGTTGATGCGAATATGGGCGGCACGCAAGGGCGTGGTCGTCTTTGTCACGCACAGCGTGGACGAGGCGATCCTGCTCGCCGACAAAGTAATGCTGATGGGCACGCGTCCGGGACGGATTCTGGAGGTTTTCGACGTTGGCCTGCCGCGACCGCGGTGGGACTACGACGTCTGGGCGCGCCCGGAGTTCATCGAGCTGAGGACCCTGCTCTGGGATCGCATCAAGTCCATCATGATGTCGGACCCGAATTCCGACTTCTACCAACGGGCGGTCGGCGGCAATTGACCCTGTGGCGGTGGCGGCCTCGCAGGAGGACCACCGCCTTACGCGTTCCGGCCCCTTTCAGCCGCTTTTCTCGTTAGCGCCGCTTTTGATAGGCCGGACAGATCCCCGTGCTATGGGCGCGTAGAGCGTCGGGCTAATTCGTCAATGGCGGGCAAGCCGAGCAAGGAACGTCAGGCAAAACCGTTTTGGTGCCGCCCGACGTGCCTGCAGCGATCACGCGGCCGCGGACGTTTCAACCTCCGTCAGAGGCGTGCCGACAAACTGGTATCCGAGATAGCGCTTGGCATCGATCACGTCGCTACCCAGCCGCAGGCGGAGCTTCTTGCGCAGCTTGCTGACGTGTCCCTCGATCACCACCTCGTCGACCTTGTCTTCGAAGATGCCGTAAACCGCGTTGAAGATCTGCGCCTTGGTGACCCGGCGATGGGTGTTCTTGACGAGAAACTCGAGGATCCGCCGCTCGCGCCGTGGCAAAGGCAACGACTCGCCATCGATTTCGACATCGCGACCGTCGAAGAACACTTTTAGCCGTCCGCAGTCTGCCTGCCGGCGCATTTCGTTGATGCGTCGCCAGATCGCGTCACAGCGGGCCATGATCTCCTTCACATGGACCGGTTTGCGCACGACGTCGTCAATGCCGGCAGTGAACAGCTCCAGTGTCGTATCTAAGGAGCGGACCTCGGCAAGCGCCATGATCGGCGCGCGGGTGCGGTTGCGAATCATCTGGGGGTATCGCGGACGCTCCTCGAACTCGCCGAGGAGGAACGTCTGCACCGCGTCGACGTCGTTCGACGACAGGGTGGAGAACCACTCGCTAAAGTCGTGCGGCTGAAACCCGAGTGAAGAAATGCCCTCGGCAGCGAACGAGGACGTGTAGGCGTCGGCAACCTCCGGCCGCCCATCGACAACAACGTACATTGTGAGACCCCCTTGCCCCAATTACCGCGGACGGAATCGGCCGCGACCACGTGCGCGCCTTAAACTTCCGGTTGTGCTTGCAGTCTTCACTAACCTTTTGAGTTGTAAGCAGAATCTGTCACAACTCGACTTTGGGTCGGTATGGTTAATGAAGGACTAAGCCGCCGATCGGCAGGGGAAAACGAGTTGTCAGGCGCGTCCGCCAGCGTCCAGGGCGGTCTCGATGCGGGCCCTGAGCGTCTGGGCGTCGAATGGCTTCAGCAGGTATCCTGCGGCACCGGCGCTGCGCGCGGTCGCGACCTTCTCGGGTGCGGCTTCGGCACTGACGAGGATGATGGGCGTGTCCTTCAGGCCGTCATCCGCCTTCGCCTGTTTGACGAGTTCCAGCCCATCGACAGGATTCATGTACCAGTCGGCAATGACGAGGCCGTACTTGCGCGCCTTCATCTTGGCGAGCGCTTCTTCACCGTCGCTTGCTCCATCGACGTCGGCAAAGCCCGCCTGACGCAGGAGGTTGTGAATGATGCGCACGATGGCCTGGTAGTCGTCGACAACCAGCACCGGCATCGCATGATCGACAGCCATCTTGCTTCCCCATCCCGGCAATCATTGTTGCCTTCGTCGGTAAGCATAGTCCGTCGCGATGAATATTCGCCGATGGCGACGGTTCGGATTTGGCCGATCGCTGTAACTTTCGATTAACCGCCTGGCCGGTCGCGGCAGAAGGCTTGCGCCGGCTCGGTCCAACTGCCGAATCCGGTCGCCACCAGGTTGGTGATCACAGCGCAGACGTACTTCTTCTGAGCAGGGTCATTGTTGGGTCCGGCGTGATAGCGGGCGACGGCGAGGGTCCAGTTTCCTTCGCGGCGGCGCAACTCGCGGAGAAATTGCGCGGCATAGTCGACGTTGGCGTGCGGGTCGAACATCGCCGCCACCGAAGCGAAATTCTCCGCGTGGTAGCGGTGATTTATCTGCATGCAGCCGATGTCGATCAATTCGATGCCCCGCTCGCGCGCCTGGTCGAAGCGGCGTAAGGCATCTTCGAGGCCGGTGGCGAAATACGCCTCTCCCGCGATGTTCATCGCAAAGGGCTGCAGCGACTGCTTCCGTCCCAACTCGGTCAGGCCGACCGCGTAGAGGACGCCGAGCGGAACGCCGTATTTCGCCGCGGCGGCCTTCATCTCCACCTCGCAGACGTTGGGGGCCGCGACGGCGGCCTGGACAAAGCTAAACGTACAGACCGCGAGGATCGCGACTGCGAGGCTGGTTCGTTTCATCGAAGGCCTGGTCCTTGCCGAACGGCTGGAAATCGCCCGGTCTTTGCGGCTGTTGATCGAAAGCGTGGGCATCGCGCTGCTCGCTGCCTGACGAGGCCCCGCCGCTGCCGGTCTGATGGCCGCCCGGCGCAGAAGCGGTCTGCGGTGGCGCGTGCTGCGTCAGGGCAGCCGCTGGTCGCTTCCCCTCGATCGCAACGATGTTGGCGTCATAACCGGCCTGGCGAAGCAGGTGAGACAGCGCATCACGGTCGTGACGAAGGCGGTGAGCTGTTTCCTCCCGCTCCGCGTTCAGGCGAACGGTAAGGGCGTTGCCCTGGAGGCTCATACGGACGTTGAGAACGCCGTGATCGGGAATATCGAGCTTCACGGCTACGTCGCGAACAGGGCCGGGCACAGGCGGCTCAACCAACGGCGCAAGGGGTGTTGGCCCCTTCGCGGGCTCGGGCCCTATCGCATCCCCCATTGCGGTGGCCAACGTCTGCAAGACCGTCGCGGGCAACCCGGCCCCGGAGCCGCTCTCAGGAGCGGCGCCGACCGCGGCGGCCGTATTAGCCAGGTGCTGTTGAGCGGCCGGCGGTCGGGTCGGCGGTGCCACCGTGTCCCGCTGGGCGACGCGGACGCTGTCTCTCGCCTCGCCTCGCCTGTCGGCCGCGGTTGCGGCCCTGTGGCCGTCTCCATCGTCTTGCTCCCGGTCGGCATGGTCAGCGCGCGTCAATTCGCCGAGGGAAGGCGTCCACTGCGGCCGAGCCGGCGGTAAATGAGTTTCCTCTCGTGTGACGGCTGCGACGATGGTGCGAGGGTCGGGCGTAGCGCTTGGCGACATCGTCTGGCCGGGTGTCCGGGAGCGGCGGGAGACCTGGGTGGCCGCATGCTCAGGCGCCAGGGCGGACGGAGGCAGATGGCTCGAGGTGGCCCCGCTGATCGACGCCTTGACGTCAGGCGGGGCGGTCGCCTGAGAGGGCGTCGCAGGTTGAGCAATGGCTGTTGGCCTGGACGGGACCGTCCGGGAACGGTGGACTTCCGCGCGATCGCCTCGCGCCGCGTCGCCGCCAAAAGCTGGGTGAAGCTCGGAAACCGTCCCTGCCGCAGGCGGGGGTACCACCGTAGCAAGGGCAGCGTCCGACTGATCCGCCTCACCGTTACGGCCCGGCTCGTTGTCGCCAACGTGGCCAAGCGATGTGGGGAATGGGACCATCCGTTTTGAACCTGCGGTTGGTGCATGGTCAGCACGCCTCTCAGACGACGGCTCGGACTTCTTCTGATCGGTCAGAGTCTTTGCGGTGGCCGGGGCACCGTCGGCACCGTCACCTGCGGACAACCCCATGCGTTCGAGCAAAGAGCGAAAGGCGCCGCTCTCCGGGTGTCGACCGGTGTCCGGTTCGGGCTTTGGACCCGCGAGGCCGGCAGCAGTGCCAGCGAGAAGTTTGGCCAGCATGTTCATCGCGCTGGACCGTCGAGAAGATCCGCCGAGGACTTCAGGGCCTCGCGCGCACGCTGGAGGACAGCGTCCTCCGCGGTCGGAGCCGCGTCACCAAGCGGTTCGGCGGCGGCAACGTTGATCGCCGTGCGATCGGTGCCGGAACGGACCCCGGCGATGGTGACCGCGACCATATCCATCAGTGCCTTATCGGACGGCGCCAGAAGGTCAGGGTTCACGCCCGCCAGATCGGCAACCGCAGTGTCGACGAGCTTGGGCATGGCCGCCAGTGCGCCGGCGTGGTAGAGGCGCGCACGCGCTTCCTCCACCGATCCGGCGAGGGCGAGTTGGCTTGCGCGCTCTGCCGCGAGCCTGGCGGCTGTCGTGCGGTTGTTGATCACCGACGCGAGGGCGACGGTGAGATAGAGCTGGCAGCGGGCTTCCGGCTCCACCTCGGAAAGCACGTCGTCGAGCGCGGGGAAGGTCTTCTCGCTGTTGAAATTTTCGGCGTGGCTGAGGGCGGCCGCAAAGCGGATCCTGAAATTGCCGGCGTAGACGGAGTGACGGAAGCGATCGAGGTATTGTCGCGCAAGTGATTGAACTTGCGGGAAGTCCTTCAACTGGTCGGCGATGAACAATTGACGGCGAATAGCGGCCTCCTCTGCCAGGGTCCCCGGCGCCAGCAGGCGGGCCATGGCGAGCAGGTGCATCGCCCGGCCGGGATCGCTACGGACCGCGAGGGCGGATTGTGCGATCGCTACCTGTGCTCCCATGCTGGCTGGCAGGTCGACCGGATCGATGTCGGCAAGAAGTGACCCGGCATCAGCGACTTTGCCCTCGGCATAGGCAAGGACGCCCTCCACAAGGCGCTTGTCGATGGCGGGTGGCGGATCGAGCGCGCTCAGTGTTTTCAGGATCGCAGGAGAACCGCCGCTGAGGACATAGGTAACGGCGGCGGCGGCGTTGCGCTGATCCTGCCAGACGTCGGTGGGAGCGGCCGCGAATACGGCATCGATCTCGCCGCGCAGGGCGTGTTGGGCGGACAGCGCCTGGATCGATCCTTGCGCCATCTTGTCCTGGAGCGACTGCAGCGTGCGGACAAGCTCGAATGGCTCAACGCCGGGGACCGGCGGCGAGCGCGCTTCCGGGCTGTCAGGGCCCGGGGGCCCGACCCGACGCGGGACGCCGATGGCCTCCGGCTGAGGCGCCGCGGGCTCCAGGTCCGACGGTGGCGCGGTGAAATAATCGGCGGGGTCGCCAAGGAGATCGTCGGTCTGCGCTGCCGCTTCCGAAGGTTCCGATGGCGACGCCGCGGCGGGTACCGCGGGCAGCTGTTGGGGAAGTGCCAACGGCGGCGGCGCAACGGCATCCACTCTCCTTGGAACGTCCCCGGTTGCCGCCTCGGGAATGGCGGCAGTGACCATCGGATCGATGTCTGTCGTCTCGCCGGCGGCGATCGCGGGCGGATTCGCGGCGTGCACCGGGCTCAAATGGGGAAGCGGCACGCTCGCCATCTTGCGGGCCGGCGCGACGGGTCTCTCTTGCGGCGGAACTGGCGCGACAACGCTCGGCACGATGTTGAGCGGCGCGGCGGCCTCCGGCTGGGCGGGAGCGACGGCCGGCGGCGCAAGTCCGCGCAGTTGCAAGCGCGACAGGAGAGGATCGGCCTGTACGTGGCCGACGCACATCAGGGCAACTGCCGATGCGATGACGAGACGGCGCATCAACCGTTCTCCCTCAGCAGAATTTCAATTCGACGGTTTTCTGCCGCATAGGGGTCGGCCGGGTTCTTCAGCGAGCGATCGGCATGACCCTCGATCGCCTCGACGCGGTCTTCGGCCAGGCCGCCGCGCGTCAGCATATAGTAGGCCATGTGGGCGCGCGCGGCGGAGAGCCGCCAGTTGTCGTAGTCGGCCGAGTGAAACGGCCGGCCGTCGGTGAACCCGCGAATCACGATGTCGCCCGGGTGGTCCGCAAGCGCCTTCGCAACGTTTCCCAGGAGGACGACGGTCTTGGAATCGGGAACGGCCGAGCCAATCGGAAACATGCTGTAGTCGGCATCGTCGGTGAGATTGATGACGACGCCCTCGGCGGTCGTGGTGACGCTAAGCTCCGGCAGAGTCTCGCCGGCCATGGTCGTACTGACCACACGAGCGATATCAGCCGCGACGGCTTTGCCCACTTCCTCGGCCCCCGGCCTGGACTGGTGTTCGGCAACCTCTGGCGCGACGTCCGCTTTGGCTGGAAGTGGCGCCGGCGGCGCGGCCGCGGCGGCCTGGTTGTCGGCCTGGTCCTCTTTCGGAGCCTCGGCCATTGCCTCCGTATGCGCTTCCATCAGTGCCTTGTCCGCGCTTTGCGGGGCCGCCGCGTCCGGCCTGGCGTCGTCGGGAGCAGCGGCCAGCGAAGTCGGGCTTGCCCGGCTTTTCGCTTTTTGCGGCGGGGACAGGCGACAATTGCCAATACGTGGGATCGAACGGATCGCGATCGATCGTACCACCAGCAACACCAAGCTGACCTTCGGCACCGGCGATCACATCGACCCTTCCGGGATGATCCGCCACATACGCATTCGCCAGCTTCTCCAGCACCGCGTATGGGTCCTGAAAAGCGGTGTGTTCATCTGCGGCGGCCGGCCCAGGCGCGCTTGCACCTTGCGCGACCGCTGACGCAGTCTGCGCACCCGCGTCGGGGGCGTCAGAAGCAGCGACCGGTGCTGCCGGCGGTGCTGCCCCTCGGTTACGGTCTTCTCCTCCGCGTGGCCGGCGGCGAGTTTCATCAGATTGAGCGCCTCGTCGGGAAGAGGCGTATCGCTGTGCCCCTTCTTGGCAGACTTGCTGGCCTGCTGATCGACGCTGTTGAGCCCCTTCAGCTCGGTGGAGCCCTCCGACATGTGGATCGGATTGAAATACTCCGAGATGCCCTTGCGCACCTGGTCGTCGGTGACGTTGATCAGCCACATGATGAGGAAGAAGGCCATCATCGCCGTCATGAAGTCGGCGTGGGCGACCTTCCAGGCAGAGCTATGATGCTCGTGCTCGTCCTCCTCGTGACGGCGGACGATGATGAGCTCGTGGCCGCCCGGGTCAGCCACTCCCCTCACCTCCGACCGCCGCATTGACACGGTCCATCCAGGCGGCGATGCGCGTCTCGATGATGGTGTCGTCGATGGTGACCGTGACCTCCGGCGCTGAACTCACGGTCAACTCGATGGCGGGCATCCTCGATGTGTCGAAACGGTCGCGAAGGTGCTCAAGCAGCGGCTCCGGGCCGGCAACCCTTACGGTGACCGCTCCCGCGCCGGCAACGAGGGCGGCGACCGTCTCGGACAGTTCCGCAAGAGCACGTTCGCGCACTGCCGTATCGAGGAAGCGCGCAAGCACATGTGCGGTCTGTTCGCACAATTTGCGTTCGATCTTCGCCAGGCCGTCGCTCAGGTGCCCGAGCAGGACACCGCCGGTCGTCTCGGCGAATTGCCGCTCCCGCTCCACGAGGCAACGCTCGTGTTCGGCTCGGTCGGCCGCACGGATCTGCTCGAACTCGGCGCGGGCCTCGGCAAGTGCTTCGGCTCGTGCGTTTTCCAGCGCAACGGACTGTTCCTGCGCCGGACTGGGGATGTCCGCGAGCGGGACAAAATCCTCACCAAGGTCAATTCGGTTGAAGGCGGTGAGCGCGAAATGCGGCAGATGCCGTGCGGCCGCGGCAACCATCAGGCCGCCTCGTCCTGGTGCAGCCACTGGCGCAGGATCGCCGCCGCCTGCGCCTCGTCGTATTCAACGATTTGCTCCAGGCGCTTCTGCGGCGACCGGTTCATGCGCTTGGTGACGTCCTCAATCAGATTGACGTCAGAATCGCCCGAATGAGGCGGGAGGTTGGCGACGGCAGGTTGCTGCATCGCCTCGGCCGCAAGTTGGGGGGCCGGGGCAGAAGCCACCGCCGCAGGTGTCGCCAGGATCGCCCTGATCGCCGGCCGCAAGCCAAACAGGACCGCGATCAGCGCCACGACAACCAGCGCCAGCGAATTGATCAACGAGCCAATCTGGCCGAGAAGCGTTGCGAGAATGCCTGGCTCGGGAATTGCCTGTGGTGCGTTGTCGACGAAGTCGACGGAGGCGACCTTCAACTGGTCGCCGCGATCCTTGATGAAGCCTGCAGCGGCGCCGACGAGCTGCTCGATGTCCATCATCTGATGCTCGACGGGCAAGCCGTCGTTGCCCTGGTTCGCCACCGTCTCAAGCCGCTGCTTGTTGACCAGAACGGCGATCGACAGATGCTCGATCTTGTAACCCTCGTGAGAGGTTTCGACGGTGCGCGACGAAAGTTCGTAGTTGGTCAACTCCTCGCGACGATCGTTGGTTTCGTTGGAGTTCTTGCCGCCCTCCCCTACCGTCTTCTGGTCGGGCAGGTTCTGCTGAGCGGTGGCGGCGGCGTCGGTCGTCGTGTTCTGGGCAAGCGCGTTTTCGCGAACGGTGCGCACGGAGCGCTCCACCCGCGAGGTCGGATCGTAGGTCACCTCGCTCGTGGTCGAGTGGTCCATATTCAGGCGCGTCGCGACGCTCACCTGGAAATTTCCGATCCCGAGATAGGGCGTGAGCGTCCGCCTGACCTTGTCCTCGATGCTGCGATTGAGCGTTTGCTCCATCGTTTCCATTTTGCCGGCGGAGGCGCTCCCGATGTCGTCTCCGGAGGCGAGCACGGTTCCGTCGGTGTCCAGCACGGTGACATTGTCGACCTTGAGACCGGGAACCGCGGCAGCGACGAGGTGCCGGATGGCCGCCGCCGGCGAGGTGTCGGACGCCATCTCGGTGCGGATAACGACCGACGCCGATGCGGGCTGCTGGTCACTGCGGAAGGACCCGCGGTCGGGCAAGACCAGATGCACCCGCGCCGACGTCACACCCTTCATGCTCTGGATCGAGCGCGCCAGTTCGCCCTCGAGGGCGCGTGTTCGGGTGACGTCCTGCATGAATGAGGTCAGGCCAAACGATCCGACTTCGTTGAAGAGCTCGTAGCCGGAGGCAGAACTCTGCGGCAGCCCCTTCTCGGCGAGCAGCATGCGCGCTCGCGCGGTCTGGCCGTAGGCAACCGTGACGCTCGCACCGTCGGCGCTAACGTCGAAGTCGATGCCGGCATCCCTGAGGGCGGTACCGATGCGGGCGACGTCGTCGCGCGAAAGGCCGCCGTAGAGAACCTCCTGCTGCGGCCGGCTGAGGTAATAGGCGCCAACACCCAGCAATGCCATGACGCCGATGCCGACCACCGCGAGGGCGACCAGGCGGCGGATCCCCAGGCCGGCGATGCTGCTCCACAGTTGTTCGAGGGCGTTGCGTCTCATACGTGGCTGGCGCTCCCATGGGCAACCGACCAGCCGCGATCCGCCTGCGTGGCTGATCCCGGCTCGGCGGCTCAGTCTCGATGGACAATCTTGCCTGGAGGTTGCGCCAAAATAAGAGGACCGCGCCGGCGGGCGCGGTCCTCACAACTGCGGGTGCGGTGGTCCGGGCGCGAAGCCCGGCGCCGCCAGTACTACTGCCGGAACAGAAGCAGAATGTTCTGCGAGCTCGAGTTCGCGATCGACAGCGACTGGATCGCCAGCTGCTGCTGCGTCTGGAGCGCCTTCAGCTTGGTCGACTCTTCTTCCATGTTGGCGTCGACCAGGCTGCCCACCGCGCTCGTGTTGGCATCCATCAACGCCTTCACGAAGGTCATCTGCGAATCGAGGCGGGCGCCGGCCGCGCCGAGCACGGTCGAAGCGTCGGTCATGTCGAGCAGGGCATCGTCGACGATCTGCAGCATGTTGCCGATCTTGGCCAGATCGTAGTCGCTGTCCGACAGGTTGCCGATGTCGATGTCGGCGACGCTACCCACATACGCCGCACCGTTGACGCTCGAAACACCTACGCGCGCCTTGTCGATCAGGCCGAGGGCCAGCGGATTGCCGTCGCCGTCAACTGAAGCGTCGTCGAGATTTGTGACGAGAGTGTCCTTCAGATCGGCGATGTTATCGTCGAACGTGGTCTGGGCGTCGGAGTACGCCAGGTTCTTGGCGGCGAGTGCGGTCGCGTATGCGACGTCACGGGCGCCGGCGTCACCATCAGTGTCGAAGTCGTCGTCGGCCGTCTGGATAGCGTCCGCGTAATCCGAATCCGCCGTGTCCCTGGCTGCAACCAGTGTATCGTACTCGGTGGCCGCGGCGGCGCTGTAAGTACCCAGTTCGGTGACGACCGCATCGTCGACCAACGTATGAAGATCAACGTTGCCGTCGAACAGCTTGATCGAGCTGGAGTCGATCTGGATCGACGTGACCGTGACGGCATCGCCCGTGCGGGCGTACGAAGCGACGAACGACTTGTTGGCGGCATAGCCGGGGTCGCTGGAGTTGACCGACAACCAGTTGACACCACCGGTGACGGTGCTGTCCGCCGCGCCACGGATCTGGCTGATCAGGGCCGAAATTTCGGTCTGGAGCTTGGCACGGTCGACACCCGGCTGCTCGGCGGCAACGAGCTTGTTTTTGATCTCCTCGAGCGCGGTGCGGGCGGTGTCGAGGCCGGTCGAAACCGTGTCGACGGCCGACTTGCCGACGCCCAACGAGTTCCTGGACCGCCCCCAGCGAGCTGTTGTCCGACTTGAGGGTGGTGGCGATCGACCAATAGGCGGCGTTGTCGGATGCCGAGTTAACGCGCAGGCCGGTCGATACGCGGTTGTTGGTCTGGTCGAGTTCGGAGTTGATGGTCCGCAGGGTCTGCAGGGCCACCATAGCCGAGGTGTTGGTAATGATAGATGACATGGGTCGCGTCCCTTGGGCTGATCCGGATTTATTCGGGGCATACCGGATTCACACCGGTATGGCGGGACGGCATCATGCCTTTGGATCGGCCGCGCGCGCTGAGGCGTGCGGACAAACTGCTCCGCGTCGGAGCAGCCAACCAGCCATGAGCGGATTGTGGCAGGTGAAGCTTACGAGATGGTTACCTGCGGTAGTCCCGCCTCAGAAGTACGACCTGACGAGACCGCCGATCAGCAGATTCCAGCCGTCGATCAGGATGAAGAACAACACCTTGAAGGGCAGCGCCAGGACGACCGGCGGCATCATCATCATGCCCATCGACATCACCAGAGTGCCGACGATGATGTCTATAACGAGGAAAGGCAGAACGATCAGGAACCCTATCTCGAAGGCACGGCGCAGCTCCGAGACCATGTAGGCCGGTATGAGAACCCGCAGATCGATCTTGTCGGTGGCCGGTTCCGGGGTACCAGGCTCCGCCGCGTTTGCCGCGCCGGCCCCGGCGCGGCTCGCGGCAAGATCGACAAAGAGTCGCAGATCGGCGGGTCTCACCTGCCCCATCATGAAGACGCGAAACGGCTCGGCGACCTTCTGGTAGGCGTCCTCCTCGCTGATCTGATCGTTCAAAAGCGGGCGGACGCCATCCTGCCAGGCGCGGTCGAACGTCGGCGTCATCACGTAGAACGTCATGAACAGGGCAAGACTGATCAGAACCAGATTGGCAGGCGTACTTTGCATACCGAGCCCGGAGCGCAGGAACGACAGGGCGATCACGAAGCGGGTGAAGCTGGTGACCATGATCAGCAGGCCTGGCGCCACCGACAGCACCGTAAGGACAATGAGCAACTGAACGATGCGACCGCTCGCGCTCGCACCGTTTTCCGGGATGAGGCCGTCGAGCAGGTTCTCCTGGGCGTAGGCGATCCCCGAGACCGCCAATAGAATTGGCACCGCCAAGACGAGGCGCACCGACCATAGCCTTGCCGCGGTGACCAGTCGCGCGACCATCGTCTGCTGCTCTATTGGACGATAAGGGTTTCGATGACGAGTTCGCTCACCTGACCCTTGGTGCGCAGCTGCACCCGCTCGTTCAGATCTTCCCGCAGGTGCTGCAGCGCGCTCGGCCCGTCGAGCTGGGCCATGCTGATGGTGCGCAAATAGGCCAACATGTCCTGACGCAGCTCGGCAGAGACCACGTCGGGATTCTCGATGTCCTTGCTCTTGAAAACCATGGCCGTCTCAAGGCGGATCCAGGTGTCCGCCGGCGAAGCGAGATTGGTGATGACCGGACTGAGCGGCTTGACCACGACGTCACCGCCATACTTCCCGGAGATGGGCTTTTGCTCGGCCGGCTTTGTCGCGTCCTTCTCGGCAATCGTGCGCTCAATCGTGGCGGCGGTCTGGAGACCGAGGCCGACGCCACCTCCGGCGGCGATCGCGGTCACCACCACGGCGCTAATGACAAGCCCGAGGATGCCGCCGCCACCCTTGCCCCCTTTGGGTGCCAGTTCGGCTTTCTTCAATTCGACATGAGACTCGTCGGCGACCTCGACGGCGCTCTCGTCCTCGTCATCTTCGGTCTCCAGCGGCTCGGGCTGCTTCTTCTTCTTGAACATGGCCGGCCCTATTGAACGGCGCTGATCTTGCCGCGACCACCGTACGAAATGCGCGCCTCGGCGATCCTGTCATAGGCGATAACGTTCTCGCCCGAGATGTCGAGCGGGCGCGCGATACCCGCGATCGTGAGGACACGAACCTCGTGGTTGACGCGCACTTCCTGCGACCCGCTGATCATCAGGTTGCCGCCGGGCAGAACTTCGATCACGAAGGCGGCAATCGCCAGGTGAAGCTTCTCGGACCGGTCAATCGAACCCTCACCTTTCGTGCTCAGCGACCCGCTGGTATCGACGCTGCCGGAGGCGGCCCCCGATTGGTCAGGCGCGCCGAAGCCGCCAAACTTCAGGTTGAGGCCAAAGGAGCCGTTGGCGTTGGCTTCCTTGGAACGGCCGCTGGCGTTGTCGAATTGCGCCTTGTCGTTGATGTCGATCGTGACGGTGACCACGTCGCCGACCTTGTAGGCGCGCAGATCGTGGAAAAGACCGGCGTTGGTGTGTCCCCACAGCGAGTTCGGCGCGCGAACCTCAGCCTCCGCGAACGCGACCGGCAGCGGCGCCCGATTGGTGTCGACCCCCTCGCCGACAAGCGAAAGGCGCGGCGAGCCGGGCGATCCCGTCTGATCGGTCTTGCATGCCGCAAGCGCGACGGCGGACAGCAAGATCAGGACGGCGCGCCTCACAGCACCCCCGCCTTGCTGGCTTCGGTCGGCTGACCGGCCATGACATTGGTCAGGTGCGCGGCCGTGGGGGCCTCCATTTCATTGAGAATGGCGCTTGCCGTACGTGGGCTCAGCCGCGCCAGGATGGCGGCAGCCGCCTCCTCGTCCATGATGGCGATCTGCTGGGCGGCGGCGTCGGGCCGCATCTGGGCGTAGATGGCGACGACGCTGTCATCGGCCCGCTTGATGAAATCCTCGCGCCGCTTGACCCACTCCTCATACTCGGCCCGTTTCTTTTCCAGCGCGGCGATGCGATCGTCGAGTTCCTTCTTCATCGTCGCCACCTCGTCGACCTGACGCGCGTAGCGCGCATCGGCTGCGGCGTTGGAGATGTTGCGGCAATAGAGAGCCGCGTTGGTTTCCGCGTCGGCGGCGGGGGCTGCGGTGGCCGCCGGCGCCGCTTCCTGGCCTGCGGCAATGGCCGGGGGAGCCGCGAGGCACACGATCAGGGCGAAGACCTTCGGGATTGGATGATTGCTGCGCATGGTGAAATGTGTCCCCACCATCACTGGATCACGAGTTCAGCCTGAAGGGCGCCGGCACTCTTGATCGCCTGCAGGATGGCAATGATGTCGGTCGGCTTGAGGCCGATGCTGTTCAGGCCGGCAACGAGCGAATCGAGGCTGGCACCGCCGACAACGGCGATGTGCGCATCCGGCTCCTCGGTGCTTACCGAAGTTCGCGGCAGCACCACCGTGTTGCCCTTCGAAAACGGCGCCGGTTGCGAGGCGACCGGCGTTTCGCTGATGCGCACCGTGAGGGCGCCGTGGGTCATGGCGACGGTCGAAACCTGAACGTCCTGGCCGATGACGACGGTGCCGGTGCGTTCGTTGATGACGACGCGGGCGGGAACGTCGGGCTCGACCGTCAGCTCGCCGATCTCGGCGAGAAATCGCGTCGCGGTGATGTTGCCGGGCTTGGCCACCGCCACACTGCGCATGTCGCGTTCGGTGGCGACCGCCTTGCCGAAGCGTCCTCTCGCATACGCGTTGATGGCGTCGGCGACATGTGTCGCGGTGGCGAAATCGGGGTTATACAACTCCACCACCAGCGTGCCGGCAGTGTCCAACGCGCCACCACCGATTTCCCGTTCGACCAGGGCGCCGTTCGGGATGCGGCCGCCGGTTGGAACACCCTGGCTGAGACTTTCGGCAGCGCCTCCGGCGGCGAAACCCGAGCCTGAAATCGGCCCCTGGGCCACGGCATAAACCTGTCCGTCGGCGCCAGTCAGTGGCGTCATCAGCAAGGTGCCGCCCTTGAGCGAGGCGGCGTCACCGATCGATGAAATGTCGACATCGATGCGTGTGCCGGCCCCGGCGAACGGTGGCAGATTGGTGGTCACCATTACGCCGGCGACGTTGCGCACGCGCAGTGCCTCGCCGGTGACGTTGATCCCCACGCGGTCAAGCATCGATTGCAGTGCCTGCTGGGTGAACGGGGCGTTGCGCATGGAATCGCCGGTGCCCTGGAGGCCGATCACGAGGCCGTAGCCAAAGAGCTGGTTGTCGCGCACGCCCTTGATCGTCGAGATGTCCTTGATCCGCGTCGCCTGAGCCGGCGGGACGAGCGCCATGGCGATGACAATCGCGAGGGCGAGCCGCCTCATTTGGCGTCGATCCCAACGGTGCCGTCGGCCCTGACCGTGCCGATGATGACCTTGCCGCTGTCGACGTTGCGGACCTGGATTACGTCATCGAGGGCGCCGGACTGAAGGGCGAGAACCGAGGCAGTGATGACGAGCGCGTCCCGCTGATAGACAGCCGAGATGATCTTGCCCTTCTGCACGAGTTCGGGCTCGGAGACGGTGTTGCGGGCGATCGGACGACCGGGCAGCAGCGTGCGGCGGGCAACCTTGCCGACAAGCGCATCAGGCGAGGCAACGACCGGGTAGGACGCCGAGGTGCCGGCCGGGAACCGGCCGTCGGTCAGCATGTCGGCGGAAATGGTATCGCCCGGGTATATGGTGACCGCGGCGACGGGCAGATGTTCGACCGACGCCGCACGAACCTCGGGGACGACGACAGTGGCCAGCGCTGCCGCGGCCAGCGCGGCGAAAACGCTTCGGAAGATGTGGCGTGCGGTCATGGAGCCTCAGCGGATGCCCTTCGACACCAGGCCCTCCATTTCGTCGGCGGCCTGGATCACCTTGGAGTTCATCTCGTAGGCGCGCTGCGCCGAGATGAGATCGGTGATCTCCTTGACCGGATCGACGTTGGAATTTTCGAGGTAGCCCTGGTGAACCGTGCCAAAACCGGGGTCGCCGGCAACGCCGGAGATCGGCTGACCGGAGGCGATCGTCTCACGGTACAGATTGTTACCCAGCGGCTGCAGGCCGGAGTCGTTGGCGAAATCGACCAGCGAGAGCTGGCCGAGAAGCTGGGGCGTCGA
The DNA here is from genome assembly GCA_963826055.1 of uncultured Alphaproteobacteria bacterium. Lineage (GTDB taxonomy): Bacteria > Pseudomonadota > Alphaproteobacteria > Rhizobiales > Kaistiaceae > JBBDMC01. The sequence goes on along the minus strand of CAWGVO010000009.1, from coordinate 649,459 downwards.
CTGGCTGGCGGTGCGCGCATAGACCTCGCCCGACTCATTGATGATGACGTCGAGGGTGTCGGTGGGAAACTGAACCGCAGGGTTGACCACGTAGCCGTCGCCGGTGACGAGCTGGCCGCTACCGTTCTTGTTGAACGAACCGGCGCGCGTGTAGAGCGTCTCGCCGCTCGGACCGCTGATCTCGAACCAGCCGCGCCCATTGATGGCAAGGTCGAGCGGGTTGGCGGTCTGGGTAAGCGGACCCTGGATGTGAAGATTGCGGACGCCGACGGTGCGCACGCCGAGTCCGATCTGGGCGCCCTCGGGTACGACGTCCTCGCCGCCCGCGTTGGGCACGCCCTCGGCGCGGTCCGACTGATAGATCAGGTCGGAGAATTCGGCGCGGGCGCGCTTGAATGCGGTCGTGTTGATGTTGGCGATGTTGTTGGCGATGACCTCAACGTTGGTCTGCTGGGCCGACATGCCGGTCGCTGCAATGGCTAACGCGCGCATACGAAATACTCCCTAGATCGCCATCCGGCTGATTTCCTGGTAGGCGCCGACGAGCTTGTCGCGGACCGCAATGGCCGTTTGCAGCGACTCCTCGGCGTTCATTACGGCGTCAACCACCTGCTGGACCGAGCGCTGGCCGTTGATGCCCTGGATCGCGTTCGCCTCGCCTGCCTTCAGCGCATCGACCGTCTCGCCGGCCACGTCGGCGAGCACCTTGGAAAAATCGGTGCCGCTGGCCGCCGCCGTCGTGCCGGTCCTGGTCGCCGCACCCGTCGAGCCGACGGAGCTGACACCCGCGAGCGATGAAATCATCAGCCGTTCCTCAAAAGATCGAGCATCATCGTGGCCATGGCGCGCGCCTGCTTGACCATCTGCAGGTCCGCTTCATAGGAGCGGCTTGCCTCGCGCAGGTCGGCCATTTCAATGAGCATGTTGACGTTGGGCATCTTGACGTTGCCATCCGCATCGGCCGCGGGGTTGCTCGGATCGTGCGTGACGGCGAACGGGGAATTGTCCTCGCCGACCGATTTCACGGAGACGGTCGCCGCACCCAGAAGGCGATCGAACTCGCTTGAGAAGATCACGGTCTTTCGCCGATAGGGGTCGGCGCCGGGTGTGCGGCCGGTCGATTGCGCGTTCGCCAGGTTCTCGGAAACCACACGCACACGGGTCTGTTGGGCGGCAAGGCCGGCGCCGGCAATGCTGGCGGCGGCGCGCAGCGGGTCGATCATGGACCAGACCTCACGCTTGCCATCAGCATGCGGTGGAAGGCACGGACGATGGCGTTGTCGAGTGCGAAGCTGCGGTTGACGTCGTCGGCGGCCATGAGCTGCTGGTCGAGTTCGACCGGTGTCCCGGTTTCCTTGACCTGCCAGACACGCCCGCCATCGGCGCCAGCCTCGCCGTCGATGGTCATGTGTGCCGGAGAGGTCCGCGCCATACTGGCATCGGAGGTCTCGGCGAGTATGGAGGAGAACGGCTCGACGTCGACGGCGACGTAGCCCGGCGTGTTGGCGTTGGCGATGTTGCCGGTGATCGCCGCCTGCCGGACGGTCGCCCAGCGCGCGTGCTCGGCAGCCAGCGTGAGCATATAAACGGGTTGCAACGCGCCCTCCGGGTTCGTCGGCGACGCGGACTATCTGACGGCAACCTTGCCCGAAGCTGACGGCGGACCTGCGACGAAGCGTCCGGCCCTTTCGATCAATCAGCCAAGCCGTGCGTCGGCAACGGCCGCAGCGAAACGACGCACGTTCTCGTCGGCGTCGCCCCGCAGATCGGTGAAATGGACCCCGCTGAGGTCAATGCCGACGTAGTCGCGACCGAAGACGACATCGAAGAACGCCGTCAGCCGCTCGTCGCGCAACTCCATACCCAAAGCGACCGATGGCGTTTCGCCCCAATCGAAATCCATCTCGGCGCGATTGCTGTAGTGCAGCCGGCCAGGCTTGATCCTATGCTCCATCGAAGAGCCGATGATGTCGCACAGGTGGGCGTGCTGCCTGTTGCAAATGTAGGAAAGCATGACGCCGCCGTTGACCATCACGAGTTCGGAAAGGAAATCCTTCAGGCCGTTGGCGAGCAGGGCCTCGCAGGCGAGCAGTTCGGGCTGCGATTCGCGCTTGGCCAGGTAGTAGCGGCTGTCAGGTGCGGGCATACGAAGGCCTCGTGTAGAGAAGGTGGAGAATCTTGGCGACCGCGCGATAGAACTCCGGCGGAATCCATTGGCCCACCTCGACCGCCTCGTACATGGCGCGGGCGAGCGGCTTGTCTTCGACGATCGGCACGGAATGGAAGCTGGCGACCTCGCGGATGCGGAGGGCGATCAGGTCGGCGCCCTTGGCGACCACGGTCGGTGCACCGTCCTTGCCACGCTGGTACTTCAGCGCGATGGCGTAGTGCGTCGGGTTGGCAATCACCACGGTGGCGCGCGGCACCGCGGCGATCATGCGCCGCCGGGCGCGGTCACGGGCGAGCGAGCGCAACCGTGACTTGACCAGCGGGTCACCCTCGCTTTGCTTGATCTCGTCCTTGAGCTCCTGCCGCGTCATGCGCAGGTCGGACCGCCAGTGGAAGCGCGACCACACAATGTCCGCGGCGACCAGGATGGCGATGGTCGCGCACACCGCCGACACCAACCGGATGACCAGCGAAAGCACCATCTGGGGAAGAGCGCTGGGGTCGAGGCCGACGGCGCTGATGACGGTATTGCGTTGCGAATTGAGCATGATCACGCAAACCACGCCGATGGCACTGAACTTGAAGATCGACTTGCCGAATTCGACGGTGCCGGGAAGACCGAAGATGCGCTTCCAGCCGGCGGCCGGCGAAACGCGCGACCACTTGGGCTTGATCTGGTCCACCGCGAAGTTGGTGGCATGTTGAAAGAAGGCCGCAGCGAGACCCGACAGGGTGAGCAAGGAAACCACCGGAAGAAGGAACATGGCGATTTCCATCGAGACGCCCGCCAGGAGACGGTTCGCATCGCGTCCGTCATTGAGGGCGAAGCCGGCGGGGTGATCGAGGAGCACCATGATGTCGCCAAAGAGGGCAACCGAGCGGGGCCCGATCAGGAAAGCAGCGGCGGCAAGAACGCCGAGAAGCGACGCGAAGACCGACATTTCGCGCGAGCGGGGAACATTGCCCTTCTCGATCGCGTCGGCGATCTTTTTCTCTGTCGGTTCCTCGGTTTTCGAACTCCTTGTCCTGGGCCTCCGCCATCGACAGCCCTCAGCCGACCATCTCGTCGTCTTCGCCGTCGCGTATCTCGATCTCGCCCCGGCTCGCCATTTCAAGGACAAGGTCGGTGATCGTGCGGCGGGCCTCGGCAACCTCTTTCTGGCGCACGGGCTGACTGTTGTTCAGCTCCTGCTCCGTCATCTTGCGCACGCGCGACGACAGCACCGACAGCACCACCTCGCGGAACTCCGGGCTGGTGCCCTTCAGCGCCGTGACCACCTTGTCGGCCGGAACCTTGTCGAACAGGGATGCGCGGGCCCGCTGGCTGAGCTTGGCGATGTCGTCGAAAGTGAACAGCTGGCTCTTGAGCGCCTCGGCGGCGCTCGGCTGGGTGGAGGCAAGGCCCTGCAGGATCGCGTCGATCTCGTCGCGGTCGAGCCGGTTGATGATATCGGCAATGCGGGCGTGGCCGGCGCCGCCCGAATTGCGGGCGAGGATGGCGTTGAATTCCTGGAAGAGGATTCGTTCAAGCAAGCGAAGCGATTCGTCGACAACCGGCTTGACGGAGAGCATTCGGCGGATGATCCCGTCGCGGCGGTCGGCGGGAAGCTGGCTGATGACCTTGGCGGCCGTCGCCGACTTGACCTTGGACAGGATCAGCGCCGCGGTCTGCGGGTGTTCGCCCAACAGGTAGCTGGCGAGCGAGCCTTCACCGGCGACCGAGATGCGTTCCCAGATCGAGTGATCGGGATTGCCGGCGAGGTCACCCATGATCTCGTCGATCTGTTCCTTGGGCAGTACGCCGTCCAGCATGCGCTGAACCTCGGCGGGAGAGCTGACCAGGCTGGCGCCGATGGCGAATTGGGTGGCGAACTCCTCGATGAGACTGGTGAGCTGCTGCGCCGGGACCGGCTTGAGGTCGGAGGCAGAGCGGGTGATCTGCTTGATCTCGGCGGGATCGAAATGCTTCATCAGCCGCGCCGACAGCGACTTGCCCATCGTCAGCAGGATGGCGGCGACGCGGTCGGCGCCCTGCATCCCGGCCGATCGTGACGAGGCGAACGCTGGCATCGCGCTTTCCGCCTCTCAGTCGGCGACGCTGAAGCCCGGCGGGCTGGCGATCTCGGTAAGGCTCACGCCGAAGCGGGAGTTGTCTTCCTCGAGGACGACGACCTCGCCGCGCGCCACCACGCGACCGTTGACGACGATGTCCACCGGCTCGCCGATGCGATGGTCGAGGGGTACCACCGCACCACGACCGAGCTTCATGAGATTGGCGACGGGCATGCTCGCGGTTCCGAGGATAGCCTGCACCACCACCGGAATGCGCAGGATCGCGTCGAGATTGGGCGCGCTGTCGAAGGCATCGTCGGCATGAGGCGAGGCGCGGCCGCCAACCTTCTGCGCCAGAAGCACGTCGTCGGTCGCTCTCGACTGAGGTGACGGATCGGTTTGCATGCGGCGATCTCCCTGGTTGGTCGCCCGGTACCTTAGATGCCTGATAACGGGGCAAGCTTGCCGGAAGCAGGAGCGCGGCGTGCCGGCGAACCAGGCCGAGGCGGCTTCTCAACGGGACAGGACGTCATTGATGAATTCCTGCTCGTGGTCGATGGCCTCGTCGACGCGCAGTGTATGCAGCCCGCCATTCTGGCCGAGGTAGGCCCAGAACAACGGCTGTTCGCCGCTCTCCACCTTGATGCGACTGTGGGTACTTTCCTGCAGCTTGAGCACCTGCCCGACCCTTAGGCGGGCAATATCGCCCAGCGTGTATTCGTTGGAGTGGACGACGGCACGGATCGTCACCTCGGTCCGCCGCACTTCGTCGCCGATCTTGCGGGCCCAGGCGGGGTCCGCCGGCGCCGTCTCCCTGGTCGCGGCGCGTGACAGGGCCTGGCGCAGCGGCGACAGCGCCGCCTGCGGAATGACGACGAACATCTCGCCGCCACGGTTCAGTGCCTGAAGGATGAAGCGAGCGACGATGGCCGGGTGGGCGCGGCGGCCGGCACCGGCAAAATCCATGCGCGTTTCCGACCGCTCGAATCGGAAACGCGTTTCGGAAACCGGCGCGAACGCCGTTTGCAGGATCTGTCCAATCTGCTCAAACAGGAACTGGCTGACCTGCACCTCGATGTTCGACAGGTTGCGGACGTCTTCCACCGGCGGCTCGGAGCCGTCGCCGCCCATCAGCATCTCCATGACCGTGAAGACGAAGTCCCGGTCGAAGCCGACGATGACGCGGTTGTCCCAGGCGGGCACGTGGAAAAGCCCGGCGATGGCGCGCATGTCGTAGGAGTCGAGGATGTCGCCGATCTTGCCGGCGTTCAGCGCATTGAGCGTGACATGGGGCAGCGCGGGGGCAAGGCTGCGCAGTCGGTCCATCAGGAGCCCGCCGGCGCGGTCCAGGATCACCGGCAACAACGGCAACTGGTCGACCGAAAGACTGGCGGCGTCTCGGAGAAGGTCACGTATGGCGCCGTGGGCCCGCTCGGCGGTTTGCGTGCTCATCTCCTCACGCCGCCTGTTTCTGGGCGGCAACGGCGCTTGCTGCCGGCGTGTTGGAGATCGCTTCGCTCTCCACCTCATCGATCGTCGGGCGTTCGCCGAAGGAAATCGTCTTGCGCCCGTGTTCGAGTGCGATCTGCGGCAACGCGCCGTTCATGAACGCGATAATCGTCTGCTTGACGATGACGTACAGCTGCATCTGCTTCTCGCGCGTCATTCGGATGAGCTGCGCAAGCGGCGATACCACGGCGTATGACCAGAAGATGCCGGTCAGCGTTCCGATGAGGGCCGCGCCGATGTATTCGCCGAGGACTTCGGGTGACTGGTCGAGGGCGCCCATCGCCTTGACGATGCCGAGCACGGCGGCGCAGATGCCCAGCGCCGGCAGCGCCTCGGAAATCGTCGTCATGGAGGCGTGCGGCTTGACCTTGTGTTTGCGGATCGTCGTGATCTCCTGCTCCATCAACGCCTCGATCTCGTGCGAGCGGGCATTACCGATGATGGTCAGGCGAACGTAGTCGCAGATGAACTGGGTTAGCTGCTTGTCGTTGAGGATACGCGGGAAATGCTGGAATAGCGGCGAGTTCCTGCGGATTGTCGATGTGCGCCTCGACCTCGTTGCGCGGGCGCGTGCGCAGGTCGCGCATCAGCGCGAACATGAGGCTGAGCAGCGAAAGGAAATCCGTGCGTTTGGGCACCCGGTTGGTCGCCGCCTCGACAACGCCCTTGACCGTATCGGAGATCGTCGAGAACGGGTTGCCCATGACGAACACGCCGATGGCGATGCCGCCGATGATCAGAAACTCGAAGGGCTGCCAAAGCACGCCGAGGCGACCCCCTTCGGCGAGGAAGCCGCCAACCAGGGAGCCGGCACCGAGGACGAGACCGAGGACGAGATTCAATGGCAGCTGCTCCGCGACGCGATCGGACGAACCATCGCCAACCGAAATCGCGCGCAAAGCTTGCGTGGGGCTGAAATCGGCGACGTCAGGCTCGCGCAAGCCGCCCGCGCTACGGCCAGTGCGGAGTGCCACGGGCCCATTTGATGCTGACTACGTCCGCCATCTACCGCACGATCACGCGCGACATAGACCGCTCGCTGGCGCAGACGGCGGCGCGTCCGAGCGTGGCGCTGGAGAGCGACTACTACCTGAAGCACATCGGCGCCGTCACAAGCATCGACGATTTTCTCAGGGACACACGACTGTTCAACTTTGCGATGAAGGCGTTCGGCCTGGAGGACATGGCCTACGCCAAGGGGTTCATGCGCAAGATCCTCAGCGACGGGGTGTCGGACTCGAAAAGCCTCGCCAACCGTCTGGCGGACGATCGCTTTGTCGCGTTCGCGCGCTCCTTCGATTTCGCGACAAAGGGTGAGGACACCACGGCTTCCACCGATGCCCGGCAGGGTGTCGTCGACCGCTACGTGCGCCAATCCCTGGAGGTTTCGGCAGGCGAGGACAACGAGGGCGTACGTCTGGCGCTCTATTTCCAAAGGGAGGCCCCGCAGGTCACCTCGGCGTATGGCCTCCTCGCCGATGCCGCCCTGTGGCAGGTGGCGAAGACCGTTTTCGGCTTCCCGGACGAGATGGCCAATGCCGACGTCGAGAAGCAGGCGAAAGCCGTGTCACAGCGCTTCGACATCGCCGACCTCAAGGATCCGGCAAAGCTCGAACGCCTGATCGCGCGATTCACGGCCACGTGGGACGCGACCGACACCAGCGCGCAGGACCCGGTACTGTCGCTGTTCTCCACTTCGTCGCAGCCGACGGTCGATCTCGACCTGATCATGACGCTCAAATCGCTCAAGTACGGAGGCTCGTAGTTTCGTGTCCGACGCCTATTACGTCGCCATGTCCGCCCAGGTGACGATGGAAGCGCAGCTCGAGGCGATCGCCAACAACATCGCCAACGTCAACACCGCCGGCTATCGCGCCTCGGGCGTGCGGTTCGAGGCGACGATGGCCGAGGTGGGTGACCAGCAGGTCGCCTACAGTTCGCTCGGCGATGTCTATGTCATCCGCCAGCAGGGCGAGATGAAGTACACCGGCAACAGCCTCGATGTGGCCGTTGACGGCCAGGGATGGTTTGCCCTGCAGACGCCTGGCGGCGTCGCCTATACCCGCGATGGCCGCTTCCATCTCACCGATCTCGGCGACCTGCAGTCTGTCAATGGCTACCCGGTTCTCGACATCGGCGGATCGCCGGTGACGCTCGACCCGAGCGCCGGTCCCGTCGAGATTTCCGAAAGCGGTGCCGTCAGCCAGGGCGGTAAGCAAGTCAGTTCCATCGGCGTCTTCCTCATTCCGCCCGACGCAAAACTTGCCCGGTACGACAATTCCTCGGTGATCCCCAACAAGCCCGCCGATCCGGCGGAAGACCCGACCACCAACGGGGTCCGCCAAGGATACGTCGAGGGATCGAACGTCAACCCGATCCTTGAAATGACCCGGCTCATCTCGGCTTCCCGCGCGTTCGAGCAGGCGACGACGGCGCTCGACCAGGCAGACCAGATGTCGCGCGACGCGATTCAAACCCTTTCGCCGGCTTAAGGCATGAACAGCCTGGAGCGCCTTGCGGCCAAAGTCGGAACGGCGGGTATCGAGCTGCCGTTTGTGCAGCTCGGCGGCGTCGTGCGCGAGGTTGCTCCCACGCACTACCGCGTCCGCGGTCTATCGGCAGTGGTCAAGCTCGGCGACCGGGTGCGTCTCGACGACGGCCAAGGGTCGACCATCGGCGAGGTGGTGCGCGTCGATGAGAAAGAAGCCACGATCAAGCCGTTCGATTCGCGCTTCGCGGTCGGCATCGGCATGGTCGCGCGTATCACCGGCGCCATGCACCTCAATCCGAGCCCCTACTGGAAGGGCCGGGTCGTCAATGCCCTCGGCGAGCCGATCGACGACCGCGGGCCGATGGCGCGCGGCGAGGCGTCGGTACTGATCGACCGGGCACCACCGGCCGCGATGACACGCCAGCGCATCCGACGGCCACTGAAGACGGGTGCGCGCGCGATCGATCTGTTCACGCCGCTCTGCGACGGGCAGCGTGTCGGCATTTTCGCGGGCTCCGGCGTTGGTAAATCGACGCTGCTTTCGATGATTGCGCGCGCCAGTGCCTTCGACACCGTGGTGGTGGCGCTGGTCGGCGAGCGCGGACGGGAGGTGCGCGAGTTCCTGGAAGGGCCGCTGGCGGAGAACCGCAGGCGTGCCGTCACGGTCGTGTCGACCGGAGACGAGAGCGCGATGATGCGGCGGCTGGCGCTCCCCTCGGCGATGGCGATCGCCGAATACTTTCGCGATCGCGGCGAATCGGTCCTTCTCGTCGCGGATTCGGTGACGCGGCATGCGCACGCGGCGCGGGATGTCGCGCTTGCCGCCGGCGAGCCGGCGGTGGCCCGCGGCTATACTCCAAGCGTTTTCAGCGACTTACCGAGGATTCTGGAGCGTGCCGGGCCGGGGCCGGACGGCGCCGGATCGATCACCGGAATCTTTGCCGTCCTGGTCGACGGCGACGACCACAACGATCCGGTCGCCGACGCCATCCGCTCGACGCTCGACGGTCACATCGTCCTCGATCGGGCAATCGCCGACCAGGGCCGCTATCCCGCAGTCAACGTGCTGTTGTCGATCTCGCGGCTCGCCGATGTCGTATGGACGGGCGAGCAGCGCAATCTGGTGCGAACGCTGAAGACGCTGATTGCCCGTTTCGAGGACACGCGCGATCTGCGCCTCATGGGCGGCTACCACGCCGGCAATGATCTCGAGCTCGACCGGGCCGTGGCGCTGGTGCCGAAAATCTACGAGGCACTCCGGCAAGACCCGGCATGAAACCGAGCGCCGACGTCTTCGCCGAGCTGGCGCAGATCCTGCGTCCCTGAACGCACAGCCCCGCGCAAGCCTGTCCCACTACCATCGCCAGCGATCGATCATGCTTGGCGAGGAGTTCTCGACGATGAGTCTTTATGGGGCATTGCGCACCGGTGTTTCGGGAATGAACGCCCAGTCGACCAAGCTGGCTACCATCGCGGACAACATCGCCAACACCGGCACCATCGGCTACAAAAGCGCATCCACCCAGTTCTCGGCGCTCGTGCTCGACAGCAATGCGAACGCCTACAACTCCGGCGCGGTTTCGACCAACATCCGCCACTCGGTGAGCGCGCAAGGCTCGCTCGTCTACACCACCTCGGCCACTGACATCGGCATCCAGGGCAACGGCTTCATGATCGTTGCCGATCCCAACGGCCAGCCGTTCCTGACGCGCGCCGGCTCGTTCACCACCGACGCGACGACCGGCAACCTGGTCAACACCGGCGGTTTCACGTTGCTCGGCTACGAGCTCGACGACGGCAATCCCAACGCCGTCCTCAACGGCGCCGCCAACCTGACCCCGGTCAACCTGACCGACAAGAACCTGCAGGCCGTGCCCAGCACCGCCGGCACGTTCACAGTCAACCTGCCCGCCAACGAGCCCGTCCAGACCGGCGATACGCCGGCCGATAACCTCGGGACGTCGACCTACACGGTCAAGTCGTCGCTAGTCGGCTACGACAACATCGGCAACTCGGTCACGTTCGACGTCTACATGACCAAAACGGCGACCGGGCCCGACCAGTGGGAGGTGGCAGTCTATAACCAGGCCGACGCCGATCCGAGCGGTGGTTTCCCCTATTCGTCCGGGCCGCTCGCCACCCAGGCGCTCGACTTCGACGATACCGGACACCTGACCAGTGGCGGGGTGGTCAGCATCCCCGTGCCGGCGGGCGGGACGCTCGATCTCGACATGAGCGGTTCGACGCAACTCGCCACCTCGTTCACGCCGATGAGCGTTTCGGTCAACGGCAATGCACCGAGCAGTATCTCCGGCGTCGACATCGGCAGCGACGGCTTCGTCTACGCGACCTACGAGAACGGCTCGCGGGTGGCGCTCTACCGCATTCCGCTGGCGACCGTCGCCAGCCCCGACAACCTGCAGCCGATACCGGGCGACGCCTACGCCATCACCAACGAATCGGGCGACCTGCAGATCGGTTTCCCGACGGAAGGTGGCCGCGGCAACATGGTCGCCGGCGCGCTTGAGCAGTCGAACGTCGACATGGCGTCGGAGCTCACCGACATGATCGTCGCCCAGCGCGACTACACCGCCAACTCCAAGGTCGTCCAGACAAGCTCCGAACTTCTCGACGTTCTGATGAACCTGAAGCGCTGAGCGCTCTCTTCGGCATGAGCGCACAATGAGGCAACTGTCGTGAGCCTTTCGGTCGCTCTTACCACGGCGCGCTCGTCGCTGCTGTCGACGGCAGCACAGCTTGCCGTATCCAGCAGCAACGTCGCCAACGCCGACGACCCGACCCGCACGCGCAAGATCGCGCTGCCGACGACAAATGCCGACGGGTCGGCGCACGTCGTCACCATCACGCGGGCGACAGATCTGCCGCTGTTCTATCGGCTGCTCGGCTCGACGGCGACGACGGCCGGGATCGCAAGCACTCCTCGACGGTCTCAACCGGCTCAACGACACGGTCGGCGATCCGGCCGACGGCACGTCGCCGGCGGCGCGCATTGCGGCGCTCGCGGCGGCCCTCCAGGCCTACGCCAATGCGCCGGCCGACGCGCGGCCTCGCCCAGCAGCGCACTCAGCGCCGCTCAGGCGCTCGTCAGCACGCTCAACAGCGCCACGGCAACGGTGACCTCGGTTCGCAACGAGGCCGATGCCGCCATGGCCGACTCGGTGTCGCGGCTGAACGGTCTGCTCGACCAGTTTACCGAGGTCAATCAGACGGTCGTCCGCAAGACGCTTGCCGGCGAAGATGTGACCGACGCGCTCGACAAGCGCGATGCATTGCTCGGCCAGATCAGCAAGGAAATCGGGATCACCGTCGTCCAGCGCGAGAACAACGACGTCGCGATCTACACCGACGGCGGGCGTCACGCTGTTCGACAAGATGCCGCGCACGGTGTCGTTCGCGTCGTCCAGCACGCTCGCGCCCGGCGCTACCGGCAATGCGGTCTTCATCGATGGCGTGCCGGTGACCGGCGACGGGGCGACCATGCCGATCCGCTCGGGCAACCTCGCCGGCCTCGCGACGTTGCGTGATGAAGTCGCACCGGCCTATCAGGCGCAGCTCGATGAGCTGGCGCGCGGGCTGGTCGAGGCTTTCGCCGAATCCGACCAGTCCGGCGGCGGTGGCGCCGATCTTGCCGGCCTGTTCACCTGGTCCGGCGGTCCCGGCCTGCCGGCGACGGCGACCTTGAGTTCCGGTATCGCCGGCTCGATCGCCGTCAACGCGTGCGGTCGATCCCTCGAAGGGCGGCAGCCTCGACCGGTTGCGCGATGGCGGCATCAACGGCGCCGCCTACCGCTACAACACCACCGGCGCGGCCAGCTACGGGGCGCGGCTGAACGAAATGGTGGCCGGGCTCAGCGCCGCGCGCAGCTTCGACCCGGCGGCCGGGCTCGATACGTCGGTCGGCCTCATCGACTTCGGCACGGCGTCCGTCGGCTGGCTGCAGAACCAGCGTCAGACGGCCAGCGACACGGCAGACTACCAGCAGGCCCTGCTGGGGCAGGTGACAACTGCGCTGTCGAACACGTCGGGCGTCAACATCGACGACGAGTACGCCCTTCAGTTGCAACTGGAGCAGAGCTATCAGGCGGCCTCGAAGCTCCTCGCCGTCGTCAACAACATGTTCCAGACCCTGCTTGACGCGGTGTAGCGGCCATGCGCACGGCCTTCGTCTCCACCCTGTCGCTCAACAACACGCCGCGTCTCGGCGTTGCGCGGATGCAGGCGGACCTCGTGCGCCTGAATCAGGAGGTGGTGACGGGGCGCATGGCTGACGTCGGTCTCAATCTCGGCGCCGGGACGGGGCGCAGCGTGACCCTCCACATGGACGTCGCGGCTCTCTCGACGCTGGTCACCTCAAACGGTGCTGTCAGCACGCGGTTGCAGCAAACGCAGTCCGCCCTCGACCAGTTGCGCACGAACGCCAACTCGCTTCCTGAGCGATCTCATCACCGCCAAAGGGACGCCGACAACGAACACGATCGTCGGCGCCGCCCGCAGCGCCCTCGCCGGCTTCATCAGCGACGCCAATGCCTCCGACGGTCACAACTACCTGTTCGGCGGCATCAACTCGGCAGTGCCGCCGATTGCCGACTTCGATGACGGCGCGCATGCCGCGGTCGACGCGGCGTTCCTGGCGAAATTCGGCATCAGTCAGGACGACCCCGCGGTCGCCAACATCAGCGCCGCCGACATGGCGGACTTCCTCGACAACGAGTTCGCCCAGCTCTTTGACGATCCCGACTGGGGGACGACCTGGTCCTCGGCGTCGGACGAAGTGATCAGCAGCCGCATCGGGCTGAACGAAACCGTCGACACCTCGGTCAGCGCCAACGAGCCAGCCATGCGCAAGCTTGCCGCGGTTTACACGATGGTCGGCTACCTGGCCGTCGGCGGACTGGGATCGGATGCGCGCGACGCGGTTCTCAACAAGGCAATCGATCTTCTCGGCGCGGCCGTCGGCGGCCTCACCGATCTCGGTGCCGCGGTCGGCGCGGTCCAGAACCGGGTCGACGACGCGACCGAGCAGCTCAAGGTCCAGCAGTCCACCGTCGAGCAGCAGATCGATGCGCTGGAAGGCGTCGACCCGGCGGAGGCCAAGGTGCGGATCGACAGCCTCTCCACCCAGATCGAGATGTCCTACTCGCTGACGGCCAAGCTCCTGCAAATGAGTATCCTCAACTACGTGTAATCAACAGTCGAGAGAGCGCGCATGTACAAGATGCAGTACGCCGAGATCATGGAGGGCAGCGCCCCGGCCGCACGGGCCAGGGAGCGGATCGCGTTCGACCATGCCATCGCGCTGATGACGGCCGCCGAAGCCAAGGGCGACGCGCTCGCCGGAGGCGACGGAGGCGATAGCCTACGTGCAGAAGCTGTGGACCTTCTTCATCGAGAACCTGACCGATCCCAACAACGAGCTTGGCGCCTCACTGAAGGACAACCTGATCTCCATCGGCCTGTGGACGATCGCGGAGGCCGATCGCATCCTTGCCGATCCCTCGAAAGGCTTCGACGCGCTCATCGACATCAACAAGACCATTCGCGACGGCCTCAAATGAAGAAGCCGATGCAGATTTCGCTGAAGGCCGGCGAGCGCATCTACATCAACGGAGCGGTGATTCGCGTCGACCGCAAGGTCTCACTCGAGTTGCTCAACGACGTGGCCTTCCTGCTGGAAGCGCATGTGCTGCAGGTGGACGAGACGACGACGCCGCTGCGCCAGCTCTACTTCATCCTGCAGACCATGTTGATGGACCCGCTCAACGCGGAAGCGACCAGGGCGCTTTATCGCGAGGCGCACGCTTCGACGATGGAGTCGTTCGCCAACGAGGCAGTTCGCGACCAGCCTGGTTTCGGTCGCGGAGCTGGTCGATGCCGACCGCGTTTTCGACGCGATGCGCACGATCCGCAGTCTTTTCGCTGCCGAGGAGGCGATCCTGGCGGCGCCGGAAAAGCAGTCCTCGCGCGCCGCCTGAACACCAACGGAGCCCAAAGATGACAACGGTGAACCCCGTGGGATCGACGACGACGACCCAGACATCGGCGGCGACGTCGTCGGTGGGCGACCTCGACTACAATGCCTTTCTCAAGCTGCTGATCGCGCAGCTCAAGAACCAGGATCCGACCCAGCCGATGGACTCCACCCAGTTCGTCGCCCAGTTGGCGACCTTCTCTCAGGTCGAGCAGTCCATCGCCGCCAACAACAAGCTCGATTCGCTGCTCACCGCGTCGGCGCTGTCGCTCGCCGATTCGGTCATCGGCCGCACCGTCACCTCCGCCGACGGCGGCATGAGCGGTACGGTCGCCTCGGTCAGCATCACCAGCGACGGGCCGGTCGCCACGCTCGAAAACGGCGATCAGGTGGCGCTCGGGGCCGGGAGTGACGATCGCCCCATGAACGAGGCGGACGCCATAGAACTGGTCAATTCGGCGATCTGGACGATCATCGTCGCCGCCGGTCCCGCGGTGCTTGCCGCCATGGTGGTCGGTGTCGGCGATCGCCCTTTTTCAGGCGCTGACCCAGGTCCAGGAAATCACGCTGACCTTCATTCCCAAGATCATCGTCATCCTGCTGGTCACCGCGCTCACCGGATCGTTCATCGGCTCGCAGATATTCGCGTTTGCCAATGAGGCCTACGGCCACATCGCCACCGGCTTTTGACGTGCGGAGGCGCGGGGACGCCATCCCCGCACAAGCCCCGCCCCCCACTATCACCGCATGAGCGCTGTAGACAGCAAGATCATCGATGGTATCGGCGTCGAGAAGCGATCGCTGCGCGACGTCGGCTTCGCCATTGGCATTATTGCCATCCTCGCCGTCCTGTTCGTCCCGATCCCGTCGTTCCTGATCGACTTCGGTCTGGCGCTGTCGATCGCCTTCGCGATCCTGATCCTGCTGGTAGCGTTGTGGATCCAGAAGCCGCTGGATTTCTCCGCCTTCCCCACGGTCCTGCTGATCAGCACGATCCTGCGCCTGTCGCTCAGCATCGCCGCCACGCGCCTGATCCTGTCCCGCGGCGACGAAGGCGTCTTCGCGGCCGGCCACATCATCCAGGGCTTCTCGCGCTTCGTCATGAGTGGCGACTTCGTGATCGGCATCGTCGTCTTCCTGATTCTGGTGACGGTGAACTTTGTCGTCATCACCAAGGGTGCGACGCGCATCGCCGAGGTCGGCGCCCGCTTCACCCTCGATTCGATCCCCGGCAAGCAGATGGCCATCGACGCCGATCTGTCGGCGGGATTGATCGACGACAAGGAAGCCCATCGCCGTCGTCGCGAACTGGAGGAAGAGAGCGCCTTCTTCGGTTCCATGGACGGCGCCTCGAAGTTTGTGCGCGGCGAGGCAATCGCCAGTCTGATCGTCATCGCGGTCAACATCTTCGGAGGCATCGTCATCGGCGTCACCCGCCATGGCATGCCGCTGGCGACGTCGGCCGACGTGTTTACGCGGTTGTCGGTAGGCGACGGCCTGGTCTCGCAAATCCCGGCGCTCATCATCTCGCTTGCCGCCGGTCTGCTGGTATCGAAGGGCGGCACCCGCGGACCGGCCGAAAGGGCGGTCCTCGACCAGCTCAGTGCCTACCCGCGGGCGCTTTTCGTCGGTGCCGGCCTCATGTTCGTGCTCGGCCTGATGCCGGGCCTGCCGACGATTCCGTTCGGCCTGCTCGGCGCCGGGCTGGCAAGCGGCGGCTACACCATCATCAGGCGGGCACAGGCGCTTCGCGAGGCGGAGGTGCAAAAGGTACGCTCCGACGAGGCGAAAGCGCGCACCGAGGCCAAGAACTCGGTCAAGGAGGCGCTCAGGACCGACGAGATCGAACTTCTGGTCGGCAAGCACCTCGCCGGGCAGGTGCTGCGCTCACCGCAGGAAATCGCCAATCGCGTCGGCATGATGCGGCGCAAGTTCGCCCTGCAATATGGCCTGGTGGTGCCCGAGATCCGGGTCAGCGAAAGCCTGTCGGTGCACTCGAAAAGCTACCAGATCAGGATTCACGGCAGCACGCTGGCGACGCAGGAATTGCGCATCGGCGAGTTGCTGGTGGTTGTCGGCGAAGGGCGGCCGCCGGACGTGCCGGGCGACGTCGTGCGGGAACCCGCCTTCGGCATGAAGGCGATGTGGATTCCCGGTGCCTATGAGTCCGAGGTCCGCCGCGAGGGATTCCAGGCGGTCGACAACCTGTCGGTGATGCTGACCCACATCAGCGAGGTCATCCGCAACAACCTGACCCAGCTCCTGTCTTACAAGGACACGCGCATCCTGCTTGACCGCCTCGATCCCGAGTACAAGCGGCTGCTCGAGGAAATCTGTCCATCGCAGATCACCTACTCCGGTCTTCAAGCCGTCCTCAAGGCGCTTCTCGCCGAGCGTGTCTCCATCCGCAACCTGCAGATCATTCTCGAGGCGATCGCCGAGGTGGCGCCGCACGCGCGCCGGCCGGAGCAGATCGCCGAGCATGTGCGTATGCGCATCGCTCAACAGATTTGCGGCGACCTCGCTGATGGCAGCGCGCTCAGCGTCCTTCGCCTCGGCAACCGCTGGGACCTTGCCTTCCACCAGAGCCTCAAGCGTGACGCAAAGGGCGAGGTCATCGAGTTCGACATCGATCCGCGGCTGGTCGAAGAGTTTGCCGCCGAGGCCTCCGAGGTGATTCGACGGCACATGGCGGAGAATCCCAACTTCGTACTCGTCACGGCGCCCGACGCGCGACCGTACCTGCGCATGATCATAGAACGCATGTTCCCGTCGTTGGCGGTGCTGTCGCACGTAGAGATCGCCCGCGGCGTCGAAATCCGCTCGCTCGGAACCATTTCGTGAGCGCCATCGCGCCGGACACGATCCTCGCGGTCTTCGCCATCTTCTGCCGTGTCGGCGGCTGCCTGCTGGTGGCGCCAGGCTTCTCCGCTTCGCAGGTGCCACCGCGCGTCCGCCTGTTCATCGCGATCGGCGCGTCGCTGGCGCTGACGCCGATGCTGATCGACCAGGTGCGATCATCGCTCGGGGATGGCTCCGGCGTTTCGGTGCTGTCGACGGTCTTCACCGAACTCGCCACCGGCTTCCTGATCGGCGTCGTCGCGCGCCTCTTGTTCTGGGCAGTGCAGATGATAGCCGTACAGATGACTCACGCCGTCGGGCTCAGCGCGCTTCCCGGCACCGTCATGGAGGACCACGATCAGCTCCCGGCGCTGGCGACGCTCGTTTCCATCACCGCCACGGCGTTGATGTTTGCCGCGGGGCTGCACGTCGTGCTCCTGCGCGGACTCGTCGATTCCTACAGTACGATACCGCCCGGGCACGGCTTCGCCGCCCAGCCGGCGCTGATCGACATCGCCGACCACGCCGAAGCCGCCTTCCTGGTGGCGCTTCAGAATCGGCAGCCCGTTCATCGTCTATTCGATCGTCGTCAATTTCGCGATCGGCGTGACCAACAAGCTGACGCCGCAGATTCCCGGTATTCTTCATCGCGACGCCGTTCGTGATGCTGGGCGGGCTGTTCCTGCTGATGCTGACGGTGCACGAGTTTTTCGGCTACTTCGTTGTCGCGCTCGACAGCTGGCTTTCCGGCGGCTAGCTTGCATGGACCGCCGCCTCAAGAAGATCGAACGGCGTGCTGGTCGGTGCAGGCGCAGCTTCACAGGCTCGCCGAATGGAAACTCGCCGCGCTCGATCGCAAGAAGGCGGAGCTGGCGAGTGACGAGGCGAGCATCGTCGGGGCGCTCAACCGGGACGACCCCCTCCACGGCCTGTTCGTCGAGGCGATGGCGCGCCGCCTGAACGCGCTGGCGCGTGAGACAGACCGGGTAAACCGGGCCCGTGCCGTCGCCAGCCGACTGCTTGCCGAAGAAGGCATGGCGCTCAAGCGGGTCGAGCGCATGAGCGCGCGGGTGCGGCGCGAGTACGAACAGCATCCTCGGCAAACGTGGCTTCGCCGAGCTGCTCGACCGGCTGGGCGGCAGCGACAATGCAAGCCTCCCGTAAGCTTCGCCGGGCAAGCTCCGTCTGAACGAGCCGACGAGCCGATGTCCATCAGTCCGCCCACCGACATCGTTCTCGATGTCGTCCGCGCCGTCGATCCGGAACGGTACAAACAGGCCGTCGCCCGGCTCGATCGGCTATCGGGCGCCGCCGACACGTCCTTCAATGATGTTCTCGCGGCGAGAGGCGGAGCCCGCGACCGGCCGTTTCCGTCCGTGCGTCCGCTGAGCGCGGGCGCGCCGACCGGCACAACGGTTACGTCCGGGCAGGATGCCGCCGTCTACCAGCAATTCGAGGCGATGGCGCTCGCCAACCTGTTCGAGGAATCCATGCCGGACGACGCCGCCGGGCTTCTTCGGCGACGGCGTAGCGGGCAGCTCCTGGAAGTCGATGCTGATCGAGCAGATCGCCACGCAGATGGCCAAGGCCGGCGGCATCGGGATCGCCAGCGAGCTGGCGCGGGGCGCGCAGGTTGCGTTGCTCGGTGGCGATGGGCCGTCGGCCGCGACGACGCGATCGCTGCTGACGGCGCGTATCGAGCGTCCGCTCCTGAGCGCGCTTGGCGTCGGATCCGTCGACGGCCGACGATGCGCTTCCATAAGGAGAATCCGATGCCGAACGACCGTCCAATCCAACTCGACGAAACTCGCTCATGCCGCACCCGAGCTCGATATCGGCGGCTACCTGCCGACACGTCGTTCGCGGTCGCCCGAACCGGCACAACCGGCAGCACCGGCTGTTTCCGCGATCACGGCCGCCCTCGACCGCCTCGAGGGGCTGGTCGATGAGGAGAGCGAGGCCCTTGAGACCCGCGCCCCGGTCGACCTCGACGCGATCAACCGGCGCAAGAGCCATAGCCTGCTCGAGATCACCCGCCTCGCCCGATCGCTGCCGCTTTCCGTCGACCCGGGCCTCCGCGTCCGCCTGAGCCGGCTGCGCGACCGGCTGGTTGCCAACCACCGGCTGCTCGGGTTGCATCTTGCCGCTGTTCGCGAGATCGCCGACCTCATGGTCGGAGTGCTCAGCGAGGCCGAATCGGACGGCACCTACGACATGACCGGGGCGCGGCGGGGCGCCCGCCCGTGACCGGGATCGTCAAGACCGTCGGGCTCGGCGCCTGGGCGTCGCTGGTGGCGCTCGGCGCCACCTATGTCGCGGCGACCTGGAACTCGGGCGCGACGATCGAGATCGTGCGCAGCGAAAAGAAGCTGGAGGGACTCGAGTACCGGCGGCCGGCGGCCATAACCGTGCCGATGATCTCCGACGGCAAACTGCAGGGGTATGTCGTCGCCAAGGTCGTCTTCACCGGCAACGCGCAGGACCTTGCACGATTTCCCCATCGACCCGCAGCCGTTCGTGCTCGACGAGGCGTTCCGCCACATCTACACCGACGGCAAGGTCGAGTTCGACCACCTGTCCAAATACAACCTCGATGACATCACGGCGGGTATCAAGGATGCGGTCAATGCGCGGCTCGGCACCGACCTCATCGTCGATGTGCTGATCGACGAATTGAACTACGTCGACAGGGACTCCCTCAAGCAGACCGCCAGCGCCACGACCACGAACTGAGCGACCGCACCAGGCTTCATCAGCCGAAGGAAACGCCGGTCGCCGTCGGCCCATTCTTCCATCGGTGGCGCCACGGGTTGCGGTCCGGCGCCGGCAACCGACTGGTCGAAATCCACGATCGCACCGGTCATCATTCCCGACTCGTCGCACGCGAGAAATGCGATGGCGCGCGCAACCTCTTCCGGCTTCAGCAAACGGCCGAAGGGCAGCCTGACCTCGGCCGCTGCCAGCCAATCATCTCCGCCGGAGTGATAGCGCCGCTGGATGGCGTCCTCACCGGGGGTGTCCATCCAGCCGAGATTGAGCGCATTGACGCGGATGCGATGACGCATGACCGAGTAGGCGACGTTCTTGGTCAACACGTTCAATGCCGCCTTGGAAGAGGCGTAGGCAGTGAGCATCGGCAGGCTGCCATAGCTGGCGACGCTCGATATGTTGACGATGGACCCGGCGACGGCGGTGCGGTTCATGCAGCTTGACCGCTTCCTGCATCAGGAAGAACGGCGCCCTCACATTGATCGCGAACATGCGGTCGAAGAGTTCCGGAAGGAGTGTCCCAGATTGATCCGCGCTCGGTCAGCGCGGCGGCGTTGACCAGAACATGGAGCGATCCGAAGACCCTTTCGGCCTCGGCGATGATGCGACGGCAATCGGCGACGTTCGCCAGATCACCGGCAACAAGCACCGCCTCGCATCCCCTGGAACCGATGTCGCGGACGACGGCCTTGCCACGTTCGACGTGACGACCGGTGATGACGATGCCCGCGGCCCCACGGCTTGCCAGGAGCCGCGCCGTCGCCTCGCCGAGCCCCTGCGTGCTGCCGGTGACGACGGCGTACTTTCCCGCGAATGAACTCATTGTCGGTCACGATGCTGCTCCCTCCGTCTCCGCGTCAGTTGGCGACCTTCTCCCACTTCCCGCTCCGGGCGGAGGCCTTCCATGGCGGCGACGATGCGCTCGTTGGCCAACCCGAAAGCGAAATCCGGGAAGCAACCGTCGCCGCACACTCCCGCCACGAGGTCGTGCACCTCGATCACCTTGACGTCGAAGTAGCCGAGGCCGCCGCCGGCGTAATCGAAGGGCAGGAAGGCCCGGAACTGAGGAACCTGCGAGCCGACCAGCAGCGTCTTGAAACCGCGCTCGGGCTTTGGATCGGAGAGGCGGGCCAGTTTCAGTTCGTTGAAGCGCTCGCCGTCCATGACGATGGTGCCTTCGGTGCCGCTGACCTCCCACTGGATGCCGAACACCTTGCCGACGGCGACGCGTGAGG
Organism: uncultured Alphaproteobacteria bacterium; assembly: GCA_963826055.1. Classification (GTDB taxonomy): domain Bacteria; phylum Pseudomonadota; class Alphaproteobacteria; order Rhizobiales; family Kaistiaceae; genus JBBDMC01. The sequence continues at coordinate 628,404 of CAWGVO010000009.1, read as the reverse complement.
CCTCGATCACGCCGCCAGCGCCGGATGCGAAGCGCACCAGGCACTGGATCTGATCTTCGTTCTCGACCTTGCGGCGTTCGGCATCGCTGGACGCCTTGGCGGAGTAGCCCTCCCCTGCCCCGGCGAGCGGTCGCGTCGGCGAAGTACGTCTGCTCGCCGGCGACGACGCTGTCGATTCGCCCATCAGATACTGGGCCACCGAGATGACGTGCGAGCCGAGGTCGCCGAGCGCGCCGGAACCCGCCTCGGTGCGGGAACAGCGCCACGACCACGGCAAATCCGGGTCGGAATAGAAGCCCTGATCGAACCAGCCGCGGAAGCGGATCGGGCGTCCGATCGCACCTTCGTCGATCAACTGGCGGGCGATAGATGGCCGCCGGAGTCTTGACGTTGTTGAAAGCGACCATCGTGCGGACCCCGGCCCTGGCTGCCGCAGCCGCCATTTCCTCCGCTTCGGCGGCGGTGACCGCCAGCGGCTTCTCGCAGTAGACGTGCTTTCCGGCAGCGATCGCGGCGAGCGCCATCGGATGGTGGAGACTGTTGGGCGAGGTAATGTCGACGACGTCGATGTCCGGATCGGACACCAGTTGGCGCCAGTCGCCGGTCCAGCGAGCGATGCCGAACCGGTCGGCGGCGGCCGCGCGCGGTTGCCTCGTCCCGGTCGGCGAGGAGCGTAACGACCGGTCGCGCCGGCAGTTTCGGATAAAGCAGCGCGGCCCGGCGGTACGCGTCGGTGTGCGCCTGCCCCATGAAGCCGGACCCGATCAGGCCTATTCTCAATTCTCTCACGTGATGCCCTCAATTTTCGCAAGCGCGTCGGCGCCGGTCGTGGACTAGATTTTCGGCAGTTCGTAACTTGCCGGCTCGACGATGTAGGCTCGGCGCAGAAGGTCGACGGATTTGCGGACGCCCTCCATCGGGGAAAGGGCCATGTCCTCGTGCTCGATGGACAGGGCACCATCGTAGCCGCCACGGCGGAGCGCCAGGCAGAACGCGCGCCAGAACTCCTCGCCGTGTCCGTAGCCGAGCGTCACGTAGTTCCATGAGCGGTCGCGGGCCTGTTGGCTCGGCCGCGTCTCGAGACGGCTGTTCAGGCCGACATTGCGCGAATCGATCAGCGTGTCCTTGGCGTGCACGTGGAAGATCGCCGGTCCCAACGCCTCGATCGCGGCAAGCGGATCGGCCCCCATCCACATCAGGTGGCTTGGATCGAAATTTACGCCGACGGCTTCGCCGCATGCTTCACGCAGACGCATCAGCGTTGGGACGTTGTAGACGTTCTGCCCGCCGTGCAATTCGAGACACAATGGCGGATGCCCTTGTTGGCCGCGAAGCGCACCAGCTTGCGCCAATAGGGGATCAGTATCTCCTTCCACTGCCAGTCGAGGATTTCGGCGGTTTCCGGCGGCCAGGCCACCGTGATCCAGTTGGGGTACTTGTCGCCAGGCGCGCCAGGGCAGCCCGACATCATCACGACGCGGTCGACGCCAAGCATCGGCGCCAGCTCGATCGTCTTGCGGACGACCTTGTCGTGCTCACGGCCGCTCCTGCCCGGATGAAGCGAATTGCCGTTGCAGTTCAGCGCGCTGATGGAAAGCCCGTGGTCACGGACAGCATCCGTGAAACGGTCGCGCGCCGACTTGCTCCTCAGCAGCTTGTCGATGTCGATGTGCGGGGCCGTCGACCAATTGCCGGTCGCAAACTCGATGGAGTCGAGGCCGAGATCAGCGGCCGCGTCGAGCACCTTTTCAAAGCTGAGTGACCCGAGACTGTCACTCACCATGCCTATTTTCATTGCGCGTCCTTCTTGCCCTGTTGATGCGGCGGACCCGACGGGGCGACAAACACCACGGTGCCGTCAAGACCGCAAACGACGATACTTCCCTGGCCGAGGACGGCCAGCGAAACCGGCCTGGTCAGGCCGCCCAGCACAAGCTCGGGCGATTTCCCGGCGTCAATTGAAATCAGCCTGCCACTGCCCGGCGCAAAACCAACCGCCTGGTCGTAAGTTCCGTGCTCAAGGACGAGCATGCGACCATCCGCGTCGAAACCGACGTCGACGGGAGCATTCAGCCCTTCCCTCTCGACGCGGGCGGTTGGCGCTTCGCCCGATTGCGGAATCGAGATGATCTTTCCCGCGCCGGACAGAAACGGGAAACCAGCGAACAGCGAAACATAGATACGTCCGTCGTGCGCGACGATCCCCGTCGGTACGGCGTCAAATTCGTAGGTTTGCTTGTTCGAGAACTCGGTCGGCGACAGGCGCTTGAGCGCCCCCTCCTCCTGGCGAATCCGCGCAAACGCGAAGAGAGACGTGCGCTTGCCCTCGGACGTCAGCTTCTCGATGCTGTTCCGCGCGGCATCGATGACGTAGGTGGCCGCATCCGCCGCGATGAAGCGAAACGGATTCCAGAAATCATTGGAAATCACGCGCAGCACTTGCCGGTCGTCGACTTCGAGCATGGCGTGGTCGTTGGGACCTGGCTCCTGACCGACCGGAGTCCAGCCTTCGGCGACCAGGTAGCCGCCATCGTAACGGGCAACGTCGTACGGGCCTGTTGGGTCGCCGATCACGTCGACCCCGTGCGGAAGCACAGGTCCGAACGGCACGAAACCAGTGGAGGCACTCCAGCGGTAGAGGCGTCCGTCGCCGAGATTGGTCAGGAGCAGCCCATCGCCGTCCTTGGCGAGGCCGGAGAAGATCGCGCCATCGAGGTGGATGACCTCGGCAGCATAGCCCGGACCGGGCGCGGGATCGGCCCACGCAACACCGCAAACCGCAGCCCAGCCAATCGCGATCAATCCGGCGAACGCACGCATCGGAAGCCGCCATTTGCCGCAAAGCGAAAATCAGGATCGTAGGCGAGCCGGTATGTCGTCGACAGGTGGGACGGGTCGCTGTTCCATGCGCCGCCGCGCAAGACGCGGTACTTGCCGTCGTTCTCCGGGTCCGGGGTTCCGTCGTAGCGGGCGTAGAGGTCCCGCGTCCATTCCCAGACGTTGCCGACGAGATTGAGAATGCCCTCGGGGCTGGCGCCCTCGGCGAACGAATCGACCGGCGCGGTCATGGCGTATCCGTCGCGATCGTCGCTGCCGCAACATGTTTCGGCGCCGCCGTTGGCGCGCATCGCGTCGAGCGGTGCGGCGCCCCATGGAAACGGTGCGCCGTCGACGCCGCGCGCCGCGCGCTCGTACTCCTGTTCGGAGGGCAGGCGGAGACCATAGTGATCGCAAAACGCCTCAGCGTCGGCCCAGCTTACGCCGACGATCGGCCGATTGCCGAGCCCGAGAAAAGGATGATCGCCGTAGAACCCCGAGCGATGTCCGGTCTCGTCGACAAAGTGCTGATACTGCTCGTTGCTGATTTCGGTCCGGTTCATGGCAAAGGCCGGCCCGACCACGGTCCGCTGCGGCCGCTCGTTGTCGTTGCCGGCGTCGTTGCCAAACACAAACGGACCGGCGGCGATATCGATCAGCGGGTTTCCGGCGATCGGCCCGTCGCTTGCCGCCATGCACGAACCGGTGAGCGCGGACGCGACAACAACCGCTGCAGCTACTTCAGAAATCCACGCGATTTTCACTCTCCCGGTCAAAAAGAAACGCGCGCTCGGCGGCAATGTGGACGCCAATCTGATGATCGATGGCGCCGTCGAAATTCTTGTCCGCCCGCATGGTCAGGAGATTGGCGCCGAGATTGACGCTGACCAGGGTGTTCTCGCCGGTCAGTTCGACCGAATAGATGGGAGCCCTGAGGTTAGCGCGCGGATCTTCGGTGCCGACCACCTCGGCATCCTCGGGTCGAACACCGAGCACGGCCCTGGGTATGGTCACGCGCGCCGAGCCCCTCGACGCGCAGGCCTCCCGCGCCGGTAAATTCGCCGTCCCGAACCTCGCCCTTCGATCAGGTTCATCGGCGGCGAACCGATGAAACCGGCGACGAAGAGCGTCCGCGGATCGTTGTAGATCTCCTTGGGAGAGCCGAGCTGCTCGATGATGCCCCGGTTCATGACCGCGACGCGGTCAGCCAGCGTCATCGCCTCGATCTGGTCGTGGGTGACGTAGATGGTGGTCACCTTCAGTTCGTGCTGCAGGTGCTTCAGTTCGGCGCGCATCTGCACGCGGAGCTTGGCGTCCAGATTGGATAGCGGCTCGTCCATCAGGAACACCCGCGGTGTACGGATGATGGCGCGCGCCAGAGCAACGCGCTGGCGCTGCCCGCCTGACAATTCCTTCGGCAGGCGATCGAGAAGAGACTCAAGCTCCACCCGTCGGGCAACTTCCTCAACCTGTCGGCGACGCTCATCCGGCGGCACCTTCCGGATCTTCAGCGGGTAGCCGATATTCTCGGCCACGGTCAGGTGCGGATACAGCGCGTAGGACTGGAAGACCATGGCGACGTCGCGATACTTCGGCAGCACGTCGTTGACCCGGTCGTCGCCGATGTAAATTTCTCCTTTGGTCACCTCCTCGAGTCCGGCGACCATGCGCATCGTCGTGGTTTTTCCGCAGCCTGACGGCCCGAGAAGGACCAGAAATTCCTGATCGCGCACCTCGAGATCCAGATCGGCGACGGCAGTGAACCCGCCGAACTTCTTGACCACGTCCCTGAATTGCACGGAAGCCATTGATCTCAGCCCTTGACCGCTCCGAATGAAAGACCCCGCACCAGGTGGCGCTGAACGATGAGGGCAAAGATCATGATGGGCACGCTCGCCAGGAAGCCCGCCGCACTGATTTCGCCCCAATAGGTCGTGTACTGGTTGATCCGCCCGGCGATGCCGATCGGCAGCGTCTGCGAGACCTCGGTATCCGTGATGATCAGGGCGAGCAGGAACTCGTTCCACGAAATGATCAGGCTGAAGATCGCGGTGGCGGCCAGGCCCGGCCGCGCCAGCGGCAGGGCGACGCGCAGGAACGCGCCCCAGCGGGTGTCGCCATCGACGATTGCCGCCTCTTCCAGCTCGACGGGAAGATCCTGGAAATAGCTCTTCATCATCCAGGTCACGAACGGCAGGTTGAACGCGGTGTAGGCGATGACCACGGCGGTCTTGGTGTTCAGCATGCTGAAGTAGTTGAACAGGATGTATAGCGGAATGACCGTCACGATCGGCGGCATCATGCGGGTCGACAGGATCCAGAAGGAGATGTGGTACTTGGCGTTACCCGGATAGTTGAAACGCGCAAGCGCGTACCCGGCCATCGTGCCGAAGACGAGCGAGACGATCGTGGTCGAAATCGCGATGATGAAGCTGTTCAGCGCATAGGTCAGGAACGGCCGTTCGACGAACGTCGCATGGTACTGCTCGAGGGTCGGCTGAAAGTTGAACCAGACCAGCGGCACGGCGAAGATATCGATGTCGTGCTTGATCGAGTTGATGGCAATCCAGAAGATCGGAAAGACGGTCAGAACGAGGGCGACGAAGATGCCCAGCCGGGCCGCCGCGGTTTGCAACATGGCGCCGCCTCCGGCGCCTGACAGGCAGGGCCGCCATCGTCACACCACCAATCGCACGCGTCGGATGAACCAGGTGCTGAAGCCGACGGTAATGAACAGTACCGTGAGCGAAATCGCCGCGGCATAGCCGAAGTCGGCAAAGCGCAGAGCGACCTTATAGATGTAGAAGCTCAGGGTTTCGGTGGCGTTGGCCGGCCCGCCGCCGGTGAGGATAAACACCAGGTCGAAGAGGCGCAGCGCGTCCATGATGCGCAGCAGCAGCGCGATCGAGATCACGGGCTTGAGGAACGGCAGTGTCAGGTCCCAGAACTGGCGCCACGATGAGGCGCCATCCACCTGCGCCGCCTCGTACGGCTCGTCCGGAAGGCTCGAGAGGCCCGCGAGCATCAGCAGGAAAATGAACGGCGTCCACTCCCAAACGTCGGCGGCAATAATGCAGGGCATAGCGAGCCAGGCGTCGCCGGCCCAGGCCTGGATGGGCAGGCCGAGATCATAGACAATCTCGTTGAGCACGCCGAATTGGGGCTGGTAGATCAACTTCCAGGTGATGGCCACCGCGATCGGCGGCAGCATCATCGGCATCATCAGGATCGTCTTGAGGAAGTTCAGCCGGCGAACGTACCTCTCGAACAGGAGTGCCAGGCCAAGTCCCAGCGCGAATTCGATCGATCACGGCCGAAACCGTGAAGACCAGTGTGTTCTTGGCGCTGGTCAGCAGCTCCGGGTCGGTGAACATCCGGGCGAAATTGCCGAGCCCGACGAATTCGTTGGCAACGCTCGGGTCGGGGCTGATCTTGTGCGTCGCGGCACTGAACATGTACACCGTCGGGAACAGCGTGAGCCCCGCCAAGATGATCATCGCCGGCGCCAGCATGATGATCCGCAAATGGCGCTCGACCCAGCGCTCGGCAGCGGAACCGGACTGGAACCGCCGCTGATGCCGACAACGGCATTTCCGTGGTGCGCGTCACGTGCTTGCCCCGAACGTTGCCCACATGCCGCGGCCTTTGCCGCGCTTTGCGTTTGAATGCCAATCCGCCGATTGCGTCTCACGTGAGCGGGATCGGTCGACCCCGCTCACGTATTCGCGCGACGCTTTTCCTGCCTATTGGCCGACGATCTTCTCGACCGCCGCCTGGGCGTTCTTCAGCGCATCCTCAGGCGACTGGGTCCCGGCGACCGCCTTGGACAGCTCGATGCCGAAGGCGTTCTCGATCTCCGGCCACTTGGGATGACGCGGACGCGGCGTCGAGAAGTTGATCGCCTCCATCAGCGTCGGGAAGTGACGGAACTGCTTCTGCGACGTCAGCTCCGGGTCGGTGAACACCGAGAAGCGCACCGGCGGGTTGCCGCGCATGGCCGAGATCTTGATCTGCTCAGGCGAGGTCGCCCAGACCATGAAGTCGAAGGCCTCCTGCTTGTGCTTTGACGCCGACATGAGGCCCATGGTCCAGTGCCCGATCTCCGAAGAGCCGGCGTGCGTGCCCGATGGAATCGCCGAATACGAGATCTTGCCAACCATCTTCGACTGGCTCGGGTCCTCAAACGTCGCGACCCAGTTCGGCCAGTTGATCGACGATGCTGCGGTTCCAGCCGCCAGGGCGCGACCCACTTCGTCGGCCTGGTAGCTTTCAACGCCCTTCGGGGCGGTGGCCTTCAGCGCCATGAAGGTCTTCATCGCCGCCGCGCCTTCCGGCGTATCGATGGTGACCTTGGAGCGGTCGGCGTTGAACATGTTGGCGCCGTATGACCAGAAGATCGGCATGAAGTCGGCGACGACTGGGTTGCCCTCGCCACCGCGGAACACGTAGCCGAACGTGCGCCCGCCGCCAGCTTTGGTGATGGCGCTCGCCGCCTTGATCACGTCGTCCCAGGTCTTGGGACCGTTGGGCAGGCCCTGGTCGGCGAACTTGGCGCCGTCATAGAAGAACATCTGGGCGTTGCCGACATACGGCAGGCAGACGAAGGGACCGGTGTTGTACGGGTTGCGACAAACGGCCAGCGATTTGGCCAGGAAGTCGCTGTCGGGACCGCCGGTGCCCATGGCATTGAAGTACGACGTGAGTTCCTCAAGATGGCCGTTCTCGGCGAAGAACGGGATCCAGGGATCGTCCATCAGAATGATGTCGAAAGCGCCGGATTTCGTCTGGCCCGCGGTTGCCGCCTTCTCGAACAGATTGCTATACGGTGCCTGGACGACTTCGATCTTGATGTTCTTCAGCTTTTCATAATCGGCGGCGGCTGCTCTGAGACCGTCGCCTTCGCTGCCCGACGGCACCGCAATGGTGAAGTCGGCAAAGGCCGGAGCGGCGATGGCGAACGATGCCAGTGCCATGGCTCCGGCCAGAATGGTCCTTCTCAGCATGCTCTCCTCCCATGATCGCAAGCAGGAATGGATCCGGTTAGTTCTGGCGATCGAGACCCCATTGCGACAAGTCAGTCTTAGACTCTTGGCCCGACCGGATCTCTCGTCGATCGCCTCGCGGAGGACTCTGGACGGAATGCCTGAGCCCTATTATTCTACTCTGGAATTTTTGTTCCATTCTGTCAAGTGCAGTGGCAACCGCACCGGATGAGGCAGCGTCAAGCATGACGGACCAAGACACGACAGCCTCGCCACCGGGCGATCTTGGTGGATTGAAGGCGCTGCTATTGGAGACGCGCGGCACTTTGCCGCCGCGCCTGATCCAAGCGGCGGCGTTCGCGCTGGAGAATCCGGACGAGGTCGCACTGGGCACGGCAGCGAGCATCGCCGCCCAGGCATCCGTGCAGCCGTCGACGCTGATCCGCCTGGCAAAGCGGCTCGGGTACTCCGGCTTTTCGGCGATGCAGGATGTCTTTCGCGCCGAACTCAAGTCGAACTGGCCGGATTATCGCGAGCGCGTCGCCAAAGTGCGGGAAGCGCGAAAAACGGCCGACATCCATCCCCTGATCTCCGGTTTCGCGGAGAGCGCGATCGTGTCGCTCGAACGCCTGGTTTCCATGGAGATCGACGACGATATCCGTCGTGCCGCCAAGATCCTGGCGCGGGCGAGAGTGGTCTATCTGATCGGGATGCGCCGTGCCTTCCCGGTGGTGTTCTACATGGCTTACGCCCTGGGCAAGCTTGGGCTGAGGGCCGTGCTCGTCGACCACGTGGCCGGCCTCGCCCCCGAGCAGCTGACCGAAGCCGGCAAGCATGATGCGCTGGTCGCGGTGAGTTTCACGCCCTACACGCCCATGACGGTGGAACTGACGGAACGGGCAGCGGATCGCGGCGTCCCGGTGGTCGCCCTGACCGACAGTGCATTCTCGCCGCTTTCCCCTAGGGCAACGGTCAAATTCGAGATACCGGAGGCGGACTACGCCGGTTTCCGTTCCCTCTCGGCGACATTGTGCGTGGCCATGACCTTGACGGTGGCGGCCGCTACGGAACGGAACCAGACTTAGAATTTTCATTCCGAAAATCTAGCAAATGATTTTTTCGTTCGATATCATCATCGTGCACTGCGGAAGAACCGGGGGCCAGTGATGGCCGCATCGCCCCGCCTCGACGTAATCACGATCGGACGATCGTCGGTCGACCTCTACGGTCAGCAAATCGGCGGCCGTCTTCGAGGACATGGCTTCGTTCGCGAAGTCGGTCGGCGGCAGTCCGACGAACATCGCCATCGGGTGCGCGCGGCTCGGGCTGAAGGCGGGTGTCATCACGCGGGTCGGCGACGAACAGCTTGGCCACTTCATCCGCGAGCAGTTGCAGCGCGAGCGCGTGGCACTCGACGGCGTTGTCACCGACGCCAAGCGGCTGACGGCGCTGGTGGTGCTGGGCGTCCGCGACGGCCATTCGTTCCCGCACATCTTCTATCGCACTGACTGCGCCGACATGGCCCTGTGCGAAGCGGACATCGACGAGGACTACATCACTTCGGCGGGCGCCATCGTCGTCACCGGAACGCACCTGTCGACACCGACCGTGGAAGCGGCCAGCCGCAAGGCCATTCGGATCGCGAAGGCCGCGGGACGGAAGGTCGTCTTCGACGTCGACTATCGACCCAACCTGTGGGGTCTTGCCGGCCATGCGGCTGGTGAAGCACGCTATATCCGCTCCGCCGCCGTCACTGAGAGGCTCGATGCGGTGATCGGCGAGACCGACCTGATCGTCGGAACCGAAGAGGAGCTCATGATCGCCGGCGGGGTTGAATCACCGCTCGAGGCGGTGCGCCGCATTCGCCGGCTGACTGACGCCACGATCGTGCTCAAGCAGGGCGCGATGGGCTGCGTCGTGTTCGACGGGCCGGCGCCGACAAAGTTGGAAGACGGTATTCGCGGCGCCGGCTTCCCGATCGAGGTCTACAACACGCTTGGCGCCGGCGACGGCTTCATGGCCGGCTTTCTGCGCGGCTGGCTTCGCGGAGAACCGATCAAGACCTGCTGCACATGGGCGAACGCCTGCGGCGCTATCGCGGTGTCGCGCCTTCTTTGCTCGCCCGAGTATCCGACGTTCGCAGAGCTGCAGTTCTTCCTCGGGCGCAAGAGCCCGACGCGCGCGCTGCGCCGCGACGGCGAACTCAATCACGTGCATTGGGTCGAGACGCGACGGCCGCAACCCGAGGTCGTTGATGGCGCTCGCCATCGACCATCGCACGCAGCTCGAGGCACTCGCCGATCGCCTCGGCGCGCCACGCGAGCGGATCGGCCGGTTCAAGCTGCTCGCCGTCGAGGCAACCGCCGAAGTCGCGGCCGGCAGGCCGGGGTTCGGGATGCTGATCGACGGCACGCACGGCACCGAGGCCCTGTACAAGGCGGCCGACTACCCGTTCTGGATCGGGCGGCCGGTCGAGCAGCCGGGGTCCCGGCCGCTCGACATCGAAGGCGGCGGCGACCTCGGATCCCATCTGGTGGAATGGCCGGTCACGCAGACGGTCAAGTGCCTTTGCTTCTACCACCCCGACGACGACGACGATCTCAAGGCGCGTCAGGAGCGTGAACTCGTCCGCGTGTTCGACGCCTGCCGAACCGTCGGGCGCGAGCTGATGATCGAGATCATCGCGGGCAAGAACGGGCCGTGTGACGATCACACGGTCGCGCGCGTGCTCGAGCGGCTGTATCAACTCGGCATCCGGCCGGACTGGTGGAAACTCGAGCCGCAGGAGACCGCCGCGGCCTGGGCCAACATCGACCGGGTGATCGAAGCCGGCGATCCGCATTGCCGCGGCGTCGTGCTTCTCGGCCTGGAGGCGCCGGAAGAGGACCTCGCCCGCGGATTTGCCGTCGCCGCCAGTTCCAGTTGCGTTCGCGGGCTTCGCCGTCGGCCGTACGATCTTCTTCGACGCCGCAACGGCGTGGCTCGCCGGCGAGATCGACGACGCGGCGGCGGTGGATGAGATAGCGATGCGCTTCCGCCGCCTCGTTGGGGCGTGGCAGAACTCGGTCGACAAGACGCGTGCGGCGTAGGAGCGCCAGCGAGGAGGTCCGGCGATGAAGACCGTTCGATTGACCGCGGCGCAGGCGCTCGTCCGCTTCCTTGCGTCCCAGATGACCGAGGTCGACGGCCGGAAGCTGCCGATCTTCGCCGGGGTGTGGGCGATCTTCGGCCACGGCAATGTCGCCGGCATCGGGGAGGCCCTGTACGGGGAGCGCGAACGGCTGCCGACCTACCGCGGCAACAACGAGCAGGCGATGGCGCACGCGGCGATCGCCTTCGCCAAGGCATCGCGCCGGCGCCGCATGATGGTCTGCACGTCTTCGATCGGTCCCGGCGCCACCAACATGGTCACCGCGGCGGCGGTCGCCCACGTCAACCGGCTGCCGGTGCTTTTCGTCCCGGGCGATGTGTTCGCCGGCAGGATTCCTGACCCGGTCCTCCAGCAGGTCGAGGATTTCGGTGACGGCACCGTGTCGGCCAACGACTGCTTCCGTCCGGTATCGCGCTACTTCGACCGTATCACCCGTCCCGAGCAGTTGATCGCCGCCATGCAGCGGGCGATGGCTGTGCTCACCGATCCGGCCGAGTGCGGACCGGTGACGCTGGCCTTCTGCCAGGATGTACAAACACAGGCCTACGACTACCCCGTCAGCCTGTTTGAGGAGCGCACGTGGCATCGGCGGCGGTCGCGGCCCGACACCGATGAGCTTGCCGCCGCGGCGGCTGCGCTCGGCGCCGCGACGAAACCGATCGTCATCGCCGGCGGCGGGGTGCTCTATTCCGACGCCATGGCCGCGCTTGCGGCATTCGCCGAGACCCATAGCGTGCCGGTGGCCGAGACCCAGGCCGGCAAGTCGTCGATCCCCGCCAGCCACCCGATGGCCGTCGGTTCGATCGGCGTCACCGGCACATCGGCCGCCAACGCGCTCGCCGAGGAAGCGGACGTGATCCTCGCCGTCGGCACGCGGCTGCAGGACTTCACCACCGGATCGTGGGCGCTGTTCAAGAATCCGGCCCGCAAGATCGTCGGGCTCAACGTCCAGCCCTTCGACGCGATGAAGCACCGTGCGCTGCCGCTGATCGCCGACGCGCGGGTCGGGCTGACGGAACTGTCGGCGCAGCTCGCCGGCTGGAAGGCCGGCGCCGCGTGGCAGAAGGCGATCGCATCCGGTCGTTCCGGATGGGTCGAGGCGGCCGGTCGGGCGACCGGTCGCACCAACACGGTGCCGCCGTCGGACGCGCAGGTGATCGGCGCCGTTCAGCGTCGTTCGTCGCCCGACACCGTCCTCGTTTGCGCCGCCGGCGGTCTGCCGGGTGAGCTCCACAAGCTGTGGCAGGCGGAGCGGCCCGGCGGCTACCACCTCGAATACGGCTATTCGTGCATGGGCTACGAGATCGCCGGCGGCATCGGCGTCAAGCTTGCGCTGCCGGACCGTGACGTTGTCGTCATGGTCGGCGACGGGTCCTATCTCATGCTGAACTCCGAAATTGCCACGTCGGTGCTGCTCGGCCAGAAGCTCACCATCGTCGTCCTCGACAATCACGGTTTCGGCTGCATCACGCGCCTGCAGCAGGCGACCGGCGGCGAGCGCTTCAACAACCTGTTCGAGGACACGCATCACACGGCCCTGCCGGCGATCGATTTCCGTGCGCACGCGGAATCGCTCGGCGCGATCGCGGAGCGAGTAACCACGGTCGACGAACTCGAGGCCGCGCTCGATCGCGCCAGGGACAACGACCGCACCACCGTGGTGGTGATCGAAACCGACCCCTTCGTGACCACCGAGGCCGGCGGCCACTGGTGGGACGTCGCTGTCCCGGAAGTCTCAAAACGGCCGCAGGTGGAAGCCGCCCGCGCGGCCTACGAAGACGCGCTGGCCGACCAGCGTCTCGGCGACTAGGAGGAACTGCTTGCCTATCCGTTTCGGCACCAATCCCATCGGCTGGTCCAATGACGATATGCCGGAGCTCGGCGGAGACATTCCGCTGGAGCAGTGTCTGTCGGAGGCGCGCCAGGCGGGCTTCGAGGGCATGGAGCTCGGAAACAAGTTCCCGCGCGAAGCGGCGGCGCTCAGCAAGGTGCTCTCCGCTCACGGGCTCGATCTCGTCTCCGGCTGGTATTCGGCGTCGCTGCTGACGCGAACGCCGAAACAGGAGATGGAGCATCTCCGCCCCCACCTCGACCTTCTCAAGGCGCTCGGCGCCAACGTGCTGGTGTTCGCCGAGACCACCGATACGCACCACGACCGGCCGCAATCGAAGCGTCCGGTGCTGAAGGAGAGCCAGTGGGCCGATCTCGGCCGGCGCTGGACCGAGGTCGCCGACATGACGCTGGCGGAAGGGGTGCGGCTCTGCTTCCACCATCATATGGGCACGGTGGTTCAGTCCGAGGCCGATATCCATGCCATGATGGCGGCGACAGGCCCGTCGTTTCATCTTCTGCTCGACACCGGTCACGCGACCTGGGGCGGCGCCGATCCCGTCGCCCTCGCCCGCCGCTATCGCAAACGCATCGGTCATTTCCATGCCAAGGACGTGCGCCGCGAGGTGATGCAGCGCTCAGTCGGCGAGGACTGGAGCTTCCAGAAATCGGTGGTTGAGGGGGTCTACACGGTGCCCGGCGACGGCTTCATCGACTTCGTCGGCCGTGCTGAAGGAGCTGCCCGGGTACTCCGGCTGGCTGGTGGTGGAGGCCGAGCAGGACCCGAAGAAGGCCCACCCGCTCACCTACGCCAAAATGGGCTACGCCAACCTTCGCCGCTTTGCCGCCGCTGCCGGTCTCATCGCTGCCTGATACGAAAGGACGCCGGATGACCACATCGAAGCTCCTCGTCAGGCCGTCCAGGCCCGGCGCTGACGGGCGCGTCATCCACGTCACGCCGGAAAGCGCCGGCTGGACCTACGTCGGTTTCGACGTCTACCGGCTGGCGGCCGGCGGCTCGGCAGCCGCGGTCACCGAGGGGCGCGAGGCGTGCATCGTGCTCCTCTCCGGCAAGGCGAGTGTCACCGCGGGTGGCGCAAATCTCGGCACGGTCGGAGGACGCGCATCACCCTTCGATGGCAAGCCGTGGTCGGTCTACGTCCCGGCCGGTTCCGACTGGCGCGTGACGGCGGCGACGGACCTGGAGTTCGCTGTGTGCTCGGCGCCGGCGGAGGGAACGAAACAGGCGAAGGTGATCCCGCCGGACGCGCTTTCCGTCGAGGAACGCGGCAAGGGCACCAATCTTCGCCATGTGGTCAACATCCTGCCGGAGTCGGACCCGACGGCGGAGAGCCTGCTGGTGGTGGAGGTGATCACGCCAGGCGGCCACTGGTCGAGCTACCCGCCCCACAGGCACGATCGCGATGCGCTGCCCGAGGAATCGGCGCTGGAGGAGACCTACTTCCACCGGCTGAAGCCGGCGCAGGGCTTTGCCTTTCAGCGCGTCTACACCGACGACCGGTCGCTCGATGAGACGATCACGGTCACCGACGGCGACGTAACCCTGGTTCCGCGCGGCTACCACCCCTGCGGCGCGCCGCACGGCTACGACCTCTACTACCTCAACACGATGGCCGGACCGCGTCGCATCTGGCGGTTCCACAACGACCCGGCCCACGAATGGATGCTGAAGCCGACCGCATGAGGGCGGAGATTCTCAGGGAGTTGGTTCCATGCTGACGATGGCACTTCTCGGGGCCGGGCGGATCGGCCATATCCACGGTCGCAACGCGGCGGCAAATCCACGCGTGACGTTCACGGCGCTGGCTGACGCCGATGCCGGTGCCGCCAGGTCTCTCGCCAGCCTTACCGGCGCCAGGGTCTCCACGGTTGACGCCATCATGGAGGACGCGTCGATCGCGGCGGTGATGATCTGCACGCCGACCGATACCCATGCCGACCTGATCGAGCGCGCGGTCAAGGGCGGCAAGGCGGTGTTCTGCGAGAAGCCGGTCAGTCTCGATGCCGCCCGCATCGAGACGTGTCTCAAGGTGGTCGGCGACGCCAAAGGCAAGCTGATGATCGGCTTCAACCGCCGCTTCGATCCGAGCTTCGCCGATGTGCGGCGCCGCATCGCCGCGGGCGAGGTCGGCAACGTCGAGCTGGTGACCATTCTGTCGCGCGATCCGGCGCCGCCGCCGGTCAGCTACATCGAGCGCTCCGGCGGCCTCTATCGCGACATGATGATCCACGATCTCGACATGGCGCGCTTTCTTCTCGGCGAGGAGCCGGTGGACGTCCACTCTGTCGGCGCCTGTCTCGTCGACCCCGCCATCGGCAAGGCCGGCGATGTCGACACGGCGGCGGTCCTGCTCAAGACCGCTTCCGGCAAGATCGCCCAGATCTCCAACTCGCGCCGCGCCACCTACGGCTATGACCAGCGCATCGAGGTGCATGGCAGCCTGGGTCTGCTCGCCGCCGGCAACCGCCACGCCACGACCGTCACCCGCGCCAACGGCGACGGGTACGCCACCGATCCGGCGCTACCCTTCTTCCTCGAGCGCTACGCCGAAGCCTACCGCGCCGAGCTCGACGCGTTTGTCGCGAGCGTCCTCGACGGCAAGCCGATCAGTCCGGACGGGCTCGACGGGCTGAAGGCGCAGCGGCTCGCCGACGCCGCGACGCAATCTGCCGCCACGGGCCTGCCTGTAAGGCTTTCCTGACGGTCCGATCGGCGCCGCCCACCATGCCTCAGGCGCGGCCGTTCTTGCGGCGCAGGAACGGGCGGATGAAAAAGTCATAAACCGCCATCGCGACGACGACGACGATGACCGCGACCAGGTCGGGCGACGGCACCCAGATAACCAGGACGGCGAGCGAAGCGATGAGCGCGCCAAGCGCCACGATTTTCAGGACGGTGTCCAGCATCTTTCCTTGTCCCTCATCGTTCGCTCAGTCGCTCGCTTCGAACCGGCCCGCCAGCCAGCGCGCCGTGCGCATGAGACGCGCGTCTTCGCCACGACGACCGACGACCTGCACCCCGACCGGCAATCCGTTCGGCCCTTCGAGGAGCGGCAGCGTCACCGCGGGCACGCCGCACAGCGACCAAAGCCCATTGAAGATCGGGTTGCCCGTCGAGTCGAGACCTTTCGGCGCCTCGCCGGGCGCGGCCGGGGTGACGATGGCGTCATAGCGGTCGAACAGCAGCTCCAGTCCGTTGTTCAGCGCCTCGCGCCAGTCGAGCGCGGTCAGGTAGTCGACCGCGGTGACTTTCGCGCCGTCCTCGATCAGGGCGGTCAGCTTGTCGCTCAGTCGCTCCTTGCCGCGCCGGTAGTGGGCGGCAAGATTGCGCGCCATGCCCGCCTGCATCAGCGACCGCAGTGCCGCCTCCCATTCGTTGAAGAGTTCCGGCAGGGCGACCTCGGTGCAGGCCTCGCCGAGCGCAGCGACGAGTTCGGCGAAACCCTCTTTTGTCGCGGATTCCGCCATCATCCCACACCGGCGTCTTGACGAAGGCGAGGTCGGGCGTGACCGGTGGGTCGGTGAGGGCGATGTCGAGAATGCGGGGCGGCGCATCAAGGCGCGTGTCTGGTGTCGGCCGCGGTCGTGACCCGGCCAGAGCGTCCGCGATCAGCGCGGCATCGGTGACGGTGCGGGCGAAAACGCCGACCGTGTCGAGGGCGGCCGCGAGCGGCAGGATGCCGGTGCGCGGGATGAGGCCGTGGGTGGGCTTGAACCCGACAATGCCGCAGAACGACGCCGGCCGGATGACCGAACCGTAGGTCTGGGTACCCACCGCCAGCGGCACCATGCCGGCGGCGACCGCCGCCGCCGAGCCCGATGACGAGCCGCCGGGCGTGTGTTCCAGGTCGCGCGGATTGCGGGTCTTGCCGGGTGAAAAATAGGCGAGCTCGGTGGTGACGGTCTTGCCCATGACGATGGCACCGGCGGCGCGCAAGCGCTGGACGATGGTGGCGTCGGCTGCCCGGCCGGCGCCCGGCGTCGAGCACCGTGCCGTTCTCCGTCGGCATATCGGCGGTGTCGATGATGTCCTTGACACCGACGGCAAGTCCATGAAGCGCGCCGAGCGCGCGTCCGGTGCCGCGATAGTCGTCGATGCGTTTGGCGGCGGCGCGCGCGAGGGCCGGGTCGAAAAAGGCAAATGCGCCGACCTCAGGCTCGCGGGCGGCAATCCGCTGCAACAGCGCCTCGGTCAGCTCGACGGCGCGCAGGGCCCCGCCTGCCAGTCGCTCCCGCGCGGCGAGCGCCGTCAGGTCGGCCAGATCGGATTTCGCCACGCGCGGGTTCACTTGCCGTAGATGAGGTTCGGCAGCACGAAGACGAGGTTCGGAAACGCGTACATGAGCGCCATGGCGATGAAGACCATTGCCAGGAACGGCATGCAGCCCTTGAAAATCTGGACCAGTTGCACGAACGGCGGCGCGATGCCCTTGAGATAGTAAGCCGACATCGCCATCGGCGGCGTCAGGAACGAGGTCTGCAGGTTGAGCGCCACCAGGATGCCGAAGAACAGCGGGTCGATGTTGAAGTGCGGCAGCAGCGGCAGGAAGATCGGCACGAAAATGATGATGATCTCCGACCATTCCAGCGGCCAGCCGAGCAGGAAGATGATGAGTTGCGCGATGAGAAGGAACGCAAGCGGCGGAATGTCGAGGCCGCTGACGAATTCGGTGATGACCTGCTCGCCGCCGAGATAGGAGAACACGGAGGAGAAAGTCCACGAGCCGACGAACAGCCAGCAGACCATGGCGGTGGTCCGGACGGTGAGGTAGACGGACTCGCGCAGCCGCTGCCAGGTCAGCGCGCGGTAGGCGATGGCGAGAACGAGCCCGCCAAGGGCGCCGACCGCGGCCGCCTCCGACGGCGTCGCCCAGCCGAAAAGGATGGCACCGAGCACCGCCAGGATGAGGAACGCCAGCGGGAAGAACGATGTCAGCAGCAGCAGGATCAGCTTGCCGACCGGCATTTCCGGCCCTTCCATCTCCAGGCCGCGGCGCGATTTGCGGCTGCATCCACGAGCGGCCGACGACGTAGACGAGGTAGAGGCCGGCAAGGATGAAGCCCGGGATCAGGGCGCCCGCGTACAGCCGCACGATCGAAACGCCCGACGCGGCGGCGTAGACGATCAGCATGATCGACGGCGGGATCAGGATACCGAGCGTGCCGCCGGCGCAGATGACGCCGGAGGCGAAGCTGGTGTCGTAGCGCGCCCGGAGCATCGCCGGATAGGCCAGAAGCCCCATCAAAGTGACGACGGCGCCGACGATGCCGGTGGCGGTGGCGAACAGCGCGCAGGTGATCAGCGCGGCCACCGCCATCGAGCCTGGCACGCGCCGGGCGGCGATGGCCAGCGTGTTGAACAACCGGTCGACGATGTTGGCGCGCTCGACGATGTAGCCCATGAACAGGAACAGCGGCACGGCCGTCAGCACGTCGTTGGCCATGACCGAATAGGTCTGGTTGATGAACAGGTCGAAGATGCGGTTGTTGAAGAAGCCGCCGAACCAGGTGTGCAACAAGGTCCACGAGTCGGCGCCCTGGGTGACGGCGCGATCGTAGGCGCGCCACATGCGGTCGGCGTCGAAATAGGCGTAGTAGCCGAAGCCGAGCCCCATCGCCATCAGGGTGAAAGCGATCGGGAAGCCGAGCAGAATGATGAAGATGAAGACGCCCAGCATCACCAGGGCGACTTGGGATCCGTCATTTGCCGCCCCTGGACGGCTCGACAACGTCGACCGCCTCGTCGCCGTGGTGGAGAATTTCGAGCTCGTGCTCGTGTATCAGGCGGTCTTCGGTTTCCTCGATTTCGTCGCTGGCTCGCGTCCAATAGCCGTCGCGGATGCACAGGATGCAACGCATGACCTGAGCGACCCCCTGGATGAACAGGACGATCCCGGCGGCAACCATGACCAGCTTGAACTGAAAGATCGGGATGCCGGCCGGGCTGTTGATGCTGACTTCGCGATAGCCCACCGAGCGCGAAGCGTATTTCCAGCCGGTGAAGATGAGCGCCAGGATGCCGGGGAAGAAGAACAGGATGTAGAGCACCAGCTCCATCTTCGCCTGGGTGCGCGGCTTCCACAGGCGGTAGAGGAAGTCGCCGCGAACGTGGCCGTCGCGCGACAACGTGTAGGCGCCGCCCATCATGAACAGGGTGCCGTACATGATCCAGGTGACGTCGAGCGCCCACGCGGTCGGGGCGTCGAGCAGGCGGCGGACGACGACCTCGTAGCCGACGCCGAACGTCATCACCATCACGCACCAGGCGAACGCCTTGCCGACCCACGCGGACAGGCGATCGGCGAAGTCTATGAAGTGAAGCATGTCCCGATGCCGCCCCTTGATAATCAATGGCCCGGCAAGGACTTCACGTCCCGCCGGGCCACGGATCGCTCCCGGTCGTGCTCAGAGCTTCAGCTTGCCGGGGAAATAGTGATTGTAGGCCAGCGTGTAGTCCGGTGCAGTTCATGATCTCGTAGAACACCACCCCTTCAACCCACGCCTTCTGACTGTCGATGAGCTTCTTCATCATCGGGTCTTTCGCCAGCTCGGGGATCAGCTTGTCCCAGGCGGCGAGCTGGGCGTCCAGGATGGCCTGGGAGGTGCGCTCGACGCTGACGCCGGCCTCGTTTTGCAGCTTGGCGAGATCGCGTCGAGTACTGCCTGAGCGCAAAGTCGTGGTTGACGGCGCTGGCGGCATGGACGCTGTTGACCAGGATCGCCTGGAGATCCGGATCGAGGTCGTCGAAAAAGTCCTTGTTGAACGTGAACTCGAACGCCTCGCTCGCCTGATGGTAAGACGACAGGTAGTAGTACTTTGCCACGTCCTGGGCGCCGAAGCGCATGTCCGATGTCGGGTTGTTGAACTCGAAGGCGTCGATGACCCCCTTCTCCATAGCCGGCACGATTTCGCCGCCGGGCAGCTGGGCGACGCTCATTCCCATTTCCTGCATGAGATCGGCCGCCAGACCGACGGTGCGGTACTTCAGACCCTTGCATGTCGTCGACGCTCGCCACCGGCTTCTTGAACCAGCCGAACGGCTGGGCCGGCATCGGCATGCCGTAGTAGCCGTAGACGTTCAGACCGAGAATGTCCTGGGTCAGTTCCTTGTAAAGGTCCTGACCGCCGCCCTGATAGTACCAGCCGAGCATAGTCGACGCGCTGCCGCCCCACACCGGGCCGGTGCCGAAGAACGAGGCACCCTTGTGCTTGCCATACCAATAGACAGCCACCGTGTGAGCGGCGTCGATGACGCCGTCGTTGACGCCGTCCATCACCTGGAACGCGCCGACGATGGCGCCGGCAGGCGTCAGGTCGATCTTGATGCGGCCGCCCGACGAATCCTCGACAATCTTCGCGTACTGCCCGGCCATCTCATGGAACACGTCAGACGCCGGCCACGAGGACTGCATCTTCATGACGATAGGACTTTGGGCGAGCACCGCTGGAGCTGCCAGTGAACTGGCGGCGGCGCCGGCTGCCACGCCGGTTCCTTTCAGAAATCTGCGACGTGAAAGCGGCTTGTTACCTTTGGCCATTATTTTCCCTCCCTAATGGCACTGCTGTATTGTCTCTTGCCACGATCCTCCGTTGACGGTTGATTTGAGCCCAAACATTCTTGGAGATCAAGACATCAGCAGCAGTTCTCCCGAGAAAGCCTCAGGTTGCACTGCAACTTGGCTCCAAGAAAACTGGCTGGCAGTGATGGGACGGCAGATCGACTGCATCAGTTCACAGCCGTAATCGACGCAGTCTCAGCGCGTTGCCGATTACCGAAACCGACGAAAAACTCATTGCTGCCGCCGCGAACATCGGCGAGATCAGCAATCCGATGAACGGGTAGAGGATGCCTGCCGCGATCGGCACGCCGGCGGCGTTGTAAACAAGCGCGAAGAACAGGTTCTGCCGGATGTTGCGCATGGTGGCCCGGGCAAGGTGGCGGGCGCGGACGATGCCGGAAAGGTCGCCTTTGACCAGAGTGATCCCGGCGCTCTCTATGGCAACGTCGGCACCGGTCCCCATCGCCACGCCGACGTCGGCCTGCGCCAGGGCCGGCGCGTCGTTGATGCCGTCACCGGCCATGGCGACCTTCCGGCCCTTCGCCTGCAACTCCGCTGACGATCTTCACCTTGTCTGCTGGCAGGACCTCGGCACGAACCTCGTCAATGCCGAGCGTGGCGGCGACCGCGCGGGCGGTGTGAGCGCTGTCGCCGGTGGCCATGATGACGGTCAGCCCCTCGCGATGAAGGGCCGTGATCGCTTCGGCGGTGCCGTCCTTGATCGGGTCGGCGACGGCGATCTGCCCAGCGACCGCTCCGTCGGCGAATACGAACATCAGCGTCTCGCCGCGATCGCGACGCACGTCCGCGGCCTCAACCAAATGCCCCGTATCGATGCCGAGATCGGCAGCAAGTCTGGCGTTGCCGAGCGCGACCGGGCGGCCGTCGACGGTGCCAGTGACGCCCTTGCCGGTCTTTGCCTCAAACGATTCGGCGTTTGCCGGTCGAATGCCACGTTCCTCGGCGCCGGCGACGATGGCCGCGGCGAGCGGGTGTTCGGAGCCGCGCTCGAGACTTGCCGCCAGTCGCAGGACCTCGGCCTCGTCATGTCCGGGCTCCGGCAAGACCGCGACAAGCTTCGGCCTGCCGGCGGTCAGCGTTCCAGTCTTGTCGACGACCAGGGTGTCGACGCCGGCAAAGCGCTCCAGCGCCTCGGCGTCCCTGATCAGGACGCCGGCCTGGGCGCCGCGTCCGGTGGCGGTCATGATCGAGATCGGCGTTGCCAGCCCGAGCGCGCATGGGCAGGCGATCATCAACACCGCAACAGCGGCGACCAACGCGTAGGCAAGCGCCGGCGATGGACCCCAGACCGACCATGCCACGAAGGCAATCACCGCCACCGCCATGACGGCCGGCACGAACTTGCCGGAAACCGCATCGGCCAGGCGCTGGATCGGGGCGCGACTGCGTTGCGCCTTGGCCACCATCTCGACGATCTGGCTGAGCATCGTCTCGGCCCCGACGCGCCGTGCTTCCATCACCAGCGAGCCGTTGCCGTTGATCGTGGCGCCGACCACTTCGTCGCCGGCGGCCTTCTCGACCGGGACCGGCTCGCCCGAGATCATCGACTCGTCGATCGACGAGCGTCCCTCGACGACAACGCCGTCGACCGGCACCTTGTCGCCGGGACGCACGCGCAGCCGGTCGCCGACGACGACTCGGTCGAGGGGAACTTCCTCCTCGCGGCCGTCAGGGCGAATGACCCGCGCGGTCTTGGCGGCGAGGTCAAGCAGTGCGCGAATCGCCGAGCCGGTGCGCTCGCGGGCCCTCAGTTCCAGCACCTGTCCGAGCAGCACCAGAACCACGATCACGGCAGCAGCCTCGAAGTAGACGCCGACGTGGCCGTTCTCGGTCGCGGAAGCCGGGCGGGAAAATGTCAGGCACCAGCACGGCGACGACGCTGAACAGGTAGGACGCGGTCACGCCCATACCGATCAGCGTCCACATGTTGGGACTGCGGTTGGCGACCGACCGGACGCCGCGGACGAGGATCGGCCAGCCGACGCCGATCACGACAGGCGTGGCCAGGACCAGTTCCAGCCACAGAGCTGGTACTTTCGCCGAAGAACGACCGGATGAAGCCCAGGCCAACGTACGGGCCCATGGTCAGCAGCAGGAGCGGAACCGCCAGGACGACGCCGATCCAGAACCGACGGGTCATGTCGACCAACTCGGCGTTCGGCCCTGCGGCGGCGCGGGCCACCATCGGCTCGAGCGCCATCCCGCAGATCGGACAGTCCCCCGGCCGGTCGCGCACGATCTCCGGGTGCATCGGGCAGGTGTAAAGGGTGCCTTCGGGCGCGGGCTTGTCCGAAGCAGCCGGTTTCGTGTGGTAGTGATGATGCTTGTGGGCCGGCAACGGCGGTCGTGCGGTCCGCGTTGAGGTAGCGCTCTGGGATCGGCGGCGAACTTTTCGCGGCAGCCGCCGCTACAGAAATGGTAGGTGGCACCGTTGTACTCGAAGGTCGGCTTGCCGGCCGAAAGGTCCACGGTCATCCCGCAGACCGGGTCGATGGCGGTGCCCGGCGACGCAGTTCCGGCACCCCGCTGTTCGTTGCCGTGTTGTTGATGGTCGCCGTGGCTGGCGTGGCCGGTCTCGGTTCATGGCCCTACCCTCTTGATATACCCTACCGGGGTATAGTATATAGCGCGGCATGCGCGCTGAAATCAAGGGATCGGTGCTCAAACGCCTCAAACGCGTCGCCGGCCAGGTCGGCGGGATCACGCGTATGGTGGAGGCCGACCGCTACTGCATCGACGTCATCACACAGATATCGGCGGTCAGGGCGGCGCTGCGGCGGATCGAGGACGAAATCCTGGCTGACCACGTCGCCCATTGCGTCGAGGACGCGATCCGCAGCGGCGACCGGGAGGACCAGCGGCGCAAGGTCGCCGAACTGGTGGAAGTTCTCGGCCGCTCGACGCGCTGAGCGCCCGGTCCCGGGTTAACGCCCGCGAATTAACCGAGCTTTCGGTTCTGCCTTGCGGGGAATTCACCTGTTCGTAACCATGTCCCACGCGGACCTCGCCGGGTCGTTCCGGCGCCGGCGGACCCAGGGAATAGCAGGGCGACAATGGCTTTTATTGCCTATGAGATGATTGCCGGTCTGAAGCCCGTGCTCGCAAGGTCCGCCAACCCCACTGAGGTCGCCCGCCTCGACATGGTGCGAGCAATCGACATGATCGAGGCGGACTGGCGCGCTTTCGAAGGGGACGCAGCCGGGCACGTGTTCCAGACCGCCGATTTCGTGCGCTGCTGGCTCGAAACGGTGGGTACAGAGCGCGCGGTGGCGCCGCTTTTCGTCGTCGGCCGCAGCCGTAGCGGGCGGATACTCTGCGTTCTGCCGTTCGGCGTACGGCGCACATTTGGGGTGCGCCGGATCGAGTGGCTGGGCGCGGAACACGCGGACTACCACTGCGGGCTGTTCGATCGGGACTTTCTGCGCCGCCTGGCGGAGGCGCCGGCGAGCGCGGCCAACTTTGTGACCGAGGTCATTGGCATGCTTGAGCGCGAGGCCGCCGTGCTTCACCTTCACCGCCAGCCGGCAACCATCGACGGCCATGCCCAATCCATTCGCGCGCTACAGGACGCTGCGGCACGCCGCCTCCAGCCACGAAACGCACCTTGGCCCCTGTTGGAACAGCTACTATCGCGAGAAGCGCAACTCCAGTTCGCGGCGCCATGACCGTTCCAAGTTGCGCAACCTCAGTGCCCTCGGATCGGTTCGCTTCATCGATGCGACGAGGCCGGACGACGTCGATCGGGTGATGACGAGCGCTGTTCGAGCAGAAAACGCAGACGCTCAGCGAGCATGGGGCTGCCGGATTCTTCGCCAGCGATGCGGTCAAGGCGTTCTATGTCGCCCTCGCCCAACAGCCGTATCCTCATGGTGCCTCGCACGTCGCGGCGCTCGAATTGAACGGCGAGATCGTCGCGGCGAACTGGGGACTGGTTCGCGGCAACCGCTACTACTACGTCATGCACTCCTTCGCCGGCGGCAACGTCGCGCGTTTCTCGCCCGGCCGGCACCTCATGCTGCATCTCATGGAGTGGTGCACCAACCGCGGGATCGAGGTTTTCGATTTCACGATCGGCGACGAGGCGTTCAAGGCCCAGTGGTGCGAGAAGAGCGCGCCGCTTTACGACAGTGTCGCCGCGCTCAGCATGTCCGGCGCTGCCCAGCGCATCTGGCCCTGCGTACCGGCAAGCCGATCAAGCGCATGGTCAAGGCCAGCCCGGTCATGCATGCGGCCGCGCAACGCGTCCGCCGACACCTGCCGGGCTGACGGACACAATTCGTGGCCTGATCCGGACCGCGCCGACGCGAAACCGGCGGGCGCACACCGGTCCCGGCGTCACGAGTGCCGGCGCGTCCATGGTGCGGCGTCTTCTCCCAATGGTGCGGACGGGTCGCGAGTTGGAAGAGCGCGCGATAGCACGCCAGCGACATCAGCAGCCAATACACCGGCAGCAGGACAAGCACGCGCGCGTCGGCCGAGCGGTGGCGTAGCGCCAGGGCACGTATCGCCAGCACGATCGCCGCCGTGTAGCCGGCGAACAGATTGAACAGATTGATGCCGATGATGCTGCTGGCGATGAACGCCGCCGTCCCCCCACAGCCGCAACGGGTTGGTGGCTATCGACGACGAGGGTGGCGAGATAGACCGGGTGGATCAGCGCCGAAACGAGGATGCCGGTGCCGGTGAGGTTGAAGCCAAGCAGGCGCCACCAGCCGAGTTCGCCGGCGAGCCGTATCGGGTGGCGCATGTGGACCAGCCAGGTTTGCAGCCAGCCCTTGAACCAGCGGGTTCGCTGGCGAAACCACGGCAGGAGAGCGGCCGGCGCTTCTTCGAGCGTCGGCAGGTCCAGGGTCGCCACCTCATAGCCGAAACGCGCGAGCCTCAGGCCGATGTCAGCATCTTCGGTCACGTTGAACGGATCCCAGCCGCCGACGTCCTCCAGGGCCGCCCGGCGGAAGTGGTTGGACGTTCCACCGAGCGGCAGCGGCCAACCGAGTTCCGCCACCGCCGGCAGCAGGCCGTCGAACAGCGCCGCGTATTCGACGGCGAACAGGCGGGCCAGGATGCCCGCTTCGCCGTTGTCGATTTCGACCGACGATTGCAGGCACGCCAAGTCGGGCGTCGAGCGCGAGAATATGGCGAAGGCCTCGCGCAACTGGCGCGGATGGGGCCGGTCTTCCGCGTCATAGACCGTGACGTACGCGCCGCGGGCGAGCGGCAGGGCGAAGGCCAGCGCCTTGGGTTTGGTCTGCGGTCCGCCCGGCGGCACCACCACCACCTCGTACGGCGGTCCGGTGACGGCGGCGCGGGCGGCGGCAACGGTCGGGGGATCGGACGCTTCGACGACGAGCTTGATGTCCAGCCGATCGCGGGGCCAATCCAACCGGTCGAGGGCAGCGACGAGACCGCGGACCATGCCGGCCTCCCGGAACAAGGGCACCAGCACGGTGTAAACGGGAAGCTCGTCGTCCGCCTCGGGCGCGAACACCTGGGCGATCAGACGCCGTTCGGCGGCGAGGCGAGCGGCAAGGAAACGCAGCACCGCCACGCCGAAGAAGAAGATGCCGCCAATGAGGTTGACGGCGATAAGGGAGGCGGTCGGGGCCGCGGAGAACGAAAGAGCCAGTGCCGCCGCGATGGCAAGGCCGGCGGCGATCTGCCCCGCGGTGATCACCCGCTGCGCCGACATGTCCGGATGGCGGCGCTTCAGCCGCCGAATGGCGGAGACGAGCAGCCCGGGCGATGCCACGTCGGTCAGCGCCGCGCGGATGGCCGAGGGCGTGGCAACGGAAAGCCGATGCGCGGCCGCCGGGTAGGCGGCCAGCCACGCGGCCACCTTCGCCATCATCGCCTCATCTGGCGCGACATAGGCGGCCCCGTCGCCCGCCGACAAGGCAAAGGTGCCGCGCCGTATGGCGGCCAGGTTGACAGAGGTGCCGGGAGAGAGCTTCACCACCGAAGCGAACGGCAAGCCGAGACAGCGGGCGCGTTCGCGATAGATCACCCGCTCGTCGCCGTCTGCGGACGGCGCGTACCCTCGATCGAATGGATCGAGCCCCCCCAAATCGGCTGCCCCCTCGCGCGGCATGGTCGCAGGCGCCGCGGTGCCAAGTTCGCTGTATAGTCACCGCAAATTGCGCCTGACGTGAAGACCCAATCTTCTGCCTGTCCGAAGAGGCCCATGTTGCTTTCAATGATTCCGCGCGCTGCGGTGGCCTGTTTCAGCACTTTTTCTATTGTGCCTCGGCGGTGTGCTGGCCGAGGTTTCGCCGCCCGCGCGCGCTGAGGAGCCGGCGCCGAAAGTCGCCATTCCCGACTTCTGGGATCCGCGTTGGCGCATCGAGCGGCCGGCAACCGGAACCGTCCAGGCGATCCGCTTCCTCACCACCGACGACTTTCCGCCGTTCAATTTCCTCGACGACGCCGGCCACCTGACCGGCTTCAACGTCGATCTCGCCCGCGCCATCTGCAGCGAGCTCGCCATCAGCTGCACCATCCAGGCGCGTGAGTGGGACGATCTTGTCGGTCACATCGTCGACAAATCGGCGGACGCGGTGATCGCCGGCATCGCCATCAACGCCGAGAACCGCCAGTGGCTCGACTTCTCGGACGTCTATCTGCGCCCGGCGGCGCGTTTCGTCGTGCGGCAGGAAGATGCCGGCTTGGAGACGACGCCGGAGGGACTGAAGGGCAAGACGCTGGCGGTCGTCACGCGCACCGCCCACGAAGCCTACCTCGCCGCGATGTTCCCGGAGGTCGCGCGCAAGCTCTATCCGACCGCCGACGCGGCGCGCCAGGCCGTCAAGGACGGCGAAGCGGACGCCCATTTTGGCGACGGGCTCCAGCTCAGCTTCTGGCTGGAAAGCCTCTCCGCCGGCCACTGCTGCGTATTCGCCGGCGGGCCGTTTCTCGAGACGCGCTTCTTCGGCCAGGGTTACGCCATCGCCATCGCCAAAGGCGCGCCGGACCTCAAGCAGGCGCTCAATTCGGCGCTGCAGGCGCTCTATGAGAAGGGCGTCTACGCCGAGCTCTACCTGCGCTATTTCCCGGTCGGCTACTTCTGAGCGATCAGGTGCGGTAGCGCGCCTGGGCGGCGCGCTCGATCGCCGCCACCGTCAGCTTGTCGAGGTCGAGGCTGTCGCGCAGCATCTGCAGGAAGCGCAGTTCCTCCTGCTCGACGTGGAGATCGGCCGCGGCGACCTCGACGGCGCAGGCGTAGGCAGTGTCATGAAGCCGCTGCGGCAACGACGCGGCGATAATCGCCAGCACTGTGTCGAGGCCGTTGTCGTCCTGAAGCAGCGTGCCGCAGGCTTCGGCGGTAGCAACCAGCTGCTCGGGGTCGAAATCTTCGAAGATCGGAAGCGTCCTGCACGACGTCGCCGATCTTCATCAATTCGTGGTCGGTCATGGTACGGTCGGCCGCCGACAGGGTGACCATGGCGTAGATCAGGGCTTCGTGGCGGGAGACCGGCTTGGCCATCTTGTTCATCGGAGGTCCTCGGGAAGGGGCTGGCGTGGTCGGACCCTATGGCTTGGCCAGAACAACCGCAAGCCGGCGTTGACGCGGTTGGCCGACCTTTCTAGTTTCCGCGCGCCATCAAATGGATAGCCTCCCCGTGCCACCAGATCACCCGCCATCGCTCGACCTTTCGCCCGCGCTCCGGGAAGCCGCAGCGCGCTCGAAGGCGTGGCCGTTCGAGGAGGCGCGCAAGATCGTCGCCCGCATGGAGCGGCGCGCGAGCCACGGGCGCCGAGGTCATCTTCGAGACCGGCTACGGGCCGTCCGGCCTGCCGCACATCGGCACCTTCGGCGAGGTCGCCCGCACGACGATGGTGAGGACCGCCTTCCGCGCTCCTGACCGGCGACGCGGTGCCGACTCGCCTCTTCTGCTTCTCCGACGACATGGACGGCCTTCGCAAGGTGCCGGACAACGTCCCCAACCGCGAGATGATGGCGGCCTTCCTCAACCAGCCGCTGACCAAGGTGCCCGACCCGTTCGGCGAATACGAGAGCTTCGGCCACCACAACAACGCGCGTCTTCGAAGGTTTCTCGACCGGTTCGGCTTCGAGTACGAATTCATGAGCGCAACCGAGGTGTACAGGTCGGGCGCCTTCGACGCGACGCTCCTCAAGATGCTCGCCGCCTACGACGAGGTGATGGCGATCATGCTGCCGTCGCTGCGCGAGGAGCGCCAGCAGTCCTATTCGCCGTTCCTGCCGATCTCGCCAACGACCGGCGCGGTTCTGCAGGTGCCCATCGTCGAATGGAACACCGATGCCGGCACGGTCGTGTTCTCCGACCCCGACACCAATCAGCTTACCGAGGTGCCGGTCACCGGCGGCCACGTGAAGTGTCAGTGGAAGGCGGACTGGGCGCTGAGATGGGCGGCGCTCGGCGTCGACTACGAGATGTCGGGCAAGGATCTGATCGACTCGGTCAAGCTGTCGACCCGCATCTGCGAGACGCTCGGTGGCGACCCGCCGGAGAGCTTCAACTACGAGCTCTTCCTCGACGAGCACGGGCAGAAGATCTCCAAGTCCAGGGGCAACGGCCTCACCATCGAGGAGTGGCTGACCTATGCCTCGCCGGAGAGCCTGTCGCTGTTCATGTTCCACAAGCCGAAGGCGGCGAAGCGACTCTATTTCGACGTCATCCCCAAGGCGGTGGACGAGTATTTCGCCTTCCTCGACGCATACGGGGGCCAGGACGACGATCGCCGGCTCGCCAATCCGGTCTGGCACATCCACGCCGGGCATCCGCCGGCGATCGAGTTGCCGGTCTCGTTCGCCATGCTGCTCAACCTCGCCAGCGCTTCCAACGCCAACGACAGGGACGTGCTGTGGGGCTTCATCCTGCGCCACGTGAAGGGGGTCACGCCCGTCACCCATCCCAAGCTCGACGAGCTGGTCGGCTATGCTGTGCGCTACTACAACGACTTCGTCCAGCCGACGAAGGTGTTCCGGGAGGCTGACGAGGTGGAGCGGGAAGCGCTCGCCGCGCTCGACGGGAAGCTTGCGGCCCTTGGCGCCGACGCCGACGCCGAGACGATCCAGACCGCCGTGCTCGACGTGGCGCGAGCCGTCCCGCGCTATCAGGATCACGAACGTCAGGGACCGGGCGGCGGCCCGGGCGTGTCGGTCAAGTGGTTCTCGACGCTCTACCAGATACTGCTCGGCCAGGAGCGCGGGACCGCGCTTCGGCTCGTTCGTCGCGATTTATGGCATTGCGGAGACGCGGGCGCTGATCGCCAGGGCGCTTGCCGGCGAGCTCGTCGCCTAGGCGGCATCGACCGCGAACGTCCGGCCGCGCTGCTGTTTGATCTCGTCGAGAAAGCGCTGCTTCCACAGCCTGTTGCGCCGGGTCGCCTGCTTGGCGATCAGCGGCACCACCGGCGCTGACGTCGGTGGCAACCCGAACCATTCCAGCAAAGCGTCGACCCCCGCCCGCGGTTCGGCCATCAGGTCCTCGTAGATCACCGTGCGCGGCTCTATGTTTGCCGTCCGAAAGTAGTCGCGCCACTCGGTGTCATTCTTGCTCAGCCAGCCCATGATGCCGAGGATGCGGCGGGTGTCGTAGACCGGCTCGCGCCGCTCGTCCTGAAAACTGATCCACGCCTCGGTCTGCTCGGCAATCACCAGCGATATTGCCTGATCGAGGAGGTCGCGCCGCCTGATCCAAAGCACTCGCGAAACCGGCAGCACGCTTCTCGGCAGGCCGAGCGCGTTCAAGAAACGGAACTGGTCCCTGTGCACCTTGAAACCGAACCACCCGGTGGGACTGGTGCGCCGGGCGACGATCTCGCGGACGACGACATCGGGGACCGGGGACCCTACCCACGCGTGCCAGTCCCGGAAGGCATCGGGACGGAAATATTCCAAAGGCGCGCCGAGGCTGCCGGTAGCGAGCAGGAGGTGGCTAAGAAAGTGGCTCCCCGAGCGCGGCGTTGTCGCAATCATGTAGACCTGCGGCTTGCCCGTGAACCGGGCGAAGTCGTAGATCGCCTCGAACTGTTCGGACTCGATCCTGGCAGCGGATGTCGGCATCGGCAGCGTTCGTCGAAACGAATCGGTTGTCCGTATGCCTTTGATTCGACAGGCGCTGGGTTAACCACCTCCTAACTGGAGTCGAGAATCGCGGCGTTCGCCGACGTCGGCAGGTTCGTGGCAGCCGGCCGCCGGGCGCTCGCCCTGCCAGATGCCGCGGTGGGCGCAGCGGGCCGTTTCAGCAAGGCGCCGGTATTCGTCCGTGGCGAGATCGTCGGGCCGCGCCCAACCCTGGGTCAGCAGCCAACCGCCGATGTCGGTGCCGCCGACGCGGCAGGGCGCCACGATGTCGGTGGCGCCTTCGACGGCGGGAAAGAAGCACTCCACCGCGCGGCCGTGCAGGAAGATGCGCAGGTTGTGGAGCGCGGTCTGTCCGCACGGCCAGTCGCTGCCATCGGCGCCCTTGCAAATCTGATCGACCGGTGGCGGGGTCACACCCGATACGCGGATCGTTTCCTCGCCGACCTTGAAGGTCGCGGCGTCCGTCGTCTCGGGCAGGAAGAAGCGCTGCCAGCGCGGCGGATCAGGCGGCCTGGGCGGAGCTGGAATTCGCTCCAGCGGCCCATCGACGCTAGGCCCTGGCGTGACACCCGCCGGTGTCACGTCGCGATCGGGTGGCTGGACGAACTCCACCTTGCCGCTTGCGGCCAGCGCGGCCGGTCCCCACAACGCCAACGCAACGACGCATGCGAGCGCCGCCCTCACTGGCTTGCCCAGATGATCCGCCCGATCCAGTCGATCTCGGAGGTGGCCAGCGTGCGATCCGGGTGGCTCGGATTGAGCGAGGCGAGGTCGACGGCACGGGCGGTCTTGCGCTGGAGGACCTTGGCCATCACCTCGCCCTCGCGGGTCTTGACCACGACGCGGTCGCCGCGCCGGCAGGGTGTGTCCCGCGAGACGATGATGGTGTCACCGTCGCGATAAAGCGGCAGCATCGAGTCGCCGCTGACCTCCAGCGCGAAAACGTTCTCGCCGTCGGTGCCGGGAATGCCGATCTCGTCCCAGCCCTGGCCCACGGGGAAGCCGCCGTCGTCGAAAAATCCGCCCTCGCCGGCCTGAGCGAACCCGATCACCGGGATCGGCATCGGTCGGCGGTCTCGCCTGGTGGTCCGGCGGTCGCCCAGGAGGGCGATGAACTCATCGATGTCGGCGCCGGTCGCGTCGAGGATCTTGGCGATGCTTTCGGTCGACGGCCAGCGCTGGCGTCCGCCACCGGCGGTCCGCTTGGACCGGTTGAACGTGGTCGGGTCGAGGCCGGCACGGCGGGCAAGACCCGACGGCGTCAGGTCGTTGCGCGCGGCCAGGCGATCGATCGCGGCCCAAATCCGGCTGTGCGACAGCATCGAAGTCCTCTCCGCCGGCCCGTCCGGCCCAGAGGAATTTATACCTCATTTGACTTAACCGCAGCGGGGCACCGAGTCCAGCGCCTCGCAGCGAAATCGGGCCGAAATGCCCCGAAATCGTTGCTATGACGCCTGTTTGGCCGGTGGAAAGCGGCCGTAGAAGGTCTCGCCACCCCTGGCCATGTCGCGAAGCAGGCGATTGGGCTTGAACCGCGGCCCGTACTTGCGGGCCAGCCGGTTGCAGATGGCGACGAATTCCGCCGCGCCGATGCCGTCGATGTACGACAGGGTGCCGCCGGTGAACGGGGGGAACCCGAAGCCGATGATCGAGCCGACATCGGCCTCGCGCACGTCGGTGATGACGCCTTCGGCGACGCAGCGCGCCGCCTCCAGCGCCTGGATGACCAGCAGCCGCTGCTTCAGTTCGGCGAAATCGAGCGCGTCGGGGTCGGCCACCGGCGAATGCAGGTCGGCGAGGCCGGGCCACAGGCGCTTCTTGTCGCGCGGATTGTCCGGGTAATCGTAGAAGCCCTTGCCGTTCTTGCGACCGTGGCGGCCGCGTTTTGTCGTCAGTTCCTCGATCAGGCGGTACTCGGCTTCCGGAACGGCGTCGGGCCCAAGGTCGGCGCGGGTCGCGTCCATGATCTTGAGGGTGAGGTCGATCGCCACCTCGTCGTTGAGCGCCAGCGGCCCCACCGGCATGCCGGCCATCATGCCGGCGTTCTCGATCATCGCCGCCGGCACGCCCTCGATCAGCATGCGGTGGCCCTCACCGATGTAGGTCTCGACGACCCGCGAGGTGTAGAAGCCGCGCGAGTCGTTGACGACGATCGGCGTCTTGCGGATGGCGCGGACGAAGTCGAGGGCGCGGGCGAGCGCTTCCTCGCCGGTCTTCTTGCCGACGATGACCTCGACCAGGCGCATGCGGTCCACCGGCGAGAAGAAGTGAATGCCGATGACGTTCTTCGGCCGGGCGGAGGCCTTCGCCAGCGAGGTGATGGGAAGGGTCGACGTGTTGGAGCCGAGGATGGTGTCCTTCGCCAGCACCGCTTCCGCCCGCCTGATCACGTCCTCCTTGATCGCGCGGTTCTCGAACACCGCCTCGATCACCAGGTCGGCGCCGGCGAGCGCGGCGAAGTCGGCGCCGGTGGCGATGCGGCCAAGCGCCGTCTCGGCGTCGGCGGCGCTCATGCGGCCGCGCGAAACCTGCTTGGCGTACGCCGCCTCGACGGTCGCCTTGCCTTTGCCGGCGCTCTCCTCGTCGCGATCGATGAGGGCGACGCCGATCCCGGCGCGGGCGCTGACGTTGGCAATGCCGGCGCCCATGAAGCCGGCGCCGATGATCGCGATGCGCCCGATCGGGCGGGCCGCAACCGCGGCAGGCCGGCGGGCGAGCTTGTTCAGGGCCTGCATCGACACGAACAGCGAGCGGATCATCACCGCCGCTTCGCGCGTCTGCAGCACGTGGGCGAAGTAGCGCTGCTCGATCCTCAGCCCCGCGTCGAACGGCACCTGCAGACCTTCGACGACCGCCTTCAGCGTGCCGCGCACGGCAGGATAGTTGTCGCGGGTCTCCTTGCGGTAGAGCGCGCTCGCCGCCGGAAAAAGATTGAAGCCGGCGGGCGAATAGACCTTGCCGCCGGGAAGCCGGAAGCCGTCCACGTCCCACGGCTGCACCTTGCGCGGGCTGTCCTTCAGCCACGCTCTCGCGGCAGCCATCAGCTCGCCGCGCGGCACCACCTGATCCACCAGTCCCAGCGCCTTGGCGCGCGCCGGCGCAAGCTGGTCGCCCTTCAGAAGCATCTGCAGGGCGTCCTGCGGGTTGACGAGGCGGGCGATGCGCTGCGAGCCGCCGGCGCCCGCCATCAGGCCGACGCGCACCTCCGGCAGGCCGAGCTTGATGTCGGGATCGTCGGCGACGATGCGGCCGTGACAGGCGAGCGCCAGTTCGAAGGCGCCACCGACGCAGGTGCCGTTGATGGCGGCGACCACCGGCTTGCCGACCCGCTCCAGCCGCCGGTAGAGGCGGCCGAGGCGGCCGGCCTCGTCGAACAGGCGGGCGACCGCGGCGTCACGGCCCATCTCCGCGACAGCATCCGCAAACGAGCCGAGCAGCGCCTGCAGCATGGCAAGGTCGGCGCCGCCGGAGAATGCCTCCTTGCCCGAGGTGATGATGGCGCCGGTGATGCCGTCGTCGGTGCGGATTTCCTCGATGATCCGCTCGATCTCGTCCATCACGGACTCGTCGATGACGTTCATCGACCGGCCGGCCATGTCCCACGTGAACGTGGCGACGCCGTCGTCGACCTCGCAGGCGAAATTGGCGTAGGTCACGCTCACGGCCTTCACCGCTCCGGGTAAAACCGCGAATGCGGTTCGATCTTCTTGTTGGGGTTCACCGAGCGGCGGACGACGTAAACGAGCGCAGACCAAACGTCCTTCTTTCGCACCGCCCCATGGCGTTCGGCGAACAGGCCGGTGTTCAACGCGGCCACGGCTTCGGCAAGGTCACCGACCGTGACAATTCCGGGCGGCAATTCCTTTGGAAGAAACCGCGCGATCAAACCAGCGAAAATTGCACTCAAAAAAATGGCGACGCAAATGAAGACGAATACGCCCGTCAGCGTTAGTCCCGTTTCGATCGGGCTCGACCAATTCCACTGCGCCGGCACCGTCAGGAGACCGAGCGTGGCAAATGCAACGAAAAAGGCGGCTGTCGCCGAAAAGAAACCGAGGGTGGTCACCGGGCGCTCAGGCAGCTCAAGTCCGGTTTGGCCTTCCAGGAAGTGACCACCACTCCGCTTGACGCTCGGTGCCGATCACCTCCGTGATAGTCGTCGCGGGCATCACCTTGTACCCCGGGCGCCGCGAGACAATTGCTTTGCGAAGCGCGCGAAAAGCGATCGCCGTGAAGCAAGGTAGCGTGTCGCTCCGTTCAACCGCGTTCAGATGAGAGAGAACGATGGAGAAGAGGTCGCTGACTGTTTCGATCCGGGCCGCGTCGGCGTTGCTGATCTTGATGCCGAACGCGCGTTCCACATCCTGAAGCATCTCGACGTCATCGAGATCGCCGCCCAGATCCAATACGTTGTCTGGTGTGGCCATTCTCACACCCTCTCCACGATCGTGGCGGTGCCCATGCCGGCGCCGATGCAGAGCGTCACCAGGGCGGTGGAGAGGTCGCGGCGCTCCAGTTCGTCGATGACGGTGCCGAGCACCATGGCGCCGGTGGCGCCGAGCGGATGGCCCATGGCGATGGCGCCGCCGTTGACGTTGACCTTCGCCGGGTCGAGGTCGAAGGCCTGCATGTAGCGCAGGACCACCGCGGCGAACGCCTCGTTGATCTCGATCAGGTCGATGTCGGCGAAGCTCATGCCGGTGCGCTTGAACAGTTTCTTCGTCACGTCCACCGGACCGGTGAGCATGATCGCCGGTTCCGAGCCGATGTTGGCGTAGGCGCGGATTTTCGCCCGCGGCGTCAGTCCCGCCCGCTTGCCGGCGCGCTTGGAGGCGACGAGCACGGCGGCGGCACCGTCGACGATGCCGGAGGAATTGCCGGCGTGGTGGACGTGCTCGACCGCCTCGACGTCGGGGTGGGCGGCGACGGCGACCGCGTCGAAGCCCGCGACCTCGCCGAGCAGGGCGAACGACGGGTTGAGCGCCGCCAGCCCCTGCATGGAGGTGTCCGGCCGCATGTGCTCGTCGCGGTCGAGGATGGTGAGGCCGTTGATGTCCTTGACCGGCACGACGGATCTGGCAAACCGCCCCTCGTTCCACGCAGCCGCCGTGCGTTTCTGGCTTTCCACCGCGTAGGCGTCGCAGTCGGCGCGGCTGAAGCCGTACTTGGTGGCGATCAGGTCGGCGGAGACGCCCTGCGGAACGAAATATCCCGGCAGCGCCACCTGCGGATCGATCGCCCAGGCGTTGCCGGCCGCGCCGATGCCGACGCGGCTCATCGATTCGACGCCGCCGGCGATGATCATGTCGTGCTGGCCGCTCACGATCGCGGCGTGGGCGAGGTTGACCGCGTCGAGACCGGAGGCGCAGTAGCGGTTGATCTGCATGCCCGGCACGGTGTTGGGATAGCCGGCGGCGAAGACGGCGTTGCGGGCGATGTCGCCGCCCGCCTCGCCGACCGGGTCGACGCAGCCGAGGATGACGTCGTCCACCTGCGTCGGGTCGAGGTCATTGCGGTCGCGGATGGCGGCCAGCGCGCTGGCGCCGAGCGCCGCCGTCGACACCTCGTGCAGGGCGCCGTCCTTCTTGCCGCGCCCGCGCGGCGTGCGCACGTGATCGTAGATGAAGGCTTCCGCCATCCTCGTCTCTCCTAGAACGCGTCCGCCGGCACCGCCATCAGCGTTTCGGCACCGGCGGTGATGCGGGCGAGGCGAACCGCCGTCTCCGGCATCGTTCGCTCCATGAAGGCGCGGCCGATCAGGAGGTCGGCCTTGAGTTCGTCGGAGCGCGGGTCGCCTGCGGCGATCTTTCGCTCCGCCGCCACCGCGATCCGCGCCCACATGTGCCCAAGCGCCACCAGCCCGAAGAGGTGCATATAGTCCGTGGCGCCGGCGCCGGCGTTGTCGGGCTTGGCGAGCGCGTTGGCAACGAACCACATGGTCGCCGCCTGCAGGTCGTCAAGCGCCTTCTTCAGCGGCTTGACGAACGGCGCCAGCCTCTCGTCGCCATGCTCCTTCACGAATTCGCCAACCTCGTCGAAGAACGCGGCGACGGCGCGCCCGCCGTCCCTGGGCAGCTTGCGGCCGACGAGGTCGAGCGCCTGGATGCCGTTGGCGCCCTCGTAAAGCATGGCGATGCGCGCGTCGCGGACGAATTGCTCGATGCCGGTCTCGGCGATGTAGCCGTGACCGCCGAAGACCTGCTGGGCCGCAACGACGTTGTCGAAGCCGCGGTCGGTGAGGACACCCTTGACCACCGGCGTCATCAGCTGGAGCCGCTCGTCGGCGGCGGCCCGCGTCGCCTCGTCGGGCGATTTCGCGGCGATGTCGGCGTCGAGCGCCGTCTGCAAGCGCCAGCGCCCGCGCGGCGATGTTGAAGCCCCGGATCGCCGGCGAGCGTGCGGCGGATATCGGGATGGACGATGATCGGATCGGCCGGCTCGTTCGGCTCCTTGGCGCCGGAGATCGCCCTCCCCTGCCGCCGCTCGCGGGCGTAGGCAGCGGCGTTCTGGCAGGCGACCTCCGACAGCGCCAGCCCCTGGATGCCGACGCCGACGCGCGCCTCGTTCATCATCGTGAACATGGCGCGCAGGCCCTTGTCGCGTTCGCCGACCAGCCAGCCGACGGCGCCGTCGTAGTTCATGACGCAGGTGGCGTTGCCGTGGATGCCCATCTTCTTCTCGATCGCGCCGCACGACACGCGGTTGCGCTCGCCGAGGCCGCCGTCGGCATCGGGCATGACCTTGGGCACCACGAACAGGGAGATGCCCTTGGTGCCCTCCGGTGCGCCGTCGATGCGCGCCAGAACCAGATGGACGATGTTGTCGGCGAGATCGTGTTCGCCGCCGGAGATGAAGATCTTGGAGCCGGTGATCCGGTAGCTGCCGTCGCCGTTCGGCGTGGCGGCGGTGCGAATGAGGCCGAGATCGGTGCCGGCCTGCGGCTCGGTCAGGTTCATGGTGCCGGTCCATTCCCCCGACAACAGCTTCGGCAGGTAGAGCCGCTTCAGCTCGTCCGAGCCGTGCAGCATCAGGGCCGACACGGCACCCTGCACGAGGCCGGCATACATGCCGAAGGCCATGTTGGCCGAGGAGACGAATTCGTTGATGGCGGCGGCCAGCACGAACGGCAGTCCCTGGCCGCCGTATTCGCGGGTCGCCGGCGAGGCCGATCCAGCCGCCGTCGGCGAACTGGCGGAAGGCTTCCCTGAATCCCGTCGGCGTCGTCACGCTGCCGTCGGGGTGACGGGTGCAGCCCTCGACGTCGCCGACGCGGTTCAGCGGTTGCAGCACCTCCTCGCAGAAGCGGCCGCCCTCGCCGAGGACGGCCTCGATCACGTCCGGCGTCGCCTCGGCGAAGCCGGGCAGATTCGCGTAGCGCGACAGCGCCAGAACCTCGTCGAGGAGGAACAGCGTCTCGGCGACCGGTGCCTTGTAGAGCGTCATCGTGCTTCCTTGGCCGCCTCGGATCGGCGGCGGCTTCCAACAGCTAATGATCGTTAAGCCTCATTACCAAAGTTTTGGCGGCCGCTGCGCCGGTTAACCGCTTCTTTACCATGTTTGACGAACTCTCTCCTCATGCCGCGAGCTTGCGCCGGCCCGATTGGCGTCAGGGCTCGGCGGCGCCGGATTCGCCCGGCGTCGCGGCAGGGGGTCAGAGCGATGAAGATTCCGGCAAGCCTTGGAGTCTCGGCGACGTCGATCGCGAAACGCGCGAGGCGATCATCAAAGCGGCGGAGCAGTCCGGCCTCACCGTCACCGAATGGATGGGCCGAACCGGCGACGAGCCGACGCTCGAATACTTCGACGAACGCACGATGCGACGAGGCCGAGCGTCCCGACGCGCTCGCCGATGCGATCGCGCGGCTGAGCGAGCGGCTCAGCGGGATCGACGACAAGGCGCGGGCATCGGTCCGCGACCTCAAGGGCCGGCTCGCCAAGATCGAAGACCGCCTCGCCGCGCTCGCCGACGAACACTTGGAAGAAAGCGCGACGAACTCAAGCGCTTGCGGGGGTGACCGCGATGGTGGAGGCGCTGGTCAGCGACCTCGACAACGTCGACGAGCGCGCCCGCTCCACGATCGAGGGGATCGGCGGCGCGCGTCCATTCCGCACCGCTGCCGCCGCGCCGCCCACGAAACGAGCATTTCGGACGAGTCGACCCCCCAAATGGACGAGATCAGAACTCCGGTTGGACGACCTCCTGAACGAGGCGCCGCAGCCGGTCAACGAACCGCCGTCGCGCACCGCCACCATCGAGGCGGCGCTCCAGGCTCTGGAAGCCCGGATCGACGATGCCAAGGCGCGCCTGTCATCGGAGCGCCGATCGCACGCACAGATGCCAGCGTCGAGCGCGGCGGACCAGATCGGCGAACAGATCGAGCGTATCGAAGGCCGCCTGAACGAGATCGCCGGCCGACTGCCGCCGCCCGGCGATTCGGACCTGGCGTCGGCCATCCGCGAGATTTCAGCCCACCAGCGCACCATCGACGACCGGGCCGAGGCGATGGCGCTGCGCCGCGACCAGAAGGCGCTGACGGCGGCGATGGCGGCGCTGAGGGCCGACATCGTGTCGCTGACCCGGCAGGTCAACGTCATCAGCCGCAACGGCGCCGCCGATCAGGGAGCGATGGTCGACCTCGCCCAGCGGATCGATGCGCTGGCCGCCGAGCGCCCGTTCGATCGCGACGCCGTCCAGGAAATCAGGACCGACCTCGCCGCGCTGAGGACGGCCATTGCGGAGAATGCCGAACGTTCGTCGGCGGGCGAGATCGAGGAGCGCCTCAACGATTTCCTGTCAGCAGATCCCGGACCGGTCGCGGATCGACGCGCTGGGCGAGGAAGTGTCGGCCCTTCGTCAGACGCTCGAGGACAACCAGGGTCTCGGGCGCCGTTTCGCGTCTGGAAGCGCGCATCGGTGAGCTGGCCGAGCGCCTTGACGCGGCGATGGCCAATCGCCAGGCCACGTTCGGCGGGCCGGTCGACCAGCTTCAGGACCGCCTCGACACCATAGCCGCCAACCTCGACTCCCTGATGAGCCGTCCGGCGACGGCGGCGGCGGCGAGCCCGACGGTAGCGGCGCTGGAAAGCCGACTTGGCGAGATGACGGCCGCCATCAACGATCTGGCCGACCGGCCGGCCGCGTCCGGCGATATCGCCGAGTTGGAGAAGCGTCTCGGCGCCATGGCCGCCAGCATCAGCGAGCAACTTGCCGGTTCGTCAGCCGGCGGCACGCTCCCCGACGTCGGGCGGATCGAAAGCCGCCTCGACGACATCGCCGACAGCATCAACGGCCTGTTCTTCTCGTCACCGGCGATGGACGCGGCGAATCCCGTCCTCAAGCACGTCGAGCAGCGGCTCGACGAAATCGGCGAGACGGTCCAGGGGCTCATGCACCGGGCGCCACCGATCGCCGAGATCGAAGGCCTGCACCAGCGCCTGCAGACGCTCGCCGAGCGCATCGATGCGCCTCAACATGCCGGAAAGCACCCTCGAGGCCGATCTCGACGAGATCAAGACCGAGGTCGCCTCGCTTCGTGCCGTCCACCAGCGCCTTCAGACCCTGACCGAGCGCATCGACAGCCTCAGTGCCACCCAGCACCAGCCGCTCCTCGCCATCGCCGAGATCAAGGACGGCATCGGCGCGATCCGCGCGCTCTACGAGCGCATGCAGACCCTGACCGACCGCATCGACCGGATGAGCGCTAGCCAGCGCGATCCGGAGGCCGCGCTGGAGCAGTTCAAGACGGGCATCGCCGCCATGCGGGACGTCCAGGAGCGGCTCCTGTCGCTGACCGAGCGCATGGACGGCATGGCGATCGAACGCCTGCCGGAGCTCGCCCTCGACGAGATCAAGGACGAGATCGCCGCGATGCGGCGCGAAATGGCGGCGCGGCCGGCAGCGGACGCCGGGCCACTCGACGATCAGATCCGCGACCTCGCCCAGCGCCTCGACAGCATGAGCCATCTGGAATCGGAGGCCGCGACGCTCGCCCACCTGGAGGCGCAGATCGGCGAGATCGCGAGCGCGCTGGCCGGTGGCAAGCCAGGAAAGCGCCGGACTGCGGCAGGTGGAAGAGCGCATCGATCGCCTGCAGGCGCTGCTTGCCGACACGCGTGAGGACTCGATCGAGGCGGCACGCAACGAGGCGCGCGAAGCGGTGGCCCAACTGTCGAAAATGGCCGCCGACAACGACGTCGAATCCGACCTGATCGGCACCCTGGCGCAGGATATCGAATCGCTGCGTGGTGCCAGCGGCCAGTCGGAAGAGCGCATCGCGGGCGAAGCTCGAATCGATCAATCAGACCCTCGCCCAGGTGGTGGCGCGGCTCGAGCCGCCTGGAGGAGGAGACCGTCGCCGAGCCGGCGCGGGCAACCGGAACCTACGGCGCCGATCCCGATCGCCGCCGCATGGACGGCCGCCTTCCAGGCCGACGACGACCATGGCCGGCTTCTCGCCGAGTCCGGCGACAGGATCGAACTCCACGAGCACGAACCCGAGCTCGAGTCGGAGCATGAACGCCTGGTGGACCTGGCCTCGCCGGACGAAGGAAGCCACAGATCAGCGCGCCGACTTCATCGCCGCTGCCCGCCGGGCGGTGCAGGCGGCGGCGCTGGAAGCGGCCGATCAGGGCAAGGAACCTGCCAGCCGGGAGCGCCCGCCCGGCGCGTTCTCGAAGATCAGCCAGGCCATCCGCAATCGCAAGCGCACGCTGCTCCTGGCGGCGACGGTGGTCGTGCTCGCCATCGGCGCCATCCGCATCTTCGGCGGGCTCACCGCGAGCATCATGGGCCGGCTCCTGACGGCGACCGCGGAGCCGGACGCCGTCGAGGCGCCCGCTCCAGCCTCGGACCCGGCGCCCCGCGACGTGATGGCGATGCCGCCGCTGCCGCCGTGCCGACGATCCCGCAGGTGACCGAGCCGGCGCTGGTCGCGCCGACGCCCGACCACGACATCGCGTTCGCGACGCCGGTG
Organism: uncultured Alphaproteobacteria bacterium; assembly: GCA_963826055.1. Classification (GTDB taxonomy): domain Bacteria; phylum Pseudomonadota; class Alphaproteobacteria; order Rhizobiales; family Kaistiaceae; genus JBBDMC01. The sequence continues at coordinate 586,983 of CAWGVO010000009.1, read as the reverse complement.
CTCGGCACCCATTTCGTCGCCCCGCCGAAAGCGCCGGCAACGATGGCCGGCGAAACCGGCGACAGCCGCCGCCGGTCGCTGCTGGCCTCCGCCAACGCCGGGCCCGCCACGGCGCCGGTCGCCGACGACCGCGTCGGCTCGACCCGCCTGATCGACGCGGCGGCCGCCGGCGATCCCGCCGCCGCCTTCGAGGTCGCTTCGCGCTACGCCGAGGGCGATCGGCTGCCGCAGGACCTTGCCAAGGCGGCCGAATGGTATCGAGCGCGCCGCCGAGGGCGGCATCGCCGTCGCCCAGTACCGGCTCGGCAGCCTCTACGAGCGCGGGCGCGGCGTCGCCAAGGGACCCGGCCAAGGCGATCGGCTGGTACCAGCAGGCCGCTGCCCAGGGCAACGTCAACGCCATGTACAACCTCGCCGTCCTGCTGAGCCAGAGCGCCGGCGGCGCCGAGGACCAGGCCAAGGCGCTGCAATGGTTCCGCGCGGCCGCCGACTACGGCGTGCGCGACAGCCAGTACAATCTCGGCGTGATCTACGCGCGCGGTCTCGGGACGCCTCAGGATCTGGTCGAGGCCTACAAATGGTTCGCCACCGCCGCCGCCCAGGGCGACGGCGACGCCGCGACACGCCGCGACCAGCTCGGCCAGGCGCTTACGTCGGACGAGATCGCCCGGGCCGAGGCGGCCGCCCGGGCCTGGCACGCCATGGTCCCCGTCGCCGAGGCCAACAGCGTCATGCGCGCCCGCCCGACGGCTGGGACCAGCCCAGCGACACCATCGCGGAGGCCGATCGTCAGGCGCTGGTGAGGAAGATCCAGACGCTGCTCGCCGAGCAGGGCTACGATCCCGGCCCGGTCGACGGCTACGCCGGCCCCAAGACCCGCGAGGCGGTCAAGCAGTACCAGCGCGAGCGCGGCGCGCCGGAGACGGGACAGATCGACACCAGTCTCGTCGCCCTGTTGACGAACGACTAGCTCTCGAGGCGCAAACCGCTGTGTTTTAGCCAATCCTGTCGTTGACAGGCGTGGGATAGGGGCGCTTTATCCGGCCCAATTCTCGCCGCGCCGATTTGGCGTGCGTCTGTCTTTCGATTTCGAGCCGCCGCTCCCGTGCAGCTTTACCTCCCCATAGCCGAACTGTCGGTGAACATGTTCATCGTTTTCGGGATCGGCGGGGCGGTCGGCTTCGTGTCGGGGCTGTTCGGCGTCGGCGCCGGCTTCCTGCTGACGCCCTTGCTGATCTTCTACAAGATTCCGCCGGTGGTGGCGGTGGCGACCGTCAGCACCCACATCGTCGCCTCGTCGACCTCGGCGGCGCTCGTCTATTGGCGGCGACAGCTGATCGACATGAAGCTCGCCACCGTGCTGATGCTCTCCGGCGTCGTCGGCTCGGCGCTCGGCGTCGAGGTCTTCAACCTCTTGCGGCGGCTCGGTCAGCTCGATCTGATCGTGTCGCTCAGCTACGTCACCTTCCTTGGCCTGGTCGGCGGGCTGATGCTGGCGGAGTCGGTGCGCGCCATCCTCAACGCCCGTCGCGGGCGGCCGGCGCAGCTGCGCCGTCCCGGCCAGCACACCTGGGTGCACGGCCTGCCGTTCAAGATGCGCTTCAAGCGTTCGCGGCTCTACGTCAGTGTCATACCGATCATCGCGCTTGGCGTCGGCATCGGCTTCCTCGGCGCGATGCTCGGCATCGGCGGCGGCTTCATCATGGTGCCGGCGCTCATCTATCTGTTGCGGGTGCCGGCCAACATGGTCGTCGGTACGTCGCTGGTTCAGATCCTGGGGACGATGGCGGTCGCCACGGTGCTGCACGCGGTCTCCAGCCAGTCGGTCGACGTGATCCTCGCCATTCTCCTGATGATCGGCGGGGTCATCGGCGCCCAGTTCGGCGCACGCATCGGCCAGAGCATGCGCGGCGAGCAACTGAGGGCGCTGCTGGCGCTGATCATCCTGGCGGTGGCGATCCGCTTCCTTACCGGCCTGGTGACGATGCCGGTCGACCCGTACAGCCTGGCCACGGTCGGAGGCGGATGATGCGTTTGCCCGCCCTTGCCGCTTCGGCTGTCATGGTGGCCGCGACCATCGGCGAGGTTCACGCCGAGAACCTCACCATCGCGGTGTCGACGCCCGAGATCCAGATCAGCTCGAACTTCACCGGCACCAGCGTCACCATCTTCGGCGTCATCGATACCAAGCAGGGAGCGCAGGCGCCGGGCGGACCCTACGACATCGCCGTGCTGGTGACGGGTCCGCCGCAGGACATGGTGGTGCGCCGCAAGGACAACGTGCTCGGCATCTGGATCAACGACGCCGCCGAGACGCTGATGGGGGCGCCTGCCTTCTACGCGCTCGACACCTCGGTGGCGCGCGACGCGCTGGCCAAGCCGCCGACGCTCGAGCGGCTGGGCCTCGGATTCGACAACATCGCGTTCACCTATGAAAACCGACCGGCGGTCAACGACATCGCCGCGGCCGACTTCCGCAGCCGCCTACATCCGGCTGAAGCAGCAGGCGGGGCTGTTCAGCGAACAGGCGAAGGTCGAGTTCATCGGCGACAACATCTTTCGCACCAGCACGTGGCTGCCCGCCAATACCCCGGTCGGCCGGTACACGGTGGTGGTTTACCTGTTCTCCAACCAGGCGCTGATCGCCCGTGCCGAGGAATCGATCAACGTGTCGAAGGCCGGCCTCGAGCAGGTCATTCCCTCCTTCGCCCACAGCCAGGCGCTGATCTATGGCCTTTTGTGCGCGGCGTTCGCCATGTTCGTCGGCTGGCTCGGCGGCGTCATTTTCCGGCGGGACTAGCACCGCGGCCTGCCGCGTTTCACACGCAATCTTGACTTGCCTCGGACAGGTTGGCGGCGTCTGCTGCCCCGTTCGTGAGGTCGAGGGAGTTGCGTCATGAACCCTGTCGTTCATTTTGAAATGCCGGCGGAAAACCGGAAGCGCATGGCCGATTTCTACACGAAAGTGTTCGGCTGGCAGACGCAGATGATGGGCGAGGAGATGGGGAACTACGTGGTGGTGTCGACCACCGAGTCGGGCGCGGACGGACGGCCGAAAATGCCGGGCGCCATCAATGGCGGCTTCTTCCAGAAGTCCGAAGCCAACCCGGTGCCGTCGGTGGTCATCTCGGTGGAGGACATCAAGGCACACGCCAAGAAGGTTGCGGCCGCCGGCGGCAAGGTGATGGGCGAGCCGGTCGAGATTCCCGGGGTCGGCTGGTATGTGTCGTTCGTCGACACGGAAGGCAACCGGGTCAGCTTGCTGCAGCCGAAGATGTGAGACTGAAACCTGACAGATAACGATAGCAAAGTGGAGGAAAGCAATGAAGACGTGGGCGATTTTTGCCGTTGCGTGCGTGGTGTCGTTGCCGGCGGTTGCTCAACAGGCAGCGCAGCCGCAGGAGCCAATGCGCTTCTTCGTCACCAGTGCTCCGCCAGGTGGGGGCAACCTCGGTGGCCTGGCTGGTGCTGACGCGGTCTGCCAGCGCCTTGCGGCGGCCGCGGGCGCCGGTGAGCGCACCTGGCACGCTTACCTGAGTACCCAGGGTGAGGGCGCGGTCAACGCGCGTGACCGCATCGGCGCCGGACCGTGGCACAACGCCAAGGGTACGCTGATTGCCGCCAACGTCGCCGACCTTCATGGTGACGTGGAAAGGGATCGCAACAACATCACCAAGGACACGGCGCTCGACGAGAACGGCAACGTCGTCAACGGCCGTGGCGATCAGCCGAACCAGCACGACATGCTCACCGGATCCGACTCGCACGGCATGGCGATCGCCTCGAACGAGGACCGCACCTGCGGCAACTGGACAAGCGATGCGGCCGATGGGAAGACGATGCTCGGCCACCACGACCGCAATGGCGGCGGCAACACTTCATGGAACGCGGCGCACGTCAGCCGCGGCTGTAGTGCCGAAGCGCTTGTGTCGACCGGCGGCGCCGGACGCTTCTACTGCTTCGCCACCGAATAGCAGTCCGATTCCGGCATTTGCATCTGGTTGTTCGTGCAAGCGACCCGGGCAAATGCCGGAATCACCGGACCACCGGCAATTCCCGGCTTCCAGTGCCCGGACCGGCGGCCGCGATCTCGCTCACCAGCCGCCCCCGAGGGCGCGCCGGCCGACCGGGTACACCCGGTCGTCGCCGAGCATGTAGGCGCGGAAGGTGTCGCCGCAGAAGAGGCCGGCGAAGGCCCTGTCCAGCACGTCGAGGCCGCCGGCGTAGGCGCCGAACGCCGGCAGGATCAGGCGATAGCCGTCGCCGGCGAAGCAGGACCGGCGCACCGAACGGCCACGCCCCAGCACACGGGCGCACGGATGGAGGTGGCCCGCAACCTCGCCCTCGGCCTGCCCTGACCGCGGTTCGTGGCGGAACGTCAACGGACCGACTGCCAGCGTGTCGGCGTGGGTGCCGGCGAGGCCGGCCGGCGGATCGCGGTCGTGGTTGCCGGCGACCCAGACCCACTCGCGGTGGACCTGAAGGGCGGCAAGGGAAGCGCGGTCCCGGGGCGACAGGCGGGCCGGGCCGCCGTCGTCGTGGAAGGAGTCGCCGAGCGCCACCACGGTCTTCGGCGCCAGCCGGGCGATCAGGTCCGACAGCCGCCCCAGGGTCTCCGCGGTATCGTAAGGCGGCAGAAGCTGGCCGCGGCGGGCGAAGGCAGAGCCCTTCTCCAGGTGGAGGTCGGAGACGACCAGCAGCCGCTCGTGGTCCCACCACAGGGCGCCCTCAGGGAAGGCTTCCAACACCACGCCGAAAACGCCGATCAGACACGGTTCACTCGCCGGTACCGGCTTTCTCAGCGCTTGCGCCATCCCCCATCGCCTCCCGCACCAGATCGTCCGCCGCCTCGCGGAGCACGTGCTCGTCCGCCTCGCCGCCGGCGACCGGCTCCTTGCCGATCTCCAGCATCACCGGAACGGCGAGCGGTGAGATGCGGTCGAGCCGCTGGTGGACGATTCGGCCCCTGATTCGCGCGAGCATATCGCCGAGACGGGCGATGTCGAGCAGGCCCGTGGCGGCGTCGGCCCAGGTCGCCTGCATGAGAACGTGGTCGGGCTCGTGCTGGCGCAGCACGTCGTAGACGAGGTCGGACGAGATGGTGACCTGGCGGCCGCTCTTCTCCGTTCCCGGGTGGCGCTTCTCGATCAGGCCGGAGATCAGCGCGCAATTGCGGAACATGCGCTTCAAGCAGATAGCTCTCCGCCATCCACGCCTCGAGGTCGTCGCCGAGCATGTCCTCGTCGAACAGCTGCGGCGAGGCTCGGCTTGCCGCGGGCGAAGGCCTGGCCGAGGTTGCCGAGGCCCCAGACGGCGAGCGAATAGTCGGTGGCGACGAAGCCGGTCGGCCGCAGCCTCGCCCGCTCCAGCCGGCGGGTGAGCAGCATCCCCAGCGTCTGGTGGGCGAGCCGCCCCTCGAACGGGTAGGCGACCATGTAGAAGCGGTGGCCGCGCGGGAAGGTCTCGACCAGCAACTGGTCGACGCGCGGCAGCACCGAGCGCGCCTTCTGCACCCCCAGCCATTCCGACACCTGATCGGGCAGCACCTTCCACTTCTTCTCGTCGGCGAGCAGGGCGCGGACGCCGGCGGCGAGGTACGTCGACAGCGGGAACTTGCCGCCGGCGTAGAGCGGAATCTTCGGCGTGTCGTCCTTGGTCCGGGTGGCGATGACCTCGTTCTCGTGGATGCCCTCGAAGCGCGAGGATCAGTCCGGCGAAGAGGAAGGTGTCGCCGGGCGCCAGCCCCTCGATGAAGTATTCCTCGATCTTGCCGAGCACGCGCCCGCCGCGGCCGGCGAAGCCGTGGCCGCGGTTCCTCGCCACCCGCACGTTGAGCAGCGGCTCCTCGATGATGGTGCCGACGTTCAGCCGGTACTGCTGGGCGATGCGCGGGTGGCTGATGCGCCAGAGGCCGTCCTTGCCCTGCCGGATCTTGGCGAAGCGCTCGTAGGTTTTCAGCGCGTAGCCGCCGGTGGCGACGAAATCGACGACGCGGTCGAAGGTCGCCCGGTCGAGGTCGCGGTACGGGATAGGCGGAGGCGACCTCGCGATAGAGCACGCCGGCGTCGAACGGTGCCGCGCAGGCCATGCCGAGGACGTGCTGGGCGAGCACGTCGAGGGCGCCGGCGCGGATCGGCGGCGTGTCCTGGGCGCCGAGGTAGTTGGCGTCGAGCGCCGCGCGGCATTCCAGCACCTCGAAGCGGTTGGCGGGCACCAGCAGCGCCTGCGACGGCTCGTCGAGGCGGTGGTTGGCGCGGCCGATGCGCTGGGCGAGCCGGCTCGCGCCCTTCGGCGCGCCGACGTGGATGACGAGATCGACGTCGCCCCAGTCGATGCCGAGGTCGAGGGTGGACGTGCAGACCACCGCGCGCAGCTTGCCCGCCGCCATCGCCGCCTCGACCTTGCGGCGCTGGCTGGCGTCGAGCGAGCCGTGGTGGAGGGCGATGGCGAGGCCGCGATTGTTGATCCGCCACAGCTCCTGGAAGATCAGCTCGGCCTGGCTGCGGGTGTTGACGAAGACCAGCGCCATGTCGTGGACGGCGATGGCGTCGTAGACGTCGGCAAGCGCGTAGCGGGCCGAGTGCCCGGCCCACGGCACCCGCTCGTCCGATTCCAGGATGCGGATCTCCGGCTTGGCGCCGCCGGTGACGGTGACGAGGTCGGCGAGGTTGCGCGACTCCGCCGACCGATTTGAGTCGCCACCTGACCAAGGCGACCCACCTCCCCCTTGAGGGGGAGGTCGATCGGCGCGAGCCGATCGGGTGAGGGGTGGCGTTGCGTGCGGGTCGCCCACCCCTCCCCGGCCGCTTCGCCGCCGAGCCCTCTCCCACCAGGGGAGAGGGGGTGCTGTCTCTGGCTCGGCTGAGTAAGTCTTCGCCTCCTGCCCGACCAGCCAGGCCCTCAGCGCGTCGGGGTCGGCGACGGTGGCGGAAAGGCCGATCGCCTTCAGCTTCGGCGCCAGTGTCCTGAGGCGGGCGAGGCCGAGCGACAGGAGGTCGCCGCGCTTGTTGGTGACGAGCGCGTGCAGCTCGTCGAGGATCACCGTGTCGAGGTCGGCGAAGAAGCGGTCGGCATCCGGCGCGGAGAGAAGCAGGGCCGCCTGCTCCGGCGTGGTCAGCAGGATGTCGGGCGGGTCCAGCTTCTGGCGGCGGCGCTTGTGGATGGAGGTATCGCCGGTGCGCGTCTCCAGCCGCACGGGCAACTGCATCTCCGCGACCGGCGCTTCCAAGTTGCGGGCGATGTCGACGGCGAGCGCCTTCAGCGGCGAGATGTAGAGCGTGTGGATGCCGCGGCCGCCGACCGGGACCTTCTTCGGCCGCTCGTGGAGGGCGATGAGGCTCGGCAGGAAACCGGCGAGCGTCTTGCCCGCGCCGGTCGGCGCGATCAGCAGCACCGAGCGCCCTGCCCGCGCCTTCGCCAGCAGCTCGACCTGGTGCGGCCGCGGCGTCCAGCCGCGCGCGGCGAACCACGCCGCGAACGGCGCCGGCATCAGGCCGGTGGCCTGGTCCACTTTGGCGCGTGCGGTCACGGCCCACAGGTAGCGCGGGCAGCGCGACCGCGTCCATCTCAGGGCGGCTGTCATGCGTACGCGCGTGGTATTATGTTTGCGCCATGCGACCCGCAGGATCTCCTCACCCCCACCCCCGCCGGCCTCTTCTGCCCGCCGGGCGATTTCCACATCGACCCGACGCGGCCGGTGCCCCGCGCGCTCATCACCCACGGCCATTCCGACCACGCGCGGGCCGGCCACGGCGCGGTGCTGGCGACCGCCGAGACGCTGAAGATCATGGCGGCGCGCTACGGCGAGGGCTTCGCCGGGCGGACCGAGGTGGCGAAGCTCGGCGAGACGACGACCATCGGCGGGGTGCGGGTGACGTTCCACCCGGCCGGCCACGTTCTCGGTTCCGCCCAGATCGCGGTCGAGGGCGGCGGCCTGACCATCGTCGCCTCCGGCGACTACAAGCGCCGCGCCGACCCGACCTGCCTGCCGTTCGAGCCGGTGCCCTGCGACATCTTCATCACCGAGGCGACGTTCGCCCTGCCGGTGTTCCGCCATCCGCCGGCCGACGCCGAGATCGCCAAGCTGATGACCTCGCTTGCGCAGTTTCCCGAGCGCGCGCATCTCGTCGGCGCCTATTCGCTCGGCAAGGCGCAGCGCGTGATCCGCATGCTGCGCGACGCCGGCTACGACCGCACCATCTACCTCCACGGATCGATGGAGAAGCTCTGCCGGCTCTACGAAGAGGAAGGCATCGCGCTCGGCCCGCTCGCCCCGGCGACGGTCGCCGGCGGCAGGAAGGGCGACTTCGCCGGCGCCGTCGTCGTCTGCCCGCCGTCGGAGATCGCGGAGCGCTGGGCGCGCCGCTTTCCCGACCCGGTCGCCTGTTTCGCCTCGGGCTGGATGCGCATCCGCCAGCGGGCCAAGCAGTCGAACGTCGAACTGCCGCTGATCCTCTCCGACCATGCCGACTGGGACGAACTCACGGCGACGATCGCCGAGCTCGCGCCGTCCGAGGTCTGGGTCACCCACGGCCGCGAGGAGGCGCTGGTGCGCTGGTGCGAGCTCGCCGGCATCGCCGCCAGGCCGCTGCACATGGTCGGCTACGAGGAGAACGAGGGGGAGTGAAAGCCTTCGCCGCCCTGCTCGACCGGCTGGTGCTGACGCCGCAGCGCAACGCCAAGCTCCGCCTGATGGTCGACTATTTCCGCGCGACGCCGGACCCCGACCGCGGCTATGCGCTGGCGGTGCTCACCGGCGAACTCGACATCCCGAGCGTCAAGCCGGCGATGCTGCGCGCGCTGGTGGCCGAACGCGTGGACGAAGTGCTGTTCGGCTACTCCTACGACTACGTCGGCGACCTCGCCGAGACCATCTCGCTGATCTGGCCGGCGCCTGACGCCGCGAAGCCACCCTCCCCTGGAGGGGGAGGGTCGGCGCGTAGCGCCGGGGTGGGGTGGCGGAAGCGGCCCACACACCACCCCCTCCCGGTCGGCTTCGCCGACCGACCTCCCCCCTCCAGGGGGAGGTGAATTGGCCCCTACGCCCCGCCTCTCTTCCGTCGTCGAACAGCTCCAGCGGGCGTCGCGGAGCGAAGGGCCGCGGCTGGTGGAAGGCTGGCTCGACCAGCTCGACGCCACCGGCCGCTGGGCGCTGATCAAGCTCGTCGGCGGGGGGCTGCGCATCGGCGTCTCGGCCCGCCTCGCCAAGCAGGCGCTCGCCGACCTCGGCGACAAGCCGGTCAACGAGATCGAGGAAGTGTGGCACGGGGTGGCGCCGCCCTACGCCGAGCTGTTCGCTTGGCTGGAGGGGCGCGCCGAGCGGCCGCGGTCCAGCATCAAGGCGCCGTTCCGGCCGGTGATGCTGTCGCACGCCATCGCCGACGACGAGCTTTCCGGAATCACGCCAGACGCTTACGCGGCGGAATGGAAGTGGGACGGCATCCGCGTTCAGGCGGTGCGTGAAGACGGCGTCACCCGGCTCTATACGCGGACCGGCGACGACATCTCCCACACCTTCCCCGATCTCGTCGCCGGCCTCGATGTCGAGGGTGCGCTCGACGGCGAGCTGCTTGATCGGCGCGCGGCACGGCGACGAGATCGTGCTCGGCTCGTTCTCCGACCTGCAGCAGCGGCTGAACCGCAAGACCGTCTCGGCCAAAGCTGATGGAGCGCTACCCGGCGATCCTGCGCGCCTACGACTGCCTGATCGACGGCAGCGAGGACATCCGCACCCTCCCCTTCCGCGAGCGCCGCCGGCGCCTGGAGGCGCTGGTCGCCCGTTCGCTTTCCGGCCGCATCGACCTGTCGCCGCTGCTGACCTACGGCTCCGGCGAGGACCTCGCTGCCCTCCGCGCCGCACCGCCGGTACCGGTGATCGAGGGCGTGATGCTGAAGCGATGGGACTCGGTCTACGAGCCCGGCCGGCCGAAGGGACCGTGGTTCAAGTGGAAGCGCGACCCGCACACCATCGACGCGGTGCTGATGTACGCCCAGCGCGGCCACGGCAAGCGCTCGTCGTACTATTCCGACTACACGTTCGGGGTGTGGCACGCGGGCGAGGCCGGCGACGAGCTGGTGCCGGTGGGCAAGGCCTATTTCGGCTTCACCGACGAGGAGCTGGTCGAGATCGACCGCTTCGTGCGCAACAACACGATCAACCGGTTCGGGCCGGTGCGCGAGGTGGTCCACGAGGCGGGCAAGGGGCTGGTGCTGGAGGTCGCCTTCGAGGGGTTGCAGCGCTCCACCCGCCACAAGTCCGGCGTCGCCATGCGCTTCCCCCGCATCGCGCGGCTCCGCTGGGACAAGCCGCCCTCCGAGGCCGACCGGCTGGAGACGCTGGAGAAGCTGATCGGGGACTGACTCTCCCGCCTCCCGCCAGGCCCGTAGCCTGGATGGAGCGAAGCGAAATCCGAGTTTCCCACTTCAAGGTTTCCCGCATTCCGCTCCGCTTCATGCGGGCTACGTTACCCGAAAATGCTTGCTCAGCTTCAGGCCCTGGGCCTGGTAGTTGGAGCCGAGGTCGGCGCCGTAGAGCTTCGCCGGTCGCGCGGTCATCTTCTCGTAGATGAGGCGCCCGACGATCTGGCCGTGCTCGAGGATGAACGGCACCTCGTGGCTCCGCACCTCCAGCACGGCGCGGCTCCCCTGCCCGCCCGCGTTGGCGTGGCCGAAGCCCGGATCGAAGAAGCCGGCGTAGTGGACGCGGAATTCGCCCACCAGCGGATCGAACGGCACCATCTCGGCGGCGTAGTCGGGCGGCACGTGGACGGCCTCGCGCGAGACGAGGATGTAGAACTGGTCGGGGTCGAGCACCAGTTCGGCCGCGCCGTGGCGGCGGATCGGCTCCCAGAACTCCAGCGGCTCGTAGTGCGCCGCGTTTGTCGACGTCGATGACGGCGGTGTAGCGCTTGGCACGGTAGCCGACGACGTCGGCGCCGGAGCCTGCAAGGTCGATGGAGACGGTGAGGCCGTTATCGATATGGGCATCGTCGTCGACCAGCCGTTCGCGGCTGTGGAGTGCCGTCAGCGCGGCGTCGTCGAGCCGCGCCTCGCCGCGGCGAAAGCGCATCTGGGTCAGCCGCGAGCCGGCGCGGACCAGGATCGGGAAGGTGCGCGGGCTCACCTCGATGTAGAGCGGCCCCCGGTAACCGGCCGGGATAACGTCGAATTCCTGGGCGCGGTCGGTGATGACGCGGGTGAAGACGTCGAGGCGGCCGGTGGACGACTTCGGGTTGGCCGCGGCGGCAAGGTCTTTCGGCAGCTTCAGGCTTTCCATCAGCGGGACGATGTAGACGCAGCCGGTCTCCAGCACGGCGCCATCGGCGAGGCTGAACTCGTGCAGCGTCACGTTGTCGAGCCGGTCGGCGACGATCGTTCCCGGGCCCCGGCAGAAAGCTCGCGCGCACCCGGTAGGCGGTTTCGCCGAGGCGGAGGTCGAGGCTCGCCGGCTGGACCTGGTCGGGGTCGAGCGGACGCGCGATCGCCGATCTCGCCCGTGTTCGACCATGGCGAGGATGCGGTCGGCGGGAAGGATGCCGTGGGGTTCTTCAGCCATTCATTTGCTTCCAATCAGGAAGGTTCGCCCGTCACCCCGGCGCAAGCCGGGGTCTATCGCAATCGTCAGCGAAAAGATCGGCCTGCCCCACGATGGATTCCGGCTTCCGCCGGAATGACGGACCATCGCTTACCGCAGCCGGCGATTGACGCCAAGTTCATGCGGCACTATGAAGAAACCGTCCGTGGTCATTTGAGCCGGCCGGCTTGCAGCCACGTAAAACAAATCGCTAAAAGGCCGGAGGGCATGTTCCCGACCCGGCCGCTTGGGCCGGGTTTTTTGTTGGAGACGGGACATGGCGAAGAAAGTCGAAGAAAGCGGCAAAGAAGAGCGGCCGGCTGAGGCCGGCCACCCAGCTGGTGCACGGCGGCATCCTGAGATCGCAATTCGGCGAGAACGCCGAGGCGATCTTCATGACGCAAAGCTACGTCTACGACAGCGCCGAGCAGGCCGAGCGGCGCTTCAAGGGCGACGAGCCGGGCTTCATCTACTCGCGCTACGCCAACCCGACGGTCGCCATGTTCGAGGAGCGCATGCGGCTCCTGGAAGGCGCCGAGATGGCGCGGGCGACGGCGAGCGGCATGGCGGCGGTGACCGTCGGCCTTTCTGTGTCACCTCAAGGCCGGCGACCATGTGGTTGCCGCCAAGGCGCTGTTCGGGTCGTGCCGCTACGTGGTCGAGGACCTGCTGCCGCGCTACGGCATGACGTCGACGCTGGTCGACGGCACCGACCTCGGCCAGTGGCGGCGCGCGGTGAAGAAGGGCAAGACGAAGGCGCTGTTCCTGGAGAGCCCGACCAACCCGACGCTGGAAATCATCGACATCGCCGCCGTCGCCGAGATCGCCCACGCTGTCGGCGCCCGCCTGATCGTCGACAACGTCTTCGCGACGCCGCTCTACCAGCGGCCGCTGGCGCTCGGCGCCGACGTGGTCGTCTATTCGGCCACCAAGCACATCGACGGACAGGGGCGCTCGCTCGGCGGCATCATCCTCGCCGACAAGGGCTTCGTCATGGACCATCTGCACACGTTCCTGCGCCAGACCGGTCCGTCGCTCAGCCCGTTCAACGCCTGGCTGCTGCTGAAGGGCCTGGAGACGCTGCCGGTCAGGGTCGAGCGGCAGACGGCGACGGCGGCGGTGCTGGCCGACCGCCTCGCCGGACACCGCAAGGTCAGCCGCGTGCTCTACCCCGGGCGCGCCGACCACCCGCAGCACGACCTCGCCCAACGCCAGATGAGCGGCGGTTCGACGATGATCGCCTTCGAGGTGAAGGGCGGGCGCAAGGCGCGCTTTCAAGGTCTCGAACGCGCTCCGGATCGTCGGCATCTCCAACAACCTCGGCGACGCCAAGAGCCTCGTCACACACCCGTCGACGACGACCCACCAGCGGTTGAGCGAGGAGGCGCGGCTGGAGCTCGGCATCACCCAGGGGATGCTGCGCCTGTCGGTCGGGCTGGAAGACGTCGACGACCTCGGCGAAGACCTCGAACGGGCGCTCGATACGCTCGACCTGAGCCCGTTCATCGTGTTCGGCCGAGGCGGATTGACGGCATTTGTCCGTCCGCTTACACCCGTCTCGCATCGTTTGCAGGACTCCAGCCATGTATCGGGCGACCACCCGCGACATTCAGGTCACGGTCGAGCCGAGCTTCGTCGACGAGGAATCCTCGCCGGAGCTCAGCCGCTATTTCTGGGCCTACACGATCGAGATTTCCAACCTCGGCGCCGAGGAAGTGCGCTTGCGCTCGCGCCATTGGCAAATCACCGACGGCAACGGCCGCACCGAGGAGGTGCACGGGTCCGGCGTGGTCGGCAAGGAGCCGGTGCTCAAACCCGGCGAGACCTTCGCCTATACCAGCGGCTGCCCGCTGACGACGCCATCGGGCATCATGGTCGGCAGCTACGAGATGCAGAACGAGCGCGGCGAGATGTTTTCCATCCCGATCCCGGCGTTCTCGCTCGACCTGCCCGACGCCGAGCGAACGGTCCATTGAGGGGGTCGGGCGGCCCTGCCGACGCGATGGCAATCACGTCCGTCGAACGCATCGTTGCCGAGTTCGGGCTCGGTCCGTCCGCGCTGATCGGGTCGGGCCGGCAGTCGCTTGTCTATGCTCTCGACGCAAACCGCGTCCTGCGCGTCCTTAAGGTCACCGGCGACGTGGCGGCGCTCAACCTGTTGAAAGCGTTCCTCGCCGAGATCGACGGGCGGCGCGCCGCTCGTCACGCCCGCGATCGAGACGATCGACACCGTCCGGCCGTTACACCATCGAGCGGCGCGTGCCGGGCACCGCGCTGGTGACGCTTCTGCCGGGCCTCAAGGGCGTGCGCCGGGACGACGCCTTGCGGAGCTACCTCACCAGTTCGGACCTGCTGGACGCGATCGAGCTGCCCGATCGCCCCTATGGGCAGATCCTCGGCGCGGCGCCGATCCACGCCGAAACGTGGTCCGAGTATTTCCGCCGCAGCATCAACCGCGCCCTGTTGCGCAACGGCGCCGTCATCGCCGCCGAGGTGGGCAACGTCGACGACCTCCGGGCGAAGGCGCTGGCGCTTCTCGAACGCCTCGATCCGCAGACCGCGCAAGACGCTCGTCCACGGCGACTACTTCCCCGGCAACGTCCACCTCGACGGGCTGCTGGCGGTGTGCGGGCTGGTCGACTTCTCGAGCTACACGCTCGTCGGCGACCCGCTCTACGACACCATCACCGCTCCGATCTTCCTGGAGATGACGCCCCAGGTGACGCCGGCCGACATCGACGCTGCGCGGGCGTTCGTGCGGACGCGCCTCGGCGAGGCGGCGAAGCCGGCGGCGCGCTTCTATCGCGCCCACGCCGCCTTCACGATGGCCGACCCGGGGTATGCGATCGAGCCCTACCCGCGGCTCTATCCGTGGAGCCTCGCGACGCTGCGCCAGTTGCGGGACGGCGCTCTGCCGGAATAGGACGCCTCAGCCGCCGAATTCGGCCGGGTCGAAGCGGTAGGTCTCGCCGCAGAATTCGCACTTCACCGAAATCGCTTCGTTTTCAACGCTTTCGGCGATCTCCTCGGCGCGTGAAAGTGGCGAGGACGTTGGCGACTTTTTCGCGGGAACACGAGCACTGGTCGCGCACCGGGGCGGCGCGGAACACGCGAACGCCGCGCTGGTTGAACAGCCTGAACAGCAGTTGTTCGACCGGAACGGCGGGATCGGTCAGTTCATCGTCCTGGACGGTGCCGACCAGCGACAGCGCCTCGACCCAGGCGTCGTCCTCGTCGACCCAGGCCGCCGACATCGATGCCTTCGGGGACGTCGCCGCCCGGCAGGTCGCGCGGCCTCAGCCGCTCGGGCGCATCGGGGAGGAACTGGACGACCACGCCGCCGGCCCGCCAGTGGTGCCGGATGCGACCGGCCTCGCGCGCCTGCATCTCGGCGACGGCGAGGCGGACGCGGGTCGGAATCTGTTCGGACTGGCGGAAATAGGTGTGAGCCACCTCCTCCAGGCTCTTGCCCTCCAACGGCACCACACCCTGGTAGCGGCTCATGTTGGCGCCCTGGTCCACGGTCATGGCGAGCGTACCCGTGCCGAGCAGCGTGCCGGGATCGGCACCGCCGGCGGCAGTCGCCGCGGCGACACCGTCGCGGTCGAAGCGCGCATAGGCGCGCACGCCGCCGCTGGTGCGGTAGTCGACCACCAGCATGTCGACCGGACCGTCGCTGTCGGTCTGCAGGATGAACTTGCCGTCGAACTTGAGCGAGGAGCCGAGCAGCACGGTGAGCACGATCGCCTCGGCAAGCAGGCGGGCGACCACCGGCGGGTAGTCGTGACGCGCAAGCATGGCGTCGAGGGCGGGTCCCATCTGGATGACGCGGCCGCGCACGTCCAGCGCCTCGACCGCGAAAGGCCTCACCGCGTCGTCGCCGGCGGGGCCGAGCGGTTCTGCTAACTCCTTCAAAACTCAGCGTCATTTCAAATCAGGCCGAAACACCACAGGAGAATGCCCTTCTGGGCGTGGAGGCGGTTCTCCGCCTCGTCGAACACCACCGAGCGCGGGCCGTCGATCACCCCGTCGCTCACCTCCTCGCCGCGATGGGCGGGCAGGCAGTGCATGAAGATAGTGTCCGGCTTCGCCTTCGCCATCAGTCGCTCGTTGACCTGGTAAGGCATCAGCAGCTTGTGGCGGCGCTCGCGCTCGCTGTCGCCCATCGACACCCAGGTGTCGGTGACGATGCAATCGGCGCCCGCCGCCGCTTCGGCGGCGCTGGCGGTGACGCACACCTCGGCGCCGTTGTCGGCCGCCCACGTCAGCAGGTCCGGCTTCGGCGCCAGCTCCGCCGGCCCGGCAACGTTCAGACGGAAGCCCCAGCGCGCGGCGGCGTGCACCCACGAGGTCAGCACGTTGTTGGCATCGCCCATCCAGGCGACCGTCGCTCCCGCGATCGGTCCCTTGTGCTCCTCGTAGGTCATCACGTCGGCGACCACCTGGCAGGGATGCGAATAACGGGTGAGGCCGTTGATCACCGGAACACTGGCGTTGGCGGCGAGCTCGACGACGAGGGCGTGGTCGAGCGCGCGGATCATGACGGCGTCGACGTAGCGCGACAGGACGCGTGCCGTGTCGGCGATCGTCTCGTCGCGGCTGAGCTGCATCTCCTTGCCGGTGAGCACCACCGTGTCGCCGCCGAGCTTCTTCATGGCGACGTCGAAAGAGACGCGGGTGCGGGTCGAGTGCTGCTCGAAAATCATCGCGAGCGTCTTGCCGGCGAGCGGCCCCGGACGGCCGGGCTCGACGGACGCTGCCTTCAAGGTGCGGCTCCGCGCGACGATCGCCTTCAGCGTATCGCCGTCGAAGTCGGCAAGGTCGAGGAAATGGCGTGCCATCGTCGCCGCCTATCCGGGCACCGGCGCGACCGGCTCGAGCGCGGCGAGCGCCGCTCGAGACGGTCGATCGCCGCATCGACCTCCGTCTCGGCGACGTTCAGCGGCGGCAGCAGCCGGACGACGTTGTCGCCGGCGGCGGCGGCGAGCAGACCGTGCTCGCGCATCGCCGCGATCACGTCAGCGGCCGGCTTGACGCAGCGGATGCCGATGAGCAGCCCCTCGCCGCGCACTTCGGCGACGACCTGTGGATGACCGTCGATGACCGACGCCAGCCGTTGCTTCAGATAAAGGCCCATAGCGCGAACGTGCTCGAGGAACTCCGGCTTGCCGACGATGTCGATGACGGCGTTGCCGACCGCCATCGCCAGCGGATTGCCGCCGAAGGTGGAGCCGTGGGTGCCGGGCGTCATGCCCTTGGCCGCCTCGGCGGTCGCCAGGCATGCGCCGAGCGGGAAGCCGCCGCCGATGCCCTTGGCGGTGGCCATGATGTCGGGCGCCACGCCCGACCACTCGTAGCCGAACAGCCGGCCGGTGCGTCCCATCCCGGTCTGCACCTCGTCGAAGATCAGGAGCAGGTGGTGCTTGTCGCAAAGCGCGCGCAGGTCGCGCAGGAACTGGCCCTCGACCCGGCGTACGCCGCCCTCGCCCTGGATCGGCTCGATCATGATGGCGGCGGTTTCGGGACCAATGGCGGCCGCGACCGCCTTGATGTCGCCGAGCGGCACCTGGTCGAAGCCCGGGGCCGGCGTGCCAAACCCTTCCAGGTACTTGGCGCTGCCGGTGGCGGCGAGCGTCGCCAGCGTGCGCCCGTGGAAGGCGCCGGTGAAGGTAATGATGCGCGTGCGCTCGGGATGACCGCCGACGAAAGTGATAGCGCCGCGCGGTCTTGATGGCGCACTCGACGGCCTCGGCGCCGGAGTTGGCGAAGAACACCTTGTCGGCGAACGTCAGCGCGCACAGTTTCGCCGCCAGCGCCTCCTGCTCGGGAATGCGAAAGAGGTTGGAGACGTGCCACAGCTTGCCGGCCTGCTCGGTGAGCGCGGCGACGAGCGCGGGATGGGCGTGGCCGAGGGAATTGACGGCGACGCCACCGGAAAAATCGAGCAGCCGGCGTCCGTCGGTGGTCTCGACCCAGGCGCCCTCGCCGCGCGCGAACGCGATCGGGGCGCGCGCGAAGGTCTCGTAGAGCGGTGAGTCGATCCATGTTTTCGTTCGGCCGATGGCCGACCCCGCAAAACCAAAAAGGGCCGCCGGGGCAGCCCCTTTTCCATGTTTGTTATACCACCGGCGGCGCGATCGCTGTCAAACCGCGGGCTCTGGACGGCCTGGGCACGACTTGGGGAAAAGCAGTCAATTTGCGGCGGTGTGTCTTTGCGACTCTTGTCAGCGAGTCAAACGCTGTTGTAGCCTCCGCGGCGATTGGTTGGGTGCGGCGGATCTCCGGGTCCATTGTTGAGAGTTTAGCACCGTCCTGCGGAGCGGGCGGCGCACGGAGGCGGATTCTGAATCCAACGCGCGAGGCAACGGGATGATGCGGCATGTCATGGACCGAAGAGCGCGTCGAGTTGCTTAAGAAGTTGTGGGCCGAGGGGCTGAGCGCCAGTCAGATCGCCGGGCAACTCGGCGGCGTGACCCGCAATGCCGTCATCGGCAAGGTGCATCGGCTGAGCCTGTCGGGCCGGGCCAAGCCCGCGACCAGCGGCGCCAGACCGCGCAAGGTCAGGTCGGCCTCGCCGCACCGGCCGGCGACCCGCCACTTCGTCGCCGGCAACACGGCGCTGAAAACACACGCGCATCCGGCGCCGCGGCGGCTGCCGTCGCCGGTGCCGATCGAGGACATCGTCGTGCCGATCAGCCTCAACATTTCGCTGATGGCACTGACCGACCAGATGTGCAAATGGCCGATCGGCGATCCCGGCACCGACGGGTTCCATTTCTGCGGCCACCGGCACTGGAACGGCATGCCCTATTGCGAATACCACAGCCGGCTCGCCTACCAGCCGGCCGACCGGCGGCGCGACCGCCGCGAGGCTTCGTACTAGGCGGCGACGAAGCTTTCGTCGAAGGAGTAGCCGGAGCCGCGCACGGTGCGGATCGGGTCGCGGCCGCGGCCGAGCGCCTTCCTGAGCCGGCCGACGTGGACGTCGACGGTGCGCTCGTCGACGAAGACGTCACGCCCCCATACGGCATCGAGCAACTGGGCGCGGGAAAAAACCCGGCCGGGGCTCTGCATGAGAAACTCGAGCAGGCGGAACTCGGTCGGCCCGAGGTGCAGTTCGCGATTGCTGCGGCGGACGCGATGGGTCTCGCGGTCCAACTCGATGTCGCCGCCCTTGAGCACGGTGGCGATCAGCTCCGGCCTGGAGCGGCGAAGGATCGCCCGCACCCGGGCCATCAGCTCGGCGACCGAGAACGGCTTGACGACGTAGTCGTCGGCGCCGGTGGCGAGGCCGCGGATCCGTTCGGACTCCTCGCCGCGCGCGGTCAACATGATGATCGGCAGCGCGCGGGTCGCCTCGCGCGTGCGCAGCCGGCGACAAAGCTCGATGCCGGAAATGCCGGGCAGCATCCAGTCGAGCAGCAGGAGATCGGGGACGCTCTCGCGCAGGCGCACCTCGGCGTCGTCGCCGCGCTCGACCGTGTCGACGGCGTAGCCCTCCGCCTCGAGATTGTAACGCAGCATCAGCGAGAGCGGCTTCTCGTCCTCGACGATCATCACTTTTGGCGTCATCGCGGGCGGCCCGTCAGTCGTCCGACTCCTTGAAGTCCACCGACGTCAGACTGGAGGTGTCCTTCTTGGGCCGCTCGTCGGTCAGCGGCTTGCCGGTGACCAGATAGGCGATGGTCTCGGCGATGTTGGTGGCGTGGTCGCCGATGCGCTCGATGTTCTTGGCGCAGAACAGGAGATGGGTGCAGAACGTGATGTTGCGCGGGTCTTCCATCATGTAGGTCAGCAGCTCGCGGAACAGCGAGGTGTACATCGCGTCGATCTCGTCGTCGCGCTCCCAGACGGCGAGGGCAGCGGCAAGGTCGCGGCTGGCGAAGGCGTCGAGCACGTTCTTGAGCTGGGTCAGGCTCAGCTCCGCGATGTGGTCGACGCCCGCGACCAGCCGCTGGGCACCGAAATTACCCTCGATGGCGATCACCCGCTTGGCGGTGTTCTTGGCGAGATCGCCCACGCGCTCGAGGTCGTTGGCGATGTGGATCGCCGCCATGATCTCGCGCAGGTCCTGCGCCATCGGCTGGCGGCGGGCGATCATGTGGATCGCGGCCTCCTCGACCTGCTGCTGCAGTTTGTCGATGCGCTCGTCGGCGGCGATGATGCGGTGCGCCGCGCCGGCGTCGCGGCCGACCAGGGCGCGGACTGAATTCGGCGACGTTCTGCTCGGCAAGGCCGCCCATCTCGGCGATCTTCTGCGACAGGTCGTTGAGTTCGTCGTCGTAGGCGCGGACGGTGTGTTCGGTCATCGGGCTCATCGGATCAGCTCGTCCGTGGGTGTGGCGCTCAGCCGAAGCGGCCGGTGATGTATTCCTGGGTACGCCGGTCGGAGGGCGCGGTGAAGATCTTGTTGGTTTCGTCGAACTCGACCAGTTCGCCGAGATACATGAACGCGGTCTGGTCGGATACGCGCGCGGCCTGCTGCATGTTGTGGGTGACGATGGCGATCGTGTACTCGTGCTTCAACTCGTCGATCAGTTCCTCGATCTTGGAGGTCGAGATCGGATCGAGGGCGGAGGCCGGCTCGTCGAGGAGCACCACCTCCGGCTGGACGGCGACGGTGCGGGCGATGCAAAGCCGCTGCTGCTGGCCGCCGGAAAGGCTGAGGCCGCTCGCCTTCAGCTTGTCCTTGACCTCGTCCCACAGCGCCGCCTTGGTCAGCGCCGCCTCGACGCGGTCGGCGAGTTCGGAGCGCGACGGCCGTTCGTAGAGCTGGATGCCGAAGGCGATGTTGTCGAAGATGGTCATCGGGAACGGCGTCGGCTTCTGGAACACCATGCCGACCTTGGAGCGCAGCAGGTTGACGTCCTGGGACGGCGACAGGATGTTGTCGCCGTCGAGCAGCACCTCGCCCTCGGCGCGCTGGTTGGGATAGAGGTCGTACATGCGGTTGAGAACGCGCAGCAACGTCGACTTGCCGCAACCCGACGGGCCGATGAAGGCGGTCACCCGGTTGGCCATCAACGACAGGTTGATCGATTTCAGCGCGAGTGTGTCGCCGTAGTAGAAACGCAGGTCGCGGACCGGCATTTTCGCGTCTGGCCGTTCCGCGGTCGCTGCCGACTGCAGGGACCGGAGGCGCGACAGTGGGGCTCACGTCATTCATGATGCTGTCCGATGCTCGAAAGATAGCGCGCCACGACGTTCAGCGTCAGCACGGCGAAGGTCACGATCAGCGCTCCCGTCCAGGCGAGTTGCTGCCAGTCGTCGTACGGCGACAGGGCGAACTGGAAAATGGTCACCGGCAGGCTCGCCATGGGCGCGTTGAGGTTGAGGCTCCAGAACTGGTTGTTGAGGGCGGTGAACAGCAGCGGCGCCGTCTCGCCGGTGATGCGGGCGATCGCCAGCAGGATGCCGGTGATGATGCCGGCGCGGGCGGCGCGATAGCCCACGTCCTTGATGATCTTCCACCGCGGCGAGCCGAGGCCGGCGGCCGCCTCGCGCAGGGTGTCGGGAACCAGCAGCAGCATGTCCTCGGTCGAGCGAATGACGACCGGTATGACCAGAATGGCGAGCGCGATGCCGCCGGCCCAGGCGGAGAAATGGCCGACGCGGGCCACGGTGATCTCGTAGACGAACAGGCCGATGACGATCGACGGCGCCGACAGCAGGATGTCGTTGACGAAGCGCACGATGCTGGTGAGGTACGAATAGCGCCCGTACTCGGCCATATAGGTGCCGGCGAGAATGCCGATCGGCGTGCCGATGACGACGCCGAAGACGGTGAGGATGAGGCTGCCGACGATGGCGTTGGCAAGGCCGCCGGCGCTGCCCGGGGGCGGCGTCATCGTGCGTGAACACCGACAGCGACAAGCCGGCGACGCCGTTCCACAAGAGCGTGAAGAGAATCGCCACCAGCCAGGAAGCACCGAACGCGGTCGCCGCGACGGACAGCGCCATCGTGATCGTGCTGCGCCGCCGGCGGCGGTTGTAGCGCGCCATCGATTTCATGTGCCGAGCCCCGCTTCGATCCGCCTCAGCATCAGGCGGGCGGCGGCGAGCACCACGAAGGTGATGACGAACAGAATGAGGCCGATGGCGACCAGGGACGAGGTGTAGATTTCGCCGACGGCCTCGGTGAATTCGTTGGCGATGGCCGCCGAAATCGTGGTGCCGGGCGCCAGGATCGACGCCGATATGCGGTGGGCGTTGCCGATGACGAAGGTCACCGCCATCGTTTCACCAAGGGCGCGGCCGAGGCCGAGCATGACGCCGCCGACGACGCCGACGCGGGCATAGGGCAGCACCACCCGCCGCACCACCTCCCAGGTGGTGCAGCCGACGCCGTAGGCCGCCTCCTTGAGCACTGGCGGAACGGTCAGGAAGACGTCGCGGGTGATGGCGGTGATGAACGGCAGAACCATGATCGCCAGAATGAGCCCGGCGGTGAAGACGCCGATGCCGTAGGGCGGTCCGGCGAACAGATTGTTGAGCACCGGGACGTTGGCGAAGGTGTTGATCAGGAACGGCTGCAGGGTCGCCTGAAGAAAGGGCGCGAACACGAACAGGCCCCAGATGCCGTAGATGATCGAGGGGATGCCGGCGAGAAGCTCGATGGCGATGCCGATCGGCCGGCGCAGCGGATACGGGCACAGTTCGGTGAGGAAGATGGCGATGCCGAAAGAGACCGGTATGCCGATCACCATGGCGATCAGCGACGTGACGACGGTGCCGTAGATCGGCGCGATGGCGCCGAATTTCTCGGTGACCGGATTCCACGACTGGGTGGTCAGGAACCCGATGCCGAACGTGCGGAACGCCGGAAGCGAGCCGATGAACAACGAAAGAATGACGCCGCAGAGCAGAATGAGAACAAGAACAGCGGCTGAAAGGGTCGCGGTCCGAAACGTCGTCTCGGCCACCATGAACCGGCGGAGCGCCTTCTGCCGGCTTGCGTCCACGCTGAGTTCGCCTGCGCCGCCCAACGCCACCTCGGCCACCTCGGTCATACGAATCTCCGGCCGTTATCTACCCCAGATGACCCAACGCCAATAGTGCCGGCCGCGGTGGGCTGTTGTTCACGAATGTCTGAGAAACGCCGGTCGGCGTGGTGGGCGCCCGCCCTGGCGGGCCGGCGCCCACGCGCCGAATGCGGGTCTTAGCGCGGAGCCGTTACATGGCCCCGTCGAAGATCGGCTTGCCGTCGGACCCGACGATGTCACTGGCCCACATCGCCTCCACATCCTTGACGACGCTGTCGGGCATCGGGATGTAGATGAGTTCCTTGGCCATGTCGTCGCCGTTGGCGTAGGCCCAGGCGAAGAACTTGAGGGCCTCGGCGGAGGCGGCGTCGTTGGCCGGCTTCTTGTACATCAGGATGAACGTGGCAGCCGTCATCGGCCACGTCGTCGGCGCCGGGCTGGTTGGCGAGGATCACGGAGTAGCCCGGGGTGCCCTTCCAGTCGGCGTTGGCGGCGGCGGCCGAGAACGCCTCGGCGGTCGGCTGAACGGCCTTGCCGTCCTTGTTCATCATGCCGGTGTAGGTCATCTTGTTCTGCACGGCGTAGGCGTACTCGACGTAGCCGATCGAGCCCTTGGTGTTCTGGACGTTGTTGGCGACGCCTTCGTTACCCTTGGCGCCGATGCCGACCGGCCACTCGACCGAGGTGTTGACGCCGACGTCGGACTTCCAGCCGGCGCTGACGTCGGCCAGATAGTAGGTGAAGTTGAAGGTCGTGCCCGACCCGTCCGAACGGTGGACGACGGCGATCGCCGACGACGGAAGCTTGGCGTTCGGGTTGAGCTTCGCGAGGGCGGGGTCATTCCACTTGGTGATCTTGCCCATGAAGATGTCGGCGAGCGTCGGGCCGTCGATGATCAGCTCGCCCGGCTTGATGCCTTCGAGATTGACCACCGGAACGATGCCGCCCATGACCATCGGCCACTGCGCCAGCCCGAACTTGTCGAGCTCGGCCGGATCGAGCGGCTTGTCGGTGGCGCCGAAGGTGACGGTCTTTTCCTCGATCTGCTTGATGCCACCGCCCGAGCCGATCGACTGGTAGTTCAGGCCGATGCCGGTCTTGGTCTTATAGGCGTCGGCCCATTTGGAGTAGATCGGATAGGGGAACGTGGCGCCGGCGCCGGTGATGTCGGCGGCGCTGGCTACGGAAACTGACAGTGTGGCGGCGGCAAGGCCGGCCGCGATGGCGAGGTTGATTGTTTTCACCTGGCCTCTCCTGTTTTGGGTGCTGCGGGAACTGA
The DNA here is from genome assembly GCA_963826055.1 of uncultured Alphaproteobacteria bacterium. Taxonomy (GTDB): domain Bacteria; phylum Pseudomonadota; class Alphaproteobacteria; order Rhizobiales; family Kaistiaceae; genus JBBDMC01. The sequence continues at coordinate 563,150 of CAWGVO010000009.1, read as the reverse complement.
ACGCGCGGACGGTCCATCCGGCCCGCGCGACCGGCAAGCTAGCCGGGCCCGGCGAATGTCCTATGACATCGCGATTGACAGTTCTATGACACCCTAATGCGCTGTTCTGATTGGCTTTCCTGCCCGGCGCCGGATCCGGCCTCGACCGTCGCCTGTGGAAAAACGACGGTGAAGGCGGCACCCTCGCCAAGCGTGCTCTCGACCTTCATGCGGGCCTGATGGCGGGCGAGGATGTGCTTGACGATGGCGAGCCCGAGGCCGGTGCCGCGATGCTGGCGGCTGGCTTCGACGTCGACCCGGTAGAAGCGTTCGGTCAGGCGGGGCAGATGGTCGGCGGCGATGCCCGGACCGAAGTCGCGCACCGACACCGACGGGCCGCCGCCCTCGCGTCGCCGGCGTCACGCGTGACCAGCACCCGCTTGCCGGACTGGCCGTACTTGCAGGCGTTCTCGATCAGGTTCTCGAAGACCTGGATCAGCTCGTCGCGATCGCCGACAACCGGCGCCGGCTCCGTCGGCAGCTTGGCCTCGAGAGTGACGCCGAGATCGCGGGCGAGCGGCTCGAGCGAATCGACGACGTGGCGCACGGTCGGGACGAGGTCGACGCGATCGGTGGGCCGCACGTGCTCCTTCATCTCGATGCGCGACAGCGACAGGAGGTCGTCGACCAGCCGGGCCATGCGGTCGGCCTGCTCGTGCATGATGGCGAGGAAACGCTCGCGGGCGTCGGCGTCCTCGCGCGCGGGCCCGCGCAGCGTTTCGATGAAGCCGGCGAGCGAGGCCAGCGGCGTCCTCAATTCGTGGCTGGCGTTGGCGACGAAGTCGACGCGCACGCGCTCGCTGCGCCGCCGCTCGGTCATGTCGTCGAGGATGAGGAGAACGAATTCGCCCGGCTGCTCGCCGTCGAGGTCGAGGCGGGCGAACCAGGCGTCGAACCAGCGCTCGGTCGGCACGCGCTCGACGAACTCGACGCGCTGCGGGCGGCCCGCCCTTGGCGACGGCGTCGAAGGCGGCGAGCAGATCGGGCACCCGCAGGCGAAAGGTCAGCGCGTCGCCGATCCTGATCGGGAAATAGGACGTCGCGCGACGGTTGGCGTAGCGCACGACGCCGCGGCGGTCGAGGATGAAGCAGGGATCGGGCAGCGCCTCGGCGAAGAGCCTCAGCCCCGGCTCCAGCCACGCGGCAGACGCGGGCGTGGCGCGCCGCGCCAGCCGGTCGTCGCCGTAGGCGCAGCGGCTGCAGGCCGAGCGCGAGCGCGGCCAGCGCCAGCAGCGCCGACCGCGGCGCCGGCGGTGACCGCGCCGGCCGCATAGAAGAAGGCCGAGGACGACCGCGGCCGCCACCAGCAGCCAGCGGCCGTTAACCAAAGCCGTCGCAAAACGGGACACGGAACTGCGAACGGGATCGTCGCCGGTGCTGGTTGCCATCCTCGCTCGTCGCCTCCGGACGAGGGCGCCGCCACGCCGCATTGTCGCCCCGATATCGGCATGGTGTCGGGAATCGGGGTTGGACGATATAAGGTCGTCGGCGGCGCCGGCGGCAAGCCATTCGCCGGGGCGACGCGAGACAGGACTCGATTTCTTGGCCAAGCACGGCAAGAACAAGCACAAGAAGAAGGGGCACGACAAACCGTCGGCCGCGGACGCCGTCGCCGCCGTCCTCGTGCCCGACGAGGCGGCGCCGGTGGTGGTCACCGCCAACGGCACCTTCAATCTCGACGACCCGGTGCTGCCCGACTGGGTCAAGCGAGCGGGCGCTGCAATCGGGCCACTATCCCTACGACGACGAGCTCAAGGGCAAGGACTACGAGGACCAGCTCACCCGCCTGCAGGTCGAGCTGGTCAAGCTGCAGCGCCACCTCAACGACACCGGGCGGCGCGTGGTCGCGCTCTTCGAGGGACGCGACGCCGCCGGCAAGGGCGGCTCGATCTTCGCCATGCGCCAGTACATGAACCCGCGCACGGCGCGCACGGTGGCGCTGCCCAAGCCGACCGAGCGCGAGCGGGGCGAGTGGTACTTCCAGCGCTACGTCGCCCACCTGCCGACGGCCGGCGAATTGGTGCTGTTCGACCGCTCCTGGTACAACCGCGGCGGCGTCGAGCCGGTGATGGGCTTCTGCACGGCGGCCGAGCGGCGCGTCTTTCTCAAGCAGGCGCCCGGCTTCGAAAAGATGCTGGTCGACGAAGGCATCGTCTTCTTCAAGTTCTGGATCGACATCGGGCGGGAAATGCAGCTCAAGCGTTTCCACGACCGGCGCCACGACCCGTTGAAAATATGGAAGCTGTCGCCGATCGATATGGCCGCGATGACCAAATGGGACGTCTACACGCGGGCGCGCGACGCAACGCTCAAGGCGACCCATCGGCCGCAGACGCCGTGGACGATCGTTCACGGCAACGACAAGCACCGCTTGCGGCTCGCCATCATCCGCCACGTGCTCGCCGCTTTCGACTATCCCGGCAAGGACCGCGACGCGGTCGGGCGCCCCGATCCCAAAATCCTCGGCGGACCCGAATTGCTCCGCCACTGAAGGAGAGCGCGCCTGCCCGTGAACGACTTCTACTCGCTCCTCAAGCAGTCGATCATCGACCGCGGCATCAGCGACGCCGGCGCCCGCGACGAGGTCTACGCGCAGGCGCGGCGGGCGATGATCCGGCAGTTGTGGGCGTACCAGCCGGCGCTGGCGCCGGACGACATCGACCGGCGCGTCGACGACTTCGACGCGACGGTCGAACGCATCGAGGCGGAGCTGGCGGCCGTGTTCGCCGAGGGACGAGGTCCCGCCGCTCGCCCGACGACGACGGCGGCATGGTCGCCGGATGGACAGACGATCCGGCCGGACGGACGAGCCCTTCTACGGCAAGCGGCCGTACCAGCCGATGCCGCCGCGCGACGGCGCCGAGGACTCTCGATGCGCCGCCGGCGTCGGCCACGGCGGTGGTCAACCGCGGCTACCAGCCGGCGCCGGCACCGCCGGGCGCGGCCGACGACGAGGCCGGCGCGGACGAAAAGCCGCGGCGACGGTTTGGCGACCGGTGGTCGCCGGACCCCGGCCTGCCCGGCCACGAGCGCCGGTCGGGGGCCGGCGTGCGCGCGACGCGGCCTCAGGCTCAGCGAGCAGGACAAGGTCCGCCTCCTCATCGGCACGATCGCGGCGCTCGCCCTCGTCCTCATCGGTTTCTTCGTCTACGTCATGCTGCCCGGCGGCGATGCCGGCGTGACGCTGCCGATCGACGTCAACCGCGAGGTCAGCGACGCGGCGACGGCGGCGCGCAACGCCACGGCCGCGCTCGACGTCCAGCGGTCGTTCGTCGTCTTCGACGGCCACGACCCGACGATCTTCCGCTCGTCGCCCGACAACCCGGTCCGTCTCGACAGCGACGCCGAAGGCGGCTTCACCCGCATCTCGTCGTCGACGGATCGGCCGGCACCAAGGTGGCGATCGGTCCGGGGGTCGCCTCGCTGCTCGCCGGCCGCAACGTCCGCGTGATCGTCTCGGCCCGCGCGTCGAAGGACCGCGGCGCCGCCAACATGCGCTTCGCCTACCAGAGCGGGGTTGCCATCAGCCACTGGCAGACCGCCAACCTGTCAAGCGACTACGTCGATGTCGCGCTGCTGTGGCGGGTGCCGACCCAGCGCACCAGCAGCGACGGCAACGACTACCTGATCATCGAGCCGGGCATTCCCGGGCGATGCCACCGGCGCCGACATCCGCTCGATCCGCATCGACCTTCTGGCGCCGCACGTCGGGCTAGTCCACCGGCTGGCTCCGGCGCATCCGGCCTGCGGCGCCCGGCGCGGGCTCGCCGGACGCCGCGTCGAGGATCGCCGCGGCGACGGAGTCGAGCCCGGTCTGCGCGGCCGCGACGGCCTCGCCAAACGCGGCGATCCGGGTGCGGAGGCCTTCGGGATCGGCAAGCAGTGTGACAAGGGTCTCGCCCAGTTCCACCGGTCCGGCGACCTGAACCGAACAGCGCGCGGCAACAAGGGCGGCGTGGATCGCACCCTGACGGCCGATCCCGGGGCCATAGACCGCCAGCGCGCCCATCTGGAACGGTTCGGCGAGATCGTGTCCGCCGACGCCGTTGAAAGTGCCGCACACCACCCCTATCCGCGAGCGCGCGTAGAGATCGTTCAGCACGCCGATGGCGTTGACCCATGCCAGACGCGGCGCCGAGGAGAGCGCGCCGAGGTCGGAGACAAAGACCGCGTCGGCACCGCACATCGCTCTCACCGAGGCTTCGGTGAACTTCGCCGGATGGCGCGGCACCAGAACGGCGCGCGCGCCGGCGCGGGCCGCCAGAACCCGCCGGATGGCGGGCATGAGACGCGGTACCTCATCGGGATGGATGCTGCCGAAGACGATGGTTTCGCCGCGTGCCTCATCGTCCGCCGCTTCCGGCCGCGGCGGCTTGCCGGCGGACAGCTTGAGGTTGCCCGAAACCTCGATCGCCTGAGCGGGGACGCCGAGGCCCCTGAACCTGGCGGCGCACTCGGTCATCCTGCGCGAAGACACGTTTGACGGCGTCGAGCGGCGCGACAAACGCGCGCCGGCAGGCGACGCCGCTGGCGGAACGAAAGATCGGACATGATCGCGTTGGCAATGATGATGGGGACACCGTGACGGGCGGCGACGTGGAAAAGGTTGGGCCACATCTCGCTCTCGATCACCACCAGAACCGCCGGATCGAGCTGATCGAACACACGTTCCGTCTCGGCGCGGGTGTCGATCGGCAGCACGAAAGCGCCGGCGATGCCGGGAATTGCGGTGGCGCGCGCGTATCCGGCGCGCGTCGACGATGACACGACGACGGGAAGCCCCGGAGCACGCGCGGCGATGGCGCTGGCCAGCAGGGCCGACACCTTGGTCTCGCCAAGCGAGACACCGTGGATCCACACCGGTCGCCGGCGACCAGGCGCAGGCAACTCGGGGCGCAAGCGGCGACGGAACCATCGGAAATGGTCCTCGTCCGGCCGGGCGAACGGCGTGAAGAGCGCGTAATAGACGGCCGAGATGCACCACACGGCCAGATCGTAGAACAAAGACAGTTTGCCTCCGCGGCGGTCGTACGCTGGATGCCCGCATTCCCCAAGCGTGTCAAAGAAACAAGCGCCGCAGGCGGCGATTTCGCGCCCTTGTGCCCAAAGCGGATCAGACACTAAACCTTTTCGGCAGTTCAAGCTTTTCGCACGAATATGGGCCGGAAGCGAACTTTGGCCGCGAACGACGAAGTCCTGGACGCGGCCCGCCGAGTCATCGACGCCGAGATCGACGGATTGGCGCGTTTGCGCGAGGCGCTCGGGCGTGAGTTCGTCGCCCTCGTCGAAATGGTCTACGCGGTCCGCGGACGTGTGGTGCTTTCCGGCGTCGGCAAGAGCGCGCACGTGGCGGGCAAGATCGCCTCGACGCTCGCCTCCACCGGTACGCCGGCTCAATTCGTCCATGGATCCGAGGCAAGCCACGGCGACCTCGGCATGGTCACCGGCGACGACGGGGTGATCCTCTTCTCCAAATCGGGAGAGACGCGCGAACTCAACGATCTGGCCGGCTATTGCGCGACGGCCGGCGTGCCCGTTGCGCTGGTCACGGGCGAGCCCCGGCGGGCGCCTGGCGCGGCGCGCCAGCGTGGTCGTCACGCTGCCCGACGCCAAGGAGGCCTGCGCGATCACCAACGCCCCGACGACGTCGATCACGATGATGTCCGTCGTCGGCGACGCGCTGGCCGTCGCGCTTCTGGAGCGGCGCGGTTTCGGGGCCGACGATTTCAAGGCGTTCCATCCGGGGGGCGCTCTCGGCGCGGCCCTGGCACCGGTCACCGAGGTCATGCATCGCGGACGAGGAAATGCCGCTGGTGGCGACCGGCGTGACGATGGAGGCCGCGATCCTCGAAATGACCAGCAAGGGCTTCGGCTGCACCGGCGTCGTCGATGGCGACGGCAGGATCGTCGGCATCGTCACCGACGGCGACCTGCGCCGGCACATGAGCCCGGACCTGATGACCAAGCCGGTGGAGGCGGTAATGTCGCGCTCGCCGATCACCGTGGACGGCAGCACGCGCCTCGGCGAAGCGTTGCGGATCATGACCGTCGGCAACGCCGAAGATCACCGCCCTGTTCGTCGTCGTCGACGATGTGCCGGTGGGCCTCGTTCATCTGCACGACTGCCTCAGGGCCGGCCTCGTGCGATGAGCGATCTCATCGTCATTCCGGCCCGCTACGGTTCGACCCGCCTGCCCGGCAAGCCGCTCACCAGGATCGCCGGACGCATGCTGGTCGAGCGGGTGGCGGCGGTGGCGCTGGCCGCGGCGCGGACGCTCGCGGGGGTCGAGGTGGTGGTTGCCACCGACGACGAGCGGATCGTGGCGGCGGTGACCGAACTCGGGCTCACCGCGGTGATGACCGACAAGGCGATCGCCTCGGGAAGCGATCGGGCGCTGGCCGCCGCCAAGATGCTCGGCGGCGAGCCGGCCCTCGTCGTCAACCTGCAGGGCGACGCGCCCTTCGCCGCGCCGGAGCACATCGTGGCGATCGTCGCGGCGGCGCGGGCCGGTCGCGCGGACATCACCACGCCGGTCGTGGCCTTGACCTGGGAGCAGCTCGACCGGCTGCGCGCCGACAAGGCGAGAACGCCAGCGAGCGGGACGACGTGCCTGCAGGGCCGCCGACGGGCGGGCGCTCTGGTTCTCCAAGTCCATCCTGCCGTTCATGCGCGACGAGGCGGCGTTGCGGGCGGCCTCGCCGCTGTCGCCGGTTCTGCTGCACATCGGCGTCTATTGTTTCCGGCGGGGCGCGCTGGAAGCGTTTTCCGCCACGCCGGCGAGCGCGTACGAGCGGCTGGAGGGGCTCGAGCAGTTGCGGGCGCTGGAAGCGGGGCTGACGATCGAGGCCGTCGTGGTCGAAAGCACCCCGTTCACCTCGTCGGGCATCGACACCGCCGAGGACGTGTGCCTCGCCGAACGCGCCATCGCCGCCCACGGCGATCCGTTCATCGACTGGCGTGAGTGATGAGCCGCGGTTGCGCATGGCGCGGCTCTTCATCGTCCGGCACGGCAACACGTTCGCCAGCGGCGAGACACCGCGCCGGATCGGCGCGCGCTCCGACCCGCCGCTGACCGCCGACCGGCGAGGCGCAGGGGCAGGCGCTCGGCCGGCATTTCCTTCGCCAGGGCGCGCGCTTCGATGCCGTCTTCGCCGCGCCGCTGAGGCGCGCCATGGCAACCGCGCAGGCCATCCTGACGGCGATGGACGACGGACAACCGGTCCGCCCGCTCGCGCTGCTGACGGAGGTCGATCACGGCCCCGACGAGGGCAAGACCGAGGAGGCGGTGGTGGCCCGCCTGGGTGCGGCGGCGATCGCGGCGTGGGACCGGGAGGGCATCGTGCCGCCGGGCTGGACGGTCGATCCGGAGGCGAGGCTTGCGCGGATGGACGGAGCAATTCGAGGCCGAACGCCACAGCGGCCGCGACATCCTGATGGTGACGAGCAACGGCGCGGCGCGGTTCGCGCTCCTGGCGCTCGAGGCGCTCGGCGGTTGCGGCGACGGACCGGAAATCGCTCAAGCTCGCCACCGGCGCCTATGGCGTGATCGCGGTGGACGACAGACGGCGAGCGGCTCACCTTGCATGGAACGTCAGGCCCGACGGAGCATGAGGTGATGGAGCCTGCGATCGTGCGAATTGCCGGCCCGGGCGAGCGTTCGTTCGAGATCGCCAACGACCGACCGCTGGCGTTCGTGCTCGGCCCCTGCGTGATCGAGAGCCGCGATCATACGCTGATGATGGCAGAGCGTATCGCCGCCATCGCCGCGCGGCGCGGCGGACGGGTGATCTTCAAGGCCTCGTTCGACAAGGCCAACCGGACGAGCGCCTCGGCCTTTCGCGGCGCCGGGCGGGCAGCAAGGCCTCGCGATCCTCGCCGAGGTCGAGGCGCGCGACCGGGCTGCCGGTGCACGACCGACGTGCACGAGAGCGGCCAGTGCGCGCCCCGTGGCGGAGGTGGTCGATGTCCTCCAGATTCCGGCCTTCCTCAGCCGGCAGACCGACCTGCTCGTCGCGGCGGCGGCGACGGGCAAGGTGGTCAACGTCAAGAAGGGACAGTTCCTCGCCCCGTGGGACATGGCGCCGGTGGCCGACAAGCTCGACCGCGCCGGCGCCTCAGGCGTGCTTGTCACCGAGCGCGGCGTGAGCTTCGGCTACAACGCGCTGGTCGTCGACATGCGCGGCCTTCCGGCGATGGCGGAGGCGACCGGCAAGCCGGTCATCTTCGACGCTACCCACTCGGTCCAGGCGCCGGGCGGGCGCGGCACATCGACGGGCGGTGAGCGCCGTTACGCGCCGCGTACTGGCGCGGGCCGCCGTGGCGGTCGGGGTAGCCGGCGTCTTCATGGAGACCCACAACGACCCGGATAACGCGCACTCGGACGGTCCCGACATGATCCCGCTGGCGGAGATCGAGGATCTGATCGCGCGGCTGCAGGAATTCGACGCGCTGGCCAAGGGATAGCGCGCCGCAGCGGCCCGGCAGACTCCCCCTCTATCTCTTTCTTCTTCACAATTCCGGACGGAAAAGCGGGATCCACTTTTCCTGGATTTGTTCTAGCCGCCGAGATAGCCGCCGGCGCTTCAGGCGCTCGATCACCGCGTCGGCCAGTTCCTCGGCGCTCGCCGCCGTGGTGTCGAGGTGGATGTCGGCCTTGAGCGGCACCTCGTAGGGGGAATCGATGCCGGTGAAGTGCTGGATCTTGCCGGCGCGCGCCTTCTTGTAGAGCCCCTTGGGGTCGCGCGCTTCGGCGACGGCGAGCGGCGCATCGACGTAGACCTCGAAGAATTCGCCCTCGCCGACCAGGTCGCGCGCCATGTCGCGTTCGGAGCGGAACGGCGAGATGAACGAGGCGAGCACGATCAGCCCGGCGTCGACGAAGAGCCTGGCGGTCTCGGCCACGCGGCGGATGTTCTCGACGCGGTCGGCGTCGGTGAAGCCGAGGTCGCGGTTGAGGCCGTGGCGGACGTTGTCGCCGTCGAGCAGGTAGGTGTGGCGGCCGAGGCGGTGGAGCTTCTGCTCGACCAGGTTGGCGATGGTCGACTTGCCGGCGCCCGACAGGCCGGTGAACCACAGGATGCATGGGCGTTGGCCCTTGGCCCCGGCGCGCACGTGCTTGTTGAGGTCGAGCGCCTGCCAGTGAATGTTGGTGGCGCGGCGCAGGCCGAAGCGGATCATGCCGGCGGCGACGGTGGCGCCGGAGAAGCGGTCGATCAGGACGAACGAGCCGGTGACCGCGGTTGCCGTCGAACGGGTCGAAGGCGATCGGCTCGGCCAGCGACAGGTTGACGAAGCCGACCTGGTTCAGGGAGAGCGTCTTGGCGGCCAGCGTCTTGGAGGTGTCGGCCTCGACCCGGTGCTTCAGCTCGGTGACGGCGGCGCCGACGGTGTGGGCGCCGATCCTGAAGAGATACGGACGGCCGGGCAGCAGCGGCTCCTCGCCCAGCCAGGCGAGATGGGCGGCAATCTGATCGGACAGGTCCGGCCGGTGGTCGGGCGGCGCCAGGAGATCGCCGGGGACGACGTCGATCCGCGGGATCGAGAGTGAGGGTCACGGCGTCGCCGGCGGCCGCGCTCTGGCGGGCTGCACCGTCGACGACGATGCCGCGCACCGCCGCCGCCGCGCCGCTGCGCGCCACCACGACGCGCTCACCGACGTTCACGCCACCGGAGGCGATCGTGCCGTCGACGCCGCTGCCGTGGGCCCGCTCGACCGGCAGGCGAAAGGCCGCGCTCGGCCGCATCGGCGGCAAGGCCGGTGGCGACGGTGGCGTCGGAGCGGCGATCCATCAGGTGCGCCCCTCTTGTGTCGGGGACGTTTGCACAGCGGCGTGTCCCGGGCGCAGCGCAGCACACAGTGGTGCGCTGCTGAACCGGGACCCATCGTGACGAGCCGCTTGGGCCCCGGGTCTGCGGTGCATCACTGCGTGCTGCACCGCGCCCGCGGGCCGGCCGGTCGGTGCGGCGGATATCGCGGGCAGATTTCGACGCGGACTTGGCGACATGGCGGCGGACCCTAGCCGCAAGGCCGGCCCCGGCTCAAGCACGAAGGCGGCCGCGTCGGCCGATTTGCATGTCAGCCGCGGACCGGCTCCAGCCCGCCGGTGGCGATGAACCAGGGGTTCTTGTAGGCCTCGCTCCCCGCGCGCCGCGGTCGGCCCGTAGGGCAGCGGCGCGCCGTCGAGGGTGACGACCCGGCCGCCGGCGGCCCTGAGGATCGCGTCGCCGGCGGCGGTGTCCCACTGCATGGTGGTGCCCATGCGCGGGTAAAGGTCGGCCTTGCCCTCGGCGACGGCGCAGAACTTGATCGACGAGCCGCGGTTGACGAGCTGGCCGACCTCGATAGCGGGCGATGAAGGCGTCGGTCTCCGGCGTGCGGTGCGAGCGGCTGGCGACGATGTCGACCGGCCCATCCGGCGGCGGGCGCACGTGCATGGGCTGCGCGCTCGCCGATGACGCCGTCCCTGACCACCGCGCGCCAGGCCCCCTCCCCACCACGCCGGCGAACAGCTTGCCGGACGCCGGCAGGTAGATGACGCCCAGCACCGGGGGCCGGCGCGCACCAGGCCGACGTTGACGGTGAAGTCGTTGCCGCCGTTGACGAACTCGCGGGTGCCGTCGAGCGGGTCGACGAGGAAGAACTGCATCGCCGACCTCCGGGATGCGGCCGGCGGCGACCGCCTCCTCGGCGATCACCGGAATGGCGGGGGCGATTTCGGCCAGCCGCTTGACGATCAGCGCCTCGGCGGCGCGGTCGGCCTCGGTGACCGGCGAGGAATCCTCCTTGCGCTCGACGCGAAAGCCCGCGCGCACGCACGGCGAGGATGACCTCGCCCGCCGCGACCGCGGCGGCGGCGATCGGTTCGACGAGGTCGGCGTCGGTGGCGGTGGCGTTCATTGCGCGCCTCTCTATCGGATTTGTGCGAGCGCAGGCAAGGCGCCGACGCAAGAAGGCCCGCCGAAGCGGGCCTTTGAGGTCGGGCATGTACCTGGCGGTCTTACGCCGCCATCAGACTGATCCGGATCGGCGAAGTCGAGGTTGAGGCTCTCGGCCACGGCGCGGTGGGTGATGCGGCCGTTGTGGACGTTGAGGCCGTTCCTGAGGTGCGGGTCGCGGGCGAGCGCGGCGAGACCGTGATCGGCGAGCGCCAGGCCGAAGGGCAGCGTCGCGTGGGTGAGCGCGTGGCTTGAGGTGAGCGGCACCGCGCCCGGCATGTTGGCGACGCAATAGTGGACGACGCCGTCGACGACGAAGGTCGGGGCGTGTGGGTGGTCGGGTGCGAGGTCTCGAAGCAGCCGCCCTGATCGATGGCGACGTCGACGAGGACGGCGCCGGGCTTCATGGTGGCGAGCTGCTCGCGCGTGACCAGCTTCGGCGCGGCGGCGCCGGGCACCAGCACGGCGCCGATGACCGCGTCGGCCGAGGCGATTTCCTCGGCAGCGCATCGCGGGTCGAGAAGCGGGTGACGACGCGGCCGGCGAAGAGGTCGTCGAGGTCGGCCAGGCGCGGCAGCGAGCGGTCGAGGACCGTCACCTGCGCGCCGAGGCCGACGGCCATCGCGCGTCGCCTGGGTGCCGACGACGCCGCCGCCGATGACGACCACCTTGCCGCGGCGGCACGCCGGGCACGCCGCCGAGAAGCACGCCACGGCCGCCGTGCGGCTTCTCCAGCGCGGTGCGCCGCCGCCTGGATCGACAGCCGGCCCGCCACCTCGCTCATCGGAGCGAGCAGCGGCAGGTGCCCCCTGGCGTCGGTCACCGTCTCGTAGGCGATGGCGGTGACGCCGGACGCCATCAGGCCCAGCGCCTGCGGGGCGTCGGCGGCAAGATGGAGGTAGGTGAACAGGATCTGGCCGGGCCGCAATTGCGTCCACTCGGACGGCTGCGGCTCCTTGACCTTGACGACCATGTCGGCGGCGAACACCTCGCGCGCGGTCGCCGCGATCGCGGCGCCGGCCGCCCGGTAGGCGTCGTCGCCGGCGGCGATGCCGGCGCCGGCCCCGGTCTCGACCACCACCTTGTGGCCGTGGGCGACGAACTCGCCGACAGCGGCCGGGGTGAGGCCGACGCGGAACTCGTCCGGTTTGATTTCCTTGGGAACGCCGATCAGCATGACAGTGCCTCCCTATTATCTGATTGCATGATAACGCCGAATCGACGCGGTTTCCGTGAATTCTCACCTATGATTAAGCGTCTGTTTGCTCTATCTTTGCGCTGTATTGGCCTATTGTGATGGAATTGTGCAAATGGATGGGTTTCGACCGCAAGATCGTGGCGGCGCTTGCCGACAACGGCCGGCTGAGCACGGTCGACCTCGCCGGCCGCGTCGGCCTGTCGCCGTCGGCGTGCTCGCGCCGGCTGCAGAGCCTCGAAGCCGAGGGCGTCATCCGCGGCTACCGGGCGCTGGTCGATCCGGCCGCGGCCGGCCTCGGCATCACCGCGTTCGTGGAGATCACGCTAGAGCGGCAGAACGACGATGCGCTGCGCGCCTTCGAGGCGGCGCTCGCCAAGTGCCCGAACGTCCTCTCCTGCCACCTGATGTCGGGGGCGAGCGACTATCTGGTGGAGATCGTCGCGCGCGACCTCGCCGACTTCGAGCACCTGCACGCGACCGTGCTCGGCCACCTGCCGGGCGTCGCCCGCATCGAATCGAAGTTCGCGCTGCGCAAGGTGATCGACCGGCCGCTGATGCCGATCGGGTGAAAGCGTGGCCTCAGTGCGTGCTGGGGAAGTGGTAGACGGCGCCGGCCTTGATCCCCTCCGGCCAGCGCGACGTGATCGTCTTCAGCCGCGTGTAGAAGTGGACGCCCTCCGGCCCGTAGATGGCGTGGTCGCCGAACAGCGAGCGCTTCCAGCCGCCGAACGAGTGGTAGGCGACCGGCACCGGGATCGGCACGTTGATGCCGACCATGCCGACCTCGATCTTGTCGGCGAAGGAGCGGGCGGCGTCGCCGTCGCGGGTGAAGATGGCGGTGCCGTTGCCGAACTCGTGGGCGTTGATCAGCTTGACGGCGTGGTCGTAGCGTCGCCGCGCGCACCACCGACAGGACGGGCCCGAAGATCTCTTCCTTGTAGATGCGCATCTCGGTCGTGACGCGGTCGAACAGCGTGCCGCCGACGAAGTAGCCGTTCTCGTAGCCCTGCAGCTTGAAGCCGCGGCCATCGACGACGAGGTCGGCGCCTTCCTTGACGCCGAGGTCGATGTAGCCGGTGACCTTGGCCAGGTGCTCCTTGGTGACGAGCGGGCCCATCTCGGCCTCGCGGTCGGTCGCCGGGCCGATCTTCAGCGCGCGCACGCGCGGCGCCAGCGTCTCGACCAGCCTGTCGGCGGTCTCCTCGCCCACCGGCACGGCGACCGAGATCGCCATGCAGCGCTCGCCGGCCGAGCCGTAGCCGGCGCCCATCAGTGCGTCGGCGGCCTTGTCCATGTCGGCGTCGGGCATCACCACCATGTGGTTCTTGGCGCCGCCCAGCGCCTGCACGCGCTTTCCGTTGTGCGGTGCCGGTCCGGTAGACGTACTCGGCGATCGGGGTGGAGCCGACGAACGACACCGCCTTGATGTCGGGATGGGTGAGGATGGCGTCGACCACTTCCTTGTCGCCGTGGACGATGTTGAGGACGCCGTCGGGGAAGCCCGCCTCGCGGAAGAGCTCGTAGACGACGGCGGAGACGCCGGGGTCCTTCTCCGACGGCTTCAGGACGAACGTGTTGCCGCAGGCGATCGCCACCGGATACATCCACATCGGCACCATCGCCGGGAAGTTGAACGGGGTGATGCCGGCGCAGACGCCCAGCGGCTGGCGGTCGGTGTGGGTGTCGATGGCCGGGCCGACGTGGCGGGAGAACTCGCCCTTCAACAGGTGCGGAATGCCGCAGCAGAAATCGACCACCTCGATGCCGCGCTGAACCTCGCCGACGGCGTCGCCGTGAACCTTGCCGTGCTCGGCGGAGACCGCCTCGGCGAGCCGGTCGACGTTCTCGTCGAGCAGCCGCTTGAAGTTGAACATGTAGCGGGCGCGCTTCAGCGGCGGCATCTCCGCCCAGGCCGGCAGCGCCAGCTTGGCGGCGGCGACGGCGGCGTCGAGCTCGGCCGCGGTCGACAGCGGCAGGATCGCGGTCTGCTCGCCGGTCGCCGGGTTGAAGACCGGCGCCGTGCGCGGGCTCGCCGAGCGCGCCGCCTCGCCGCCGATGATGTTGGAAATGGTCCGCATTCGCATGGTCCTCCGGATTCGTTCGCGGCCGGCGTGAACAAACGTTCTATCTACGGCAGCGTCTTCAGGATGCCGGCGAGCATCTCGAACAGCTGGTCGATCTCCGACTTCTGGATGATCAGCGGCGGCGACAGGGCGATGATGTCGCCGGTGGTGCGGATCAGGAGGTCCTTCTCGAACGCCTCGACGAAGGCGGTGAAGGCGCGCTTGGTCGGCTCGCCGGCGATCGGCTCCAGCTCGACCGCGCCGACGAGGCCGCAGTTCCTGACGTCGATGACGTGCGGCAGACCCTTCAGCGCGTGGAGGGCGTCGGCCCAGTAGTCGGCGAGCTCGGCGCCGCGGGTGAGCAGCCCCTCCTCCTCGTAGGTGTCGAGCGTGCCGATGCCGGCGGCGCTCGCCACCGGATTGCCCGAGTAGGTGTAGCCGTGGAAGAACTCGATCATGTGCTCGGGGCCGTGCATGAAGGCCTCGTAGATCTCCTTCTTCACGAACACCGCGCCCATCGGGATGGTGCCGTTGGTGACGCCCTTGGCGGTCAGGACGATGTCCGGCGTGACGCCGAAATAGTCGACGGCGAACGGCGCGCCGAGGCGGCCGAAGCCGGTGATCACCTCGTCGAAGATCAGAAGGATGCCGTGCTTGTCGCAGGTGGCGCGGAGCTTCTCCAGATAGCCCTTGGGCGGAATGAGCACGCCGGTGGAGCCGGCGACCGGCTCGACGATGACGGCGGCGATGGTGGAAGCGTCGTGAAGGCCGATCAGCCGCTCGAGATCGTCGGCAAGTTCGGCGCCGTGCTCGGGCTGGCCGCGCGAGAAGGCGTTGCGCGCGAGGTCGTGGGTGTGGCGCATGTGATCGACGCCGGGCACGAGCGGGCCGAAGAGCTTGCGGTTGGGCCCGATGCCACCGACCGAGACGCCGCCGAAGTTGACGCCGTGGTAGCCGCGCTCGCGCGACGATCAGGCGGAAGCGGCTGCCCTGACCGATGGCGCGCTGGTAGGCGAGCGCGATCTTGAGGCCGGTGTCGACCGACTCGGAGCCGGAGTTGGTGAAGAAGACGTGGTCGATCCCCGGCGGCATGTAGGTGACCAGCCGCGCGGCGAGCTCGAACACCTTGGGGTGGCCCATCTGGAAGGCCGGGGCGTAGTCCATCTCCTTCGCCTGGTTGGCGATCGCCTCGACGATCCGCGGGCCGCCCGTGGCCGGCGTTGCAGCACCACATGCCGGAGGTGCCGTCGAGCACCTGGCGCCCGTCGGACGGTGCGGTAGTACATGCCCTCGGCGCCGACGAAGAGGCGGGGCGCCTTCTTGAACTGCCGGTTCGCCGTGAACGGCATCCAGAAGGCTTCGAGGTTGTTGGTGGACAACGCCCCAGCGGCCGCTTCACTCCGCGCCATGACCATTTTCTCCCATAGCCGTTCCTCGCCCGGCCGGTCCGGCCGGCGGTTGCGGCGGACCACCTTTGGTCCAGGCAGGAAGCGGCGTGATTTTCCTGACCGTTCGGTCGGCGGACCCTAGACAGTTTGCCGGACCCGCTCAAGGGGGGGACGGCCGCGACGGTCACCAGGGCGCGGCAGCCGTGTTCTGATGCGGAAACGGCTCACTGGGCACCCCGGCCACCCCCAGGAACGCGCATAGCGGCGTCCATTGCTCGCCCCGCTCGAAGCAGATGTCGAGCAGTTTGCCAGGACGATCGGCGAAGTACGCACGAACGGCGGCATTGTGCTCGCGGTACCGGCGGAGGAAGACTTCCGGGTCGGCATACGCATCGTACGAACCATAGATCAGGTAGTGCCCCACCCACCGGCGGCGGGCCATGTGCTTCTGCGCGCTCGCAAGCCAGGTGGCATCGTCACGTCGGGTCGTGAGGATGAACCTGGCATCGGGGAAGGCGCGATCGAGTTCGCGAAAGACAAGCGGCCAGGGAAAGTCGTCGAAAGCTTCGCCGTCGGCCGCGCTCCTCAGGATGGGAGCGATGTTTCCCTCGTGCCAGCGAGCCACGAGGCCGAGCTTCCAAGGATGGACCTTGTATCCAAGCCGGGTCAGTGCGCAGCGCAGACTCTTCGTGCCGGTCTTTTGCCAGCCAATCCCGAAGACCCTTGGCCTCTTGTCGAGAGTGTTTGTCATTCGCGCCGGTTGTTGCTGCGTGCGTCACCCCTGACGGACGTGCCCCCCAACCCCGAACGTCAACGCGCTTGAGCAGTCATTTTGCGCGGCCGCTGCGACCGAATCGCTGATGGCCATCTTCGCGTCGCGCTCGATGCCGCGTCAATTGTCGAAGTCCGTTCGGCGGCCAAAAATCACCGACAAGCTGTCCTCTTTCTGGCACAGCTCGAAAAGTTATCCCCGCCTCCTGAACCGCCCCGATAATCGTCGCCATCCTCGCCCGCGAAGGGGCGCGCTCTGGAGGCGTCTTGTGCGTGGGGCGGGGAGCGGCGCCTGCCGGTCCCGGGTCGCTCCGGGGCCGTCGGGAGGCCACGTACCCGCCGGCCCGGCACTACGACCGGGCTGCCGTATGGCCGCCAACCGGCCTCGGCTACAGGCGGCGGCGGTCAGCCCGGCCGGGCAGCGGGAGAAATCCCTTCGACCTGCGGCCGTGGCGGTCAGGGCCGGAGGTCCGCCAAGACTCCGTGACCCGCCGCCGTTTGCCCAGAGCGGGTGCGCGGGGCCCGAAATCGTCGCGGCGGGCGCTGGTGAAGCGCCGCTACTCGGACTACCCGGACTGGCGTTCCATGAGCGCCCGCCACCCCTTCGCTCGGGCGAAGGGACCGAACAGAGGGAAGGGACAGCAAACCCCGGAGCGGAACCGCTCGCGGGAACGAAGAGGCGCGCCCGTGGCCTTGTCTCCGCTTTCCGGCAACCTCCCCTCGCGCGGCGGCCCGTTTTCTGACACGCTTCATTCCATGAAAAGAGAACCGACATTCACCATCGGCGTCGAGGAGGAGTACCTCCTGGTCGACAAGGAGACGCGCGATCTGGTGCCCGACCCGCCGGCCGGGCTGATGCGGGATTGCGAGAAGGCGCTCGGCGACCACGTCAAGCCGGAGTTCCTGCGCTGCCAGATCGAGATCGGCACGTCGGTGTGCGGAACCGTGGCGAGCGCGCGGGCCGAGATCGCGCGGCTGAGACGCACCATCGCAACGGCCGCGGCCGAATACGGCCTCGCCCCGATCGCCGCCTCGACCCATCCGTTCGCCGAGTGGAACCAGCAGCGCAACACCGACAAGGAGCGCTACAACACGCTCGCCCGCGACATGCAGGTGCTGGCGCGCCGCCTCCTGATCTGCGGCATGCATGTCCATGTCGCCGTGGAGGACGAGGCGCTGCGCTTCGATCTTCTCGATCAGGTCTCCTACTTCCTGCCCCACCTGCTGGCGCTGTCGGCGTCGTCGCCGTTCTGGCGCGGCGAGCCGACGGGGCTGCATTCCTACCGGCTGGCGGTGTTCAACGAACTGCCGCGTACCGGCCTGCCGCCCCACTTCTCCGGCCCCGACGAGTACCACCGCACGGTCGACACGCTGGTCAGGGCCGGAGAACTCGAGGACGGGACGAAGATCTGGTGGGACCTGCGCCCGTCGGCGCGTTTCCCGACGCTGGAAATGCGCATCACCGACGTCGCCACGCGCCTCGACGACGCCATGGCGATCGCGGCGCTCTACCGTTCGACGGTGCGCATGCTCTATCGGCTGAGGCGCAACAACCAGCGCTGGCGCGAGTATTCCCAGTTCCTCATCAACGAGAACCGCTGGCTGGCGCAGCGCTTCGGGCCGTCCCGCGCGCTCATCGACTTCGGCAAGGGCGAGGCGGTGCCGTTCGCCAACCTGCTGGACGAATGGATCGCGATGACCGCCGAGGATGCTCAGTTCTTCGGCTGCGAGAAGGAGGTCGCCCACGCGCGCGACATCGTCGCCAACGGCACCTCGGCCGACCGCCAGCTCGCCATCTACGAGGCGGCGATCGAGGGCGGCGCCTCGGCGGAGCGGGCGTTGAAGGACGTGGTCGACCACCTGGTCGCGGAGACGCTGCTCAACTGCGACGGGCAACGCGGCGCGGAGCGGCCGTTCATCCCCGTCGGGCCGGCCGGCGGCGGAAGCGGCCGGGACGCCGTGATGTCCGAAACGGGCGACGCGCGATCGCGTGCGGATCGTCACCGAGGAAGTGCTGTCGAAAGGCTGGGCGACGTTCAAGCGCTGCGTCTTCGATCTCCGCCGCCGCGACGGCACCTGGCAAAGGCTGACCCGCGAGGTCCAGGACCACGGCAACGCGGTCGCGGTGCTGCCGGTCGACCGCGATCGCGGCACCGTCCTGCTGGCGCGCCAGTTTCGCCTGCCCGCGTACCTGAACGGCCATGACGGCATGCTGATCGAGGCGTGCGCCGGCATCATCGATCCGGGCGAGAGCGCGGAAGCGGCGGCGCTGCGCGAGGCGGAGGAAGAGCTCGGCTACCGGCTTCACGACGTGGAGCGCCTCTTTGACGCTTTCGTCAGTCCGGGAGCCATCACGGAGCGGATGGTCTATTGCGTCGCCCGCTACACGCCCGCCGACCGCGTGTCGTCCGGTGGCGGCGCCGCCCACGAGGGAGAGGACATCGAAGTCATCGAGATGACCATCGACGACGCGCTCGCCCGCATCGCGCGTGGCGAGATCGCCGACGCCAAGACCATCATGCTCCTCCAGCACGCTGAGGCAGATGGTCGAGGCGAGGTGAGACCGCTCATGTGCTGGCCGGGATCTCCAACACCGCCTCGCCGGAAATCGGATCGGTCACGCCAAGACCGCCGCCGAGGTCTTCCAGCGTGTCGCGGAAGCTGTCGAGCATGCCGATCATGTGCGGGTCGCGCGGCGACGATAGCGTCGAAACTCTCCCACTCGCCCATGAAGCAGTAAGTGCGCTCGCCGGTCTTGACCAAAGCACCCCCAAGGAAGCCCTTCATCCGTTCCTCGCCCATCTTCCGGTTCTTCTCGATGAAATCCTTCTCGCGGCCGGGCTTCACCCGAAACCGGACCACATTGTATGCCTTCATGCTTGCCTCCCTCGAAGCCCCCGGCGCGGGCGTAGCGACACCGTGCCGGCCACTCTACACCAGTGATCTTGAAGTTCCGAATAAGGTCGAACCGGGATTCACGCAACGGTTTCGCGGATCGACCCCTTCGCTTCGGGCGAGAAACGGCGTGGCCCTACTCGGCCGGCTCGGACACCCGCATTGGATTGTTGGGGTGCTGGGTCCAGTTGCGGTAGCCGGTGGCCGGCGCCCCGGTATGCGGGTCGACGCCGGTTGTCAGCCGCTCCATGGTGATGCAGTCCCTCGACCGGGCAGACGTTGACGCAGAGGTTGCAGCCGACGCACTCCGCGTCGACCACCTCGAAATGGCGCTTGCCGTTCTTCGTGGCGGTGATCGCCTGGTGGGAGGCATCCTCGCACACGATGTGGCAGCGGCCGCACTCGATGCACAGGTCCTGATTGATCCGCGCCTTGGTGACGTAATTGAGATTGAGGTATTGCCAGTCGCTGACATTGGGCACGGCGCGGCCGACGAGATCGGCGAACTTCATCTGGCGCTCGTCGAGGTAGTGGCCGAGCCCGGAGATCATCTCGCCGACGATCTTGAAGCCGTAGGTCATCGCCGCCGTGCACACCTGAACGTTGCCGGCGCCGAGGGTCATGAACTCGGCCGCGTCCCGCCAGGTGGTGATACCGCCGATGCCGGAGATCGGGATGCCGGCGGCTTCCTTGTCGCGGGCGATCTCGGAGACCATGGAAAGCGCGATCGGCTTCACGGCCGGGCCGCAATAACCGCCGTGGGAGCCCTTGCCGTCGATCGAGGGGACCGGCGAGAAGGTTTCGAGGTCGACGTTGGTGATCGAATTGATGGTGTTGATCAGCGACACCGCGTCGGCGCCGCCCTTTTTCGCGGCGCGGGCCGGGTAGCGGATGTCGGTGATGTTGGGCGTCAGCTTGACGATGACCGGCATGCGGGTCGCCGCCTTGCACCAGCGCACCACCATCTCGATGTACTCCGGCACCTGGCCGACGGCCGAGCCCATGCCGCGCTCGCTCATGCCGTGCGGGCAGCCGAAGTTGAGCTCGACGCCGTCGCAGCCGGTGTCCTCGACCGCCTTGAGGATCGCCTTCCAGTTCGGCTCCTCGCAGGGAACCATCAGCGAGACGACCAGTGCCCGATCGGGCCAGTCGCGCTTGACCTGCTTGATCTCGCGGAGGTTCACGTCGAGCGGACGGTCGGTGATCAGCTCGATGTTGTTGAGGCCGATCAGGCGGCGATCGCCGGCGTGGATGGCGCCGTAGCGCGGCCCGGCGACGTTGACGATCGGCGGGTCCTCGCCGAGCGTCTTCCACACAACGCCGCCCCAGCCGGCCTTGAAGGCGCGCACGACGTTGACTTCCTTGTCGGTCGGCGGCGCCGAGGCGAGCCAGAACGGGTTCGGCGACTTGATGCCGACGAATTCGGAACGGAGATCGGCCATTGGAACCCTCTCTTTCCCGGCTCAGCCCATCAGCGCGCGGTTGATCGATTCGGCCGCAATCTTGCCGTCCTCAACCGCGACCACGGTGAGATCCGAACCTCCGGCAACGCAGTCGCCGCCCGCCCAAACTCCGGGCATGGTGGTGCGGCGCTCCGCGTCGACCTTGATGCGGCCGCCTTCGAGGGTGATCCCCGATCCAGCCGGGGGCAGCGACGGCGCCGTCGAGCGCTTCGGCGATGAAACTCTGGCCGATGGCCTTGAACACCATGTCCGCGTCGAGCACGAACGTCTCGCCGGTGCCGACGAGCTTGCCATCCTTAGCGGTGGTGTACTCGAACTCGACCGCGACCGCTTTGCCCCCGGACGACAGCAGCCGGCGCGGCATCGCCGAATGCTTGATCCTGACCCCGTCGGTCTGGGCAAGCTCGCGCTCATAGGCGCTGGCGCCCATGCGGTCGGCGCCACGGCGGTAGACGATGGTCACGTCCTCGGCACCGAGGCGCTTCGATTGGGTGGCGATGTCGATGGCGGTCATGCCGCCGCCGACCACCACGACCCGGCGGCCGACCGGCAGGGTCGAGAGGTCCCGCGTCTGGCGGAGATCGGCAATGTAGGCGACCGCGTCGGCGACGCCTTCGATCTCTTCTTCCGGCAGTCCGAGGGCGTTGACGCCGGCAAGGCCGAGACCGAGGAAGACGGCGTCGAAGTCGTTGCGAAGCTCGTCGATGGTGAAATCGCGGCGGAGCTGCTTGCCGATCTCGACGCTGATACCGCCGATCGACAGGATGAAATCGACCTCGGCCTGGGCGAAATCATTCGACTGCCTTGTAAGCGGCGATGCCGTACTCGTTGAGGCCGCCGATCTTCGGCTTCGCATCGAAGATGACTACGTCGTGGCCGTGCATGGCGAGGCGATGGGCGCACGACAGACCAGCCGGCCCGCCGCCGACAACGGCGACCCGGCGCCCGGTCGGTTCACCGCGCTGGAAGGGCTGGCGCCCCTCTTTCATCAGAATGTCTGTGGCGTAGCGCTGCAACTCGCCGATGCGGACCGGCTTGCCCTCGGCCATCTCGCGCACGCAGGCCTCCTCGCACAGCGTCTCGGTCGGGCAGACGCGCGCGCACATGCCGCCGAGAATGTTGGCCGACAGGATCGTCTCGGCCGCACCCTTGGGGTTGTCGGTCAGGATCTCACGGATGAACATCGGGATGTCGATCCCGGTCGGGCACGCGGTCGTGCAGGGGGCGTCAAAGCAAAAGTAGCAGCGATCCGCCTCGACCAGCGCCTGATGGTGGTCGAGCGGCGGATGCAGATCGCCGAAGTTGGCGAGGTAGTCGTGCTCGGACAACCGCCCGGCGGCAATGTCAGGCACCCTGTCGACCGGCATGAACCCCCCTTTCAAGGGCGCGCGTCGAAACGATCATTTGGACAAATTCCGGAGAGTGCGTCAAGGCGGGCGCCTGATAGGTACTGTTACGTAACAATGCCGCCTGATCGTTGCCGTCGGCGGGGACGGCGAATCAAAAAGGGCAGGCCCTGGCCTGCCCCACATGCGAGCAAATCCGTGAACGCGTCAGGCCGCCTTGCGGCGCCTGCGCCAGCCGATCACGCCCATACCGGCCAGCCCGGAAACGAACAGTGGAAGGGCGCCGGGGAGAGGCACTCCGGCGATCGGCTCGGGTGGACCACACAACCCTGTGCAAACTCCTGACACGTTCGGCTCCGTCAGGGCGGTCCCGTACTGAAACGACACGTTGGAAATCTGCGACAGGTCGAAGTCCGCAGCGATACCGGCCAACGTCAACACGACGACGCTCTTGATCATCGTCTCGCCAAGAATGGACGGATTTCCAGTGGCGGCGTTGTCGGCCGCGGAGGTTATCCCGTATTGAGCCCCATCCACTGCCCCGCTCGGTGGACCAAGCAGGTCTGGTCCTCCAAAATTGCCAGCGCCGAAAAGTCCAAGGCCGGAAGAGCTTATGCCCTGATCCGCGCCGCCCGGGCCGGCAATCGACGCCGCGTACGCCCATTCTCCGCCGACGTTTCCGCCCGCAACAGCTACCGTCCCGGATCCAAGCACAACCGTCGACCCCCCGGGCAGACCATAGTTCTGGACGACGGCAGACGTTGGCGTCAGACCGCTGGCGCCGGACCAAAATACCCCTGTCAGAATATCAGCCGGAACGAGAACATCTCCGCCCGCGTTGGAAAGCGTCACGACGAGATTCGTCCCGCTTATTTCAAAATCAGCCGACGCGGAGAGACTGCCGGAGGTGCCCGTGAAGGTGACGGCGCCGGCACCGGCTGGCATCGCCAGGCAGCCCAAGAGCACGCCCACAACAAGGCATGTCCTGCCGACAACGCTTTGCATCCTGATGGCTCCCAGCCTTATACCGCACCATATCGTTACCCGACGGCGCTTGGCGAATCAATGTGCCCCCAGCAATCGGCGGTTGCGTCCGAGGCCAAGTCAAGCTGACAATTCTTGTGAACCTTCACCTTCTCGCCTGCGCCCCACCGCCTAATGTTCTGGGCTTGGCCACAACGGCTGCAGCAAAACCGCGAGATCCCAATGGACGCCGACTATCTCCCCTTCCTGCCAAACCCGACGAAGCCGCGCTTCGTTCCACCGCCGGGCGCGGTCGACGCCCATTGCCACGTGTTCGGACCGGCGGCACGGTTCCCTTACGCGCCGGAACGCAAGTACACGCCGTGCGATGCGTCCAAGGAGACGCTCTTCGCGCTCCGCGATTTTCTCGGCTTCGAGCGCAACGTCATCGTGCAGGCGACCTGCCACGGAACGGACAACGCGGCGCTCGTCGACGCCCTCGCCGCCGCTGGTGAGAGGGCACGTGGTGTCGCCGCAGTCGATCCGGACGTCAGCGACGACGACCTTGCTGCCATGCACAGGGCGGGGGTGCGGGCGGTTCGTTTCAATTTCCTCAAACGGCTGGTCGATGCCGCTCCAAAGGAGACATTTGTCTCTATCGCCGAGAGGATCGCGCGGCTCGGCTGGCACGTCGTGGTCTATTTCGAGGCCGAAGACCTGGAAGAGCTCATCCCGTTCCTCGAACAGCTGCCGACCACGATCGTGGTCGACCACATGGGGCGCCCGGACGTGAGCAAGGGCGCGGACGACGCGCAGTTTCGCCGCTTCGTCGCTTTGGTCGCCGGCAATGACAAGATCTGGGTCAAGGTGAGCGGCGCCGAACGGCTGACGCTTGCCGGGCCTGACTATGACGACGTGGTCCCCTTCGCGCGAACGCTGGTGGAGGCGATCCCCGACCGGGTGCTATGGGGGACCGACTGGCCGCACCCCAACATGACGTCGCACATGCCTGACGACGGCCGGCTGGTGGATTTCATTCCGCGCATCGCCGTCGATGCGCAGCGGCAGCAAGCGCTCCTCGTCGACAATCCGATGCGCCTCTACTGGCCGTAGCCCATCTCAAAAAGAAGCGGGCGCCCGGAGGCGCCCGCTGGCATTCGCAGTTCCAACAAGGCTACATCTTGCCGAGACCGGCCGCGTCGGTGACCGCATGGGTCCAGGCGCCGGACGGCTTCTTCTCGATGATCTTCTGGTCGAGCAGGGCCTGCTCAGTGCGGTTGTATGCGGCCTCGTTGAGCACGCCGTTGCCGCCGGCGGTCAGCTTGGCGACCTCGCCCATCATGTAGATCTGGTGCTGGAGGTCCTGGCCGCCGTTATCGATGACGATCTGCGCCGATTCCTCGGGGTGGGCGAGGGAATAATCCCAGCCCTTCATCGATGCGCGTACGAAACGGACCATCTTGTCGAAGAAGGCCTTGTCCTTGAGCTGATCCTCAAGCGCGTAAAGGCCGTCCTCGAGCAGGTCGGCGTCCATGGCCGAGTAGTTGAAGACCACCAGGTCTTCAGGCTTGAAGCCGGCATCGAGAACCTGACCGTACTCGTTGTAGGTCATGACCGAGATGCAATCGGCCTGCTTCTGGATCAGCGGCTGGACGTCGAAGCTTTGCTTGAGGACGGTGACGCCGTCGGGGCCGCCGTCGGTGGAGATGCCGAGCTTGTGCATCCAGGCATAGAACGGATACTCGTTGCCGAAGAACCAGACGCCGAGCGTCTTGCCCTTGAAATCAGCCGGCGTCTTGATGCCGGTGTAGGTCGGGCAGACCAGTTCCATGCCCGCCTTGGTGAATGGCTGGGCGATGTTGACGAGTGCGGTTCCCTTCTCGCGCGCGGCGAGCGCGGCGCCCATCCAGTCGACGATCACATCGGCGCCGCCGGCAGCAATCACCGTTTCCGGTGCGATGTCGGGTCCGCCCGGCTTGATGGTTACATCGAGATTTTCGTCCTTGTAGAAGCCCTTGTCCTTGGCCACGTAGTAGCCACCGAACTGGGCCTGGGTGACCCACTTCAACTGCAGCGTCACCGCGTCGGCGGCAAACGCCGGTCCAGTCGCGAGGGCGAACGCGCCCGCGATTACGCCCCAAACCAATTTTCTCATTTACCCCTCCGTTAAGGGTTGCCGAAACGATGGATGCCAGAACGTCGCCAGCCGCTCGATGAGCGAGACGACGCCGTAGAACGCGGAGCCGGCCAGGGCCGCCACCGCTATTTCCGCCCACACCATGTCGGTATTCATGCGTCCGACCTCGGTGGAAATCCGGAAGCCCATGCCCCGGATGGGCGTCCCGAAGAATTCCGCCACGATGGCGCCAATCATGGCAAGAGTTGAGTTTATCTTTAGGGCATTGAAGATGAAAGGCAGTGCGGCCGGCAACCTGAGCTTGAAAAGCGATTGCCAGTAGCCGGCGGCGTAAGTGTGCATCAAGTCGCGTTCGATCTGCTCTGAGGCCGCCAGCCCCGCGACGGTGTTGACCAGCATCGGGAAGAAAGTCATCGCCACGACCACCGCCGCCTTGGATGGCCAATCGAAGCCGAACCACATGACCATGATCGGCGCAACGGCGACGATCGGGAGGGCCGAGACGAGATTGCCGACCGGCAACAGACCCCGTTTGAGGAATGGCGAGCGGTCGACGGCGATGGCAACGACAAAGCCCGAGATACAACCGATGGCGTAGCCGATCAGAACGGCGTGCAAGATGGTCTGCTGGAAGTCGACCCAAAGGATTGGCAGCGAAGCGATAATACGCGTCCAGATGGCGCTCGGTGGCGGCAGGATGATGAACGGGACGGCGAGCGCGCGAACGACAACTTCCCACAGGAGGACGATGCCGGCGCCGAACAGGAGCGGGATGACGACGCGCATCAGCATCGCCCCTCCCGGCCGCGGAGTGCTGACTTCGGACAGGCGGCTGACCAGCAACGACGCCAGGGCCCACGCGGCAATGACCAGCGCCCAGAACCCGATCGAAGCGGCGAAAAGACTGCTCTTCGCGGATTGCCCGCCAGCGGCGATGTCCGCCACCGACGGCAGGAAGACGATGACGTAGGCAGCCGCGATACCGGTGCCGGCGAAGATGACGAAATTGCCGACGCCCGAAGAACGTCCGGCAAGGCTCGCAAGCGCCGCCGCGATCATGATGACGGCCGCAAGGATGGCACTGCTGCCAAGACCGACGAGGTAAGTCTGGGTGCCGCCGGCGACGACGATCGGGAACGCGAGGGCGGCGGCAAGTCCGATGAAGGCAACCCAACCGCGCCAGGTGCCGACGCCGAGAACGCGTGAGTTCACCGGGCGCGCGCTCCCATGACACGGTTGGTTACGCGCTCGACGACGCCGACGGCGGTCACCAGCAGCGCCGCCAGAAGCGAGCCGACGACCAGCGCCGACCACATCTGGACCGACTGGCTGTAGTAGGAACCGACCAGCAGCTTGGCGCCGATGCCGGCGACGGCGCCGGTCGGCAGTTCGGCCACAATCGCACCGACAAGGCTCGCGGCAATCCCCACCTTCATCGAGGTGAAGAGGAACGGGAGCGAGGCCGGCAGGCGAAGCTTCCAGAACGTCTGCAGGCGGGTGGCGCTGTAGGTGCGCATCAGGTCGAGGTGGAACGGATCGGGCGAGCGGAGACCCTTCACCATGCCGACGGTCACGGGGAAGAACGAGAGATAGGTCGAGATCAGGGCCTTGGCGACGAAACGGCTGAAGTCGGTCGGCAACTTCAGCTGACCGCTCAGCAGGTTGAAGGCAACGACCACCAGAATTGGTGCGAGCGCGAGGATCGGGATCGTCTGTGAAGAAATGATCCACGGCATCAAACTCTTCTGCAGGCTCTTCACGTGGACGATGCCAACGGCGAGAAGGACGCCGAGCAGCGTGCCGAAGACGAAACCGGCAAGCGTCGAGGACAACGTTACCCAGGCATGAAACAACAAACTCGACGGCTTGGCCGGATTGGCGAGCACGACCGACTTCCAGGTGTCGACGGCGACCTGGTGCGGCGCCGGCAAGGTCGGTTTCGGCTGGTTGTAGGTCGCAACGACGAAGTCGATCGGCGAACGGCTGACGCCAGCACGGGCGTCGAGATCGCGCTGGAACGGCGAGTCCAGCACGAACGCGCCGGCGTACCAGATTAGGATGATGGCGAGGACCACGGTCGAGACGGCGACGAAGCGGCTGGCGAGGATCCGCGCCACGACGCCCGGTCTCGCCGGCACACGCGAATGGTGGACCGTGACCGCGGTCATGCAAACCCGGGCCGGGCCGGCAAGCTAGTCCTCATAGCTGTGCCCGGCGCGAAGACCCTCGCGAACGCGATGGGCGATCTTGAGGAACTCTGGCGTTTCACGGATGTCGAGGTTGCGCCCCCGCGGCAGGGTGGATTCGATCACGTCATGAATCTTTCCCGGGCGCGGGGTCATGACCACGATGCGCGTCGATAGAAACACCGCTTCCGGGATCGAATGGGTAACGAACACGACCGTCTTGTTGGTCTTGGCCCACAGCGCCAGAAGCTGCTCGTTGAGATGATCGCGGGTGATCTCGTCAAGGGCGCCGAACGGTTCGTCCATCAGCAGGAGATCAGGTTCAACGGCGAGTGCGCGCGCGATCGACACGCGCTGCTGCATGCCGCCGGAAAGTTGCCAGGGGTGTTTGCGCTCGAAGCCGGCAAGGTTGACCAGCTTGAGGTTGTCGGCGACACGGCGGTCGCGTTCGCGTCGATCGAGCCCCATGATTTCCAGGGGCAGCGCTACGTTCCTGGCGATCGTCCGCCACGGATAGAGCGCCGGTGCCTGGAAGACGTAACCGTAGGCGCGCTCCATTCGCGCCTGGTGCGGGCTGATGCCGTTGACGGTGATCGTGCCGGCGGTCGGCTGTTCGAGGTCGGCGATCACCCGCAGGAGCGTGGTCTTGCCGCAGCCGGAAGGACCGATCAGCGACACGAACTCCCCACGACGCACGCCGAGGTCGATTCCGGTCAGCGCCTCAACCGGACCGTCCGCGGTCGTGAAGGTCAGCCCGAGATGCTGGATGTCGATGACAGCATCGCCCGCAGCGGGAGCCGGCTCCGGCGAGGGCGCCATCGCGGCGGTCGTCGGCGGGGGTCGGGTGAAGGACTCCCTGGCAGTCGCAGTGCCTGATGGCGGTGCGACCCCGCCTGCCCCCTCGACGGGGCGCGGCGAATGCGCCTCGGGAGGTTCAGCGATGGAATTGGCCGGCTTCAACGTGTCGTCGGCCATGTTCGAGGTCATACCCCAGCCGGAATGCCGCTGCGTTGCACCTTGCGTGGCGCCGTCAGCTCTTTCCACTTCGACAGGGCCCGGTTGACGGCGGAATAGGGCTCGCGCTTGACGAACTGGCCGTGGCCCATGGTCGCCTGCGAGAGATCACCCTCGGTGACGCAGACCTTGCCGCGCGACAGGGTGAACCGCGGCAGGCCCTTCACCTTGAAACCTTCGAAAACATTGTAGTCGATGATCGAAACCTGGCTCGCGGCGGTGATCGTCTTCTCGCGGCCGGGATCCCATACGACGAGGTCGGCGTCGGAGCCGACGAGGATCGCGCCCTTCCTCGGATAGACGTTGAGGATCTTGGCAATGTTGGTGGAAGTCACCGCCACGAACTCGTTCATCGTCAGCCGGCCGGTGGTGACGCCATAGGTCCACAGAAGCGGCAAGCCGGTCTTCCAGACCGCCGGTGCCGTTGGGGATCTTGGTGAAATCGCCGACACCCATGCGCTTCTGTTTGGTTGTGAAGGCGCAGTGATCGGTCGCGACCACCTGGAGCGTGCCAGAGGAAAGGCCGGCCCAAAGTGAATCCTGGTGCTTCTTGTCGCGGAACGGCGGCGACATGACGCGGCGGGCGGCGTGATCCCAGTCGGGGTTCTTGTACTCGCCCTCATCGAGCAGCAGGTGCTGGATCAGCGGTTCGCCAAAAACGCGGCGGCCGAGTTGCCGGTGGCGGCGGATCGCCTCGTGGGCGTCCTCGCAGGAGACGTGCACCACGTAGAGCGGCACGTTGGCCATGTCGGCGATCATCGCGGCGCGGTTGACCGCCTCGCCTTCCACTTCCGGCGGGCGCGAGTAGGCGTGCGCTTCCGGGCCGTTGTTGCCTTCGGCGAGCAGCCTCTGCTGCAGCGTGGCGACGACGTCGCCGTTTTCGGCGTGGACCAGTGGCATGGCGCCAATCTCGGCACAGCGCGAGAACGAGGCGAACATCTCGTCGTCGTCCACCATCAGCGCGCCCTTGTAGGCCATAAAATGCTTGAAGGTGTTGATGCCGCGGTTCACCACTTCCGGCATCTCGTTGAAGACCTGCTCGCCCCACCAGGTGATGGCCATGTGGTAGGAGTAGTCGCATGAGGCCTTGGTGGACTTGTTGTCCCAGGCCTGAAGGGATTCCAGCAGCGACTGGTTGGGCGCCGGCAGGCAGAAATCGACAACCATCGTGGTGCCGCCGGAAAGCGCGGCGCGGGTGCCCGACTCGAAATCGTCGGTCGAGTAGGTGCCCATGAATGGCATCTCGAGATGGGTGTGCGGGTCGATGCCACCGGGCATGACGTAGCAGCCGGTGGCGTCGAGGGTCTCGTCGCCCTTCAGGCCCTTGCCGATCGCCGCGATCTTGCCGTTCTCGATGAGGACATCGGCTTCATAGGTCAGATCGGCTGTGACGATCGTGCCACCCTTGATCACGGTTGTCATGGTTCACTCCTCTCGCCGCAAACGACCGTCACGGCACGATCTCCGCGGTCTCGACGACAGCATGAAAAAGGACGTTGGCGCCGGCGGCGGCCCATTCCGGCGTGATCTTCTCGTCTTCGTTGTGGGAGAGGCCGTCGACGCACGGGCACATCACCATGGCCGTCGGCGCGACCCGATTGATCCAGCAGGCGTCGTGGCCGGCGCCGGAAACGATGTCGCGATGAGAGTAGCCCAGCCGTTCAGCGGCGTCGCGGACCGCCTTGACGCACCCCTGGTCAAACGTCACCGGGTCGAAGTGGCCCACCGGCTCGATCTCGATGCCGAGCCCAAGCTCGCCGGCGATCTTGGGGGCATCGGCCTCGAGCTTCGCCTTCATGCGGTCGAGGGTCTCAAGATCGGGAGAGCGGAAATCGATGGTGAAGACCACCTTGCCGGGAATGACGTTGCGCGAATTGGGGTAGACGTCGACATGGCCGATGGCGCCGACGGCGGCCGGCTGGTGCTCCATGGCGATGCGATGGACAAGGTCGGTGATGCGAGCCATGCCGAGCCCGGCGTTCTTGCGCATGGGCATGGGCGTCGAGCCCGTGTGGGACTCCTTGCCGGTGAGCGTGACCTGCAGCCACCAAAGGCCCTGACCGTGAGTAACGACGCCGATGTCCTTGTGTTCGACCTCGAGGATCGGCCCCTGTTCAATGTGCAGCTCGAAGAAGGCGCGCAGGTTCCGCCCGCCGACCGGTTCCGGTCCCTTGAACCCGATGCGTTCCAGCTCTTCGCCAAACTTGAGCCCCTTGGCGTCCTCGCGGGCGTACGCCCAGTCACGCTCGTGAACACCGGCGAAAACGCCGGAGGCGAGCATCGCCGGCGCGAAGCGGGTGCCTTCCTCGTTCGTCCAGTTGACCACCTCGATGGGGTGCCTGGTGCGGATCCCCAGGTCGTTCAGCGTGCGGATGATTTCGAGGCCGCCAAGGACGCCGAGGACGCCATCGTAGCGCCCGCCGGTTGGCTGGGTGTCGAGGTGACTGCCGACGAGGACCGGGGGCAAGCTGTCGTCGGCGCCGGCCCGGCGGCAGAACATGGTCCCCATCTGGTCGACATTGACCGTCAGGCCGGCATCCTCGCACCACTTCTGGAACAGGAGCCGCCCGTCGCGATCAGCGTCGGTGAGCGTCTGGCGGTTGTTACCGCCGCGCACGCCGGGGCCGATCTCGGCCATTTGGTGGATCGAGTCCCACAGGCGGGAGCCGTCGATCCGGAGGTTGTCGGAGGGTTTGGTCATTTCGATTCTGCGCAGTCGGCCAGCCCGGAAGCAGCCACCGGTCGCAGTCCCCGCTCGGAAGGAAAACAGGACGCGGCGAGAGTTCGTGACCAATCGGTCACCAGACGTTAGACAGTTTCGCAAACCCGCTCAAGGCCGTTGTGCTCATGCGGTGTCGGCCGGGACGCCGTCTCTTTCATCTCGCGCTGTTCCTGTAACGTGGCGGGCACGGCCGTCCAGGGTCCGCGACAAGGAAGCGCTCGACGTCGCCGCCAACCGATGATCCGACAGTCCGCAGCGGCTTGACCGCGGCCGCTAAAACTCCTGACCATACCGACAAGAACCGGTCGATCGTGAAGGCGCGATTTTCGTTCGTTATCCTGCTCGCTCTGGTACCAAAAATCGGCCATTCTGCCACATTAGGCGATGCTCCTACCGGAGGCGCCGACGGAATGCTGAGCTCAAAGGAACGATTGAGATGAGCACCACACGTCAATCGGCGGCGCAGAAGGGCGACCGGTCTCCGCCGGTGCCGCTGCCGTAAGCCTGCCGGTTTCCATCGCGCCGACGATGAGTGCGCGCGGCTGGCGGAAGGCCATTCTCGCCCCAAGCGACGAGGTGCGAGACTTCGTGCCGTTTCTGCGTTGGCTGCTCGTCAATTGTTTGGCGCTCGTCGCCCTAATCGCGCTTTGGCACCTTGGCCTCATCCAGTTGATGCTTCAGACTGAGCGCACGCACATCTCGGTGCTGATTCTTGCGTTGCTGGTTATCGCCGTTGCGCATTGCCTGATCCAGACGCTGTATGTTTCGCGCGAATTGATCGCCACACGGCGTGCCGTGCCGCTCGTCGCCGCCAACGCGGGCCGGCTGATGGTGACACAAGGCCACGTGACGACCGCGGACGGGCATGAACTCGAACCGTCGGTGCTGACCGCTCACATCGCCAAGCTGGTCGCCAAGGCCGAGACCCAGGGCGACGGAAATATCGACCAGACGCTCCTGCTGCGCTCGCTTGCCGACCAATTGCGGGCACGCGAGAAGTTCGGTTGGTTCGTCGCGGAGGCGTTGTTGCGGCTTGCCCTTCTGGGCACCGCAGTGGGCTTCATTCTGATGCTGATCCCGATCTCCGGCCTCTCCTCGTTCGAGGTCGACACGCTGCGCCGCGCGCTGACCGGCATGAGCGGCGGCATGGCGATCGCGCTCAACGTGACCGTCACCGGGATTGCCAGCGCTCTTCTCCTGAAGCTCGAATACTATTTTCTCGACGAGGCGATCGGCGAGCTGTTTGCCAGGATCACCGACGTGACCGAGGTGTACGTGGTGTCGGCGCTGAAAGGCGCGGCATCCGATGGATGAGCCCAGCCTATTTGCCGGCGGCAGTGACGACGGCACCTTCGTGCCGTTTACGGACATCCTCTTCAACGCGTTGCTCGGCTTTGCGGTGATGGTTTTCATCGCATTCGCGCTGATCAGGCCGGATGCAAAAACCGGCACCGTCGACGTCAAGGCGGACTTCATCATCACCGCCACCTGGCCGGACCTCAATCCCGACGACATCGATCTCTACGTTGAGGACCCGCAGGGCAACGTCGTCTGGTACTACGTCAAGGAGGCCGGCCTGATCCACCTCGACCGCGACGATCGCGGCAACTACCACGATACAGTCATGGTGAACGGTCAGCCGGTCGAAAGCCCGCTCAATCAGGAAACCGTGACGGTCAGGGGAGTGATCCCGGGCGAGTACGTCGTAGACGTCTTTCGCTACACGGCCACAACCGGCGAGCCAATTCCGGTGACGGTCAAGGTCGAGAAGATCAATCCAACGCTGACCGTCGTCTACTACGGGACTTTGATGCTGAACTACAAGACTGATGAAAAGACGGCGACCCGCTTTACCGTGGATGCCGCTGGCGAGGTGACAGGCACGAGCGACATGTTCAAGTCGCTAAGCCAACTCGCGATCAATCCGGTCCACGGGAAGAAGGAATAGACGACGGTGCCGTCCTACGCCCTAGCCGGAGTTGTGGGCGCATACGCAGCAGTCGCTCTTCTCCTGCTCGGTCTCAACTTCGCATCCTTGTGGCGGTGGCAGATCAAGGGGGTCGCGATCGTCGTGACGTCCGGCCTGTTCATCGGCAGCTACGTTGCGATCGTCGCCATGCTCGGCTGGCCCACCGACGACCGGCTGCCGGAACGCGCGAGTTTCCTCGCCTCGCGAATCGTCGAGCCCGACAAGGCCACAGGCGCGCCTGGTGTTATCTTCGTGTGGTTGCAGGGCATCGATACGCAAAACCTGCCCGTCGGCGAGCCGCGCGCCTACAAACTGGTCTACAGCAGGGCGGTCGCGGAGGAGGTGGTCAAGGCCCAGCGTTTGCGCTTCGAAGGCCGCGAGGTCGTCGGCAACTTCAACTACGCGGGTGAAGACGCCGAACCGAACGCCAAATCGAACGGCCCGCCCTCACCCGACGTCAAGGCGGGCGAAAAGTCCGACGAAAAGATAAAACCGGGCGGCGCCGGCGGCATGGCTTCGCTGAATCAGGATCTTCGTGCCGTCTTCCAGGAGATGCCGCCGCTGCCGTTGCCCGACAAGGTCCCGTACAACCCCGAAAACGACTACTGAGCTATCCGCTTTTGATGCCCGTGGCGCGCAGGATGGTCTGAATGAGATCGGTCCGACCACCGGTCTCATCGGCCAGCATCAGCCCCGACGAGACGCCCTTGTCCGGCTTGCCGCCTTGGACACGAGCAGCATCAGTGAGAAGTGGCGGATCGAACGGTATCGTTCCAGCGACATTCGTCCTGCCGGCCGTCTCGCTTTCGGGCTGACAGTGACATGAGAGGCGATTTCGCCTAGTCTGGTCGGCTAAAGGACGATGCCGATGGAAGCCATCGGGCGAAGACGCTTCCTGGCCCTGTTGACGGGCGGCGTGTTCTGCGTGGCACCGGCCCTTGCTGCGCAGTCTACCGCCCGCATCGGCGTTCTGATGTCGGTCTCCGAGACCGATCCCGAAGCGCCCCTGCGCGTCGCAAAGTTCTTCGAAGGATTGGCCGAACAAGGGGTCGCTGCAAGCGACGTCGAGGTGACGTGGCGGTGGGTGGAGAGCACGCCGGGCTGGATGGAGGCACGAGCCCGCGAACTGGTCGAGCTTGAGCCGGACATACTGGTGGGCTCGGCCACGCCGCAGACTGCTGCCCTGCTGGCCCTGACCTCTGAGATACCCCTTGTCTTTGGTCTCTCCGCCGATCCGGTCGGCAGCGGATTTGCCGACAGTCTGGCGCACCCCGGCCACAACGCCACCGGCTTCATCAACTTCGAAGCGTCCCTGGCCGGAAAATGGGTCGACCTGATTGGTCAGGCCGTGCCCAATCTCACCGATCTAACCATCATGTTCAATCCGGCAACGGCAGTGCACGGCGGCACATATTTCTACGAGCCCTTCGAAGCCGCCGCCGTCGCGGCAGGGCTGAAGATCTGGCAGGCGCCGGTCGCCAGCGCGGAGGACATTGACAGCGCCATCGCAAAAATCGCCGACCAGGACCGCGGCGCGCTGGTAGTCGCGCCCGACGCATACGTGGCCGTCAAAACCGCCGATCGATTATCGAAGCTGCCGCCAGGCATCGGGTACCGGCCATCTATGCCTATCGTTACAACGTGGCGGACGGCGGCCTGATGTCTTATGGCATCGACACCCCGGATGTATTCCGCCTGATTGGGCGTTATGTCGGCCGCGTCCTCCACGGGGAGAATCCGGCCACGCTTCCGATCCAGGCTCCGACGAAATTCCGCTTCGCGATAAACACTGCGCCTGCCGACGCAATGGAACTCACCCTGCCGCCGACGCTGATCAGTCTGGCGGACGAGGTGATCCAGTAGCGGGGCCGAGCCGCAGAGCCGGTCAAACTGGCGACTTGAGATAGTTGGCGCGCCCGAGAGGATTCGAACCCCTGACCCCCAGATTCGTAGTCTGGTGCTCTATCCAGCTGAGCTACGGGCGCCGCGTGACCGCATTGACGGCGCCGCATAGCTACTGAATGGACCGATGGCATTGCAAGGCTAGCCCGGGCCGTGGCGGTTGCCCGCCGCCGGAGCGATCGGGGATGGCGATTTCGAAGACCGCGCCGGGGCCGGCATGGTCGACAAGGCTGATCGAGCCTCCGTGGGCACGCACAAGCTCGGCCGCGATTGCAAGGCCAAGTCCGGTCCCGCCGGGACGGGCACCGCCCGAGAACGCGCGGAACAGGGACGACCGCGCACGTTCCGGCACTCCGGGGCCGGTATCTTCAACCCTGACCGAGGCGGTGTGCCCCTCGCGGGTGGCCGAAACTGTCAACCGCCGCACAACCGCCGGACCGAGGTCGCTGTCCAGCGCCTG
Organism: uncultured Alphaproteobacteria bacterium; assembly: GCA_963826055.1. Classification (GTDB taxonomy): domain Bacteria; phylum Pseudomonadota; class Alphaproteobacteria; order Rhizobiales; family Kaistiaceae; genus JBBDMC01. Next base: position 527,698 of record CAWGVO010000009.1, on the reverse strand, counting down.
TATGGCATTGCGGCAAAGGTTCACCAGAACACGAAAAAGCTGGTCGGGATCGGCATCGATCTCCAGGCCGGGCGGCACTTTGTTGTCGAAGCTGATGGTGGGATGGTCGACAAGGCCGAGCACGTCGGCGACGTCGTCCACCAGGCGGTGGAGCGCCACAAGTCGACGGTTGGGGGTGCCTCTCGGGCGCGGCCGTAGGCGAGCGTGGTCTGGCAATAGGCGATCGCCCTGTCGAGCGCGCTGATCAACTTGGGTGCGAACTGCTGCACCTTGGGATCGGGCAGGCTGCCGATGCGGTCGGAAAAGAGCTGGGCGGCGGCCAGCAAATTGCGAAGGTCGTGGTTGATCTTGGAAACGGCGAGGCCGAGATCGGCAAGGTGGCGCTGCTCGCGCAGCGTCGTTTGCAGATCGCGTTGCATGGCGGCGAGATGTTCCTCCGCGACCCCGATCTCGTCGCGACGGCCGCTCGGCGCAATGATGCGGGCGGCATCTTCCGGTGCTTCGGAGAACGCGACCATGTTCGTGGTCAGGCGTCGCATCGGCCGCACGAGCAACCGGTTGATCGAGAAATAGAGCAGACCGGCCGTGATGATCGAGACGATGGCCGCAAGCCAGATGATGTTGAACGAGTAGCTGAGCATGGCCGCTCGCAGGGCCCTATCGCTCATCAGCACCTCTATCACAGCGCCCGATTGCGACTGGCCGAGGACGCGCAAGACGCGCGGCTGCGGCGACAACAGCGTGCGAAATGCGTCGGCGACCTCGCCGGTCGGATCCATCACGCGCAGGTCGACGGTGTCATCCACATTCGGTGGCATGTCGACGGTTGCCAGCAGGCGGCTGACGGTGCCGGTGCGCACGACGATGGCGATGGCGCCGACGGCCTTGAGGAGATCGTCCTGGGTGGTGCGGGGGATTTCGTTGGGGACGGCCTCGGCCGGCACGGTGCTGGCGGCGTCGGCCAGGGTCAGGCGGTCATCAAGCCAGGCAACGCGGAAGTTGGCGATGGACGGCACGTAAATCAGGATCGCACTCGCCATCACAAACAGGACGGTCAGCGCCAGCAGTTTCCACGACAACCCAAGGCCGCGGCGATCGGGCATCAGCCAAATTTCCCAAGCAAATCAATGATATGCTGACGCCACGGCGAGGTCAAACCGGGCCCGCGGAAGTTCTCCGCCACGCGCCGCGAAATCTCGGACCTCGACGGGTATGCGGTCGGCAAAGCACCCATTTGGGCGATTGTCAGCCCCGCTGACATGGCCTGTGACCATGGTGTTATCAGTTCCGCGGCGTGATGTCCGACGATGCGGACACCCAGGATCTTGCCCCCCCTGGTTGTGACGACCTTGATGACCCCCTCCGGTAGACGTTCCGCCTGGGCGAGGTCGTTCTCGGCGAACGGGTAGCGGAGCACGCGGACGTCGCCGTGACGATGGCGCGCCTCGGCCTCGTCGAGGCCGACGCCGGCGAGGGCCGGATCGGTATTGGTGACGACGGGGACCGCCGCGTGGTCGTACGCAAACGGCCGGCGGAAGAGGATGGCGCGGACGACGTGGGCGGCCTCGTGCTCGGCGCGGGCGACGCGGGACGGCCCGGCGATGGCGTCGCCGATGGCGTAGACGCGACGGTTGGTGGTCCTGAGGCGCCGGTCGACGACGATGCCGGTGGCGTCGTGGGCAATGCCGGCGGCGGCGAGGTCAAGACCGTCGACGGCCGGCGCCCGGCCGGTGGCGACGAACAGGTGGGTGCCGTCGATCGCGGTCTCCTCCTCGCCCTCGGCGCCGATCACCAGGCGGACGCCGCCGCGCCGGCGCGCAAACGAACGGATCACGGCGGGGGCGCGCACCCGCACCCCCTCCGCCCGCAGGCGATCGATGACGATCGCGGTCATTTCGGGATCGTTGCGGCCGAGCGGCGGTCCCTGGTCGATGACCGTGGCGTCGATGCCGAGGCGCGAAAACGCCTGGGCGATCTCGCAGCCGGAGCGGGTGGCGCCAAGAACGATCAGGTGGCCGATCTTGCGGCCGAGGTCGAAGAGGCCTTCTGCCGTGAGCGCCTCGATGCCGTCGAGACCGGGGAGATGGGGCGGGGCGGGAACCGAACCGACGGCGAGGACGAAACGGCGGGCGCGCACGGTCACGTCGCCGGCAACGACGGTGTTGGCGTCGGTGAAGCGGGCGTCGGCACGGACTACCCGGATGCCGAGGGCGGTCAGCCGCTCAGCCGCGACGGTGGCGGCGACGGCGGCGGTAACCGCGTTCATATGCTCGCGGACCCTGGCGAAATTAACCTGGAGGGGCGCGGCGGAGACGCCGATGGCCGGTCCGCGGCGCAGGAACTCGTGGGCGGCGGAGACGGTCAGGAGCGCCTGCATGGGCACGGCGCCCCAGGCGAGGTTGGCGCCCCCCATCGCCCTCCGCTCGATCAAAACCACGGGCCGGTTCTCGGCGGCGACCGCAAGCGCAACGGCAACGCCGCCCGGGCCGCCGCCGACAACGCATACGTCAGGGGTCAGTTCTTCGGCCATTCCACGCACTTTCCAAGGTCCGGCGAGCCGTACCGCGTTGACTCGATTCGACCCGCTCCTTATAAGCCCGACGCGATCAGGCCGCGCGGAGAAGGCGAGATGAAACGGACCTACCAACCGAGCAAGCTGGTGCGCAAGCGCCGGCATGGATTCCGCGCCCGGATGGCAACGACGGGGGGCCGCAAGGTCATTGCCGCCCGCCGCCAGCGCGGACGCAAGCGTTTATCCGCCTGACTTTTTGCCGCCGGCAGCTCCGGCTCTCCCCGGCATGGAGCGCCTGAAACGTCGCGCCGACTTCAAGGCCGTCGCTGGCGGACGGCGCGTCACACGGCCCGGCTTCGTGATGCAAGCCCTTGCCGTTGGCGGAGAATCAAGCGATCGGCCGCCGCGCTTCGGAATCACGGTGACCAAGAAGATCGGAAACGCGGTCGTGCGCAATCGTATCCGCCGTCGCCTCAGGGAAGCGCTGCGCGCGGCGGCGCCCGGCCATGCCAATACCGGCACCGACTACGTGCTGATCGCGCGCAATGACGCACTCACCCTTCAATTCGACCGCCTGGTTACCGATTTAACAAGCGGGTTCGCCGCGCTGGCGCGTGGCAGGAGCACGGAGAAAAGACCCCGTTGACGCCCGAAAATCGCAATCTGCTGCTGGCCCTGGCACTTTCGCTGGGAGTGATGGTGGCGTGGTACGTGCTGTTCGCCGGGCCGGAAATGCAGCGGGCCTCCCAACAGCAGGAAATCGCCCAGCAGGAGCAAGCCGCGGCGACCGCGACCCCGCAGGGCGCCGGGAGCGCCCCGGCGACGAGCGCGCCGGGCGCCGGAGCGGCGCCGCCGCCGAGCGGGGCGGAAACGGCCCCTACCCTCACCCGCGACGAGGCCCTCGCCAAATCACAACGGGTTCCAATCTCGACCGCCACCCTGTCGGGATCGATCAACCTCACGGGCGCGCGGATCGACGACCTGAGGCTCAAGGACTATCACGAGACCATAGACCCCAACAGCCCGACCATCGTGCTCCTGTCGCCAAGCGGGGCGCCCGATGCCTATTTCGCCGAGTTCGGCTGGATCGCCCCCGAGGGCGCCGGGCCGATGCCGGGGCCGAATACGGCGTGGTCGGCACCAGCGGGGGCAACGCTCACCCCGACGACGCCGGTGACGCTCACTTACGACGACGGCGCCGGGCTGAAGTTCACCCGCACGATCTCGATCGACGACAAGTACATGTTCGCGATCAGCGACTCGGTCGCCAACACCGGCAACAGCGCCGTGACTGTGACGCCGTTCGGGCGGGTGACCCGCATCGGCGAGCCCGAGGCCTCCAACTACTGGATCCTGCACGAGGGCCTCGTCGGCGTGCTTGGCGACCAGGGTCTCAAGGAAGAGAAATACAAGGCGATCAAGAAGGACCGCGAGCAGGACTTCAGCGGCGTCACCGGCGGCTGGCTCGGCATCACCGACAAATACTGGGCCGCGACCATCATCCCCGATCCGTCCACGCCCTACGACGGACGATACCTCTATTCCGATCAGGCGGGGCCGCTCTACCAGGCAGACTTCCGGGGCACGGCGGACAGCCTGGCGCCGGGCGCCACGATCGAGGAGACCAACCACCTGTTCGCCGGGGCCAAGGTGGTCAACATCGTCGACGGCTACCGCGACTCGCTCAACATCAAGCTGTTCGACCGCCTGATCGACTGGGGATGGTTCTACTTCATCACCAAGCCGATGTTTCACCTGATCGACTTCTTCTATCACCTGTTCGGCAACTTCGGCGTCGCCATCCTCGCCGTGACGGTGCTGGTAAAGGCCGCCTTCTTCCCGCTCGCCAACAAGTCCTACAAGTCGATGAGCGCGATGAAGAAGCTGCAGCCGAAGATCCAGGAGTTGAAGGAGCTCTACAAGGACGACAAGGTCAAGCAGCAACAGGCCCAGATGGAGCTGTTCAAGAAGGAGGGAGCCAACCCGCTCGCCGGCTGCTGGCCGACCGCCATCCAGATCCCGGTGTTCTTCTCCCTCTACAAGGTGCTGTTCGTCACCATCGAGATGCGGCACGCGCCGTTCTTCGGATGGATCCACGACCTTTCGGCGAAGGATCCGACCAACATCTTCACGCTGTTCGGCCTGATCCCGTGGGACCCGGCCACGGCTCCGTTCTTCGGCGGTTTCCTGGTGCTTGGCGCCTGGCCGCTGATCATGGGCATAACGATGTTCGTGCAGATGAAGCTCAACCCGGCGCCGCCCGACCCGGCGCAGCAGATGATCTTCACCTGGATGCCGGTGATCTTCACCTTCATGCTGTCGTCGTTCCCGGCGGGGCTCGTCATCTACTGGGCGTGGAACAACACGCTGTCGGTGACCCAGCAATACTTCATCATGCGGCGGCAGGGGGTCGACGTCGACCTCTGGGGCAACATCATCGGCACGTTCCGACGACAACCGGCGGCGAAAGCGGCCACCCCCGCGCCTGTCGCCCGGCGGCCGGTCGTGGAGGACGATGATGACCTCGATGATGCCGCCCCGCAGAAACAGGGGAAGCCGAAGAAGCCGGCGGGCCGGGCAAAGCCGAAGAAGGCAAGCGCCAAGGCAAGGAGCTGAGCTGCGGGCGGCACTAACGTTTGCGCCAACCCGGAGCAACAGCCGCGCGGCGCTCAGCAGAGGGGTCCAAGGTGCGTCCACGTCGGTCGCGCGCGCCCACGCCCGCGGAGGACGCCGAACCCTCCCCTTGCGGGAGGGTCAAAACGCGCGAAGGCGCGTTTTGGGGAGGGGTCGTGACCGAGCGCGAGAGCATGCCAGCGGCAGTGGCGGTTTGCTGCCAACCCCTCCCCGAAACTGCTCACGCAGTTTCGACCCTCCCGCAAGGGGAGGGTTGGCCCGCGAGCCGCAAGTCACGCAAAGTTCGCGGCAGTGCTCCTGCATCAACACTAAAGATACAAACCGGGTGCCCGCTGGCGCGGGGACGAACGGATGGGGCATCGGTTGATAACCGAGGACGATGACGCAGAGGCGGCCCGCATCGAGGCGGGGCGGCTGATGTTCGCGAAGCCCTGGCGCTTTATCGCCGGAGCTGCCGCGCCCGCCGATCTGACCACGCCGGAAGGTATCGAGGTCGCGTTCGCAGGGCGGTCGAACGTCGGCAAGTCGTCGCTGATCAACGCGCTCACCGGGCAGAAGACGCTTGCCCGTACCTCCAACACGCCGGGGCGCACGCGCCAGCTCAACCTGTTCGGCGCCGAGGTGGGCCTCACCATCGTCGACATGCCGGGCTATGGCTACGCGCGCGCACCGAAAAAGGAAGCGAAGTGGTGGCAGCGCATGGCGCGCGCCTATCTCGCCGGCCGGCCGAACCTCAGGCGCGTCTACCTGCTGGTTGACGCCCGCCACGGCCTCAAGACGAACGACAGCGAGATGCTCGACCTGCTCGACAAGGCCGCGGTCTCCTACCAGATCGTGCTCACCAAGGCCGACAAGCCGAAGCCGGCGGAACGCGACGCCATCGCGGCGGCGACGGCGGCAGCGATCGGGCGGCGGCCGGCGGCACACCCCGCAATCATCACCACGTCGGCGGAGACTGGGGCCGGGATCGACGAGCTGAGGGCGGAGATCGCGGAACTGGCGGGAGCCTGACCGAAGCCGCCGCTCAGCGCTTCGGCCAATAGGTCGGCACCATGGCGACGACGGTCATTGCCATGCCGGTCTCCGATTCGAGGTTCGGCAGGTATTCGGCGAGCCAGCCGGGCAGCACGTCCTCCCAGCTCACCAGGCTCGGATGACCGACGACAAAATAGCCATAGGTCCACACGCCGCATCCGGCGAGCATGAGGACCCAGCCAAAAATGTTCACGCGCGACAAACGGGGCCACCTCGATCCAGCAACGGGGGGCGATCATAGCCACCGGCGGTCCGCAGACAACCTCGCCCGCGACCGGCGGATTTTGCAGGACACGGGGCGAGCCGCTATAGAACCCCTCCGATCCGGTCGAGAGGCTCACCATGGACAAGGTCCGCGATCAGGACACCAATGACGCGATCGCGCGCGCCCGGCTGATCTCGGCGGCGCTGCCCTACATGCTTGCCTACGACGGCAAGGTGGTGGTGGTGAAGTACGGCGGCCACGCCATGGGCGACGCCGACCTCGCGCGGGCGTTCGCCCGCGACATCACGCTTCTGGAAACCTCGGGGGCGAAGCCAGTGGTCGTCCACGGCGGCGGGCCGCAGATCGGCCAGATGCTGGAGCGGCTCGGCATCCAGTCGGAATTCCGCGCCGGGCTGCGCGTCACCGACAAGCGCACCGTCGAGGTGGTCGAGATGGTGCTCGCCGGGGCGATCAACAAAGAGATCGTCATGGCGATCAACGCCGAGGGCGGCAAGGCGGTGGGGCTGTCGGGCAAGGACGGCAACATGGTGTTCGCCGAAAAGGTGACGCGGACGGTGAAGGATCCCGGCTCCAACATCGAGAAGGTGGTGGACCTCGGCTTCGTCGGCGAGCCGAAGCGGGTCGACCGCACGGTGATCGACATGGCGCTCGGCGCCGGCCTGATCCCGGTGATCGCGCCGGTGGCACCGGGCAGCGACGGCCACACCTACAACGTCAACGCCGACACCTTCGCGGGCGCGGTTGCGGGCGCGCTCGACGCGACGCGCCTGCTGTTCCTCACCGACGTGCCAGGGGTGCTCGACGCGAAGGGCGAACTCATCGGCGAGATGACGGTCGGCCGGGCGCGCGAGCTCATCGCCGACGGCACCATCTCGGGCGGCATGATCCCCAAGGTGGAGACCTGCATCGAGGCGATCGAGCGGGGCGTGAAGGGCGTCGTCATCCTCGACGGCAAGACGCCGCACGCGGTGCTGCTGGAGCTCTACACCGACCATGGCGCCGGAACGCTGATCACGCCATGAACGCCCCCTCGCCGCAGGCGGGGCGCGACCTGACGCCGTTCGCGCCGGTCAACACGTGGGTGTTCGACCTCGACAACACGCTCTATCCCCGCCACATCAACCTCTTCCAGCAGGTCGACGCACGCATCCGCCAGTACGTCGGGCGGCTGCTCGACCTGCCGCCGGAGGAAGCGCAGCGGGTGCAGAAGGACTACTACCGGCGCTACGGCACGACGCTGCGCGGGCTGATGGAGGAACACGGCATCCTGCCCGACGACTTCCTCGAATACGTGCACGACATCGACCACTCGCCGGTGGAACCCAACCCGCGGCTCGCCGCCGCGATCGGCGCCCTGCCGGGACGGAAGTTCATCTTCACCAACGGCTCGCGCGCGCACGCGGAGAAGATCGCCGGGCGGCTCGGCGTCACCGACCACTTCGAGGACATCTTCGACATCGTGCGCTCGGAGCTTCTGCCGAAGCCGAACCGGGAGACCTACGACCGGTTCCTCCGCGAGACGGGGGTGGACGCGAAACGGGCGGCGATGTTCGAGGACCTGGCGCGCAACCTGATCGAGCCGCAGGCGCTCGGCATGACGACGGTGCTGGTGGTGCCGTCCGGCACCCGCGAGGTGTTCAGCGAGGACTGGGAACTGGAAGGTCACGACGCCCGGCACATCGACTTCCTGACCGACGATCTCACCGGGTTTCTCGAAGAGGTGCTGGCGGCGGGCGCCTGAGAGAGGAGCAAGGCGATGGCAATCCTCGAAGTCGCGATCGTTCTCATGCTGATCGTGGCGAACGGCCTGCTCGCCATGTCGGAGCTGGCGATCGTGTCGGCGCGGCGGTCGCGGCTGAAGACGCTGGCGGCGGAAGGCAGCCGCGGCGCGCAAGGAGCGCTCGACCTCATCGCCGACCCGAGCGGGTTCCTGGCGGTCGTCCAGATCGGCATCACGCTGGTGGCGATCATCGCCGGCGCGGTCGGCGAGGCGACGCTCGCCGGACGGCTCGGCGTGGTGCTCGACCGGGTCGGGTGGATCGCTCCGTACGGGCAGGCGGTGGCGGTCGCGGTGGTGGTGATCGCCATCACCTACCTCTCGGTGATCGTCGGCGAGCTGGTGCCGAAGCGCATCGCGCTCGCCAACCCGGAACGGACGGCGACGCTGGTGGCGGGGCCGATGCGGACGCTGGCGCGGGTCGCGGCGCCGGCGGTGTGGCTGCTCCGCCATTCGACCGACGCGATCCTGAAACTCGCCGGACTGTCGGCGGTGCGCGAGGCGACCGTCACCGAGGACGAGGTCAAGGCGCTGATCGCCGAGGGGACCCGCGCCGGGGTGTTCGCGCCGCAGGAGCGCGAGATGATCGACGGTGTACTCCGCCTCGCCGACCGCACGGTGCGGGCGATCATGACGCCGCGGGCGGCGCTCGACTGGGTCGACGTTTCGGCCGACAGCCATGCGGTGGTCGAGGCCTTCGGCGCCGGCCGCCACACGCGTCTCCTCGTCTGCGAGGGCACGATCGACCACGCGCGCGGCTTCATCGACGCGCGCGACATCCTGCGCCTGATCCCGACGGGCGGCGAAATCGACGTCGCGGCGACGATGCGTGAACTGCTGGTGGTGGGCGAGCGCACCCCGGTGCTGACTCTGATCGACCTCTTCCGGCGTGAGGCTATTCATTTCGCGCTGGTGGTGGACGAATACGGCACCACAGAGGGGGTGGTCACGACCACCGACCTGCTCGAGGCGGTCGCGGGCGAGCTGCCCGAGGAAGGCGAGCCGGGCGGGCCGGCGATCGTGGAGCGCCCCGACGGCTCGTTCCTGGTCGACGGCCTGGTGGCGATCGATACGTTCGAGGACCGCTTCGGTCTCACCGGCCTCCAGGCCGACGGCAACTACGAGACCGTCGCCGGCTTCGTGATCGACCAGCTCGGCCGGCTGCCCGAGGTCGGCGACCGCGTAACCCGCGACGACATGACCGTGGAGGTTGTCGACATGGACGGCCGGCGGATCGACAAGGTGCTGGTGACACTGCCGCCCAAGGCTGGCGAGGCCGGCGACTAGTCTGCCGTCCGGGGCAATCGCACGGACGTCCCGACAGGCAAGACACACACCGTACGGCGATCCGGTTCGATCGCACCGAAACGGCTCATTTACGCCATTCGGCTAAGCTGATCGGGTTGCCACGCGGGCGTATAAACGCATCGCGTGTTGTCTGGCGCGTTCTTCAACTTCAGGTATCACTCTCGTAGACGTTCGACGGATCGTCCTGATCACCGCCACCACACACCCATGACCATCGACCACCTTCAGGGGAGCGCCATGAGGGCCGTTTCGCGCCAGTTCGCCGGTTCGACAAGTATCCCGGCACGGGCCGTCGGCCAGTTTCCGCTGGTTGCGCCAACGCCCCAAGCCAAGGCGCCACGGCCCGGCATCGACCAGCTCCTGGCGCAGATCGAACATCTTGACGCGATCGCGGAGGTCTTCCCCGGCGGCATCGCGGTGTTCGACAAAGACCTCAACATGGTGGTTTGCAACAGCAACCTGAAGGCGATGCTGGACTATCCCGAATCGCTCTTCGCCAACGGCAATCCGACGATCGAGGAGCTTTTTCGCTTCAACGCCGAACGGGGCGAGTACGGCCTCGGCGACGTGGACGAACTTGTGCGCCATCGCATCGATCTGGTTCAGCGGCGCGTGCCGCATGCCTACGAGCGAACGCGCCCTAACGGCCGCACACTGGAGGTGCGTGGTACCCCCCTCAACGGCGGCGGGTTCCTGACCCTCTATCTCGACGTGACCGAGGAACGACGGCGCGCTCATGAAATGACGGTGTTGATCGACAATTTTCCCGGCGGCATCGCCATGTTCGACAAGAACCTCAACATGGTCCTTTGCAACGATCGCCTGAAGTCGATGCTGGACTATCCGGAGTCACTTTTCGCGGGCGGCAATCCGGACATCGGTACCGTCTTTCGCTTCAACGCGGAACGCGGGGAATACGGGCCGGGCGACGTCGATGAACTGGTCAAGAAGCGCATGGCGCTGGTGAACAAGCACATCGCGCACGACTACGAGCGGAAGCGGCCCGACGGCACGATCCTCGAGGTGCGTGGAATTCCGCTGGCCGACGGCGGCTTCGTCACCACGTATCAGGACGTGACCGAGAAGCGGAACGCCCAGGCGCATGTCGCCTATCTCGCGCACCACGACGTGCTCACCGGATTGCCCAACCGGGTTCTCCTGCAGGATCGGCTAAAGCAGGCTTTGGCATCCTTGCGGCGATATGGCGGCCAGCTCGCGGTCCACTACCTCGACCTCGACGGCTTCAAGCCGGTCAACGACACGTTCGGCCACGCGGTCGGCGATGGCCTGCTAAAAACGGTCGGCGGTCAGATACGGCGGCTGCTGCGCGAAAGCGACACCGCAGCCAGGATCGGCGGCGACGAGTTCATCATTCTGCAGGACCGCATTCACGGCAGGCAGGACGCGGAAGCGCTCGCCGGCCGGCTCGTCGAAGCGCTTCGACAGGCGTTCGCCGTCGATGGCCGGCGCATCCGCATCGGCGCCAGCGTCGGCATCTGCCTTGCCCCGGACCACGGCCTCGACTCTGTCGAACTCATCAAACAGGCCGACGCCGCCCTCTATCAGGCGAAGGAAGGGGGCCGGGGGCGCTTCGCGGTGGCCCAGCTCCCCTGAACGGTACAGGCGGGTCCTGCGGGACCTAGCCCTGCGCGCTCTGAACGCCAGGGCCGCGCGCCAGGGCCGACGCCTCGTCGGCCGGCATCGCCTTGCCGAAATAGAATCCCTGACCGTACTCACCGCCGCACTTGACGATCTCCTGCATCGTCTGCCGGTGCTCTATCCCTTCGGCTATGACCGGCAGGCCGAGGCTTCTGGCAAGATCGATCACCGAATGGACGATCTTCCTGCTGCCGGAGTTGCTCTGCATCGAGAGCACAAACGACCGGTCGATCTTGATCTTGTCGAAGTGAAGTTCGCGCAGGTTGTAGAGGCTGGAATAGCCGGTGCCGAAGTCATCGAGCGAGATCTTTATCCCGATGTCCTGCAGCGCCGTGAGAGCGGCGCGCGCCGCAGCCACGTCGGTGACCAATGCGTTCTCGGTAACCTCAATCTCGAGGCGCTTCGGCGGGAAGTCGGTTTCCGAAAGGATCGCGAGCAGTTTCACCGGCAGCAACGGGTCGGCGAAATGCAGCGGAGAAATGTTGAGGGCGATGGTGATGTCGCGCGGCCAGTCATGCGCATCGAGGCAGGCGCGCCGCAGAAGCTGGTAGGTCAACTCGCCGATCAGGCCGAGTTTCTCGGTGACGGGAATGAACACCTGGGGCTCGACATTCCCTCTCACCGGATGATGCCAGCGCGCGAGGATTTCGAACCCTGTGAGCTGGTTCTCGGCCAACCTCATGAGCGGCTGGTAGTGCGGTTGTATTTCGTGGGCCGCGATCGCCCGGCGCACATCCTCTTCCAGCGCAATGCGTTCCCGCAGCGCCTTCTCCATCTCCTGACTGAAGAAGCGATATGCGCCGCGGCCTTCTTCCTTGGCGCGATACATCGCCATGTCGGCGGCCCGAAGCAGCGTATCCGAATCAGACCCATCACCCGGGCACACGGCGATGCCGATGCTGGCGCCCACCTCGACGATCTGGTCGCCGATACCGATCGGTTGCCGGACGCTGGCGATAATGCGGTCGGCCAGGATCGAAGCGGCCGCGACCGGCTCTTCCGGGGCGACGCAATCGAGGATAACCGCGAATTCGTCGCCGCCGAGGCGCGCCACGGTGTCGCTGCTCCTCAACAGGGCGGCAAGGCGCGTCGCGATCTCGCGAAGGACTTCGTCACCGGCGGCGTGGCCGTAAACGTCATTGACCGGCTTGAAGCGGTCGAGGTCGATGACCATGACGGCATAACTGATCGCGCCACGCCGGGCGCGCGCAACATCGGCCGCAAGAGTCTCCGCCAGCACACGCCGGTTCGGCAGCCCGGTCAGCGCGTCGTGCCTTGCCATCGATTGGGCGAGCTGATGGGCGGCCTCGGTCGCCTCGTGTGCCTTCTCGAGCGCGGCCAGGTGCTTGCGATAGGTCTGCTCTTTTTCCTCAGCCGCCTTCGATCCGGCCATCTTGAGATTGGTTATGTCGGTGTCCGTCCCGATGATGCGCGCAACGCTGCCATCAGGCAGCCATTCGACCGGCTTGCCGCGGCTCAATATCCAGATGTAGTGCCCGTCGCGATGCCGTTCCCGATACTCAAACGAATTCTGTTTGAGCGCGCCGGCATTCTGTTCGTCGGTCTCGCGCACCAGCCGCGCGCGATCATCGGGATGGACGCGCCCCAGCCACGCCTGACGCGTCGGATCGACGGGTTCGTCCAGTCCGATCCCGCGCATACGCCGCCACATCGGAGAAAAATACGCCGTATTGGTCTTCAGGTTATGATCCCAGACGCCCTGTCCCGCGCCCTCCAGGGCAAAATTCCACCGGCCCTCGCTCTCGGTCAGGGCCGTTTCGGCACGTCTTCGCGCGGTGATGTCGCGGCAGACGCCAACGACGCCGATGATCTCGCCGCTGCCGTTGCGCAAAGGCAATTTGGAGGTCGACAGCCATTTCGTCTCGCCGGATGGCGTTACGACGAACTCCTCGATGTCGATCTTCGGCTCGCCTGTCTTGATCACCCCGCGATCGTCCGCAACGAAACTTTCGGCAATTTGGCGCGGCTGGAAGTCGAAGTCCGTCCTGCCGATGAGGTCCTCTGCACGCGCCCCAAGGTCCTCAGCAACGGCGCGGTTCGCAACGACGAAGCGGCCTTCGAGGTCCTTGATGAAAAGGTAGTCGGGAACACGGTCGATCAGGGCGCGCAGGAGCTGCTCCCTGGCTCCCTCGCCGATATCGGGGCTCAAGCGGGTCCCGGCGCGCGGGCGATCGCGGGTTTCGGCTGTCGGACGGTGCTTCGACGGCCCCTTTTTCCTCCCCTGCCGTTCCGGCATCTGGTTGTCTCCCGGCGCCAGCCACGAGGGCGCCCCGGCGACATTACCAACCCCTGGTTGCCAGCCCTTTAACGGCCGGGCGCCCTGGAAGCGGCCGGGAAACGCGGGCTGTTGCGGCGCGGGCGGTTTTTTGCGATTGACCTCGCCGGCTTCATTCATGCTTCCGCCGAAGGACCTACTGCGATGAGCATCGACGTTGGCGGCCTTGCAACGACGATCGAGGCGGCGTGGGAGACGCGCGACGCCATTGGTGTCAAGACCAGCGGCGCGGTGCGCGAGGCCGTCGACGAGGCGCTGGCGCTGCTCGACCGGGGCGAGGCGCGCGTCGCCGAAAAGAAGGGCGGCGGCTGGACGGTCAACCAGTGGCTGAAGAAGGCGGTGCTGCTTTCCTTCCGGCTCAACCCGATGACGATGATCACCGGCGGGCCGGGCGGCGGCGGCTGGTGGGACAAGGTGCCCTCCAAGTTCGACGGGTGGAGCGACGTCGATTTCAACCGGGCGGGATTTCGCGCGGTGCCCAACTCCGTCGTCCGCAAGTCGGCGTACATCGCGCCCGGCGTGGTGGTGATGCCGTCGTTCGTGAACGTCGGCGCCTATGTCGACACCGGCACGATGGTCGACACCTGGGTGACGGTCGGCAGCTGCGCGCAGATCGGCAAGAACTGCCACCTTTCCGGCGGCGTCGGCATCGGCGGCGTGCTGGAGCCGCTGCAGGCCGGGCCGACCATCATCGAGGACAACTGCTTCATCGGCGCACGCTCGGAGGTGGTCGAAGGCGTCGTTGTGGGCGAAGGGTCAGTGATCTCCATGGGCGTCTTCATCGGCGCCTCGACCAAGGTGGTCGACCGCGAGACCGGCGAGATCCACATCGGCAAGGTGCCGCCCTATTCGGTGGTGGTGTCGGGCAGCCTGCCGGGCAAGCCGCTGCCGGGCAAGGACTGGGGGCCGTCGCTCTACTGCGCCGTCATCGTCAAGAAGGTCGACGAGAAGACGCGCGCCAAGACCTCGATCAACGAGCTGCTCAGGGACTGAGGCGCGCGGCCTCTTGGTCCGGCCTGCATTGACGCTTGCCGGCCGGCCTCGCTAAACCGGCCGGCGTCTTCTCCGTCAGGTCGCCTGCACCATGCCCCAGCCGTCCGATCCGGTCGCGTTCGCCAAGGCGCTGATCGCCTGCCCGTCGGTGACGCCGGCGGACGCCGGCGCGCAGGCCTACCTCGCCGACGTGCTCACGGGCGCCGGGTTCGCGGTCGAGCGGCTGACGTTCAGCGCCGAGGGCACACCCGACGTCGACAACCTGTTCGCCTCGATCGGCAGCGGGGCCCCTCACCTCGTCTTCGCCGGCCATACGGACGTGGTGCCGCCGGGCGATCTAGCGGGATGGTCGCACCCGCCGTTCGCCGCGGAGGTCGCCGACGGCCTGCTCTACGGCCGCGGCGCGCAGGACATGAAGGGCGGCATCGCGTGCTTCATGGCGGCGGCGCTCGGCAAGATCGCCGAAGGCGGCCTCGGCCGAGGAAAGCTGTCGCTCCTCATCACCGGCGACGAGGAAGGGCCGTCGATCAACGGCACGGCCAAGCTGCTGGACCGGGCCGTTGCACAAGGCGAACAGTTCGACGCCGCTATCGTCGGCGAGCCCACATCGCGCGCGCGGCTCGGCGACATGATCAAGATCGGCCGGCGCGGAGGACAATCGGCGACGGTGATCGTGCGCGGCAAGCAGGGCCACGTCGCCTATCCTCACCTGGCGGAAAACCCGGTTCCGGCGCTGGCACGCATCCTCGGCCGGCTCACCACGCTCAAGCTCGATGATGGGACGCCGGATTTCCAACCGTCGAACCTGGAGGTGACCACCGTCGACATCGGCAATCCGGCGTTCAACGTGATACCGGCGGAGGCGCGCCTCAACTTCAACGTTCGCTTCAACGACACATGGACGCCGGAGACGCTGCGGCCGTTCCTGGCGAGCGAAATCGCAGCGGCGGCGGCCGGAGCAACCCACGAGATCGTCTGGCAGCGCACGACCCAGGGTTATCTGACCAAGGCCGGCCCGCTGGTGGAGATGTTGTCGGCGGCGATCCGCCAGCAGACCGGCATCGCACCGGAAGCCTCGACCAGCGGTGGCTCATCCGACGCGCGCTTCTTCAAGGACATCTGCCCGGTGGTCGAGTTCGGGCTGGTGGGCAACACCATGCACCAGACGGACGAGCGGGTGCCGGTGGCCGATCTCGAGGCGCTGACGGCGATCTATCGCGGCTTCCTCGATCGCTACTACGGCGCGGGGCCTGCGTGATCAGCCTCGACGAGATCGCCCGCTCGCTGCAGGGGGCATGGCTGCTGTTCTTCGACCGGGCGGGCGCCATCCGCCTGTTCGACGCGGGCTACCGCGGCTTCTGGCGCTCGTTCCAGGCGGCGGTACTGGTGGTGCCGGCCTACGAACTGACGGTGCTCGCCGACCGCCGCGCCATGCTCGCTGCCGCCGACGGACAGGGGTTCAACGAGGTGGCCTACACGGCGGCGCGGTGGCTGGCCTTCGCCTTCGACTGGGTGACGCTGCCGCTGCTGCTGGCGGCGCTGGCGGGTTTTCTCGGCATCCGACGCGGCTACCCCACCTACGTCGTGGCGCGCAACTGGACCTCGGTGCTGGCGGTCCTGCCGTTCGGCGTGATCGCGCTCCTCGACGTCGCCGGCGTGTTCAGCGCGGAAATCCTGTTCCTGCCCTCGCTCCTGGCGCTCGCGATCGCGCTGAGGTTCAGCTACGTGGTGGCGCGGCGGGCACTCGACGTCGGCGTCGACGTGGCGATCGGCTTCGTGGCGCTCGATTTCCTGGTGAGCCTGACGCTGACGGCGCTGATCAGCCGGCTGCTCGGCGTCGACATGGGGTTCTAGGCAGCGTCCGTCCGGCTACAGGCGCTTCGGCGGCGAACGCGGGCCGAACCCCGAAACTGCTTCGCAGTTTCGACCCTCCCGCAAGGGGAGGGTTGGCGAGACATGCTGTGCGACTCGCCAGCTAATAGTCGACGGCGACGAGGTAGAGGCCTTCCGCCGGCGCGACGGGACCGGAGCGGGCGCGGCTGCGCGCGGCGAGGGCGTCGCCGACGGCGGCAACCGGCCACGAGCCGTCGCCGACCTTCTTCAGCGAGCCGACCATCGAGCGCACCTGGTTGTGGAGGAACGAGCGGGCGGTGGCGCGCACCACGACTTCGTCACCCTCGCGCATGACGTCGAGGCGGTCGAGGGTCTTCACCGGCGACTTCGCCTGGCACTCGGACGAGCGGAAGGTGGTGAAGTCGTGCTTGCCGACGAGGGACTGCGCGGCGGCGTGCATGGCCCCGGTATCGAGCGGCGCGGCGACCCACCAGACGCGGCCGCGGTCGAGGACGGGTGGGGCGCGGCGCTCGCTGATGCGGTAGAGGTAGTGGCGCTTCACCGCCGAGAAACGGGCGTCGAAGTCGTCGGCGACCGCCGCGGCGGAAACGATGGCGACCGGCTCGGGCCTCAGGTGTGCGTTGAGGGCGTCGCGCACCTTGTCGGCGGGCCACGCGCGGGAAAGGTCGATGTGGGCCACCTGGCCGAGGGCGTGGACGCCGGAATCGGTGCGGCCGGCGCCCTTGACCACGACGGTCTCGCTCGAGAAGGCGGCGACCGCCTCCTCGATCGCCTGCTGGACCGAGCGGCCGTTCTCCTGACGCTGCCAGCCGACGAACGGACCGCCGTCGTATTCGATGACGAGCTTGTAGCGGGGCATCAGCCGACTTTGGTCAGCGGGGCGCGGAGGCCGCGCAGGAACTCCGCCGCCTTGACCGGGCCCTTGCCGGCGCGCTGGACATCGACAAGGCGGACGGCGCCGGAGCCGCAGGCGACGGTGAGGTCGGAAAGGACGGTGCCGGGCTCCCCTGCCCCTTCGGCAAGGGTCGAACGCAGGACCTTGATGCGCTCCGGACCCTTGCCGGTATCGGCCTCGAACCAGGCGCCGGGGTCGGGCGAGAGGCCGCGGATGTGATTGTGCACGTCGGGCGCCGGGCGCGACCAGTCGATGCGGGTCTCGTTCTTGTCGATCTTTCTGGCGTAGGTGGCGCCATCGGCCGCCTGGGGGGTGAACGACAGGGCGCCGCGCTCCAGCGCGCCGAGGGCACGCGCCATGAGGTCGGCGCCCAGCCGGGCGAGCGCCTCGGACAGCTCGCCGGCGGTCATGTCGGCGCCGATGGCGACGCGCTCGGCCATGGCGACCGGGCCGGTGTCCAGCCCCTCCTCCATGCGCATGACCATGACGCCGGTCTCGGCATCGCCGGCCATGATGGCGCGGGCGACGGGCGCGGCACCACGCCAGCGGGGAAGCAGCGAGGCGTGGAGGTTGAGGCAGCCGTCGCGGGCCCCGTCGAGGAACGTCTTCGGCAGGATCAGCCCATAAGCGACGATGACGCCGACATCGACGGCGAGGTCGGCGAAAGCGGCCGCCTCGCCGGCGTCGCGCAACGTCGCCGGCGTCCTGACGTGAAGATCGAAGTGGGTCGCGACCTGATGGACCGGCGACAGGCGCTCGGCCAGGCCGCGACCGGCGGCGCGCGGCGGCTGCGAGTAGACGGCCGCAACGTCGTGGCCCTGGGCGACGATCTCGGTAAGGGTGGGGACCGCGAAATCGGGCGTGCCGAAGAATGCGACGCGGAGGGCCATGAGCGCCGCTAGTGGTCCGATACCGACATTTTCTACCCCTCTGCAGCCCCCGTCCGAGCAAATGTCAATCATAAGGACCACCAGCAAGCATTTAATCCCTGGTGGAGCTTTCGAATTTGACATTTGAGCAAGAGCGGGGCCCCAACTCGGACTCAAATGTCAAATTCGCTCCACTAAAGCGCCGGCGGCTTCGGCCCCAGCCGCTGCTGCTTGGTGAACTTCTTGATCACCATGTCGCGCTTGAGCTTCGAGATATGGTCGATGAACAGCCTGCCGTCGAGGTGGTCGATCTCGTGCTGGAGGACGACGGCCATGATGCCGTTCGCCTCCATCTCCTGGCGCTTGCCGTCGCGGTCGAGGTAGGCGACGCGAACCGTCGCGGGCCGCTCGACCTCGGCGAAATATTCCGGGATCGACAGGCAGCCCTCCTCGGCGGTGGCCCGCTCGTCGGAAGTCCACAGGACCTCCGGGTTGATGAGGAACATGGGGCTCGGCTCGGCCGACTCGTCCTCGCGCTGGGCAACATCGATGGTGACGATGCGGCGCGGGGTGCCGACCTGGATGCCGGCAAGGCCGATGCCGGGGGCGGCGTACATGGTCTCCAGCATGGCGTCCATGAAGCGACGCACGTCGTCGTCGATGCGCTCGACCGGCTTGCTCTTCAGACGAAGCTTGCGGTCCGGGAGGGTGATGATATCGAGTTTCGCCACGGGCCTCAGATATGAAACATGGCGGGCGGGGTCAACGGCCGGGGGCAACGGCGATGGCAAGGAAAGCGAAGCGGCCGCTGGGCCGCAGGCTGAGGCGCAACCCCATGGCGCGGGCGCTCGCCGGCGGCAACTACGACAGCAAGGTCGTGCCTCGCAAGGACAGCTACAAGCGGCGGCCGAAACACAAGAAACCGCCGGAAAGCGAGGGGGACGGGCCCGGATAGGCCGCACGGAGCCCCCATTTTGCGTGGCCTCTGGCTTCCCCTGACCCTGGGTCCCCGCTTTCGCGGGGAAGGACGGCAAGAGGGTTCCTGTTTCGTTCCGAGCGACGAATCGGGCTAATGTCGGCTGGTGCTGGACCAGACATACCGATTCGGGAACTACACCCTCACGGGGGCGGAACTGCTGCTGGCGGCGGTGGCGGCGCTGCTTCTCCTGCTGCTTTTCATCGCGCTCGGCGCCTGGCGGCGGGCCGCGCGGCGGGCGGACGAGGCCGGGGCATCCGGTCGTGGTGAGATCGAGGCGCGCATGGCCGACCTGATGCGGGCACAGGGCGAGATCACCGGGCATGTACGCGGGCTGTCGGAGCGGCTCGACGGCTTCGGTCACCGCATCGGCCAGTCGATGACCGACACGACACGCAACACGCAAGCGAGCCTCGCCAAGCTCGGCGAGCGGCTGGCGGTGATCGACAAGGCGCAGCAGACGATCACGGCGCTCTCGACCCAGGTGGTGGAGCTGCAGAATATCCTCGCCAACAAGCAGACGCGCGGTGCCTTCGGCCAGGCACGTATGGAGGCGATCGTCCGCGACGCGCTGCCGGCGAACGCGTACCGATTTCAGGCGACGCTCACCAACGGCACGCGGCCCGACTGCCTGATCCTGTTTCCGAACGACGGCCCGAGCCTCGTCATCGACGCCAAGTTCCCGCTGGAGGCGTGGAACGCCATCCGCGCCGCGGCGAGCCCCGAGGCGGTGAAGGCGGCGGAGGCGCAGTTCCGCCGCGACACGATCAAGCACGTGCAGGATATTGCCGACCGCTACTTCGTGCCGGGCGAGACCCAAGACACGGCGTTCATGTTCGTGCCGTCGGAATCGATCTTCGCCGATATCCACGAGCGCTTCGAGGACATCGTCCAGCGCGCGCACCGGGCGCGGGTGGTGGTGGTGTCGCCGTCGCTCCTGATGCTGTCGATACAGGTGGTGCTTTCGCTCCTGCGCGACCAGCGCATGCGCGAGCAGGCGCACGTCATTCAGGAAGAGGTGATCCGCCTGATGGAGGACGTGGGGCGCCTCGACGACCGCGTGCGCAGGCTGCAGACCCATTTCACCCAGGCCAACAAGGATATCGACGAGATCCTTGTTTCGACGAAGAGGATCACCAGCCGCGGCCAGAAAATAGAGGCGGTGGAGGTCGACGACGCCGGCGAGACGGCCGTGCAAAGGCAACCGGAACCGGATAGAACCCGCGCCGGCGGGGCGGCGGAATTGCCGTTCGGCCGGATGTAAGACGGGGGTCACGGGTGCCGAAGCGGGGGTCTGAGGCCGCCAGACGAAGACAAGAACAATCGGCCGAGGCACTGCTGGCGCTCATCATGGGCCAGCGAACGACGATGGTGATCGCCGTCGCGACGCGTCTCGGCATCCCCGACCTTCTCGCACACGGCCCGATGGACGCGACCGCGCTGGCGCGGCGCACCGGCACCGACCGGGCGGCGCTCCAGCGCCTCATGCGGGCGATGACGACGATCGGCATCTGCCAGCCGGCGGCCGGCGGCCGCTTCGCGCTGACGGACGTGGGGCGGGGGCTTGCCGAAGACGCCGAGCCCTCGCTCAAGGCCTACGCCCTGTTCGAGGGCGAGATGCTGACCAGGTCGTGGGGCGGTCTGATCGAGACGATCCGTACCGGCAAGACCGAGGCGGAACTTGCCCGCCTCGGCAACCGCTTCGACCAGCTCGGGCGGAGCGCGGAGCAGCTTGCGATCTTCAACCAGGCGATGGCCAACCTGACGCAAATGGCGATCACCGGCATCCTCGCCGCCTACGATTTCTCGACGATCCGACGGATGATCGACGTCGGCGGCGGCGCCGGCACGCTGACCGTGGCGATCCTTGCCGCCTACCCGGCGATGCGAGCGGCGGTGTTCGACCTGCCCCGCCTTGCCGAAAGTACGACGCGCAACCTCAAGGAGAGCGGCGTCGGCGAGCGGGCGGAGTTCATCGCGGGCGACTTCTTCAAGGCGGTGCCGAAGGGGGCCGACGCGCTTGTGCTCAAGAACATCGTGCATGACTGGGACGACCGGCAGAACCTCAGGCTGCTCAGGAACTGCCGAAAGGCACTGCCGAAGGGCGGCAAGCTGATCGTCATCGAGCGGCTGATGCCGGAAAAGGTGAAGGCAGGCGAGCCCGATCGCACGGTCGCGTTTGTCGACCTGCACATGCTGCGCGGGCCGGGCGGCGCCGAACGCACCGGGCGCGCGTATCGCCGGCTGATCCGGGAGGCCGGCTTCACGAAAATTTCCGTGCGGCCGGCGGGGATCGTTCACCTGATCGAGGCGACGGCGTGACACGTTCCGCGAAGCCGGCGCGGACCATTCGCCCCCTCACCCTTCATCAGAAGCCGCGGCCGTGCTCGGCGATGAACTTCGCCTCCTCCTCGGTGGATTCGCGGCCGAGCATCGCGTTGCGATGGGGGAAGCGGCCGAACTTGCGGATGATGTCGCGGTGTTTGGTGGCGTAGTCGAGAGCGCTGCGGACGCCCTCCTTCGCCGCCTCCGGCGCCTCGACGGCAAGGGCAGCGAAATACATGACCGACAAATCCTGATCGGCGACGTCCTCGTGATGCTCGAAGGGCAGAAAGACGAACGGCCGCTCGACGGGGAGAAAGTTGCGCCAGCCGTCGTCGGCCGCAAGCGGGCGCACAACCGAGCGGGCCTTCTCGTCGTAGGCGAACGCGTCGCCGGTCTTGCGGAAGATCTGGCGGGGGAACTGGTCGAGCAGGATAACGAGGCCCACCTGCTGCCGGCGCGTCATGGCCGCGAGGTCCCAGTCGGTCGCCCGCGCCGCGTCCAGGTAGCCGCCCCATGTGTCGCGGATGTGGGTGTCGACCTCTTCGCTCGGCCGGAACCAGCGCTTTGTCCGCTCCTCTCCCGGCGGCACCTCCGGCGGATCGCCGAACCAATATCGGTGGATATCGTCGAGCACCTTCACGTCCATCGTCGCCCCCGGGTTCGTGATCAGAAGGGTGTGCGGCTTCGCAGCGCCGCGGCGAGCGTGCCTTCGTCGAGATAGTCGAGCTCGCCGCCGACCGGCACGCCGTGGGCGAGCCGCGAAACCTTGACGCCGGAACCGGCGAGCCGATCCATGATGTAGTGGGCGGTGGTCTGGCCCTCGACGGTGGCGTTGACCGCGAGGATCACCTCGCCAATGCCGCCGGCGCTCACGCGCTGGGCGAGCTTGTCGATGGCGAGGTCGTCCGGGCCGACGCCGTCGAGTGGCGACAGGGCACCGCCGAGGACGTGGTAGCGGGCGTTGCTGGCGCCGGCGCGCTCCAGCGCCCACAGGTCCGACACGTCCTCGACCACGATGATGGTGGAGGCGTCGCGGCGCGGGTCGGCGCAGATGGTGCAGGGATCCGTCGTGTCGATGTTGCCGCAGGTCGAGCAGACGACGACGCTCTCCACGGCGACCTGCATGGCGCCCGCCAGCGGTGCCAGCAACTCGTCCTTCTTCTTGACGAGGTGGAGGGCGGCGCGGCGGGCCGAACGCGGCCCGAGCCCCGGCAGCTTCGAAAGAAGCTGGATAAGGCGCTCGATCTCGGGGCCGGTGACGGAGCGGGGCATCGAACTCAGGCGCGCGTCCTGCCTGCACTCAGCGGAAATTCGCAAGCGGTGCCGCAACCCCTCCCCAAAACGCGCGTCAGCGCGTTTTGACCCTCCCGCAAGGGGAGGGTTCGGCGCGCTTCCGTCAGCCTTTGTTCGCCTCTTTGCCTCATGGCGATGTTCTGGTCAGAACGGCAGCTTCATGCCGGGCGGCAACTGGAGGCCGCCGGTCATCTCGCGCATCTTGTCGGCAAGGGCCGTTTCCGCCTTGCCGCGGGCATCGTTGCAGGCGGCGACGATCAGGTCCTCGACGATCCCGGCTTCCTCCGGCTTCATAAGAGAGGGGTCGATCCTGATCGACTTCATTTCGCTCTTGCCCGACATGGTGACGGTGACGAGGCCGGCGCCGGCGGTGCCGGTCACCTCCATGGCGGCGATCTCCTCCTGCATGGCCTCCATCTTGGCCTGCAGCTCCTTGGCCTGCTTCATCATGCCCATGAGATCACCCATCGCCATCGTCTGAACTCTCCTCTTCGGCCATGTCATCAGGCGCCGGCGGCACGCCTTCACCGGCGGCCATCGCGGTTTCATCGGCGCGCACGCGCACATCGACGATTTCGGCGCCGGGAAACCGCTCCATGACGGCGGCGACCACCGGGTCAGCGCGCGCGTCGCTGACGAGGCGGTCTCTCGCACTGCGGCGCGCCTCGGCAATGGTCGGCTCGTTGCCGTCGCGGGAAACGGCAATCATCCAGCGCTCGCCGGACCATTCCTCGAGCTTCTTCGACAAGGCGCCGGCGAAATCGGGCGGCGCGTCGTCGGTCAGCGCCATTTCGATGCGGCCGCGCTCGAAGCGGACGAGGCGGACGGTCGTCTCCAGCGCGTGCTTGAGCTTGAGGTCGCGCGTCGTCCCGGCAAGGGCGACCACATCGGCGAAGGTGTCGAGGCGGGCCATCGGCGCCGGGTTCGCCTGGGCGACGGGCTCGGGCCGCGGGGCGCGGACCGGGCCGCCGCCGGCGCTCATGCGGGTGCGGCCGTCACCGGAGGGCGCCGGCATCGCCTGCGACGAGCGGGCCGGGGCGGCGGGGCCGTTGCCGGCCAGCGCGCGCACCGCCTCGTCGGGGGTCGGCAGGTCGGCGACGTGGGCGAGACGGACGATCACCATGTCGGCGGCGGCAAGGGGGCGCGGCGCGGCGCGTGCCTCGTCGATACCCTTGAGCAGCATCTGCCAGGCGCGGGCGAGCGTGCGCAGTGACAGTTTCCCGGCGAGGTCGCGACCGCGGGTGCGCTCCTCCTCGGTCAGCACCTGATCCTCGGCGGCGGAGGCGGCGAGCTTGAGACGGGTGACGACGTGGGTGAAGGCGGCGAGGTCCTCCAGCACCACGGCCGGGTCGGCGCCGACGTCGTAGAGGTCCTTCAGCAGCTTCAGGGCGGCGGCGGTATTGCCGGCCATCACCGCCTCGAACAGATCGATGACCAGACCGCGGTCGGCGAGGCCCAGCATCTCGCGCACCGCGTCACCGGCGACGGCGCCATGGGCGTGGGCGATCGCTTGGTCGAGCAGCGACAGCGCGTCGCGAGCGGACCCTTCCGCGGCGCGGGCGATCATGGCGAGCGCCGCCTCGTCAACGGCGACCTTCTCCTTCGCGGTGATATCGCGCATCAGGGCGACGAGGCGGTCGGCGTCGATGCGGCGGAGATCGAACCGCTGGCAGCGCGACAGGATAGTGACCGGGACCTTTTTCACCTCGGTGGTGGCGAAGATGAATTTCACATGCTCGGGCGGCTCTTCCAGCGTCTTCAGCAAGCCGTTGAAGGCCTGCTTGGAGAGCATGTGCACCTCGTCGATGATGTAGACCTTGTAGCGGGCGACCGCCGGCTTGTAGCGGACCGCCTCGATGATCTCGCGGATGTCGTCGATGCCGGTGTGGGAGGCGGCGTCCATCTCGATGACGTCGACGTGGCGGCCTTCCATGATGGCGGCGTCGTGCTCGCCGAGCGCATCCATGTCGATGGTGGGCTGGTCGACCTTGCCGGGGATCGAATAATTGAGGGCGCGGGCGAGGATGCGGGCGGTGGTGGTCTTGCCGACGCCGCGTACGCCGGTGAGCATATAAGCCTGGGCGATGCGACCGGTGCGGAAGGCGTTGGTGAGGGTCCTCACCATCGGCTCCTGGCCGATCAGGTCGGCGAAGGTCTGTGGCCGATATTTGCGGGCAAGCACGCGATACGGCGTGCGGGCGGCGCGGTCGTGATCGGTACCGTCCATGGTCACGCGGTCGCCCGAGGCCTCCGGATGTCCCCTGATGTCGGCGGAAAGTGGGAAACTGGCAGGCGACCCGCGCCGAAACTCGTTAGGGCTGCTTCCTTCCGGACCTGACCCGGTTGGCGAGCGACACGTCCGCCGCCAGCTTCCCGGGGCACCATATCATGCAGGGCGGCCGAACGCGCAAGGGCGGGGCGGAAGTGCGGTGGATTTGCGCTGGATCAATTCGCCGGCCGGCCGGCAGGGCTGAAATGGCGGCCTCGAAATCGTTTGGGGAATCGCCATGCTCAGCACCGGCACCGTCGTCATCGGCGTGATCGTCGTGTTTGCAATCTTCACGTCCGTCGTGGCCTGGGTGGACTACACCACCAGCCACCGGACATAGAGGGGTCAGCTACGGCCGCGACGGACCAGGGTCAGCGCCAGCACCAGCATCCATAGCAGGAACGCGCCGATGGTGACGCGCTCCCAGAGGCCCATTACCGGCGAGTGGCGGGCGGCGGCCAGCGCAGCGAAGCCGCCGGAGAAGACGATCACGATCACCGACACCAGCGAGTAGCCGGCGAAGCGGCCCCAGGCGGGATCGTTGCGCAGCGCCAACGCCGACAGCAGGACGGCCAGGACGGTGCTGAGCGAGGCGAGCCCGGCGAGCCACAGGTGCACGCGGCCGCCATAGGTGATGACCGCGCCGATGGGGTCCATGGGATAGAAATCGAGCAGGATGCCGGCGAGGCCGAGAAGTACCAGAAACGCCGGCACCAGAACCACCACGACGAAGCCAAAGCCGCGGAACGCCCGCCCGACGGCAAAAGCGAAGAGAATGACGAGGGCGTTGTAGAGGGTGAAGATCGGGTCGAGGACGGAGGCGGCCGGCGCGTCGCCCATGATAAGGGCGCTGATCGGCTGGGAGGCGTGGCTGTAGCCGGGGGTCAGCCAGCCGCCGAGGACAACGGCGGCGGCATAGACGAGCGGCGCCAGGATGCCGGCAAAGACAAGCAGGCCGGTTCGCACGATCGCTTTTTTCCCGTCTGTCGGTGGCGAATCTTTTCCACCATAACATTGCCAGCGCGGCGATTCGGACCGCCGATGCGGCTACACTGTGGCGGCAGCCCCTTCCCCCGCCCAGCCGGACGTGAACCGATGCCAGAGACCTTCGACGGCCTTCCCGAAACGGAGGCAAGCGCGCTCACCGGCTTCGCCGGGAACCGCATCGAACGGCGGAGCGAGGGACGCGCGCCGGACGCGGTCGAGCGTGCGCTCGCCGACCCCGCGGCGCGGTTCTATCTGTTCGCTGGCGGCAGCCCGCTGATCCGGGGCAGCGATCCCCTGTTCGACGCGCGCGAGGCGGAGGGGCTCGGCACCGAACGTGGCGAGGCGGTGCTGCTTGGCTGGACGCCGGCGGGGCCGCGCCTGGCGGCCACGGTTGCTTCCGAGGCGGAGCCGGGCGAGGGCATCGTCGCGGCGGACCTGCGGGCACTGGCGATGGCCGGCTCGGTCGGTCGCGAGCACCTCGGCGCGCTGGCGCAGGCGCGCGCCATGACCCATTGGCACCAGCGCCACCGCTTCTGCTCCAACTGCGGGACGGCGACCACGGTCGCAAACGGCGGCTACCGGCGCGACTGCCCGCGGTGCGGGGCGGAGCACTTCCCGCGCACCGACCCGGTGGTGATCATGCTCGCCATCCGCGACGACCACTGCCTGCTGGGACGCCAGCCGCGCTTCCGGCCGGGGATGTATTCGTGCCTCGCCGGCTTCGTGGAGCCGGGCGAGACGATCGAGGACGCGGTACGCCGTGAGACGCTGGAGGAGGCCGGCATCACGATCCGGCGGGTGCGCTACCACGCCAGCCAGCCATGGCCGTTCCCGACCTCGCTGATGATCGGCTGCTACGGCGAAGCGGTGACCACCGAAATCCGCCCCGACCCATCGGAGATCGAAGACTGCCGCTGGTTCAGCCGGGCCGAGGCGCGGGCGATCCTGGCCGGCGACCACAGCGAGGGCATCACCGCGCCGCCGGCAATGGCGATCGCCAACCACCTGATCCGGGCGTGGGCGGAGGGGTGAGCGAGGCGTCCGGTTCCGGGCGTCCGGTTCCGGGCGAGGGGCAAACCTCCGCACCATCTCTGCGAAATCCGCTTGAGCGGCAGGCGTCGGAGGCTAGAGTGGCCGGGTTGTCCGCGTACGCGCGGAAGGGACAACGCGCGGCGGCGGCGCGGCCTCGTTCTTTGGCGACACCTCAAACCCGTGCAGCGATTCCGTGAGTAGCGCGCAGCCGACCGAGCCACGACTGGCCACCGTGCCTCAATTTACGGCGCGCATCCACCCGGCCGCCCCGGATCAACGGCCGGCGAAACGCCGGGCCGCCCTTATGCCGACGGCCGGCCTGAGCTTCATCTTCGCGTGCGCCGGTGGGCCGGCGGAGGTCATGTCCCGGAACGTCGAAAGGCTGACGGCACTGTGGCCCGCTGCCAACGTGTACCTGATGCAACCGGAGGACTGGGACGGCCCGTCGCCCGCCACCGACCGCATCACCGTCACCAGGCTCCCCATGGGCCGGGCCGACAGCCGGCTGGCCGAAGGCATCGGCCTACAGCTCGCTTTCAACGAAGGCACATCGGTCGCGGTGGTGCTGAGGCCCGATCTCGACCTGAACGTCGCCAGCATAGACCTGATCACCGGCGATATCCGGCGCGGCGAATACGATATCGTGCTCGGCCATGAAGAGAAGGAGAGCGGCGTGAAGCTCGCATTGTCGAGCAACGTTGCCTACGTGGCCGGCCTGTGGGCGCAACTGCCGCTTTCGAGCGGTGTGCCCGCCTACCAGGACCTCGCCTGGGTGCTGACCAAAATGGGCGATCTGCCATGGATCGTATCGAACGACGGCAAAAGACCATACACGGCGCGGCAGCGGAGCTTCAACGACAGGCAGGCGCTGGATTTCTTCCGGGCAACCGGGATCCGGCTTCGATACATGCCCGAGCCGCCGCCGAAGAAGGTCAGCCGCGTGGCGGTGATAACGCCGTACTACAAGGAAGAAACCTGGAAGCTGCGCCGCTGCCACGAGAGTGTGTTGCGCCAGCGCGGCGACGTTACCCATTTCATGGTCGCAGACGGCTTCCCCAATGCGGAGGTCGACCAGTGGGGCGTCCGTCATATCCGTCTGGCCGCGGCGCACGCGGACAACGGCGACACGCCGCGCGGCATCGGCGCCCTGGTCGCGTTCGCGCAGCGGTTCGATGCGGTGGCGTTTCTCGACGCCGACAACTGGTTCGCCGACAACCACCTCAGTTCGCTGCTGAGGGTGCAACGTCGCCAGAGGGCGAACGTCGTGTGCTCGTACCGGCAAGTGGTGCTGGCGGACGGAACGCCGGTGGCGAGGGTCGACCCCGAGGACGCCAGAAAATCGCACGTCGACACGAGCTGCTACCTCTTCACCAGCGAACGCCGGTTCCTCGCCACGTTCTGGTCGCGGATGCCGAAGTTCTGCGGGCCGATATGCGACCGCGTCGTATTCGCGCTGGCTGCCGGCCACGGCACGATCGCCCACACCGAAAAGCAGACCGCGTTCTTCGAGTCCAACTACAGCCTGCACTACCGCATGGCGAGGCGGCGGGCGCCGGAACAACTGAACGACATTCCGCCGGCGCTGTGGCAGCGGATGGTTCGACCCGACCGCGCCACCCGGGAGGAATTCTGGCGGTGCACCGGGACGCCGTGGCCCTTCGGGGCCGGCCGCAAGAGCGGCCTGCCGCTGGGTTTCACGATCACCGGGGGTTAGGCGGTGGATGGGCGACGGCAGGACGGCCGCAGAGGACGGGAGGCTCCTTTGATCCGGCTGGCGCGATCGCCTAGGTAAGCCCGTGTAAGAATGTCTTAAGTTGGAGAAATCCAGATGGCGGACGTGCACGCGCGGGTGTCGAGCAAGGGGCAGACGGTCATCCCCAAGGTGGTTCGCCAGAAACTCGGCCTAAAGACGGGCGATCTGATCCGATTCAAGGTGGGCGACAAGGGACAGGTGACGATCGACAAGGTCAAGCCGGCCGAGGACGACCCGTTCGCGACTTTCGACGAGTGGTCGGCCGAGGAAGACGAGACGCTGTATGGCGGCCTCTGAGGGCACCATCGCTCACTTCGACTTGATCGTCGTTCCGTTTCCCTACATCGAACGGCTGGCGGAGAAGCGCCGACCGGCGCTCGTCATTTCCGACACCAGGCTTCATCGCGAAGGCTATCTATGGATTGCCTTGATCACCGGGGCCGGCAAGGAGCGACGCACTGGCGACCTGGTAATCAAGGACCTCGCGCAAGCCGGCCTCCTGGTGCGTCGATGGTGCGCACGGTCAAGATCGCAACGATCGAACCCGAACGTATCGTGCGCCGGATCGGCGCGCTTGGGCGGGCGGAACGAACGGCGGTGAAAAAGGCGGTGGCGGGGTGGCTGGGATAGCGGGCGGAATTTCCGAATTTTTATTTCGTGCGCCTGGGTCCCCGCTTTCGCGGGGATGAGCGGACTTGGAGTTGAGGCCGCCTACCCCAGTCCTGCCCGGAACTCGCTCGCCGGGTAGGTGCCGAGGATGCGGACTTCGGTGGAGAAGAAGGCGAGTTCCTCCAGCGCCAGCTTGAGGGAACGGTCGGCGGGATGACCCTCGACGTCGGCATAGAACTGGGTGGCGAAGAACTTGCCGTCCAGCTGGTAGCTCTCGAGCTTGGTCATGTTGACGCCGTTGGTGGCGAAGCCACCCATGGCCTTGTAGAGCGCCGCCGGCACGTTCCTGACGCGGAAGACGAAGGTGGTGATGACCGGGCCCGAACCGCGGCGCGGCACGTGCGGCTTCTTCGACAGGATGATGAAGCGGGTGGTGTTGTGCGCCTCGTCCTCGACGTTCTCCGCGAGGATGACGAGGCCATGGGCCTCGGCCGCGATGCGGGGGGCGAGCGCGGCACGGGTGATATCACCGGCCTCGGCGATCTCCCGCGCGGCACCGGCGGTGTCGGCGGCGACCACCGCTTTCCACCGGTGGCGGCGGATGATGTTGCGGCACTGGCCGAGGGCATGGATATGGCTGGCGACGGCGCGGATCGACTTCAACGTGGCGCCGGGCGGCGCCATCAGGTTGAAATGGATCGGCATGAAATGCTCGCCGATGATGTGGAGACCCGAGGTCGGCAGCAGGTGGTGGATGTCGGCGACGCGGCCGGCGAGCGAGTTCTCGATAGGGATCATGGCGAGGTCGGCCGCCCCGCTCTCGACGGCGACAAAGCAATCCTCGAACGTCGGGCACGGCACCGCCTCGGCGCGGGGATAGACCTCGCGGCAGGCGACATCGGAATTCGCCCCCGGCTCGCCCTGGAACACGATCTTCTTCTTTGCCGGCATGGCGCCCCCTTACGTCGAAATGCCGCCTTCTCGGCGCCGGGAGGCTTTAGCAGCAATCGGGCCCGGGCAGAAGCAACGGCACGAATCGAGACAAAAGGTCACGACCGGATACGGGGCGTCATGTTGCCTTCGCCTGCCGAAAGCCTGTAATTTGCCGCCCGTGCCGGCGGGGGGACCGATTCCGGCGCTTGCCTTCTTTTTCCGCCGGAGCCTTGCCGACCATGGACTCGTTTGAATTCAACAAGATCGCGGGCGCAGTCCTTGCGACCGCCCTCGGCGTCATGGCCGTGTCGATCATCGCCGACGCCATCTACACACCGAAGGAAGCCGAGAAGCCGGGATACGAGGTCGCTGTCGCTGAGCCGGCGCCGGCCGGCGCGGCGGCAAGTGGCGGCGGCGCGGCGGCCGAACAGGTCGCCCCGATCGCCGTCCGGCTGCAGAGCGCCGACCCCAAGGCCGGCGAGGCCAAGGTAAGGGTGTGCATGGCCTGTCACACATTCGGCAAGGGCGATCCCAACAAGATCGGTCCCAACCTTTATGGCGTGGTCGGAACGCCGGTGATCCACCACAACGATTTCAGTTATTCCCAGGCGATGCAGCAGAAGGGCCAGGAAGGCATGACCTGGACCTTCGAGAACCTCGACAAGTTCCTGACCTCGCCCAAGGATTTCATTCCCGGCACCGCCATGGGCTTCGCCGGGCTGAAAGACCCCACCGACAGGGCGAACGTCATCGACTTCCTGAGGACCAACGCGGACAGCCCGCTGCCCCTGCCACCCGCTCCATCCGGAGGCGCGGCGTCGTCAGCTCCGGCGGAACCGGCGCAGACCGCGCAGGCTCCGGCCGCACCGGCGCAGACCGCACAGGCTCCGGCGGCACCGGCGCCATCTGCTCCGGCACAACCCGCCCCGGCGCCATCTGCTCCGGCGCCGTCAGCCCCGGCTGCCGGCGGTGCGCCCAGCGGCTTCGACGCGATGCTTGCCAGCGCCGACATCGAGGCGGGCAAGAGCAAGGCGAGGGCATGCATGGTCTGCCACACCTTCGACAAGGGGGGCGCGGCCAGGGTCGGTCCCAACCTCTACGGCGTTGTCGGGGACCCGGCGGCGCATATGGAGGGGTACAGCTACTCCGACGCGATGCAGCAGAAGCGCGCCGACGGCCTGACCTGGACGTTCGACAACCTCAATCAGTTCCTGACCTCGCCCAAGGACTTCATTCCCGGCACCAAGATGACCTTCGCCGGGCTGAAGGACGAGCAGGACCGGGCGAACGTGGTCGCTTTCCTGAACTCCAATTCCGACAATCCGCTGCCGCTGCCGGGCGAGCCGGCGCCCCAGCACTCGACCCCGCTGCCGCCACCGGCGCCGCAATAGGCGGCTCCGGGGCCTTCCGGGCGCCCGCGGCTAAAATTGCCGGCCAATTTCCGGCGGGCGGTGTCGCTTTCGGCCGGGCGCCCTTAATATGCCCTGAAGCGACTTGAGGGCGAGCCGGCAAACGATTGCCCGCTCGCGGTCGACGGAGAGGCCGATGAAAGCGTTGCTGACGACAGCCCTTGCCCTGCTGGCGGTCGCCGGGAGCGGCCTTTTTCCGGCGGACACGGCGCGCGCCCAGGACGGCGAGTGGGTGACTGGCGTCAGCCTGGTCGATCAGCCTGGTTACAAGCCGGGCTTTGCCCACTTCAACTATGTGAACCCGGACGCGCCCAAGGGCGGCACCGCGCGGCTCTCCGGCTCCAGCCCGACCTTCGACACGCTCAACCCGATCCTGCCCAAGGGCGTGCCGGCGGACGGACTCGGACTCGTCTACGAGAGCCTGATGACGCCGGCCTTCGACGAATACGACATTTCCGCCGAGTACCCGCAGATCGCCGACGCGCTCAAGTTTCCGGACGATTATTCCTCGGTCACCTATCGCATCAACCCGGACGCCAAGTGGCACGACGGCACGCCGATCACGGCGGAGGACGTCAAGTGGTCGTTCGACAAGCTGGTGGAGCTCAACCCCAGCCAGCGCTTCTACTATCAGCACGTGAAGAGCGCCGAGGTGACGGCGCCGGATCAGGTGACCTTCACATTCGACCAGACGGGCAACCGTGAGCTGCCGCAGATCGTCGGCCAGCTCATGGTGCTGCCGAAGCACTGGTGGGAGGGCACCGACGCCAGCGGCAAGCAACGCGACATCGGTTCGGGCACGCTCGAGCCGCCGCTGGGCTCCGGGCCCTACAGGATCGCGTCGGTCGATCCGGGCCGGTCGATCACATACCAGAGGGTACCCGACTTCTGGGGCAAGGACCTCAACACCTACATCGGACAGAACAACTTCGACCAGGTTAAGTACGAGTACTACCGCGACCTCAACGTCGAGTTCGAGGCGTTCAAGGCGGACGAGTTCGACTACTGGTCGGAGAACGAGGCGAAGCGCTGGGCAACCGGCTACGACTTCCCGGCGATGAAGGACGGCAAGGTGACGAAGGAGGCGGTCGACCTGGAGCAAACCTCTGGCGTCATGGTCGGCTTCATCCCCAACCTGCGCCGGCCGCTGTTTCAGGACGTGCGCGTGCGCCGCGCGCTCAACTACGCCTTCGACTTCGAGCAACTGAACAAGGACATCTTCTTCGGACAGTACACGCGGATCAACTCGTTCTTCTTCGGCATCCCGATCGGCTGGCACGGTCTGCCGCAAGGCAGGGAGCTGGAAATCCTCGACAGCGTGCGCGACAAGGTGCCGCCAGAGGTGTTCGCTGAGGAATACAAGAACCCGGTCGGCGGCGACCCGCAGAAGGTGCGCGACAACCTGAGGAAGGCGGTGGAGCTGTTCCAGCAGGCGGGCTATCACCTCGACGGCAACCACATGATCGGACCGGACGGCAAACCGGTGTCGTTCGAGATCCTGCTGAACGGGCCGACGATCGAGCGGGTGGCGCTGCCCTACCAGCAATCGCTCAAGCGGATCGGTATCGACGTCAGCGTGCGATCGGTCGATTCCAGCCAGTTCGTCACCCGGGTGCGATCGCGCGACTTCGACATGATCTACACCGGCTGGGGCGAATCGAACTCACCGGGCAACGAGCAACTCGACTATTGGGGATCGGAGGCGGCCGACCGCGATTCCT
Organism: uncultured Alphaproteobacteria bacterium; assembly: GCA_963826055.1. Classification (GTDB taxonomy): domain Bacteria; phylum Pseudomonadota; class Alphaproteobacteria; order Rhizobiales; family Kaistiaceae; genus JBBDMC01. The sequence goes on along the minus strand of CAWGVO010000009.1, from coordinate 494,333 downwards.
CGCGCAACTACGCCGGCATCAAGGACCCGGCGGTCGACACCATCATCAACGACCTGATCCTGTCGAAGAACCGGGCTGACCTGCTCGCTGCGGTGGCGGCGCTCGACCGGGTGCTGATGTGGAATCAGTACGTCATCCCGAGCTACACGATCCTCACCGACCGGATCGCCTACTGGGACCGGTTCGGCCACCCGGACTACACCAAGATGCGGTTCGTCATCGGTTTCCCGACGACGTGGTGGTGGGATGCCGGCAAGGCGGCGAAGATCGGGGGCGCGCAGTGATCACGAGGGCGCGCGGGCTGACCCGCCGGGCGGCGCTCACCGCCGCCGGGGCGGCGCTGGCCACGCCCCTGATGAAGCCTTTCGCGTGGGCGGCCGGCCGCAGCGGCCTGCACGGGCTGTCGGTGTTCGGCGCGCTGAAATATCCGGCCGATTTTCCGCACCTCGGCTACGTCAACCCGGACGCGCCCAAGGGCGGGCGGATGAACTTCGCGCCGTCGGACTGGGGCTACAATCAGAACCCGCAGACATTCAACACGCTCAATTCGTTCGTGCTCAAGGGCGACGCGCCGCCGCGCATGGAACTCATCTTCGATACGCTGATGGCGCGCGCCACCGACGAGCCGGACGCGGTCTACGGACTGGTCGCCGAAACGGTGGACGTTTCGGACGACACCAACGTCTACACGTTTCATCTCCGGGACAGCGCGCGCTTCCATGACGGGTCGCAGCTGACGGCGGAGGACGTCGTCTTCTCGCTGACGCTGCTCAAGGAGAAAGGGCACCCCTCGATCACCCAGCCGATGGAGCCGATGGTCTCGGCGACGGCGAGCGATGACAAGACGGTCGTGGTGACACTCTCGGGCAAGCAGAACCGTTTCACCATCCTGTCGATCGTCACGCTGCCGATCTTCTCGAAGGTGTACTACACGGCGCACGCCTTCGATTCCTCCTCGCTCGACCCGCCGCTCGGCTCGGGGCCGTACAAGGTGGGGAACCTCAGCGCCGGCCGCTTCATCGAATACCAGCGGGTCGCCGACTACTGGGGCCGCGACCTGCCGCTGAACGTCGGCGCAGAACAACTTCGACATCATCCGCATCGACTTCTTCCAGGAGCGGCAGAGCGCGTTCGAGGCGTTCAAGAAGGGCGAGATCGCCTTCCGCGAGGAGGCGACGTCGTCTGTGTGGGCGACGGGTTACGATTTCCCGGCGGTCACCGAGGGTAAGGTCGTCAAGAACACCGACTTTCCCGAGGAAACCCGGCCGTCGATGTACGGCATGATGTTCAACGCGCGGCGGGCGAAGCTCGCCAATGCGCAGACGCGGCAGGCGATCGCGCTCGCCTTCGACTTCGAATGGACGAACCGCAACCTGTTCTTCGATTCCTACCTGCGGCTGTCGTCGTATTTCGAGCACTCCGACTTCAAGGCGAACGGGCCGCCGAGCGCGGACGAAGTGGCGCTGCTGGAACCGTTCCGGGCGACGCTGCCGGCGGAGGTGTTCGGCGAGCCCTACGTGCCGCCGGTGAGCGACGGCTCGGGGCGCGACCGCGCCATGCTCAAACGGGCGCAGGACCTGCTGATCGCCGGCGGATGGAAGCAGTCCGGCAACCAGATGGTCGACGACCGCGGCATCCCAATGACTGTAGAGTTCCTGATCCAGGCGCAGGTGTTCGAGAAGGTGTTGTCGCCCTACCAGGAAAACCTCAAGGCGATCGGCGTCGGCGCCACCATCCGCCAGGTCGATCCGGCACAGTATCAGGCGCGGATCAACGATTTCGACTTCGACATCATCCTCGCCGCCTTCAACCTCGACGCCACTCCGCTCGACGGACCACCGCAGTTCTTCGGCTCCAAGGCCGCCGACACGCAGGGCAGCTACAACCTCGCCGGCATCAAGGAGCCGGCGGTCGATGCCGCGCTCGACAGGTTGCCATCGGTGACGACGCGCGACGAACTGATCACCGTCACGCGGGCGATCGACCGGGTGCTGAGGGCGCGCCACTACTGGGTGCCGGCCTGGTACCTCGCCAACCACCGCGTCGCCATGTGGGACATCTTCGCCTGGCCGCCGACCAAGCCCGACTACGCATTCGAGCCCGAGCTGACGTGGTGGTTCGACGCCGACAAGGCGCGGGCGATCGGCTACACGGGTTGAAAGCGGTTGACGCGCACGCCCACCAAGACCGCGCCGACTTCGTCACCCCGGAGTAAGCCGGGGTCCATCGCGACTGGTGGCACGGAAACGGTTGCGGCGATGATGGCTTCCGGCTTACGCCGGAATGACGATGCGTTCTGATCCGACGAGGTAGACTGCGAAGCGATGGGCGCCTACGTCTTACGCCGCGTGCTGCTGATGATCCCGACCATCGTCGGGATCATGGCGATCAGCTTCCTGGTGGTGCAGTTCGCGCCGGGCGGGCCGATCGAGCGGGTGATCGCGCAACTCCAGGGGACGGACGTCTCGGCGACGGCGCGGATCACCGGCGGCGGCGGCGATTTCGCCGGTCAGGGGGCCGGGCAGAACGCCGGCAGCGAGAACAACCTCACCTCGAAATACCGCGGCGCGCAGGGGCTCGACCCGGAGTTCATCAAGTCACTGGAAAAGCAATTCGGCTTCGACAAGCCGCCGCTCGAGCGTTTCGGCCTGATGCTGTGGAACTATTCGCGCTTCGATTTCGGGCAGAGCTACTTCCGCGACATCGGCGTGCTGAAACTGATCGCTGAAAAGATGCCGGTGTCGATCTCGCTCGGCCTGTGGATGACGCTCCTCTCGTACGCCATCTCGATCCCGCTCGGCATACGCAAGGCGGTCAAGGACGGCACCCGCTTCGACACCTGGACGAGCGCGGTGATCATCGTCGGCTACGCCATTCCCGGCTTCCTGTTCGCGATCCTGCTGATCGTGCTCTTCGCCGGCGGCTCGTTCTTCGACTTCTTCCCGCTGAGGGGCCTGTGGTCCGACCAGTACGCACACATGCCGTGGTACAAGTGGATCCTCAACCCGCAGGCGATGCTCGACTACTTCTGGCACCTGGTGCTGCCGCTGACGGCGATGGCGCTGTCGGCATTCGCGACGACGACACTGCTCACCAAGAACTCGTTCCTCGACGAAATCCGCAAGCAGTACGTGATGACGGCGCGGGCGAAGGGGCTGACCGAGCGGCAGGTGCTCTACGGTCACGTCTTCCGTAACGCCATGCTGATCGTCATCGCTGGCTTTCCCGGTGCCTTCATCAGCGCGTTCTTCGCCGGCTCGCTGCTGATCGAGACGATCTTCTCGCTCGACGGGCTGGGGCTGCTCGGCTTCGAGTCGGTGCTCAACCGCGACTACCCGGTGGTGTTCGCAACGCTCTACATCTTCTCGCTGATGGGCCTGCTGGTGAACCTCATCTCCGACCTCACCTACACGTGGATCGATCCGAGGATCGATTTCGAGACGCGCGAGGTGTGAATTTGGACGTCAAGCTCGAGGAAAAGCTCGAGAGAAGCGGCTACGAAACGGTCGAGCCGCAGCCGGGACAGGAAGAGCCGCCGCCGAAGCGGCTGCTTACCCTGTCGCCGATCAACCGGCGGCGGCTTGACAACTTCAAACGCAACAGGCGCGGCCTCTGGGCCTTCTGGATCTTCATGGTCCTTTTCGTCCTGTCGCTGTTCGCCGAGTTCATTTCCAACGACCGGCCGATCGTGGTCTCCTACCACGGCGAGATCCTCTTCCCGACGTTCGTCAACTATCCGGAATCGAAATTCGGCGGGTTCCTGGCGACCACCGACTACCGCGACCCGTTCGTACAGGACGAGATTCTCAAGTCCGGTGGTTGGATGCTATGGCCGCCGATCCGCTACTCCTACCGTACCGTCAACAACGAGATCGCCGTGCCGGCGCCGGCGCCGCCGTGGTGGCTGATGAGCGCGGAGCAGCGCTGCCAGCGCTATCCGGAGGGCGTCGACGACCGCAACTGCACGCTCGGCAACATGAACTGGCTCGGCACCGACGACCAGGCGCGGGACGTGGTGGCGCGGCTGATCTACGGCTTCCGCATCTCCGTCGAGTTCGGGCTGACGCTGGCGATCATCTCGTCGCTGATCGGGGTGCTGGCGGGCGCGGTGCAGGGCTACTTCGGCGGCTGGATCGACCTCGGCTTCCAGCGCTTCATCGAGATATGGACGTCGATCCCGTCGCTCTACATCCTGCTCATCATCTCCTCGGTGATCGCGCCGAGCTTCTTCGTGCTGCTGGGCATATTGCTGCTGTTCTCGTGGACGGCGCTGGTGGGGGTGGTGCGCGCCGAGTTCCTGCGCGGCCGCAACTTCGAGTACATCAACGCGGCGCGGGCGCTCGGCGTCGGCAACCTGACGATCATGTTCCGCCACCTGTTGCCCAACGCGATGGTGGCGACGCTGACCTTCCTGCCGTTCATCCTCAACGGGTCGATCACGACGCTGACGGCGCTCGACTTCCTCGGCTTCGGGCTGCCGCCCGGGTCGCCGTCGCTGGGTGAGTTGCTGGCGCAGGGCAAGGACAACATCCACGCGCCGTGGCTGGGGCTCACCGGCTTCTTCGTCATCTCGATCATGCTGTCGCTACTGATCTTCGTCGGCGAGGCGGTGCGCGACGCGTTCGACCCACGGAAGACGTTTACATGAGCGGGCACGACCACGGGCACGACCCCGCCCATGGCCACGATCACGGGCACGGCATCGCCAACGAGCGCCGCATGGCGGCCGCGGCGGTGCTGATCGGCGTTTTCATGGTGGTGGAGGTGATCGGCGGCCTTGTCGCCGGCTCGCTGGCGCTGCTCGCCGACGCCGGGCACATGCTGACCGACTTCGGGGCGCTGGCGCTGGCGTGGATGGCGTTCCGCGTGGCACGGTGGCCGGCGGACCGCCAGCGCACCTACGGCTTCGACCGCTTCCAGATCCTGGTCGCCTTCGGCAACGGGCTGGCGCTGTTCGCCATCGCGGCGTGGATCGTGGTGGAGGCGGCGGGGAGGCTCGCCCAGCCGATCGCGGTGGAAGGCGGGCTGATGTTCGCCGTCGCCGGAACCGGGCTGGCGGTCAACATCGTCACGTTCCTTATCCTGCACGGGGCGGACCAGAAGAACCTCAACGTGCGCGGCGCGGCGCTGCACGTGATCGGCGACACGCTGGGCTCGGTGGCGGCGCTTGTCGCCGCCGTGGTGATCATGGCGACCGGCTGGACGCCGATCGACCCGATCCTGTCGGTGCTGGTGGCGCTCATCATCCTGCGCGCCGCGTGGCGGATCGTGCGGGAATCGGGCCACATCCTGCTGGAAGGGACGCCGCCGGACCTCGACCCGCGCGCGATCGCGAGGACCCTCACGGCCGAGATCGACGGCCTCCGCGAGGTGCACCACGTGCACCTGTGGTCGATCACGCAGGAGCGGACGATGACGACGCTGCACGCGGTGATCGAACCGGGGACCGACCCGGAGCGGGTGATCGAGGCGATCAAGCGGCGGCTCGACAAGACGTTCGGGCTCGACCATGTCACCGTCGAGATCGAGACGGAGCGGTGCAAGGACAAGGTCGCATGAGACGGATCGCGCTGGCGCTGGCCATGACGATCGCGGCCGCCCCGGCGCTTGCCGCCGACGACCGCGAGGGCGCGGCGGCGCCGGAAGCCTGGTCGGGGATCTGGGGGCTTGATGAGGGAGCCTCATCGGCCGCGCTCGCCCGCGACGGCTGGCGCTTCCTCGGGCTGTCGACCCTGTCGTGGCCGGACGGGCGGCAGGCGGTGGTGACGATATGGGGGTCCGAACTCGGGGACTTCGCCCGCTGCTTCGACTATTTCGACGCCGCCATGCGCCAGACGGGCGGCAAGTGCGAGCGGTCGGGAACGGGGCTGTAAGCGATGGCGACCCCCCTCCTCTCCGTCAGGAACCTCGGCATCGCCTTCCGCCAGGCCGGCGTGACGACGATGGCCGTGGAAGGCGCGACGTTCGACATCGCCAAGGGCGAGACGGTGGCGCTGGTCGGCGAATCGGGTTCGGGCAAGTCGGTGACGGCCTTGTCGGTGATGCGCCTGCTGCCGCCCTCGGCGGTGCATCCCGCCGGCGAAATCCTGTTCAAAGGCAACGACTTGCTGAAGGCGCCGGAGAAAGAGCTGAGGGCGGTGCGCGGCGGCGACATCGGCATCGTCTTCCAGGAGCCGATGACCTCGCTCAACCCGCTGCACACCATCGAGCGGCAGGTGGGCGAGATTCTCAAGGTGCATCGCGGCATGGGCGAGACGGCGGCGCGCGAGCGCACGCTGGAGCTGCTCGAACAGGTCGGCATCCAGGACGCGGCCTCGCGGCTGAACGCCTACCCGCACCAGCTCTCCGGCGGGCAGCGCCAGCGGGTGATGATCGCCATGGCGCTCGCCAACGAGCCGGACCTGTTCATCGCCGACGAGCCGACCACGGCGCTCGACGTGACGGTGCAGGCGCAGATCCTGAAGCTTCTCGCCGACCTGCAGAAGCAGACCGGCATGGCGATGCTGTTCATCACCCACGACCTCGGCATCGTGCGCCGGATGGCGCAGAGGGTGTGCGTCATGACCGGCGGCCATATCGTCGAGCAGGGACCGACCGAGGCGATTTTCGAACGGCCGCAGCACGCCTACACCAGGCACCTGCTGGCGGCCGAGCCCAAGGGCGATCCGCCGAAGTCCGATCCGGGCGCACCGGTGGTGATGAAGGCCGACGACCTGAAGGTGTGGTTTCCCATCCGGCGCGGGCTGCTGAGGCGCACGGTCGGCCACATCAAGGCGGTCGATGGGGTGGACGTGGCGGTGCGCGAGGGGCAGACGCTGGGCGTCGTCGGCGAATCGGGATCGGGCAAGACCACGCTCGGGCTCGCCATCATGCGGCTGATCTCGTCGACCGGGACGATCGTCTTCCTCGGCCAGCCGATCCAGGGCAACACCTTCAAGCAGATGCTGCCGCTTGCGAAACCGCATGCAGATCGTCTTCCAGGACCCCTACGGCTCGCTATCCCCGCGCATGTCGGTGGGCGACATCGTCGGCGAGGGGCTGAAGATCCACGCGCGATCGCTCAGCGCGGCCGAACGCGACCGGCGCGTGGCGCAGGCGCTGGAGGAAGTCGGCCTCGACCCGGCGACGCGCGGGCGCTACCCGCACGAATTCTCCGGCGGCCAGCGCCAGCGCATCGCGGTCGCCCGCGCCATGGTGCTGGAGCCGAAGTTCGTGATGCTCGACGAGCCGACCTCGGCGCTCGACATGAGCGTGCAGGCGCAGGTGGTCGACCTGCTGCGCGACCTGCAACGCAAGCACGACCTCGCCTACCTCTTCATCAGCCACGACCTCAAGGTGGTGCGCGCGCTCGCCAACGACATCCTGGTCATGCACAACGGCAAGGTGGTCGAGCACGGGCCGGCGGCGGCGGTGTTCGACCATCCGAGGACCGACTACACGCGGGCGCTGATGGCGGCGGCGTTCGACATCGCCACGGCGCCGGAAGGCGTGGTTTCGCAGTAGGTCCGGAGTCCTTGCCTGGGCGAGGGACTTGCCCCAGACTGACGTGGCTGTGATGCAGCCACGGCGCGAGGATCATGAAAGCGCTAGAGAGCAATGCGCCCCGGATCGGGGCAGGCAGACAACCGCCGGCCGGGAGTGACGTTCGATCGCAAGGCGACCGTGCGACCGGCCGGCTGCTCAGCGGCCGTTTGGCGCAACGACTGACGCAAGGGTCACCAAGAACCGCCTTCGTGATCTACATGTCCATTGCGGCGGCGCTCGTCGCGACAAATTTCTGGCAGGGCTACGTGCCGGCCGTCTGGCAGGCGGCGGCACTGCTGGTCGCCGGAGTGATCGCGTGGACGCTTTTCGAATACCTGGTCCATCGCCACGTCTATCACCTGGCGAGCGAGTCCGAGCTAGGGGCCCGGCTCAGCTATTTGATGCACGGTTCGCATCACGAATCCCCCAAGGACCACAGCCAAATCTTCGTGCCGCCGCTGGTCGGCGTTCCGGTGGGCGCGGTGCTGTTCGGGCTGATATTTGCAATCTTTCGCACGCCCACCCTGATGTTCTTTTCGGGGTTCCTGATCGGCTACGTCGCCCATGCGTGCCTGCACTACTGCATTCATCACTTCCCGCCACCGCGCGGACTGAGGTATCTGTGGCGGCATCATCTGTTGCATCACTACCGGTGTCCGGAGCTCGCCTACGGCGTCTCGTCGCCGCTGTGGGACCTCGTCTTCCGCACGATGCCGCCGGCCCGATCGAAGCGAACGCGCCTCGGGGCACGGCTGCGCCGCGCGACGCCATCCTGACGCGGGCGCGTTTTCGGCTTACGGTGGATGAGAACGCCGCCGGGCGTCGGGGCGGCCAACGTCCGCAAGACGGACACAACGGCCGCCGAACCTCGAAGGACCCCCCACGCAATTGACGACGAAGGGCGCGATCCTGATTGCCGCCGGACCGTGGGACCGGGAGCAGTGGGTGGCGGCGGTGAAAGCCGCGGACCCGGCACGGCCGGTCTTCGCGTGGCCCGACGTGCCCGATCGGGCGGCGATCCGTTACGCGATGGTGTGGAAGCCACCGGAGGGGATGCTCGCCAGCCTTCCCAATCTCGCGGCGATCTTCTCGCTCGGCGCCGGCGTCGATCATTTCATCTTTCAGGATGGCTTGCCGGACGTGCCGATCGTCAGGATCGTCAGCGACGACCTCACGCAGCGGATGACCGAATGGGTGACGCTGCAGGTGCTTGCCCATCACCGGCAGGCCCTGGCCTACGCCCGCGAGCAAGCGACACGCACCTGGGCGGAAGTACCGCAGCCGCGGGCCGGCGAAGTGCGCGTCGGCATCATGGGGATGGGGGTGCTTGGCCGCGACGCGGCCGAGGTGCTGAGACGACTTGGCTTCCGCGTCGCCGGCTGGAGCCGACGGCCGGCGGCCGTCGCCGGTATCGAGGCGTTCAGCGGTGGCGGCGGGCTCGACCCGTTTCTCGCCCGCACCGATATCCTCGTCTGCTTGCTACCGCTGACCGAGGAGACCCGCGGCATCCTGGCCATGCCGCTGTTCCGCAAACTCGCCCGCGACGGCGCGCTCGGCGGGCCAATTCTCATCAACGCCGGCCGGGGCGGGCTGCAGGTGGAGGCAGACATCGTCCGGGCGCTCGCCGGGAACGTGCTCGCCGGCGCCAGCCTCGACGTGTTCGAGGAGGAACCCCTGCCGGCGTCGAGCCCGCTGTGGGCGGCGCCGAACGTCATAATTACCCCGCACGCGGCAGGCACCAGCGCGCCAAAGGAGCTGGTGCCGCCGATGATCGAGCAAATGGCGGGTTACGAGGCCGGCAGGCCGTTCACGAACCTGGTCGACCGGGCAGCCACCTATTGATGTGACGCGAGATTGCGCCATCGGCGCGTAGTAGGATGACAGGATCGCCGGCGCCCGCCGGCGACCGTCGGGGGCGGTCCATCGCCCCGGTACAAGAGGAATTCCATGACGCTTTCCATTTTCGACGTAGCGGTGCCAACATTCGACCGGCGGCTGAAGGCGCTGTCGGCGCTTATCGACAAGGCGGCGGCCCACGCCGAGGCGAAGAAGATCGACCCGTCGGTGCTGATCAACGACCGCCTCTATCCCGACATGTTCCCGTTCTGGCGCCAGGTCCAGGCCGCGGCAAGCCACGCCGTCAACGCCACGGCGCGGCTCGCGGGCGCGGCACTGCCGGAGTTCGGCGAAATAGAACATTCGTTCGACGGCCTGAAAGCGCGGATCGAGCAGGCGCTCGCCGCGATTCATGGTTTCCAGCCGGGCGACATCGCCGGCGGCGACGAACGCACCATCACCCTCACGATGGGCGGACGCGAGCGGCAGATGAAGGGCCTCGACTACTACCTCAACTCGGCGCTGCCCAATTTCTATTTCCACGCCACGACCGCCTACAACATCCTGCGCCACAACGGCGTCGAGATCGGCAAGCGCGATTTCATCGGGTGAAGCAGCGGGCAGTTCATCAACGGAACCGTCGCGGCCCGGCAAGAGTTATCTCCCTGAAAGCAACGTCAGGGAGCACCGATTGTCATGCGCGCTATCCTGCTGTGGGTCCTCGGCATCCCGATCCCGATTATCATCTTGCTGTACGTGTTTGGGGTCTTCCATTGACCGGGCGCTGTCACAGCCGTTTGACGCCGCTGGGCGGAATCGCCTTTGCGGCGATGCGGGCGACGGCCCCGGCCAGTGCCTCGATGACAACTTCCATCTGGTGACCGGAGGCGTGCACCATGTACTCGCCGTCGATCATGATGGCGACGTGACCGGGCCAGAAGACGAGGTCGCCGCGGTGCAGCGGCGCCTCGACGCTGCCTTCCACGGGACCGCCAAGCATCGCCTGCTGCATGTCGGCATCGCGCGGGCAGGGCTTGCCGGCGGTCATCAGCGACAACTGGACCAGCGCCGAGCAATCGAGGCCGAGGCTGGTGCGCCCGCCCCAGAGATACGGCGCGCGGAGGAAGCGCTCAGCGACCGCCACGAAATCAGCGGCGGGCGGGGAACCGACCGGCTCGACGTGGGCGGCAACGACGGCGCCTTCACCGCCGGAAAGCAAACGATAGAGCGTGCCGCGGGTCTCCGTTTCGCCATCCAGGGCAAGTGCGGCGCCGAGCGACACAAAACCCCGCGCCGGCAGCTTCATATCGGCACCGGGGTAGACGAAGGTGCGCAGTGCCGTCACCCGGTGGGTCGGCGCGGGCGCGTCGGCAGCGAGCGCATCGGTCGGCACGTAGCCGACGTACGAATCGGTTTCGAGCTGGCCCCACGACCACCCCTCGGACGTATCCTCGAAGACGGTGAAGACCTCACCGCGCAGCACCTCGCTCTCCAGCCGCGCATCGGCCCGCGGGGTTCGTTTGAGGGGCGCGTGGTCTGCGACCACGCGGCGGGGGAGGCCGTCGACGAAACGGGCAGCGGCGACCTTGCCCTTCAGACGGGCGTCGGCGAGGTCAGGGCGGAAGGCGTGCAGGCGCGGTTCAAGGTCGGTCATGGGCGGAAGAGTAACAGGATCGCGCTACGGCGGCAGGGCCTTGTGGCGGGAGACGACGATGTCGCCCAGGCGCTCGACCGCCAGGGCGCCTTCCAGCGTGCGGTGGACGAGGACATTGCGGCGGTCGGTCTCGTCGCGGTGGCGGCTCAGGAGGCCGAGACGGCCCATGGAATCCAGGGCGCGGGTAATGACCGGCTTGGTGACGCCGAGCTTGGCGGCGAGGCCCCGGACGGTATGGGGCGGCGGCTCCAGGTAGACAGTCAACAGCACCGCCATCTGGCGGGCGGTCAAATCCTGCTCGCCGTCACGGACGATATCGAAGACAACGTCGTGCCAGAGCGCGAGCGCCTGGCTCGGCCGTAACGGGGCGGGCATTCGGTTCCTCGCAGGAGGCCACTGCGATCGTTTCGGACCCGAACTATTTAATCCGGTGGCGGGCGTTTCAGCAAGGCGGCCGGCGGACTGTCGGCACGGCGTCGGCGGTTCAATGACCGGCAGGCACCCCCGCGGTCTTGGCCTGGAACCGCGCGATCACCTCGGCACCGGCGTTGCACTGGCGGGCGGCATCCAGCGCCTGGGCGTAGTGCGCGGCGCTCTCGGAGGTGGCGTGCAGGCCTTCGGCTGCCTCGCCAGCCATGGCGTAGTACTTCATGGCGCTTTCGTGGTCGCCGGCGAGCGAGAAGTGCTGGGCGAGCCGATGGGCGTGTTCCTCAAGCTGTCCGGGGAACAATTTCTCGATCGCCTCGGCGACCCGCCGGTGAAACTCGCGTCGCTTGCGGTTGAGGATGGTGTTGTACGCGGCGTCGCGGGCGAGGTCGTGGCGGAACATGTACTCGAGTTCGGGATTGCGCGCGGCCTCGCGCAGGAGCTCGGCCCGCTCAAGCGTGTTGATCTGCTTGTCGAGGGCGATGGCGGACTCGGAGATGGTTTCGAGGATGCGGAAGTAGAATGCGCGGCCGATGACCGAGGCCGCCTGCAAGGTCGACTTCGTCTGTTCGTCCAGCCGGTCGATGCGTGCCATCAGCAGCGCCTGGATGCTGTCGGGGATGGCTATATCGCTGACCGACGCGCCTTCCTTCCACTTGAGGCCGTCCTTGCCGTGCTCGACGACACCCTGGTCGATCAGCGAGCGCACAACCTCCTCGACGAAGTAAGGATTGCCGTCGGTCCTGGCGAGAATCAGCTTGCGGAGATCGGCGGGCAGGTCGGCGATGTTGAGCAGCGCCGAGATCAGCGCGTTGGTATCCTCGGCACCGAGGGGCTCAAGGCGGATTTCCTGGTAGCGATGGGGAAAGTCGGTATCGCCCTTGATTTTCACTTGCCATGCGGGTGACTGCCGCTCGGGCCGAAAGACGCACACGAACAGCAGGGGAAGCTCTTCGGCCAGCTTGAACAGATGGATGAGGAGGTCGATCGAGGCGGTGTCCACCCACTGCAGATCGTCGACGACAAGCACCCGCGGCCCTTCGCGAGCCGCCGCCACCCAGGCCGGGGAAACGGTATCAAAGATATCCTTGCGCACCGCTTCGGCGGGAAAATCCTTGGCCTCGTGGAGCACCTTGGCGGCGATGACCCGCTCCAGCGCGACGCTGCACAGCGACACCACGTCGTCGCCGGCGCCGGTGGAGCGCAACCCGGCGTCGACCTTGCTGTGGATCACGTCCGGCGGATCGTCGAGTTCGATGCCGAACATGTTGCGGGCGAAGTTCTGGAACAGGCCGAAGGGACGCGAGGCATCGTAGGGGACGCCATGGGCCGTGTCCCAGCCCTCTTCGGTGCGGCCGGTGGCGAGCCACTCCTTGTAAAGCTCGGCGACGAGGCGGCTCTTGCCGAGGCCGGCCTCGCCGATGATGGCGACGATGCCGCCGCGCCCGTTCTGAAGATCGGCAATGGCGGCTTTCAGCCTGGCGAGTTCGCGGTCGCGGCCGATCATTGGGGCCCCCACATGACCGGTGCGGTCAAAGCGCTCCGCGCGCGATTTCGCGGCGACGACCCGATAAGCGGGGACCGGCTCGCTCTTGCCCTTGGCCTCGATGCCGCCGAGCGGTTCCAGGTCGAAGTATGGCGCGACGATGCGCTGGGTATCGCCAGAGATGCGAATGGTGCCGGGGGCGGCGGTCTGCTCCATGCGGGCGGCGACATTCACGGCATCACCCATGGCGGTGTATTCCATCGCCCGGCTGGCGCCGACGTCACCGACCACCACCGGGCCGGTGTTGATGCCGATACGGACGTCGAAGTCGATGCCGTATTCCTTGCGGACATCTTGGCGATAGACTCGGCTCGCCGCGATCATGTCGAGGGCAGCAAGCACGGCGCGCTGTGGATCGTCCTCGTGGGCGACGGGCGCACCGAAGAAGGCGAGCACCGCATCACCGGCGAGCTTGGCCACCGTGCCGTCGTAGCGCTGGATGGGCGCGATCAGTTGCTCGAAAGCGCCGTTCATGATCTCGGTCCAGTCTTCCGGATCCAGCTTTTCGGCCAGGCCGGTCGAGTTCACCACATCGCAAAAGAGCGCGGTGATGACCCGCCGCTCGCCGCGCATGGCGCGGTGGCCGGACGTCGCGCCACCACCGCTTTCAATCGAATCCGCTGTCATTGCCGTGCCTCAACCAAATCCCCCGCAAGCCGCGGTTGATAATATATCGCGTTGGCGCCGCCGGTTCACCGGGTCCGCTTCACAAGGCGCCGTAGCGCTCCCTGATGAGGGCGTAAAGGGCGCGGATCGCCTGCGCTTCGCCGCCTTCCGGCCGCCCCGGCGCGCCCGACGGGTTCCAGGCGAAGATGTCGGCGTGGAGCCAGGGGATCCCGGCCGGCACGAATCGGGCGAGGAACAGGGCGGCGGTGATGGAGCCGGCGTATGAGCCCGACCCGGCGTTGGCAATGTCGGCGACCTTCGATCCAATCATAGAGGCGTACGGCTGCCACAGCGGCATGCGCCAGACCGGATCGGCGACCGCAGCCGAAAGGCGCGCGAGATCGGCGGCCAGGCGATCGTCCGGCGTATAGACCGGGACCACCTCGGGGCCGAGGGCAACGCGGGCGGCGCCGGTCAGGGTGGCGAGGTCGACGAGCAGCTCCGGCGCCTCCTCCCCGGCGAGCGCCAGCGCATCGGCGAGGATGAGGCGGCCTTCGGCATCGGTGTTGCCGATCTCGACGGTGAGGCCGGCGCGGCTGACGAACACGTCGCCGGGGCGGAAGGCCGCACCGGCGACGGCGTTCTCGACGGCGGGGATGAGGACGCGCAGCCGCACCGGCAGACCGGCATCCATCACCATGTGGGCGAGGCCAAGGGCGTTGGCGGCGCCGCCCATGTCCTTCTTCATGAGCCGCATGCCGCTCGACGGCTTAAGGTCGAGGCCGCCGGTATCGAAACAGACCCCCTTGCCGATGACCGTGACCTTCGGCGCATCGGGGTCGCCCCAGACGAGCTCGATCAGCCGCGGGGCGCGGGCCTCCGTCGCGGCGGCGCCGACGGCATGGATCAGCGGCAGGTTGTCGGCGAGCAGGCCGGCGCCGACAACCTCGGAGAAGACGGCGCCGTGACGGTTGGCGAGGTCGCGGGCGGCCTCGCCAAGCTCGGCCGGGCCGAGATCGTTGGCGCCGGTGTTGATGAGATCACGGGCGAGCCAGACACCATCTGCAATGCGCCCGACATCGGCGGCGTCGACACCGCCGGTGACGACGAGGCGGCGCGGCTCACGGGTATCGGCGCGGTAGCGGCTGAAGCGGTAGGCGCCGAGCGCCCACGCAAGCGTTGCCAGCGCCGGGTCATCGAAACCGCCCGCCAGGGCATAGGCGCCCGGCGGCAGGGCATCCGGCAGCACGCCAGCAATCAGGCGGGCGCCCTCCCCCGATTCGGCAGCGCCCAGCCCGAGGAGCACCCGGGAGATGCCACCAGCGCCGCCGGGAATCAGTGCGACATCGCCGGGACCGGCAGCGAATCCGATTGCTTCAACCCATTGTTTCACCTCGCCTTCCAGTGCCGCAAGGTCATCCGGCGTCACCGCCTGCACAGGAACCGCAGACGCTTTGCCAGCGGTGGTCACCAGGCAATCGGGCACGTGAAATCTCCGTTTTTCAATGGGTTAGCGGCGGCGGCCAGGCGGCGTTAACCATCCGTTAGGGTTAACAGAATATTGCAGGAAAGCGTGTTTTTCGGGGGCTCGTCCAGAAAAATGACCGTTCTCAGCCATTCCGGGTTAACAGCTGCGCTGAAGCGCGGCGCCGTCCTCGTTCCCATCTCCCTCGCCGTCGCCCTTGCCGGCTGCGCCAACCCCAAGACGGCCGCCATCGACAAATCGGCGACCGCCTCGCTGCCTCCCCCATCCAACCCGATGACGCAGCAGGACTTCGCCGACGCGGTGCAATACTGGGGCGACCGCTACGAGAAGAACCCCAAGGACAAGGACATCGCCCTCAACTACGCGGCGGCGCTCAGGCGGACCGGCAGCGGCGACCAGGCGGTGACGGTTCTGCAGGCGACGGCGCTCAAGTTCCCCAAGGATCGCGACGTTCTCGCCGCCTACGGCAAGGCGCTCGCCGACGCGGGCATGCTGCAACAGGCGCTCGACGCCATCCGGCGCGCCGAGACGGCCGACCGGCCAGACTGGAAGCTGATCTCGGCCGAGGCCGCGATCCTGGACCAGATGGGCCAGCACGGTGACGCGCGCAAGCTCTACGAGCAGGCCCTGGGTCTGGCGCCGACCGATCCGACGGTGCTGTCGAACTACGGCATGTCGTACGTGCTGACGGGTGAGCTCGACCGGGCGGAGGAACTTCTGCGCAAGGCGATCGCGGCGCCCGGTGCCGACAGCCGGGTGCGGCAGAATCTCGCGCTGGTGGTGGGGCTCGAGGGCCGCTTCGACGAGGCCAAGAAGATTGCCAGCGAGGAGCTTTCGCCGGAGCAGGCGGCGGCCAACATCGCCTATCTCAAGCAGATGCTCGCCCAGCAGAACAACTGGCAGCAGCTCAAGTCCGGCACGACACCGAGCGGCTAGACGCCGCTCACGGTCATAAATCGCAATTACAGCTTTCTGAAGATCCGAACCCGGAATCCGCTAGTGCGAACGCGCGGCGATGATCTGGATCGCCGCCGGCCCCATGATGACGCCGAAGAGCACCGGCAGGAAGAACAGGATCATCGGCACGGTCAGCTTCGGCGGCAGCGCGGCGGCCTTCTTCTCGGCCGCGGTCATGCGCTGGTCGCGGTTTTCCTGGGCGAGCACGCGAAGCGAGTGGCCGAGCGGGGTACCGTAGCGCTCGGCCTGGATCAAGCTGGTCATAACCGACCTGACGGTCTCGAGACCCGTGCGCGTTCCCAGATTCTCGTATGCCTGACGACGGTCGGGCAGATAGGACAGCTCCGCGGTCGTCAGGGTCAGTTCCTCGGCCAGCTCGACGGACTGGGCGCCGATTTCCTCCGACACCTTGCGGAAGGCGGCCTCGGCGGTCATGCCCGATTCGACGCAGATGAGCAGCAGATCGAGCGCGTCCGGCCAGGCGCGGCGAATCGAGGTCTGGCGCTTCGACAGGACGTTGGAGACGTAAAGATTGGGCGAGTAGAAGCCGACATAGGCGACACCGATGGCGATCAGCACCTTGATGACGGTCGGCTGTTCGAGCTCGATCCCCCACAGGAGATAGGACAGGGCGACCGCGAACAACAACAGCGGCAGCGTCACGCGAGCGAACAGAAACGCGACAAGCGGCGCCTGGCCGCGGAAGCCGGCCATGCGCAGCTTGTTGACCGTCTTGTCGTCGGCGAGCGCTTTGCGCAGGTTGAACTGGTCGACGATCTTACGCATGAACGCCTTGGGTTCCTTGCGCAGACTTGCACGCTTGGCCTCGGCGGCCATGCGTGCACGCTCGCGGGCGCGGATCTCCTCGCGCTCGAGCGCCACCGACTTGATGCGCGCGGTCAGCTTGTCACGCTCGAACAGCGGCTGGCTCACCGTGTAGACCGTGGCGAAAACGGCAATTGCCGCGAACACCGCGATCAGAAAGTTCGGGTTGGTGACACTGTCGTAGAAGAGAGCCAGCATGAGCCCGCCTTAGAAATCGAAATTAATCATCTTGCGCATCACGAGGATGCCGATCGTCATCCAGGCCGCCGAGGCACCGAGGATGACGTTGCCCAGCTGTTCGGTGAACAGCAGGCTGATGTAAGCCGGGCTGGTGATCCAGACGAGGATCATGACCACCGGCGGCAGCGAGCCGATGATGGCGGCGGACGCTTTCGCCTCCATGCTCATGGCGCTGATCTTGCCCTTCATCTTGCGGCGCTCGCGCAGCACGCGCGAAAGGTTTCCGAGCGCCTCCGAGAGGTTGCCGCCGGCGCGCTGCTGGATGGCGACGACGATGGCGAAGAAGTTCGCTTCCGGCACCGGAACCCGCTCGGGGAGCTTGGCCACCGCGTCGGCCAGGGGCACGCCCATCGCCTGCGTCTCGACGATGTGACGGAACTCGCTGCGCACCGGCTCGGCGGCCTCGTTGGCGATGATCTTGATGCAATCATTGAGGGGCAGGCCCGCCTTGACACCGCGCACGATGACGTCGGAGGCGTTGGCGAACTCCTCGAGAAACACATTCATGCGCCGCTTGCGCAGAAAATTGACGACCCAGCGCGGCACACCGAGGAGACCGGCGATGCCGAAGGCGGCGGCGGCATAGACAGGGGCGCCTGCGATCCAGACGCCGACGAACGTGACCACACCAATCGCCAGGCTGATGAGCAGGAATGTGCGCCGCGACCAGCCGAGCCCCGCCTGCTCCATGCGCAGCACCAGGGGCGGCGACTTGGTGCGCTTGGACCTTGCCTTCTGCTTCTCCTCGATCTCGCGCAGGGTGTCCTGCACCGATTTGCGACGGCGGGCGGCCTCGCCGGCGTTGTTCGAGCGGCCACGCAAGGCCTCGACCGGTGTGTGGCCCTGGACGATGTCGAGCCGGCGATCGGTGGTGTTCTCGTTCTGGATACGGCCGTACAGAAGGGCGTAGGCCAAGCTGCCGGCGCTCAGCGTCGCCAGACCGACGACCGCGATCAGCAGGGTGAGAGAACCAAACATCAGCGCACCTGCTCGTTGATTTCCAGTTCGCCGGCATTGGCGGCGTCTAGGGCATTGGCCAATCGCACCTCCTCGCCGAAGTAACGGGCGCGCTCCCAGAACTTCGGACGGCCGACGCCGGTCGAACGATGGCGACCGATGATGCGGCCGCTGGTGTCCTCACCGGTGATCTCGTAGACGAAGATGTCCTGGGTAGTGACCACGTCGCCCTCGGTGCCGACCACCTCGGTAACGTGGGTGACGCGGCGTGTGCCGTCGCGCAGGCGTTCGGTCTGGACGATCACGTCGATCGAGTTGGCGATCATCTCCCGGATGGTCTTCACCGGCAGCGAGAAGCCGCCCATAGTGATCATCGATTTCAAGGCGCGAGATCGCCTCGCGCGGGCTGTTGGCGTGCAACGTGCCCATAGAGCCGTCGTGGCCGGTGTTCATCGCCTGCAGGAGGTCGAAGGCCTCCGGTCCGCGCACCTCGCCGACGATGATGCGCTCAGGACGCATACGCAGGCAGTTCTTGACGAGATCGCGCATGGTGATCTCGCCCTCGCCCTCGATGTTGGGCGGACGCGTCTCGAGGCGGACAACGTGCGGCTGCTGGAGCTGCAATTCGGCGGCGTCCTCGGCGGTGATGATGCGCTCGTCGTGGCCGATGTAGCCGGTGAGGCAGTTGAGAAGCGTCGTCTTGCCCGAACCGGTGCCGCCAGAGACGAGCACGTTGCAGCGCGAGTGCGAAATGACCTGCAGGATGACGGCGCCTTCCGGCGTGATGGTGCCGAATTTGACGAGCTGATCGAGCGTCAGCTTGTCCTTCTTGAATTTGCGGATGGTGAGGGAGGGCCCGTCGATGGCCAGAGGCGGCGCGATGACGTTGACGCGGCTGCCGTCGGGGAGACGGGCGTCGCAGATCGGGCTCGATTCATCGACGCGGCGGCCAACCTGGCTGACGATGCGCTGGCAGATGTTCATCAACTGGCTGTTGTCGCGGAAACGCACGTTGGTTTCGCGCACCTTGCCGGCGACTTCGATGTAGGTCTTGAAGGCGCCGTTGACCATGATGTCGGAGATGTCGTCGCGGGCGAGCAGCGGCTCGAGCGGGCCGAGGCCGAGAACGTCGTTACAGATGTCCTCGAGCAGGTCTTCCTGCTCGGCGATGGACATCACGATGTTCTTCAGCGCGATAATGTCGTTGACGATGTCGCGAATTTCCTCGCGCGCCGACTCCTGGTCGAGGCGGGCGAGCTGCGACAGGTCGATGGTGTCGATCAGCGCCGAAAAGACGGTCGACTTGATATCGTAGAAGTTTTCGGAACGGCGAACGCCGGAGCTTTCGCTGGTCGTCGGGCGCGGCCTCGCCGGCTCGGCGGCCTCGACCGGCTTCGGCTCGGCAACGGGAGCCGCCGGCGGGGGCACGTCGATCTCCACCGGCGGTTCCCTGGCCGGGGTCGGCGGCGATGAGGTCCCGCCGGTACCGCCTGTCCCACGCTTGCCGAACATTGGACTCCCCGTCAGGCGCTCTTCTTGCCGCGCCGCATGCCGAACAACAGGTCGAAGGCGCCGCGCTTGTTGCGCTTCGGTTCGGTGCGACCCGTCGTTGTCCTGGCGATCTGAGAGAACATGTCAGCGATCGGGCTTTTGGCGTCGGTCTCGGCAATCATCTGGCCGTTGTTCGCGGCCGTGCCGAACAGTTGCGAATCGAAGGGGATCACCGCGATTGGCTTGAGATCCAGCGCGGCGGCGAAATCCTCGATCTTGATTTCGGGTCGCTTGGGGACACCGCTCTTGTTGATCACAAGGCGGACGGGTGCGTCGTTGGTGCGCGCCTGCCGCAAGAGGTCGACAAGGTTCTTGGCGTTGCGCAGATTGGCGAGGTCCGGCTCGACGGTGAGCACGATCTCGTCGGCAGCCAGTAACGTCTTGCGCACCCAGCCGGTCCACACGTGCGGGAGATCGAGGATCACGGCGGGCACGCCGGTCTGGGCGACGTCGACGACCTGTTCGAAGGCGGTCTCCTGGAAATCGTAGGTGCGGTCGAGAGTGGCAGGCGCCGCGAGCAGGCTGAGATGATCGGAGCAGCGCGCCAGCAGACGATCGAGGAAGTTATCGTCGAGACGATCGGGCGCGTTGACCGCCTCGGCCATGCCCTGGGTCGGATCCTGGTTGAAATCGAGCGCGGCGGTGCCGAAAGCGAGGTCGAAGTCGGCGACGACGACGTCGTTCTCGAAGTTGCGGGCGATGGCCCAGGCGACGTTGTGGGCGACCATCGAGGAACCGACGCCGCCCTTGGCGCCGACGAAGGCGACGGTGCGGCCGAGGGGCTGCGTGGTGCGGTCGACGTAAAGATCGGCGACGGCCTTGATGACGCCCATGGCATCGACCGGCGCCACCAGATATTCGCTGACGCCGCGGTGCGTCAGGCTGCGGTACAGCTCGACATCGTTGACGTGACCGATGACGACGACCTTGGTGCCGGCGTCGCAGACGTTGGCGAGACGATCGAGCTCGACGTCGAGGCGGTCGCGCGGCAACTTGGACTCGACGACGATGAGATTGGGCGTGGCGGCCGCCTGATAGAACTCGGCCGCGGCGGCAATGCCACCTGTGTGGACCTTGACGTGGGCGCGGGCCATGCGGCGGTCGCCCGCTGCCACCTCGATCACTGAGACCAGGTCGGGCGAGTCGCAGAACGCCTGGATGGAGATGCGCGGGACCGGCCGCACGTCGGCGGAACTCCTGGCGCCGGCATCCCCATCGTGCTCCGGCGCAGGCATGTCGCTGTAAGCAAGATCGGTCATTGGCCGACTCCCGTGGCGACGGCGCCACCTGTTTCTCTGGATGTATCGGACGAGAAGGCCTGGCCCTTGCGGTACTTGTCGAGAACTTCGGCACGACGTTCGGCATCGGCCGGGGTCATGCCCCGGGGATAGAGAAGGTCGAGCGGGTTCTGGACGATGGCGGCAAGGTTCTGCTGAGAAGCGCAGCCGAAGTTGAAGTAGGCGCGGTTCTGGCTGTTGACGGAGGCCTGATCGGGCCACGGACCGCACGGAGCAGTGTGGGCGCCGATGCGGCTGAAGGCGACCCGCACCGGAGCGTTCCGTTCATCCGAGCCCGCGTGATAGACGCGGTAGTCGATGGCGGTGGAAGGCACGCCGGACTGGCGCAGCACGTCCTCGATCTGGACCGCGATTGTGGCGGCGGCCTGCTGGTCGGGCGAACCGGACGGAGCGACAACGGCGATGACCGACGAGCCGCTCGCCTGAAACTTCTGGGCGAAGCCGTTGATGTTGCCCTTGACCTCGTCGGTGAGGCGACCGCTATAGAGGCCGACGGGAACATCAAGCGTTTCGACCTGCTCCTCGACCGCGATCGGGTGGTTGACGCGATAGTCGTCAGGCACCGATCCGGTGGTCTCGAGCGGGTTGACGTTGGCGGCGCATCCTCCGAGCGCGACGGCAAGACCGCCGGCCAGGAGAGCGGCCAGCAATGGCTGCCGCACGCGGTCGCAGGGAAGAGACGTGACGGTGGTCATGACACGAAGGCTCCGTTGTGCTGCCGGCCAACGCTCACTCGAAGATGAACCCAAAGCGGCCCGTGTACTGGTAGGAGGCACCGGGGGCACTGCTGCCCTGGACGCCGTAGACGCGATTGATGTTGCCGAGGAAGATGGACTGGGCATCGCTGGCCGGCGCCAGACCCTGATCAGGCGTGGCAAGCGCGGAGCGCGGCACAGGCTTGACCATGTACGGCGTGGCGATGATGACGAGTTCGGTCTCGCCTTTCTGGAAGTCGCGACTGCGGAACAGCGGGCCGAGGAACGGCAGTTTGCCGAGACCCGGCAACGCGGCGATCGACTGGCGGGTGCTGTCCTCGAGCAGGCCGCCGAGAACCATCGAGCCACCCGACGGCAACTCAAGCGTGGTCTCGGCGCGGCGCACCTTCAGCGAGGGGATCGAGATATCATTGAGCTGGACGGCGCCTTCCTGCGAAAGCTCCGAGACCTCGGTCTTGACGCGCAGGCTGATGCGGCCTTCCGACAGCACGACCGGCGTGAAGGCGAGCGCGACACCGTAGGGCTTGAACTCGATGGTGACGTTGCCCTGCTGGTCGCGGCCGGTGGGAACCGGGAACTCGCCGCCTGCCAGGAACGATGCGTTCTCGCCGGAGATGGCGGTGAGCGTCGGCTCGGCGAGCGTGTGGAAGAGGCCGGTCTGCTCGAGGGCCTGGATGGTGGCGCCGAGCTTGCGCTGGGCCCAGACGGGGTCGCCGCTGGTTGAGCCGCCGATGCTGTCGGTCGGATAGTTGTTGACGTAGGTGCCGCTGAGGAGATTGCCGGGCCCATGGCCGGTGACAGCGTATGGCAGATTGGTGGCAGCGCCGAACAGGATGCCGCCGATGCTGATGTTCTGCGCATTCCAGTCGATGCCAAGCTGCTTGACCAGGTTGCGCTGGACCTCGGCGATGGTGAGCTTGACCTGAACCTGCTCCTCGCCGGCGATGGCCAGCATGTTGACGACCGAGGAGGTCGGCGCCTGCTGCTGGGTGGTCAGCGAGATGCTGACGCCATTGGAGCCGTTGCCACCGCTGCCGCCGGAGTTATTGGCCGGAGCCGGCTGCGCGTTGGCACCGCCGTTGGCAAACACGTTGGCGATGTCGGCGGCCTTGCGCGAATTGGCCGCGTTTTTGACGGTGCCAGTGAGCACGACGTTGTCGCTGACGATCTCGACCTTGATGTCGGAATCGGGGATGAGGCGGGAGAGCATCTGGGAGAGGGTCGAGGCATCGCGCTCGACCTCAAGCTCAAGCGACACGATCTGCTGGCCGGCCTGGTCGAAGATGATGACGTTCGACTGGCCGACGGCGACGCCGGTGACATAGATGCGGCGCGGCGTGCGGATCACGGCGTCGGCGATGACCGGGTTGGACACAAGGATGTCACGAGCATCCCGCGGCAGGTCGATGACCAGCGACTTGTTGAGGCCGACCTTGACCGTGCGAGAGGCGGTCTGCTGGGCATCGATAGCGACGGTGCTTGATTGCGCGCTCGCCGGAGACACCTCGGCCGCGAGCAATACGGATGCGGACAGCGCCACCGCCGGCAACAGGACCTTGCGCAGAAAAGGCTGCAACATCTTGGCAATCCCTTGGTTGTCCGACGGCCGCGCCATGTGGCCTACCGGAGACCGCTCACTTCGCGCGCGACACCGGCCTTGACGACGGTAACGGCACCGTTGCGCTTGGTTCCGCCGATCAGATGAACAGCGTCACCCCCCACGTCGCCCGGGCCCGACTTGGCGTCCTCGATGCTGCGCAAGGCCAACGTCAGACGGTCGCTCATCTGCTGGGCGACGGTCAGGATCTCGACCTGTTGCGGCGTAAGTTCGAGGGTCGCGGTCTGGCCGACGACGACCTTTTCGCCGTTCTTGTCCTCGATCGTCTGATCGATGGCGAGAACGCGAATATTGTGAAGAACAGTTTCGGTGATGTACTCGTTGGTCGTCACGTCCTTGTCGTTGGCGTGACGGGTCATGATCACATCGACGCGATCGTTGGGCAGGATGAAGCCACCGGCACTGGTGTCGGCCGAGATCTTGGTGGCGACGGCGCGCTTGCCCTCGGGCAGGATGGCCGACATGAAGCCACGGTCCGAGCGGATCAGCTTGGCGTCGACGATCGGCTCGCCGGCGTAGAACGTTGCGCGGGCGATGGCGCCGTTCACCTCATCGGTCCCCTCGGCCGGGGACTTGCGCACCATGAACTTGTCGGAAACGCCGTTGCTCGGCCAGTCCTGCCAGGTCACCATGGCGGGCGCCAGGGTCGTGCCCATGGGAATGTCCTTGGCGGCCACGAGGACCTGGGAGTTGACTGGCTGCTCCGGCTGCACGGCAACGGGCTGGGGCGGTGGCGGCGAGGTAAGATTGACCGCGAGCACGGCGGCGATAGCGCCGGCGCCCAACGCGACACCGAGAACGATAACTCGAGAGAGTTTCATGACACGCAACCTCTACAAACGGTCCATCGTCCAACCTCTGCGGCTACTCTCGCTCCGGAATCGTGTACTTATGGTTAATCAGCCATGAGTATTCGTGATTAACGCGGAGTAAGGTCACCGAAACGGCAGGAATCCGGTGGATTCAGGTAAACCCAGCGGCCGTTGAGGCTCGTTTCGCCAGCCGGTGGCCGCGTTCGCCGGCTAGCCAACCGCCACCCTCATCCAGATGGTGTGCGGGTATGTTGCGAGGGCGGCCGCGGCGAGTGCGATGCCATAGGGCACGCCGCGACCGGAATCGTGCAGCCGCTGGACCCAGGGCTGGCGGATAATGAACACCGGCACGGGCGCTCGCCGGAAAGCCATCAGCAGGATGGTCAGCACGCCGCCGAAAATGGACGCCAGCAGCGCGAATTGCGACGGTACCCGGGAACCCGACCCATAGCGCGATGGCCGTGGCGAGCTTTGCGTCGCCGCCGCCGACCCAGCCCATGACGAAACAGACGAACATGACCGCCAGGACGGCCCCCGCCGCCACCCAATGCAGTGGCGAACGCGTTCCAGCCCATGCCGGTAAACGGCGCCAGGACCACGAAGCAAGCGACCAGGCCGAGGGTCAGCTTGTTGGAGATCGTCATGGTCAGCAGGTCCGACGCGGCGGCGTAGGCCATCGCCACGGGAAATACCGCGAAAACGGCGTAGCGAAGCACGTCCAGTGCCATTGCCGGACTTCGTCCTTGATCCTCGCTCTTTTCCTAACAAACGAGGATTAAGGTCGACTGAACGGAGACCCTAAAAGCCGATTTGCCGGCCGATTCGGACGCAAACGATGACGGAGCGGGTCTGCGGTCGGCCGGCGGCGGGTGTCTGACGCAGGCGGGAAAGAGTTCCCCGGCAGTGCCGCGGGGCCGGAGGGCCCGATCAGATCGTGGGGATCTTGTTCGCGAGACCGACGTAAGTCGTGTTCAGCGCCGTACCCAACGCTGTCGCACCGATGATGATGGCGGTGCTGATCAATACTGCGATCAGGGCGTATTCGATGGCGGTCGCGCCGGAATCATCCTGCAACAAACGGACAAGCGCGTTCATCATTTCATCCTCGCCGCCGTTGGATGGATCGATGGCTTGCGGCCACTCCGCCCGGAGGGCCGCGTCGCGCAGCTTCTGACCGCGCGACGCGGATATTGGTCGACCGGAATTAGCCGCCGAGGTCGGTGCTGATGGTCGTGAAGGTCGCGTTCAGCTGGGTGCCGACAGCAGTGGCACCAACGATGATGGCAACCGCGATGAGAGTGGCGATCAGGCCATACTCAATGGCCGTCGCACCCGACTCGTCCTTCGCAAAGCGAGCAAACAGGTTCTTCATGGTTGGACTCCTCACTTAAGTGTTGAACCTTCCTGGTTCGGATATGCGCAGCTCATGTCTCGCAGCCGTAACCAGCCGCGAAAGTAGCTCCAAAGTCCTGAAGGTTAGTTAACGTCTGTGACCGTAATAAAGGCCTCTAAATACCTTTTATTAAGAATACCTCGTGCGGCCGTCTTTACTCTTTTGGCGCAAAATAGCCTTGAGTATCCTGAATTCGCTTCCGGATTTGCTTTTTGTTTACCTCAGTCGAGAACGATATATTTACCACCTTCGCAAAGACGTTTTCGGGGCCGCGGACCAAGGGGCAACGCGATGGCCCCTGCCGGCCTTAAGGCTTCGTTCACCATATGGGGGCTACGGTCCGTCCAAACGCGGCTTGCCGAGCGGAGGCTCTCATGTTGCCTGTGTCTACCCGTGCGAACGCCAAACCCTTGCTCTGGCTCGCGGTCGCCGGATTGACGGCGGCAGGAATGCTGAGCGTGGCGACGGTCGCGAAAGCCGAGCCGATCTCCGTGATGGTGGACAGGGCGAAGGTGATGCGCATATCGCGTCCGGCCGATGTCGTCATCGTCGGCAACCCGGCGATCGCCGACGCCACCATCCAGGACAACAAGACGCTGATCATCACCGGCCGCAGCTTCGGCTCGACTAACCTGATCGTACTCGACTCCGACGGCCAAGCGATCGCCGACGAGGTGATCACCGTGGGCGCTTCCGACGATCAGGTAGTCACCGTTTACAGCCTTGGGGCGCGGCGGACCTACAGCTGCACGCCGAACTGCTCGCCGACGCTGGCGATCGGCGACACGCCCGGAGTTTTCGATTCGGTCAACTCCCAGATCCAGGCGCACGGCACGCTGTCCGAAGGCGCAGCCAACAAATAGGCCGCTTCCGGCCACTCATGATCGACAGCGCGTTAACGTAACCGTTCGGATTTTCTTGATCGGTTGCAACCGTTCATCAATTCTTGCCTGCTACCAAGATAATCCGGTCCGAAAGGTAATCGGCCCGTAACGACAGGTAGCCGGCCATGGTATCGTCGAGTACAGGCGTCAGTCGTTTGAGTGGCCGCATTTCCACACGATTTCGGCTTCGCCCGATTCAGACGTGACGCGAGCGGCGCAACCGCGGTCGAGTTCGGCCTGGTGGCCCTGCCCTTCATCGCCCTGATGCTGGCGATCCTGGAAACCGCGCTCCTCTTCTTCGCATCGCAGACGCTGGAGACGGCGGTGTCCAACACCGGCCGCCTGATTCGTACCGGTCAGGCACAGCAGCAGGGGTTTGACGCCGATCAGTTCAAGAGCGACGTGTGCGCGCAAATAATGTCGTTGTTCAACTGCGCAGACGATCTCTTCCTCGACGTCCGCACGTACCAGACGTTCGACGAGATCAACCTGGCCAAGCCAATCGACGCAGACGGCAACCTAAGCAAAGACGACTTCACCTATGACCCCGGCCACGGCACCGACATCGTCGTGGTGCGCGCCTTTTACGAATGGCCGACGTTTTCCAAGCTGCTTGGCCTCAACTTTTCCAATCTCTCAGACGGCAATCATCTGATCGCCGCCACGGCGGCCTTCCGCAACGAGCCGTTCCCATGGTGAGCCGCGTGAAACAAGCACGGGATACAATGGCGCAACCCGCGCGTGCCCTCAGTGGCAACGTCGCCGGCGTGGCGGCGGTCGAGTTCGCGCTGCTGCTGCCGCTGATGCTGACGCTCTACTTCGGCTCGGTCGAGTTCGGCGACGCGCTGACCATCGACCGCAAGGTCACGCACGTGACGAGTTCGCTGGCTGACCTGGTCACCCAGGCCAAGACCATCAGCAACACCGACATGCAGAACATTCTCGACGCGACGGCGTCGATCATCATCCCATACGACGACGATCTCCTGCGCATCAAGGTCAGCGGGGTCTCGATCGACAAGGACGGCGTCGCCACGGTGGTGTGGAGCGACGCCCGAAACGATACGGCGCTCGGAGTGAACTCGATCATCAGCCTGCCGGCGGCGGTGAACGTGCCCAACACCTTCATCGTGACGGCGGAAGTGCACTACGACTACACGCCGACGATCGGCTATCTGCTCACCGGCACCTTCGACCTTCACGACCAGTTCTATCTGCGTCCGCGATTGACCAACGACGTCAAGCGGGTGTCCGGCTGAGGCCGCTCACGGTACGGACGAGGGCGGGCCGGAATCCACGGCACCCCCGGAAATCAGGTCGTCGATGACGTGATAGTCGCCGGCGGTCGCGGCGACGAACCCCCCTCCTCCGATGCTCGACCGATCGACGGCGTCCAGCGCCTGCGGCGACGAGGCCGCCATGGCGGTCAGGGCGGCGAGAAGCTGGCTCTTCAGCTCATCGGGAAGATCGCGACGAACCACGTGGGGGCCGAACGGAATGAGGGGCGAGGTCCACACCACCCGAATCTGGTCCATCGATAACTGCCCGTTGCCGACCATCTCGGACAGGACGCCGAAGTCGTAGCCGCCGGCGGCGTCGCCGGTGAGGCTCGACCAGGCGGCGGCGACGTCCGCCTGGTCGGTGAATAGCGCGATCACAGCGTCCGCGGGACTGACGGCCTCACCGATGGAAGAGAAATATCGGGAGGGGTCGATGCCCTGACCGGCGAGGGCGTTCATCGGCACAAGACGGCCGGCAACCGAATCGGCTGCCGTGACCACCAGGCGCTTGCCGCGGGCATCGTCTATCGAGTTGATGGCACTGTCGGCACGGGCGACGAGAACCGCATGGAATCCGCGGGCTCCGTCGAAGGCGGTGGGCAGCGCCAGCGGTTCGACGCAGGTGCATATGGCCTCGGCGGTGGCGTAACTGGTGGCGCTGTGGATGGCGTACTGAACGCGGTCGGTCGCCTGGGCGTCGATGAGCACGGCGTAGCTCGCGGCCGGGACCAGCTCGACGGGAAGCGAAAGCGACGATTCGAGGTAGGCGCGGAACGGCTCCAGCCGGGCGATATCGTAAGCAGCGCCGGCGGTCGCCAGAAAGCCGATTCGCAGCGCCTTGTGGTCGTCCTGCCACTCGGCGTGGACCGCGCCACCGACGCTGACAAGGGCGACGATGCCCAGTGCGAGGGTGGCCACACGGCGGGTGGCATGCCTTCTCCATCGGTTGCTGTTCGCCGCGACGCGTGCCATCGGTCCTGATCCTGATCCGCGGAAAATATGTGCCTCAACCGCGCGAAAAGGAAAGCCGCGTGACCTGCCGGTACTTTTCACCGGGATTGAGGAACGGGTCCGGAAACGCCACGTGATTCGGTGCGTCGGGGAAGGCCTGCGGCTCGAGGCAGCACCCGCTGTTCGGCCCGTAATGACGCCCGCCGAGGCCGGAGACCGGGACGTCGGCCAGCGTCGCGGCATCGTAAAACTGGACGCACGGCTCGGTCGACGAGACCGAGAGGGCCACGCCGTTCCGCGCTGAGGTCAGGCGGGCCATCAGGCGCGGCGCGGCGGACTTTGCCCGGTCGACGATGTAGTTGCGGTCGTAGGCGACGCGGGCCCCGTTGCGAAGGAGCCTGATCGGCCGCGCCGCCCGGAAATCGTAATCGGAGGCGGCGACGGAAACGATCTCGCCGGTGGGAATGAGCTCGGCGTTGGCCGGTGTGTAGGTCTCCGCGAGGATCTGCAGGCGATGGTCGAGGATGTCGGGCGAATCGTCGAGGTTGAAGTACGAGTGTTGGGCGAGGTTGACGAGGGTCGGGGCGTCGGTTGTCGCCTCCATCTCGATTGAAAGGGTGGCCGGCGCCTCGACGCGATAGCGGATGGTGACCTCCACGCCACCGGGGTAACCCTCCTCGCCGGCCGGGCTGGTGAGCGCGAGCGTGGCGCCGGTGTCGTTGTGATCGATCAACCGCCAGGCGCGGGCGGAAAAACCCTTGAAGCCTCCGTGCAGGTGGTGGCGGCCGTTCTCGTTGAGGGACAACTGATAGGTCCGGCCTTCGATCGGGGCGCGCCCGCGACCGATGCGGTTGGCGCAACGGCCACAAATCGCGCCAAAGTAGGGCCCGTAAGCGAGGTACGCTTCGACGCTGTCGAAGCCTAGGACCAGCGGGTGATCGACGCCGGCGAGGCGCAGGTCGCGGACGCGGGCGCCCAGGGTGAGGATGCTGGCGCGCAGGTCGCCGTCGGCGATGCTCACCTCATGGACCACGCCGCCGTCAGGCAGCGAGCCAAATGATCGGATTTTGGTCATGGCCCCCTCCCCGGGCCTGCCGATCATACATGACCGCGCACGCGGCGTCGCAGGAAACCGCCAAGGCAGCCGGGCCGCCCCACTGAAAGCGTCAGATCGTCTGGTTATATGCGCCGACCGACGGCTCCTCGCGCAGCACAGCGTCGACGGCGGCAAACATCTCGCGCATGCGCGCCTCCGACACCGGGCTCTCGATCACCACCACCAGCTCCGGCTTGTTGGACGAGGCACGGACCAGCCCCCAGGTGCCATCGTCGGTGACGACCCGCACGCCGTTGACGGTAACGAGATCGACGATCGGATGGCCGGCGACCCCGTCACCGGCGGCGCGCATGCGCTGGAAGCGGTCACGGACGCGATCGGCGACGGCGTACTTCTCCTCGTCGGGGCAATGGGCCGCCATGGTTGGCGATCCCCAGGTCCGGGGAAGCGCCTCGCGCAGCTCGCCCATCGAGCGGGAAGGATTGCGGTCGAGCATGTCGAGGATCGCGATCGCCGAGACGAGGGCGTCGTCGTAGCCGCGGCCGATCGGCGCGTTGAAGAAGTAATGGCCGGACTTCTCGAACCCGGCCAGGGCATCGAGTTCGTGAACGCGGCGCTTGATGTAGGAGTGACCGGTTTTCCAGTAGTCGGTGGTGGCGCCGTTCGCCTTGAGTACCGGATCGGTGGCGTAAAGGCCGGTCGACTTGACGTCGACGACGAAGGTGGCGCCGGGATGGAGGGCGGAAAGGTCGCGGGCGAGCATGACGCCTATGGTGTCGGCGAAAATCTCCTTGCCGCGATTGTCGATGACGCCGCAGCGGTCGCCGTCGCCATCGAAGCCGAGGCCGACGTCGGCTCCGCTGTCGGTCACCGCGGCACCCACGGCGTGCAGCATCGCCATGTCTTCCGGGTTGGGGTTGTAACGCGGGAAGCTATGGTCGAGCTCGGCGTCGAGGGGGACGACATCGGCGCCGAGGGCGGCGAGCACGCCCGGCGCGAAGGCGCCGGCGGTGCCGTTGCCGCAGGCGGCAACCACCTTCATTTTGCGCGTCCACTTCGGCCGATCGGTCAGGCTGGCGACGTAGCGCCCGGCCATGTCGGAGACGTAGTCGTAGCTGCCGCCACCGGTGAGATCGAAGGCCGCGGCCATGACGATTTCCTTCAGCCGGTTCATCTCGTCGGGGCCAAAGGTCAACGGACGGGCGGCACCCATCTTGACGCCGGTCCAGCCGTTCTCGTTGTGGGACGCGGTGACCATGGCGACCGCCGGCACGTCGAGGGCGAACTGGGCGAAATAGGCCATCGGAGTAACCGCCAGACCGACGTCGTGCACACGGCAGCCAGCGGCCATGAGACCGGAGACGAGGGCCATCTTGATGGAGGACGAATAAGCGCGGTAGTCGTGCCCGGTGACCAGCTCGCGGGGGACGCCCAGCTCGGCCAGCAGCGTGCCCAGCCCCATGCCGAGCGCGGTCACGCCCATCAGGTTGATCTCTGGCGGATTGTCGGAACCGGGGACCCCGAACCACCAGCGGGCGTCGTATTCGCGAAAGCCGGTGGGGCGAACCAGCGGGGTGGTTTCGAACGCGAGGGTGTTGGGTTTCAGCGACGCAACGGGAGTGGGAAACATGCGATGGCTCCTTGACGGCCTCTTAACAGAGGTGCCGTCAAGGGAAAAGGTTCCCGCGGCTACTGGACGAGGACGAGCTTGCCGCCCGCGATCTGGAACTTCGACAGGCGGGAGAGAAAGGTCATGCCAAGAAGATTGACCGACAGCACATCGCCCGGCAGCACGATTGCATCGACGTTGCGGATCGAAATGCCGCCGAGGCGGACCTCGCGCAGCTTCACCGGCGCGGCGGCAATGACGCCGTTGGCCGTGGAAATCGGCACGGTGTAGTCGCTGCGGCTGACGTAGATGCCGAGGTGCCGGGCCGTGTCTGCATTCAGGGCGACGGCCGACGCGCCGGTATCGACCATGGCCGGGATGCGGCGGCCATTGACCTCCGCGTCGACGAGATAGTGGCCGCGCGGGTCCGCTTTCAAAGCAACGGTACGGCCGTTGGTCCACTGGCCCTCCGCCGGCGGAGACGGTGCGGGTGCTGCAGTCGGCGGCGCCGGGCGCTCGGGGACGCGGTTGGCGACGGCGGTCTCCGCACCGCCGGACGGCGGCGCGTCGACAAGCCCGACGAGCGCGGGCGCGAAGCGGGGCGCGGCAAGCGCCAACAGGGCGCAGCCGACGGCAAGCACAATCAGGCGGTTCAGCAAGACAGTCCTCTGCCGGGTCAGGGCAAACCACCCAAGAATATTGGGCAAAGGGGCTAAAGCGCCGGCAACAATCGCGGCGCGGCGGGCAGAGACGCCCGGATTTCGTATCGGGGCCTTAACAAAGGCTTGCGGCTATGCACGAAACCCGGGGGTTGTTGGTCCAAGGCGATCCCGGACGGAAAAGTGGTGCCCACTTTTCCTGGGATTGTGTCTCTTTGCTTTCGCGCAATCCCGGACGGAAAAGTGGTGCCCACTTTTCCTGGGATTGCTTATAGCCAGCCGCCGTCGAAGACAAAGGTGCGGGCGGTGGTGGCCGAGGCCTCGTCGGAGGCAAAGAAGAGAACGGCGCGGGCGATGTCGTCCGGGTAAAGCTTGCGCGGCAGACACTGGTCCTGCATCAGCCGGTCGAGCGCTTCCGGCGTTGCCCACAGCTCGAGCTGCCGCTTGGTCATGACCCAGCCGGGCACCACGTGATTGATGCGGATGTTGTGCTCGCCGAGGTCGCGGGCGAGGCCGCGTACAATGCCGAGGGCGCCGGCCTTGGCCGCCTCGTACACCGGCAGCCCGCGGGCCCCGACCAGCCACGAATTGGAGCCGACGTTGACGATCGAGCCGTTCCGGGCACGCTTCATGTCGCCGACGACTGCCTGGATGGCGAAAAACTGGTGCTTAAGGTTCACGGCGATGCGATCGTCGAAATATTCCGGCGTCACTTCCTCCAGCGTGTGGCGGTGGTCGTTGGCGGCGTTGTTGACCAGCACGGTAATGGGGCCAAGCGCCTTGCGGACCGATTTGATCGCCCGGCGGAGCGCCTCGATGTCGGTCAGGTCGCACTTTTCGAAATGGACGGTCTGACGCCGGCGCCGGAGGCGGGTGACCAGCGCCTTCGATTCTTTCTCCATGATGTCGAGGAA
Source organism: uncultured Alphaproteobacteria bacterium (assembly GCA_963826055.1). GTDB lineage: Bacteria > Pseudomonadota > Alphaproteobacteria > Rhizobiales > Kaistiaceae > JBBDMC01. The sequence goes on along the minus strand of CAWGVO010000009.1, from coordinate 461,534 downwards.
AGCGGTCTTCGCCCCCTGGGCGGCGAAGTGCTCGACGATCGCTTCGCCAATGCCCGAGCCGCCACCCGTGACGAGCACGGTGCGGCCCTTCAGGCTCGGGTAGATGGCACCGTATTTCATGGGATGTCCTTGCGGGGGGTGCGCGTTACTTGGTGCCGTAGAGGCGGTCGCCGGCGTCACCGAGGCCGGGAACGATGTAGCCGTGGTCGTTCAGATGGTCGTCGATGGCAGCGGTGTAGATGGGGACATCGGGCTGCATTTGCTTCAACCGCTCGATGCCCTCCGGCGCGGCGAGCAGGCAGACGAAGCGGATGTCCCTGGCACCGCGTTCCCTGAGTTTGTGGATGGCCGTGGAGGCGGAATTGGCGGTGGCCAGCATCGGATCGACGACAATAACGAGACGGTCGGCGATATCCTCGGGCGCCTTGAAATAATACTCGACCGCCTCGAGTGTTTTCGGATCGCGATAAAGGCCGATGTGAGCGACGCGGGCCGAGGGGACCAGGTCGAGCATGCCCTCCAGAAGCCCGTTACCGGCGCGCAGGATCGAGGCGAAGACCGGCTTCTTGCCGGCGAGGATCGGGGCATCCATTTCGGCGAGGGGCGTTTCGATGCGCTTGGTGGTGAGCGTCAGGTCGCGGGTGACCTCGTAAGTCAGCAAAAGCGCGATCTCGCGAAGGAGCTGGCGAAAGGCGGCGGTCGGCGTGGTCTTGTCGCGCATGAGGGTGAGCTTGTGCTGCACCAGAGGATGGTCGACGACAGTAACGCCTTGCATGTCTTGGGATTCCGCGCCTCGGTCTGGGTCGGGACAACTTAGCGCGCACCCGCGGCTCCGCCAACCGAGGCCTCAGGTTGTCCCCACCGGGTGTCCGGCCGGGCGCCACCATCCGTTGCCCGGCGCCGCCACAAGTGCACTATGGCGACCGGGAGAAGCTACTCTCCCGAAAGGTGTCAGGCAAAGTGAAACGCGGGATCCTCCTCGTCATGGACTCCGTCGGCGTGGGCGGCGCCGAGGATGCCGCGCGCTTTGGCGACGAGGGCGCCGACACGCTCGGCCACATCGCCTGGGCATGTGCGGAGGGACACGGCGACCGCGAGGGATTGCGCTCCGGTCCGCTCAGGCTGCCAAACCTCGACCGGCTGGGCGTCGGCCGGGCGGCGGCGGCTTCCACCGGCAAGGCGCTGCCGCCGCTTGGCCACGACGGCGATCCGCTGGGGCGTTGGGGTTACGGGGTGGAACTCTCCCGCGGCAAGGACACGCCCTCCGGCCACTGGGGGATCACCGGGGTGCCGGTGATGTTCGACTGGGGATACTTCCCGCGCACGGTGCCGTGCTTTCCCAAAGACCTGACGGACGCGCTCATCGCGGAGGCGCGCCTGCCGGGCATCCTCGGCAACAAGCACGCCTCGGGCACCGTCATCCTCGCCGAACTTGGCGAGGAGTGCGTCCGCACCGGCAAACCGATCTGCTACACCTCGGCCGACTCGGTCCTCCAGATCGCGGCGCACGAAACGCACTTCGGTCTCGAACGGCTCTACGAAGTGTGCGAGATCGCGCGCAGACTGGTCGACCCGCTCAACATCGGGCGGGTGATCGCGAGACCTTTCGTCGGGGAGACGTCATCCGAGTTCGTGCGCACCGCCAACCGGCGCGACTGGGCGGTGGAGCCTCCGGAGCCGACGCTCCTCGACCGGGTGGTGGCATCCGGCCACCGTGTCATCGCCATCGGCAAGATCGGCGACATCTTCGCCCATCGCGGCATCAGCGAGGTGGTGAAGGGGCCGAACGACAACGCGCTCTTCGACGCCACGCTCGCCGCGCTGGACCGGCTCGGCGACCGCGACCTGCTGATTGCCAACTACGTCGACTTCGACACGCTTTGCGGCCACCGGCGCGACGTGCCGGGGTATGCGGCGGCGCTTGAGAGGTTCGACAAGCGGGTGCCGGAGCTGGAAGCCAGGCTAAGGCCGGGCGACCTCTGCATCATCACCGCCGATCACGGTAACGACCCGACCTGGACGGGAACCGACCACACGCGCGAACACGCGCCGATCCTGGCTTTCGGGCCGGGTGTGGGCGCCGGACCCGTCGGGGAGCGCTTCTTCGCCGACATGGGGGAGACACTTGCCGCCCACCTCGGCCTCGCGCCAGGTCCGCACGGGACGAGCTTTCTGTGAGGCTGGGCTTCAGTGGCGGCTGCGGCGCGGCGGCCTGACCCAATAAGCGACCTCGCCCACCACCGGGCCGGGCGCGCGACGCGCTTCGATCACCCCCTCGCGGTCGGCATCGCGGCGTTCGACCACCGGCGCGTCGGAAATGCGCTTGTCAAAGGTCCGCAGGAACGCCGCAAGGGCCCGTTCGTGCTCGTCACTCATCGGTGACCTCCGAAGACCCATCCCGCGATCAATGTAACCAACGGTTGCGGCCGGCGGCACCCCCGGGAAGCCGAAGTTTCGAATCACAATTAAATTAACCAAGGCAAAGAGATTAACGACCGGAGCCGGCGCCCAGCGGACCGGTCACCAGGGGAAGCGCCATGACGGTACTCAAGGCGGAACTGCACTGTCACATCGAGGGGGCGGCAGCACCGGCGCTGACGCGCCGGATGGCGGCGCGCCACGGTGTCACCCTCGGCGAGGTCTTCGACGACGGCGGCTATCGGTGGCACGACTTCGCGAGCTTTCTCGACACCTACGGGCGGGTGTCGTCGGTGTTCCGCACGCGCGATGACTATCGCGAACTGGCGCGCGACTACTTCAGCTCGATCGCGGCGGAAGGGGCGATCTACGGCGAGGTGTTCGTGGCGCCCGATATCGCCGCCGACAGCGGCCTCTCCTACGACGACTACATCGGCGGGCTCGGCGAGGGGATCGCGGCAGCGGAGAAAGCAACCAGCATCGTCGGCCGGATGATCGTGATCGCGGTGCGTCACCTCGGGCCGGAGCGGGCGACCGCAATGGCGGAGACGGTTGCCGCCAATCCGCATCCCCTGGTGACCGGCTTCGGGCTCGCCGGCGACGAGACGATGTTCCACCCACGTGACTTCGCACCGGCGTTCCGGATCGCCGGCGCGGCCGGCCTCGGGCTCACGGCGCACGCCGGGGAGTTGGCGGGGCCGGACAGCGTCAAGGCCGCCCTCGACCACCTCGGAGTGAAACGGCTTGGCCACGGGGTGCGCGCCATCGAGGATCCGGCGCTGGTCAGGCGGATCGTCGACGAGCGGGTCGTGCTCGAACTTTGCCCGAGCTCCAACGTGGCGCTGAAACTCTACCCCGACATAGCCCGCCACCCCTTCCGCCGGCTGATGGAGGCCGGCTGCCGGGTGACCATCAACTCGGACGACCCGCCCTACTTCCACACCACCCTCGGCGGCGAATACGACGCGCTGGCGCGCGACCAGGGGCTGGACGACGGGGCGCTCGCCACGGCGACGCGCACCGCCATCGAGGCGGCGTTCGTGGACGACGCGACGCGGGCAAGGCTGCTCGCGCCGTTAAGCGAGATGCCGCGCCAGAGTTAACCAATAGTGGCCCAAACCGGTCGACCGCTTGAATTCGATCGATCGAAACAACCATGCGTTAAAGGCGCTGCCGGCAAGCTCACGACATACGCGGACGGGCGTCCGCAGGGCCTGGTGGAGTGGACGAGATGATGCTGCTGAAACGGCCGAACGACCGGCGCGAACACCCCCGCATAAAGCTGAAGGTGGCCGGCAACTACGTGCTGGAGGATGGATCCGAACACAGTTGCACGATCGTCGACGTCTCCGTCGGGGGGCTCGCCCTGACGGGGCCGAAGCTCGGCCGGCGCGGAGAGCGGGTCCTCATCACCTCGGAAAAGCTCGGCCGGGTGATGGGCAACATCGCACGCCACTACGCCGGTGGGTTCGCGGTCGCACTGGACATGAGCGGCATCGCCGGGCAGCGGTTCGCAGCGCGGCTCTATGAGATGGAATCCCCGAGCGGATTGAACGACCGCGTGAGCTTCGGTCAACGGCGGGCGTAACTTCACGTTCCGATTCAGGTCGAGCCGCGAAGCCGGTTGAGGCGGCGGCGAAAAGACGAGTCTTCAGGCGTGGTTGGCCGGGTTTGTTAGCCGGCGCCGGGCGGTGCAAAACCGCCTGCGCTGGTCGCTCGCGCCTTCGAAAAAGGGCGGCGATTTCATGCTCCGATTCAAGTCTGGGCGGGGCGTTGCCAACGGGATTCAAGCAGCGGGAAAAAGGCGAGTCTTCGGGCCGGGTTAGCCGGGTCTGGTGAAGCCATTCACGGGCCGATGCGCTCGTAGACGACGGGCGCGGCCGCGGGGGCGGCGTCGCCGATCGTGTAAGCAGCCCTGAGGGAGGCTTCGGCACGGAGAGCGGCGGCCTCATCGCGGGCGTGGACGAAGGCGAGCGGAGCATCGGGACCGACGGCGCCGCCGAGGCCGGCGAGCCGGGTGAAGCCGACAGAGTGATCGATGGCATCCTCGGCGCGCATGCGACCACCGCCGAGTTCCACCACGGCGATGCCGACGGCGCGGGTATCGATGGCAGCGACCACCCCTGCCCGCTCGGGCGCGACCGGGCGGGTGAGCGGCGCCGCCTTCAGGTGCTTCTCCGGCTTGTCGAGGAAATCGGCGGGACCACCCAAGGCGGCGACCATGCGGGCGAAACATTCGGCGGCACGGCCGGAAGCGAAGGCCGCCTCGATCTTGCCGCGACCGCCGGCAGGGTCGGCGGCGAGGCGGCTCAGGGCAAGGAGCTCGCCGCCGAGGGCAACGGTCACCTCGTGGAGACGCGCGTCGGGCCTGCCCTTGAGGAATTCGACCGCGTTCATGACCTCGACGGCATTGCCCGCGGCGGAGGCCAGCGGCTCGTTCATGTCGGTTATGAGCGCGCTGGTCCTCATGCCGGCGCCGTTGGCGACGCCGACGAGGCTCTCGGCCAGAGCGCGAGAATCCTCCCGCTTCCGCATGAAGGCGCCGGAGCCGGTCTTCACGTCGAGGACGAGGGCGCCAAGGCCGGCGGCAAGCTTCTTCGACAGGATGGAGGCGGTGATGAGGGGGATCGATTCCACCGTCGCGGTGACATCACGGATGGCGTAGAGGCGCTTGTCGGCGGGGGCGAGGTCGGCGGTCTGGCCGATGACGGCGCAACCGACGTCGGCGACGACGCGCTTGAGCAGGTCGAGGTCCGGCTGGGTGCGATAGCCGGGGATCGAATCCAGCTTGTCGAGGGTGCCGCCGGTATGTCCGAGGCCGCGGCCGGAAATCATGGGCACGAACGCGCCGCAGGCGGCGAGCGCCGGCGCCAGCATCAGCGAGACGTTGTCGCCGACGCCGCCGGTGGAGTGCTTGTCAAGGACGGGGCCGGGCAAGGCCGACCAGTCGAGCACGGTGCCGGAATCGCGCATGGCGACGGTGAGCGCCACCGCCTCGTCGCGGCCCATGCCCTTGAAGAACACCGCCATGGCGAAGGCGGCAACCTGCCCTTCGCCGACCGTTCCCGCAGTCAGCCCCTCAACCATGAAGGCGATCTCATCGGCGGCGAGAACCTCGCCGTCGCGTTTCCTGCGGATAACCTCCTGGGGAAGCATGGGGCTATCGCCGTCGCGGGGCCATGCCACGGTCGCGCAGGTAGCGGCGGATGATGCGGGCGAGCTTGGCGGCACCGACCGGGGCGAGCGCCTTGGTCTCTTCGTGGCTGAGTTCGGCGCCGGTCATGCCGGCGGCGAAATTCACGACGGTGGAGACGGCCCCGCACTTCAGCCCGAAATAGCGGCCGAGGATGACCTCCGGCACGGTCGACATGCCGACGGCATCGGCTCCGGCCTTGCGCGCCATGCGGATCTCGGCCGGCGTCTCGAACGAGGGGCCAGAGAACCACATGTAGACGCCGGTGTGGAGCGCGATGCCCTCCCGTTCGGCGGCGCCGAGCAGGGCGGCACGGAGATCGGGATCGTAGGCGGCGGTCATGCCGACGAAACGATCGTCGGTGGGGATGCCTACCAGCGGATTGGGGCCGGAGAAGGCGATGTGGTCGGTGATCAGCATCACCTCACCGGGGCCAACTTCGGTGCGGAGCGATCCTGCGGCATTGGTCAAGATGAGCGTGTCGCAACCGAGCGCCCTCAGCGTCGCAATCGGCTCGCGCATGGCCGCGGCATTGCCGTTTTCGAAATAGTGCTCGCGGCCAGAAAGGACGACGACACCGACGCCCTCGAGCCAGCCGGCGACCAGCTCGTTGCGGTGGGACGAGACATTGGAGGATGGAAAGCCCGGCAGGTCGGCGTAGGGGATGCGTACGGCCTCGGCAACGTCGTCGGCGAGGCCGCCGAGGCCCGACCCCAAAACGATGCCGACCTCGTAGGGAAGGTCGGCCTCGGCACGGACCGTCTGGGCGGCTTCCTCACCAGGTGTCATCGGGTTTCCTCCATGGCGAAGACGGCCGGCAACAGGTCTTTCATCAGGAACGTGTCGCCGTTGCCGGCGAGGTCCACGACGTAGACCGGGGTGTCGGGGCCGGCGAACTCGGCCAGGCGCTGGCGGCAGCCGCCGCACGGCGTGGTCAGGCGACCTTCGATGCGATCGGCAACGACGCAGACCGCGGCGATGCGGCGAGCGGGCCCAAGCGCACCGGCGGCGACCATGGCGGCGATCGCCGATGTCTCGGCGCACCAGCCTTCGGGGTAGGACGCATTCTCGACGTTGGCGCCGACGTGGACGGTACCGGCCTCCGTGCGCACGGCGGCGCCGACGGCGAAGCGCGAATATGGCGCGTGGGCGCGACCGCGCACGGCGCTCGCCGCCGTGAAGAGTTCACTGTCCATCGGCGCGTTTCCCCCGACCGCAACACGGGTCTTGCCGGTGTTGTACCGGCTTTGGCCGGTTCATGTCACGCGGGGGCCGACGGGTCCGAACTGGCTTGGCGTTGGCGGGCGAAAATGCGACAGTTGGTACAGGCCCTTGCCGGGAGGGGGGCCGGCCTGTCGCCGGCGCACTCCGAAGGGAAGCGGCGTTTTCGCCGGTTTGCCGTTGTCAACATGAAGGAGGGTCAGTTGAACCGCAGGATTGTAAGCACCTCGCTCGCCACTCTCGCGACCGCGGCGTGGCTGGGCGCGATGAGCGCGCCGGCATGGGCGTTCCTTGCATGCGCCGTGACCGACACGGGCGGCGTCGACGACAAGGGATTCAACCAATACACTTGGCAGGGGGTGCAGGACGCCGCCAAGGCGGGCGGCTTCGACACCAAGCTGCTGGAATCGAAGGCTGAGACCGACTACGTGCCGAACCTGCAGTCGTTCGTGGCGGCCAAGTGCGACGTCATCGTCACCGTCGGCTTCCTGCTCGGCGACGCGACCAAGGACTCGGCCGAGGCCAATCCGAACATCAAGTACACCATCGTCGACTACGCCTATGACCCGACGATCCCGAACGTCCTCGGCCAGGTCTACGCCACCAATCAGGCGGCGTTCCTCGCCGGCTACCTCGCCGCCGGCATGAGCAAGACGGGCGTCATCGGCACCTTCGGCGGCATCAACATCGGCGGCCCGGTGACGGACTTCATGGACGGCTTCGTGTGGGGCGCCGACTACTACAACAAGCAGAAGGGCACCTCGGTGAAGGTCCTCGGCTGGGATCCGGCCAAGAAGGACGGCGTGTTCGTCGGCGACTTCAACTCGATCGACAAGGGCAAGGACATCGCCAAGAGCATGAACGATGAAGGCGCCGACATCATCCTGCCGGTCGCCGGCAAGGTGGGTCAGGGACCGGCGGCACTGGCGATGGAACTCGGCACCGACAAGCTCAAGGTTATCGGTGTCGACACCGACCAGTACAACACCGACCCCGACCACAAGAGCGTCTTCCTCTCGTCGGTGCTGAAGAAGGTGGACGCGACCACGAAAACCGCGGTCACCGAGGCTTTCGACGGATCGTTCAAGGGCGGCCTTATCGTCGGTGACCTGAAGAGCGGTGGCGTCGCACTGGCGCCGTTCCATGACTTTGATTCGGCGGTTCCGGCCGGCCTCAAGGCGGAGCTCGACACGATCGCCGCGGGCATCAAGGACGGGTCGATCAAGGTCGGCATGTAGGCCGGCCCCGTAACAACGATCGCGATCGCCCGCCGCGTCCGGGGAAAGGGACGCGGCGGGCCAAGGCGTCAGAGACGAGCCCGGGACAAGGCCAGAAGCCGGCGAGGGATGCGGGGGCGCTGACTCTTGGACATCGAACTACGCGGCATCACCAAACGGTTCGGCACCCTCGTCGCCAACGATGGCATCAACCTGCAAATCAAGGCGGGTGAGGTCCTCGGACTGCTGGGCGAGAACGGCGCCGGCAAGACGACGCTGATGAACATCCTGTCGGGCCTCTATCGGCCCGACGCCGGCGAAATCGTCATCGACGGCAAAACGGTGCGCTTCGAGGGCGCCGGCGACGGCATTCGCTCCGGCATTGGCATGGTGCATCAGCATTTCATGCTGATTCCGGTGTTCAGCGTGGCGGAAAACGTGGTGCTCGGTGTCGAGCCCACCGGCCGGTTCGACCATCTCGACCTCGACAAGGCGCGAGAGCAGGTCAGGGCCATCAGCGCCGAGCACGGCCTCGACGTGGACCCGGACGCGATCATCGAGGAGCTGCCGGTCGGCATCCAGCAGCGGGTCGAGATCATCAAGGTTCTCTTCCGCTCCGCCAGCGTGCTCATCTTCGACGAGCCGACGGCGGTGCTGACGCCGCAGGAGGTGACCGAATTCTTCGGCATCGTGCGGTCGCTGCGCGATGCCGGCAAGGCGCTGGTGTTCATCACCCACAAGCTGCACGAGGTGCTGGAGGTCGCCGACCGCATCAACGTGCTGCGGGCCGGCAAGATCGTTGGCGAGGCCGACCCGAAGACGGCGACCGAGGCCGACCTCGCCGAAATGATGGTCGGGCGCTCGGTGCATTTCCAGGTGGAGAAGGCGCCGGCCAAGCCGGGCCCGGTGCTGCTCGAGGCGCGCGATCTCACCGTCGTCAACGAGCGCGACGAAATCGCGGTCGACGGGATCAACCTGACCGTTCGCGAAGGCGAGGTGGTCGGTATCGCGGGCGTCCAGGGCAACGGGCAGACGGAGCTGGTCGAGGCGCTGACGGGCCTCAGGTCGCTCGTCCACGGCACGATCTCGTTTCTCGGACAAGACATCAGCCGGCTGTCGGCGCGCGAGCGTCATCGCCTCGGCATCGCCCACATCCCGGAGGACCGCTGGCGGTCGGGCATGATCGGCGAGTTCGACATCGCCGAGAACATGGTTCTCGACAGCTACTACGACGAGCCTTACTCGTCTGGCATCTCGCTGCACTGGGCCGAGGTACACAAGGTGTGCGTGAAGAACGTCGTTGAATTCGACGTCCGCACGCCTTCCATCTACAGCCTGGCCGACCACCTCTCCGGCGGCAACCAGCAGAAGATGATCGTGGCGCGGGAACTCTCCCGCGACGTCAAGCTGGTGATCGCGGCGCAGCCGACCCGCGGCCTCGACGTCGGCTCGATCGAGTACATCCACAAACGGATGATCCAGGCGCGCGATGCCGGAACCGGCGTTCTGGTGGTCTCCACCGAACTCGACGAGATATTCGCCCTTTCGGACCGTATCCTGGTGATGTTTCGCGGGCGCATCGCCGGCGAGTTCGCGGCGGGCCAGGTGAGCCTGAGCGAGATCGGCCTGGCGATGGCGGGAGCGACCGCATGAGCGACTACATGCGGCAGGAGACACTGACCGAGGAGGCGCTTACCCGCGCCGCCTTCACCCGCTTCGACGTGGAGCAGCTTGCGATCGTGCCGGTGCTGGCGGTGGTGGTGGCCATGGTGCTGGGCGGCGTCATCATGCTGGCAACCGGCGTCACCCTCGCCAACGTCGGCGAGGCCTATCTCGCCCTCTTCAACGGGTCGTTTGGCTCGCTTTCGGCGGTGTCAGAGACGCTGACAGCCGCCGCACCGGTGACGCTCGCCGGGCTTGGCATCGCGCTGGGCTTCCGTGCCGGGCTGTTCAACATCGGCGCCGAAGGACAGATGATCGTCGGCGGACTGGCGTCGGTCGCGGCCGGGTTCGCGATCACCGGGCTGCCGCTCGCGATTCACTTGCCGCTGGCACTAATGGCGGGAATGCTGGTCGGCGCCATGTGGGCGGCCATCCCCGGCTGGCTGAAGGCGGCCACCGGGGCCCACGAGGTCATCACGACGATCATGCTCAACCTGATCGCCGTGCAACTCACGAGCTTCCTGCTGCGCAATCCGCCGCTGCAGAAGCCGGGCCGTCACGACCCGGTCTCGTCGTCAGTGCTGTCGAGCGCCCAACTGCCGAAGCTGCTGACGTGGATCGACCCGGGCCTGCGGCTGAACGCAGGCATCATCATCACCGTGCTGGCGGTGATCTTCGTTTACTGGCTCCTGTTCCGCACGACGCTCGGCTTCGAGTTTCGCGCCAGCGGTCTCAACCCCTCGGCGGCGCGCTACGCCGGCATGCGCTCGGGGCTGATCATCGTCGTCGTCATGGCCATCGCCGGGGCCCTGGCGGGCCTGGCGGGCGCCAACCAGGTGCTCGGCGTGCTCGGGCGGGCGACGCCTGGTTTCACCGGCGGTGCCGGCTTCAACGCCATCGCGGTGGCGCTGCTCGGCCGGTCGCATCCCGTCGGGGTTCTGCTCGCCGGGATCCTGTTCGGGGCGCTCGATGCCGGCGGACGCCAGATGCAGGTGATGGCCGGCGTGCGCATCGACCTGATCGCGATCATCCAATCGCTGATCATCGTGTTCGTCGCCGCACCGCTGCTGATGCGCGCGGCCTTCCCGTGGGCATTCAGCAAGCAGAAGCCCGAAGGGACGTGATGCGATGGCGGTGACCGACACGACCGGACGCGCCAACCTCGATCACATCCGGCGGCGGCAGACGCTGCTGACCGGATGGCTGCTGATCGGGCTTGCCGTTTTCGTGGCGGTGGTGTTCGGCATCGAATCATCCGGCGAGGCAACGTTCCGCCTGGCACTGCCCGGCGACATGTTCGCGGTGCCAAGCCTGGTGGTTCCGGCAGCCCCGTACAACTATCTCGTCGCCGCCGTGCTCGCCTTTTTCGGCGCCCGCCAGTTCATGCGCGGCGCGGCCAGAACCTCCAGCATTTTCCTCGGGCTCGGGCTTCTGCTGGCGGTAACGACGTTTCTGGTGTGGGCCACGGCCGGCAAGGAATTCTCGCTGACCGGAATGCTGCAAGCCACCGTCGTGCGCGCCGTGCCGATTGCACTCGGCGGCCTCGTCGGGACGCTGTCGGAGCGCGTTGCGGTCGTGAACATCGGCATCGAGGGGATGCTTCTTTCGGGGGCCTTCACCGGCGCCGTCGTGGGGTCCGTCGCCGGCGGCTGGATCGGACTGATCGCGGCCATCATCGTCGGCGGGCTGATGGGGCTGGCGCTTGGCGCGCTGGTGATCACCTACCGGGTCGATCAGATCATCGCCGGCGTCGCGGTCAACCTGTTCGCCCTCGGCCTAACCTCCTACGTCACCAGCCAGGTGCTGAGCGTCCGTCACGAACTCAACAACGCGCCGATCTTCAAGGCGGTAAATATTCCGATCCTCAGCGAGCTGCCGATCGTCGGAGGCATCCTCTTTCAGCAGAACATCTTCGTCTACGGCGCCGCCATCATCATAGCGGTGGCGACATACTACCTGTTCCACACGCGCGCCGGCCTGAGGGCACGCGCGGTCGGCGAGCACCCGGAGGCAGCCGACACGCTCGGCATCAACGTCTATCGGGTGCGCTACATCAACGTCACCATCGGCGGCATGGTGGCCGGCTTCGCCGGCGCCTGGTTCACGCTCGGCTCGGTCGGCCGCTTCGACATCAACATGACCAACGGACGCGGGTTCATCGGTCTCGCCGCCATGATCTTCGGACGCTGGCACCCGCTCGGCGCGCTGATGGCGGCGCTGGTGTTCGGCTTCGCCGACTCGCTGCAGCAGAAGCTGGCGATTCTCAGGACACCGATCCCGTCCGAGTTCCTGGCGATGGCGCCCTACATCGCCACCATCGTTCTTGTCGCCGGGCTGATCGGGCGGGCGCGGCCGCCTGCCGCCGACGGCAAGCCTTACATCAAGGACTAGATCCGGAGCGAAGGAGCCCGATGAGCGACGGACAGCGTCGTGCCGATCGCCTGCCGCTGCCACTGCTGATCGGCGACATCGGCGGCACCAACGCGCGTTTCGCCGTCATCGCCGACGATGCCGGCACGACGGAACGGCTGCCCGATGCGCACACGGCCGATCACGCAACGATCGACGATGCGATCGACACCGTCGTCGAACGGCATGGCCTGAGACCGCGTTCGGCGATGCTGGCGCTGGCCGGACCGATCACCAACGATATGGTGCCGCTGACCAACTGCGATTGGGTCGTGGCACCAAAGCGGCTGATCGAGCGCTTCGGCCTTTCCGACGTGGTGCTGCTCAACGATTTCGAGGCGCAGGCGTTGTCACTGCCGGACCTCGGACCGAACGACATCGACCCGATCGGCGGCGGCGCAGCCGAGGCAGACGGCGCCCGCGTCGTGGTGGGGCCGGGAACCGGCCTCGGCGCCGGCGCACTCGTCCACGCGGCCGGCATGTGGATACCGGTGCCAGGGGAAGGCGGTCACGTCGACTTCGGCCCGAAGAGCGAACGCGACATGGCGATCTGGCCGCATATCGAGCGACCGCTGGGGCGAGTGGAAGCGGAGACGGTGATCTCAGGCGGCGGCCTGATGCGGCTTTACCGCGCGATCTGCGCGGTCGACGGGGTGAAGCCGCGGTTCGACACGCCGGAGGCGGTGACGCGGGCGGGCCTCGCCGGCGGCGATCGCGAGGCGTCCGAGGCGCTGGAGCTGCTAGCGACCTATCTCGGCCGGCTCGCGGGCGACCTTGCCCTGATCTTTATGGCGACCGGTGGCGTGTACCTCGCCGGCGGCATCAGCGCCAAGATCGCACCGGTCCTGAAGTCGGGCGCATTCCGCGAGGCCTTTGTCGCCAAGCCGCCGCACGAGGAGGTGCTCGCCAACATCCTTACCGCCATCATCGTCAAGGAAGACGCCGCGCTTGCCGGGGTGGCGGCGTTCGCGCGGGCGCCCGAACGTTTCGGCGTCGCACTCGAGGGGCGGCACTGGCGCGGCTAAGCCGAACCCTATTCCTCTTCTTCGGAGGACTCAGCGTTGAGCAGGCCGTACCGCTCCGGTCCGATCTCCTGGTAAAGCTTGAGCTGGGTCTCGAGGAAGTTGATGTGGCCCTCCTCGTCGGCGATCAGCTCCTCGAACAGCTTCATGGAGACGTAGTCGGCGGCGAGCCGGCAGACCTCGCGCGCCTCGCCGTAGAGGGTGCGGGCCTCGTGCTCGCCGGCAAGATCGGACTCCAGCACTTCCTTGACGTTCTGGCCGATCTTCAGCGGGTCGAGCTGCTGCATGTTGGGGAAGCCGTCGAGAAAGATGATACGCTCGGTGAGCCGATCGGCGTGGTGCATTTCTTCGATCGACTCGGCGCGTTCCTTCCTGGCGAGCCTGATGTACCCCCAGTCCTCGGTGAGACGATAGTGCAGCCAGTACTGGCTGACAGCGGTCAACTCGCTGCGCAACGCCCGGTTTAGATAATCGATGACTTTCGGGTCGCCCTTCATCAGCCGCTCCTTGCCTGCACCGGGTTTGGTTTAAGCGCCCAGTCCGCGACCGTCAAACGCCGGCGATCGTGGCCACATCGCCGCTACCGTCCTCCCTCTCTGCCTGGCTGGCGAGCGGCTCAGGACAGGTGAAGGCGAGCCCAGCCTCGGCGATGATCGTATGGATCGTGGCGAAGCAGGTGCCGCACTGGGGACGAGCGTCGAGCGCCTTGAACAGCCGGCCGGGCGTGATCGGCCGACCCGGGTCGGCAGCGGTCAGCTTCTCGGCAGTCTCGACGATACGCGCCTCGGTCAGGACGGAACACGAGCAGACGATCATGGCCGTGAGATGGGGCCCCGCATCGGCGCGGGCAATCCCTGCCCTATCCGGCGGCGGTGACCGCGCGCGACGCCATCACCTTGACGAGGTTCGCCCGGTACTCGGCCGAGCCATGGATATCGGAAAGCATTCCCTCGGGATCGATGGTGACCGCCGCAACCGCTGCCGGATCCCATGATTTCGTCAGAGCCTGCTCGATGGCCTCGGCGCGGAACACGCCACCCGAACCGGCACCGGTGACGGCGACGCGGATCGTGCCGCCCTTCATGACCGCGACGAAGGCGCCCGCCATGGCATAGCGCGAGGCCGGATTGAGGAACTTCCGGTAACCGGCCTTGGCGGGGACAGGGAAGTCCACCCGCGTCACGATCTCACCGTCATCGAGCGCGGTCGAGAACAACCCGGTGAAGTAGTCGTCCGCGGCGATCGCCCGCTTGTTGGTGTGGATGGTAGCGCCGAGACCGAGGGCGGCAGCGGGATAATCCGCGGCGGGATCGTTGTTGGCGAGCGAGCCGCCGATGGTTCCGCGCGAGCGCACGGCCGGGTCGCCGATTGAGCCGGCGAGCTCGGCGAGCGCCGGGATGGCGCCAGCGACAGCACCGGAGCCGGCGACCTCGACGTGGGTCGTGGCGCCGCCGATCGAGACGAGACCGCCTTCCACGGTAATCCCCTTCAACTCGCCGATGTGGACGAGGTCGATGAGGTCGGACGGCGCCGCCAGGCGCTGCTTCATGGTCGGGATCAGCGTCTGGCCGCCGGAGAGGTAGCGCGGGTCGTCGGCCGCGGCGAAGAGGGCCGTCGCTTCGTCGAGGCTGGCGGGACGATGGTAGCGGGTCTCGTACATCGGTTCCCCTCGCCTAGCGGGCGCCGGCCATCGCGGCGGCGCCGGCGGCGATCGCCTTGACGATGTTCTGATAGCCGGTGCAGCGGCAGATGTTGCCTTCCAGCTCGTGGCGGATGGTGGCGTCGTCGAGATCGTTGCCGAGGCGGCGGACCATGTCGACGGCGCTGATGATCATGCCCGGCGTGCAGAAGCCGCACTGGAGGCCGTGATGCTCGTGGAAGGCCTGCTGCATGGGGTGGAGCTTGTCGCCGCTGGCGAGCCCCTCGATGGTGGTGATCCGCGTTCCCGCCACCTGGACGGC
Source organism: uncultured Alphaproteobacteria bacterium (assembly GCA_963826055.1). Classification (GTDB taxonomy): domain Bacteria; phylum Pseudomonadota; class Alphaproteobacteria; order Rhizobiales; family Kaistiaceae; genus JBBDMC01. The sequence continues at coordinate 446,431 of CAWGVO010000009.1, read as the reverse complement.
AAACGTGGTGCACGACTTCATCGCAACGCCGTCGACGAGCACCAGGCAGGCGCCGCACTGGGAGGTGTCGCAACCGACGTGAGTGCCGGTCAGGCGAAGCGTCTCGCGGATGAACTCCACCAGAAGCGTGCGGTCCTCGACGTCGGCCGAGACGGCCTTTCCGTTGACGGTCATTTCGACGACGGACATGTGCGGTCTCCCCCGTTCAGCCGATCCAGCGCAGGATGAGGATGACGGCCACCGCAACAACGATGACCAGCACGGCCCACATCTGCGGACCGCCAAGGAAATTGCGGGCCGCAGCGTCCTCGGCCCGCTCCTCGACGTCGCGGGCGGCCTCCGCCACCTCGTGCGCGACCTCCTCGGCAGCGTGCTCGACGCGGGCAAGTGCGCCCTCGCCGCCGCCGACCTTCTCGGCGAAGGTGGCGAAGAACTGGTCGGCCATCTGCTTGGCGGTGGCGTCGATCAAACGGGCGCCGACCTGGGCGAGCTTGCCCCCGATCTGGGCCTTGACGGTGTATGTGAGCAGCGTGCCGTCGCCATCGTCGGCGAGGGCAACATCGGCGCCGCCCTTGGCGAAGCCGGCCGGACCGCCCTTACCCTCGCCGCTGATGGTGTAGCCGTTGGGCGGGTCGATGTTGGTGAGGGTCACGTCGCCCTTGAAGGTGGCGCTGACCGGGCCGACCTTGGCTTGCACGGTGGCCTTGAGCTTCTCGTCGGATTCCTTTTCCAGCGTCTTGCAGCCGGGGATGCACTCCTTGAGCACAGCGGGATCGTTGAGCGCCTGCCAGACTTTCTCGCGCGGCGCCGGAATCCGGTACTGGCCAGACATTTCCATGGTTGCGCGGTCCCGAGAGGTTGAGGCAGGTGGTACGGCCGGGTTTGATGGCCGATTGAGCCGCCGGTGGCAAGGGGCAGCTTCAAACCATTATACAACCGGGGGCAGCCCCCGCGTTGGCTTTCGCACACGGCGCGGCTAGAACCACCCCCGGTGAGCGCAAAACAACCCCCTCGCGAAGACCCCCGGCGGCCGCACGCGCTTGCCCGCCGACGCCCGGTGATGCTCGAAACCGAGGGGTGGGACGCGTACGCGCTGATCGATTCGGGCGACGGCGAGAAGCTGGAGCGTTACGGCCGCTACCGGATCGTGCGGCCGGAGGCCCAGGCCCTGTGGTCGCGCCGCAAGCCCGCGGCCGAATGGGAGAATGCCGACGCGCGCTTTGTCGGCATCGGCGACGAGGAGGCGGACGGCCGCTGGCGCTACCGGAAGCCGCTCGGCGAAACCTGGCCGGTCGCCTGCGACGGCATCACGTTCCTCGGCCGCTTCACCAACTTCCGCCACGTCGGCGTTTTCCCCGAACAGGTGACCCACTGGCGGTGGATGGAAGAACGGATCGCGGCGGCGACGGGGCGCCTGAAGCGGCCGCTGAAGATCCTCAATCTCTTCGCCTATACCGGCATTGCATCGTTGATCGCGGCGCGGGCCGGGGCGGAGGTGGGCCACATTGACGCATCGAAGAAGGCAATCGGCTGGGCGCGCGAGAACCAGGCTCTTTCAAAGCTCGGCGATGCAAGAGTGCGGTGGATCTGCGAGGACGCCGTGAAGTTCGTCGAGCGCGAGGGCCGGCGCGGCAACCGCTACGATGGCATCATCCTCGACCCGCCAAAATTCGGGCGCGGGCCGAAGGGCGAGGTGTGGGACATCTTCACCGACCTCAAGCCGCTGATGATAGCCTGCCGACGGCTCCTGTCGGAGGAAGCGGCCTTCCTGATCCTCACCGCCTACTCGATCCGGGCGTCGTTCTATTCCATCGACGAGCTGGCGGCGGAGTGCCTCGACGGCCTCGGCGGGCTGCTCGAATTGGGCGAACTGGTGCTCCGTGAGGAAGGCCGCGGGCGGGCGCTCTCGACGTCCCTGTTCAGCCGGTGGTCGCGGACATGACGGCGATACGCTCCGACCGTGTAACGCCGGGGCCGGTGAAGCAGATCACCAGCCTCGCCAACCCGATCGTCAAGGACATCCGCGGGCTGGCGTTGGCCAAGAACCGCAAGGCGAGCGGCCGCTTCGTGGCGGAAGGGCTGAAGCTCATCGCCGACGCGGTCGAGGCCGGCTGGGAGATCGACACGCTGGTTTACGCCAGCGCCGTCGCCGGGCAGCCTCTGGTGGGCCGGCTCGCGGCGCGATGCCACGCGCGCGGCGGCACGGTGGTCGCCGTCAACGAAGCGGTCCTCGCCAAGATCAGCCGGCGCGAGAACCCGCAGACGGTGCTCGGCGTCTTCCGCCAGCGGGTAATGAAGCTTGCGGCGGTCGTGCCGGCGGCGGACGACCTGTGGATCGCCCTCGAACAGGTGCGCGACCCCGGCAATCTCGGCACCATCGTGCGCACCGCGGACGCCGTCGGGGCGGCGGGCGTCATCCTCATCGGCGACACGGTCGACCCGTTCTCGGTGGAGGCGGTGCGCGCCACCATGGGCTCGATCTTCAACGTGCCGCTGGCACGCGGCAGTCGCGGCGACTTCGCCGCACTTGCCGGGCGCTGGCCGGGCGAGGTGGTCGGTACACACCTCGCCGGCGCCGTCGACTACCGCAAGGCCACCTACCAGTCGCCGCTGCTGCTGGTCATGGGCGGCGAGCAGGCGGGCCTCTCGCCCGAGGTCGCCGGTCTCTGCCGCACGCTGGTCAAGATCCCGATGGCCGGCAAGGCGGATTCGCTCAACCTCGCGGTGGCGACCGGGGTGATGGTCTTCGAGATCAGGCGGGCGAGGCTGACGCTCGATGGCTAGGTGGCGTACGGGGACGCCCGACGGGCCGCTGTCGTTCCTCGGCGCCGCGGTCGTGCTGGCGGTGGTGGCCGTCGATCAGGCGGCGAAGGCGCTCGCCCAGGCGCGGCTGCCGTTCGCCCAGGCGATCGACGTGCTGCCGTTCCTCGCCCTCTACCGGGTGAACAATACCGGCATCGCTTTCTCCATGTTCGCTGGATCGGGCATCGTGCTGACCACGCTCATTGTCGTGGTCTCGGCGATCGTGATCGCATTCTGGCTGAGGTCGCACGACGGGGGCCGGGTGGCCGCGATCGGCTTCGCACTGATCCTCGGCGGCGCCCTCGGCAACCTGATCGACCGGCTGAGGCTCGGCCACGTGGTCGACTTCCTGCTCCTTCACGTCGGCGACTGGACGCTGTTCGTCTTCAACCTGGCCGATTCGGCACTCACGCTCGGGCCGGCGCTGTTGCTCCTGGTCCATCTGTGGCCGGGTCAGGAGCAAGCTTGACGAGGATCAAGGCGCAGCGGCGGACATCGGTGCCGTTGAGAAAGCGATGATCGGTCGCGTTCAAAGCCTCGTCGATTCACTCAGGCACCTGTTAGTCGGGGTACCTGCCATCGGACTCGCCCTCGGTTTGGTGGCGCGGGTGGCCGGCCGCGATGACCTCGCCAACCTGATCTGGGCGATCGCGACGATACCGGTGATCGGCGTGCTGGCCCTCGAAATCGTCGTCACCTTGCGGCGGCGCGAGGTCGGGCTCGACATCGTCGCCTTCCTGTCGATGAGCGGCGCCCTCGTTCTGGGCGAGATGCTGGCAGGCGCCGTGGTCGCGCTGATGTACGCCGGCGGCAACTTCCTGGAAGGCTATGCGTCGCGGCGGGCACGGCGCGAAATGACGGCGCTGCTGGAACGGGCGCCCAAATTCGCCATGCGCTACGAGGACGGCGATCTGAAGCGGGTGCCGATCGAGGTGCTGGCGCCGGGCGACCGGCTGATGGTGCGCCGGGGCGAGGTGGTGCCGGTCGACGGAACGGTCGACGGCGACGGCGCGGTGCTCGACCAGTCGGCGCTCACCGGCGAGGCGATGCCCGTCCACTTCGGCCGCGGCGCGCCGCTGATGAGCGGCGCCACCAACGCCGGCATGGCGTTCGACCTGATCGCCACGCGACCGGCGGCGGAGAGCACGTACGCCGGCATCATTCGCCTCGTGGAGGCGGCAGCGGGGGCGCGGGCGCCGATGGTGCGCCTCGCGGACCGCTTCGCGCTGGTCTTCCTGGCGGCGACGCTCGCCATTGCCGGTGCCGCGTGGCTGGCGACGGGCGACGCGGTGCGCTGGCTGGCGGTGATGGTCGTGGCGACCCCCTGCCCGCTGATACTGGCGGTGCCGGTCGCCATCATCGCCGGGGTGTCGCGGGCGGCACGGATCGGCGTGCTCATCAAGGGCGGGGGCGCGCTGGAGGTGCTCGCCAACGTCGGGACCATCGTCATCGACAAGACGGGGACGCTGACGCACGGCCGCGCGACGCTGACCGCCATCCACGCCCGTTCGGGCTACGACGAGGACGATCTCCTGCGCCTCGCCGCCTCGCTTGACCAGGCGTCCAATCACGTCATCGCGGAAGCGCTGGTGAAGGAGGCGCGCCGGCGCGGCTTCACGCTGACGCCGCCGGAACAGGTGCACGAGACACCGGGCAGCGGGGTCACCGGCGTGGTCGACACCCACGAGGTGGCGGTCGGCGGGATCGGCTACGTGCGAGACCGTTCGCGCAACGGCGACGACACCGGGGAGATGAAGGTGGCGAGCGAAGGCGAGGTCACCGTCGCCGTCGCCGTGGACGGTGTGCTGGCCGGCATCCTTGTGCTCGCCGATCAGATCCGGGCGGACGTACCGGCGGCGCTCGCCGGATTCCGGGCGAACGGGGTCAAGCGCATCGTGCTCGCCTCGGGAGACGCACGCGACGTTACCCAGGCGGTGGCGGCGCAACTCGACATCGACGCGGTCGAAAGCGAGATGACGCCGGAGCGCAAGGTCCTGGCGGTCGGCCGCGAGCGCAACGGCAGCGCGGTGATGATGATCGGCGACGGGATCAACGACGCACCGGCGCTCGCCGCGGCCGATATCGGCGTCGCCATGGGCGCGTACGGGGCGGCGGCATCGGCCGAGGCGGCGGATGTGGTGCTGCTCACCGACCGCATCGACGGGCTCGCCGGGGCCATGACGATTGCCCGACGCTCGCGCCGCATTGCCATGGAAAGCGTCGTTGCCGGAATCGGACTATCGTTCGCGGCCATGGTGGTGGCCGCCTTCGGGTACCTGCCACCGGTTGAGGGCGCACTGGTGCAGGAAGTGATCGACGTTGCGGTTATACTGAACGCGCTCCGGGCACTCGGCGGTGGGCCGCGCGAGCATCCGGCGCCGGCGATCGCCATGGCTGGCGCAGAAAGGGGGCAGCTTCCATGAGACCGCATTATCTCCTCGCCGTCCTGGTGCTGACGATGGCACCGTTTGCTGCCTTCGCATCCGGTCCGATGTCGGAGTCGGTAAGACAGGGCCAGGCAATCGTCCGCAACGCGTGTGGCACCTGCCACGCAACGGAGACCAGCGGCGCAAGCGGCGATCCCGAGGCACCGCCGTTTCGCGACATCGCCACGCGCTATCCGCCGGAAGACCTGAGCGAATCACTGGCGGAGGGGATCGACACCGGCCACCCGGACATGCCCGAGTTCGTGTTCGAACCGGACGCGATCGGCGCCATCATCGCCTATCTCAACTGGCTGGCGGCCCAGTAGCTCACTGGAAGCGTTCGATACCGAGGGGAGCGAGGTTTCGGTCGGCGCGACCGGCCACAATCTCGGCCACGTGGCGGGCGGTGGCCGCTGACAGGGTGAGGCCCATGTGGCCGTGGCCGAAGGCGAACACGACACGCGGATGGTGCGGGTGCGGGCCGATGACCGGCAGAGAGTCGGGGGTCCCCGGCCGGCAGCCCATCCACTGGACACCACCCGTCTCCGGAATGTCGGGCAGATAGCGGCGCGCCTTCTTCACCATGGCGGCGGAGCGCGCGAAATTCGGTGGCGCGTCGACCGAGGCGAGCTCCACGCCGCCGCCGATCCGCAATCCGTCGGCCAGCGGCGTCGCACAGAAGCCATGATCGTCAAAAAAGACGGGGACATTGAGTTCAAGGGCGCTGTCGGGGAAGGTGGTGTTGTAGCCGCGCTCGGCCTCCAGAGTGACGGCAAGACCGAGGTCGCGGACGAGATCACGCGACCACACGCCAGCGGCGACGACTACGCTGTCGAACGTCCCCTCGCCGTCCGCGGTCACCACCGCCACGCGATCTGCATGCGGCCGGATCGCCTCGACCTTCGCCGGGCGAATGTGGCCGGCCAGCGCACGGCGGAGGCCGTCGAGGACACCGAGCGGGCTGGTCACTGTCCAGTCGACCGGCGTGAATATGGCCCGGGCAAAGGAGCCGGTCATTGCCGGCACCATCCGGCGCGCCTCCTCGGTCGAGAGGACGCTGTAGTCGACCCCGTGACGACCCCTTTCCTTCCACTCCACCTCCCCGGCATGGAAGCCGGCGTCGCTGTCGAACACGTGCAGCGAGCCCGTGCGGCGCATGGTGTCGCCGAGATGGGCGCGGCGGGCGAGCTCCTGATGATCGGCGAGAGCGCTTTTCATCAGAAAGCCGAGGGCGGCAGTCGCGTGGGCAACCTGGCTCGGGCGGGCGGCCGCGACGAAGCGACCGAGCCATGGCGCGAGCGATGGCAGGTCGGAGAGGCCGACCGCCAGGGGTCCCAGCGGATCGAGCAACCATCCCGGCGCCGAGGCGAGTGTCGCCGGCCGCGCCAGGGGTGAGATGTGGCTCAACGAAACGACGCCGGCGTTGCCGGTGGAGGCCGGGCGGCCGTCAGGGTCGCGTTCGAAGACGGTGACCGCGTGGCCTTCGCCGGCAAGCCATGCGGCGATCGCCGATCCGACGACGCCACCGCCGACGACGGCGATCAAAGCTGCCCTGCCACCGCCGCCGTCAGACGGCATTCCGCTTTCCATGGTCGCGGATTACACCATGTCGCGGCCCGCAGACATAGGGCGTCGCAGAGTTGATCCGTCTTCCGCAACCCCGGAGGGAAAAGTGGAACCCACTCTCCCTGGCGTCAACCGATCTTGCGTTTCAGCAGCGAGCTGCCGCCGCCCAGCGAGCTTCCACTGCCGAAGTCGTCGTCGAAATCCGGGATGCCGGCGTCGACGTCGAGGCCCATGACGCTGGTGCGCGGCCGTGTGTTGGTCGTGGTGGCGTCGCGCCAGCGGTCGACGACCGCGCTTAGGTAGTCGGCGTCGAGCGGACGCGACTTGTCGAGGCGAGCCTGCTGACCGGAGGTGCTGTGTGGCAGACGCTCGGCAGGCAGGTCCTTGAAGCGGAAGCGGGTCGGCAGCGGCACGCCTTCGCCGAAGGCGATCGCTTCGCGGGTGCCAAGGGAGGCAAGGAAGGCGATCAGGCTCGATCCCGCCTCCGGCACGGCCGAGCGAACGATCGCCTGGTCATTGTCGTTCGCCATACGCATGGCGAACACGGTCGAACATTGCGACAGGATCGTCGCATCGAGATCGGCCGGACGCTGGGTGATGGCGCCGAGGAAGACGCCATACTTGCGGCCTTCCTTGGCGATGCGGGAGATCGCCTTGCGGGTCGGGCCGAAGCCGAGGCCACGGTCGGCGGGGGCGTAGCGGTGGGCTTCCTCGCAGCACACCAGGATGGGGGCGGCGCCATCGCTCCACTGGCCGAATTCAAACGCCATGCGGCACATCACCGAGACGACCGAATCGACCACCTCGGAGGGGAAGCCGGCAAGCTGCATCACGGTGATCGGCTTGCCGTCGAGCGGCATGCGAAAGAGGTCGCCGAGCACCTTCACCATCATGTCCTCGATGAAGACGTTGTTGAACATGAAGGAGTAGCGGGCGTCGTGGCCGAGGGTGTCGATGCGCGTCAACAGGCGGTGGTACTTGGTCCAGACCGAACGGTTCTCCAGCTTGCCCATGCGCTCGTCGATGAGGTGAAGCAGGTCCGAAATCCGGTAAGGCACCGGCGTGTCGGCGGTGTAGCCGCCGCCGGACGCTTTGCGCAGGAGCACGCGCTCACCGCTGGCGGCAGCGGCGTACTGCGCCTTGGCAATCGGGATCGCCTCCGACAGGATCTCGGTCTCCTCCTCGATGCCCGGGCGGCCACGGAAGAAGACGTCGACGATCTCCTCGAAGTTGAACAGCCAGAAGGGCAGCTCGAGGTTGCGCGGGTTGACGACGTGGGCGAGGTCACCGAAGCAGGTGCCGTACTCGTTATGCGGATCGATGAGAAAGATCCGGAGGTTGGCCTTCTTGCTCAGAATCTCGTGGAGGATGAGCGAGACCGACGACGACTTGCCGACGCCGGTGGTACCGAGCACGGCGAAGTGCTTGCGCAGCAACTCTTCGAAATTGACGTAGGCCGGCACGGAGGCATCGAGGCGAAGATGGCCGACTTCGATGGTCTCGCCGGCGTCAATGCTGTGAATCAGGCTGATATCATCACTGTGCAGGCGGGAAATGCGGTCGCCGATCATCGGGTAGTTCGAGACACCGCGCTGGAAGAACGCCTTTTCCGTGTGGTAGCGCCTGATCTCACCCATGAAGTCGACGTCGGCGACGAGATTGCCGACATCATCCTGCTCCCCGTCTTCGGCGTTGGGAGGGTTAACGGAAACGCGCACGACCACGCCGACAATCAGCGAATCGTCCGAGCGGATGCCAACCAGCTTGCCGATGGTCAGCACCGCCTCTTTCGTTTCGTCGATCGGCCGGTCCTTGAACAGGCGGGCGGCAGCCCCCGACCCGCTGACGCTGACGATTCGGCCGAGTTCGATATGTGACGCATCCATAGGCAGCGGCTCCTGGCTTTTTACGCCGGTTGGTCCTGCCCGTCCCCGAAGCCACTATGCACGGCGAAGGTAAACATGCGGTCATAATATTCGGCACATCTCGAAACATTTGGCCCGCTGGTGTAGCCATTTCCGCCGCGGGCAGCCGACGCGGAGAAGATTTTCATGACAATCGTCACGCTTTCGCTCAATCCGACCATCGACGTAGCCAGCGAGACGGACCTCGTGCGGCCGACCCACAAGATCCGTACCACGGGCGAAACCTACGACCCCGGCGGCGGTGGCGTGAACGTCGCGCGGGTAATCAACGAGCTCGGCGGCAATGCCACCGTCATCTGCCCCGCCGGCGGGTTTACCGGCTCGATGCTCGACAACATGCTCGGTGCGGTCCCGATCCCGCGCAAGATCGTGCCGATCGCCGGTACGACCCGCATCAGCCTGACGGTGTACGAGCGCAGCAGCGGGCACGAGTTTCGCTTCACGCCGCGCGGACCGGAGCTGTCGCCGGCGGAGCTGGAGGCGTGTCTCGACGCGGTCCGCGAAGCCACGTTTGACTATTTATCGCCAGCGGCAGCGAAACGCGCGGGGCGCCGCCCGACATCCTCGCCCAGGTCGCCGAAATCGTGGCCAAGAAAGGGGCGAAGTTCATTCTCGACAGCTCCGGCCCTGGCCTCAGCGTCACCCTCGAACGCGGGCCGGTCTATCTGGTCAAGCCGAGCTTCGGTGAGCTGGAGTTGCTGGTCGGCCATAGCCTCAATGACGACGCCGCGCGCGACGCAGCCGTGGACCTGGTCCAGAGCGGCCGCGCGGAAATCGTCACGGTCACCATGGGTGCCGCCGGCGCATTGCTGGTCACCAAGGACACGGCGCTGCGCATGTGGTCACCCAAGGTGCAGTCGCATTCAGCCGTCGGCGCCGGGGACAGCTTCCTCGCCGCGATGACATTGGCGCTGTCTGAAGGCCGCCAGATCGAGGATGCGCTGATCTTCGCCATTGCCGCCGGCGCAGCTACCGCGATGACGTCGGGCACGCGGCTTTGCCGCAAGGAGGACGTCACGCGCATCTACAACGACATTTCGAAGGCGCGGGCGAGCGAGGGCGCGGCGATTTGACTTCGCTCAATACTCCCGACGGCCGTGCGCGCTAGTTGCTGCAGCAGACCCGATCTGGAGAACGATCATGGATTTTGAGTCATCGGCGCGCGAGGTTTCGGATGCCTCGGTCTTGCTGACGGACGCCGCCGAAATCGCGATGGGCGGCTTTCGCACGCTCGGCAAGGGCGCCTACGCCGACGGCGCGCTCAGCAAGAAGACGAAGGAACTCATCGCCCTGGCGATCAGCATCGCCAAAGGCTGCGACGGCTGCATCGCCTACCATGCCAAGCGCGTCGCCCGGCTGGGGGCGAGCCGCGAGGAAGTCGTCGAGATGATCATGGTAACGGTGCAAATGGGTGGCGGGCCTGGGATGACTTACGGCGGCCAGGCGCTCAAGGCCTTCGATTCCTTCAGCCACGCCCACGCGCCGGCGGCCGGATGAAGTCCGCGGTCACACGAAGCGCGTCGAGACCGGCAGCGGCGGTGGCAACAGGCGGCGGAAGTAGGCTGACCCGGCTGGGGTAATGTTGCTCGCCGTGGGATCGAAATGGTCTGCCGGCATGTGTCGCGTCTTGCCGGCAACGGCGGCAAGGTCGACGGTGGTGAGACGCGTCGCGCCCTCGGCGAACTGAAGCGCCACGGAACCGCTCCCCCTCTCGCACGCCTCGACGGCGTAGGCGCCGACGTCGAAGGCCTCCTGCCGGTCGCGCTCGCTGATGGCGCCGATGAAGCCGCGCGGCAGGTAGCCGAAGGTGTCGACGCGGGCGCGCACCTTGGGAAACTCCTGCTTCAACCGCTCCTGCAGGGTGAGGCCGAGGTCGCCGCCGGAGAGCTGGACGTTGCCGTGGGCATCGCGCTCCAGGCGGCTCTGCGGGATCAGGCTCTCGGCAAGCGCGCCGCCACCTTCCGTGGTGACACCCTCCGACATGGCGACGACGCACCGGCCGAAGCGCGCGAACGCCGTGCGGATGTCGGCAACCAGCTTGTCGACCGAGAACGGCACCTCGGGCACGTAGACGAGATGCGGTCCGTCGCTCTCGTCGCGGCGCCAGGCAGCAGCCGAAGCGGTGAGGAACCCGGCGTGGCGGCCCATGACGATGCCGACGTAGATGCCGGGGAGCGCGCGGAAGTCGAGGTCGATGCTGACGAACGCCTCGGCGACGAACAGGGCTGCCGAGATGAAGCCCGGGGTGTGGTCGTTTTCGACCAGATCGTTGTCGATGGTCTTCGGCGCGTGGACGAGGGCGATTTCGCCACCGGCCTCGGTGTGGAGCACCTGAAGGGTGCCAGCGGTGTCGTTGCCGCCGATGTAGATGAAGGCATCGGCACCGGCGGCGCGGAGACCCGACAGGATGCGCCCGCAATAGGCGGCGTCCGGCTTGTCGCGGGTGGAGCCAAGGGCCGAACCGGGGGTGGCGGCGACGGCGCGAAGGTCCTCCTCGGAGAGGGCGCCGAGGTCGATGAAATCGCCCTTGGCGACGCCGCGTACCCCGAAGCGGGCGCCCAGCACGCGTGCATCCTTGTGGCGGCGGCGCGCGGCGAGGGCCGCGCCGACCAACGTCTGGTTGATGACGGCGGTGGGGCCGCCGCCCTGCGCGATGACGAAGACCTGTGCCATGAATATTCCTTTCGTCGGCCGGCCGGGACCGCATGGGCTTGCCCTCGCCGGGCGCGGCCACTATTGCACCGGCGGTGTTTGAACGAAACGGATCAGTCTTGTGACCATCATTGAAGCGATAGCGGCCGGCAACGACGAGGCGCCGGCGATTCTGGCGCCGGGCCGCCCTCCCCTCACCCACGGCGGCCTGCGACGACAAATGCATGAGACGATCGAGCGGCTGAACCAACTGGGCATCGGACGCGGCGATCGCGTGGCGATCGTGCTTGCCAACGGGCCGGAGATGGCGACGGCGTTCCTGTCGGTCGCGGCCGCGGCGACGACGGCGCCGCTCAACCCCGCCTATCGCGAGGACGAGCTTGATTTCTACCTGGGCGATATCGGCGCAAGGGCCATTCTGGTGGCCGAAGGCGAGACCGGCCCGGCGGTGACGGTAGCGGAGCGGCGCGGCATCAACGTGCTGAGGCTCGCGGTCGACGAAGGCGGCCCGGCAGGCAACTTAAGCATCGCCGGCGAGGCGGCCGGATCGGCTGCGTCATCGGGGCTTGCCGAGCCGAGCGACATCGCACTCATGCTCCACACATCGGGGACGACGTCGCGGCCGAAGCTGGTGCCGCTGACTCACGCCAACCTCGCGGCTTCGGCGAAACACATCGGCACGACACTGAAGCTCACTGCGGACGACCGCTGCCTCAACATCATGCCGCTGTTCCACATCCACGGGCTCGTGGCGGCGGTGCTGTCGTCGCTGGCAGCGGGGGGTGCGGTGTTCTGCACGCCGGGATTCAACGCGCTGCGATATTTCCAGTGGCTGGTCGAGGCATCGCCGACCTGGACGACGGCGGTGCCGACCATGCACCAGGCGATCCTCGCCCGCGCCGCCCGCAACCAGGACGCGCTCGCCACCAACCGGCTGCGCTTCATCCGTTCGTCGTCGTCGTCGCTGCCGCCGCAGGTGATGACCGAACTGGAGGCGACGTTCGGCTGCCCGGTGATCGAATCATACGGGATGACCGAGGCGAGTCATCAGATGGCGTCGAACCTGCTGCCTCCCGGGGTCAGGAAGCCCGGCAGCGTCGGCGTCGCCGCCGGACCAGAGGTGACGATCATGGCAACGAACGGAAGCTTCGTCGCCACCGGCGAGGTGGGCGAGATCGTCATCCGCGGACCGAACGTCACCGCCGGCTACGAGAACAACCCGGCCGCAAACGCCGAGGCTTTCGCGCACGGCTGGTTCCACACCGGCGACCAGGGCACCATGGATGCCGATGGCTATGTCCGCGTCACGGGCAGGCTCAAGGAGATCATCAACCGCGGCGGCGAGAAGATATCGCCGCGCGAGGTCGACGAGGTGATCATGGACCATCCGGCGGTGGCGCAGGTCGTCACCTTCGCCATGCCGCATGAAAAGCTCGGCGAGGAGGTGGCGGCGGCGGTGGTGCTGCGCGAAGGCATGGAGGCGAGCGAGCGCGACATCCGCGACTTCGTGGCCCAGCGCCTCGCCGACTTCAAGGTGCCGCGGCGGGTGTTGATGCTCGACGAGATTCCCAAGGGGGCGACCGGCAAGCTGCAACGGATCGGGCTCGCCGCCAAGCTCGGGCTCGGCTGATGCGCGTCTGCGTCTTCGGCGCCGGCGCCATCGGCGGCTACCTCGCGGCGAAACTCGCCGCGGCCGGCCGGGTGGACCTCTCGCTGGTGGCGCGCGGCGAGCACCTGGCGGCGATCCGCGCCGGCGGGCTCCGCCTGATCGAGGACGAACGCGACGCCACCTATCCGGTGAAGGCAGGCGCGGAGGCGAGCGAACTGGGCGAACAGGACTACGTGCTCCTGACGCTCAAGGCGCACTCGGTGCCGGGCGCGCTCGACGCCATGGCCCCGCTGATCGGACCCGGCACGGCGGTGGTGACGATGCAGAACGGGGTGCCGTGGTGGTACTTTCACCGTCACGGCGGCGCGCTGGAGGGAACCCGCATCGAGGCGGTCGATCCGGGCGGGCGCATCTGGGAGCGCGATCGGGCCGGAGCGCGCGATCGGTGCCGCGGTTTATCCGGCAGCCGAGGTTGAGGCGCCGGGGGTGATCCGCCACCTTGACGGGCGGCGGTTCTCGCTGGGCGAACCATCCAACGAAAAGAGCGAGCGGGTTACGGCGATCGCGCGGGAGCTGGTGGCGGCCGGCCTGCAGGCGCCGGTGCGCACCGACATCCGCGCCGAAATCTGGCTGAAGCTCTGGGGCAACCTCTCGTTCAACCCGATCTCGGCGCTGACCCGCTCCACCCTCGCCGCGTATCGTCGCGGACCCCGGCACGCGGGCGGCGGCGCGCGCCATGATGGTCGAGGCGCAGACGGTCGCGGAGGGGCTCGGCGTCGCGTTCCCGCTCGACGTCGACCGCCGCATCGCGGGCGCCGGTGCCGTCGGCGAGCACAAGACCTCGATGCTGCAGGACCTTGAACGAGGGCGTCCGATGGAGATCGACGCGCTGGTCGGCGCCGTGCAGGAACTCGGCCGGCTCACCGGCGTGGCGACGCCGACGATTGACCTGGTGCTGGCGCTGGTGCGGCGGCTTGCGGCGGCGGCGGTGGCGTAGCGACCTCAGGCGGCTATGGTCAGCGCTGCCTTGCGGATGCCCGACGATATTGGCGCGATAGGCGTCGACCGTGGCGCCCTTGAAGACCGCGGAGCCGGCGACGAGCACGTTGGCACCGGCGGCCACTACGGCGCGGGCGGTCTCGGGCGAGATACCGCCATCGACTTCGATGTCGATCGGCCGGCCGCCGATCATCGCCTTGATCCGCCTGATCTTTTCGACCATGGCCTGAATGAACGCCTGGCCGCCAAAGCCGGGGTTGACCGTCATCACCAGGATGAGATCGACGCGGTCGAGCACGTATTCGATGGCGCTTTCCGGCGTCGATGGGTTGAGCGCTACGCCGGCCTTCTTGCCGAGGGCGCGGATGCGCTGAAGCGAACGGTCGAGGTGGACGTCCGCCTCGGGGTGCACGGTTATGATGTCGACGCCGGCCTCGGCGAACGCCTCGATGAAGGGCCCCGCCGGGTCGATCATCAGATGGCAGTCCATCACCTTCTGCGTGTGCGGCCGTAGAGCCTTGACCACCGGCGGTCCGAACGTGATGTTGGGCACGAAATGGCCGTCCATCACGTCGAGGTGGATCCAGTCGGCGCCGGCCGCATCGACGGCGGCCACCTCCTCGCCAAGGCGGGCGAAGTCCGACGCCAGGATCGACGGGGCGATGATGAGATCCCGCATCAAGTCGCCCCGAAGTCGCTGCCGGGCGGCGAATCTGAAGACGCGGCTCGCAAGGATGTCCTCGGCGCCGATGGTGGACAGCTCGTCGGCGGTGAGCGGCCGCGTGGCGCCCTCGAATATCCGGTTGGCGTGGCGAAGCCGGGCGCGGTCGAGCGCGTTGCGGATCGACCGCGCATTGGCAAAATGCGGCTGCTCGCGGCGGCGGGCGATATAGCGAACCATGGCTTCGCGCGCCTCCGTCGACAGATGGTAGTTCTGGTGGTCCAGCATCATCTCCCCGATCGCCAGCAGTTCGGCGTCGGTATAGTCGGGGAAGTCGATGTGATGGGCAATCCGCGAACGGAAACCCGGATTGGCGGAGAAGAAGCGATCCATACGGTCGGCATAGCCGGCGAGCACCACCACGAGGTCGTCGCGCTGGTTCTCCATCACCTGAAGCAGAATCTCAATCGCTTCCTGACCGTAGTCGCGCTCGTTCTCCGGCCGGTAGAGGTAGTAGGCCTCGTCGATGAACAGGACGCCGCCCATGGCTTTCTTCAGGATTTCCTTGGTCTTGGGGGCGGTGTGGCCGATGTACTGGCCGACGAGGTCGTCGCGGGTGACGGTGACCAGATGGCCCTTGCGGATGTAACCCAGCCGGTGAAGAAGGTTGGCCATCCTGAGGGCGACGGTGGTCTTGCCGGTGCCCGGATTGCCGGTGAAGCTCATGTGCAGCGTCGGCGCCTCATGGACGAGACCAAGGCGCTTGCGAGCGCGCTCCACCAGCAACAGGGCGGCGATCTCGCGGATGCGCCGCTTGACCGGCGCCAACCCGACCAGTTCGCGGTCGAGTTCGGCCAATACCTCCTGAACGCCCGACTCGACGAACTCACGCTTGAGGTCGATCGCCGTTTCGTCAGGTGTTGTCGGCTGGGGCGCGCCCGCGTCCACGGGGTCCTCCGTTCGCATTTTACGTTCCTGCGTGTGCTTCGACGGTCTAGGACTGATAACGTTGTCCCGACGGACGCTCGGCGGCGTAGCCGTGGGTCTGGTACTGCTGCTGACGTCCGTTGACCTCGCGCCGGTCGAGCCGGAAGCCGGGCTCCTCCTTCGGCCTGTTGACGATGAAGGAGATGCGGAGCGACTCCCAGCCGTGGCTGGAATCGAAACCCGACAGGCGGATGTAGCGTTCGCCGTACACCTTGCGGCAGGCGGCAAGCTCCATCATCACCGCGGCGGCATCTGCGATGTCGAACATCGGCAGCCCCCACATATCCCAGTAACTGTTACGGGGATGGGGGTCGTCGGTGTACTCGATGTTCACCGCCCAGCCATTGTCGATGCAGTACTGCACCTGTGCCCGGATCTGGTCGTCGGTCAGGTCGGGCAGGAAGGAAAACGTACCTTGGGTAATGCGCATGATCGTGGTCCTCAGGCTGCCGCCGTGGCGGTCGGAACGAAGTCGGGCGTGTCGGTCGAGGCGTAGTCGAAGGTCACGTCCTTCCAGACCTCGAGCGCCTGGGCGAGCGGCTGGCAATGCCTGGCCGCCGCCGCCAGAATCTCCGGCCCTTCCCGCAGGTAGTCGCGGCCCTCGTTGCGGGCGAGGATCATCGCCTCGAGCGCGACGCGGTTGGCGGTGGCGCCCGGCGCGATGCCCATCGGGTGGCCGATGGTACCGCCACCGAACTGCAGCACGACGTCCTCGCCGAGGTAGTGGATGAGCTGGTGCATCTGGCCGGCGTGGATGCCGCCAGAGGCGACCGGCATGGTCTTGTTGAGGCTCGCCCAGTCCTGATCAAAGAACAGACCGTTCTGCAGCTGCATCGGGTTATGGTCCTCGCGGAGAACGTCGTAGAAGCCGCGGGTGGTGTTGGGGTCACCCTCGAGCTTGCCGACGACGGTGCCGGCGTGAATGTGATCGACGCCGGCGAGCCGCATCCACTTGGCGATAACGCGGAACGATACGCCGTGGGTCTTCTGGCGCGTGTAGGTGCCGTGGCCGGCGCGGTGCAGGTGCAGCACCATGTCGTTCCGGCGCGCCCACTTCGCCATCGACTGGATGGCGGTGTAGCCGATCACCAGGTCGATCATGACGATGACCGAACCGAGCTCCTTGGCGAACTCGGCGCGCTCGTACATGTCCTCCATGGTGGCGGCGGTGACGTTGAGGTAAGTGCCCTTGATCTCGCCGGTCTCGGCCTGGGCCTTGTTGACGGCCTCCATGCAGTAAAGGAAGCGGTCGCGCCAGTGCATGAACGGCTGCGAGTTGATGTTCTCGTCGTCCTTGGTGAAGTCGAGACCGCCCTTCAGCGCCTCGTAGACGACGCGGCCGTAGTTGCGGCCGGAGAGGCCGAGCTTCGGTTTGACGGTCGCACCGAGCAAGGGGCGTCCGAACTTGTCCAGCCGCTCGCGCTCGACGACGATACCGGTCGCGGGGCCCTGGAAGGTCTTCACGTAGGCGACCGGCAGGCGCATGTCTTCCAGACGCAGCGCCTTCAATGGCTTGAAGCCGAACACGTTGCCGATGATGGAGGCGGTCAGGTTGGCGATCGAACCCGGCTCGAACAGGTCGAGGTCGTAGGCGATGTAAGCAAAATAGGAGCCAGGCGCGTTCGGCACTGGATCGACTCGGTAACACTTGCCGCGATACTTCTCCGCCGCCGTCAACCGGTCGGTCCACACCACCGTCCAGGTCGCCGTCGAGGACTCACCGGCGACCGCCGCCGCTGCCTCGATCGGGTCGACGCCGTCCTGCGGCGTGACGCGGAAGCAGGCGATGATATCCGTGTCCTTCGGCTCGTAGTCGGGCTCCCAATAGCCCATCTTGCGGTATTCCATGACGCCGGACCGGTAGCGATCCTTGCCCTTCACGGTTTTGGCTGCGGTGTCCATGTCTTCCTCTCGGTCCCTTGGTCTCTTATGGAAATGGTGGTCGGTTGCGGCGTCAGCTTGCCCGGCGCTTCTGTTCGATAAGGCGGTGAATCAGTGGCGTCAGGATGAGCTGCATCGCCAGATCAAGCTTGTTGCCCGGTATGACGATCGAATTGGCGCGCGACATGAATGAGTCGTGCAGCATCGACACCAGATAGGGGAAATCGATGCCGCGCGGATTGGCGAAGCGGATCACCACCATCGATTCGTCGGCGGTCGGAATCCAGCGCGCGACGAACGGATTCGACGTGTCCACGACCGGGACGCGCTGGAAATTGATGTGGGTGTTGGTGAACTGCGGACAAATGCAGTGCACGTAGGAGTGCATGCGGCGCAGGATCACGTCGGTGACCGCCTCGGTGGAGTAGCCGCGGGTCGCCTTGTCGCGATGGATCTTCTGGATCCACTCAAGGTTGATCACGGGAACGACGCCGATCTTCAGGTCTGGGTGGCTGGCAATGTCGATGCCGTCGGCGGCGACGGCACCGTGCAGCCCCTCGTAGAAGAGAAGGTCGGATTCAGGCGGGAAATCTTCCCAGTTGGTGAAGGTGCCGGCGGGAACGCAATAGCGGGCGGCTTCCTCCTCGTCGTGGACGTAGTGGCGGGTGTGCCCGGTACCTTTCTCGCCGTACTGGCGAAAGACGGCCTGGAGCTCATCCAGCACATTCGCCTCGAAGCTGAAGTGGCTGAAGGTGTGGTCGCCCTCGGCATTGCGCCGATCGTTCTCCGCTTTCATCTCCGCGCGATCGAAACGGTGGAAGGCGTCGCCCTCGATCGAAACCGCCTTGACGCCCTCCCGCCGGAAGATCTGGTCGAAGGTGTGTTTGATGGTCGTGGTGCCGGCGCCGGAGGAGCCGGTCACGGATATGATCGGATGCTTGATGGACATCGGCGAACCTCAGACCCGAAACAGGCCGCGCTTGGCGAAGAGCGGAGATTCGCCCACGATCGACGGCGGCGCGGCGTGGTAGCGAGTAACGCGGGCGACCTTGTCGGCGGAGCCGAAGATCAGCGGGGTGCGGCAGTGGAGGCTTTCAGGGATCAGGTCGAGGATGCGTCGCTCGCCGTCCGTCGCTGCGCCGCCCGCCTGCTCGACCAGGAAAGCGATCGGGAAGGCCTCGTAGACCAGCCGCAGCCGTCCGGCACGGTAGTCGGGCCGTGAATCGCGCGGGTAGAGGAAGATGCCGCCGCGAACCAGCACGCGGTAGGCCTCGGCCACCAGCGAGGCGATCCAGCGCATGTTGAAATTCTGGCCGCGCGGACCGCTTTCGCCGGCGACAAGGTCATCGACGTATTCGCGGACCGCAGCGTTCCAATGGCGGTAGTTGGACGCGTTGATCGCGTATTCGCGCCTGCCTTCCGGTATTTGCACCGCCGGGCGGGTGAGAATGAATTGCCGCGTCCCGCGGTCGAGCGTGAAGATTCGCGTGCCGTCGCCGACGGTGAGCGCGAACGCCGTTTGCGGGCCGTAGATGATGAAACCGGCAGCGAGTTGGGCCGTGCCCGGCTGCACGAAGGTCGCGGCCGCCGTGTGCAGGTTCGGCAGGATCGTGAATATGGTGCCGATCGGATACGTTGGTCTCGATGTTCGAAGAGCCGTCGAGGGGGTCGATCGCGACGGCGAGCGGAGCGGTTTCGTCGAGGACAACCGGATCGGCGGCCTCCTCGGAGCCGACGACGGCGACCGGCGCGTTCTTCAGCGCGGCGACGAACTGGTCGTGGGCACGCAGGTCGAGCGCCTGCTGCGCGTCACCGCCGCCGCCCTCGCCGACCACGGTGGACATGGCACCGGCGAGGTCGCCGTCGGCGATGCGCCCGGCGACCTCGATGCCAACCGCAGCAATAGCCGACAGAGCGGCAGCGACAGCCTCGCGTCCGGCGGCCGCGCGCGTCCATTCGGCAAGAAAATCGTCGAGTCCGATCCTGCTCGTCATCGCCGCCTCCTCCCCATCCTGACCGTCGTTGGATCAGGTTTTTGGGCTCATGGCCCTCGTTTCAGATACAGGAAGCTGGCGTCGTAAGCAAAGTTGCATTATCTTTGCTCGCATGAAAGAAATACTTAAACCAGTGCTGCCCAGCGTCACCCGCCGGCAACTACGGGCCCTCGTGGCGGTGGTCGAAACCGGATCGATTTCGCAGGCAGCCGAGGCACTTAACGTCACGCCGCCGGCGGTTTCGCTGCAGATGCGTCAGCTGGAGGAGGCCACCGGGTTGCCGCTGCTCGATCGCACCAAATCGGGCATGCGGCCGACCGACGCAGGACGGATCGTGCTCAAGGCCGCGGGCGCGACGGAGGCAGCGCTGTCGGCCTGCGCCGAGGAGCTCGCCGCGCTCACCGGCGTGGAGCGTGGCCGCGTCGCTGTCGGCGTGATCAGCACCGCCAAGTACTTCGCGCCAAGGGCGCTGGCAATTTTTTCCAAGGAACATCCCGGCGTCGAGGTACGCCTGACGGTCGGCAACCGCGACCTAGTGCTGTCGGCACTGCGCGACTTTTCGATCGATTTCGCCGTGGCCGGTCAGCCGCCGGCTGACATGGCGATCGACCGCGCCGTGATCGGCGACAATCCGCACATCATCATCGGGCCGCCAGGCCACCCGCTGGCCCGCCAGCGCGGGATTCCGCTCGCGCGCTTCTCCGGTGAGACGTTCCTCCTGCGAGAGCAGGGCTCCGGCACACGAGCCGTGATGGAGCGGCTGTTCGCCGAATCCGGTCTCAGGCCCAACATCGGCATGGAGATCGGCAGCGACGAGACAATCAAGCAGGCGGTCATGGCGGGCCTTGGCGTCGCGGTGATTTCGGCGCACACGGTGGCGGCGGAACTGGAGGACGGCCGGCTCATCTCGTTCGACGTTCCGGGGTTGCCGATCGTGCGGCAGTGGTTCGTGACCAGGCGGAGTGAGCGACAACTAATGCCGGCGGCGCAAGCGCTGTGGACCTTCTTCGAGACGCGCAGCCACGAGTATCTGCCGGCGGCCACCAAATTCGGCCGGTTTCGCTTCCCGGCGAACAAGCCGCAAAGGCGGGCGGGATTGAGGGACCAAGCCATCTATTCCAATGGCTTGGTCGTCTCCAGAAGCAGGACAGAACGGGCCCCGATGGACAGGGTGCTGGCCGATGCGAGCGGCTTCCACCCCGGGCTCGGTAGCGGCGGCGCCGCTGTCGATCAGCACCCGCCACTCGACCGGGCCGGCGCGCGGCGGAAGCGTGAAAAGCTGAGGTTCGGCGCGGGGATTGAGGGCGATGAGGAGCGAGCGCTGACCGCGACCGCTCAGCATCAACTGCACCCGTGGATCGCCGTTGTGCCAGTCGTCGGACGACATTTCTGACGCATCCGAACGAAACCATTGAACGTCGTGAACGCCAGTCTGGCCGATCTCCGACCCGTGGCGAAACTTGGCCGCGCGCAACAGGGGACGGTCCTCGCGAATAGCGATCACGTTGCGGACGAACGTCGCGAACGCTGTGTCGGCGCGGGACCAGTCGATCCAGTTGATGTCGTTGTCCTGGCAGTAGGCGTTGTTGTTGCCGCGCTGGGTGCGGCCGAACTCGTCGCCGGCAAGCCACATCGGGGTGCCGTGGCTGACCAGCAGCGTGGTGGCGGTCGCGCGGCGCAGGCGCGCCCGCGCATCGAGGACGCGAGCGTCGCTGGTCTGCCCCTCGACCCCGCAGTTCCAGCTGCGGTTGTCGTCGTGGCCGTCGCGATTGTTCTCGCCGTTGGCCTGGTTGTGCTTGGCGTCGTAGGACCACAGGTCGGTGAGGGTGAAGCCGTCGTGGGCGGTGATGAAGTTGACGCTCGCCCACGTCCGGCGGCCGCGATGATCGAAACGGTCGGCGGAGCCGAGCAGGCCGGCGGCAAGACCCCGCGCGGCGCCGGCATCACCACGCCAGTAGCTGCGCACGTTGTCGCGCCAGGCACCGTTCCACTCCGCCCAGCCGGGAGGAAAGTTGCCGAGCTGGTAGCCGTTGGGACCGACGTCCCAGGGCTCGGCGATCAGCTTCACCCGCTGCAGCACCGGGTCCTGCGACAGGGTATCGAAGAAGATGGCGCTCGGATCGAAGTGCTGGTATTCGCGGCCGAGCGCGGTGGCGAGGTCGAAGCGGAAACCGTCGACGTGACATTCCTCCACCCAGTAGCGCAGCGAATCGGTGACGAGCTGGATGACGCGGGGGTGGCGCAGGTTCATCGTGTTGCCGCAGCCGGTGGTGTCGAAGTAGAAGCGCCGATCCTCCCCGAGGAGGTAGTAGTTGGCGTTGTCGATGCCGCGGAACGACATCGTCGGGCCCATCTGGTCGCCCTCGGCGGTGTGGTTGTAGACAACGTCGAGGATCACCTCGATGCCCGCCTCGTGCAGCCGCTTCACCATGAACTTGAATTCGTCGACGCCGTGATCGGGCGAGATGTAGCGGATGGCCGGCGCGTGAAAGCAGAGGGTGTTGTAGCCCCAGTAGTTGGCGAGGCCCCTTTCCACCAGCGCGCGGTCGTCGATGAAGGCGTGGATCGGCAACAGCTCGACGGCGGTCACGCCCATGCGTTCGAGATGTTCGACGATGCGCGGGTCGGCGAGACCGGCGAAGGTGCCGCGGATCGGCTTCGGCACGTCGGGATGGCGGGCGCTGATACCCTTGACGTGCGCCTCGTAGATGATGGTCTCGCTCCAGGCACGGCGCGGACGGATGTCCTCGCCCCATGAATAGGCCGGGTCGATCACAACGCACTTCGGCATGACGAAGGCGCTGTCGCGCCGGTCGAAGCTCAGGTCGCCGCGCGGCGAGCCGACGATGTAGCCGAAACAGGCATCGTTCCAGCGCAACTCGCCGTGGAGAGCCTTGGCGTACGGGTCGATCAGGAGCTTGTTGGGGTTGAAGCGGTGGCCGGCCTCCGGCTCGTAGGGCCCGTGAACCCGGTAGCCGTAGAGCTGCCCGGGGCGGACGTCGGGCAGGTAGCCGTGCCAGATCTCGTGGGTGTGCTCGGGAAGGTCGACGCGGGCGACCTCGCGGCGGCCGGCGCGATCGAACAGACAGAGTTCGACCCGCGTGGCGTTGGCGGAAAACAGGGCGAAGTTGACGCCGGAGCCGTCCCAGGTCGCACCAAGAGGGTGCGGCGAGCCGGAAAAGACGCGCTCTGTCATCCACGGTTTCCGTTGTCAGGCGGCGATTGGCTGGAGGACCAGCGTCGCGAGGGGGGGCAAAGTCAAGCGAAGCGAGTGCTGGCGGCCGTGCATCGGCAGGGCCTGCGTCTCGACCCGGCCGGCGTTGCCGATGTTGCTACCGCCATAGGTCGCCGCATCGGTGTTGAGCCGCTCCCGCCACGCGCCCGCCACGGGAACCCCAACGGCGTAGTCGTGGCGGACGACGGGCGTGAAGTTGACAACGACGACTGCGATACCCCCGTCGGCCGAGCGACGCTCGAACGCGTAGACGCTCTGCTCGGTATCACCGCCCTCGATCCAGGCGAAGCCGGCCGGGTCGCAATCGAGTGCGTGGAGGGCCGGCGTGTCGAGGTACAGACGGTTGAGGTCGGCAACCAGGCGCTGGAGTCCCTTGTGGGAGGCGTCGGCGAGCAGGTGCCAGTCGAGCGAGCGGTCGTGGCTCCACTCACGCTCCTGACCAAACTCGCCGCCCATGAACAGGAGCTTCTTGCCGGGATGCGTCCACATGAAGCCGAAGTAGGCGCGCAGGTTGGCGAACTTCTGCCAGCGGTCGCCGGGCATCTTGCCCAACAGCGAGCCCTTGCCGTGGACGACCTCGTCGTGGCTCAGGGGCAGAACGAAGTTTTCCGACCAGGCATAGTGGATGCCGAAGGTCATCAGGTGGTGATGCCATTTGCGGTGGATCGGCTCCTTCGACATGTAGTCGAGGGTGTCGTGCATCCACCCCATGTTCCACTTGTAGCTGAATCCGAGACCGCCGTCGGCGACCGGACGGGAAACGCCGGGCCAGGCGGTCGATTCCTCGGCGATGGTGATCCGTCCCGGGGCCCGTTCGGCGATCTCTCGGTTGACCTCACGCAGGAAGGCGATCGCCTCGAGGTTCTCGCGTCCGCCGTAGATGTTGGGCAGCCACTCGCCGGGAGAGCGCGAGTAATCGCGGTAGAGCATGGAGGCGACCGCGTCGACCCGCAACGCATCGACGCCCATGCGCTCCAGCCAGAACAGGCCGTTGGCGGCGAGGAAATTCGCCACCTCGCGGCGGCCGAAATTGTAGATCAGCGTGTTCCAGTCGCGGTGAACGCCGAGGCGCGGGTCCTCGTGCTCGTAGAGGAAGGTTCCGTCGAAGCGGGCGAGGCCATAGGCATCGGAAGGAAAGTGGGCGGCCACCCAATCGACGATGACGCCGAGGCCCGCTCGATGGCAGGCGTCGACCAAGCGCACGAACGCCTCCGGATCGCCGAAACGGGCGGTCGGCGCGAACATACCGATCGGCTGGTAGCCCCACGAGCCGGCAAAGGGATGCTCGGCGACGGGAAGGAATTCGAGATGGGTAAATCCCATCTCGACGGCATACGGCACCAGTGTCTCGGCCAGCTCGTCGTAGGTGAGGAAACGATCGCCTTCGCCGCGGCGCCATGAGCCGAGGTGAACCTCGTAGATGGAAATCGGAGCCGTGCACGAATGCCGCGCGGCGAGGCTGGCGTTCCAAGCACCGTCTTCGCCAGCGCCGGGAACGAGACCGTGGACGACGGACGCCGTTGCCGGCGCCAGCTCCTGGCGGAAGGCGACCGGGTCAGCCTTGAGCGGTTGCAGGTCGCCATGCGGCCCGATGATCTCGAACTTGTAGCGGGCGCCGACAGCGACATCGGGGAGGAAGATTTCCCAGATGCCGGCGCCATGGCGCAGACGCATGGGATTGCGGCGGCCATCCCAGAAATTGAAATCACCGACGACGCTGACGCGGCGGGCGTTGGGCGCCCACACCGCGAAGGCGGTGCCATCGACGCCCTCGTGACGCATCGGATGGGCGCCGAGCTTGAGGTAGAGCTCGTGGTGGGTGCCCTCACCCAGCAGATGCAGGTCGAGGTCGCCGAGGACCGGACCGAACGCGTACGGGTCGCGCACGACCCAGTCGTGACCGTCGCCGTGGAAGGTCAGGCGGTAGTCGTCGATGCGCTTCTTGCGGCGGGCGAGGCGCGCAGCGAACAGACCGCCGGGATGGATGCGCTCGAGGGCTGCGATCGGCTTGCCGTCGGCGTCGGATATCCAGGCTTCCGTCGCGCCCGGATCGAAGGCAACGATCCTCAGGCCCTCCGCCGTCTTCGTGCAATCCGAACCACGCGAACGGATCAGCGAGCCGGCCATCGACGATCGCCTGACAGACGTCCGGCGGCAGGAGGGGCGCAGGCGGCCGGGGGGCGCGGCACGGACCGCCATCAAACAAGTCCCCGGTCGAGGAGCGCGAGAACGCCGCGGACGGGCAGCGAAATCCAGGCCGGCCGGTTCGCCGCCTCATAGCCGATTTCGTAAAGCGCTTTTTGCAGGATGAACAAACGCAAAAGGTCGCCGTCGATCGCCTCGGTGCCGCCGGAGATCGTCTCCGCATATGCCGCAAGGAAACGGGCGACGCTCAGGTCGCGCCACTGGCGAGCGACCACCTCGCCGCCTTCGGGACCGGCGCCCATCGCGTGGATCCGATCGACGGCGGCGAACGCGGCATAGTCGAAGCTGCGGACCATGCCGGCGACGTCGCGCAACGGCGAGGAACGGGCACGACGCTCCTTGAGGTCGCGACGCGGCTCGCCCTCGAAGTCGATGATGAAAATGTCGCCGCGCGCAACGAGGACCTGGCCGAGGTGATAGTCACCGTGGATGCGGGTTTTGAACCCGCGCGGTTCAAGTTTGCCGAAGCTGCCAACGAGGCGGTCGACCTCCTTGCGGCGGCGGATGAGTTCGTCGATCTCGGGGGTGCGGGGCGCGGCGGCGAGGCGGCGGAAGGCGTCCCTGGCGAGGGCACGGGTGTCGCTGGTCCACGCGGCGATGTCGCGCCGTTTCATCGGCTCGGTGCCAAAGGCACGGTCACGCGCCGGGATGGCAAGCGCGTTGTGCAGTTCCGCCGTGCGCCGGCCGATAAGGCCGGCAATGTCGAGCGGGTAAGGAAAGCGGATTTCGGCCCCCTCCTGCGCCAGTTCGGCCGGGGCGCGGATGGCGCTGTCCTGGATTTCGCGGGTCAGCGCATCCACCGTTACGGTCCAGCCGTCGCCCTGGTTGGACACAAACGCGAAACATGCGGCGATGGTTGCAGGCTCATTGTCGCCGATGGTCAGCGTGGCTTCGCCGAAGAATGCCGGCGTGTTGGCGAAGCTGGTGTTCTCGGTGAGAAAGCGAGCGATCTCGATATCCGGCTGGCGGCCGGACCGCAGGCGGCGATAGATTTTCAGGAGACCCTTGTCGCCAAACGCCAGCGACACGTTTGACTGCTCGGCGCCAAGCGGACGCGTCTCATCGACACCTTCGAGATCGGCCAATGCCTGGGTGCCCTCGGCGCGCAGGCGAAGGTCGCCTTCGCTCACATCGGCCCCGCCGCGCATAGCGGCGACCACCGCCTCGGCGAAGCGCGGATCGGCGGAGGCATCGAGCAGAGCGCCGAGCTTGTTGGTGCGGCGGAGCTTGGCAAGGGTGGCCGACAGGGTGGGCGCACCGAACTGCAGATTCTCCTCGCCCCAAAGCGCGGTCAGCGGCAGGAAGTAGGTCTGGGCGCCGGTTTCGGCGGTCTCGATCTCGGCGACGGCGAGGCCAAAGTCCTTGCCGATCACGGGGCCGCGGCGAACTTTCGCCGACTTCATCTTCTCGCCCTTGGCACCGAACCAGCGCTGGAGCGGGAGGAAGTCAGGCAGCACCTCGCGGCCGAGACGGGTCATCGATTCAGGCGCCGAGCACGTCACCGATGGCCGACCCGCGGCAGGTGAGCGTGGCGAAATCGGGCAGGATCTCCGCAACCGCCTGGTGCCAGGCGGGCAGCGCCGCCTCGCTTGCCAACTGGAACCAGTAGAAGCCGTAGGGGGGCAGCGACAACATGTAGGGCAGGTCGCCGATGGGCGGGAAGGTACCGCCGCCCTCCAGCTCCACCGGCACGCGGCCGCGATACTGCGACAGGTCGAACTCGACCGCCTGGGCGCTGCGGCTGACATTGAAGACGCAGAAGATCACCTCGTCGTCGTAACTGCGGGTGTAGGCGAGGATCTTGCGGTTGCGCGGATAGACGAGATCGATGCGGCCGCGGCCGAAGGCCTTCTGGCGATTGCGGATGCCGACGAACCGCTTCATCCAGTTGAGCAGCGAGCCGGCGTTGGTGCTCTCGGCCTCGACGTTGACGGCCTCGTAGCCGTAGACCGGATCCTGGATCGCCGGCAGGAAGAGCTGCTGCGGATTGGCGCGGGAGAAGCCGCCGTTGCGATCCTGCGACCATTGCATGGGCGTGCGCACGCCGTCGCGGTCGCCGAGGAAGATGTTGTCGCCCATGCCGATCTCGTCGCCGTAGTAGATGACCGGCGTGCCGGGCATGGAGAAGAGCATGCCGTTCAGGAGCTCGATCTTGCGGCGGTCGTTGTCGAGGAGTGGCGCCAAGCGGCGGCGGATACCGAGGTTGATGCGGGCGCGCCGGTCGGAAGCGTAGATCGACCACATGTAGTCGCGCTCGCGGTCGGTCACCATCTCCAGCGTCAGCTCGTCGTGGTTGCGCAGGAAAATCGCCCACTGGCACGAATCGGGGATGTCGGGGGTCTGGCGCAGGATGTCGGTGACCGGATGGCGGTCTTCCTGGGCAAGCGCCATGTACATGCGCGGCATCAGCGGGAAATGGAAGCCGAGGTGGCACTCGTCACCGTCGCCGAAATAGGGACGGGTGTCCTCGGGCCACTGGTTGGCCTCGGCCAGCAGCATGCGGTCGGGATAGTGGGCGTCAAGCTCGGCGCGGATCTTCTTCAGGACCGCGTGGGTCTCCGGCAGGTTCTCGTTGTTCGTCCCTTCCCGCTCGACGAGATAGGGAATGGCGTCGAGGCGCAGTCCATCGACGCCCATGTCCAGCCAGTAGTGCATGACGCGGATGACTTCCTCGAACACCCGCGGGTTGTCGAAGTTGAGGTCGGGCTGATGCGAATAAAAGCGGTGCCAGAAGAAGGCGCCGGCCACCGCGTCCCAGGTCCAGTTGGATTTCTCGGTGTCGACGAAGATGATGCGGGTACCGGCGAACTTCTGGTCGGTGTCGGACCAGACGTAGAAATCGCGCTCGGGGGTGCCGGGAGGCGCGGTGCGGGCGCGCTGGAACCATGGGTGCTGGTCGGAGGTGTGGTTGATGACCAGCTCGGTGATGACACGGATGCCGCGGCGGTGGGCCTCGTCGACGAAGCGGCGGAAGTCGTCCATCGTGCCGTAGCTCGGATTGATGGCGCCGTAGTCGGCGATGTCGTAGCCATCATCGCGGAGCGGCGAGGGATAGAACGGCAAGAGCCACACGGCGTTGGCGCCGAGCTCAGCGATGTAGTCGAGACGGCGGATGAGGCCGGCAAAGTCGCCCATGCCGTCGTTGTCGGAATCCTGAAACGCCTTGATGTGAAGCTGGTAGATGACGGCATCCTTGTACCAGTCGGTCCTGGAGCGATCGACGGTCGGGGCGGTCTCGGCGGCGGGTGCGGTCTGGTCGTTCATGATGGGGCGGTTGCGGGATTGTTGAGGGCCCAGATGGCGTAGGGGCGCTCATCGGGGGTGAGCCATACGTTCTGTATCTTGCCCTGCCAGGAGAACTCCTGGCCGGTGACCAGATCGCGGGCCGCGATCACGGCATTGTCGGGCAGGCCGAACTCCCACAGCGGCACTTCGAAGGGTGCGCCCTGGGGATGGTGCGGGTCGAGGTTGACGGCGAATAGGACGAAGTCGGCGAGGTCGGGGGTGAACCTCGCGTAATAGAGGATGTTGTCGTTCCAGGCATTGTAGAAGCGCAGCCCCTCGAGCGCACGCAAGGCCGGGTGCTCGCGGCGGATGCGGTTCAGGAAGCGGATGTCGTCCTTGATGTGGCCGGGGCGATCGAAATCCCAGACGCGGATCTGGTACTTCTCGCTGTCGAGATACTCCTCGCGGCCGGGCATTGCGGCGCCCTCGCAAATCTCGAAGCCGTTGTACATGCCCCACGACGGCGACAGCGAGGCGGCGAGGACGGCGCGGATACGGTAGCCGGGACGGCCGCTCGACTGGAGAAAATACGGGTTGATGTCGGGCGTGTTGACGAAGAAATTCGGCCGCATCACGTACGACATGTCACCGGTGCTGAGCTCGGTCAGGTACTGCGTCAGTTCCTGCTTGGTGTTGCGCCAGGTGAAGTACGTGTAGGACTGGCTGAAGCCGACCTTGGCGAGCCGCTTCATCATCTTGGGTTTGGTGAACGCCTCCGCCAGGAACATGACGTCGGGGTTGCGGGCCTGCACCTCCTCGATCATCCATTGCCAGAACGGCAGCGGCTTGGTGTGCGGGTTGTCGACGCGGAAGATGGTGACGCCGCGCTCGACCCAGAACAGCACCACGTCGCGGAGCTTCAGCCACAGCGACGGCAACGAGGCGCCGTAGAAGTGAACGTTGACGATGTCCTCGTACTTCTTGGGCGGGTTTTCGGCGTACTTGATGGTGCCGTCGGCGCGCCACTCGAACCACTCCGGGTGCTGGCGGATCCAGGGGTGGTCGGGAGAGCACTGGATGGCGAAATCGAGGGCGATGTCGAGACCGTGCGCCTTGGCGGCATCGATCAGGCGGGCGAAAGAATCGAAGTCGCCGAGTTCGGGATGGATGGCGTCGTGGCCGCCTTCAGGGCTGCCGATGGCGTAAGGCGAGCCGGGGTCGTCGGGGCCGGCGACCAGCGAATTGTTGCGCCCCTTGCGGTTGGCGAGGCCGATCGGGTTGATCGGCGGCAGGTAGAGCACGTCGAAACCGAGGTCGCGGACGTAAGCGAGGCGCGCGATCACGTCGTCGAAGGTGCCGTGGCGCTCGGCCGAGAATGACATCGAGCGCGGCATCAGCTCGTACCAGGAGGAGAACAGCGCCTTCTCGCGGTCGATCCAGACGGGGACCGGCGCATCGAGCGTCGAGAGGCTGTCGCGAACGGCGACGCGCCGCATTAGGTCGGTGGTTTCGCCGGTCATCAGGCGGGTGAAAGCGTCGCCGTCGGTGGTCGCCTTCTTGAGCGCGGTCGTCAGCGCCTTGACCGCGGTCTTGTCTGCGCGCGCGCCGTCATCGAGCGAGGCAAGGGTCTTGTCGACCAGCGCCCTCCCCTCGGCAAGCTCGGCGGCGATCGGCAGGCCGGCGGCGTGTTTCTTGGCGACCTCGTCCTGCCATGAGGCGAACAGGTCGCGCCAGGCGATGACCGAGAACTCGTGAGCGCCAACCGTGTCGAAGGTGGCAACGGCGCGCCAGCGGTCGTTCTCCACCAGCCGCATCGGCCATTCGCGCCATTTTGCTTCGCCGGCGCGGCGGGTGAGGAGCGCGGCGTCGATCTTGTCGTGACCGTCGCAGAAGATGTCCGCCTCGACGACGAAACGACGGTCAACAACGCCTTTGGCGCGAAACCGCCCGCCATCGATGCGCGGGGTGACGGCCTCGATGGCAATGCGATTGCGCGCCAGTTCCTCAAGCCGCGCGACGGAGGCCTGCCGCGAGCGCGTGTTTGATCGGTCGATCCTGTTCACCCCACCAGCATAGACTCGGTACGGTTACCAACGCCAGCCGGCGCCAAAAGTTCGCGATTTGCCGCACAATTCTTATGCAGTGCGCGGCCAGTAGTCGGCGGGGTCGATGCGGGAGGGGCGGCCCTCTAGATGAAGCGAGGGCTGTTCCGCGGGTACGTCGGCGATGACCTTGCCGCGGCGGATGACGGCAAGGCGGCGGGCGCGCAGACGGATCGCCTCGATGGGGTCGTGGGCCTGGAGGACGAGCATATCGGCGTTGTTGCCGGCGGCGAGGCCGTAACCCTCCAGATGCATGACCTTTGCCGGGTTGACGGTGACGGCGTCGAAGCAGAAGCGCATCGCCTCGCGGCTCGACAACTGCGCCACGTGCAGCCCCATGTGGGCAACGTCGAGCATGTCGGCGCCGCCGAGCGAATACCACGGGTCCATGGTGCAATCCTGGCCGAAGGCGACGTTGATGCCGAACGCGCGCATCTCCGGAACGCGGGTCATGCCACGACGTTTCGGATAGGTGTCGTGGCGCCCCTGCAGCATGATGTTGATGAGCGGGTTGGGGATGGCGTGGACGCCGGCCTCGGCCATCAGCGGCAGGAGCTTGGAGACGTAATAGTTGTCCATGGAGTGCATGGAGGTGAGGTGTGAGCCGGCGACGCGGCCGCGCAGGCCCAGCCGCTGCGTTTCAAAGATCAGCGCCTCGATGTGGCGCGACATGGGATCGTCGGTCTCGTCGCAGTGGATATCGACGAGGAGACCGCGGCGGGCGGCGATCTCGCAGAGCGCCTTCAGGCTGCGCGGGCCGTCTTCCATGGTGCGCTCGAAATGCGGGATGCCGCCGACCACGTCGACGCCCTTGTCGAGGGCGCGCTCGAGGTTCTTCGCGGCGTTGGGCGAGCGGTAGTAGCCGTCCTGCGGGAAGGCGACCAATTGGAGGTCGATGTAGGGAGCGACCTTTTTCTTGACGTCGAGCAACGCGTCGACGGCGGTCAGCCGGTCGTCGCAGATATCAACGTGGCTGCGGATGGCGAGCAGCCCTTTCGACACGGCGAGGTCGCAATAGCGGAGCGCGCGCTCGGCGACGGCCTCCGGCGTAAGCAGCGGCTTCAGCTCCCCCCACAACGCGATGCCTTCCAGCAGCGTGCCGGAGACGTTCATGCGCGGCTGGCCGAGGGAAAGCGTCGCATCCATATGGAAATGACAATCGACGAAGGGCGGCGACACCAGGCGGCCGGTGGCGTCGATCACCCTGCCCGCCTCGGCGGTTATGCCCTTCTCGATGGCGGTGATCTTGCCGCCGGAACAGGCGATGTCGACGCCCTCGCGGCCGTCCGGGAGGTTGGCGCTCCTGATCAGAAGATCGAGGGCCATCAGCGCTCCTCCTTCCTGAACGGCACCAGCAGCGCCGCCGGCGCGCGGGCGTTGCGCGACACCAGCGCCATCGCAACGATGGTCATGACGAACGGCAGCATGAGGAAGACCTCGTAGGGCAGGTGCAGCGTGTTGGTCGCCTGCAGGCGAAGCTGGAGGGCTTCCAGCAGCGCGAACAGGAAGGCGCCGGCGGCGCAGCGCCACGGCCGCCACTGGCCAAATACCACCAGCGCGATCGACACCCAGCCGCGGCCGGACACGACACCGAAAGTGAAGGCGTTGAACTGGGCGATGGTGAGGTAAGCGCCGCCGAGCGCCATCAGCGCACCGCCGAGCACCAGCGCCTGGGTGCGCATGCCCCACACGCTGACGCCGGCGGCATCGGCGGCGCCCGGGTTCTCGCCAACGGTCCTGAGATCGAGGCCCCAGGGCGTGCGGTAGAGCACCCATGCGGTGACGGGAATCGCGACGAGCGCGATGTAGGTGAGGACGGTCTGGCTGAAGAGCACGGGCCCGAGGAACGGAACGTCGGACAGGAGCGGGATCGGCGCCGGCGCGAACGCCACGATGTTGGGCGGCACCGACGGCTGGCCGAAGACGAGGCGATAGAAATAGAAGGCAAGACCGGTGGCGAGCAGCGTCATGCCGATGCCGGAGACGTGCTGGCTGACGCCCAGAACCACCGCGAGCAGCGCCATGACGAGTCCGGCGACGGCGCCGGTGGCGAGCGCCGCGGCAACGCCGATCCACAGACTGCCGGTCTCGTATGTCGCGGTGAAACCGACCATGGCGCCCAGGAGCATGATGCCCTCGATGCCGAGGTTGAGAACACCGGAGCGCTCGGAATAGAGCTCGCCGAGGGTGGCCAGCAGCAGCGGCGTCGAAATGCGAATGAGCGCGGCGAAGAAGCCGACGTCGAAGAGGGCAAGGAGGGTTTCGGTCATGCCGTACCTCCCCTGCCCCCGGCGGCCGCGGCGACAGGTTCTCCCCGGGCCGGTCTCACGACGCGCAGGCGATAGGCGGTGAAAAGACGGCCGGCGACCATGGTCAGCAGCGCGACCCCCTGGATGACGTCGGCGAGGTAGATCGGCACGCCGGTGGTGCGCGCCATGGTGCCCGCGCCGTTGAAAAGCACGGCGAAGAACAGGGCGGCGGGGACGACGCCGAGCGGGTTCAGTTCGCCCAGCGTGGCGATGACGATGCCGGCGTAGCCGTAGCCGGAGGTGAGATCGGAGGTGACACGGAAGCGCACGCCGGCGATCTCGCCGGCGCCGGCGAGCCCCGCCAGCGCACCGGAGATGAGGGCGGCGATGACGATGACGCGGGCGACCGGCAGACCGGCGTAGCGCGAGGCGGCCGGGTTCTCGCCGACGGCGCGGATGGAGAAGCCGAGCGTCGTGCGGCTCATGATCCACCAGACCACCACGGCGGCGATCGCCGACAACACAACACCGAGGTGGAGCTGGTAGCCGGCGAGGATGGGGTATTCAGCGGCGGCGCGGATGACCGGCGAATTGGGATAGCCACTCTTCGGGTCCTTCCACGGACCTTCGAGTAGCGCCATGACGGCGTAGAGGATGATCGAGTTGAGAAGCAGGGTGGTGACCACATCGTCGACCTTGAGGCGTACCTTGAGGAGCGCCGGCACGAGCGCCCAGAAGGCGCCTGCGGCGGCTGCGCCAATGATCATCAGCGGAATCAGGGATAAGCCCGGCAGCACCGCCTGCTCGCCGATGAAGGACGCGGCGCAGGCGCCCGCCATCAACTGGCCCTCGGCGCCGATGTTCCAGAACTTGGCGCGGAAGGCGACGGCGACGGCGAGGCCGGTGAACAGCAGCGGCGAGGCCTTCACCAGCGTATCGAGGATGTCGTCGGTGGTCTCGAAGGTGGAGAGGAACAGGAGCCGATAGGCGTCGAGCACGTTGACCCCGGAGAGCGCCACCAGAGCACTACAGAGAACGAGCGCGGCGACGATCGCCAGGATCGGCAGGACGATCTGGACGGAGACCGGGGTTTCGGCCCGGCGTTCGAGGCGGATGCGCATCAGGCCGCCTGCTCGACGCCGGCCATGAGCAGGCCGACCTTTTCAACGGTCGCCTCGGCGACGGGCATGTCGGCGAGGACGCGGCCGGCGTACATGACGGCGATGCGATCGGAGAGCTGGAACAGTTCTTCCAGGTCTTCGCTGATGAGGAGAACCGCGCCGCCGCGCGCGCGCAGGGCCAGAAACTGGCCGTGGATGAACTCGGTGGCGCCGACATCGATGCCGCGGGTGGGCTGGGCCGCGAGCAGGATGATCGGCTCGCGGGCAATCTCGCGGGCGAGCAGCGCCTTCTGAAGATTGCCGCCGGAGAGCGTGCCGGTGCGCGCTTCGGGGCCGGAGGTGCGAATGTCAAAGCGCTGGATCTGATCGGCGGCGAAGGCGCGGATGGCGCTTCGGTTGAGAATACCGCGGCGGCTGAACGGACGCGTTGTGATCCACGGCAGCGCCATGCTCTCGTCGAGCGGCAGGGCGCCGATCATGCCGGTGGTCATGCGGTCCTCGGGCACACGACCGATGCGATGCGCCTGCATGGCGCGGGGGCTCGGATCGCGGACGGGCTTGCCGGTGACGGCGATGGTGCCGGCGGACGGGTCGAGCACCCCGGCGACGACGTCGGCGAGCTCGCGCTGGCCATTGCCGGAGACCCCGGCGATGCCGACGATCTCGCCCTGGCGGAGCGTCAGCGACACATCCTTCAGGGCGACCCGGCCGCCAGCCCCCGTTGAGACGCGGTCGAGCACGAGCAGCGGCGCGCCGACCGCCACGGCCGGCTTGCGCGGCGGGGCGAGGTCGCGGCCGCACATGAGGCGTGCGAGCGCCCCCTTGGACAAGCTGCCGTCGTTGGCGCGCTCGGCCACGACCTTGCCGAGGCGCATGACGGTGATGCGGGTGGTCAGTTCGAGAACCTCGCCGAGCTTGTGCGAGATGAAGATGACCGCCATGCCACGCCGCGCCATGGCGCGGAGCGCGCGGAAGAGGCCGTCGGCCTCGCGCGGGGTGAGCGTCGCGGTCGGCTCATCAAGGACGAGGATGCGGGCGCCGCGCACCAGCGACTTGGCGATCTCGACCCGCTGCTGCTCGCCAATCGACAGCTCACCGACGACGGCGTCGGGATCGAGCACGAGGTGGAAATCGCGGCCGATCGCCTCCAGCCGCTCGACCACGGTACGGCGCGACAGGCGACCATCCGGACCGGCGCGACCGACCAGCAGGTTCTCGGCGACGGTGTGGCGCGGGACGAGCTGGAAATGCTGGTGGACCATGCCGATGCCGAGGGAAAGCGCGTCGGCGGAATTGCGGATTTGCACGCTGCGGTCGTCGACCGCGATCGAGCCTTCGTCGGCAGCGTAGGTGCCGAACAGGATGTTCATCAGCGAGGTCTTGCCGGCACCGTTCTCACCGAGCAGGCCGAGGATGTCGCCGGCGCGCAGCACAAGGTCGACCCGGTCGACGGCGCGAACCGGGCCGAAACTCTTGGAGATGCCGCGCATGGCGACTAGAGGCGCGGGTGCCATGTTCCCGTGTCCGCGCCGGCGCCCGCGAGGGGCGCCGGCATCAGCGGGCAGCCTATTCGGATATCGGCGTCGCCTCGTTGACGTTGACGCGGAAATTCCCGTCCATGATGTCCTGCTCCTTGGCCTTGACGGCGGCCATCACCTCGGCCGGGAGCTTGGTCTCGAAGTTGTGGAAGGGGGCAAGGGTGGCGCCGCCCTTCGCCATGTATGAGAAGCTGCCAAAATCCTGGGCCGTGTAAACGCCGGCCTGGACCTGCTTGATCACCGCCTGGATCGTCGGCCACATGTCCCACACCGGGCCGGTGACGACGGTGTCGGGGGCGAGCGACGACTGATCCGACATGTTGGAGAAGGCGATGATGCCCTTCTCCTGCGCCGCCTCGATGACGCCGAAGCGCTCGGCGTAAATCGCGTCAACGCCGGCGGCGATCTGGGCGAGCGCGGCCTCCTTCGCCTTCGGCGGATCGAAGAACGAACCGATGAAGGTGACCTTGCACTTGACGGACGAATTGGCGTCCTTCGCGCCCTGGCAGAAGGCGTTGACCAGTCGGTCGACCTCGGGGATGTCCATCGCCGCCACCGAGCCGACGGTGTTCGACTTGGTCATCAAGCCGGCGATCATGCCGGACAGGTACGCCGGCTCATGGATCCAGTTGTCGTAGACCGAGAAGTTGGGCTCGGCCGGTCCCTCACCCGAGCCGAAGACGAAGGCGACGTCGGGGTTCTCCTTGGCGACGCGACGCACCACGTCTTCCGCGGCGAAAGCGTCGCCGGTGATCATCTTGTAGCCGTCGCGCGTGAACTCGCGCAGGACGCGGGCGTAGTCAGCCGACTGGACGCTCTCGGCCCACTTGTATTCGACACCCATTTCCTTCTGCGCCTTGAGCAGGGCCTCGTGAATCTGGTTGACCCAGGGCTCCTCGATCGGCGTCGAGAAGATGGACGCCACCTTCATCTTGTCCTGGGCATCGGCGCCTCCGGCGAGCCCGGCGGCCAGCAGGCCGCTCATCGCCAGCGCAATCACTTCGCGCCGGGTCACGCTGCCGGCGGCCATGGAAACCTTGCGTGTGCTTACGATTGTCATCTGACTACCCCCTCAACGCTCTGTTCGACGAACCGGATGCAAGGGCGCGGGAGGTCCGCGGCCCCAGGATGCACCGGTTGGCGCTGAGATTGTCCGGATTTCAGCCGCGTGGCAACGGTGCCGCGCGTCACACCCGTGCTCAAATTCGCGCCTTGAGCAGCCTGCGGGCCGTTCAGCGGACGCGCCGGCGGAGCGCGGAAATGGTGGTGCGGGTGGTAACCTGCTCGGGATCGCAACGAAGCTCGATCACCGCCGGTTTTGCGGCGCGAACCGCCCGTTCGAAGGCCGGCATGAAATCGCCGGTGCTGCTCGACGCGCTCGGCGTGGGCGCCCATCGCGCGCGCCATCGCGGTGAAGTCGGGGTTGGCGAGGTCGGTACCCACCACGCGGCCCGGGTATTCGCGCTCCTGGTGCATGCGGATGGTGCCGTACATGCCATTGTTGAAAACGAGAATGATCGGACGTCCACCGTGCTGAACGGCGGTGGCGATCTCGGTGCCGCTCATCATGAAGCCACCGTCGCCGACGCTGCCGACGACCATCCGGTCCGGGTATTCCAGCGAGGCGGCGACCGCCGCCGGCACCGAGTAAGCCATCGAGCCGCTGGTCGGACCGATCTGGCGGCCGGGGCGATGATAGAGGAGGTAGCGCTGGAACCAGCCGGAGTGATTGCCGGCATCGACGGTGACAATCGCGTCGTCGGGGAGGCGCTCGCGGAGCGCCACCATGGCACGCGCCGCGTCTAAGGGACCGTCATAGGGCGGCGGCGTGATCGCTTCCTCGAAGTCGCGGCGGGCGGCGGTGCGCCACGCCGCGAACCGGTCCGGCGCGGTCCAGCGGCAACCGGCGACCGCCGCCGCGAAGGCGTTGGACGACGAAACGATGGCGACGTCAGGCCGGAAGACTCGGCCGATCTCGTCGGCGCTCGCGTGGACGTGGACGAGCTTCTGCCGCGGCCGGGGCGGGTCGAGGATGGTGTAGCCCTGGGTGGTTGTCTCGCCGAGGCGCGCGCCAACGACGATGAGGAGATCGGCCTGCTTCACCCGCTCGACCAGTGCCGGCGGGCCGGACGTACCGAGGTCGCCAACGAAGTTCGGCGAGCGGTTGTCGACGATGTCCTGGCGGCGGAAAGAACAGGCGACCGGAACGCCGTTCGCCTCGGCGAAGGTAGCGATGGCGGCGCCGGCGGCATCGCTCCAGCCCGGTCCGCCGACCAGAATCATGGGCGCGCGGGCGGCGGCGAGGAGTTTGCCCACCGGCTCAAGCTCGGCTGGGGCCACAGCGGGCTGGGCAACAACGTAGCGAGCGGCATCGGCGACGGAGGTGCGTTGGGTGAGAACGTCTTCCGGCATGGCGAGCACGACCGGCCCGGGACGGCCGGCGGTCGCGACCTGGAAGGCGCGGGCCACGTACTCCGGGATGCGTGCGGGGTCATCGACCTCGGCCGCCCACTTGGCGAGGCCGCCGAATACCCGGCGGTAGTCGAGCTCCTGGAACGCCTCGCGATCGCGCATGTCGCGGGCGACCTGGCCGACAAGCAGGATCATCGGCGTCGAATCCTGGAAGGCGGTGTGGACGCCGACCGAGGCCTGGCAGGCACCAGGCCCGCGGGTGACGAAAGCGATCCCCGGCTCGCCGGTGAGCTTGCCATAGGCCTCGGCCATGTTGGCGGCGCCACCCTCGTGGCGCGCGTTGATGAGCCGCATGTCAGGCCGGTCGTGAAGCGCGTCGAGGGCGCCAAGAAAGCTCTCGCCCGGCACGCAATAGGCGGTGCGCGCGCCATGGAGCCGCAACTGGTCGACGAGAACCTCGCCGCCGGTCCGATCGGACCTTGCTGTCACTGTCCGGCTCCTACCCCCGTTTCGCAGCCGGTACGATGTAACGATGGCTCTGCGCGCCGGCAAGCC
This sequence comes from uncultured Alphaproteobacteria bacterium, assembly GCA_963826055.1. GTDB lineage: Bacteria > Pseudomonadota > Alphaproteobacteria > Rhizobiales > Kaistiaceae > JBBDMC01. The sequence continues at coordinate 408,287 of CAWGVO010000009.1, read as the reverse complement.
GCATGGGTCGTCAGCCGCGCCCGCCGGGTGTCGGCTCATCCGAGCCGGGCCTTGCGGCCGGCGGCATGAGCGGACTGGCTGCGGCCTTCCCCTGCCCCAACGCCTCGCGGAGCCGCTCGGCGCCGGCAAGCGGCAGGGCGCCGGCTGCGGGTTTTTCAGGACGATCGGGTGTCCTGGCACGCTTCTTCCGTGCCTTCTTCGGCCTGGCGGCGGCGCCTCGCGGCCTGCCGGCCGGCGCCTTTTCACGAACGGGGGCGGCCTCGGCGGCCGCGCCAGCCGGCTCCACCTGAAAGCTGATGCCGCGGTCGATGAGGATTTGCGAAATCGTGCCGAAATCGTCGGTCCTGAACGTCAGGCGCAGCTCCTTCATGTCACCCTCCTCCTCGGTAGACGGGAGGACTGCGTACAGCACAACTTTGGTGAACATGCGACACCGGCGAAGGTCGCGGCGTGCCTCATTGCACCTGATTTCACGGGCGCCGACGGAACCAAAGGCCGGGCAGTGGATTTAGGAAGAGCACGCTGGAAAGCGCCGCGCGCCGAGTGCGCGCGGCAACAACGGCCGGAATCGACGCCGGCCGCAGCAGGGAGTTTTTCGCATGGACGACAGACCCCAGACGACGGTGAACGTGGAGCGGGATCGCCCACCGGAGCCGAGACCTCCCGCCGGTTACAGCACCGGCGGCATGGCCATCGCGGTGGTCGTTGCGGTGCTGGTCATCGCCTTTCTGGTTTTCGCCTTCGCGCGAAACGGAAATCCGCCGCCGGCACCCCCTGGTCCCGACGTGAACATCGAGAACCAGACGCCGCCCGCCTCTCCGACACCGGTGCAACCGGCGCCGCTACCCCCGGCGGGACAGGCAACGCCACCTGCCACCCCAACCGAGCCCGCACCGGCGCAGCCAGCACCGGAACAACCGGCTCCCGCGCAACCGGCCCCGGCCCAATAAACGAGGCCAGTCGCCGCCGCCCTTTGCCTGACGCGCGTCATTGCTGCGCGCGTCAGGCCCCGGCGGTTGCTCACCTGAGACCGACGGCGACCTCCGGCGACGGCGTTCCACGAGCGCCGTTAACGGCCTGATAGACGACGCGGTAGTCGACCGTGTCGGCGCCAGCCGGAAGGTCGGTGAGGTTGATCGTGGTGACATCGGTGATGGGACCGGCGACCGTCAACCACTTGCCGCGTTCGCGTGCCTCGACCATCAGCTGAACGTTCTCGGGCGGCGCCGCGACGGTGAGTTCGACGTAGGGGAACGGCGTGGCGTGGTAGGCCGCTTGCGGCGCGGGTGGCGCTGGCAAGGCGGGTGCCGCCACGGCAACGGCGACACGGTTGGACGGGTCGCTGCGGTTGCCGGCGGCATCCAGTGCCACAACCTCGTACCAGTGGATCGAACCGGCCGCGGCGTCGGCGTCGTCGTAGATGCGAGCAGTGGCGGGCAACACCTCGCCGATCACCTCGGCCGGCCGGCGCTCGTCGTCGGCACGCAGGACAACGAACCCGGTGGTGTCCCCCTCCGGGGCGCCGGGCGCGAAGGCGATGTGGGCGGTCCCGCCATCACCGTCGGAGGCGGTGATTACCGGTGCAGGCGGAGGCAGCACGTCGCCGAAGGTGACGGCGACCTCATCGCTGAACGGGCTCTGCTGATTGTCGTAACCGATCGCCTGAACGCGGTAAAACACCTTGGACCGGTTGAACGCCCCGCGTTCGAAGCGGTCGTAGAACATCAGCTCTGGCGTGATCTCGCCGTTGAGGCGCATCCATGTCGTTTCGCCGTCGAGGCGGCGGTAGACGAAATAGCCGGCGGCGGCCGGGGTATCGGCCTCGTCCCAGGTGAGGGTGACGCGGGTGACGCCGGCGTCGGCGGCGAGGTTGGCCGGTGCGGCCGGCGGGCCGGCGGCAAGCGGGGTGGTCTTCACCGGCAGCGACGGGCGGCCGAGACCGCCCTCGCGGTCGAAGACGCGGACGCGGAAATAGTAGGACGTGCCGGGGCTCAGTCCGTCGCTTTCATAGCGGGTCGCGTCGGGCGGCAAGCCGTCGGGGGTAAGCGCCTCGTAAGGACCGCCGGCGAACAGTGAGCGCTCAACTACGTAACCATCGACGCCGGCCTGAGTGACGGACGACCAACTCACAACGGCCGCCCCGATCCCCGGGGTGACGCTGACGTCGTCGGGCGCGGATGCGCGCGCGACGTCGCCCAAAGATACGGCGACGCGCTTCGGCGTGCTCGCCCGGCCGAACAGGTCAACGCTGGCGATAGCGTAGGCGCTCGAGCGATCGCGCACCGGGTCGCGGTCGACGAAGGTCAGCCGTCCTGATTGATCGCCGCCGGATCCTTTGGCCGCGCGCAGAACAAGGTCGGGCGTGAGGTCGGTCTCGGCAGCCCCCTCGGCGCGCGTGACGCGGTAGCCGACGATCGGTGCCGCGTCGAGGTTCTGTGGCTCCGCCCATGACAGCACGAAGCCGTCGCTGGTGACATCGACCGCCACCTGCTCGGGCGCGAAAGGCAGCGGCGTTGGCGTGGCCGGGTCGACCGGGTCGGTCTCGACGGAGCGGAGCGGTCGGCCGGCGGCGTCGAGGGCGGTCAGGCGATAGCGGGTATCGCCGGCCGGAACGCCCACATCGCGGAATCTCAGGCCGAGGGCGCGGCCATAGTCCGTGTGGGTCATCGCGGCGATGACGAGAACGGTATCGGCGGAGCCGCGCTCCTCGTCGCTGAGGGTACCGCTGCGGAGCTTGGTGGCGAACGCGGCAATACCGTCGGCCTGCTCGCGGGTGAGACCGGCAAGCGCCGCGGTATCGAGGCCGGGACCCAACCGGGCGGCGATCGTCACCTCGCCGGCAGCGGTCACCCGGTCAAGCCGCCAGCCGCCGGCAGGCCAACCGCCGTGCTCGGGGATCCAGACGAGGTCGAGGGAACCGTTGCCAAGCGAGGCGACGGCGATGTGGTCGTCGGCGAACGCCGCGCTCGCGGACACGACCACGATGACGGTGAGCAACACCGAAAGCGCCAGCGCTGCGAGACGCATCCACCTAGAGACTGACATGGCCGCAGGCCCCGACCGTATCGAGGAATAGATCGACCTCGAAGCAGGCTTCGGCGGAAACGTCGATGGGCAGTGCCGACATCTTGACGGTGACGCTGGCATCCGGACCGACGCACATGCCGAAGGCGCAGCCCTTTACTGAGAGACCGCCCTTGGCGCTGCCGGACACGCGCGGCACCAGCGGCTGGAGCCCGAGCTCGGCGGCGAGCCACCCTTTGACCGTGGCGCTGAAGGGACCGACCGAGCCGCCGAGGTTGATGTTGGCGCCGCTGCCGACGAAGGCGCCAGTTCCGTCCAGCATGACGTAGCCGTCGGTGCCGCCGAGGTTGAGCAGAGATACCTGAATCTTCGGGCCGTTGCGGTTACCAAGGTAGATGTGCCACGGGCCGCCGGAACCGAAGTGCATGTCGACGGCGCCCTGGTCGGCGGAGACCTTGACCGCGCCGTCGAGGATATTGAGGCCGCCCCAGATCTGACCATCGAAGGAGCCGCCGCCGTACTTGATGAAGCCCGTGAAATCGCCGGTATTGCCGGATTTCTGTTTGAACAGCCAAGAGGTGAAATCGAGGCGCACCTTGTCCGCGTCGGACATCGCGAGCTTGCCGTCGATGGTGAAGGTTGTGTGGTCCGGCGTGCCGGCGGTAATGCCGGCGAGGAAGGTCAGGCCGGTGCCGGTGCTCGGCGGAATGTTGCGCACGTCGCCGAGGCCGACGAACTTGTCGACGGACACGTGATAGCCGAGGCCCCCGCTGACGTCGAACAGGTTGATGATGGGCGCGATCAGCGGCGTGCCGGTGGGACCCAGGCTGTAGTCGCTGAGGGTCATCCAGTAGTCTTTGCTGCCGGAGTAGCCGAGCACAAAGGCCGATTGCACCGGGCTGTTGGAGCTGAAGAAATCAACGGCCGCGTTGCCAGGCCCGGCGTAGAACTTGATGCCGGACTGGGCGCCGCCGGTGTTGGCGTTGCCGACGTACTGGGGATGTATGGTCGCCGACATGCCGGGATCGGCCGCCGGAAAGGCGACCTTGACCTCGAAGCCCGCCGAGGTGGGGCCGGTGGCGCTGACGGTGTCGCCCGACTTGACGACGGCATAGCCGACGGTGACGTCGGGCGACGGCAGCGCGTCGGAAAGATGCAGGCTGGTGGCAACCTGGATGCCGAGGCGGGTGGTGCCGTTGCCCATGCCGGTGAGCGCGGCCGACTTGAGGACGACCGGATTCTGGCCGAGGACCGCGTTGCCCCCGAGACCGATGGTGCGCGTCGCCGTGCCCGAGGCGTCGAAATGGATGCGGCCGTTCATGCCGTAGCGGACGCCGTCGGCGACGACCGTGGCGAACGGCTTGCCCTCGGCGCTGAGGCTCAGCGTCGTGGTCTTGGCGGCGACTTCCCAGCCGGTGTCATCGGTACCGAAGGTATAGTCGCTCGCCTGCAGGCGGACGGTACCGAGTTTCAGATCGGCGGCCGGACCGGTGAGGCCGGAGAGGTTCCATTGCGGCTGCTGGCCGCTCGCCTGCATCAGCGTACCGGTGCCGGCGATGGTGACGCCGAGGATGGGTACGCCGACCTCCATGTCGTACTGGGCGTTCTTGAGGAAGCCGCCGCGTACCGTTGCGGTGATGTGGTGGATGGCGACGGTACCCTCGCCCAGGTCCCGCTTCGGCACCGGCTCGGTCGCGTCGAGGTCGCCGCATAGGCCAACGCCGCCGGTCCCCTGACCGACGATCCAGCCGTTGACCGGCAGACGGACGGAGTCGAGGTGGAAGAGGTTGGGCTCCACCTTGGCGACGTCGAGGCGCGCGCCGATCCAGTCGGCGCCGCCACCGCCGCACGCGTTGCCGGGACCGGCACCATCCTTAGCGCTGAAATCGAGAGCGACCTGATCGGCGTCGATCAGGAAGCCGCTCCAGCCGATCAGCGATTCCGCGATGCCCGTGTTGGCAACCGCCCGGTACCAGTCGCCGTCGGGCGCAAGCGTCGCGGTCTCGTTGGTCCACTTCGGCGGCTGGGCGCTGCCGGTGGAACTGCGCAGACCGCCGCCCTCGCCGATGACGTCTATGGTCGCGTCGACCTTTCCATCGCTGGTGCCGGCGTTTCCGGAAAGCGATTTCAACGTGACGGTGAGACCGGGCAGGTTGACGGTGGCGTCGGCGATACTGGCCACGTCGAGCGCACCGGCGACGACGTCGCTATCGTTCTCCACCTGCCAGCCGTCGAACGTGATCGGGACGGTCAGTTCCTGGCCCTGGTTGGCGAAGGGCACCAGCAGGTTGCCGCTGCCGCTGTAAACGTTGCCGCCGCTCGACGTCACCTTGGTGGCGTCGGGGAGGAATACGTCGAAGGCGCCGCCGGCGACCATGAAGTGGAGGTGGCAAGGCACGCCCGGCGCATTCTCGACGACCGAGTAAGTGCGCGGTCCCGCCGTCAGCGCCTTCACCGGCAGCTTGCCGTCAGGCCCCGAGGGTCTGGATCACCTTTATCACGGCCGAGATGACCGGCGGCGCGTCGGGGTTACCCTGCTTGCCGGGCCTCAGCATCAGCCGCGTAACCTTCGGCTTGTCCTTGACCTTGATCTCGACCGTGACCTTCTGGCCGGCGCCGATCATCGCCTCGGCCACGGGGAGCGACTGCCAGTCGGAAAGCCACGTCCCCTTATTCGGAGGCGCCTGGGCCTTGAGCTCGATCGCGTTGCGCGAGGGCGACGGACCGATTTCGTGGTCGTAGACGCCGACGACGACGTCACCGACCTTCCAGGTGACGGTGACGGTGCCCTTGCCGATGTACTTGAGGCTGACGCGCGCCTTGATCAACTCGTCGCACGCCGCCACCCGACCCTCGACCGGATTGTTCTTGTCGACGGCGTGGCTGTCGTCGAAGGCGATGTCGGCCGAATAGAGGTTGAGGTCGCCGAAGGCGACATCGTCCATCGGCTCGGTCGGCGCCAAGTGGGCGCAGTAGACGACATAGGCGCGGTTGGCGACGTCGAGCGGGAAGCCGCCCTGCAGGATGTTGACGTTGGCCTTGCCGGCCTCAGCGATCGGACCGCTCGGTCCGGCGCCTCCACCGCCTTCGCCGATGAGCGCGCCGTAGTAGCCGCCGATGGCGGCGTTCTGGACGCCGACCGCCTGGCTGCCGCCGGCGGCCGACGGGCCACCGCCGACCGCCGCCTGGGCGGCGTTCACCTGATGGGCGAGGTTGAGCGCGCTGACGTTGACCTTCTGCAGGTCCTGCTCGGAGACCTGGAAGATGCGGATGTAGTAGCTGCCGGCGCTGAGGTAGCGGTGATGGGCCGGCGCATTGTCAGGCAGGGCGAGCGGCGCGCTGCGGTCCCACTGGGACTGGTCGACCGCCTGCACCGTCAGCGGCTCGACGTCGCCGTCGCCCCAGTCGATGAAAAGGTTGTCGAACTGATAGGACGCCACCGTGATGTTGATGAGGGCGCCGGGCTGGGGCGGCGCCATGATCTCCTTGGGATGGGAGGCATAGGGCGAGTTGGCGAGCGAGAACGCGCCCCTCACCTGCATGAGGTCGTAGACGTAGTCGACGCCCTGCGGGCGATCGCCCTCGTGGGCGGCGTCGTAGTTGAAGAGGTCGAGGCTGCCGGTCTGGATGCCCGGCGCCGAGTTGGGTCCGCAGGCGCCGTAGCCGTTGGCACGGTCGGGCGCCCGCAGCGGCCAGCGCTCCGACACCGCCACCTGTACCTCGGTGGTGTCACCGGCAGCATCGCCGCCGCTCCCTTGGGCGACGCCGCTGTTGGCGTAGTTGCGGTAGCCGGCGACCTCCCACAGGAGGTTGCCCTGCTTGGCGCCGGCGGCGTTCCACAACAGCGACCAGAAATCGTCGTTCGGGCCCGGCTTGATGCCGGCGCTCGTCAGGAGCTCCTGGAGGAACTGGATCGACGTGTGTTTGTAAATCTGGTTGCCGGGCACGCGGGCAGTGGCAAGCGGCTTGGCCGTGTTGAACGCGTTGTAGAAACGCATCTCGTAGGTGTCGGCCATGTTGGGATTGGACGGCTTCCACTTGAACACCGTCTCGTCGTCCCAAACCGGAATCGCGCCGGCGTTCGGGTTGGGGATCTCCACGTCGTAGGCGGGTACGACCTCCGGCGCGACAAGGTGGATGTCACCCATCGGCAGCTTGGCGACTTCGGTCGGATCAAGCGCCGCGATGTGCGGCCTGACCGGCTGGGCGGCGACCGGTGGCGCCTGCGGCCGCTGTGTGGCGATCTCCGGCGGGCTTGGACTGATGTGCGGTAGCGGCACCCGGGGCGGCGGCTCGGCAAGGGCCGGAGGTGGCGTTGACGGCGGCGCGGGTGGCTGCGCGACGACGGCTGGTGGCGCCTGGGTCGGCGGGAGCGGTGGCGGCGGGGCGATCGGCCGCAGCGGCTGCACGACGGCTGGCGGTGGCGGGGACGGCGGTTGCGGGGTGAGCGTGCGCGGTGGCGCGGCGATGGTCGGCGGCGGTGTGACGGTCGGGGGTGGCGCGGCGATGGTCGGCGGTGCAGCGAAGGTTCGCGGGGTCTCCGGTTGCGCCGCGACGGCGCGGGCGCATGTGATCTGACGGAAGCCCGAGCACTGCGCGCCCTGGCAGAGGGAGCCATCGCCGAAAACGAGCGTCGAGATGCCGCGCTGGCCCGCGTTCTGGTCGATGGAGAAGCTGGTCGCCTGATCGAAATGCATCTCATGGCAGAAGAGGTCGGCTGCCGGTTTGCCACAGTCCCTGCCAAAATGGGCGCACCAATCGAGCACGACACCGTGGAGCGTCGGCGGGGCAAACATCTGGGTCTGGGGCTGCTGGGCGTGCGCGAGCTGGCTGGCGAGAGCCGTGAAGAGCGCGCCAAGAAATGCCAGCCGTCCGATCCGTCGCATTCGCCGGATTCCCCAAGGACAGATTGGTTCGCTTCAGCCACCCGAAAGCGACGGTACGCCCAAACGGGCGCGCAGGCAATTCACGTTGCACCGGCCGGAAACCGGCCCACGCGCCGCGGATGTCGGCTAGGAGCGGGCCTTCAAGCGGGTGGACATCAAACCGACGCTGTGATGATCTTCGGCAGACGGGTCGGAGGGACTGTCGTCTGTCCACGCTGTTCCGCCGGCGGCTGCCGGTAACGCCATGAAGTGGCATGGCGATACCGCAACAAGGCCGGCGAACCGGCTGCTCTCATGGGAGGATCATGACCAATGTTGAAACGATCTCTGACTGTGTTGGCGGCGCTGCCCGTGCTGGCGTTGTCGACATCGATCGCCGCCCTCGCGCAGGACGACGTCATCACGCTCGGCGCCGCGGTTCAACAGACCGGAGCGCAGGCGAACACAGGCCGCTACTACGCCGATTCGTATCAGCTCGCCGTTGACACTATCAACGCCAAGGGCGGCATCAAGGTCGGCGACAAGACATACAAGCTGGCGCTGAAGCTGTACGATAACCAGTCCGACACGAGTCTGGCCGTGCGCCAGTACGTGCAGCTCGTCAACTCCGACAAGGTCAACTTCCTGCTCGGTCCGTTCGCCAGCAACTTCGTTCTCGACACCAGCTCGGTTGCCGAGAAGTATGAGATTCCGATGGTCCAGGGCGGCGGCGCCTCCGGCCAGATTTACGCCCGCGACTACAAGTATATCTTCGGCACGCTGCCGGCGGCGGAGGACTACTTCTCCAGCACAATCGACATGCTCGGCAAGCTCGACCCCAAGCCGGCAACTGCGGCGCTGGTCTCGGCCGATGACAGCTTCGACGTTTCAGTCGCCAAGGGCACCCGCCAGCACCTGCAGGATGCAGGTATCACCCTTGCCGTCGACGAGAAGTTCGCTGACAACAAGGGTGAGTTCTCGACGATCCTCAGCCTGATCAAGTCGAAGAACCCGGACGTCATCCTGTGGACCGGCCACGAGACGGACGCGCTCAACTTCATTCGCCAGATGAAGAGCCTCGACGTCAACCCGAAGCTCTACGCGCTCACGGTCGGTGTTCCCACCGAGGACTTCCGCAGCTCACTTCAGGCTGACGCAAACTACGCCTTCGGCATGACGACGTGGCTGCCCGACGAGCACCTGACCGACCAGTGGTTCGGCAACGCGGCTGAGTTCGAGAAGACCTACAAGGCGAAATTCGGATACGAACCGGACTACCACGCCGCCTCGGGCGCTGCGGACGTCGAGACATACGCCGTCGCGATCGCAAACGCGGGCTCGCTCGATCCGGCCAAGGTGCGCGATGCACTGACGTCGGTCAGCTTCGACAGCCTGTACGCGCATGTCAAATACGGCGCCAACGGGCAGATTTCGCTGCCACAGGTGGTGATCCAGGTGCAGGACGGAAAGGTCGTGCCGGTGTTCACGACCGACTTCCTGAATAAGCCGGAGTACCCGACACCCGCCTGGAACGCCCGCTGATCGAACGGCGAGGAAAACGCGTGACGACATAGCCGAACCGTCCGCCGCCGATTGCGGCGGACGGGGCCTTCGGGGGGCGGCCCATGTTGCTTGTTCAGATCATCGTCAACGGCATCCTGCTCGGAGGCCTTTACGGGCTGATGGCGCTCGGCATGGCGCTGGTATGGGGCGTGCTCAACATCGTCAATCTCGCCCATGGTGCCCTCATCATGCTGGGCGGATATGTGGTGTACTACCTGTTTACGCTCGGGGGCATCGATCCGTTCGCGGCGCTGCCGATCGCCATGGTGATCATGTTCGGCTTCGGCTATGCGCTGCAAATGGCGATCCTCAACCAGATCGTCCGCTCGGCGCTGCTCAATACACTGCTCATCACATTCGGCCTGGAGGTGGTGCTCACCTACCTCGCCCAGCTCATCTTCAGCGCCGACTTCCGCACCATCAATCCGAGCTACGCGGGCGCCAACGTCACCATCCTCGGCATCACCATACCGCTGGCGCGGCTCGCTGCTTTCGCCGTCGCCTGGCTGCTGGCGGCGCTGGTGTGGTTCGTGCTCACCCGGCTACCCCTCGGTCGCGCCATCCGCGCCACCGCCCAGAACCTCACGGCCGCGCGGCTCTATGGCGTCAATCCACGCCAGGTCTACGCAGTGACCTTCGGCATCGGCGCCGCGCTTGCCGGAGCGGCCGGCGGGCTCTACGGCATCATCTCGCACCTGACGCCGTACGTCGGGGCGAGCTTGACGCCGAAGTCGTTCGTGATCGCGATCATCGGAGGTCTCAACAATCCGTTCGCGGTGATCCTTGCGGGCCTGGTGCTCGGCGTCGCCGAGTCCCTCGCCTCGCTCTACATCAGCCCGACGTTCTCCGACGTCATCAGTTTCGGCCTGCTCGTCATCATCCTGGTGGTGCGCCCGGCGCGAGCGCTGAGGACGGCCTAGATGCGTCCGTGGATCTGGATCATCGCCATCATCGCCACGGCGCTGATCGCCGCCGGGCCGCTGGTCAACGACCCTGTGCTCATCCAGTACGGTATCAACGCGCTGCTGTTCGCCACGCTCGCGCAGTCATGGAACATCATCGGCGGTTTCGCCGGTTATGCCTCTTTCGGCAATTCGGTGTTCTACGGCCTCGGCACCTACGGCACGGCGATCGTGATGGTGGTGTTTCATCTGCCGTTCGATCCATGGGTCACGTTTGGCATCGGGTTGGCCTTCGGCGCGTTCCTCGCGGTCTTGTGCGCGCTGCTGATCGGACTGCCGGTGCTCAGGCTGCGCGGACACTATTTCGCCATTGCCACCCTCGGGGTCTCCGGTGCGATGCAGGCGATCGTGTCGAACCTCGACATCGCCGGTGCCAATATCGGCCTGATCCTGCCGCTGGTCCGTGCCGACAACATCTTCTACGAGCTGTCGCTGGGGCTGCTTGTCGCGTGCGTGATCACCGTCGCATGGATCTCGCGGAGCCGCTTCGGCATGGGGCTGATCGCCATTCGCGAGGATGAGGACGCGGCGGCCTCGATGGGGGTGAATACGACCCTTTACAAAACGCTGGCGCTGATGCTGTCGGCGCTGTTCACCGCCATTGCCGGCGGCATCAACGCCTACTGGATCACGTTCATCGAGCCGGCGAGCGCCTTCGATCTGACGCTCAACGTGCGCATGGTGATCATGGCGATGCTGGGCGGACCGGGAACCGTGTTCGGGCCGGTGGTCGGTGCCTTCGTGCTGTCGGCGGTCTACGAACTGCTGGCGAGCTGGATATCGACGGCGGCGGCGCTGCTGTTCGGTGTCGTAATCGTTCTGCTGATCATCTTCACGCCGCGCGGGCTCGCCGACCTGTTCGTTGGCCTGAGGCGGCAGGGTCCCGCGTACCTGATGCACAACGTGCGACAGCATCGGCTATGAGCGACGCCCCCGCCCCTCTCCTCGACGTTCGCGGTCTCACCAAGCGCTTCCAGGGCGTCGTGTCGGTCGACGACGTGAGCTTCAGGATGGCCAGCGGCGAGATCCTGGGGCTGATCGGACCGAACGGCGCCGGCAAGACGACCCTGGTCAACATGATCAGCGGCACGCTGGCGCCGGACGAGGGCGAGCTCGACTTCCAGGGAGCGCCGATCAGGCAGCTGCCGCCTTTCCGCCGCGCTCATCTCGGAATCGCCCGAACGTTCCAGGTGATGAAGCCGTTCCTCGGACTGACGACGCTCGAAAACGTAGCGGTCGGGGCGCTGTTCGGCTTCGAGGGGGGCGAGCGCTCGATGCAGGCGGCGCGCGAGCAGGCGCACGCGCTGCTGACCTTCGTCGGGCTGGGGGCGCGGGCCGGGCAGACGGCGGATTCTCTCAGCGGCCCCGACCGCAAGCGGCTCGAACTCGCCAAGGCGCTGGCGCTGAGGCCGAAGCTGCTGCTGCTCGACGAAGTGATGGCCGGGCTCAACGCGGTGGAGGTCGATGAGGTGGTCGGCGTGATCCGGCAGATTCGCGAGCGCGGCGTCACCATCCTGATCATCGAGCACATCATGAAAGCGGTGCGCAGCCTCGCCGATAGGGTACTGGTGCTGCACCACGGCGAGCAGATCGCCGAGGGCGATACCCAGACCGTGTTCGACGACCCGCGGGTCATCGAGGCCTACCTCGGCAAGAGGCGGGCATGAGCGAGGCGCTTCCCCTGCTCCATATCGCCGGGCTCGGCGCCGGCTATGGCGGGGCGCCGGCGCTGTTCGGCATCGACATCGACGTCGGGCCGGGCGAAGTCGTGGCACTGGTCGGCAACAATGGCGCCGGCAAGTCGACGCTGCTGCGCGCGGTGTCGCGGGTCATCGCGGCGACCGGCACGCTGGAGTTCGACGGCACCGACATCCGGCCGATGACGCCGGAGCAGGTGTTCACGCGCGGCCTCGTCCAGGTGCCGGAAGGCAGGCAGCTCTTCGGCCACATGACGGTCGAGGAAAACCTGATGATGGGCGCCCACAAGCGCCGCGACCGGGCCGGCATCGCCGACAGCTTCGCCTGGGTGCACGAGCTGTTCCCGATCCTTTCCGAACGCCGCCTGCAACTTGCCGGCAACCTGTCCGGCGGCGAGCAACAGATGTGCGCCCTCGCCCGCGCGCTGATGGCGGCGCCGCGGCTGCTGATGGTCGACGAGATGAGTCTCGGTCTGGCGCCGGTGGTGGTCGACCAGTTGCTCGGCGTGCTCGATGCGATTCGCAAGCAGGGGGTGGCGATCTTCCTGGTTGAACAGGACGTTTTCGCGGCCTTCGAGGTCGCCGATCGCGGCTACGTGATGGAGACCGGCCGCATTGTTCGATCGGGGACCACGCGGGAGCTTGCCAACGATCCGGCCGTCCAGGCTGCGTATCTGGGCATCGAGGCGGGAGCCTAGAACGCGGATCGCGGAACGGCGGGTCCGTTGAACGGTTACCCGATGGCGACGCCATAGCCGACGAAGACCAACGCGCCCAATATCAGCACGATCATCGGGTGCATGCGGGGGCGCATCCACAGGATGACGGCCGACGCCAGAGTCACCGCCCAGCCAGGCGGCGCGCTGTCGGCAAGCCGGGCCACGGCCAGGGCGGCGGCGAGCAGCAGACCGCCGCCGACCGGCGCCAGCCCCTCCTGAAGGGCGGCGTGCAAGGGGGTGCCGCTGAGCCTGTTCCAGACCCTGACCACAAGAAATGCCAGCAGGGACGAGGGGATAAACATTGCGAGCGTCGCCACCAGCGCGCCGGGCAGCCCCGCCACCTTCAGTCCGATCAGGGTGGACAGCATAGACCCCGGCCCGGGGGCGGCACGCGCGACGGCGAATATCTCCAGGAATTCCTGCGCGTCCACCCAATGCCGAACATCGACGGACTGATGCTGGATGCCGGCAACGACACTGGCGCCGCCACCGACAGACACGAGCGAGAACGGTACAAACACCAACAGCAGCGCCAGGAGAGGATTCTCGCGCATTCAGACTCGCTTGCGGACCGCTGCCGCGACCACGGAAAGCGTGCCGACGGCCGCGACGACGGGGACCATCGGCCAGCGAAGAACGCCAACAGCAACGAACGTAGCCAAGAAAGCTACCAACGTCGGTGCTCGATTCGCCGCCATGCGCGCACTGTGGCCGGCGACGACCAGGATAAGGCCGATGGCAGCGGAAGCGACGCCGGCGAGCGCGTTTCGCGCGGCGGGTGAAACCGATATCCAGTCATACGCGGCAAACAACACCACGACCGCAAAAAAGGGGCCAGCCAGGAGGCCGGCGAGCGCCGCGGCGGCTCCCGCAAATCCACGCAACTGGTTGCCGATCACGACAGTCAGGTTCGAAATGTTGGCGCCGGGAATGATCTGCGCAAGGGCGAGTCCCGAGAAGAAATCTTCGTTGGTGATCCAGCCCTTTCTGGCGACGACCTCCCGATGCGCCCATCCTGACATGCCGCCTCCGAAACTGACCAAGCCCATGCGGAGAAACAGAAAAAAGATTGCCCGCAGCGACACCCGGGTGTCGGCGGAGACGGTTTGATCGAGTTGCAATTGATCCTCGTACCTGGCGGGTGTCGGCGAGAACTAGTTCAATGCAAGCGCAGCGTCCAGCGCCACGCTGACCAGGGCAAATGCGGGCTGGAATGCTCGCTGCCGTGAAGCGGAGAGCGCAAGGCGACGGGCGGGGCACGCCCCGGCAAAAGGGCCGGGACGTGCCGTGTTGTATCGACTTTAGGGTGTGTAGGGCCTCAGCGCGCCGTCGTGGAAGATGAAGGTGCCGTATTCCTGGCTCACCCGCATACCGTCCTGGTCGAAGGTGAGGTCGCCGGTCAGGCCCTTGTAGTTCTTGGACACGTCAAGCAGCGCCGAACGGATCTTGTCGGTGTCGGTCGAGCCGGCCTGGTTGATGGCGAGCGCCGTCAGCATCGCCGCGTCGTAAGCGAACGCGCCGAAAGCGGTGGTGGGGGCCTCGCCGTACTTGTCCTTGTACGGCGTGGCATATTCCGTGTCGTAGAAGTCGCCACCGACGGCATGCTCGATGCCGCGGATGCCTTCCGCCACCTGCGGAGCGTCCTTGACGTCCTGCTCCCAGTTGGAGACCTCGGTGCCGATCCACTTGTCGCCGGCCTTGAGGTTCAGCTCGTAGGCCTGACGCAGGATGAGGGTGGCGTCGGCGCCGTAGGCGAAGAAGATCACCGCGTCCGGATTGGGGGCGGTGAGCTGGTTCAGCTCGGGCCGATAGTCGGTCTTCTGCTCCTCGTAGAGCACCTGCGAGACGCACTTGACGTCCTGCTGCGGTGCGGCGTCGCAGGTCGCCTTCGCCACGCCGACGCCGTACGGGTTGTTGGGGAACAGTGTCGCGATGGTCTTGGCGCCGGTCACCTGCTTGGCGAGCTTGACGAGGGCGGGCCCCTCGGCGGTCGCCAGACCAATCGCGTCGAAGAAATAGGGGCCGACATCGCGCAGCGTCGGCGCGTTGGCGCCCGTGCCGATCTGGATCACCTTGTTCTCGTTGGTGAACTGCCCGGTGGGCTGGGTGCGGCCGGAGGAATATTCGCCGAGCACGACAGGCACGTGATCGGTGTCGACCAGCTTGCGCACGGCGTCCATAGCCGCCGGCGGCCGCGACTCGTCGTCCTCGACGATCAGCTTGACGGGGCTCCCCAGCAGCCCGGGACCGACGGCGACTGCGTCACCCGTTTTCTGCGGAATCTTGTAGCCGGCGTTGACCCGGCCGATGGCGATCTCGACGCCCCGCTGCATGTCGAGACCGACGACCGAGCTGGCACCGGTCAGCGGCGTGATTTGCCCGATCTTCACCTCTTCGGCGCCGGCGGTAGAGGCGCCCAGGGCGAACGCCGCCACAGCGGCGAGGGCCGGAACAATGAGATATCTGCGCGACGACATTTGAACTCTCCCTCTGGGTTCGGGTGGTCGTTGTCCGCGGAGGCGATCCTACACCCGGCGGCAGGCCAATGGCGAGGATGGCGCCGGTGAGAATCGCGCCACCGGCTGCCCTCGTCCTGGGCAGGTCCGCGTCAGTCGATAGACGCGCCGAGGAAGGCGCCGCGGATCTTCTCATCGGCAAGGATCGTGCCGGCATCGCCATCGAAGGCGTTCCGACCGTCGACCAGGAGGTAGCCGCGATGCGAGATTTCCAGCGAACGCTCCGCTTCCTGCTCGACGATCAGCACCGCCCTGCCCTGGTCGCGGATCGCCACCACCTTGTCGAAGACCTCATCGGCCATGCGTGGCGACAGCGCCGCCGACGGCTCGTCGAGCAGGATCACGCCCGGATCGGTCATCAGCGCCCGCGCGATGGCGAGAAGCTGGCGCTGGCCGCCGCTCAACGTGTGGACGCGCTGCCAGCGGCGCTCGGCGAGCAGCGGGAACTCGTCGTACATGCGCTCGATGCGGGACTGCGCGTCGCGCCGGGGCAGCAGATAGCCGCCCATCCTGAGGTTCTCCAGAACGGTCAGCGAGGGAAACACGTTGTCGAGCTGCGGCACGTAGGCAATCCCGCGCCGCACCCGCTGGTCGGGCCTGAGCCGGGTGATCGCTTCGCCGCGGAGCCGCACTTCGCCGGCGCTGGCCGCGAGGTAGCCCATGATCACCTTGAGGAGCGTCGACTTGCCGGCGCCGTTCGGTCCGATGATCGTTACCACCTCGTTGCGGCGGACGTTGAGGTTGATCCCGTGGAGCGTCTCGTTGCCGTCATAGCCGGCGACCACGCCCGCGACATCGATCAGTGGGTCCGGGTCGGTGCGGTTAGGGCTCATCCGGCCGCTGCCTTCTCGCCGGAACGGCGCCCGAGATAGGCTGAGAGCACCTCGTCGCGGGCGAGCACCTCCCGGGCCGTGCCCTCGGCGATGACCCGGCCGGTGTCGAGCACCGAAACGCGGTCGCAGACGGTGCGGATGAAGTGCATGTTGTGCTCGACGATGAGAAAATTCCGTCCCTCGTCACGCAGCCGCTGGATGACGGCAGCAATATCGCCGATCAGTTTAGGGTTGACGCCGGCCACCGGCTCGTCGAGCAGGATCAGTTTCGGCTCGGCCATCAGCGCCTGGGCGAGGGTCAGGAGCTTGCGCTGGCCGCCCGACAGGCTGCCGGCGTATTCATCGGACTTGTCGGCAAGGTTGACGATGGCGAGCAGCCCCCTCGCCTTCTCGATGTGCTCGCGTTCCTGGCGCCTGATCTCGCCGGCGTGCAGGAAATTTGCGGCGAGGCCATCACCCAACTGGCGCTGCGGAGCGAGCAGCATGTTCTCCATCACCGTCATGCGGTGGGGGCAGCGCGTCGACTGAAAGGTGCGGACGAGACCGAGACGGGCAACCTGATGGGGTGCCAGCCCGTCGAGCGAACGCCCGGCAAAGGTGACGCTGCCGCGGTCGGGCCTGTCGAAGCCGGTGACGGTGTTGAACAGCGTGGTCTTGCCCGAGCCGTTCGGTCCGATAAGGCCGTAGACGACGCCCGCCGGCACAGAGAGGCTGACACCGTCGAGTGCGGTAACACCGCCGAAATGCTTTTCGATGTCGCGGACCTCAAGCAGCGGATCAGCGGCCATAACGACGTCGCCTTTCCGGCAGCAGGCCGCGCGGCATGAACATGATGACCAGGATGATGATGGCGGCGATGGCGATCAGCCGGAGCGGAGCGAGAACCTCGGGCCTGATGTTGAGGAGTGGCGCGACGAAGCGGGTGGAGTTGTATAGCGCCTCCACAATCACGGTCCCCGCCAGGGCGCCGAGGAAGTTGCCCGGCCCGCCGAGGATCACCATCGACCAGACGATGAAAGTCTCGACCGGCAGGAAATACTCCGGCGAGATAAAGGCGTTGTAGTGGGCGAAAAGGGCACCGGCGAAGCCGGCGAGCGCCCCGCCGACGGCCATGGCGCGGATGCGCAGCCCGCCCACCGCCTTGCCGAGGGCAAGCGGAACTTCGTCGCCCTCGCGCATCGCCTTCAGGGTGCGCCCGATGGGTGCTGCGGCGAGATAGGTGACCAGCGCGTACGCAGCCGCCAGGCAAATGAGGACCAGGACCATGTAAAAGACGTTGTAGTCGGCGATCGAAAGGCCGTGCGCGTCGAACCACTGACGCAGCGGCCGCGGTATGCCGGAGACGCCGAAGGCGGCGCCGACGTAGGGTCCGCCGAGCGACGTATTGAGGAATACGATGCGGACGATTTCCGCCGCGGCGAGCGTGCTGATCGCCCAGTAGTCTTCCTTGAGGTTGGCCGCCGGCAGCGCCATCAGCATGCCGAAGAGGGCAGCTACCAGGGCGCCGGCAGCCATGCCGACCGGGATGGGGGCGCCGAGAAGCTTGACCAGGATGGTCGATGTGTATGCGCCGAGCATGAAGAAGACGACCTGGCCGAGATTGACCAGACCGGCGACGCCGAACTGGAGGTTCAGGCTGAGGCTGAGGATGCCCCAGATGCCCGAAATGGTAACGATGTAAACGAGGAATTCGATCACCGCCGGGCTCCGAGAAGCCCGCGCGGCCGCACGAGCAGCGTGAGGATGAGGAGACCGAAGGCCACCGCCGCCTTGTAGCCGGTCGGGATATAAGTGAAGCGCTCGACCGAAAAGCCGAGGGCGTTGAGGAGCGGCGACCAGTCGATCGCCAGCCCGACGTTCTCGGCGAAGCCGACAAGAATGGCGCCGAGGATCGCCCCGTATGGCGAACCGATGCCGCCGACGATCGCCGCGCTGAACACCTCGATGATGAGGCCGAGGCCCATGTCGGGCTTGAGTTGGGTGTTGAGGCCGACGAGGATGCCGCCGAGAGCGGCGAAGCCGGCGCCGATCAGCCAGACGGAGCGGATGACCCGTTCGGTGGGGATGCCGCTCGCCTGCGACAGGACGGCATTGTCGGCGGTGGCGCGCATGGCGATGCCGAGCGTCGTTCGGCTGAGCAGGAGATGGAACGCCGGCATTGCCACCACGGCGGCGGTCGACGATGATGAGCTGGGTCGGCGTGACGAAGACGCCGAAGACGTGCCAGGGTGGAAGCACCCCGAGGCTGTAGAAGAACGGCGAAGGTCCCCAGATCGCGCGCACCGTCTCGCGCATGGCAATGCCAAGGGCGAAGCTGACGATCATCAGCATGATCGGCGAGGCGGTGCGCAGCCGCGCGAAGATCGCGCGATCGATGACGACGCCGAGCGCCCCGGCGATGACGACGGCGAGCGCCGCCGCCACGACGAGCGGCAGGCCGATGGTGCCGGACAGCGCCAACGCGAAGTAGGCGCCGACGGTAGCGAACTCGACGTGGGCGAAATTCGCGAAGCGAAGCACGCTGTAGACCATGGTGAGGCCGACCGCGAGGAAGGAAAGCTCCGCCGCCCTGATGAGGCTGTCGACCAGAACCTGGGTCATTGCGAGGCCGGTGCCCCTTGCCGTTGACCGATCGGATGCCAGCACCGTGCCAGCCGTTACCGGCCGGCGCGATATCGCCCCCTTATCGGAGGTTTTGCCGAAACACCAGCGCGGGGCAAGGCGAACCTATGTGCGACGCACCGGGAGCGTCCACGCAAGAACCATGGCGACCGCGGAGAAGCCGGACATCACGAAGAAGGCGACCTGAAATGCGAACGTTATCTCCGCCTCGACCACGGCGCGCCGCGCCCCGGTCAGAAACGAGGTAGCATCCGAACGCTCCTGCAGGATATCGGCGAACAAGCGCGCCGCGTCGGCATCGGTCGACGCCATCGTGGCGAACAGGACCGCGGCGATGAGAGCCGTCCCGAGCGTCGCGCCGATCGACCGCGAGAACTGGACGGATGCGGCCGCAGTGCCTCGAAAATTCGGACCTGAGGCCGCCTGCGCCGTCAGTTGCACCACGGTCATGAGCGTGCCGACGAAGAACGTGCAAACACTCAGCATCGCTGTCAGGTGGGCAACCGTCAAAACCGGCAGCAGTGCGCCGACGGTCACGAGGAGGAGGACGACCACAACCAGGCCGAGCGACGGAATGATCGCGGTGCGGCCCGTCCAAAGGATCAGCATGCCCGTGGCTATCGACCCAACCGACACGCCGATGGTGATCGGCAGAAGGACGAGACCGATCCGCGTCGCGCTGGCGCCGTGCTCCACCTTCAGATAAATCGGCAGAAAGGTCATCAGCGACACGAGCAAGGCTCCGTGGCAGAGCGCCATCAGGTCGCTTCGCCAAATCGCCGGGTTGCGAAAAAGGGGGACGGGCAGGAGCGGATCGGGGACCCGCTTTTCGGTCCATATCAGCACGAGGACCGCGACGACGCCGAGCGCCAGGAGGGCAAGGCTCGGCAACACGATCTCCGGCCTCCACTCCTGCACCTGGCGAAGACCGAGGAGGGAGGAGGTTATGAACACGATGAAAAGAAAAAGACCGAAAAAGTCGAAACGGAACCGCTTGCCCTCCACGACGGACGCGGGCAATCGTCGCACCAGCGCCATCGCCACCAGCCCGATCGGCACGCCGACGATGAAGATCGACCGCCAGCCGAACTGTTCCGTCAGCCAACCACCGGCGACCGATCCGAATGCGGTCGCGGAAACCGCGGTCGTCGAAAGCAAACCCTGATAGCGGGCCCGTTCGCGCGGCGGCACGTGCACGCCGATCAGAGCCTGCGAAAGGGTCATCAGGCCGCCCCCGCCCAGACCCTGCAGGATCCGGGCCGCGATCAGCATTTCGACGCTGGTTGTGAGGGCACAGAATATCGAGGCCACGATGAGGACCACGAGGGCAACGAACATCAGGCGCTTGTGGCCGAGAAGGTCCCCCAGCCTGCCATAGACGGGTGAGACGATGGTGGCGGCGATGAGATAGCCGATGACGACCCACGAGACCTTTTCGGCGCCGCCAAGGTCGCCCGCGATCGTCGGCAGGGCAGCGGCGACGATCGTCTGATCGATCATCGCCAGAAACATCGGCAGCATGATCGATGGGAAGAGAGCGAGAAAGGGCCTCTTGCCGAGGCCTGGGGCCGGCAATTGCGCGGGCGGGCGCGACGGATCGGACATCGGGGCGGGACTTTGCCGGAAAGGACAGGCGCTGGGAACGACAACGGTGTACCCTATCGGCGGCGTGTGTTCGATCCCCTGGGAGCTGTTCTCCATGAAAACAATCCTCGTTCCGGTGGAACGCAACGATCTGATGGAGTCGAGCCTGACGGCAGCATGCCTGCTCGCGCGCCGATTCGACGGCTACGTGGAGGGGTTTGCCCTCGCCCAACAGTTGAACGTGCTCGCCGCCGCCGACGCCGTCGGCCAGGTGATCCTCTATCCAGCGGATTTCGCCCACGAGGAGCAGTCGGCCGAGGAGTCGCGTCAGCTGTTCGAGGGGGTCATGGCCAGGCACGAGATCGCTCCCGAGGGCACGTCCGGACAGGCGGCCTCGTACCGGTGGAACGAACGGGCCGCGAGCGGCGACGCCTTCCTGGCGAGCCATAGCCGGGTTTTCAACCTCACCGTGGTCGGGCGGCCGGGCCCGACGCCGACCAGCCCGCGCATGAGCACGCTGGAAACGGCGCTGTTCGAGAGCGGGCGCCCGATCCTGATTGCGCCGCCGGTCGCGCCGGAGCGGCTCGGCGAGGTGGTGACGATTGCCTGGAACGGAAGCACCGAATCAGCGCGGATCATCGGGCTCTGCCTGCCCGTTCTGCGGCAGGCGCGGCGGGTCATGGTTCTGACGGTCGAGGGCGCGGGGGTGCCCGGGCCCAGCGGCGAGGAGGTCGCGCTTCACCTGACGCGCAACGGTGCGACGTGTGAAGCATTGACGGTCCAGCGCGGCGATCGGTCGGCGGGGAAAGCGATCCTCGACGAAGCCGCGAAATTCGGAAGCGACCTGGTCGTCAAGGGCGCCTTCACCCAAAGCCGCCTGCGGCAGATGATTTTCGGGGGCGCGACGCGCCACATCATTGCCGAAACCACGCTGCCGGTTCTGATGGCGCACTAGTCGGGCGGTTCGTCGACAGCTTGTCGGCCCGACCCCGGCGCAGGCCAAAACATCAGCGGAGCGCGCCGACCACCATATAGGCGGCGTCGTTCCAGCGTAGTTCGTTCTTGAAATCGCGGAGCGTGGTGTCCCTGTCGACAAGCACGAACTCGATGCCGGCCATGGCGGCGAAGTCATCGAGGTGCTCCGGCGTCAGCGCCAGCGAGAAGCCGGTGTGATGGGCGCCGCCGGCGTGGATCCAGGCGGCAGCGCCGACGGCGAGGTCGGGCTCGGGGATCCACAGCGCGCGGGCGACCGGGAGCTTGGGCAGCTTCTCGGGTGGCGAAACGACCTTGACCGCGTTCACCACCATGCGGAAGCGGTTGCCCATATCGACGATCGAGGCGTTGACGGCGTCGCCGGTTGCCGAATCGAACACCAGCCGGACCGGGTCCTCCTTGCCTCCGATGGACAGCGGATGCACCTCGCACGACGGCCTGGTTGCCGCGATCGAGGGGCATATTTCCAGCATGTGGGCGCCTAGCACGGCGGGACCGGCCGGATCGAAGTGGTATGTGTAGTCCTCCATGAAACTGACGCCCCCCGGAAGGCCGTGAGCCATCACTTTCATGGCGCGCACGAGCGCGGCGTGCTTCCAGTCGCCCTCGGCGCCAAAGCCGTAACCGTCGGCCATCAGCCGCTGGGCCGCGATACCGGGAAGCTGCTTGAGGCCGTGCAGGTTCTCAAAGGTGTCGGTGAACCCCTGGAAATTGCCGTCGGCAAGGAAAGCACGGAGCGCCAGTTCGATGCGGGCGGCGTCGCGCAGCGATTGGTGGCGTGCGGCGCCCTTCCTGAGCGCGGGCATCAGATCGTAGCTTGCGGCGTATTCCTCGCAGAGGCGGTCGACGTCGGTGTCGGAAACCTTGTCCTGGAAGGCAACGAGGTCGCCGAGCCCGTAACCGTTGACGGCGACGCCGAGGCGAATTTCGGCCTCGACCTTATCACCCTCGGTGACAGCGACCTGGCGCATGTTGTCGCCGAAGCGGGCGATCTTCATGCGCCGCATGTCGTCCCAGCCGGCCGCGGCTCGCACCCAAGTCGCGAGCCGCGCGTGAACGCCGGGCTCCTGCCAATGGCCGACCACCACCTTGCGGTTCAGGCGGAGGCGCGAGCAAATGAAACCGAACTCGCGGTCGCCGTGCGCCGACTGGTTGAGGTTCATGAAGTCCATGTCGATGGACGACCACGGAATATCGCGGTTGAACTGGGTGTGGAAATGACAGAGCGGCTTGGTGAGGCTGGTGAGGCCCCTGATCCACATCTTTGCCGGGCTGAAGGTGTGCATCCACGCGACGAGGCCGATACACTCAGGCGCAGCGTTGGCATCGGCGAGCATCCGGGCGATCTCGTCGGGGGTGGTGACGACCGGCTTGAACACGAGCCTCACCGCCAGTCCCGCCGCGGCGTTGAGGCTGTCCACGATCCGACTGGAGTCAGCGGCGACTTGCGCCAGAGTTTCGGGACCATAAAGGTGCTGGCTGCCGGTGATGAACCAGATTTCGCGGCGGGAGAAGTCGATCATTCACGTCCTCGGTCGGGTCGGAGCCGTCACGCGCGCATCGCGCCACGGGCGTACGTTGTTGACAATACAACGACATAGCCCTTTCATCATACAATATGCACGGGCTCCAACCTTGTCCACGCGGAAGCCGGCTACGGCCGCCCAACATCGGTAATTCGTCATGCTGCTCAAGCGCCTGCGCCAGGAGGTCCTGGACGCGAACCTCGAACTTGTCGCACGGGGAGTGGTCGTTTTTACCTTCGGCAACGTCAGCGGCATCTCCCGCGAAGAGGGCCTGGTGGCGATCAAGCCGAGCGGGGTTCCCTACGAGGAACTGACGGCGGAGCAGATCGTCGTCACTGATCTCGACGGGCAAATCGTCGACACCAATCTCAGACCGTCGTCGGACCTGCCGACCCATCTGCAGCTCTACAAGGCCTTCCCCAATATCGGCGGCGTTGCCCACACCCATTCCGAATTCGCGACGTCCTGGGCGCAGGCGAAGCGGCCGATCCCCTGCTTCGGCACGACCCACGCCGACTATTTCCACGGCGCGGTGCCGGTGACACCGGACATGACGCCGGAGGAGATCGCCGGTGAATACGAGAAGGCGACGGGTGAGGTGATCGTGCGCACGTTCAGCAACCTCGACCCGGATGCGATTCCGGCGGTGCTGGTTGCCGGTCATGGCCCCTTCGCCTGGGGCAGCAACGCGGCCGACGCGGTGCACAACGCCGTCATACTGGACTACATCGCGCGCCTGGCGACGCACACGCTGGCGGTCGATCCGCACGCGAAGCCGCTGGCGCGCGAACTCCACGACAAGCACTTCTTCCGCAAGCACGGCGCCGGCGCCTACTACGGACAGACGAAGGGCTAGGGGACGACGACCGATGACGCAGCAGGGCACCGACGCGGCTGCGGCGATCGCAGAGGGCCTCACATCGCTCGGCGTTGAATTCGGGTCCACCAACATCAAGGCGTGCCTGATCGGGCCGGACCACGAGGTGCTCGCCACGGGCAACCACGGCTGGGAGAACCAGTTCGTCGACCGCCTGTGGACCTACCACGAAGACGCAATCTGGGCCGGGCTTCAGGCCGCCGTTGCGGACCTGATGGCCGATGTCGAGCGGCGCCACGGCGTGACCCTGACGCGGATCGGCGCCCTCGGCATCTCGGCGATGATGCACGGATACCTGGCGTTCGATGCCAATGGCCGTTTGCTCGCCCCCTTCCGTACCTGGCGCAACACCAATACGGGCCGCGCGGCGGCCGAGCTGACCGGGGCGCTGAACTTCAACTTCCCGCTTAGATGGTCGGCATCGCACGTCTATCAGGCGATTCTCGATGAGGAGCCGCACGTCTCCGACCTTGATTTCATGACAACGCTCGCCGGCTTCGTGCATTGGCGCCTTACCGGCCAAAAGGTGATCGGCGTGGGCGATGCCTCGGGCATGTTCCCGATCGATCCGGTCACGCACGACTACAACGCGCCGATGCTCGCGCGCTTCGGCGAGATGGTTGCCACCCGTCGGCCCGACCTCGAGGTCACCGCCCTCTTCCCCAGGGTGCTTGTCGCCGGAGAGGCCGCTGGCTCGCTCACCGCTGAGGGCGCAGCGCTGCTCGACCCGACCGGCACGCTGCAATCGGGGACGCCGGTCTGCCCGCCCGAAGGCGACGCCGGGACCGGCATGGTGGCGACCAACGCGGTCGCCCCGCGCACCGGCAACATCAGCGCGGGCACGTCCATCTTCGCGATGGTGGTGCTCGAAAAGCCGCTGACCGCGGTGCATGAAGAGCTCGATATCGTCACCACGCCCGCCGGCGATCTGGTCGCCATGGTTCACTGCAACAACGGCGCAAGCGAGCTCGGGGCGTGGGCCGGCGTCTTCGCCGAATTCGCCGCCGCCATCGGCGCCGATGCGGACACGAACGCCGTTTTCGGGGCGCTGTTCAGCGCGGCGCTGGAGGGCGAGGCCGACGGTGGCGGACTGCTTGCATACAACTACCTCGCCGGCGAACCGATCACCGGTCTGACCGAGGGACGCCCGCTTGTCGTGCGCACGCCGGGCAGCCGCCTCACCCTCGCCAACTTCGTGCGCACCCAGCTCTACGCCGCCTTCGGCACGCTGAGCCTCGGGATGAACGTGCTGCATGGAGAAGGCGTGAGGCTCGACTCGATGTTCGCGCACGGCGGCATGTTCAGGACCGCCGGCGTCGCGCAGCGTCTGCTGGCGGCGGCCATCGGCGCGCCGGTGACCGTAGGCGACACCGCAAGCGAGGGCGGCGCGTGGGGCATTGCCGTGCTGGCCGAGTACCTGCGCACGGGCGCGGACGAGAGCCTCGAGCGACTACCTCGCGGACGCGCGTGTTCGCGGGCGCCGAACTCGACGTGGCGGAGCCGGACCCCGCGGATGTCGCGGGCTACGCGAAGTGGCTGGAGCAGTACTCGGCCGGTCTCGCGATCGAGAAAGCGGCGACGGAGGCGATCAGCTAGCCGGCGTGATACGATTCACGCAAACGGCGAGGGCATGACGTGACCAGCCTGCAGCGAACCGTCGCGGAATTCCGCCGCCTGTTCGGTGGCGAACCGAAGGTCTATCGCGCGCCGGGCCGGGTCAACCTCATCGGCGAGCACACCGACTACAACGACGGGTTCGTGCTGCCGGCGGCGCTGGAGCTTGCCACCTACGCAGCGATTGGGTCGCGCGGCGACCGGACGCTCCGCGTCCATTCGCTGCTGATGGACGAGACGGTCACCCTCGACCTGGACGCGGCGCAGCCGAAAGCGCGGCGGCACTGGAGCGACTACGTGCGCGGCGTGGCGGTCGTGTTCGAGAGCGCCGGCCATCGCCTTTCCGGCGCGGACATGGTGATCGGCAGTGACGTGCCGCTTGGCGCGGGATTGTCGTCATCGGCCGCGATCGAGGTGGCGACCGGCTATGCCCTGCTCACCAACAGCGGCCTCGTGGTCGATCCAACGCGCCTCGCCCTCGCCTGCCAGCGGGCCGAGAACGACTTCGTCGGCATACGCTGCGGCATCATGGACCAGTTCATCGCCTGTCACGGCGCCGCTGGCCACGCCTTGTTGATCGACTGCCGCAGTCTCGACCACCGTCTGGTGCCGGTCGATCCGGGCGTGCGGCTGGTGATCTGTAACACCATGGTCCACCACGAACATGCGGCGGGCGAATACAACCTGCGCCGGCGCGATTGCGAGGAAGGGGTGCGGCGCCTGTCGGCGGCACTGCCCGGCATCAAGGCGCTGCGCGACGTGACGGAGGACGATCTGGCGCGCCATGCCAACCTGTTGAGCCCGGTGGTGTACCGCCGCTGCCGGCACGTCGTCACCGAGAACGATCGCGCGCTGAGGGCGGCGGACGCGCTGGCGGCGGGCGACCTTGCCCTCTTCGGGCGGCTGATGGGTGAATCGCAGGCGAGCATGCGCGACGACTTCGAGATAAGCTGCCCTGAGGTCGACGTGATGGTGGAGATCAACGCGGCCGCCGATGGCGTCTACGGCGCCCGCATGACCGGCGGCGGCTTTGGCGGATCGACCATCAGCCTGGTGGAGGCAGACGCGGTGGATACCTTCAAGGAAACCGTCCTGCGTGCCTACCGCAAGGCCACCGGACTGGAACCCCAGATCTTCACCTCGCCCCCGGCCGCGTGCGCCGGCCCTGTCGATTAGAAGCGGTGCGAATGGATTTCCTCCAGGCCGCTCCGCACCGCCGGCTCAATCCGCTCACCGGCGAATGGGTGCTGGTGTCGCCGCATCGTACGGAACGGCCGTGGATGGGCCAGACCGAGGCCCGCGCAGGCGCCGAGGCGCCGGCCTACGATCCCGATTGCTACCTCTGCCCCGGCAACCGGCGCGCGCAGGGAGCGATCAACCCGCGCTACCCCTACACGTTCGTTTTCGACAACGATTTCCCTGCCCTGTTGCCCGACGAAAATGGCGGCGGGCTCGATCGCGGCGGCCTGATAGTCGGCGAGGAGGAGCGCGGCATCTGCCGGGTGATCTGCTTCTCGCCACGCCACGACCTGACGCTGGCGCGGATGACGGTCGAGGACATCACCCGGGTGGTCGGGGTCTGGGCGGCGCAGTACCGGGGGCTCGGCGCGCTCGACGGCATCAATGCCGTGCAGATCTTCGAGAATCGCGGTGCCACGATGGGTGCGAGTAACCCGCATCCGCACTGCCAGGTCTGGGCGACGGGGACGCTGCCGAACGAGATGGCGAAGGAGTTCGCCAGCCAGACCGCCTATTGGCAGGCGCACGGCTCGCCCCTGCTTGTCGACTACCTGAAGCTTGAGCGCGAGTCAGGCGAGCGGATCGTCTTCGAAAACGACCATTTCACCGTGCTGGTGCCATTCTGGGCGGTCTGGCCGTTCGAGACGATGGTGCTGCCGCGCCGTCACGTCGGCGCGATCGACGAATTGACGGCGGAGGAGTCGACGGCGCTCGCGGCCGCCTTGCGCGAACTCACTATTCGCTACGACAACCTGTTCGAGACCCCCTTCCCCTATTCGATGGGCTTCCACCAGAGGCCGACGGACGGGGCGGCACATGCCGAGTGGCAGTTGCATGCGCACTTCTATCCGCCGCTGTTGCGCTCGGCGACGGTCCGGAAATTCATGGTCGGCTTCGAGATGCTCGGCTCGCCGCAGCGTGACCTGACGGCGGAAACGGCGGCGGCCCGTCTAAGAGCGCTCTCGCAAATCCACTATTCTCAACGCGCCTAGTCGCGGCGACGCAGCATCAGCGCGTAGATCGCCACCGATATGGTGATCAGCAGCCCGTAGATAAACTGCGTGTAGAAGCCGGTGAGGCCGATGGCGATGATGCCCGGCTCCAGCGACGCGATGATGAGGACGCCGACGAAGGTGCCGATCATGGTCCCCTTGCCGCCGAACACCGAGGTGCCGCCGATGAAGACGGCGGCCAGCGTCGTCAGCAGGTAGCCGTCGCCGGTCGTCGCCCAGAAGAAGGTGAGCTGGTTGACGATAAACACCACCGAAAGCGCCGCCATCACACCCATCAGCACGAAGCACAGGGTTTTCACCCGGTCGACGTGAATGCCCATCATGCGGGCGCTGTCGGAGTTGTCGCCGATGAACAGGACGTGGCTGCCGAAACGATGGCGCTTGTACATCAGGCCCATGAGGATCGAGCCGACGACGAACCAGATGAACTGGGCCGGGATGAAACCGAAAAGCTCTCCGACGAAGAGCGCGTGCACCGGATTGGCGGTGATCTCGGATATGGGGATGCCGTGGCCGGCGGTGACCACGTTGACCAGACCGCGCCAGAGAAACATCGTCCCGATGGTCGCCACGATCGAGGGAATGCCGATCTTGGTGACGAGCAGGCCGTTGATCAGGCCGAGGATGGCGCCGGTCAGCAGGCACAGCACCAGTGCGAGAATGAAGCTGTGGGTGGCGACGTAGGAAGCCGAGAACACCCACCCGGAAAGACCGGCGATCGAGGGAAAGCTCAGGTCGATCTCGCCGAGGGTGACGATGAAGGTCGCCGACATCGCCATCAGCCCGAAGAACGGGATCGAGATCATGAACGAGCGATAGATGTTGTAGCTGAGGTAGGTGCCCGGCGCCCGGATGATGAAGATGGCGTAGAGGACGACCAGCAGTGAAATGATGCTGATCTGGAAGCGGTAGGTGTGAAGGAAGACGCGCGCCGGCGGTGGGCCGGGAACTGTCTGTTTGGCCACGGCGGTGGTCATGTCAGCTCACCATACCGGCGTCGTGGAGGGCGACCATGGTCTCGACCACCTGCTCGCGGGTGACCTCGGCCCGCTCGAACCGCTCGGCGATGCGGCCGCGGTCGAGGATGATGAAGCGGTCGGCCACGTCATAGACGTGGAAGATGTTGTGGTCGATGAAGATCGCCGACTTGCCCTGGTCGCGGATCGAGCGGGTGAAATTGAGCACGCGTTCGGTCTCGGTAATCGACAACCCCATGGTGGGCTCGTCGAGGATGATGAGGTCGGCGTTGAAATAGAGCGCACGCGCGATCGCCACCCCCTGCTTCTCGCCGCCGGAGAGTGAGCCGACCTCGCTTTCGACGGTGATCGCCTGCGAGGTCAGGCCCATGCGCGAGCGCATGAGCTGCTCGGTCTCGCGCCGTTGCGCGGCAAGGTCGAGGAAGCCGAGAAACGTCGTGCGCTCATGGCCGGCGAAGACGTTGCGCCACAGCTCCTGCTGATCGGCGAGCGCCCGCTCCTGATAGACGCATTCGATGCCGAGGGTCCGCGAGGTGCGCACGTCACGCTGTGTGATGCGCTCGCCCTTGAAATAGATTTCGCCGCCCGAGGGCGCGTAGACGCCGGTGATGAGCTTGATGAGGGTCGACTTGCCCGCCCCGTTATCGCCGATCAGGGCGACGATCTCGCCGTAGCCGATCGTAAGGTCGATGTCGCGAAGGACCCTGACGTGTCCGAACGACTTCTGAACGCCCTTCATTTCCAGAAGTGGAGCCGGAGAGTTCATGGACGCTGGCACTTCGTTTGACGAGGACAAGGTGGGGCGCGCCCTTAACGCGCGCCCCTGTGCTCTATGGTATCAGTCGCGGACCGACTAGCGAATGCCGGCCTTGGCGAGATCTGCCACCGCGGCGACGTTGGCCTTGGTGATCAGGGCGGCACCGGTGTCGATGTCCATGCCGGCGAAGCCGAACTTCGACGTCAGGTACAGCTGGACGATCGGCAGGTAGCCCTGCAGGAACGGCTGCTGGTCGAGAACGGCGGCGATGTATCCATCCTGGATGCCCTGCACGGTCGGCCCGGAAACGTCGAATCCGACGCCGCAGATGTCGCCCGGCTGCTTGCCCGCGCCCTTCATGTAGGCCGGAATCGTCGCCGTCAGCGCTCCATGATCGAAGAATGCCGCCTTCATCGCCGGATGGGAGGCGACGAAGCTCGCGAAGATAGGGATGCCTTGCGAGGAATCGGCGTTCACCGCGTCGGAAATCTCAAGGTAGTCGACGGTGATGCCGGCGCCCTTGAGGACGTCGACGATGCCCTTGGTGCGCTCGCCACGGCCGGCCTGACCGAGCAGACCCCAGACGAAGGCCTCGTCGCCCGACTTGAGGCCACAGGCGGAAATCGCGCCGGTCGCCAGCGATTGACCGGCGGAATAGTTCTTGGCGCCGACGTATCCAAGGCCCTGGGTCTTGTAGGCCGCCATTGCCTTCGGCAGGTCGACGTTGGACGTGGTGACGAGAATGCCTGCCTTGCGCGCCTGGTCGATGAGCGGATCGAGCGCCTCATCGCCGGGGTGGCCCATGATGGAGATGCCGGTGGGCTTGCGCGCGATCGCTTCGCTGAACTGCTGGACCATTTTCTGGGGGTTCCAGTTGGACCAGACGTACTCGACCCTGCACCCGGTCTGGTCGGCGGCCGCTTTGGCGCCGGCATAGACGATCGAGGCAAAGGCCCCACCCTCAGGCCCGCCGGGGAAGAACACGAAGTTCTTGCCGGCGCAGCTCATGTCCTGGGCGTGTGCGGCTGGGCTTGCCAGAAATACGCAAGCCCCCGCTGCAATCAGCCACTTTTTCATCTGCTGAACCTCCCTGGTTGGTCGCTCCGTTTCGGAGTCGGTTATCACGCATATAGTATGACGAAAGACGCGTGTTGCGCCAAATCAAAACAAAGCCAGCGGGCGGGGGGAGCACCGAAACCACGCGAAGTGGCGTTCGATGGCGCCGCGGTCTATGCATTTTCGACAGGCGTTGGTGAAGACCATGGAAGAAGTCAGCGTCGGCCACCGGCAAACGGCCACCGCCGCTTACGATCTCGCGATCATCGGCGGCGGCGTCAACGGCTGCGGCATCGCCCGCGATGCGGCCGGCCGTGGATTGAAGGTCTACCTCTGCGAGCAGGGCGACCTTGCGAGCGGCACGTCATCGGCCTCGACCAAGCTGATCCACGGCGGATTGCGCTACCTGGAGTACTACGACTTTCGCCTCGTCCACGAGTCCCTGGCCGAGCGCGAGGTGGTTCTGCGAGCGGCGCCACACATCGTGTGGCCGTTGCGGTTCGTGCTGCCCTACCACAGCGGGCTCAGGCCATGGCCGATCATTCGCCTTGGCCTCTTCATCTATGACCACCTGGGCGGCCGGCATCTGCTGCCGCCGACGCGCAGCCTCGACCTCGCCGTTGACGCGGCGGGAAAAGGGCTGAAGCCGGTCTACCGGCGCGCCTTCGAATACTCCGACTGCTGGGTCGACGACGCGCGCCTTGTGGTCCTTAACGCCCGCGATGCCGCCGATCGGGGCGCCGAGATAAGGACCCGCACGCGATGCATCGATGCGCGGCGTGACGGTAGCCATTGGCATCTGGAACTGCAGGATACGCGAGACGGGACGCGATCGACCCTGACCGCGAAGTGCCTGGTCAACGCGGCCGGCCCCTGGGTGTCGCAGGTCATTTCCGAGGTCGCAGCGCTCCAGCCGCCGGCGCGGGTTCGCCTGGTGAAGGGCAGCCACATTGTCGTCGACAGGGTCTTCGACCACGACCGCGCGTACATCTTCCAGAATGCCGACAAGCGCATCTGCTTCGCCATCCCCTACGAGCGGGATTTCACGCTGATCGGAACCACCGACGAGGATTTCGAGGGCGATCCCTCGACCGTGACGGTCACCGATCGCGAGACCGACTATCTGCTTTCCGCGGTCAGCGAATACCTGGCAAAGCCCCTGTCCCGCGCGATGGTCCGCTGGAGCTACAGCGGCGTGCGCCCGCTCTACGACGATGGCGCCAGCAAGGCGCAGGAAGCGACGCGCGACTATGTCTTGGGCCTCGATGCGCCGGCGGGAATGGCGCCGCTCCTCTCCGTCTTCGGCGGCAAGATCACGACCTACCGCCCGCTGGCGGAGCACGCGCTCAAGAAGATCGCCCACTGGTTCCCGAAGATGCGACGAGCCGTGGACCCGCGAGGCACCGCTTCCCGGCGGCGAGATTGACGTCGCGGCGTACGACTCTTGGGAAAGGGAGATGGCGGGCCTCTACCCGTTTCTCGATGCGGCGTTGATCAAACGGCTCTGCCGGGCCTACGGCACGCGTGTTCGGCTGCTCCTGTCGGGCGTCGAACGACCGACCGACCTCGGCCGCGACTTCGGCGCGGGGCTGAGTGAACGCGAACTCGCGTATCTGGCGGCGCACGAGTGGGCCGAGACCGCCGACGACGTACTCTGGCGGCGGTCCAAGCTCGGCTTGCGACTTGACCCGGAGGCGCAAGCGGCGGTGCAGACCTACATGGACGAACTGAGAGCCAAACCGCAGCTTGCCGCAGCGGGAGGGACAACGCCGTGAGCCATGCCGCCGGGGCCGGCATCTGATGGCCGACCACATCCTTGCCATCGACCAGGGCACCACGTCCTCGCGGGCGATCGTCTTCGATCGCGACCTTTCGCTGGTCGCCATGGCGCAGCGCGAGTTCCCGCAACACTTCCCGAAGCCCGGCTGGGTCGAGCACGATCCGGAAGACATCTGGCGCTCGGTGGTCGCCACCTGCCGGTCGGCGATCCGCAAGGCCGGTGTCGCGCCACCCGACATCGCCGCCATCGGCATCACCAATCAGCGCGAAACGGTGGTGGTGTGGGACCGCAAGACCGGCCAGCCGATCCACCGCGCCATCGTCTGGCAGGACCGCCGCACCGCCGATCGCTGCGCCGCGCTCGCCGCCGCCGGACACGAACCGGCCGTGACGGCAGCGAGCGGACTCCTGCTCGACCCCTACTTCTCCGGCACCAAAGTCGCCTGGCTGCTCGACCACGTGAAGAGAGCGCGGGCGAAGGCCCAGCGCGGCGACCTCTGCTTCGGCACCATCGATTCGTTTCTGATCTGGCGCCTTACCGGCGGGCGGGTTCACGCCACCGACGCCACCAACGCCGCCCGCACCCTGATGTTCGACATTCACCGGGGCGAATGGAGCGAGCCGCTCCTCGCCCTCCTCGACGTGCCGCGCGCCATGTTGCCGGAGGTCAGGGACTGCGCCGCCGACTTCGGCGTGACGGACAAGCGCATCCTCGGCGCCGCCATCCCCATCCTTGGCGTCGCCGGCGACCAGCAGGCAGCGACCGTCGGTCAGGCGTGCTTCCGTCCCGGCATGGTGAAATCGACTTACGGCACCGGCTGTTTCGCGCTGCTCAACACCGGCGAGGTGGCGGTCAAATCCGAGAACCGGCTGCTTACCACCATCGCCTATCAGCTCGACGGCAAGCGTACCTATGCGCTGGAGGGCTCGATCTTCATCGCCGGCGCCGCGGTGCAGTGGCTGCGCGACGGTCTGAAGCTCATCCGGCGGGCGGCCGATGCCGGTGCGCTGGCGGTAAAGGCCGATCCGGATCATCCGGTCTACCTGGTTCCCGCCTTCGTCGGGCTCGGCGCCCCCCACTGGGATCCGGATGCGCGCGGCGCGATCTTCGGCCTCACCCGCGGCACAACGACGGCGGAGCTCGCCCGCGCGACACTGGAATTGGTCTGCTACCAAACCCTCGACCTGATCGAGGCGATGGGGCGTGACTGGTCGGCCGGCAGACGCTCGCGCTCCGTCGTCAGGGTCGACGGCGGCATGGTCGCCTCCGACTGGACGATGCAACGGCTGGCCGACATCCTCAACGCCCCGGTGGACCGGCCACGCCTGCTCGAAACGACGGCGCTCGGAGCCGCCTATCTCGCCGGCCTCACGGCCGGCATCTGCCCGCGGCCGGCAAGCTTCGCAAAGCGGTGGCAACTCGACCGGCGCTTCACGCCGAAGATGAAGCCGGCCGATCGGGCAGCGCGGGATCGCCGGCTGGCGCGATGCCGTCGCGCGCACACTGAGCCGGCGTTGACCGCTAGGGCTTCTCGCCGACCGGCGGCGTCCCGTGGGTGTGGAAGCTTTCGATGGTCTTCAGCCCCCACGCCTGGCCCTTTTTCCGCTCCGCCTCGGTCCAGGTGACCGTCTGCCAGTCCGGATCGAGCATCAGGCGGGCACCGGCATTGGCGACCTCGACGCGGTTGCCCGCCGGCTCGTAGACATAGAGGAAGAAGGTGCCCTGGATGGCGTGCTTGTGCGGTCCGGTCTCGATGTAGACGCCATTCTCGAGAAAGATGTCGGCGGCGCGCAAAATGTCCTCGCGCTGGTCCATCGCATAGGTGACGTGATGGAAGCGGCCGGGAACGCCGGTGTGATCCCGGCTGCAGGCGAGGTCGTAGGTCTTGTTGTTGATCGTGAACCAGCAGCCGGCGAGCGTGCCGTTGTCGAGAACGATCTGCTCGGTCACCCGCGATCCGAACGCCCCGATCATGAAGGTGCGCACGCCTTCGACGTCAGGGGCAAGCAGGTTCACGTGGTCGAGCCGGCGGGGCGCGACGCCGCGACCGTGGTACCGCTGGGCCACGTTTTTGAGCGCCGGCCTTTCGCCCGGCGGCGGGACATATTTCCTGGTTTCCCAATAAATTTCGAAGAGGTGACCGGATGGGCTGCGGAACCGGTACGCCGGGCCGTGGCCGAGATCGCCATCGGTCCAGCCGAGCCCGCAACCCATTGCCTCGATCGCCTCGACCCGGCGCTGGAGGGCCTCCGGAGAACTCGCCCGGTAGGCGATGTGGCCGACGCCGGTGGTTGAATGGGCGGTGAGCTTGAGGGTGTGGAACTCGTAGTCGTCCCAGGCTCTGAGGAAACTCGAATTGCCCTCGCGACCGCTCTCGGTCAGTCCGTAAACGTTGACGAAGAAATCGAGGCTGTCCTCGAACCTGTCCGTGAAGATCTCGACGTGGGCGAGATGGGCAACATCATTCATTCCTTGCTCTCCAAAGCCTACCCGCCAAACGCGACCCACTTGCCACCGGCTTTGGAGGATCGCACGCAGGCATCAACGAACGCCACGCCGTCCATCCCGTCCTCGATGCCGGGGTAAAGTACCTCGGCGGGGACCGGCCGGCCCTCCCGGCGCGCCACGATCGCATCGGCCGCCTCGCGGTAGATGTTCGCGAAGCCTTCGAGATAGCCCTCCGGATGGCCCGACGGAACGCGCGATACGCGCGCCGCCGCCGGCCCGGCACCGGCGCCGGCACGGGTTATCACCCGCTTCGGCTCGCCCAGCGGCGTGTACCAAAGGTAGTTGGGGTTCTCCTGCGCCCACTCCAGCCCGCCCTTTGCGCCGTATACGCGAAGGCGCAAACCGTTTTCGTTTCCGGGGGCGACCTGGCTCGACCACAGCATGCCCTTGGCGCCGCCCTTGAACCGCATGAGCACATGCGCATTGTCGTCAAGCCGGCGGCCGGCGACGAAGCTGTCGAGATCGGCGCACAGGCTGTCGAGCCGGAGTCCGGTGACGAAGCCGAGCAAGTTGAAGGCGTGGGTGCCGATGTCGCCGGTGGAACCGCCCTGGCCCGAGCGGGCCGGATCGGTGCGCCAGTCCGCCTGTTTCTGGCCGGTGTCCTCCACCTTCTCGGTCAACCAGTCCTGCGGGTACTCCGCCTGAACGAGGCGAATGTCGCCGAGCACGCCGGAACGGACCATCTCGCGGGCCTGACGGACCATCGGATAGCCGGTGTAGTTGTGGGTGAGGATGAAGAGCGCATCCGAACTTGCCACCGCCTTCGCGAGCTTGCGCGCATCGGCCATTGTCGAGGTCAGCGGCTTGTCGCAGATGACGTGGATGCCGCGGCGGAGGAAGGCCACCGCCGCCGGGTAGTGCATGTGATTGGGCGTGACGATCGAAACCGCCTCGATCCCGTCCTTCAGGCGTGCCTCGCGTTTGGCCATCGCGTCGAAGTCGTCATAGATGCGGTCCTCGGAAAGCCCGAGGTCGCGGCCCGACGCGCGCGCCTTCTCCGGCGTCGAGGACAGGGCGCCCGCCACGAGTTCGTAGCGACCATCGAGCCTGGCTGCGATGCGATGGACTCCGCCGATAAACGCGTCGCGGCCGCCGCCGACCATGCCGAGCCGGATAGGACGCGGCGCCCCTTTTTCGCCCGAACCCTCGATCGCCATCGCCTTGCCTCCCTAGATACCGAGCATCCGCCGGTTCGCCTTCTCGTCGGCGCCGGAACCGGCGAAATCGTCGAACGCCTTGTCGGTCACCCGAATGATGTGGTCGCGGACGAAGGCAGCGCCTTCGCGGGCGCCGTCCTCGGGGTGCTTCAGGCAGCACTCCCACTCCACCACCGCCCAGCCCTCGAAGTCCATGGCGGCAAGCTTTGAGAAGATTGCGCCGAACTCGACCTGCCCGTCACCGAGCGAGCGGAAGCGGCCGGCACGGTCGACCCAGCTCTGATAGCCGCCGTAGACGCCCTGGCGCCCGGTCGGATTGAACTCCGCGTCCTTGACGTGGAACATCCGGATGCGGTCGGCGTAGATGTCCATGTAGTCAAGATAGTCCAGGCACTGCAGCACGAAGTGGGACGGGTCGTAGAGGATGTTGGCGCGGGCGTGCCCGCCAAGCCGGTCGAGGAACATTTCGAACGTGGCGCCGTCGTGCAGATCCTCGCCAGGATGGATTTCGTAGCAGACGTCGACGCCGCAATCCTCGGCGTGGTCGAGGATCGGACGCCAGCGCGCCGCGAGTTCGGCAAACGCGGTCTCGATGAGACCGGCCGGCCGCTGCGGCCACGGATAGACAAACGGCCAGGCGAGTGCGCCCGAGAACGTGGCGTGGGCGCCGATGCCCATGTTCCTGCTGGCGGTCAGGGCCTTTTTGACCTGGTCGACCGCCCATGCCTGCCGGGCCTTCGGGTTGCCGCGGACCTCCGGTGCGGCGAAGCCGTCGAAGGCGTCGTCGTAGGCGGGATGGACGGCGACCAGCTGGCCCTGAAGATGGGTGGACAGCTCGGTGACGGCGACGCCGTTTTCGGCGGCGATTCCCTTTATCTCGTCGCAATAGTCCTTCGACGCCGCGGCCTTGGCGAGGTCGAACAGGCGCCCGTCCCAGCTCGGGATCTGAACACCGATGTAACCGACGTCGCTCGCCCACTTGGTGATCGCCGGCCACGAATTGAATGGCGCTTCGTCTCCGGCAAATTGTGCGAGAAACAGGGCCGGGCCCTTGATCGTCTTCATCGTCCTCCCCTTTGGCCAGTCCCGGCGCTAGCCTCGCCGGCGTGTTTGTCTGTCCACACTAGAGCGGTTCATCGTTACATGGAATTGATGATCCTCGACGCCTTCGACCACCCGCTCAGGCGATTTCCCCCGGCCGCTTGCGCGGCGAGGGCCACGTCCTCCGCGGTGTTCACGTTGAAGAACGGGTCGGGCGTGCGATCCACATGGGCTCTACGCGCCGACCCCGACCGCAGTCGCGGGACCTGCGATCAGGAGATTTGCCGCAGATGGCGAATGGGACGTCCAGGCGCGATCGCTTCGGCAGCCGCGACGATCGACTGGGCGTCGAGGCCGTAGTGACGATAGAGGTCGGCGATCGTGCCCGTCTGCCCGAAGTGCTCAACGCCAAGGGCCCGGGTGCGATGTCCCAAAACAGCGCCCAGCCAGCCAAGCGTCGCGGGATGACCATCGAGGACGGTCACCAGCGAGCAATATGGCGGCAGGGCGGAGAACAGGCGCTCGACGTGGCTGCGGGCCTTGACAAGACCGCGCTCGCGGGCGCGACCGGCGGCCGTCCAGCCGGCGTTCAACCGATCGGCGGATGTGACCGCGAGCAGGCCGACGTCGCGACGATCCTCGGCCATCAGACCGACCGCTTCGATCGCCTCCGGTGCAACGGCCCCGGTGTAGGCGACGACCACCTCGGCGTTAGGCCCCGGCCGCCGCATCCAGTACGCGCCGTCGACGATGTCGCTGGCGAGGTCGTCGGTGATTTCGCGCGATATCTGTTCGGTCGGCCTTGTTGACAGCCGGAGATAGACCGACCCACCGGTCTCGTCGCGCAGCCAATTCCGCTCCGATGGTTGCCCCTCGCCGCTGCGCTGCATGTAGTCGAAGGCCCAGCGCATGATGACGGCAAGCTCGTCGACAAAGGCGGGCTCGAACGCGGCGAGGCCGTCCTGCGCCATGCCGATCAGCGGTGTCCCGATGGACTGATGCGCGCCACCCTCCGGGGCGAGGCTGACGCCCGATGGCGTGGCGACGAGCAGGAAGCGCGCGTCCTGGTAGCAGGCGTAGTTCAGCGCATCGAGACCGCGCTGGATGAACGGGTCGTAGAGCGTGCCGACGGGCAGAAGCCGGTGGCCGAACAGCGAATGGCTGAGCCCCAGCGCGGACAGCAGCGTGAACAGGTTCATCTCGGCGATGCCGAGCTCGAAATGCTGACCGCGGGGCCCGAGTTCCCATTTCTGTGCCGACGGCACCCGCTGCTCGCGGAAGGTGTCGGCAAGATGCTCGCGGGCGAACAGGCCCCGGCGATTGACCCAGGGCCCGAGATTGGTCGAGACCGTGACGTCGGGCGAGGTGGTGACGATCGCATCGGCGAGCGGCCCGCCGGCGCGGGCGATCTCGTCCAGAACCTTGCCAAAGCCGAACTGTGTCGACGTCACGCGCGGAACCTCGGCGGGGAGCCTTGGCGGCACGGGCACGGCGTCGGCAGTCGATCGACGGGTGCCCGCCGCATTGAAGGCAACGTTCGCGAGGAACTGCTGCAGTTCCTCCACCGGCGTCGTCAGTCCCTCGAACGACTCCCATTCGTGTCCGGGACGGATGCCCATCGCGGCACGGGTCGCTTCCATCTGTGCCGCGGTCATCAGGCCGGCGTGATTGTCCTTGTGCCCTGCCAGCGGCAGGCCAAAGCCCTTGATCGTATAGGCAATGAAGCACACCGGCCGTGTGTGCGTGGCGGCAGCGTTGAATGCATTCAGGAGGGACGAAAGATCGTGGCCGCCGAGATTGGTCATCAGGGCCGCCAGTTGCGCGTCGGAGCGCCGTTCGATGAGCGCGTTGACGGGTCCCTGGTCGCCGATGTCGCTGAGCAGGCGCTGGCGCCAGGCCGCTCCACCCTGGAACGTCAGGGCCGAAAAGAGCTGGTTCGGGCACTCGTCGACCCAGCGCCGCAACTTGTCGCCGCCCGGTTCTGCGAACGCGGATTTAAGCAGCGAACCGTACTTGAGGACGACGACGTCCCATCCGAAGCTCTGGAATATCGCCTCGAGCCGGGACCAAAGTCCTTCGTGCACGACCGCATCGAGACTCTGGCGGTTGTAGTCCACCACCCACCAGGTGTTGCGAAGGTCGTGCTTCCAGCCTTCGAGCAGGGCCTCGAAGATGTTGCCTTCGTCCATTTCGGCGTCGCCGACCAGGGCGATCATGCGCCCGTCGGGTCGGTCGGCTGAAAATCCCTTGGCCCTCACGTAGTCCTGAACCAGAGACGCAAACAGCGTCTGGGCGACGCCGAGTCCCACCGACCCGGTCGAGAAATCCACGTCGTCGGTGTCCTTGGTGCGGGACGGATAGCTCTGCGCGCCGCGATAGCCGCGGAACGCCTGCAGCTTCTCCAGCGTCTGATTGCCGAGCAGGTATTGAATGGCGTGGAAGACCGGACTGGCGTGGGGCTTCACGGCCACGCGGTCCTCGGGCCGCAGAACCGCGAAATAAAGTGCCGTCATGATCGTGGCGAGCGAGGCGGACGACGCCTGATGACCGCCGATCTTGAGGCCGTCCTGGTTCTCCCGGACGTGGTTGGCGCAATGGATCATCCACGAGGCCAGCCAAAGGACCTTGCGCTCCAACTGCGACAGGATCTCGATCTTTTCGGCCATCAGGTTCTCCTTCGACGCGACCCGCAATCGACGCCATCCTTGCAAGGGCATTGGTACGATCGAGAGCGCGCCGGGGGAAGGGTGAATTTTTCAACCGGCTCTCGCCGGGCTGGTTCATCGGTGCTGCGCCTGTCGAAACGATGCGATGGGGCGGCAGCGGCAGGATGATGGCGATCGACGTGCCAGCACAAAGCCACGGCCTTTTTACCATTGCCCCCGATCTGGAGATGGCTTATTGACCATATCTTATCCTTGGAACCCAATTTATGATGTATGAGACATGATAACGGCGGGTCAACTGCGCGCTGCCCGGGCGTTGCTCAAGTTCGACCAGCGGCGGCTCGCGGAACTTGCCGGCCTGTCCGTCCCCACCATCCAGCGCATGGAGGCGAGCGATGGTGTCATCCGCGGCAATGTCGATTTGCTGACCAAGCTTGTGACCGCGCTCGGCGCCGCCGGCATCGACCTGATCGGCGAGGAGAGCCCCAGCCTGAGCGGCGGGCGCGGCGTGCGCCTCAAGTCTTCATCGTGAGGGCGGCGAAGATCGCCGGACGAATTTAGCCATGCTGGTCGCCGTCGTCCTTGGCTCGGTCGCCCTGATGTTGGTCGTTGCCGTCTTCGCCGTTGCGCTGGCCAGGCGCCCCCGCATGGCTAGCGCCGTCTACGGGGCTGCCGCCGTTCTGTCGTCGATCCTGCTCGTTGCGGCGCTGGTCCACCTGCTCGGATACGCGGACGGCGAGGCCGCCGCTGTCCTGCCGCTCGGGCTGCCCTGGCTAGGCTCTCATTTCCGCATCGACGGCCTGGCGGCTTTCTTCCTCGCCGTTGTCAACCTCGGCGGCCTTACGGCGAGCGTGTACGCCATTGGCTACGGCCGCCACGAGCGGGCGGCTCATCGCGTCCTTCCCTTCTATGCCTGCTTTCTCGCCGCCATGAACCTGGTGGTCGTGGCCGCCGACGCTTTCACATTTCTGTTGTCGTGGGAATTCATGTCGCTGTCGTCATGGGCGCTGGTCATGGCCCACCACCGCGAGCCGGGCAACGCCGAGGCAGGCTACGTCTATATCGTGATGGCGAGCGCCGGCACGCTGGCGCTGCTGCTCGCCTTCGGGCTACTGGCCGGCCCCAACGGCGGCTACGATTTCGCCACCATTCGTGAGGCCCACCTGTCGCCGGCGCTTGCGAACGTGGTCCTGCTCCTCGCCATTCTCGGCGCCGGCTCCAAGGCGGGCGTGGTGCCGCTCCACGTCTGGCTGCCGCTGGCCCACCCGGCCGCGCCCAGCCACGTCTCCGCTCTGATGAGCGGCGTGATGACCAAGGTTGCCATCTACGCGTTCGTCCGCATCGTTTTCGATCTTGTCGGTCCCAGTCCCTGGTGGTGGGGAACCGTAGTGCTGGCGCTCGGCGGCGCCACCGCGGCGATGGGCGTGCTCTACGCGCTCATGCAGCACGATCTCAAACGCCTGCTCGCCTATCACACAGTCGAGAACATCGGCATCATCTTCATCGGTCTCGGTCTGGCGCTCGCCTTTCGCGCCAACGCCATGACAGTGGCGGCCGCCCTGGCGTTGACCGCAGCGCTGTTCCACGTGTTCAACCATTCCCTCTTCAAGAGCCTCCTGTTCCTGGGCTCCGGCGCCGTCCTCGAAGCCACCGGCGAGCGCGACATGGAGCATCTCGGCGGCCTCATTCACACGATGCCGGCGACGGCGTTCCTCTTCCTCGTCGGATGCGTGGCGATCTCGGCGCTGCCGCCCCTCAACGGCTTCGTTTCCGAGTGGCTGACGTTCCAGGCGATCTTGCTCAGCCCCGATCTGCCGCACTGGGATGCGCGCATCGTCGTGCCCGCCGTTGGCGCTCTGCTGGCGCTGTCCGCCGCACTGGCTGCGGCCTGTTTCGTCAAGGCCTACGGCATCACGTTTCTCGGGCGGCCGCGCACGCCGGCCGCAAGCGCCGCGCGCGAATCCGACCGCTTCTCACTTGCCGCCATGGGCCTGCTCGCAGCCCTGTGCCTGCTCGCCGGTACCTTTCCCGGCGTCGTCATGGATGCGCTGGCACCGCTTGCCAACACTCTGGTCGGCGGCAGCCTGGCCCCGCAGTCCGGCCTCGCCTGGCTGTCGATCGTGCCGATCGCCGCCGGCCGCAGCTCCTACAATGGACTGCTGGTGTTCGTTTTCATCGCCATGTCGGCGGGACTGGCCGCGGCCTCAATCCATCGGTTCGCCTCGCGCGCGGTGCGGCGCGGTCCGCCCTGGGACTGCGGCTTCCCCGATCCCAGCCCGGCGACCCAATACAGCGCGGCGAGTTTTGCCCAGCCAATCCGCCGCGTGTACGGCAGCATCGTTTTCCGGGCGCGCGAGACAGTCGCCATGCCGCCGCCGGGAGATCTCGCCGCCTCCCGCTTCACCGTTGCATTGCGCGATCTCGCCTGGGACGGGATCTACAACCCCGTCGTTGCTGCCGTCGCGCTGACGGCCGACCGGCTCAATCGCTTCCAGTTCCTGACCGTCCGCCGCTACCTCGTCCTCGTCTTCGTCGCGCTCGTGGTGCTCCTGTCGCTGGTGTCGCTATGGGCGTGACCGTCAACCTAGCCGTCCAGGCGCTGCAAATGCTTGTGGTGCTGGCCGCCGCGCCACTGCTCATCGGTTTCCTGCGCAAGATAAAAGCGCGCCTCTTGCGCCGACGCGGGCCGTCACTGATCCAGCCCTACCGCGATCTCATCAAACTGACCCGCAAGGAAGTGGTCCTGGCCGAGAACGCGTCGTGGCTGTTTCGCGCCGTGCCCTATCTCGTCTTCGCGGCCACCTGGGTTGCGGCCGCGCTGGTGCCCACGTTCGCCACCGGGCTTCTGTTCTCGTGGTCGGCCGACCTTATCGCCATCATCGCGCTCCTCGGCAGCGCGCGTTTCTTCCTGGCGCTCGCCGGCATGGACGTCGGCACCTCCTTCGGCGGCATCGGATCGAGCCGCGAGGTGATGATCGCCTCGCTTGCCGAGCCGGCGATGATCATGGTCGTCTTTACGCTGGCGCTGGTCGCCGGTTCGACCCAGTTGTCGACCGTGGCGGCGACATTCGCGACCTCGGGCATCGGCCTGCGCGTGTCGCTGGCACTGGCGATGATCGCCCTGATCGTGGTGGCGATCGCCGAGAACGGTCGCATCCCGATCGACAACCCCGCCACCCACCTCGAGCTCACCATGGTGCATGAGGCGATGATCCTTGAGTATTCCGGCCGCCATCTCGCGGTCATCGAGCTCGCCGCGTCGCTCAAGCTGCTGCTCTACATGTCGCTGGTCGCCTGCATCTTTGTTCCCTGGACGCTGGCGCCCGCCGGCAGCGGCATCGTCGCGCTGGCGGTCGGCCTCGCGGCCTGGCTCGTCAAGCTCGCTATCGGTGCGGCCCTGCTCGCCTTGTTCGAGACAACGATCGCCAAGATGCGCGTTTTCCGCGTTCCCAACCTGATGGGCGCCGGGCTGATGCTGGGACTGCTGGCGACCCTGCTGCTCTTCGTCACCCGGAGCCTGTGAATGTCCACCAACTGTCAGGCCGCCGGCGCATGACTACTCTTGGTTTCGACGTCGCCCACCTCCTGGCGGGCAGTCTGGTGCTGGTGAGCTTCCTGCTGCTCTACCAGGACCGCATGTACGCGCTTCTCAACGTCTACGCGTTGCACGCGGTGGTGCTGGCGCTCTCGGTCGCCTGGCAAGCCCTGATCCAGAACGCGCCGCACCTTTTCATCACCGCCGCCATCGCCCTCGTCTTCAAGGCGATCGTCATCCCCACCGCCCTTCACCGCATGGTCGCCCGGCTGGGCATCCACCGCCAGATAGAGGCCGTGGGCGGCGTCGGCCTGACCATGCTCGCCGGCATGGCGCTGGTGGCGCTATCGATGGTGGTGATGCTGAAAGTCACCGGCGAGGCCGACCCCCTCGCCCGCGAGGATCTCGCCTTCGCCCTGGCGGTGGTCCTGCTCGGCCTGCTGATGATGGTAACCCGCCGCAATGCCGTCGGTCAGGTGGTCGGCTTCATGTCGCTGGAAAACGGACTGGTGCTCGCCGCTACCGGCGCCCGCGGCATGCCGCTGGTGGTCGAGATCAGCGTCGCCTTCTCGATCCTGATCGCCTTTATCGTCATCGGCATCTTCCTGTTCCGCATTCGCGAGCGCTTCGACACGGTCGATGTGCAGGCACTCGATAGTTTCCGCGGAGACCGGTCTTGACCGCGTTAGCAGCCGAAGTCGCCGTCCTCGTTATCCCGCTGGCCGCGGCGGCGGTGCTGGCGGCGCTTCCCGGCTACCGGGTGACGGCACGGCTGAATGCGCTGGCGTGCCTTGCAACGCTGCTGTCGGCGGGCTCCCTGCTCGTGTTGCCGCGACCGGCGACCGGCGCCTACCTTCTGATCGACGACCTCAACATCGTCTTCATCGTGCTGACGGCGTTCGTTGCGTTCACCACCAGCCTGTTCAGCGCCAGCTACATCGCCCACGAGGTCGAGACCGGTCGGCTGACCCCGGCATACCTGCGTTCCTATCACGCCATGTATCAGGTGCTGATGTTCGGCATGAACCTCGCGCTCATCGCCAACAACATCGGGCTGATGTGGGTGGCGATCGAGCTGTCGACGCTGACGACGGTGATGATGGTCGGCATCTACCGCACCCACGAGGCTCTGGAAGCGGCGTGGAAATACTTCATCCTCGGCAGCGTCGGTATCGCGCTGGCTCTGTTCGGCACCATCCTCGTCTACATGGCCGCC
This sequence comes from uncultured Alphaproteobacteria bacterium, assembly GCA_963826055.1. Lineage (GTDB taxonomy): Bacteria > Pseudomonadota > Alphaproteobacteria > Rhizobiales > Kaistiaceae > JBBDMC01. Next base: position 363,947 of record CAWGVO010000009.1, on the reverse strand, counting down.
GTGCCGGTGATCGGTGAGGGTCTCGACGCCATGGCCTGGACGAACCTTACCGCCAGGGCGGCGGACTTCGACCCGGCGCTGCTGGCGGTCGCCTTCGTCTTCCTTCTGCTCGGCTACGGCACCAAGGTCGGGCTGGCGCCGCTCCATGCCTGGCTGCCGGACGCCCATGCCGAGGGCCCGACACCGATCTCGGCGGTCCTGTCCGGCCTGCTGCTCAACGTCGCGCTTTACGCGGTGCTGCGATTCAAGCTCGTGCTCGCGGCGAGCACGGCCTTCGCCCCCGGCCCGCTGATGGTGACGCTCGGCCTCGGCTCGCTCGTCTTCGCCGGCTTCATGCTCTACCGCCGTCGCGACATCAAGCGCATGTTCGCCTACTCGTCGATCGAACACATGGGCATCATTACCTTTGCCTTCGGCATGGGCGGACCGCTCGCCAACTTCGCCGGCCTGCTCCACATGGTGATGCACTCGCTCACCAAGTCCGGCATCTTCTTCGCCGTCGGGCACATCGCACAGGCCAAAGGCACCCAGAAGATCGCTGACATCCGCGGGTTGACCGAAAGCCATCCCCTGCTCGGCTGGAGCCTGGTGCTCGGCGTCGTCGCCATCGCCGGCCTGCCGCCGCTCGGCATCTTCATGAGCGAGTTCCTGGTCGTTTCGTCCACCTTCGCGCGCCAGCCGCTGTTGGCGATCCCGCTGGTGGCCGGCATCCTTATCGCGTTCGGCGCGCTGTTCCTCCGCCTGCAGGGCATGGCGTTCGGTCCGGCGAGCGGTAGCGTCGCGCCGGTCAAGGCATCCTACGTCCCGATGTTCGCGCACTTCGCGCTGGTCTTCGTCGCCGGCGTTTACCTGCCGCCGACGCTGGTGACGTGGTTCCAGCACATCGCCGCATTGCTGGGCTGAACCACGATGGGCGCGCTCACCGAAATCATCGACCGCGGGACGCCATCACCGGCGCACCGACCGTGGCCGCGCGTTGACGTCGACGGTGGTGGATGGCACCTCGCCACCGATCGCCTGGCCGCCGGCGACCTGTCGCTGCTGAGCCTGTGGGGTGACGACGGCGTGGTCCACATGGCCCTGCTCGACAACGCCGACAACCGCGTCGCCGTCGTGACCTTTGCGTGCCCGGACGGCCACTTCCCTTCCGTCGGAGCCCGCCACGCTCCGGCGATCCGCCTGGAGCGCGCGGCTGCCGATCTGTTTGCGCTCGTCCCCGATGGCGCCGCCGACACGCGGCCGTGGCTCGATCACGGGCGCTGGGGGGTGAACCACCCGCTGGCCCGGACGCGATCGGGGCAGCCGGCCCCGATCGGCGCATATCAGTTCCTCGCCGCCGAGGGCGAGAGCCTGCACCAGATTCCGGTGGGGCCGGTGCACGCGGGCATCATCGAGCCTGGTCATTTTCGCTTCACGGCCGCCGGCGAGACCATCGTGCGGCTGGAGGAGCGCCTCGGCTACGTTCACAAGGGCATCGACCGCTTGATGGAGGGGGCCGAACTCGATCGGGCAGCGCGCCTCGCTGGCCGGGTCTCGGGCGATTCGACGGTTGCCTACGCGCTTGCCTTCGCCCGGGCGGTCGAGGCCGCGCTCGCCGTCGAGGTGCCGGCGCGCGCGGTCTTCCTGCGGGCGCTGATGGCCGAGCTTGAGCGGTTGGCCAACCACTTCGGCGACATCGGCGCGATCTGCAACGATGCTGCCTTCGCCCTCATGCAAGCACACTGCGGGATGCTGCGTGAGCGCGTGCTGCGGTTTGCGGCAGTGGCCTTCGGTCATCGCCTGATGATGGACCGTATCGTGCCGGGCGGCGTCGCCGTCGACCTCGACAGCGAAAGCGTGCGCGCCTTGCGCGAGCTGGTGGCCGAGATCCGGGCCGCCTTCCCGCGCCTGGTCAACCTCTACGACAATACCGCCTCGCTCCAGGACCGTACCGTCGCCACCGGTACGCTGGCGCCCGAGCTTGCCAGACGCTTCGCCGCGGGCGGGTACGTCGGTCGCGCTTCGGGGCGTGCCTTCGACGCGCGGCGCGCCCTCGCCTACCCGCCGTATGACGCGCTCGACTTCGAGGTTCCCGTCCGGACCGACGGCGACGTCAATGCCCGCGTCTGGATCAGGATCGACGAGGTCGGTGAGAGCCTCCGGCTGATCGATCAGATGCTTGCGAAGGTGCCAGACGGACCGCTGGCGGTCCCGGTCCCGGCCAACGCTGGAGAAGGGGCGGCGATGGTGGAGAGCTTCCGCGGCGACGTCTTCGCCGCGGTCCGCATCGGTGCCGATGGCAAGGTCGCCCGCTGCCATCTGCGCGACCCGTCCTGGTTCCAGTGGCCGCTGCTGGAAGCGGCGATCGACGGCAACATCGTCGCCGACTTCCCGCTCTGCAACAAATCGTTCAACTGCTCCTATTCGGGGCACGACCTTTAGGCGTTCGCATGCGCAGGCTTCTGTTCAACGGCGTTGTTCAAGCCCCGTTCACCGAGCGGCTCACCACGCCCGATAGCGAGGAAATCTCGGCGCTTGCCGCCAGTCTCGACGCGGCCGCCCGACGCAAGCTCGGCCGCAGCCTCGCCATCCGCCAGGTCGATGCCGGGTCGTGCAACGGCTGCGAGCTTGAGATTCACGCCCTCGGCAACGTCTTCTACGACCTGGAGCGCTTCGGCCTCAGGTTCGTCGCCTCGCCGCGCCACGCGGACGTTCTGATGGTGACCGGACCGGTGACCCGAAACATGCGCGAGGCGCTGGAGCGCACCTACGCGGCGACGCCCGACCCGAAGTGGGTGGTGGCGGTCGGCGATTGCGCCCACGACTGCGGCGTATTCCAAGGTTCCTACGCGGTCGCCGGCGGCGTCTCGACAATCATACCCGTCGACGTTCACATCTCCGGGTGCCCGCCGACCCCGGTGGCCCTTCTGAAGGGCCTGCTGGCGCTGGTCGAACGGTAAGGCGTCGCGGAAAATCGGTAGTTTTGACCGCAAGATTCTGGCATTGCTCCAGAAGGAAGCGAGGCTGACCAACGGCGACCTCTCGGAGCGGGTCAACCTGCCATCATAGTGCCGACCCGAACCGGCAGGGTCTTGGTTTCTCCCGTGTCAGCATGGTTTTCATCACGCTAGCCACGCACAATCGTGACAACGCCGCCGCCTTGTCCGTCCAGGCGAACGATCGATTTGGCGCTTCGCCGCTTGCGGCTCGATGGAGTTAGCGGCGGTCGAGCCCGACAACATTGGTAAAGGATTCCAGCATGCAGTCTGTCGCCGCCGGCTCCTACGAACAAATCCGCGAAGCTGTGCGGGCTCTTTGTGATCGCTTCCCTGCCGAATATCACCGCAAGGTAGACGAGGCGCGGGGATACCCGGAAGAGTTCGTCGATGCTCTGACCGAGGCCGGCTGGTTGGCGGCGCTTATTCCCGAGGAATACGGCGGCTCCGGGCTCGGCCTGGCGGAAGCCTCCGTCATCATGGAGGAAATCAACCGTTCCGGCGGCAATGCCGGAGCTTGCCACGGCCAGATGTACAACATGAACACTCTGATCCGACATGGCTCCGAGGAGCAGCGCCGCCGCTATTTGCCAAGGATCGCATCCGGCGAGCTCCGGCTTCAGTCGATGGGCGTGACGGAGCCGACCACGGGTACCGACACCACGAAAATCATGACCACGGCGGTGAAGAAGGGCGACCGCTATGTGATCAACGGCCAGAAGGTCTGGATTTCACGTGTCCAGCACTCGGACCTGATGATCCTACTCGCCCGCACGACGCCACTGGAACAGGTGAAGAAGAAATCCGATGGCATGTCGATTTTTCTCGTCGACCTGAAAAAGGCGCTCGGCAACGGCATGACCCTCAAACCCATTCCCAACATGGTCAATCACGAAACGAACGAGCTATTTTTCGACAACCTTGAGATTCCTGCCGAGAGCCTCATCGGAGAGGAGGGGCAGGGCTTCAAATACCTCCTCACCGGGTTGAACGCCGAGCGCACGTTAATCGCCGCCGAGTGCATCGGCGACGGATACTGGTTCATCGACAAAGTGACGGCCTACACCAAGGAGCGCAACGTTTTCGGGCGCCCGATCGGCCAGAACCAGGGGGTGCAGTTTCCAATTGCCGAGAGCTTCATAGAAGTCGAGGCCGCCAATCTCATGCGCTTCGAGGCATGCCGGCTGTTCGACGCAAACCAACCCTGCGGGGCGCAGGCCAACATGGCCAAGTATCTGGCCGCCAAGGCATCATGGGAGGCGGCCAATACTTGCCTCCAGTTCCACGGCGGCTTCGGGTTTGCGTGTGAGTACGACGTCGAACGCAAGTTCCGCGAGACCCGCCTGTATCAGGTTGCCCCGATCTCGACGAACCTCATTCTGAGCTATGTCGCCGAGCACGTGCTCGGACTGCCGAGATCGTTCTGATGACCGCACCGGCTCCCCCTTCGACCATCGACATCGATCATCTGCGTTCGTGGATCGGCCGCGAGGAGATCGCGTTCGATGTTGTGACGCCAGACATTGTCGGAAAATTTCAGGCGACCTTCGATCGAGAGGTCGACGATCTCCGGCCCGGAAACATTGCGCCGCGCTTGCTGCATTTCTGCCTCGGCCAGCCTGCCGCGTTGACGAGGCTTCTGGGAGAAGACGGCCATCCCGGGCGCGGCAGCTTCCTGCCCCCGGTTCCGCTGCCTCGCCGTATGTGGGCAGGGGGAAGGGTCGCCTTCCACGACGATCTGCGTATCGGCGACACGGTGCGCCGGGTCTCCCGTGTCGATGACGTCGTGCTGAAGGAAGGCCGAACGGGTCCACTGTGTTTCGTGACGGTCGGGCACGAGATCGACCGTCAGGGCCAGCCGATCCTCAGCGAAACGCAGGATATCGTCTATCGCGGGCCGCAGGTCGGCGAACCGAAAAAGCCCCCCTCCCCCGCCCCGGTCGCTTCCGACCAGCGCCAGGTCGACGCTTCGCCGCCGTTCCTGTTTCGGTATTCAGCGCTGACCTTCAATGGCCATCGCATCCACTACGATCATCCATATGCCACCACGATCGAGGGCTATCCCGGGTTGGTGGTTCACGGCCCCTTGCAGGCGACGCTGCTCTTCAATCTCGCGGCGGAGAAACGGGGCGTACCACCCGCGCATTTCGCCTTCCGCAGCCTGGCGCCGCTGTTCGACAACGAGCCATTCTATCTGAACGCAGAGGAAGAGGCTGGTCGGTTGAGGCTCTGGACCGCCTGTTCGGGAGGCCCGCCGGCCATGAGGGCCGAAGCGACGTGGTCATGACCGACACCCCGGAGGCGATGCTTGACTCGCGCCCGGCGGCGTTCGCCTAGCGAATGATGGCGATCTGCTTCTTGAAACGGTCCTTGTGAATCGCCAGAACGTCGAGCTGGTCGACGTAGTAGAGGATCTTGCCTTCCAGTGAATTGGGGAATTTCGCGGCTCCCGGCGAGTGGAAGAGGAGGATGTGAACGACATCCGCCGGCACACCCTTCGCCAGCGCGGCATGTGCGGCAAGGAAGGCATGGGGGAATTTCTCGCCGGCCTCCGTCTTCTCGACCTTCCCGTCAGGCCCCGGCCGGTATTCGGTTAGCTTGCTCACATCCTGGAGCAGGGCCGCCGCGATCAGCGTGTCGCGGTTGACCTTGACGCCGTGAAAGCGCTCGAAGGCGTCGGCGACGGCAAGCGCCATCGCCACGACGGCCCGGTTATGAGGGATGTGCGAATACGGTATCTCGGCCGAGGTCGGCACGCTGCCGATATCCGGCCAGTCTGACTGCTCCCAGAATTCATTCCAGATCGCGATGACCGTTTCGCGCAGATGCACGTCGGCGATCTGGCCGACCTCGGGAAACAACGAAGGCACATCAATGGGTTTCTTCGGTGCGGTCATCCTTGCGGGTCCTATTGCGCGGCGGCGCCGTATTTGGCTTCGAGCTGCTCCTTTGTCAGGTAACGCTGCTCCATGTCGAGGATCTTCGGCAGGCCCATGAAATCGCAGAGTTCATCCATGGAAACGAGAAGGTCAGGCCGCTCGATCGTGCGCCCTTCCTCGACCGATTGCTTCAGGACGGTCAGCGCTTCTCTCATCCCGTGCAGAGCAGCGGCGCTGATAATGCGCGGGTATGAGACCATCGCCACGCCGATCTCCTGCAGGCGCTTGGCCGGGATGAGCGGCGTGGTGGCGCGCTGCCGGATGCCGAAGCCCATGTTGACCTTGACCGGCTTCGGTACGTTGGCGACGACGGTGACAATGTCCTCCTCGCGAATAAGCGCGTCGGCGAAGAGAACGTCGGCCCCCGCTTCCGCGTAGAGGTTCAGTCGCCGGATCACCTCGTCGAGGCCGTGCGTGGCGTAGGCGTCGCAGCGCGCCTTGATGATAAAATCAGGATCGCGGCGCGCGTCGCGGCAGGCATGCAGCTTCTCGACCATTTCCTCGGCTGAGATGACCTCCTTGCCGCGCAGATGGCCGCAGCGCTTCGGCCAAACCTGATCCTCGATGGCGATCGCCGCCAGGCCCGCCTGCTCAAAAGCCTGGGTGACGAAATAGCAGTTGATCGCGTTGCCGTAACCGGTGTCAGCGTCGGCCATTAACGGGATCGAGGATGCCGCGGCGAGATGCCGGCAGGCGCGCACGTTTTCCTCGAAGCCCATGAGGCCGACATCTTCCCAGGCGAGATTGCTCTCCGAGATGCCCGCCCCCGAAATAACCGCGGCGGAGAAGCCGAGAGATTCCGACGACGCGCAGGCTGAAACCGTCGAAGACACCAGGTGCCACGAGGATTTCGGGGCCTTCGATCTGTTGCCGAAGTAGACGTCGCAGGCTCATTACCTTGCTCCCTGTCAACTGTTTGAACTCGCCAAGCGTCGATGCCATCGTGGCGCGCCGCTTGGCCGTTTGCGCGCGGTCGACCGCGCCGTTGTCGATGACGATGCCGTAGTCTCGTTCGGCGGCGGCCTCGCTCACCTTCATGTTGAGCACATCGGCGAGCACCGCCTCAGGGTCGCGCGCCAGCGGGTTGCCGTAGCCGCCCCCGCCGGTCGTCCAAAAACGGATGCGGTCGCCCCGGAATAGCTCGAGCGTTGCCTTCGAGGGTATGACCTCCTCGGTCCCGTCGGCGCGCACGACAAGCGTACGCGAAGAGGCGCCGGGCTGACCGCCCGCGAGGCCCCAAGGCTGGGTGTAGTGGCGCTCGCCCCGATGCGACAGAACCGTGCGCTCGCCAAGTGCAAGGTAGGCCTTCTCGAAACCGCAGCCGCCGCGAAATTTCCCGGGACCGCCCGAGTCGCGCCGGATCCGGTAGTAAAGAACGCGAAGCGGTGCGACCTTCTCGACGACCTCGATCGGGACGTTCATCGAGTTCGAGGTCTCGGTGTGCAGACAGTCGACGCCGTCCTTGGTCGGCCGTGCGCCCATGCCACCAGTGCCACTCTCCGAGACGATGAAGATCTTGCCAGTCTTCTCGTCGATGCCACCGAACCTGCAGACCAGTGGGTGGCCGTTGGACGCCGCGTGCATGTGATCCGGGATCGCCTGGGCAAGGGCGCCGAGGATCGTGTCGACGATGCGGCGCATCGTCGCCGCGCGATTGTTGACCGGCGCGGGGCGCTGCGGGTTCAGGAGAGAGCGCTCCGGAATGTGCGCCGTCAGCATCCGAAAGCAGCCCTCGTTATTGGGAATGTCCGGGTCGGTGACGATGCGCACCGCATAGCGAAGCGCCGACATCACACATGCGGGGACGGCGTTGAATGGGCCGCGGACCTGAGGGCTCGTTCCGGTGAAGTCGGCGTGGATGTCTGAACCCGAGATCGTGAGGGCGACGGATATCGGAATGCGGCGGTCGAGGTCGAGCCCGTCATTGTCGAGCCAATCGATGAAACGGTAGGTGCCGTCGGGGATGGTCTCAAGCAACTGGCGCGTCTGCAATTCGGCGCGGTCCATGAGCTCGCCCATCGCTTCCAGCATGACATCGCGGCCGTAGGCCTCGAACAAGCCGACGAGTTCATCCGCCGCGGCCCGGCCGCAGGCCATCTGGGCCATCAGATCGCCCCACAGAATGTCCGGCCGGCGCACGTTGGCCCGTATGAAAGCTTCGACGGCCGGCACCACCCGGCCGTTCTCCGCCAGCTTCAAGGGGGGAATGCACAGCCCCTCCTCGAACACATCGGTAGCGTCGGTGGGGTTGGAACCCGGCGTGCGGCCGCCAACATCCTGGTGGTGGGCCAGCGAGACGGCATGGGCGACGGTCTCGCCCCTGAAGACGACCGGAACGAGCACGAGGATATCGGGATTGTGCTGCCCGCCGGAGTAGGGATCGTTCATGATCAGCATGTCGCCTTCGCCAAGCGAAGACGGCGGAAAGGCCTTCAGCATCGCCTTCACCGCAGGAGGCATGCTGCCGAGATGTATCGGGATGGCGAGCCCCTGAGCGACCGTGTCTCCGCGAACGTCGAACAACGCGACCGAGCAGTCGGCACTGTCCTTTACGCTTGGCGATGCGGCGCAGCGCACAAGCGTGTTCTCCATATTGTCCGCGATGGCGTCGAAACGGTTGCGCAGAACTTCCAAAGTGATCGGATCGATACTCATTTGACGTATGCCGAAGAGGTGCCGGTGATAACCAGATTCGCGGCCGGATCGATCGTCGCGGTCTGCTCGGGATAGACGAGGATCGTCGTATCCGCTTGCTCGATGACCGCCGGCCCGACGATACGCTCGTCCGGGGCGAGCGATTCCCGGCGCAGTGCCGTACACGGTGTGGGTTCGGTCCGGCCGAGGAACCAGAGGTTCCGCTTGCCATTTGTCGGAGGGGGCGCCGGCGCGCGATTGGACCAGTCCGGAATGGCCGCTGTCGTTTTGACGACCGACGCGCGCAGATTGACGATTTCCACCGTCGTCGTGTTGGTGTGACCGTACATGCGGAAATACTGCGCCTGGAAATCTTCTGCCAGCGCGGCCAGCGTCGCCTGGTCGATCGGCGAGGCCCGCCTGAGCGGAACCGCGATCTCGTAGGCCTGACCGAGATAGCGCAGGTCGGCCGCGAGCCTCAGATCGGCGCCATCGGGGTTGATGCCGTCCTCCTGCATCTGTTGCCGACCGCGTCCGGCAAGGCGCTCGAACGCGTCGGCAAGAACCGCTAGATCGACGGTGTCGAGCGGAGCGAGAAAGCTTTCGGCGACGTCGAGCTTGATGTCGGCGCTGAGGAGTCCACGAGCGGACTGCACGCCGGGCGTCGGCGGGATGATGCAGGCCGGCATGCCCAGCATGGAGATCAGGGCTCCGGCATGCAGGGGGCCCGCGCCACCGAAGGCGATGAGAGCGAACTCACGGAGATCGTAGCCGCGTTTGGCGACGGCGAGCCGCACCTGCTCGGCCATTTGCACGTTCATGATGCGGTGCGCGCCGAGCGCCGCCTCCTCGACCGAAAGATTCAGTCGCCTGGCGAGGCCGCCAAGGGCTGCACTGGCGGCAGCAGGATCGAGGTCGAAGGTGCCACCGGCAAATCCGTGCGGGTTAAGGTAGCCGAGGATAAGAGACGCATCGGTGATCGTCGGCTCAGTTCCGCGGCGGCCGTAGCAGACCGGGCCGGGATCGGATCCGGCACTGCCGGGGCCGACCCGTATCATCCCGCCGGCGTCGACACGCAGGAGACTGCCACCGCCCGCCCCGATCGTGGTGATGTCGATCATTGGAACGCGAACCGGGAACTCGCCGATCTCGCCCTCGGTGCGAACGGCCGCGACGCCCGCGTCGATCAATGCGACGTCGCAACTCGTGCCACCGATGTCGAGCGTAACGGCATCGAGGTGCCCGGACTTCCGCGCCGTCTCGGCGCCGCCGATGCTTCCGCCGGCCGGCCCCGAAAGAAACAGGTTGATCGGCCGTCGGGCTCCGTTTTGGGTGGTCGAGACGCCGCCACTCGACTGCATGACGTGAATCTCACCGACGATGCCGAGCTGGCGCAGCCGCTGTTCCATCTTCGTCATCGTCGCCTCGACCTTCGGCCGCATGTAGGCGTCGAAGGCGGTGACCACGGTGCGTTCATATTCCCGGTGAATTGGGTTGACCTCGCACGAAAGCGAGACCGCGAGCCGGGGATGGCGCTCGTGCAGGATCTCGCGTGTGCGCAGTTCGTGACTGGGGTTCTCAAAGGAGAACAGATAGCAGACCGCGACCGCCTCGATCCCGTGTTCGACGATGAGCGCGTCGACCGTCGTCGCCACGAAGTCCTCATCCAGCGGCGTGACCACGGCGCCATCGACGGCGATCCGTTCGGGGACGCCGATGCGAAGGTGGCGCGGCGCCAAGAACACCGGCGTTTGCGCGTCGATGTTGATGTCATACATCTTGCGCCGCTTCAGCCGGCCGATTTCAAGGATATCCTCGAAACCCGCGGTCGTCAGGAGCGCGATGCGGGCGCCGTTGCGTTGGACGACGATATTCGTCGCCACGGTCGTGCCGATGACGAGCCGCTCAACGTCGCCGGTGGCCATGTTGCCGGTGTGGAATACCTTTTCCAGCGCCGCGATCAGGCCGGAAACGATGTCGTTGTGGTTGGTCAGCACCTTGGCGGTCGTCGTCCGGCCGCTGGCCGGATCGACCGCCACGATGTCCGTGAAGGTGCCTCCTACATCGACGCCGACGATCATCTTTCCCCCGGCATGGCTACAGCTCCAACGTTTCGATGCGGAAGATCGAGCGCCAGTCGTCGATCGGGATCGTGTGATAGACACTCATCTCAAATGCTTCGCCGGCAGCGATGACGCTCGGCGAAAACGTGACTGCTATGTTGCCGGCGCTGGTCGCCCGGCCGGGATAGCGCCAAAAGGCGATGCGGTTGCGGAGGTCGAAGCCGACGTCCTTGGCGAGCTCCGGCGTGTCCGCAATGATGTCGGCGACGACACCGACCTCGTGCGGATCGGATGCGCGTTCCAGCGGACCGAGAACGCCCTTGCGGCCGTATTGGTGCCAGTGGATGGCGATCTTGCCGTGCGGGCTGAATACCTGCTGCTCCAGCGCGGCGAGCTCGGCCAGTATCTCATCGAGATGTGCGATCATGCGCGCGTTGCGGATCCCGAACATGCAGACGGCGCGGTGACCGATGCGGCGCACGCCCTCGAACAGGATCGAATAGGGCTCGTCCCGCCACCGGCTTCCCGCGATCCGGGTCGTGTTGCGGTCGACCTGCTCGTAGCGGGACGCACTCTTGTCGACGGCTCCGCCGGGAACGCGGAGCGTCTCGATATCGGTTCGCTCGTAGAAGGAGTGCATGAGGCATGAGCGCGGCGTGCAGGCCATCGTGTCGAGCGCCGGGCGAAGATCGAAATGGTCGCGACCGATCGTTCCGATGATCGGGATGCGGTTGTGAACGAAGGACCGCAACGTCGGCGCGATCTCCTCGGCGACGAGTTCGGCACATTCCAGAATGTCGCCCATATGGTGGGCGAGGCCCCGGTCGAAGCCCTTCCACACCGGATAAGCGGCGATGACCGCGGCATCGACGGCGCGGCCGCAGAGGACAAGATCAACGCCCTCGTCCAGCGCCGCCATGATCGGTTCGGCACCCATCGCGCCGACCAGCACGTCACTGGAGCGAATATCGCTCTCCAGCAGCGGGCGGCCGTCGTCGAGGCTGGCGCTTCCGGTGACGGCGCCAGCAACGATTGGTGGCGCGAACGTCCCCGGGTCGACATCGGCATGGATAACCGCGACGCGCAGATTCAGATCGAGCTTCCGTGCGGCGGCGCGCACCTGGTCGAGCGTCTTGGCGACATGAACCGGGCCGCCCGACCCACCGGCCGAGCCAATGATGACTGGAATCCCGGCCGGGGTCGCCTGACCGAGGATGGTTTCGAGGTCCCACCGGATGTTGAGCGACGGGCTGTGCGCCTCGCCGGCACCGAGATACCAAGGTCCGCAGTCGAGCGAACCGGCATCCATCGCGAGGCAGGCGGGACGAGCCGTTGCGATCGCCTTTGCCAGGGCACCCGCCTCGACGCCGCGATTGCCGATGCAGCCGACCGGCGTGACGACGCTGATCTCGTCGGGGGCGGCGCTCATGCAACCAACTCCTCAAGCAGCCACGCCAGCGGTTGCTCCTGGTTCATGCCGTAGCAGTCGGAGTCACCGGGTTCGCCGGCCGGGATACGCCGGCGGATCGAGACTTTCGTGGCCATCAACGGCGGATAGTGGGAGATTCCGATGACGTCGCCGACCGGGATGGCGAAGGCGCGGGCGACACCAGCGACGTCGAGCGCCTCGCGCACCCGGGCGAAGTCGTTCGGATCGTCGAAAAGAATGTCGAAGGTGAGCGCAAATGGCCCGGCATTCTTGCTCCTCAATACAGTGAGGCGGTCAACGATGCTCAATGTCGCTTCTCACGTTTGTTCGGCCGGAACTTGCCGGGCAAAGGTATCGGCGATCTCGCCCGTCCCCGCCCACCAGACGCCTTCGGCGGTCGCAATCCGTTGCAGCGCCGCCACCAGATAGCCGAAGCGATGCGGCGCGCCAATGAACCAGGGATGAAGCGGCAGACCGAATATTCGGGTTCCCGAGCGGCCCTCGCTCCGCAATTTGTCGAAGGCGCTGCCGATCAGCTCGGGATACCGCTCGATCGGGACGCGTCGCACCAGGAAAGTTGCCAGGTCGTCCCATTCCACCTGATAGGGAATGGCGACGATCGGACGCGGCGTCGTCATCCAGTAGGGAGCGTCATCATTCGCCCAGTCGAGCAGGTAGGAGAACCCGGCCTCCGCCGCCAGGGCCGGCGTGCGCGTGCTCTCGCCAAAATCCGGTGAGAGCCAACCCTTGGGCCGGGTTCCGAAGGCCGCTGCGAGGGTCGATGCCGCGCCTTCGATGACGGTCCGCTCGTCGCCTTCGCCCATGCGGCTGGTGATCATGCGGGTGATCGCCACACCGTGGGCGACTGTCTCCCAGCCCCGCTCCCTGATGGCGGCGACGACCGCCGGATAGCGTTCGCACGATTGTGCGTCGATCGCGACGGTGGCCTTGACGCCGTGCTCGGCGAGAAGGTCGAGCACGCGCCAAAGCCCGACACGGTTTCCGTATTCGCGTGCCGACCAGCCGCGGAAATCGGGAGAGTAGCTGCCGAACTCGCCGCGAAAACGCGGATCGCGGATGCTTCCCTCGGGCGGGCTCAGCTCGAAGGACTCTACATGCAGGAGTATGAAGGCGGCGAGATCGGCGCCGCCCGGCCACGCGACGCGCGACCGGCCCCCGATCGGTTGGAAGCGATAGTGCCCGTGGTCCATGCCGGGACCGCGCTCAGGCGTCATGCCGCCGCTCCGATGCCCACGCGGGCGGCGACCTTGTCGTAAGCGCGCGCGTAATACCAGTCGGCGATCTCGGCGCCGGTGGCGAACCAGACGTCGGGATGGGACGCGACGTAGGCGAGCGCCTCATCGAACGCCTCGATCCGGTGCGGCTGCCCGATCCAGTAGGGATGAACTGCGATGCACAGCACCCGCGGCGCCTTTTCGCTGTCGCGATGGAGAACGTCGAAGGTGTCCTTGACCACGCGCAGAAACTCCGCGCCCTCGCCGCCGCGCATGTTGACGATGCCGTCATTGACGTCGAGCGAATAGGGCAAGGAGATCAGCCGGCCTTTGCGCACGCGGAGCGGAAAGGGCTGATCATCGTGGCCAAAATCGGCGATGTAGCGCATGCCGTATTCGGCGACGAGATCGGGGGTCGACCGGGTATGCGAGAGCGCGGGCGAGAACCAGCCGGCGAAGCTGCGTCCGGTGAGGCGCCGGTAGGTGTCGATGCAGTTGATGAAGTAGGCGCGCTCCTGCTCCTCCGGCAGGCCCCAGAGATAGTCGGTATTGTAAACTCCATGGCACATGGCGTCCCAACCGCGCGCCTCGGCGGCTTCCATGATCTCCGGGTAGCGTTCGAACGCGCCGACGCCGAGTGCCATGGTGGCGCGAATGCCGTGCCGGTCGATGACCTCCGCCATGCGCCAGAAGCCGACGCGATTGCCGTAGTCCTTGGTGGCGTAGCCGAGCACGTCCGGGTGCGGTACGCGCGGCCAGGGGTCGCGGACCTTGGAAGGTGCGGGAAGGTATGCGTAGTGTTCGATGTTGGGGCAAACCCAGACAGCCAGAGTGGCGCCGTTCGGCCAGGTGAATGACGGACGCTCTGTAATCGGCAGGAAAGGGATGGCATCGAAGCCGGTCATGAGGTGCTGACGGCCGGCTCCAACTGGCGTGCCTTTGCCCGCCAGCCCGTAATGATCGTGTCGGAATCGGTCACCACGTAGCGGGATCGCATTAGACGCATCGACCCCTCGTGAAGGTCGGCGTTGGGGCTCGCCACGCAATCCTCGGCAACAACGACGTAATAATCGTGGTAGCCGGCGCTGCGCACGGTGGATTCGACACAGCCCTCGGTGATGACGCCGGTGGCGATCACCGTCTCTATGCGGTTGGCGCGCAGAAGCTGGTCGAGATTGGTCCACAGGAACGCGTCGGACCGGAACTTCCTGACGATGCAATCGGCGGATGAGACATTGAGCTCTTCGGCGAGTTGCCAGCCCCAACTTCCCTCCAGCGTATAATCCGGCGACTTTCCGTCGCGCATCTTGAAACGAAGGAAAGGTGGCGTGTCGCCACGGCCGTTGAGTGGGGTCGTCTGTTGGACAAAGAAGAGCGCGATACCGAGATTTCGCGCGGCATCGGCAAAACGCGCCATGCGCTTCAGTGCCGCCCGTGAACTGGCCAACGACTTTCCCGCCTTGGCGAACAGCCCGTCGGGATGAACGAAATCGTTCTGCACATCGATGACAAGCAGCGCTGCGCGAGCCGGATCGGTCAATTCGTCGAGCGTCTCGCAAACCGCGTGACCTCTGATCGTTTTCATGGCGATGTCCTTTGCTGCGCGCCAGCCAACCCGTCACCGCATCATAGTCGGCAAGATCAGGGCAATGGTGGGGAACGCGATCAACAAACCGACGACGATGAGATCGGCGATGACGTACGGGCCGACCCCCCGGAACACGTCGTGAAGCGGGATATCGGGGCAGGCACCACTGACGGCGAAACAATTCAGGCCCACCGGAGGGGTGCAGAGGCCGATCTCGACCATCTTCACCAAGATGATGCCGAACCAAATCGGATCGTAGCCAAGCGCGATGATGGTCGGAAACACCACCGGCAGGGTGAGCATCAGCATGCCGATAGAGTCCATGAACATGCCGAGTATCAAGTAGCCGAACAAGATAAAGAGCAGAATGAGCAGCGGCGGGACGGGCAGCGACACGATCCAGCTGGTAAGGGCGTGCGGTGCGCCGGTGAAGGCGAGAAAGCGCGCGAAGATGAGTACCGACCAGATCATCGCAAAGATCATCACCGTCAGGCGTAGCGTTTCGACAGAGTGAGTCAGAATCTCGGCGCGACGAATGCGGCCGCGGACGACGCCGATCGCGAAGACCACCATGGCGCCGCAAGCACCGGCCTCGGTTGGCGTCATGACGCCGGTGTAGATGCCGCCGATAATGATGGCGACGGCGACGAACATCCCGGACGTGGGAGGCAACGCACGGAAACGGTCTGCCCACGTAACCCCCGTCACCCGCCGTTCGTGACCGGGCTGCAGCGTGACGCGGACCATCGTCACCGCCGCATAGACGACGGCCGAGAGGAGACCGGGAAGCACGCCGGCGAGAAGCAGCTTGCCGACGGACTCTTCGACGAAAAGCCCGTAGATGACCAGGATCGAGCTTGGCGGGATCAGGGCCGCCAGGGTCCCCGCGGCCGCCACGACGCCGGCGGCGAGGCGCCTGTCGTAGCCGTAATCGAGCATCTCTGGAATCGCGATCCGCGCAAAAACGGCGGCGCTCGCGGTGCTAGCGCCCGACAAGGCCCCAAAGCCGGCGCTGGCGAAGACGGTCGCGATCGCGATGCCCCCCGGCAGAAATCCCAACCATTGCCGCGCGGCATGGAAGATCCCCTTGGTCAAGCCGGCGTAGAAGGCGAAATAGCCGATGAGAATGAACATCGGCAGAACGCTGAGAGGGTAGGACGCGGTGTCGGCGAAAGGCAGCGATCCGACGATACTGGAACCCACGCCCCAACCGCGGATTGCGACGAGCCCCAGCAGGCCCACCAGCGCCGCAGCGAGATAGACGCGCACGCCCAGCGCGACGAGGAATATGAGGCCGACGATCCCGAGGATGCCGAGAAGATTGGGACTGATCATGCGCTTGAGGGAAAGGTCCAGCCTGTCATTCGTCGCTGCCGGCGCCGGCGGCGGGGAGTTCGCCCGGGTCCCGTTCCGGATGGAGAACCAGGCCGACGTACCCCCAAAATTGCAGCAAGAGACGGGCCAACAGCACCGTCAACGCTATCGTGACCGCCAGCTGCGATGGCCAGGTGGGCAGCCGCAAATCCATGGTCGAGCCACCCAGCGTCCAGGAGCGCATGAAATCCTCGTAGGTCGACCAGACAAGTGTGCCGATGACGAAGATGCCCAATCCGACGCCGAACGCTTCGAGCAACCAGGTCGTTCTCGGGCGGAGGTGGCGAAGCAGCAGGTCCATGCGGATATGCCCGCCGATCCGCTGGCAATAGGCGAGACCGAGAAACGCAAACAGGGAGACCGAGAGCTCTACAAGGTCCACGTAGCCGCGGATCGGGGAGTTGAAGATCCAGCGGGCAAGAACCTCCAATGCGCCGAACCACATCAGCGCAAAGATCACGATCCCGCCGATGACGGCGAACGCGCGTTCGATCGATCCCACCCCGCGGCTGAGGGCGAAATAGGCCCGCTGGCCGCTACCATAGGATGCGTCGGTGTTCATTGGCTGACCAGGATACGTTCGAGACACCCGGAGCGCCTCGGCTTTGCTTCGGCGCTCCGGGCAATTGATCCGCGGGGGCTACTTCTTGGCAGCGTCAGCGGTCTTGAAGATGCTGTCGAGCAGGTCTTGCGCGGGCAGGCCAGCGGCTGTCTCGTCCTTGACCCACTTGTCCCACACCGGCTTGCCGGCCTTGGCGCGGAACGCCTCAACGTCTGCGGCCGAATAGGTAATCGGCTGCAAGTTTTTTTCCTTCAGCAGCTTCAGTGCCTTTTCCGATTCGGTCGCGTATGCCGAGATCAAAGCGTCGTAAGCAGCCGGACGGACCTCGTCGATCAGGTCGCGATACTGCTGCGGCAGCGCCTCATACGCGGACTTCGACACGATCATCGGGCAATACAGTGTGCCGACCGACAGGTTCGTCGTGTACCAGGTGCTGATTTCCTGGAGCCGGAAATCGGTGAACACGTAAGGCGCGGCGAGCGCTGCGGCCTGCACCGTGCCGCGCTCGATGGCCGAGTAGGTCTCGGGAGTCGAGATGGCAACCGGGACGGCACCGATGGCGCGCATGGCATCGGCGAGACCGCCGATCGCGCGCACCTGCATGCCCTGCCAGTCGCCCAGCGTCAAAGGCGGCTTGCCCTTGCCGATGAACTCGTATTGCGCGACGAGGCCCGACATGATGGGCAGCGCGTTCCACTTGTCGAGATCGGCCTTGACCGCAGGTTGCTTGATGAACGCCTCATGGACCGCGGCCTGCACCTTGATGTCCTGCAGCGGCAGGAAGGGAAGATCCAGCGCGGTCAGCGACGGCGTTTTGCCGGGATCGAAGGCGACGCAATACATGCCACCTTCGTAGCCACCGATGACCATGTTATCGAGTGTCTTGTTGATCGGCCCGAGCGCTTCGCCATACACGATGTCAATATTGAACTTGCCGCCGGTACGCTCCTTCAGCAGCGCGACCATCTTCTCCATCCCCTCGGTCCACGCGCGGCGGTTGCCGGAGGCGGAGAACTTCCAGTTGATCTGGGGCCCGTCGACCATCTCTCCTGCCGCGTAAGACGGGACAGAGAGGAGGGCGCCGGCCCCGACAACTGCTGCCATCGCCAGGGCGGCGGATATTGAATGGACTCTTTTCATTTCATACTCCTGATATCGTTGGAAAGCGTCGCGTCGGCAACGTGCATTGAAATCGCAAATGGCCGGGAAAAGACTAGCCGACGGACACCGGGTGCGCCAGTGTCTCGCGCTTGTAGTTGATGGTCATCCGCGCGGCAATCTTGCCTATTCGGTAGGCTGGCGACACAAATATCGGCACACCTCCGTTGCCTTGCTGCGATGGCTCCGCCTGCGCTGTCGCAATATCGGCTTCCACGTTATGACCGGCCAACCTGAACCGGCTTGATGCCAGCATCCGGGGAACAAGGTGTGTCATGCGATTCAATTGATACCTGACATGTTCGGGTGACTCAGGAAACGCACCTCACCCGGCTCCATCTCGACCTGAAGGCCGTCAGCCGCGACACGGAAGTCGCCGTCAAATGCGTGCGCCACGCGTTCGGGAAATTGTCCGAGGATCGCGTCGCGATCGATCCCTCTTGTGATGTGGGTGCCGACGACCGCCTTGACGCCGGCTTGTGCGGCTATCCGTCCCAAGCTGGCCGCGTCGGTGTGGACCTGCTGTTCCAGATAGACACCCTTGCGCTCCAGCAGCGTGCAATCATGGATCAAAAGGTCGGCGCCATGGGCAAATTCGGCCATTGCGTCATTCGGACCGGTATCCCCCGAAATGACCACGGTACCAGACGGCGTCGTCACTCGGTAAGCGACCGATATCAGTGCAGGCTGAACGTGGTCAGGGGCAAAGGATGCGTCGATCTGCCACTCCTCCCCCTCATGGACGCGTCCTTCCGCTCCGATCTCCTGCACATTGAAGGCCGGCAATTCCAGTTGCTTGCCTATTCTTTCCTTAAACAGGCGGCGGCTGCTCGAACCGAAAGCGCGCGCTTCGATGTCTGGCCGAAACGCACCCTTCTCACCGAACAAGCGGTCGAACAGGTCCCGGGTGCCCGCGGGGCCTGAGACTTCCCAGTGATTGCGCGACGAGGCGACCCACGTGGAAAGGACCAGGTCCGGCAGCCCGATGATGTGATCGCTGTGATGGTGCGTGAACAGGATCCGCGCCAGGTTGGCTGGATCAATGTCGAAACGAAGAAGGTTCCAGAGAACGTTCCGACCCGCGTCGAAGAGCAGCGCGATGTCACCGAATTCCACCACCACCGCCGGGCCTCCGCGTTCGATGCTTCGCTTGTCGGAAGCAATGCCGCCGCCCGTTCCTGCGAACGTCACGAGCGTTCCATTCTTTCTCACACAGGCCTCCGCCGGTTTCCGTGGCGTTGAGGGGTGCCCTACGAGATGGCACCCGGTTTACAGCAGCGGACATTGTGACCCGGTCGCCCGGTGATCGAGGTCAGCGCCATAGGTGCAGCGGTACACCGCGCCTCGACAAGCGGACATCGAGGTGCAAGACGGCACCCATCCGCCGCGAGGCCCGTTTTCGATGAGGTCAGGGTGATGGCCCGCTCGTTGTCGGCAAGGGGTTCCTCCGTCAAAGTCGGAACCGCGGTCAGCAAGGCACGAAAGTAGGGGTGCTGCGGATCCTGCAGAAGTGCGTCCGTCGGACCTTCCTCGACCAGTTCTCCGAGATACATGACCGCCACCCGGTCGGACACGGCCATCAGCGTGCTGACGTCGTGCGAGATCAGCAGCACCGCCATGTCGCGCTCGCGTTTCAGCCGGTCAAAAAGCCGAAGAACCCCGGCGCGCACCGACAGGTCGAGCATCGATACAGGTTCGTCAGCCACGAGGATGGCCGGATCAACCGTCAGGGCACGGGCGATGCAGACGCGCTGTAGCTGACCGCCCGAGAGTTCGTGGGGCAAGCGATGAAGGTACTCCTCGACGGGTGACAGCCCAACCTGCTCGAGCGCCCAGCGCACTTTTGTCGCTATCGCATCTGCACGCGCGCGCGTGGCCTCGATGGGCTCGGCGACGATTGATGCAACCCGCAGCCGCGGGTTGACGCTCTCAAACGGATTTTGGAATACGACCTGCACCTGCCGTCTGAGAGCGCGCTTGCGCTCGGCAGGCATGGCCGCCTCCACTTTCTCGCCCAGGACTACAATGTCGCCCGATGTCGGCCATTGCAGACCGGACATGAGCTCGGCCAGAGTGCTCTTTCCCGATCCGCTTTCGCCCAGAAGGCCGAACACCTCGCCGCGGCGCAGTTCGAGATCGACGGTGTTCACGGCCCGGATCGGCGGCCCTCCTCGCGATCGGGGTCGGTATTGCTTATATAGGTTGCGTACCGTTGCAACTATCGCGTCGGTCATTGCAAGCCCGACGCCGAGATTCCGTGATCGTCCTCCCAAGTGGCGGAACGAGCGGCCCGCTGGCGCAATGCCACCGCTTCATCGGCACGGTGGCATGCGGCTGTGTGACCTGCGTCGGCGCCAACTTCGGTTGGGACCGGCGTTTCGGATCGGCAGCGATCGACGGCGAAGGGACAACGTGTCGCGAACGGACATCCGACAATAGGGCTGCGGAGATCGGGAGGCGCCCCCGGGATCGAAACCAGTTGCGCTCCAGTTCCGCGGCGCGGGACGGCGTACAACAGCCCCATCGTGAAGGGATGGAGCGGCGCACCGAAGACGCCTTGTACCGGCCCCCGCTCGATGATGCGGCCGGCGTACATCACCAGAACATCGTCGCAAAGCTCCCGCACCACGCCGAGGTCGTGGCTCACGTACAGCAAGCCCGAGCGGCTGGTCGTGCGCACACGCCGAAATTCCCTCAGCACTTCCTGTTGAGATATGACATCGAGCGCCGTGGTTGGCTCATCGATTACCAGCACCGCCGGCTCGAGGACGAGCGCCAACGCGATCAAGACGCGTTGACGCATTCCCCCCGAAAGCTGGTGCGGAAAAGCGCGCGCGACGGAAGGATCGAGGTGAACGGCCTTCAACGCCTCGGCAACCCGTGTATCAGCGTCGCGGCGTGAATATCCGGCGTGCAACCGCAATGGCTCGGCCACCTGCACGCCGACCCTGACCACCGGATTGAGGGCGCTGAGCGCGTTTTGGGGAATGTAGGAGAGCGCTACCCAGCGGTGGCGGCGGAATGCCGCTTCGCCGAGGGGCACCAGATCGGTGGAGCCAAGCAGGATCGCACCGCTGACGATCTGTCCGTTGCCCGGGAGCAGGCGCAGGATCGCCTTGACGATCGTGCTCTTGCCCGACCCCGACTCGCCGACGAGCCCCACCACCCGTCCAGGTTGCACTTCAAACGTCACGTCGTCGGCGGCAAGCGCCACGCCGCTCTGCGTCTGGTAGTGAACGCTGACGCCGCGCAGGGTGAGGGCCGCGGTATCGTCCGTGAGCTCGGAAGCGGACATCACGCCCGCCTCCTCAGGCGTGGATTGACGAGGTCCTCGTAGCCGCGCCTCAGTAGATACACCGACCAGATCAGCAAGGTTATGGCCAGTCCCGGCGGTACCACCCACCACCAAGCGGTCCGGGCCGCCCCCGCCTCGAAGGCGGCCTGCAGCATCCGGCCCCAGCTGATCACCTTTGGATCGCCGAACCCCAGAAAGGCGAGACTGGCCTCGGTCGCGACCGCGGCCTCTACCCCCACCGCGCCGTAGAATGTCGCTATCGGAAGGACGCTTGGCAGGATGTGCCGAATGAGGATCTTGAGGTCACTGGTACCGGCGGCTCTGGCGGCCTTGATGAATGAACGGCTGCGCAGGGCCAGCACCTGAGCGCGGATGACCCGCGCCGAACTGCGCCAGAACAACATCGAGATCGCCAGCACGACGCTAGTCATCGAAGGCCGCGTGACCGCCGCGATGACAACGACGAACGGGATCGTCGGCAGAACGAAGGCGGCATCGGTCAGCCGCATCAGAACGGCATCGACCCAGCCGCCGAAATACCCTGCCACGATTCCGACTGCCGTGCCGATGACCACGACCAGCAGCGCGGCAATGAAGCCAACGAGCGCCGCGACCCGGGTCCCGTAAAGGAGTTGCGAAAGGACGTCGCGTCCGGTGGCCTCGGTGCCAAGCCAATGGGCGGCGGTGGGCGGCTCCAGGCGCCTGGCGATGCCCACGTCGTTCACCTGGATGGCGCGCGGGTCGTACGGCGCGATCATCGGGCCGAACACCGCGAGCAGCAGAAAGATGACGAGGAGCACGCCGCCGATCGGCGCCAGACGATCGCGCCGGAGCCTTTGCCATTCGTGGCGGAGGGTCTTGAGCGCGCCGCGGAAAAGCCGCTCCAGAGGCGATTGCACCGCGGCAACGGCGCTGCGGTCGGGTGCCAACGTCATTCGCCTCGAATACGTGGATCCAGAATGCCGTAGAGCAGGTCGGCCAGCATGTTGAAAATAATCACCGTGAGGGAAAGCAGCAGGAACGAGCTCTGCGCCATCGCGTAGTCCTGTCGTGCGACCGATGAGACGATTTCCCGCCCGAGGCCGGGGAAGGAGAAGACCGTCTCGACAAGCACCTGTCCTCCGATCGCGGTTCCGAGAAAGACGGCGGCGGTCGTAGCCACGGGGATCAGCGCATTTCGCGTCGCGTGTCGCAGCTCCCGCCAGCGGGATACGCCCTTGGCCCGAATGAGCTCCATGAACGGTTCCCCTTCCAGTTCGACGATGGAGTCCCGAACCATGAGCATCGGCACCACCATGTGACTGATGCCGAGCACCGTCGCCGGCAACACCAGGTGGCGGAGCGCGTCCCAGGAAAAATACAGCTCGAAGAAGTTGCCCGAGGCGTGCCCGGGCGTGCGGAAGCCGGAAGCCGGAAACCAGCCGAGCTGAACCGAAAAGAACGTCAGCGCCAGTATTCCGAACCAGAACGTCGGAACGCTGCGGACGAACAGTACGATGGCGTTCGTAATCGCCTCGAAACGTGATTGTCGCGTCGCGGCCCACGCCATGCCGCCGAGTATGCCGATGCCATAGGAGATGATGAACGAGGCCATCGCCAGAATCAGCGTCGCGGTGATCTTCTCCCCGATGATGGTGATGACCGGCGTGCGGTACCAGAAAGACCGGCCGAGGTTGCCCCTGACGATGTCCCCGACATAGTCGACGTACTGAATCAGCACCGGCCGGTCGAGGCCGAGGCTGTCACGCATCATCTGACGAGCCTGCTCAGGAAGTTCAGGGTCCACCAGGAACGCCGCCGGATCGCCCGGCATCAGGCGGAATACGACGAACAAGACTGTTACGACGATCCAAGTCGTAATGAGAATCTCGAACAAGCGCCGTCCCAGGTAACGCAGCAACTCGACCTACCCCGCAAATTGCCCCGTCGCCCAACTCCGGTTTCGCGAGCCGCCGGCCCAGTGTGTCGGGCGGGCCGGCGGATACGCCAGCATCGCTCCCGGATTAGGGGAAGAGCAACTGCCCGTCCGCGTCCCACTTGTAGCCCGCGTCCGCCAGTATCTTCTTGGCCATGTCGGGATCGAATGTGAACTGCGGCAGGTTCGTGTTGGCATAGTAGCTGTTACCGGGGGTGATTAGGGAAACGTTCCACATCGATCCCTCGCCGGCAAGAAGGGTGTCGACGATGTACTCGTACCGGTAGATATGAGCGACGGCCCTGCGGAAAGCCACGTCGTTCATCGGGGCGCGCCGATGGTTGAACGCCACGTAGCGCGCGCTGATGTCGTCGGGTCGGGATATCTCGAGGAACGGGAAGCCTTCGGCCTCCTTCGCCTGATCGGGCAACACCGGCCGGCCGGTGATGTCGGCCGCCGCGGTGCGCATCGCCACGAAGGCCGCGTCGTTGTTGGCGTAGGCTATGTGCCGGATGCCGGAGACGTGCGGCTGTTGGAAATACTTGTCGTACGCCTTCACATAGATGTCTTCGCCGCGACGCCACGAGTCGTAAACGAAGGGACCGCTGCCGATCATCAGTTCGGGATTTTCGATCACCCCCCGCGTTTGCGGGTCAGTGACCTTCTCCCAGATATGCTTCGGCAGTATGAAGCTCTGCCCCAGGATGACCGTCAGGAAGCTTGCCGACGGGCTGTCGAGGTCGAAGCGCACCACATGGTCGGACTCGGCCTCGACCTTGAGGATGCTCTTCAGGTAGGGATTGAGGCGCGGCTGGCCGTTCTTCTTGTAGTAGTCGAAGGTGAAAGCGATATCGGCGGCGGTGAGCGGCACGCCGTCGTGGAAGGACAGATCGTCGCGCAGCGTGATCCGGAACGAACTCGGTGTCGGGTTCTCGATTTTCGTCGCCATCCACGACACGGTCTCGCCGTTCGGGCGAATACGCACGATGGTGTCGAAGACCTGCTGGAGGATCTCCAGCTCGCCCAGGCTTGAACTCACAACGTTGAGCGATCCGGGCTCGCCGACGTTGGCGACGCGCAAATCGCGGTCGCCCGTCAATGGCTTCATTTCGAGCGCGTTCCAGAAGTTGAAGGCGCCGGTTCCGTACATGGGCACAAAATCGCTGAACCGTTCCTTGTTGTGCAGCCCGATGACACGGATGCTGTAGAGGTTCAGGACGCCGACATCGTCGTAGAGGACCTTCTGCGCCTCGAACACGAGGTCGCGTCGGCGGGCAGCATCGAATTCGGAGCGCTGCGCCTCGACCAACTTGTCGAATTCGGGATTGGCGTAGGCCCAATCGTTGTCGCCCGAGTGCAACGGGCTGAGGACCTCATCAGGGTCGACGCGCCACGGGCGCGCCGCCAGGCCGGTGATCGTGAAGGAGAACGCGTAGTCCGTGTCCGACCGGTAGTAGGGCGGCTTGGCCGGCGACTCCAGCGGCAAATGGCGAATGTCGACGCCGAGATACTGCTTCATGTCGCGGACGAAGAGCTCGCCGATTTCGAAGCGGATCGGGTCGGAACTCGGCGTCCAGCCAATCAGCAGGAGCTCCGGGACGCGTTTGCCCGAACTCTTGCGCCAGCGCCCCCCCGATCGACGGACCGACCAGAAGCGCTGCCGCGCCTCCGCTAAGGACGCTGCGGCGCGAAATTGTCAAAGGCTTGGCGTTCTGTCGATGTTTGGTCATCTCGAGGCTCCCGTCATTCTAAAGGGGATCAGGGGCTTCCCAAGTCTGCCGAGACTTGAGCACGTGTTTGATATTGTTCTGGTCCAACAGGACTTTCGGGTCGTCGGCGGGTGATCCCGCCACAACGATCAGGTCGGCAGCGAGGCCGACGGTGACACTGCCGAGAAGGTCGGAGACACCCATGGCCTTGGCGGACATGGAGGTTCCGGCCTTGATCGCTTCCAGCGGCGTCAGGCCGGCATCGGCATGGAGCGCCACCAGCTCCTCCGCATTCTTGCCCGCCAACGGCCGCGTCGAGTAGTCGGTGCCGGCGGCGACAGGGATGCCGCGGGCGATGGCGGCGCGGACGAACTGTCTCTTGCCGTCGTATCGGGCCGCGGCGAACTTTTTCGCCTCGGGCGAGAAATTGGGGCGGTGCTGGACCTTGCTGGCAAAGGCCAGCGTCGGCACGAACAATGTGCCCTGTTCCAGCATCGCGTCCAGCAGTTGATCGGTGTTCTCGTCGACGCCGTCCGGTCCATGTTCGATCGTATGGATGCCCGCCAGAACGGCGTTGAGGCACCCTTCGGTGCCGGTGGCATGGGCCGACGCGAGGGTGCGGTGCCGTCGCGCTTCCTCGGCGAACACATGCAGTTCCTCGACCGTGTAATTGGGAATGTTCATCCGGGAGGGCGGGCTCGTGTTGAGCCCCTGGGTCGCGTACAGCTTGATGAAATCGGCGCCTTCGCCGAAGTTGCGGCGCACAGCGACACGGATCCCGTCCACTCCGTCCGCGAAAGCGCTGCGCGGCAGGCGCTCTTCGACCAATGCCAGCGGCCAGGCCGGATTGTTGCCGTGACCGCCCGTCTGGGAGAACGCCCAACCGCTGTGACGAATGGTCGGGCCGACCAGGAAGCCTTCGGCCATCGCCTTCTTGAGCGCGACAACCACGTCGGGGCGGCCATGCCCCATGCTCTTGACCGCCGTGATACCGTTGTTGAGCAGAATCAGGAGGTCGCGCGCGGCGCGCAGCGCGCGGATGTCCTCGTTGGGTTCGAGCTCCCGCCGCGCCACCTCCGGCGGCCGCCCCGTACAATGGAAATGCGCGTCGACCAGGCCCGGCATGATCGTTCCGCCGGCCGCGTCGATCGTCGTGGCGTCAGCCCATTCTTCAGGCCGCAGGTGTTCGTCCGGCGTTACCTGCGCGATGCGGCCGTCCTTGACGACGACCGACGTGCCGGGTCGGACGGGGTTGCCCAGCCCGTCGATCAGCAGCCCGTTTCGAACCAGGACGCTTGCACCCGGCTCGCAGACGAAGAGGCGCCCGCTCAGCGCTGCGTATAAAGAGGCAAAATCATCCACAAGGAAAAGCTCCCGCCGGCATTCCTTTCAGCGTCGCGCCGACTTTCATCGAAAGTTCTCAATCGCAGCTTGGCATCGGCTCTGGACCGGGAAACGGTCGCATAGTAGCATTACGAATGCAATCGCATTTTCGGTCGTCTGAGCCCGAATCAACGATGAAGTTGACGTTTCTACGCTCCTTTCCGTAATCTGGGTGATCGCCGTGAACAAAGCCGATCTTCGTCCCAACAAGGGCTTCCATCCGTTCCTGACCGAAGAGAGCCCGTACCTCTTCATCGACGGGTGCATGCAGGCATGGCCGGATGCGGACTATGCCAACGCCCACCGGCATGGCGCCACAGCTTACGCGGTAACGGCGTGGCGAGTTCACGACGATTTCGAGGACGCGGTCGAAGGGTGCATGTTCTGGCATCTGGTTGCCCGCCGCAACGACAACATTCGATTGGCCCTCACAGGCGACGACATTCGCCAGGCGAAGGAACGTCACCAGGCGGCGCTCATTATCCACGCGCAGGGCGGCGAATGGGTCGGCGGCAAGATTCACCGCCTCGAAGCGATGGTCCGCCTCGGTCTGCGCATGATGCTTCCGGCCTACAACCGGGCGAACCTCATCTGCAACGGTTGCCTCGAACTCGAGGATACCGGCTTGACCGGCTTCGGCAGACTCTTCGTCAAAGAGGCCAACCGTCTCGGCTTGTTGCTCGACGCCTCTCACCTCGGCCACCGTTCGAGCCTGGAGATGATCGACCAAAGCGCCGATCCCGTCGTCTTCAGCCACTCCAACGTCAAGGCCATCGTCGATACGCCGCGCAACATAACGGACGAGCAGATCAGGGCATGCACTGGCCGCGGCGGACTTATCGGACTGGCTCCCTTCGGTCCCTTTTGCCTCAAGCCGGGCTCCAAATCCTGGCCGACGCTCGCCGATTTTGTCGAGCACGTGGACTACGTTGCGCAGATGACCGGCACGACCCGCACCATCGGCATCGGTACGGACATGAGCCTCGGCACCTACCCTGATCACCCGCACGACCCGTGGGGCGAGCCCGAGTACAAATACGTCAGCCCGGACTACGGCAACTACGTCACGGCAAACGTGCGCTCGCCGATGCGGGCCCTCGCGGATTTCAACACCTATGCCCAGGTCGGTGCGCTTGTGGACGCCCTGACGTCGCGCGGCTATTCCGACGAAGACGTGAGCGGCATACTTGGCCGCAACTTGCTGAGAATCTTCGACGCCGTGTGGAAGTAGGTCAGGGCCGACCTCTAGGCCGGTGACCGTTCCACCGTGTCAACTTCCTCGTCGACGAGGGCTTCCGCCTCGTCGGTGTCCACTGCCTCGCCCCAGCGGTAGGACCGCTTTGCGGTCTTCATGATGAGGAAGGTTTGCGTCTCCAAAACGCCGTCAATCGGCGCGAGCGTATGCATTAGGAACTCGCGCATCCTCTCGTTGGATGGAAAGAAGCCGACAGCCATGATGTCGAACTGTCCGATCGTCTGATAGACGTAGGAGAATTCTCGCATCTGGCTGAACTCTGCCAGGAGCGGCTCGACCCTGTCGGCCGCAATGCGCATCCCGATCACCGCATGTGTTCGCAACCCGAGGGCATTCGGATCGCTGACGCCGACGATTCGCAAGGCACCGCCCTTGACCAGGTTGTCGATCCGCCGGCGCACGGCGCCTTCGGTCAGGTTGACGAGACGAGACAGTGCCGCGTTGCTGATGCGGGCATCGGACTGTAGCTCGCGCATCAGACGCCTGTCGATGTCATCGAGTTTGCGCACCATGCGTTTGCTCCCTCGTGCACACCGCACTTGCGTTTCTTGGTGTCCCACGAACCGGTTGACCATGGCTCGGTCGGAAAGACGCCTCCTGTTACATCACAGAGGAAATTTCGCAATAGCCGCATGGTCGGCAAACAACGGCTTCGACCTGAGTTCACGGAGTGTGGCTGCATCATTGAACCGGGCCGCGCCTTGACCGCAGTGGCTTCGGTGACGGCAGAATTTCCCGCGTGCGACAGGCGATCCGATCGCAACGGCGGAGGCGCCCCAAAAAGGAACTTCCGGCACATCCGCACAGCTTGCCGGGACTTTGCGGCCGGAGACGATCGCCGCTTGCAGGTATTCGGGAGCTATCCCAGCCGCTGAGAGGTTTGATCGGCCTCAAAAATGAATGAACGCCCGGTCGGGGATCGAGGTCACGAAGAACATCATATAGAGCATGGCCGCCATCGTGACCGTCGACAGCACGATGAACGCGCCGTGGGATATGCGGCGTTTGAAGTACTCGCCGGTAGCGAAGATCCCGTAGATGACCATGAAGATGGCGCCGCCGACCTGAAAGCCAAACAGCCACGACAGCACCACCAGGCCTGTCACCCAGATCAGGGATACGACCTCGCGGCGGTACTGGCCGCGAGGTCCCCACGAACCCTCGATCGCACCACCGTCTTCCGGCGGCGGGCTTGCCGGACGGCTGGCCCGAACCTGTGCCGGCGTCGCGTTGGCTCTTCTCAGCACCAGGTAGCGGCGAACATCGCGTGGCAGGAAAACGAGAGCCGGCACAGCTACCGCCGTCGCGGCGATCAGCGGCAGCATTCCGGTGGCCGCGTCATAGCGCAACAGCGAATAAGCCAGGACCGAAACACCAAGCGCCAGGAGAAACGCGTCGAGGATCACCGACAGGAGGGGATATGGGTTCAGAATCTGGAAGCGCCGCACTTCAAGCGACACCGACCCGTCGTGGGAGGCTAGTTCGCGTTCCACCTCCGTTTTCCGCTCCGCCGCCTCGTGGCGCATCTCACGCCATTTGGCTATGACCACGATGATCGCCAGCACGATCATCGCGTCGGCGATCGGCCGGTGAGTGACGAACCCGAAGCCCCCGAAGGTGTTGAGCTGGCCGGTCAGATAGAGCTGTGTTTCCAGCGTCTGACCGAGCACGAACGCCATCAGCAATCCGCCCAGGGGGTAACGCAGCCGGCGAAGCCCAAGCCCGAAGATGATGAAGGCAATCAGCAGTACCACCGAAAACTCGAGCTGATCGGTGACGTACACGCCGGCGACGCTGATCACGAAAACAAACGGCGCCACGATGGGGCCGGGGATTCTCGTCGCCAATGCGATCCTCGGACCGATCACGACACCCATCAGGGTTCCGATCAGACCGGAGAGGGCGATAATCCAGACCATCTGCTCGGCGAGCGTCGGGTGCGCCTCCATGAAGCCGTATCCCGGCTTGATGCCATTGATGGACAGGAGCCCGATAAACAGCGCGCCGGTGATGCCGCCGGGGATGCCAAGGCCGATGAGTGGAACGATGTGGCCCGCTTCCTTCGCGAGCGATGATCCCTCCGGGGCAATGATCCCCTCGGGATGGCCGGTCCCGAACAGGTGGCCGTTGCGGCTGGTCTGTCGCGCGATGCCGTAGGCCATATAGTTGCCGGTGAAGCCGCCGATGCCGGGGACCATTCCGGTGAAGCCGCCGACGATGCCGCTCTGGATGAGAATCTTCCAGTGGACGAACGTCTCCAGCACCCCACCCCACAGCTGCTTGAAGAAGTCGGATGTATCCATCTCGGCCTCAGCCAGCTCACGGATGTTCTTCCCCGTCATGTCCTGCCACGCGGTCGCGGTGCCGGTGCCGAAGACCATGACCATCTGGGGCAGCACCACAACGCCGAGAGCGAGGGCGATGATCGAAAGGCCGCCTTGCAGCGAGATCAGCCCGAAGGTGTAGCGCTCGACGCCGGTGATCATCGAAGGCCCGACTGACGAGGCGAGCAATCCAAGCCCGGCGGCGACGATGGCCTTGCCTATCGAATCCGTTCCGAGCGAGCCGACCAGGAGCAGCGCAAGGATGATGAGTGCTGAGTAGTCGGGCGGATAGAAAACGTTCGACAGGTAATCCATCACCGGCAGGAACGCGACGAGGATGGCGCAGCCGATGAGACCGCCTATGCAGGTGGAGCAGGCCGAAAGCCCGAGCGCACGGGCCGGCCCGCCCGAGCGAGCCATCGGGTAGCCATCAAGCGCTGTCGGCATCGCCTCGGGGTGCGCCGGCGTATTCATCAGGATCGCCGACACCGATCCCGAATAGTAGCCACCGCAGTTGGCGCCGAGAAACAGGCAGAGCGCGTTGGTGACGTTGATCTTGAACGCGAAGATAAGGATGACGCTCAGGATAACGACGGTGGAGACGCCCGGAATGATGCCGAGCAACATTCCGAGCAGCGATCCGGCGAGCAGGTACAGGAAAGCGTCGCCCGTCGTCACGATCTGGAAGGCGTGGATCAGATTTTCCATTGCAACGACTGCCTCGCCGGTGAGTCCTTCGTCATGTTGGCTTCTCCAATTGCGCGGCCGACCGCGCCTCCCCTGCCCCTAGCCGGGCTATTGCCGATTTCGATCAAATCGCAGTCCATGGCACCGGCTGCTCACGCGATTTCGCGGCGCGCCGGCGGTCGTAGAGGTTGAGCACGTTGCGCGCCACGCGAAGATCGATGACGGTCGGAGCCGGGTCCGCCGCGAACGCGCGCAACGCCGTGCGTAGTTCGTCGAGGTTTCGCGCCAGCGTACCGCGCCCGCCAAGATCGGTTGCGACCTGCCCCAGGTCGGGCGTGCCGATGAATGTCAGCTTCGGGTCAAGGCCGTAGCGAACCGATTTGTGGTGCTCGGCGCCCAGCGCCTGATCGTTGAACACGACGACCAGCAGCGGCATGTCGTAACGGCAGGCGGTCTCGAACTCGGCGAGGTACACCATGAAGCTCGCGTCCCCGTCGATGACCACGGTCGGCCGGTAGGCGCCGCCGACGAGGGCGCCGATACCGAGGATCAGGCCCTGACCGATGGAGCCGAAGAAGCCGAAGTTCACCAGAACGTCGTGACGCGGACGGCTGAGCAGGAAAGCGCCGAAGATCGCCTGGTAGCCGCTGCTCAACACCAGCCCGACGCTCTCGTCGAGTTCCGCATCGATGACGCGCAGCGCGTCGCGTGGATCGACGACGCCACTTTCAACGTCGAAATGGTCCGGATCGTCGTATTGGGCCGCAAGCGTGTCCCGCACCGCGGCGGTGTGAAATCCGGTGTGCCGGATCGAGGCCGCCGCCAACGCACGGGTGAGCGCTTCGAGTGCCAGGCGCGCGTCCGCCTGGATATGGCAATCGGCCTGCGATCCATCACCCATCGGCAGCGGCGGACGCACGTCGATGTGGACGAAGGCAGCGTCGGGATAGAGCCGGCCGTGGTCGATCGTGTAGCGGTTGAGGCTGGCACCGACAGCGACGACGCAATCGGCCTCGCGCAGCAGGTTCATCGCCGCGGTGTTGGCGAAGCCTCCCGAAACTCCGGCGTGGTACCCGGTCTGGTCGCCGAGCCAAGTCTTGGCGCGCAGCGTGGTGGCGAGGAGGGCTCCGGTCAGTTCCTGGAGCCTGAGGACAAGGTCGCCCGCGCCAGCCCGGCGCGCGCCGTCGCCGACAACGATGACGACGCGCGTGCTCTTGCCAATGAGACTCGCGGCGCGCTCGATGTCGGCCTCCGCTGGCGCCAGGGGCTCTGTTCCGATCACCTCAGTCGAAGGGACGTAGGCCCCGGCGTCGTCGAACTCCTGCTGCTGGACGTCTTCCGGCGCACTCAACAAGATCGGACGCGATTGCGACCGCGCCATCACGAAGGCACTCTGGACGGCCGCGAAGGCTTCCCCGGCCCGCGCGACACGCACGAACCCACACTCGACCGCGACGGCGTAGCGCTCGACGTCGAGGGATTGGGTGTCTTCCTCCCCGACCGGTGTCTCGCCGCAAAAAGCCACGATCGGTGTGCGGGCGCGGCTGGCGACAATCATCGGCGTGGTGAGCTGGGTCACCCCGGGCCCGGATGTGGTCGTCACGACCCCGGGACGGTTGGTCGTCCGCGCCCAGCCGTCGGCCATCCCCATGGCGCCACCCTCGTGGCGCACGCTGTAAAGGCGCACGCCGTGCCCCGCCAGGGCGTTCATCCAGTGCATGTTGGCATCGCCCATCATGCCGAACACGTCGGCGGTGCCCTCGCGAACGAACGCCAAGGCAAGTGCCTCATAGACCTTCATGGACCGCCGGACCTTGAACCGCCCGTCGCCACGCGAGCCGTCCACTCCGCCCTTGGCCGGCGAGCCGACGAACACACGGCGTGCCGCGCTGTCAAGAACCGCCCCCTGAATGTGAAGTGCCACGCGGTGCCAGAAGCGTTGTCCCTTGGCACCGCGTGGGTGATGTCGAGCGCGGTCGATCCCGCGGTTCGCTACGGGTTCTTCGGCTTGATTTCCAGCAGGTTCCGAATTGCCGGCAAGTCTGAGACGGTCGTCTTGAGGAACGCCGTGATATCGTCCCCGATGAAGACTTCGCCGGGCGGCAGACCGATTTTCAACCATGCTTCCTGCACAGCCGGATCCTGAACCGCCTTGGCGAAGGCCTCGCGGAGCGCGGCGAGGCGCTCCGGCGGCGTGCCCGCCGGGGCGTACAAGGCCTCGTTCGGAGCGTCCGTCGCGAAAAGCCCCACCGCGAGGTCGAGCAACTTCTTCTGATCGTCGCTGGTCGTCTTGTACGTCTTCACCCAGTCAGCGAGCGTCGGGGCCATGTCGTTGAGGAACTTCATTGGCGATCCCTTCGGGGCAGGACCCGACAGGATCAGCGGATAGGCACCCGGCACCAGGGCGTCACCGGCGGAGTTCACGTAGTTGCCGGCGGCGCTGACCTTCCAGTTGGCGTCGCCGCGCGTGCAGCTGATGCCAATGTCCTTTGAGGTGTAGCCGGTCAGCATCGAGTAGTCGCGATTGAGTGCCTTCAGCAGCGTCAGGTTGATCAGATAGCTGCTGCCGCCGAACACGGCCGTCACGCGGAGATGGTCGTTGGAGGCCATGAAGTCGTCCCACGACTTCCACTGCGGTGTCGCACCGCAAGCCCAAACCGCGTTCATGTCGCCGTAGCTCGCTCCGATCCAATCGAGCTTGGTGAGATCGAAATTCAGCCCGGTACCGTAGATGGCGTTGGCCTGGGCAGTGCCAACCGCCATCGCACCGATGTGCAGCCCGTCGGCCTCCTGGCTGGTGCCGGCGTTCAACGCAGCGACCGTCGGAGACGTATTGTAGTTGATGCGCACCGACGCGCCGAGCGCCTTTTCTAACGCGTCATGCATCGCGGCAAACGTGTTGCCCATGGTGGTGCCGGCCGCGTTGGCGACCATGATGTCCACCGTCTTGCCCTTGTAGAAGTCGTAGTCGGGCGCCTGGGCGAGGCCCGGACCGGTCAGGGCGACAACGCCGAGGGACGCGCCGAGAACCAGCGCGCCGAACTGCGTGACGCCTCGAGCAGAGGGATACGTTCTGTTAGATGACAATGTTTGTTCCTCCCTAACGCGCAAGAAACGCGAAGATTGACAGTGCATGTGGCAAAAGTTGCTGTCAACACGACCCATACCAAGCCGTTTTCAAAGCTTAGTGGGACGCGTGGGATATTGGCCTCGACCCCACCCGGAAGTGAGGCACCGGATGAGGCCGCGCCCACGGGCGGTGCCGACAGCTGTTCCGGAACACTCTTGGGCGAGCGATCCGGCCGGTCAGTTCCACAGGCGCTTGCTGGCAAGCGCCGCACCTTCGGCGAGCGACCGCAGCTTCGCCCATTGCACCTCGGGATGGACGCGGATCAGGTCCCAATCCTGCGAAAACCCGCAGTCGACGCCAGCGATCACGTTCTCCCTGCCAACAAGGTTGGCGAAATTGGTTATCCGCCAGGCCACGCATTCGGGATGTTCGACGATGTTGGTCGATTGCGAGATGACGCCGGGGACGAGGGTCTTGCCCTCGGGCAGCTTGATGTCCTCCCAGATGCGGTACTCGTGCTCGTGGCGGGGCGTGGCCGCCTCGATGCCGTAGGCGCCGACGTTCAGCTTGAGCATCGAACGGGCCATCTTGGCGATCGGCACGTTCTGCGTGTGGGGACGGTTGCCGCTGCCGCCGCACCAGTGAATGCGAACCCGGTCCTCCGGAACGCCCCGCAGCGCGTAGTTGACTACCTCGATCCCCTCATCGAGCACGCGTGCGATCTCCTCATCGCTTTCCAGCCCGAGAATCGGGTTCTGCGCCGGACGATCGAGCTGCAGGATGAAGCCGGCTGCGACGATTGCCTTGTATTCCTCGTTGAGCACGTCGGCGACCGCGTAGCGGTACTCCTCGAGACTCTTGTAGAAGTCGAGGATGCCGGCATCGCGGCGCTCGGTGGTCGGGGTGACCGCCGTAATAAATGCGTCGGCGGTGTTCCTGCCCTTGAGCGCGGCCTTGAGGTTGGCGATGTCGCGCTGGACCGGACCGTCGCTGGCGTAGCTGATGGGCGCGACGACCTTGAAGATCTCCGACTTGCCGCGGATGTTCTTCATCTCGCTCATATCGACCGAGGGAAGCATCCACATGAATCGGTAGGCCTTGTCGTGTTGCGCGTAGAAGCCCGGGAAGATATCGCGCTCGCGCTCGTGGCCGATCTGGTCGAGCGGATTCTTGTCTCCTGGCTTCAGGACCAGCGGCGCGAGTCCGGCGATGCGCTCGTGGATGTAGCTGGTGAAGCCGCGCCGGGCGTACTCGCCGTCGTTGACGATGTCGATGCCGGCCTCGACCTGCTTGCCTACGACCTCGGCGATACCAGCGGTGATGTCCTTCTGCAGCTGGTCTTCGTCGACCGGCCTGCGCAGGGTCTTGGCTTTCATCCCCTCGATAATCGGGGCTGTCCGGCTGAGGCTGCCGGAATGGGTGGTCAAGATACGATCGGTACTGCGGTTCACGTTTGTCCTCCTGCTCGGGCGGCATCGCAACGCGCAATGGTGTCGCGTTGCCGGTCCATCGTTTGGGTTCCTATGTCTTGCTCGGCAATTGCGCGATCGAAAAACCGTCAGACCGACGGGTGGTGGAGATAAGTTGCCGGCCAGTTAGGCGGGCCGATCGAAGCGTTCTCGATGTCGGTGAACAGCCAGCCCTTGGGCGTGCGCATCAGCTTGCAGTGGTAGCGCCCGATGCTCATCACTTCCCAGCGCGAATTGCCGACGCGGCCGTAGCCGACGTAGGGGAATTCGGCGGTAGCGTTGTCACCGTCGACGTCAATGATGCCCTCGCAGAACAAGTGCATGGTGCTGCGATCAGGCGGGTTCAACGCAACGCGGTCGGCGATGTTCTTCCGGATCGCAGCATGCCCTTTCGACACGCCGCGGCGGCCGCGGTAAACGCCGTCCTCGGTGAAGAGGGCGACGAATCCATCAACGTCCTTGTCAGCGTCGGTCTTCGACCATCGGGCGATCATCTCCCGAATATCTTCCTTGTCAGTCACGACGTCTCCCTTGCTCATTTGTCTGCGACGTGTTCGGTTCCGCGCCGTCGCAAACGCGGCGCTTCACATTCAATTCTCGCACGGCCCGATCGGAGTGGCGCTGCGCTTCGCTCATCGCAACGAAGCCGTCCGGCTGCCGAGCGGCGCATATTTGGCTGGCGGCGAAATCGCATCCAGGGCCGCGGCGTCTTCATCGGACGGTATCCAGTCGCTGGCGCGCGCGTTGGTGACGACCTGCTCGGGCCGGCTTACACCGGCGATCACCGACGCAACCGCCGGCTTGGCCGCCAGCCCGCCGATCGCCACATCGAGGATCGAGGCGCCGCGCGTCCGGGCGAATGCCTCCAGCGCTTCCATCGCGTCGAGGGCAGCCGTATTCTCGGCAACCGCCGGGCGGCGTCCGAGCCGGCTCCCTTCCTTCACCGTCTCGCCACGTTTGAAGGTGCCGGTAAGCAGCCCATGCGCCAGCGGGAAATAGGGAACGACGCCGATGCCATAGTGTTCGCACACTGGGGCGATATCGAGTTCGACCTGACGATCGATGAGGCTATAGGCGTTCTGGGAGGCCACAAACCGCGTCCCGCCGGCCTGACGGGCGATCCATTCCGCCTCGACGATCTGCCAAGCCTTGAGGTTTGACGAGGCGACGTAGCGGACCTTGCCGGCACGGACGAGATCGTCCATGGCACCGAGGGTTTCTTCCATCGGAGTCGCCGGGTCGGGTTGGTGAAGGTAAAGCAGGTCGATGAAATCGGTCTTGAGCCGTTCGAGGCTGCCCTCGACCGAGCGCACGATGCTGCGCCGCGAGCCGCGGGCGTTGGATCCGGAGCGGCTGGTGAATCCGCCGGCCTTGGTGGCGATGACGACCTCGTCGCGGCGACCGGCTATGGCGCTGCCGAGAAACGCCTCGCATCTGCCTTCGCCGTAGCCAGGAGCGGCGTCGAAATGGATTACGCCATGTTCGAGCGCCGTGTCGACGATCGCCTTGACGGTCGGCTCGTCGCACGACAGCCCGAACGAGTTGCAACCGATGCCGACAACGGACACCGTCAGCCCAGAGCGACCGAGCTGGCGATACCTCACGTAAGGCCTCGCTTTGCGCCGAAGGCCGGCCGATCCGATCTGAAACAGAACGCTCGTGGTCATCCGTTGCGCGGTACCAGTCCGCCACGCTTCTCCTCGACCCACATCCCGGTCAACGCCATCGGGGCCTCCGCGGCAATCAGGAAGCGCTTGCCCAAGCACTTCCGGTCCCGGCATGCGCTTGCGCGCTTCTTCCGGCGCGTGATCGGCGGCAAATGCCTCGCCCGAAACCCCCACCACGCAGATGTTGGAATCGCGCAGGTCCTCGCCGACGTACTGGGTCATGTTGTGGAGCGCGACCTTCGACGCCGTGTACGGCACCCGTCGGGCGCTGGAGAGGCGGGCCGTGTTGGCAATGTAGTTGGCGCCGCTGTTCATCACGTTGATGATGTGTCCCCCGCCCCCCGCTTCCATGTGGGGAACGACGTATTTGATGAAGAAGAACGTGCCGTCGAGCTGCACGGCGAAGACATGCCGCCAGAAGTCGTAGTCCATGTCCTTGATCGGCGGCCAGTTGGACGCCTGGGTCATCCACATGGCGTGCGGGACGACGGCGGCGTTGTTCATCAGCACGTCGATCCGCGAGAACGTCTTGGCGATTTCGTCTACGAACGCCTTGACCTCGTCTTGGTTGCGGATGTCCACGCGTCGAACCAGGTGCTTGGTGTCGGAAATCTTGGCGAGCATCGCCTCGACTTCCTTGAGACCGGGCTCGTTGATGTCGGCAATCGCGACGTGCGCACCGTCTTTTGCGAACTGTTGCGCACAGTACCGACCGGTTCCCAGCGCGCCTCCCGTTATGATCACAACCTTGCCAGCCAGACTCACGGCGCTGTTTTCACTCCCCAAAGTGTTGTTGTCATCTTTCATGTCGCACGTTTTGCGCAGCGCGAGCAATATGTCGCCCGGCGTGATCGGCCGCGCGCTGGCAGCCCCACGCTAGTCCCAAAAGAGTTGGCGGGCCGTCCCACCAAAGACCCACGCGCGCTCGTTCGCCGAAAGAAACGAGAAACCGGCGCGCATTTCGTCGAGGACCGTGGCGAGCGACCGTCGCGGGTCGTTCTCGGCGAACATCGAGTAGGAACCCCAGGCGATGCGTTCCACACCGAAGTGCTCGCAGAGCACCTCGAAGAAAGGGCTATAGCCGTGCGCCTCGGAGAACGTCGCGCGGGCGTTCTCGACGGAGACGCTGACGTGACAGCCCGGCAGCGACGCGAGCGCGGTCAGCGCGCCCACGTCGGCCGACCTTCCCGATTGACCGACAACGGGTGCAGCGGCCGAGTAGACGACAAAACGGAGGCTGGCAACGGGTCGCAACGCGGCAATCAGAGAGGGCAATGTCGCGACGCGGGTGCGCTGGGCGCTGATGATCGCCCCCAACTGCTCGGCGCGCCTGAAGACGGCCGCGCAGCGTTCGTCTCCCAGCCAGCTGTCGGCGTCGACTGCCTCGCCGCCAAAGCAGCGCATGCCGCGCATGCCGCGCTCGCGCACCCAGTAGGCAAACGTTTCCGGGGCTTCGGGGGCGAGCACGTCAATGGCACCCACCGACCGCAAACGGCCGGGAAACTGCGCGGCCGCGCGCGCTGCTGGTTCGTTGTCGAAACCGTGGGACCGGGTAGTGGTTGCGACCACCCCGCCAAACATTCCCGCTGCGTCCATTTGTCGCAAATATGCCTCGGCGGTGAGCCACTTGCCCACTGCCGGTGGGACGCCCGGTTCGCCTCCGCGGACCGGCGGCGGGCTCGCCCGTCAGATGAACGTGGCCGTCGATCACGCCGGTGGCGCTCGCCGGTACCGCCTCATTCGGCGGCATGGGCCCGCACCGATTCCTCGTTGACCTCGGTTCCCCAGCCGGGACCCTCCGGGACGATCAGGTGTCCATCGCGGACGACCGGCGGGACCGTGACGAAGGAGTCCTCCCAAGGCACGCCGTCGACGTCAAGCTCCATCAGGGCGAGGTTCGGCACCGACGGCGCAGAATGCGGCGCTCATCATCGTCGCCAGCGGACTGTAGCAGTTGTGCGGTGCCACCATGGCGCCGTGCTCGGCGCATTCAGCCGCGATCGCGACCGCGTCGCGTACGCCGAGGAAGAGCAGGTCGAGGGTCATGACGTCCGCGGCTCCGGCTACAAGATAGCTCGCGTACTCGTCGGGCATCAGCCGTTCGCCAGTGGCGATGGCGACACCGTCTGCGGCACGAATCCGGGCAAGGTCGGCGGCCGGCACCGCGTCGACTTCGATCCAGCGGACACCGCCGGCGGCGGCGGCACGCGCCAGGGTCGCGACGGCTGTCGCCGGAAAACCCGAGCCAATATCGACCAGCAGGTCGACGTCGGGACCGGCGCCGGCACGGAACGCGCCAAGCAGGTCGCGAAGTTCGTCGGCAACCTGTGCGACCGTTTCGTCGTCCAGCCGGTCGGCCCGCTCGGCCTTGAAGCGGCGCGGCCGGTCTCCGCCGAAGAGCAGCAGGTTGCACTTGAGCGCCGGGTAGCCGCGCGCAGCCGCTTCTGCACCGAGGGACCTTATGTCGTCGAGCGATCGCACGGCAGGAGCACCGATCGTGGCCGCATGAGACACCCGATAGGTGCCGCAATGCGCCCAGTAGAGGGGAATGCGATCGCGCCTGGCGCCGCCGAGGAGTTCATGGACGGGCACGTCGCGACCGCGCGCCTCCATATCGAGGAGTGCGTTCCTGATCGCACCTGCGATCTGCCGGGCGGCACCGGAGGCGGATGCGAAATCGCGAAGACGTCGGGTGGTCTCCGACGAACCGACGGCAGCACCGACGACAAGGGCGGTGACCTCGGAAATCAGCGATGCCTTCTCACGTTCGCTGGCATGAACCCCGCCGAAATCGTGACTGAATTCGCCCCAGCCAACGACGCCTGACTCCGACACGGCCTTGACGAACCCGTGCGTTTTCCACCCCGCGTTGGCGCGGAAAACTTCTATGTGCTCGATGCGCACGTCGCTCACCCGCGGGCCACGGTTTCGCGAATCTGGTAGCGAGCGATGGCGGACCGGTCGAGGGCCAGGCCGAGGCCCGGCCGATCGGGCACCACAACCTCACCGCCATCGCGCACCGGCGGTTCCTCGAACAGCCCGGCTGTCAGTGGCCGGTACTCCACCGTCAATCCATTGGGCGCTCCGGCGACCACCTGGACATCGATCTCGGGCAGGCGGTGGCTCACCACTGACATGTTAAACCCTTCGGCAATGGCGGCCACCTTGATCCACGGCGTGATGCCGCCGACCCTGCATATGTCGATCATGCAGATGTCCATGGCACGCGCTTTGAACAACGGACGGAACCCAGCGACGCCGTAAGCGTACTCGCCGGCAACGATCGCCGTCCTCAGCTGGCGCGCGAGCACGGCAAGGCCCTCGTGATCGTCGGCCACCACGGGATCCTCGATCCAGGCCAATGCGAATTCCTCCAGTTTCTCGCCCATCCGGCGGGCACGGTGGAGGCTCCACAGCTGGTTCACGTCGAGCATCAACTCGACGTCCGGTCCGACGGCTTCGCGAACGGCGGTGACGCGCGCCACGGCTTCCTCGTCAGTCGGCTCGCTGCCACATTGCACCTTCATCTGACGAAAACCCATGTCCACGAGCTGGCTTGCCGCTCGCTGCAGGTCATCGAGGGAGTAGCCGCGCAGGAGCGCACCGCTGGCGTATGCAGCTACCCGCGACCGCGCGCCGCCGATCAGCGCCGCAACCGGCACGCCTGCGACCTTGCCCTTGATATCCCAACAAGCAATGTCGATTGCCGCCTTGGCGAGGTGGAAAATGCCGTTGCCGTGGGCACTTGTGCGCCCGGTGACATGGACTAAGTGCTTGGCGACCTCCGCTACCGCGATCGGATCCTGGCCCACTACGTGCTCGGCGAGCGCTTCCACGGCCGCCAGGAGGGCCGTCGCCATAGCTCCGTGCCAGTACGTGAGGCCAAGGCCGGTGATGCCGTCATCAGTTTCGAGTTCGACAAAAACGATTTGGCGCGGACCGACGTGCTCACCGGGAACCGGGAGTCCCGGAAGCAGCGGCGTGTCATCCAGCGTCGCGAACAGTCGAGTCGTCGCCTTCTTTATCTTCACCGTGATTTACCTGTTTGCATCGGGATGTCGCGGATCGCGACCGTTCCCACCGGTTACCGGTGGGTGGGATTTGGGACCGACCGTGAATGGGAGGCAGGCCGTCAAAGGTTACACGCGCTTTCGACACTCGCGCCAAGTTGACGACTGCATTGCGATGGTGAACAACCTGTCGCACAAGTCGCGGCTGACTGAGCCGTCCGACTATATGGTTCATCGACCGGGGTCGCAATCACGAGCGAGCGTATCGGAAGCGCCAAAACCAATCAGCTGCCGACGCGATCCAGAATGTCGGAGTGCGACGCACCCATGGTCGCGGCAGCGATGCGCTTGAACGTTTGGTGCCGGCTTCACGCTGCGGATGCGGCATGTGGAGCCACGCGCCCAGGGCAGCGGGTCATGCACGCGTGAGGCGCTATTTCAACTCAACCTTTGCGTCGCTGGCGACGCGTAACTATCGCCTCTATTTCATCGGACAGCTCATCTCGGTCACCGGCAACCGGATGCAGATGCTGGCGCAGGCGTGGCTCGTTCTGGAGCTCACCGACTCTGGAACCTGGCTCGGCCTCGTAATGGCGGTGCAACAGCTTCCTGCGCTACTGCTGAGCTCGTGGGGCGGTCTCCTTGCCGATCGGTATCAGAAGCGAAAGATCCTGATGCTGGTGACGGCGGCGGGTGCGGTTCCGGCGCTGCTGCTCGGCGTTTTGTCGCTCACCGGTCATATCTCCGTTGCCGTTGTCATGGTGCTGGCGGCGACGATCGGTGTCATCGACGCGATCGAGAAGCCAGCGCGCCATTCCTTCCCGAGCGAAATGGTTCCCAGGCACCTGCTGACGAATGCCGTGACTCTGAACAACGTTGTGCTCGACAGCGGCAAGGCGACGGGCCCGGCGATCGCAGCGCTGCTCATCGCTGGCGTAGGCCTGCCATACGCTTTTCTTATCAACGCAGTCACATTCGCAGCGGCATTCCTCGGCCTGTTTCTTATGAACCCCGCTGAACTCGACATCCCGATTGCCGCCCGCCGCCAGCGTGGTCAGGTGCGCGCTGGCCTCCAGTACGTTCGCGGCACGCCCCATCTGCTCGGTCCCCTCGCACTCCTCGCAACCGTCGGGCTGCTCGCATACAACCTTCAGGTCCTCCTGCCCTTGTTGGGCCGGAATACATTCAACGGCGACGCCCGAACTGTCGGCTACCTCATCGCGGCGCTGGGTTTCGGGTCAGTCCTCGGCGGGCTGTCGCTGGCGGGGTTGCTGAAGCCAAACCTCAACCGCATCGTCGCGTCGGCGTTCCTGGTCGCGGGCGTGTACGTCGTCACCAGTCTGTCGCCGACTTTTGCCGTGGCGCTAGGCCTCGTCTTCGTGATGGGAATCACCAACCTGGTGTTTAAGACGCTCGCCAGCACCTGGTTGCAGCTCACCGCCGAACCGATGATGCGGGGCCGTGTGCTGTCGCTGCTGGTGCTAGCGACCGCCGGAACGAGTCCGCTTGGCGCACCGCTGGTCGGCTGGATTGCCAACACTTATGGGACGCGGGTCTCGTTCATGGTTGCCGGGATTGGTTCGGCTGTCGCCGCGGCCCTGACGTACGTCTACCTCGGTCGCGTCAACGGCCTGAGACCGCTGCACAACGCGCAGTTGCGCCCAGCCCACACGACTGCCACAGGGACAGCTGCGGCAGATGTGGCATCATCGTCCGACCTAAAAGCCCCTGGTGGTCTGTGACGCGGCGGTGGTCGTCGCATGACGCGTTGACCACTTCGGCAAAACCGTTATCTTTTCTGACTTTCGACGTGCTCGTTGG
The DNA here is from genome assembly GCA_963826055.1 of uncultured Alphaproteobacteria bacterium. Taxonomy (GTDB): domain Bacteria; phylum Pseudomonadota; class Alphaproteobacteria; order Rhizobiales; family Kaistiaceae; genus JBBDMC01. The sequence goes on along the minus strand of CAWGVO010000009.1, from coordinate 321,385 downwards.
CCGCTATGCCTGCCCCATGCCCCTGCCCGCGCGCTCAGATGATGGGTGGGCCGCCTCTTTTGGCCAGTGCTTGGCTGCCGTCTTGTCATCTGAAAAACAACTTTAGTCCGTTCTCGCCGAAAATCTTCTGCCGAGCGCGCGCGTCTGGGATACACCCGTCCGACCAATCGAGCGCGTCCTGGTAGGGCTGCCTATTCTCAAAGCCGGCAAAGGGGCAGTCGCTTCCCCAGATTAGCCGGTCCGGACCGACCATCCGCAAGAGCTCCTTGACCTGATCCGTGGCGGTCGGTGCAGTCGCCCCAAAGACTGCCCGCGGAGAGCGCTGCAAAGCGGATCCCGTGACCATCGAGGACCTTCTCATAGGCATCCCGCGCGAAGTCGTAGTCCGGTCTGCGCACCGGGTTATCGACTAACGGAAAGTCCTGACGAAAAACGCGCGCATGGGCGTCGACGAGTGGCGTTTCCTGCATCAGTTTCCTCCCTTTTCCTTTCGCGCGCCGTCGAAGGAGGCCAGGTCAGCTCGTCTTCTTCGGCACGATGACATTCTCGAAGTGAATCTCGGCGATGCGATGCCCGGTTAGGCAATCAAGGTTTCATGGATACGCCGGGCAGGTTTAGATCAACAAGAAGCAGGCTCACGCCTTTGTGCCCCGGCGCGTCGGGGTCCTTGCCCGCAGCGAGCAGCATGGCGTTGGCGAAGAGGCCAAACGTGATGTGGAGCTTTGTGCCCGTTATGCGGTAAGAAAGTCGGCACGGAAATGCCTTGCGCCGTTCGGACGGAACCAGGGGCCTTCCGGCTTGGGAACGACGGCATCCGAGCGGGAAGCACGCCTCAGTTGGCGAAATGGCGAGAGGCCCTCCGGCGGGAAGGCCTTCTGGGCTCGTGCCAGATTGCTTTTCGCGATCAGCCGGTCCCGGACTGCCGCCGGCGCTCAAGTCTGGCCGACATAAAGGCAGCCGGTTGCTGTTTACGCTCCTCAGGAATATCGAGCTGCTTCGTGGTGGGCAAAGCAAGACCGCGTCCCAGTCGCTCCGCCTTGTCGATGACGAAAGCGCTCGTGGCGAGGTCGCAGATTGTCAGTCCCTGAATTACCGCAAGAATGATTTCCTCGTCGTTGCGACGGCCGGGCTTGTCGCCGTTGAAAATTTCGCCGATATCAGCGTCGATCCGCTCTTCGAGATCCTCGCGCGAAATTGCCCCAGCGTCGACCCAGCTCGCAAAATCGCCACGTACCATGGCGTAGCCGACGTCATCGACGATCAGCCGGTCAACTTCTGAAAGGACACCAAATTCGACCTCAGGCACGCCCCCCATGGACAGGAGAAGGGCGCCACGCTTCAGCCAACCTGACTTCACGAAGGGCGCCTGCGCTACCGTGATCGTCACCACGATGTCGGCGTCGCGAACGGCTTCTTCCGGCGTCGCAACCGCACGCATCGGCGCCCGCAATTCGGGTTGAAGGCGTTCGACGAATCGCGATGCACTGTCGAGACTTCGTGCGGCGACGCGGAAATCATCGAGCTCTAAAGCATGGGACAACGCCCGCGCCGCCTGCTCGCCGATGAGCCCGGCGCCAATCAATCCGACAACTCGACTGCCCGGCCGGGCGAGCTTCCGCGCCACCACCGCCGATGTCGACCCGGTTCTGCATTTCGTCAACCATGCGCGCTCTACGACGCCGCGCAACATACCCGTGTCTGTGTCAGTGACGAAGAAATAGTACTCGCCGAACTGCGCCGCGAACGAAACCCCGGCGACGCCCAGCGATCGTGAGAACGCGCCCTTGATCCAGAACATGGTCGGCGTCTCGTTGGGCACGACCATGAAAGCCGATGAAGGCGTCGAGAGCACATTGCGCTCCTTCCCGAAAGTCCGATAGCCCTTTTCGGCAGCGGCCATCGCATCCTCCATCGTGAGGAGCTCGCGAACATCGGCAGCGGGTAGGAAGACAGCCATTTTTGGAGTACCCTGTTTGAGTTAGCTCATCGGTCGCCCGGCGGGCAGATTTCAAGTCAACGCGGGCTTCATTGACGTCAACGGAGCGTCGCGATCCTCAACGAACTGCGCCGGCATTGCGCAATTGAACGATAGTGGCGTCATCGAAGTGGAGAAGATCACGGAGTACCGCGTCGGTATGCTCAGCAAACAGCGGCGGGGCATGCTCGATGGGGATGTGCTCGTCATTGATCGATACCGGTGAGCGGATCATACTGATTTCGCCGAGCTCGGAGTGGGCGACCTTGTTGACCATCGAGATCGCAGTAACGTGAGGATCGGCGATGATTTCCTGAACCGTGTTGAGCGGCGCTGAGGGAACGTCGGCCTCCGCAAGCTTGGCAAGCCAATTGGCCTTGCAATCGCGCATGAATTCCGGACCGACCTCCCCGTCCAATTCGTCGCGGTGTTCCAGCCGTGCGGGATTGTCGGCGTAGCGCGGGTCAGATTTCAGATCTCGCCTACCGATGATGTCGCAGAAGCGCCCCCATTGCGGCTCGGTTGCCACGCCGACCGTCAACCAACCGTCGCTCGCCTCGTAAGCGGCGTAAGGTGCAAGGTTCGGATGTCCGTTGCCCCAGCGACGCGGGGTGACGCCGGCAACGATGTAGTCGCTGACGACGTTTGTCATCGCCGCGAGCGCCGATTCCAGCAGCGAAGTGGAGATTTTGACCCCCTCGCCGGTCTTTTCGCGGTGATACAGAGCCGCTTGAACGCCAGACAGCGCTTGCAAGCCGGTGACGATGTCGATGATCGGTACGCCAACCTTCATCGGCGCGCCCGCCCGTTCGCCGATAACGCTCATTAACCCGCTTTCGGCCTGAATTGGAAAATCGAAGGCAGCTCGATTCCGATAGGGGCCTTCGCCCCCATACCCGGTAATCTCACAATAGATAAGGCGCGGGTTGACCCGCTTCAGGTTGTCGTAACCGAGCCCCATCCGCTCCATGCTTCCGAGCTTGAAATTGTGGACCAGCACATCGCTGACACCGGCGATCTTCTCGACAATCTCCCGGCCGTCTTTCTGCTTCAGGTCGACCCCGATCGATCGCTTGTTGCGGTTGACCGAGAGGAAATAAGGGTTGTTCAGGCCCAGTTCTGGCTTGCTCCAGCGGCGCGTGCCGTCGCCGTACTTCGCATGTTCGACTTTGATGATCTCGGCGCCGTGATCACCGAGTACCATGGAGCAGTATGGACCGGAGACGAAACGACTGAGGTCGAGAACCCTGACGCCTTCGAGAAGTTTCATGTTCTTCTGCAGTTCAACTGTTACTGGACGAAAGAATTGCGGTGCTATGTAGCGCCAACGGCCCGCCTTGGCTGTGGACCAAAGCGACTTCGGCGTCAGCAACCTGACGTTTCCCGGCTTCGCCGCGCAACTGACGCACCGCTTCGATGGCGTGCGACAAACCGGAGTAGCCGTGACCGTAAGAAAGCCCGCCGCCGTGAGTGTTGGTAGGCAGCTTGCCACCAGGCGCGAGCGCCCCACCAGCGACAAATCGGCCCCCCTCTCCTACCGGGCAGAAGCCCAGGTCCTCGAGTTCCCGAAGTACCGTGATGGTGAAACAGTCATAAATCTCGGCAACGTCGACGTCAGCGTGCTTCACTCCGGCGATCTCCATGGCGCGTTTACCTGTGAAGACCGCGCCTGAGGTGAGCCAGTCATGGCATACGTCCACATAGCCGCGGAATGTATAGTCTTCCGCGGCGCCTCGCATGTAGATCGGCTTGTGTGGGCCGTGCCGCGCGCGGTCGGCTTGCGTAATGACGAGGGCGCCGGCGCCGTCATTGGAAAGGCAACAGTCGAGAAGGTGCAGCGGATCGGAGATCATACGCGAGCCAATCACATCTTCGATCGTGATCGGCGTTCGCTTGATCGCTTGCGGATGCATGGACGCCCAGGTCCGCGTCGAGACCGCAATCTCGGCGAGCTGTTCGGACGTGGTGCCGAACTCGTGCATGTGACGGCGAGCGATCATGGCGAACCACGACGGCACCAGCGTACCCCACGCGGCGTCGAATTCGCCGTGGGCGGCAGCCATCTTGCGAACGGCGGCGTTGCGGTCGCCGCCGCCGCGGCTGGCGCCGCCTATGACCACTACGCACCTGGCAAGTCCCGCGGCGACGGCCAAGGCAGCGTGCAGCATGTTGCCCGCATGGCCGCCCGAAGCTGCGTCGACGGTGCTATAGTAGCGGATCGAATGGCCCAGCAATTCGGACCAGTAACCGGCAAAGGCCGTGGCGGCGCTGGCGGTCGGGCTGCGGCCGCCGACGATTCCGTCGACGTCGTCCAGCGTCAGGCCAGCATCCTCGACGGCGCCGACGACCGCTTCCAGGTACAGGTCCTCTAGGCTGCGGTCGGGCAGATCGCCCAATTCGGTCGTATATACGCCCGCGATCGCAGTCTTTCCCAGCAAACGGCGGATCTCACCGATATTATCATCCGGATTGACCATCGCGCTTTCTCCTATCGGTCCGCGTTCGCCAAGGGACGAAAGCGGAAAAGAGTCATGTCGTCACTCACTGGGTCGAAGAACAATTCCACCCGCATCCCCACTTTCACTTGATGGGGCGGCATCACCAGGCTCGACAGGACGCGAACATCTGTGTCGTCGATGTCGACCAGGCCGACGGCGTAAGGGACGTCTGTCTTGAACGCCGGTGCTGGTGGCCGATGCACAATCGTGAAGCTGTATATGATGCCAGTGCGCGCGGCCGGCTCCCATTCCAGTTTGCGACCGTGGCAGTGTGGACAGATGAGCTTTGGTGGATGATTGTAGCGTCCACAGGTCTGGCAACGCTGCAGTTGAAACTCACCCCGTCGAAGGGCCTGCCAGAACGGCAATGCGAGCTGGCTGGGTGTCGGCAGTGGTTTGACCATTGCCGGGTCGGCGCCTGTCATCGCAAATATCCCTTGCTGCGAATTGCCAACCCGGCGGCCTCGTCGCAGCGCGACGGCCGACCCCAGAGCCGCCATTACTGGCAATAGGGCGCGTGTATAGTTACTCAGCGGATGCTCCTCCATGTATCCGACGCCGCCCAGAATGTCGTAGGACTTCATCAGCATCGTCCACATTGACTCACGCGTGAAGCTGATCGCGCCGGTGACAACCTGACCGTTTGGATCGGCGCCACGCTCGATCGCGCTCAGCGCCTTGAAGATCAGCAATTCCGCCCCTTCAGCAGCGGCGAACGTCTCGGCCAGCGCGTGTTGCACGGCCTGAAACGTGCCGATCGCAACGCCAAACTGAACGCGTGTGCCGGAGTATTCGCTTGCCAGCGTCAGGAAATGGCGTCCGGCTCCGATAAGTTGCGCGCCCGCGAGGCAGCGATGCGTGCCGATCGTGATGTTCCAGATCTCACGCGCGTCGTCACCTTCGGCCAGCACGTCCCCAGACTGGTGCGCGGTCTCCAGATCGACGATCCTGTCGTTGCCACGGGCGATCGTCCTTGCGGGCCGGGCGGAGGCCCCCTCGAGGGGCACGGCCATGAGGCGCGGGCTGCGTCCCTCAAAAAGACGAACGATCACGGTTTGCTCGGCGGCCGTTTCCGTCAAGAGGGCAGGCTCGGAGCTCGATGACAACTGCAGTGGAGCTAACCGGTCTTCGCCGTTGATCTGCAGCGCAAGTGCCACTGCAGTGTTCCCGGCAACGATTTTCGCGAGGAGTTCTGTCGCGGCATCGGTAAGATGTCCGCCAGTTGCGGCAAGCGCGCGACTGAACGCGACGGTGTCAGGATAGGAGAAGAAGAGGCCGCCTCGTCCCATCTCCAGACATATGATGCCGGCGTCGATGAGCGATCCTCCGCTGCCGCCGTGCTTCTCCGGTAGAACGACGCCGGTCCAGCCCAAATCCGTGAACTGCCGCCAGAGGTCGCGAGGGTTGCGAATTTGCCCGCCAGATTCCGTCGAGCACACGCCGTGGGCGGCGTCGCGCACCATCCGTTGGATTTCGTCGAAGGCTACAATCATTGCTGTCGCCCTACTTCGGCAGGTTGAGACCGCGCCGAGCGATCACGTTGCGCGTGACGAAGCGACCGCCCTGACCATGATTGTCGAACGCTTCTCGCAAATACCATTCGGCGCGGCCGTAAAGGATCGCTTCCGGGTCGCCACGCTCCATCAGCGCACGAGGACCGAGGATCTCGAGGATGGCCTGACCGAACTGCGGATTGATCTCCTTGCGATAGAACTGCGACATCGAGGCTTCCCAGGTCGGCGTCTGGCCCTGGGCCTGCAAATACACGACGCGCCAGCACACCATGCGCCAGGCATATAGCTGGCCCGCCAGCCGACCGAGGACTTCTCGCACGCGCGATCTCTGCCAGAGATCGGTCTTGCGGCAGTACTCAATGAGTTCCTCAAGAAAGGCCATGTAAATGGCCGGCCGATCGACCCCGGCGCGTTCGAAGTTGAGCGCCAGCGCCATGTGATAGAAGCCGTTGCCTTCCTCTCCCAACAGGCATTCCTTCGGCACGCGAACGTCGTCGAAAAACACCTCCGCAACCCGATGACCGTTCAGCGCTTCCATCGGACGGATGCGCACGCCCGGCAGGTTCATGTCCAGGAGGAAAAGGCTAACGCCTTTGTAGCGCTTCTGGGTGGGATCGGTGCGCGCCGCCAAAAGCATGGTGTTGGCGAACAGGCCATAGGTTACGTAGAGCTTACTGCCGTTGACGACGTAGTGATCACCATCCAGAAGTGCTTTGGTCTCCAATGCGGCGAGATCGCTGCCCGCATTGGCTTCGGTGAACCCGAGGCAGATGACCAATTCGCCGGAAGAAATTCGCGGCAAGTAGCGAAGCTTCTGCTCCTCCGTGCCAAACGCTGTCAACGCCGGCCCGACAATGTTGCGTCCATGTCCGGCGGCCGTCGGTACCCGGTAATAGCCAGCGAGTTCGCGCAAAATGGAAAATTCGACGAGGCTGCCGTCCCGACCGCCATATCTTTTCGGCCAGTGCAGAGTGTACCAGCCGCGATCAAGAAGCTTGCGATCCATAGCCCGGGCGAGGTCGTGGTATTCGTCCGACTCTGGATCGAGCGAATACCATTCAGGGCGCGCTTCGCTTTCGAAGAACGCTTCAACCTCGTTGCGGAAATCATTGTACTCCGCTCCAAAATCCTGCGACTCGAGCATATCCATACTGCTAGTTCGACCCTGGCTGGTTTGAACGATTGACAAACGTGAGCGCACCTTCGCCCTGATCGATGATCTTGCCACTGGAGCGCCCAACCAGCGCGCACGGCAACTGCCAGCCCTCCTCGACCGCGACCGCCAGTCCGCTGGTGAAGACTTCGATGTGCAGTGGTTCCCCGACGTGGAGCGGACCCCGATGGGCGCAGTGAAGCGCCGATACAAAGTCCGGGGCACCGACAAGGTCCGCCAAGGCCTGGGTCAGCCACGCGATCCGCAGGGAACCATTGACGATGACGTCGGCAAATCCCTGGCCGCGAGCGAACTCGCGATCGAAATGGATCGGGTCGGTGACCCGCGTTGCCGCGCAATAGAAAACGAGTTGGGTCATCGTTGTCGGTCGCAGTTCAACGCTACGTAGACGCGAACCCGTCGCCAGCGCCTTCACCTCATTCAAGGTCAGCGTTGCGGTCGTCATGGCGCCAGCCCGCGAAAAATGGTTGTCTTCTCGGTTCGCGCCGCGACCTTGCCGGCGCCGTCGACGAAGATCGTTTCCACGACGACCATAGCCAACGGCCCTGATTTACCTTCACGAGCGTAGGCATCCTTCAGGCAAACGCGTCCCGATATCGCCTCACCGGCAACCAACGGACGAGCCCAGGTCATTTTTGTTCCACCGTTGACGGAGTTGGTGAGACCGGGAGCAAGGCTCTTGTGTGGTCGCGCGTCCTTCGTGAGGTCGACCTCGATATTGCCCAGTTGCATCAGCACGGCGGGCGGTGGAGAGCCCGGCGGCATCTGCTCCGGCCAGCAGAGCGCCTCGTGGAATCGCGAAACAGTGACAGCATCGAGCGTCACAGGCCCCCAGGAATCCAGAACCTCTCCGCGGCGCCTTTTGAGGCGCTCGACCGGCTCGTAAAACGGATCCTTTTTCACCTGCATTTCCACCAGACCTTGTAGAAACTGTCAGTTCGGCTCGATGAGGCGGATATGCTCGAACCGCTTCACCGACTCGAACACTTCGCCGGGATCACGCTTGTTCAGTAATCCTTCGTTAACCTGCCGCTCCAGCGCGACCAGTCGTTCGGAATTTTCCAGGACCGACTCGATGCCCTCGCTCGGGATCACGACCACGCCGTCCGCGTCTCCGACGACAAAATCACCAGGGTACGACTTTGACAGTCGAGGAGGATTGACCGGCCATGACCAACGGCGTTTCGAGCTTGGTCATCGCCCACTGGCCGCCGGAACTGATCGGCGTGGCGAACCGGCAGAAAACCGGCATTTCCATTGAAGCGATGTCGTTCCAGTCGCGGACGCCCCCATCGGTGACGATGCCCCGGCAGCCGGACATTTTGAACGCAAGGGCTATATTACCGCCAAATACAACACAGTCTTCGTAACCGCCGCTCTCAATCAGGGCGACGGCGCCGCGTGGAATACGGCGAAACATCTCGTAGCGTGGATTGACCTTGGTCCGCTTTGGCACCCCACCGAGGATGCGCTCGCCCTTGATGCAGAAGGCGGGACCCGCGATCGTAGACCTTGGCGCCACGGGCTTCACCGTGTGGTGCAGGACCTGATGCGGCGCACCGGCAACGCGCAGGATATCGCTGATGATCGCCGTCGGTAGCCTGCCATAGCGGGCCGCTAGTTCGTCATTCGCGATGGACACCTTCGCTTCTCCCTGACGCCGACCTAAAGCTGCCAGCCGCAAAACTTGGCGAGGGCCTTACCCAGGATCCACTCACGGTCAGAGCCTGACAGAAACTCCAGACCTTCAGTGAAGAGACGCAAATTCTCTTCGTACGACGAGGTGAGACGACTGAGATCGCTGCCCCACATCATTCGTTGTGGCCCAAACGCGTCGTAGATCGCCCGCACCGGCTTGTGCAGCGCAGTGAACGGGTATGGGCCGTTTGCAAAGCAAGGAAGTGACGAAACCTTGACCGCCACGTTTTGGAAGCGTCCGAGCGCCGTAAGTTCGTCGAGATCGGACCAGGCCGCCTCGTCCTTTTCGCCGCGTGGATTGCGTCCGGCATGGTCCACGATCAGCCGCAGTGTCGGATGCCGTTCGGCTATCGGGCCCAGCGCGCGCGCGTTGAGGGGCGTGAAACACATAAGCGGAATGCGACACGCCTCGCATCCCTGCCAGAACCAGTCGAAGCTTCGATCAGTCAGGGCGTCAAGACCGGTGCCGGCGTTCAGCAGCATTCGGATGCCGAGCATGCCCGGCTGTTCGAGCCACCGCGACAGGTATTGCGGTCCCTCAGGCGCCGCGATGTCGAAGCGACCGAACACACGGAAGCGGTCCGGGTGAAGGCGCGCTGCTTCTAACGAATAGCGGTTGGAGAAACTCACCCAACTCGGAGGCACCAACACAGCCGCATCAACGCCAGCCTGATCGAGCACGGCCAGAGCCCTTTCTATCGAAACTGGATCGCCGTGCAGGCTTACAGCTCCTGTCGGCCAGGGATCTTCCGACGTGCTCGCCTGCCAGACATGAATTTGGGCGTCGATAATCTTCATACGACTACTCGGCCGACGACTTCCGTTCGCAGCCACGCCTTCAAATACGAAAGCAAACGTCCGTCGCCCTGGGTTTGTGATGAGTATTTTGCCATCAAGTCTTGACACCTCCGTTCAATAGCCGGAGCAGGCCGAACATCCGTTCGAGGACAACGGCGACAATGGCACCGAAAACAACCATCGAAGAACTGACGGCCGTCAGGATCGGCGACGACTTCTGTTCCGCGTACTGATAGACGAGAGCGGGCAGCGTCGTTTTTCCGGGAAGCGCCGTAAAGACGGAAACGCCTGTCTCATCGAACGACAACAAAAATGCAAAGACGCCGCTGGCGATCAGCGCCGGTCGAATTGAGGGAAGCGTCACGAACCAGATGGTGCGCGCCCAAGAAGCGCCAAGGCTGCGGCTTGCCGATTCAAGCCGCGCGTCGAAACCCTCCAATCCAGACAGCATGAGCCTGATCACGAACGGCAGGCTGATCGCAATGTGTCCAGCGACCAATCCGTATGGCGAGGAATTGATGGCAAGGTTGGCGCACAATTGAAGGAGTCCGACGGCGAGCACGATGTGCGGAACCATGAACGGCGCCATTAGCGTGGCGAGGAGAAAACCGCGCCCCGGAAACCGATGGCGTGCGATCGCGAAGGCGGCAGCCGATCCGACGAGCAATGAAACCACGGCGGAAATCGAGGCGACAACCACGCTGTAAACGAAAGCATTGAGTATGTTCGAGCGTGCCTATGATCGCCTTGTACCAGCGGAAACTTATGCCCGGAGGCGGAAACGAAACGAATTCTTTGGGCGTCACCGACGAAACGACGATAACGACCAAGGGCAGCAGCATCGCAACTGCGACGACAAGGGTCCACGACATCAGCGCCGCCTTGCCCCCGGGTTTCATGCGTTTACTCCCCGCTGAAGCCGCCAGCTCAGCCAGTTCATGATCACCACCACAGCCAGGCTGATCGCCAGCAGTATTACGCTAGCCGTGGCGGCGAAGCCCTGATTGAAGACACCCATTTGCTGCTCGTAGATGAGGCTCACCAGCACGTGCATCTTGCCCCCACCAAGCAGTAGGGGAATGGCGAAGGCCGTCATGCCGGTTGTGAATGAGATAAGAACGGCCGAGACGATTCCGGGTGTCGACAGCGGCAGCGTGATCGTTCGAAACACTTCAACCGGGCCAGCGCCGAGCGTTAGGGCGGCCCGCGCCAGCGCTGGCTCGATGGATGACAGACTGACGATCAATGAAAGGACCGCAAACGGAAGCAGATACTGCACCAGTCCAATTACCACCGCCGACTCGGTGAAGTTGAGACCCAGTCCCCCGAGCGGACCGCTGGGGGCAAAGGTAACGTTCCACGAGTACGCTCTTACCGCGACACTGACGAAAAGGGGCGACAGGAGAACGACAACCGTGAATCTGGCGACCAGGTTGTGATAGGTGACCAGGAAGACCGCGATCGGATAGCCGAGAACCAGTGCGACCACGCTCGCCTCTGCGGCGATGCGAACCGTCGACCACAAGATGTTCAAATAGTAGCCGCTGGATAAAAACCTAACGTAGTTCGCCGAGGAACATGTCGAGCGGTAGTCCGCCCGTACCCTCGCTGACGCTCATGACGCCCAGGCCGGCAAGGGGCACGAAGACAAAAACCGAGACGACGACGAGTCCGGGAAGGACCAGCAATATCGTCCAGAGTCGCTTTCCCCGCCATGGCGATCTCATGCGGAATTTTCGCCGCGAGGGAATTACATACGCTTCCTCGGTGTGCCAGGTCAGAAAGACCGTGATGCCCTCGCTAAGCTGATCCTGCCTTCGGCCGGCAGCGGTGGACGCCAGGAGGACCCTCCCGAGCGCGGCAATGTGGTACAGAACGCCGCTGCCACCGAACTCGATGTGTCTGATCGTGCCTTCGAGCGATCGGACCTGAAGTCGGCAGCTCGCGGGTAACCATCGACATGTTCGGGGCGGATCATGATGGTAGACTTCGGCGTTCGACATCCGTCGCCTGCGCGCGCTGACGGGCATGCTCTGTCCGTCGACGACAAAGCACTTGGTCGACGTTATCGATCACGATCTGTCCCGGTCAGCAGATTCGATCGTCCGACGAAGCCCGCGACAAACGCGTTGGCCGGGGCAGTTATAGAGGTCACGCGGCGGCGCGGCCTGTTGCAAGCGGCCCTCGCGCACGACGGCAATCGTATCGGCAATTGCGAACGCCTCGTCCTGATCATGGGTAACGAAGAGCATCGTCAGTTTCGTCTTGCGCTGGATGCGCGAAAGTTCGGTCCGCAACTCGAGGCGAAGTTCGCGATCGAGGCTGGAAAATGGCTCGTCCAGAAGCAAAAGCGTCGGCTCAATGGCCAGGGCCCGCGCCAATGCGACACGTTGTTGCTCGCCGCCGGACAAGCTCGTGGATATCGGTCGCGCATTCTTGCCAAGCCCGACGAACTCAAGCCTGTCGGTGACCGCGCGCTCGACCAATTCAGACGATTTTCGCCGCGCCCTCAATCCATAACCGACGTTCTCGCCGATGGTCATATGCGGAAAGAGCGCGTAGTTCTGAAAGACAACCCCGATGTTTCGACGCTGGACGGGTAAGTCGGTGATATCGGCGCCGTCTATCTTGATGGTGCCGGAACTGGGCTGAACCAGCCCGGCGATCATCTGGAGCGTCGTGCTCTTTCCGCATCCGGACGGACCGAGGAGACAAAACAGCTTCCCGCTATCGACCGTCAGAGAAAGGTCGTCGACCGCCGCCCTCGCCGCGTACCTCTTGTTCAGACGGTTGAGTTCGAGCGAGACCACGTGGCGGCCACCGAATAGCGAACGACGACTATCGAGCGACGATCGGTCGGGTCACTGCCCGGCTCAGAGCCCCAAGGCGGCGCAACCATCATCTGGCTGCCGATCCCACCGGCGACAAAAATGTGAAACTCGGACGGATCATGAACAATTGGCATTCGTTCGATGTGATGCGTCCACCGCGGCAGGCAGTCTACGAACAGCGACGGCTTGAAGGCCGACGACGGCGCCCGGGAATACTCGAAGAGATACATTTGAATATCCCGCTTGGTGAATTTGTTCCTGGCAAGCATCTGAGCCTGGACCGGATTGAAGATAACGAGATGATCGCCGGGGTAGCGTATCCCGTTCGTCCCGAGCGTTGACATCGCGGACGCCGCCGCCTGCAAGAGAGGCTCGGGGCCGGGGCCGGCACTGCTGATGATGTTGTGCGGCGACTCGCACTTGAGGACCGTGACTGCGCTTGTGTTCTCATCGAACGTTTCGGCGTGCATCGGCGTCCACGGATTGTCCGACGCGCGCCTCGGCGAAACAACAAGGTGTATTGGGCGGGGGAGCCGAAGGTCACTAAGCTGGTGATACCGGGAATAGACCGGGCGACGTTGGCTACGGTCAGGCTTACCGCCCTGCCGATCGTTGCGTTGGCGCGGAAACCTGGCCCGAGGCATCCAGGTCCGCTGCGCGATGACCGATCTTCTCGGCCAATAGGCCCGCTCACGGCCAACATCCATCCACCCGCGTGTGACGTGATTGACGCCTGAAAGAATCGGAATTCCTCCGGCATCCATCGCTTCAAGCGCGGCGAGGACGACCGGAAAATATTCCGGGCGGCAGCCAGCCAGGACGGCGTTGATTGCAGCTTTCTCGACCGTGATGTGGGCGCCGCTAGGCATTGGCCGCCGAGACCAGAACGTCTTCTGGCGAACGCCCGCCGCCGTCGAGCATCTTTTCAATGCCGCTCGCGGGTGGGGATCACTACCGGCAGGCCATCGTTGAGGCGCTGGTCGAGGAGTTCATCCCAGATGTCCTCGGCGATCTGCGCCGCCGCCTCGAACTTGTCGGCCGAACCCGCCGCGGGGCGAACGTGAAATTTCCGGACTCCGACCCGCCGAACTTGATACTTCGCCGGCTTTTTTGGCGTTTCGGTCAATGCCTGGACGGACCTGCGAAGTGACATCCGCCTTCAGTTTTTCCAAGCTCGGCTTCGTTCATGCCGCGGATGGGGCGCGTCACCGCGAGCGGCAGGTTCGTCAACATTGTTTGATCGAATGAGTTGCGCCAGCGGTTCTCCGAGCGGGGTGCAGACGAGCACCGTCGGAATCCCGGCCCGCTCCAGTTCACTTGCCAGCAGGGTGGATGGCGCCGTGACGCCGGCGTGACACAATACGATGGCGACACCAGCGGGCCGCAGCTCGCGGATCTTGCGCTCCAAGATCCTTGAGATCAGCGAGGTCGGAAGTGACCATATACTGCCGTAGCGACACGATCTCAGGCGGCGACTTCAAGTGTCCGCCAAGGCTCTGCATCACCCATTCAATGACCTTGCCATACGTCGCGACTTCGTAAGTCCGCTTGGCCGTTGTTCAAAATGACCACCTTTCGGCCGCCAAGGTCGGCGTGTCGCGTGGCCGCTTTCGATGCTGTACGAGCCGATATGCCGGCCGGGCTCACAAAGCTAATCAATGAACCCGCGGGCGGCGGTGTCCTTGTCAGCCTGATCGCGATGTCATGGCTGGAGTTGATCATCGGTCTATCACCAATTTTCGTGCTGATCGAAATCGAAGCGGTTGGACGGGAAGAGTCATGCAGCAAGCACCTGCACCAGACGCAGAGCGAGCGGAGGCTTGAGGCGCTCCGCCCGGCCGTTCCAGCGCATTTTGCGATACGATAACGTGTTGCCGATGCGCGCGTTTATCGTTAGCCTTGGAGAGCCTGGTTCCAACGATCAGCCAGCGTGTTGAACTGGGTGCCGAGGGCAGCCCCAGTCGATCGGGAAGTACTGGCTGACATCGCTGCCATGGGGAACGTAGAGGCTGGTATCGCCCGGGATGTCCACGTCGTCGCGCACGGTGCCGTAGTTCACCGCCTCGACGTAGCAGGTTTGCGCCTCTTGGCCGAGGAGGAAGTTTAACAGGCTGGCGGCTGCCTTCGGGTTGGGGCCGCCCGGCAACCATGTCATAGCTTGACCGGCACCAACATTGCTCCCTCCTTGGGGCGGGCGAACTCGACGTCGGCACCCTGCTGCTTCAACAGCTGCACCCGCGCACCTGTGTTAACGCCGATCCAGGCATCGCCCTGCTGAAACGCGGTATCGAGCTGGGCGGGGCTGGCCAACATGCCGTAGATTTGGGGCTTCAGTTCGGCGATTTTGGTGAAGGCTGCGTCCAGGTTTGTTTCGTTGCTACCCTGGACCTTGCTCACAATAGCAACGAAGCCCTGCATATACTGCGCGCTGATCGGCGCTAATGCGACGTGGCCCCGGTACTTCGGGTCCCACATGTCCATCCACGACGTTGGCGGTTCCCAACCCTTTTCCTTGAAGACGGCGGCGTTGTATTCCAAGCCGATGACCAATCCGCTGGCTGTGATGCCGTAGCCATTCGTCGGATGCATGCTGGGGGCGACTGAGGCGCGGTTCGGAACCATGGTGCTGTCGACCTTGGCGAACAGTCCCCGCTTGACTCCCTCGTCGTGCGACGTCGGATTGTCCTGCAGGATGTCGATAGAAGGATTGCTCTTTTGCGCGGCGACCTTGGCCAGGTTCTCAGCGTTGACTCCTGGTTGGTAGACGACGTTGATACCGGTCTCCGCGGTGAACTTCGTCAATGCGCACTCAGTCAAGGCGCGCTGATACGTGCCACCCGGTGCGGCGAAATACGACTTCGTTGTCGGCCGCGCGAACCGACTGGCCGTCCAGATACCATCATCGCCGCAATGGCAAGACCACTTGCGGCAATGCGAAAGCGAGCCTGAATTTCGGCCGACTATTCGTAGAATTCTCTGCTCATTTTTCTGTTCCTCCCAACTAAAAACCATTATCGCAGCCACGGCCGTGGCTCCAACAGATCCGAAATCCTCTCTTCGACGTCGCGGTTTGAACCCAGTGGCATTCAGCCACCCATTTATCATAATCATGATCATCGATATAAACTGCCGCGGTTCGATGCCGTCAAGAACACTTGGCCCGAACCCAGATCTGTGCTAAGGACCTCAAACGCGTGCGATCTTCCACTCACCCCGTCTCCCAGCCGGCGCAGAAAAGGCCCGGCGCGTGGCAAGCGGCTCGAGAACGCGATGTCAGACAAGCCGGGTGACGACAGGCCACACTTCAGGACGATGCGGACCCGCCCGCTGAAAGCGCCTGAAGCATTGGCCCGTGAGATTTTGTCCGAGATCGTCAGGAACGATCTCGGACCCGGCGACCGGCTTGCCGCCCGAAAACGAAATGGTCGCGCAATACCATATGGCGCGATCGACAGTACGTGAGGCACTGCGCATTCTGGAGGTAAATGGACTGATTGTGATGCGATCGGGACCCAAGGGCGGGCCCATCGTCGCGCGCGCTGGAGCCGTCGACTTTGGCCGAATGATGAGTCTCTTTCTAAGGTCGGACCGCATCACCATCGGGGAAGTTTTGCAGACGCGGCGCTTCCTCGAACCGGCGCTGCTGAGGGACGCCGTGCAGCGTCACGATTCGGACTTTGTCGCGCGCGTGTGCGATTTGAAGGTGCGTAGCAAGGAGACCGACGTTCGCGACGAACGGGCGTACACTAAAGTAACACGAGAATTTCACGAACTCATTGTGTCGGCGGGATCGAATCGCGTCTTGCGTCTGTTCGGCTTAGGTCTGATGTCACTTTATGCTGTGCCCAACCGCGGGGCCGTGTTTCCTGTTCCGGATAGAGGGGTGGTCATCAATGAACATGATGCGATCATGCGCGCGATCATCAGAGGCAATGCACATCAGGCCGAGAAACTGATGACAGAACACATGGACCACTATTGCGACAGCGTTCAGCTCACGCCAGCGCCACGCCTACGAAGCGCCGATCGAATTCATTTAAGGCCAGTGGGAGCACGGTCGCAGGGAGACGCAAATGGCAATGGAGCTCAGCAGGCGACTGGTACGGGCGCTTCTAGATGAGGGGCAGTCGATACCCGAACGGATTGCACGGAAGACCAAGCTACACATTCTTGACAATTTCGCAGTCATGACCGCCGCCACCCGCTCGCCCCTGTCGACACCGGTGCTGGAGGCGATGATGTGTGGGGGCGCGTCGGGGACAGCGACGATCATCGGCAGGAGCGAGAGGGTACCCCCAGCGATAGCTGCTTTCTCGAACGCCTCGCTTGCCCACATCATGGGCTATGACGACATTCACGACATTGCGCGCATTCACCCGACCTCGGTCACCCCTACCGGCAGCCTTAGCCGCTGGTGAGTTGCGCGGCGCACGTGGCGCGGCGGTCATCAAGGCGGTGGCGCTGGGAAACGAACTGACGTGTCGCCTCGGCGTCTTTCTCAGCCCGACCGGCACGGGCCCCGGAGCCGACTGGTTCCTCTCGCAGCTCTTCGGATATTTCGGCGGAAGCTTTGCAACTGGCCTGATGCTCGGCCTGACGGAGGATGAACTGGTCGCCGCGCTCGGCATTGCGTACATGCAGCTCGCGGGCGGGAAGGAGCCGGCCTTCGCCACAGGCGCGAACACCCGCGCCATCTACACCGGCTTCGCCGCACACGGCGCTTTGCAAGCGGCGTTGCTCGCCCGCGCCGGCATGATCGGACCGGCCTCGACCTTTGAAGGCAAGGCCGGCGTTTTCCCCCTCTATCTAGGAATGTCGCTGAGCGACGCCGACATTGCATCGCTGGTCGAACCCGGCCTCTGGCGATGGGAGGCAACCAACATAAAGCCCTATCCGTGCTGCCGGAGCTCCCATCCTTTCGTATCCGTGGCCCTGGAGTTGCATAAGCGGATCGGAGGGAGGTCGATTGAAGCGATCGAGGTTGCCGTTAATGCCAGAGCCGGCTTCCTCTGCAAGCCGATTGCCGAACGCAGGCGACCGTCGACGCTCGCCGATGCCAAATACAGTATTCCCTATATGGTGGCCTTCGCCCTGATCCACGGCCAAGTCGACTTGAACACGCTGGTTGAGGAGGCGCTTGAGGATGCTAGCGTCAAGGACCTCGCCGACCGGCTAACGGTCAGCGAGACCTTGCCTGACGGACCTGGCCTGGCGCCGGCCGAGATATCGATAACGCTTGCCAATGGTTGCCGTGAACATGCCCGCTTCGCGGGCGCGTTGGAGGTCAACCCGGCGGAAGTCGAAGCAAAGTTCATCTCCTGCCTCAACTACGCGCGACGATCGGAGGCGGCTGGCCGCTGGGGCACGTTACAGCCTATGGAAAACATGACGATTGAGGAGATCATCGGCACGCTGGCCCCCCAACCCAAGACACGCGTCCTCGCTGAGCATCAAGCCTAAGGCGGCGCGCTGCGGCGTCAGGCTCGCCAGTTGATGATCCTGCTGAAAGCCTCGGGTTGGCTCGAGGACACCGAGTTGCAGAAGGCGTCCATGTGCTCGCGTGTTCCTTATCTCCAGCGATTATCGCGTCGAGGATCGTCTCGTGCTCGTCGAGCACCTCTGGCCTGCGATCTACGGTGAGGATGTCGTGGTTGAGTTTGGTCAAATACATCAAACCCATTACCAAAAGCGCAAGCGGCCGGTCTGTGGTTCGAACGCTACGGATCCCCATACCGACGACCGAGTGCACGCGGTCACGGGACTCGGACAAATCAATCTTGTGGGGCAAGTCGGCGTTGGGGCCTTCCATGATCAGGCAGCGAAAAAGGGATTCCTCCGCCCCGTTTTGCGCCCGGTGGACGGCCTGTTTGAATTGGCGGGATCAGCGTCCGACGGCGTAACCCTGCATGAAGCGCGGATCTGCGGCTGCGCCCAGCGAGGCCCCTCTCCGGCGCGCAGCGGTTACGCGACCTTCGGTCCATGATCCGCTGATTTCCACTTCGTGACCACGCTCGCGCAGCGCGGCAATCGTGTTGGCCGAAATGCGATCCTCGATGACCAGCACGCCGGGGCGCGCGGTCCGCGGCCAGAAAGAACTTGGAAAATGCTCGGTATGCCACGCTGGTGCCTCGATCGCTTCCTGCAGATTGAGCCCGGCCTCGACGTGACGCAGAAACACCTGGGTGCTCCACTGGTCCTGCTGATCGCCGCCAGGCGTGCCCCAGACCAAATAGGGCTGGCCGTCGCGCATGCTGAGTGAGGTCGACAGCGTCGTGCGCGGCCGTTTGCCAGGCGCCAGCGAATTCGGCAGTCCCTCCCTCAGCCAGAACATCTGGGCCCGTGTTCCCAGGGGGAAGCCAAGCTTTGGAATGACCGGCGAGCTCTGCAGCCAACCACCGCTGGGGGTCGCAGTCACCATGTTGCCGTGACGGTCGATGATATCGAAGTGCACAGTGTCGCCGCGCTCGGCCGCGACGTCGCCGATGGTGGGCTCTCCCGCGCCGCTGGCGGACACCGCTTCGCGACGGCCGTCCGCCAACCGGATAGCGATAACGGGTGCCGCGTCTCCAACGGCGCCTGGACGAAGGTCGCGCGAGGCTTCACTGCCGACCAGGGAGCGCCGCGCCGCGTTGTACTCGTCGCCGAGCAGGGTCGCGAGTGGAACGTCGACGAACTTCGGGTCGCCGTAGTAGGCCTCGCGATCGGCGTATGCCAGCTTCGCGCACTCGACTTGCAGGTGAATGAAGTCCGGCCCTGCCAGGTCAAGCCGGCCGAGGTCGAACCCGGCCAGCAGGGCGAGCTGCTGCAGCATCACGGGCCCCTGGCTCCAGGGACCGGGTTTGTGGATCGTGTAGGAACCATAGTCGAAGGAGACCGGCTCTTCGACCGTCGCGCTCCACTTCGCGATATCGTCGCCGGTCAGGAGACCGCGATGTGGGCGGCCGCTAACATCCATCGCTTCTTCGCGGCGGCAGAACTCGTCGATCGCTTCCGCGACGAACCCGGTGCGCCAGGTGGCGCGCGCCCGTTCTATCTGGCGAACGCGATCACTACCGGCAGCTTCGGCCTCGCTGAGAAGGCGACCATAGGTCGCTGCCAAGTTCGGGTTGGCGAACGTGGCACCTGGCCGCGGCACTCCGTCTGCAAGATACAAGGCCGCCGAACTCGGCCAATGCTCCTTGAAAAGATTCACGACACTGACGATCGTGTCTGTGATGCGGGGGATCACCGGATAGCCGTTTTTAGCGTAGCCGATGGCGGGCTCCAGAACCTCGCGCAGGCGCAGAGTGCCGTAGTCGCGCAGCAGCAGCATCCAGGCATCGAATGCACCCGGCACGCAAGCGCCCAGCAGGCCTGTCCCGGGTACCAGGTCGAGGCCGAGACCGGCGAAGCGCTCGATCGTGGCGGCGGCCGGCGCTACTCCCTGCCCGCAGATCACTTCGGTTACGCCACGAGCAGTGTCGTAGACGATGATCGGAACTTCCCCGCCGGGTCCGTTGAGATGCGGTTCCACCACCTGCAGTGTCATGGCGGTCGCCACCGCAGCATCGAAGGCATTGCCTCCGCGCTCCAGCATAGCCATGCCGACCGATGAGGCGATCCAGTGAGTCGAAGCAACGACGCCGAAGGTCCCTTCGATCTCCGGACGACACGTGAAGCGGGGGTGCGATCGTGACGCCGACGCGGCTGCAGTCACTACTGAAGATCCCAAAACTGTCGCGCCGTTTCCCAACGCACCAGTTTCCGGTCGTCCTCACTCAGCGAAGGAAGGTAGGAATCGACGGCTCCGGCGAGGTCGGAAAAAGTGCTCGAAGCAAGCGCATGGGGGCAGTTGCTGCCCCACATGACCCGACCGGGACCGAAGGACCGGACGACGGCCTCGGCGAACTGTGTTTTCGATTCAGGCGAATTGGTTTCGCGCGGCATCTCGTCGAGACCGGACAGCTTCACATACACGTTGGCGAATTCAGCAAGATCGAGGAGATCACGCAAACCCCGGGATTGTGGACCGCCCGACCACGGCAGACCGAGATGGTCTATCACGATCCGCAGCTTGGGTGCGGACCTTGCCATCTCCACCACCGGAGCGAAGTTCCCGGGACGAACCTGGAAATCGACGACCAATTCCGAATCGAGGGCGCCTTTCCGGATGCGGTCGAGGCCCTGGCTGAAGATGTCGACGTGCTCCGGTTCAAGAAGATGAAAGCGCATGCCTACCACGCCCGGCGATGAACGCAGGCCGGCCACATGCCGCGCGAAGTCAAGATTGGCTGGATCCGCCAGAACAACGCCGCGGAAGCGGTCGGGATACTTTTTCAAGACGTCAAGCAGATAGGCGTTGTCCCACCCATAGCTACTTGACTGAACCAGCACGGCACGCTCAACGCCGTTGGCATCCATGTCCGTCAAGAGCTGTTCAGGGGTGAACGCGTAGGTCGGGATCTTCGCAATCGCCAGTATGGGATTCCATGGATACTTCTTCTCATCCAGGGTCCAGACGTGGACGTGGGTGTCGTATAGCTGGCGCACGGCTTACCTGTTGATATCGCTCTGGCGGACCGACTGGAGCGCAAGCTCCAGGATCATCACGTTGGGCGGTTGCTGGAGCACGTAGACGATGGCGCGCGCCACGTCGTCGGGGGTGAGCGGCTCGACCTCCTTGAACAGTGGCTGGGCGAAGGGATTGGCCCGCGACATTGGCGTGTCCACCAGCCCGGGCTCGATCAGCGACACCCGCACGCCGAGCTTCTGCGCCTCTTTCCGGACGCTGTGCACGAGCCCCAACTCGCCCCACTTGCTCGCAATGTAGAGCGGCTGGCCCGCGTATGAATTTCGCCCTGAAAGCGATGCTAGCAGCACCGCCTGACCGGCTTCCGCCCGCGCTAGGCTGGGAAGGAATGCCCGCAGGCAATGCGCAACTCCGAGCACGTTCGTCTCAAGGAGTTTCCGCCACCGACTGGCGTCCGCTTCCACGATGCCGCCGCCTTGCGTGATGCCCGAGGTGACGACAAGAAAATCTATCGTGCCGAGAGTGCTTTCGGCGTGGTCGCGAAGGGCCTCAACCTCTTCCAGATTGGTCACGTCGCAGACCATCGACCCGGCCGGTCGATCGGCGGTCGACGATTCACCAGCGACCGCCGCCGCCGCGGAGCCGTCCCTGTCAGCAACAAGCAGGCGACACCCGGCGGCGGCAAGAGCCATGCTGGTGGCGCGGCCCATGCCGCTGCCACCTCCCACAACGACGCCGGCCTTGGCCAGTGCGCCGGTCACCGCATCGGCTCAAGCTGAGGGCCGGCTTTGGGGACATGTCCAAGCCGCGCGACCTCTTTCTGCTGCTCGTCGATCCAGTCATATACGCCCCCGCGCGTCCACCTCGTAAACGCGGGCGCCGGGTCTTCCGGCCGGCGAGGCAACATGCGGCCACCTACGAAGGTCGCGCGGTTTCGCAACGCCTCCTTCGAAGATCGGTGCTTCCACTCGGTGTCGTAGAGCTCGACCGGCCCGGAATCGAGATCGAACACGGCAACGTCCGCATGGGCACCCACCCGAAGCGTGCCGATCTCCCGCTCCATGCCGAGGAAGCGGGCCGGAGCAACCGTGGCGCGCGCAATGACCTCGTCCAGGGTCATACCGAGCATCATGAACTTGGAGAGGCAGGTCGGCAGGTCGAACATCGGGCCCGGCGTACAGGCGAGATGGATGTCCGAGGAAATGGTGTTGGGCTTGATCCCCGCCGCGAGCATCGCCTCAACGGTCTTGTACGTGAAGCTCCCCTGGCCATGGCCGACGTCGAGAAGGACGCCGCGATCGAGCCACGCTCGCGCGAAGTCCTTGAGGTTCCCGTCGTCGTCGACCAGCCGCATGGTGTGGCCGGTGTAACAGTGCGTCACCACATCGCCTTCACGCAGGAGGTCGGCAAAATCCTCCGGGTCCGGCGGGCGGCGGGCGATATGGAGCATCAACGGCAGGCCGCTTCTTTCCAACGCCTGCTGCGCTATCCGGAGCGGCTCGAAGCCGTTTTCGCCGACAGTCGAGGCGCCGAGCCGCACCTTGCCGCCGACAACGAAGTCGCGGTTTCCGGCCAACATCAGCTCGAAGAGATGAGGATTGGAGTATGCCGGATGGGTAAGCTCGAAGTCGTAGGCGATCAGGCCGATGCATGAGATGTTCATGAAAGCGTAGATCCGGACATTTGCCGGACGCACGATGAAATCGCGGAAGCCGTCGATCGTATATGCACCGGCCGAACCCGCGTCGACCCATGTGGTAACGCCCGTACGGGCTGCGATCGCGTCGGCGTCGACGCCGCTGCTGGTTATTTTCTGAAACACGTGCGAGTGCAGGTCGACCAGTCCGGGTGTGACGAAGCAGCCGCTTGCATCGTAGACCTCACCCGCCCGTTCGATGGGGATCGAGCGGTCCACGGCCGCTATCCGGCCGCGAATGAAGCCAACGTCCGCCTGTTCGTGGCGTTCTGAGTCAGGGTCGATGACGGTGCCGTTCTTGATGAGTGTGTCGAAGGTCATTTTCGGGGTCTCTGCCGGTTTGACTGATGGCCGTTAAAGGTTGTGTCTGCCCCCACGCGGGTCGAGGCGATCTCTCAGGAGGTCGCCCAGAATGTTGAAGCTCAGCACCAGAATCGCGAGCGCGATGGCAGGCGCAAGGACGAGCGTCGGGACCTGCAGCATGTAGGCTCGGGCTGTCGAGAATCTCGCCGTAGTCGGCCTGTGGAGGCCTGGCGCCGAATCCCAAGAATGCCAACGAAGCGTACATCAGTTGGGCGGTCGCCATGCTGAGCGCCGTCAACACCACGAGGGCGTTGCTGATATTGGGCAGCACGTGGCGAAGCATGATGTAGATGCCGGATCGTCGCGCGAGACGAGCTGCTTCGACGAAGCTTGATTTCATCACCCGGTTTGCCTCGACGCGAGCCACTCGAATGAACCGTGGCGTGTAGACGATTCCTATCGCCAGCGCTGCCTGCTCAAGCCCGGGGCCCAGAGCTGCGATCATGATGATCGCAATGAGAAAGCCCGGAAACGAGAACATGAAGTCGGCCAGCCGCATAACGACATACTCGACCACTCCACCGGCGTAGGCTGCGACGATGCCGAGGGTCCCGCCAACAAGGAGCGCGACGATGACCGACTCGATGGCGGCCAGGACGGCTATCTGTGCCGCCGCAAGCATGCGGCTCAGCACGTCCCGACCCAATTGATCAGATCCGAACGGAAATCCCGGCGCCGGGCCGCTCAACGGGATCGTGGCCCCGACCTGGTTGGGATTGTGCGGCCAAATGAATGGCGGAAGAACGGCGCAGCCGACAAGAAAAGCAAGCAGCAGAATTATGGCAATGTCCTGAGATTGGATCCGCCTGCGGGCGAAACCAGCCACACGCAACCCGGCGGTCCGCGCTGGCGAAGGGTCTGCCGTCGTTGTCATGCGCTCCTCCTCCTGGGATCGAGGTAGGCCACCATCACGTCGGCCGCCAGATTGCCGGCAATGAAGAACGTCGCGATCACCATCACTTCGGCCATCAGGACCACGTAGTCGCGGGTCGTGATCGAGCCGATGAGCCCACGAGCCAATCCCGGCAAGCTGAAAACCGTCTCGACCACGAACAGGCTGCCAAGCAGGATGCCCAACAGGAACCCCAGAAAGGTCACGATCGGCGGCAACGCGTTTTTCAGTGCATGGAAGAAATATATGCGCCAACGGGGAATACCGCGGGCATATGCAATGGTTACGTATGGCTGCGAAAGGATCTCGAGCATCGTCGCGCGCGTCATTTGCATCAGCAAGGCCGCGGTCGCGCTTGCGCCGGTGATCGTCGGCACGATCAGGCCGGTGAGGTTGGCGGCGGGCCCCTTAAAGAACGGGACGAAGGTCGCCGAGACGAGCCCCGGCGCGTATAGCGATGACAGCAGGATAAACACGGTTCCGAGCACAAAGATCGGGATCGCAAGGCTGGCCAGAGCGACGAAACGTATCAGGTAGTCGACCGGCGTGCCGGCCCAGACGGCGGCTGCCACGCCGGCCGGCACGCCTATCAGGATCGACAGGAGCAAAATCAGCGCAGTGAGTTCCAACGAGGGCGGCGCCTCCTGCAATATCACGGCCGTGGCGCGACGGTTGGAAATGGGCGACATGCCGAAGTCGCCGTGCGCCGCGGCAACGACCCAGTCGACGTATTGGGCGATCAACGGCTTGTCGAGTCCGAGCCGATGCTCCAGCTCCTGCCTTTGTTGCTGGGTCGCTCCCTCCGCTCCGATCAGCGTGGTTACCGCCGAACCCGGCGCAAGAAGGTTTCCGGAAAAGAAAACAGCGGCCGAACAAAACAACAGGACGACCAGCGTGCTGCCGACAGATTTCGCCACCGACCGGAGCATCAGTTCAATCCTCCCGGGAAGTGACAGGCTGCGCTTTGCCCCGCGCGCACCTCGCGCAGGGAGGGTTTCTGTTTGGTGCAAATGTCACGCGCAATCGGGCAGCGTGTCCGAAATACGCAGCCGCTGGGTCGATCAAGCGGGCTCGGGACATCGCCGGAAAGGACCACCCTGTCCCGCCGACCATCGCCACTCAATTCCAGGCGCGACGACAATAGCGCGACCGAATAGGGGTGCTGCAGGGAGCTCATCGCCTCTTTCGGCGCGTACTCGACAAGCTCTCCCAGATACATGACGGCTACGTGCGTGCTGACCGCCTGCACTGCGTAGAGATCGTGCGAAATGAACAGATACGTCAAACCTCTCTCGCGCTGGAGGTCACGCAGGAGATCGAGAATCTGTGATCGGACGATCGAATCCAGCGCACTGACAACCTCATCGAGGACAACCACGTGGTGGCCACCCACCAGAGCCCGCGCGATGCAAGCGCGCTGCTGCTGTCCTCCCGAAAGCTCGTGCGGCCGCCGGTTGGCCATCGCCTGGGATACACCCACTCGATCGAGCATGTTTGTCGCGAGTCGACGCGCATCAGCGCGTTTGAGGTGCCCAAGTGGCTCGGCCACGCTCTCCACGACCGTCATACGTGGATCGAGGGCACCTGCGGGATCCTGGAAAACCATCTGGACACGGCCGCGCAGATTGCGCGCCACGTCGTTCGCACCCGATATGCGCTGCTCACCGATCTCAAGCCAGCCGGCGGTCGGCACAATCAGGCCGGCGACCATGCGCCCCAAGGTGCTCTTGCCGCACCCCGACTCGCCCACGATGCCCAAGGTCGAACCCGGCTCAACCGTAAGGCTCACCGACTCCACCGCATGCACGACCAGCTGAGAAGCCCGCCAACCGTTGTGAACGACGTAGCGCTTCGTCAAGTTGGAAAGTGTGATAGCGCCTTCTGCCATTCATGCCCCTCAGGCTTCGACACCTGCTTCAAGAGGGTTGTAACAACGGGCCCGGTGGCCGGCAGTCATCTCAACGAGTTCAGGAGCGCGCCCGTGGCAAGCGTCGGTCGCGCTCGGGCAGCGCGGGAGAAACCGACAGGTAGAAAGTGTCACGGCATCCGCCTCGGAGCGTTTTACACGCCCGACTTTGCCGCGCGCCGCCGCGATCAGTGCGGACGTGTACGGATGCTTAGGATAGTTGATGACTGCCTCTACTGTTCCTTCTTCCACGATGTGGCCGGCATAAATCACCGCGACCCTGTCGGAGAGGCTCGCAACCGATCCGAGGTCGTGGCTGATGAGAAGCATTGTCATCCGCGTGGTCTTGACCAGGTGGGCCAGGAGGTCGACGATCTGACGCTGGACGGTCGCGTCGAGCGCACTGGTCGGCTCGTCGGCGATAACCAAGCGCGGCCCGTTGACCAACGCGATCGCAATCAGGATTCGTTGAGCGGTGCCGCCGGAAAACTCATGCGGGTAGCGCCGAAGCGCTCTTTCCGGATCCGGCACGCCAACCTGACGCAGGGCGGCAATTGCTCTGGCAGTCGCCTCGGCTTTGCTTGCTCCTCCGTGAACCCGGATGGTTTCTACAATCTGATATCCAATAGTCAGAACCGGGTTCAACGAACTCATGGGGTTCTGTGGGATGAACGCAACCAGGCGGCCCCGGATTTCTCGTCGCTTCCGGTCCGGCAGCCCCAGCAGGTTCTGGCCGTCAAACGCGACCGATCCCGAGGTTCGTGCGGTGGGAGGCAGCGTTCCCAGAATGGCAGACGCGATGCTGGTCTTGCCTGACCCGGACTCGCCAACCAAGGCGCAAACCTTGCCCTCCTTGACCGACAGGTCCACACCGTCCACCGCTGGGACGCTGCCGCCAGCGTACGATACCGACAGGTCGCCTACCTTCAATATCTCCGATTCGCCGGCACCGTAGCCGCCCGACCAATCCAACAACCGGCCCCACCCTGCCTATTGCCGATTGACCGTCACAGCCGACAGAAACTGACGCGTCGAATCTGGCGGAGCAACCACGTTCGCAAGCGCCGGCGAATGAGCGACGTATCCCTTCCGCGCAACAGTGGGGACGCCGGGATAGCTCAGATTGGCTTCTTCAAGCGCGATTGAGGAAACCACTGACTGAAAATCCGCGTCAGACGACACTGACGGGAGCTTGGCGATCAAAGCCGCCAGGGAATCGGGAATCGGTCCCGTGCGTGCGGTGCGCACCCGCAGGAATTCATAGGGATTGGCGAAACCGTAGTAGGAATTGAACGAGAGGTCGTAGTCGGGCTTGTTGAACTTCTCGATCCAACTCGCCAACTGCTCCGGATCGAGAGTAACCTTGATCCCGATTTCAGCCAGCTGGCTCTGCAACACCGCGGACGACGCAATCTGATCCTGGCGACCGGCGATGTACATCAGCCCGGCATCGAACCCATTGGGATAGCCGGCCTGAGCCATCAGTTCCTTCGCCTTTGCCAGATCACGCGACGCAAAAGGAACGTCGGCCACCTTCGGCGCCCAGTCCAACCGTGGCGGCAGATAGGATGTCGGCACCGCGGCGCCATTAAAGACCGTATTCACAATCGCGTTGCGATCAATTGCCAACGAGATCGCGTGCCTGACCAATACGTTGTCGAACGGAGGATGGTTGGTGTTGATCGCAACCATGTCCAGATAGTCGGTAACCGTCGACTCGAGAACCACTGACTTGTCGCTCTCAAGGCTCTTCAACAGCGACGTCGCCGGGAAAAACAGATCGATTTGCCCGGAACGCAGATTTGCCAGTTGAGTGAAATCGTCCGGAATGTACAGGACGCGCAAGCCGCCGTTGCTTGGTTTGTCCCCCCAGTAGCGGTCGAAGGCCGTCAGATCCAGTTCCTGGTTGGGAATATAGTTCGTCTGCTTGTACGGACCGGTGCCGACCATCGCCTGAGCCAGACTGGCTTCGGGCACGTTCTTGTCAATGATCGCACAACCCGCAACGCCGGGGCTGGCGATGTTGCGGATGAAGCTCGGATCGGGCTCGCCGAGCGTGAAGCGAACGGTGTGATCGTCTACGGCAGCCACGCTCTGCAGGGTGGGATAAAACCGGCCCTTGAGGAGCGGAACGCCCTTCTCTTTCAGCCGATCGAACGTGTAGACAACGTCGGCCGACGTCATCGCGTCCCCGTTGTGAAAGAATACGTTCGAACGAAGCTTGAAGTCGTAAGTGAGGTTGTCCGAACTGACGGTGTAGCTTTCGGCAAGCTCGGGGCTGATGGCCCCGCTTGTTTCCGTCGTCAGAAGGCACTGATAGGCAAGCTGCCATGCCTGCCAATCCGCGCCGAGCGTGCTCTGCTGGGGATCAAGATTGCTTGGCGGGACCGTCTCGGCAACTCGCACCACGGCGCCGGGATCGCTTTGTGCACTGGCGCTGCATACGCCAAGCAGTAGAGCGACGGTTGCCAAGGGAAGTAGCTTGTCGGCGCGCATCGATACCCTCCGTCTTCTAGAACACACACGGAATTGAGTGAAATATCACAACATCATCGCGGGCGGCCTTTGTCAAGGCGAGGCAACCGCTGGCGGCGACGTCAAATCCGCGACCGCGCGCCGGCCGTCACAACACCATTCCGCGCGCAGCGACTGGCCACACGGCTTCGACCAAATCGCCTCGCGCACAGACGATCCAGTCATACAGGTTCACTGTCGGATCACAGTGCCCGACAACCAGCCTCAGTTTCTCGCCAAGGCGCAGTCGCTGCGCGTCCGCAGAGATCTCCAGTCGGCCGTGCTCGTCGGCTGCCCCCACGAAGCGCAGTCCGCGGCGGCCGAACACCGTCGGCATACAGGTATCGATGTTGGCGGCTTTTGTGCCCGCGTCGACAACAGCATAGTCCCCGCGGCCGCAATTCATGACGGAACAAAGAATGAAAAGACTGTGATCGAAGCTGCGCCAGAGACCGCCACTCTCATCGAGGTTCAGCGCGTAGTCGGCATCCATGAAGATGTACGAGCCAGGCTGGATCTCGGTGAAAATCCCGCTTCCGGCCTCGAGTTCGTGTGTCCCGGTCCCTGACCCGGTAATCGTCTCACAAGTCAGGCCCTTGCCTTTAAGAAGATCGCTGATCTCGGCCACCCGGTCGGCGTAGGCCGCGTACGTGGCGACACGCTCCGCGTGCGTGCGCGTATGCTGTGCGGGGCCATTGTAAGCCTGAAGCCCGCCAAACCGGAGGTTCGGGGCCTCGGCTATTCGCAGCGCCAGCTCGACCGCCAACTCGCCAGAGTCAACTCCCGGGCGTGGCCCCCCGGGGCTGACATCGACCAGGACCGAGACGGTTGAACCATATCGGACTGCCGCCTCGCTGTAGGCTGAAATCTGATCGGAATGATCAGCCAGAACACCAACGCGTGCGTGTCGGGCCAGCGCCGCAAGGCGCTGCACTTTTGCATCGCCGATCACCTCGTAAGTGACGAGAACGTCCCGCACGCCGCCTTCGACCATGGCCTCGGCTTCCGAAACCTTCTGGCAACAAACGCCAACCGCACCAAGTTCCAGCTGCTTGAGAGCGATCATGGGACATTTGTGAGACTTGGCGTGCGGCCGCAAACGCACGCCGGCCCTATCGGCGACGTCCGCCATGCGTTTCAGATTTCGCTCAAGGGCGTCGAGATCGATGAGGAGCGCCGGCGTGTCGACATCACCTACGGGCATGCCTACTTCAGCTGGTCGTCTGGCGGCCATGATCGCACCCAATCTTTTGTGCCAACATACGTGTTTTCCGCCGCCCTACGGTGAGCTTGCTGTTTCTTGACAGGCTCCCCGAAATACTCGCGCCAGCAATCTACGCGGACCGTGCAACAGGGACGGCGAACAAAACTAGCGGAGCCGCAGGGAGATTGAGGCGCGAAACGCGTCGATATGCGCCTTCATTGCCTTCCTGGCTCCTGGAACATCGTGCGCGCGGAGTCGGGCAAGCAATGCCTTGTGCTCGGACATCATCTCCGGCACCCGGGGGCGGAACGTAAGTGTGATCGCCCAGAACCGCATGGATCGCTGGTGCACCGTGAAAAGCAAGGTTGCGAGCACGCGGTTGCGCGCCGCGGCCGCGATACTTGCGTGGAACTGTTCGTCGACCGCAATGAAGCTGTCGAGATCGCCTTCGCGGATTTCGCGGGCCGATCGCAACAGCGCGTCCATCCGATCCAACTCCGCCTCAGTGATGCGCTCGGCCGCCAAAGCGGCCGCATACGGCTCATTGAGGGCCCGAACCGCGATCAGTTCGCCTGCCTCTTCCAGCGAGAGTGGCTGAACGATGACGCCCTTTCGCGGGACGATCTGCACCAGCCCCTCATGCATGAGTCTGTGCAGGGCGTGGTGGACCGGCGTTCGTCCAAACGACATCGACGCGCCAATGGCAAACTCGTTGATGTACTCACCCGGCGCAAGGCGCAGCGTTATGATCTCTTGTCTGATCCGCCGATAGGCCTGCTCGTTCTGCGATAGCTTGGGGACACTTTTTGGCTTGGATGCAGCCTGGCGACGAGCCGCGCGGTGGGCGGGGTCGGGCTTGCCCCGGTACTGAGTTGCCAGACTCGATCTCATTTCGGCGGCTCCGATCCGAATGGATGAACAGAAATCGGAAATGAAACGCCGCGTCAAGTGATGGTGCGCTGATGTGCATCTGACATTTCAGATGTGTTCGCTGGATACCGACCGCGCGTCGCAACGGCTCGGAAGCTCACCTCGGTCATGCCATCAGATCGAGAGCCGGCGGCTGTCCAAGCGCCGGGAAATTCACGCGTCGCCGCCGTTCGCCTGTGCCGCCGGCGTCCGGACGTGGGCGTTCAACGCGGATCGATCGGTGTCACCGGAGAGACGGCCAATTCTTCTTCAAGCATCCTGGCCGCAGAGAGCAACGCTCGTTCGCCGCGCGGTGGGCCCACGATCTGCAGGCCGACCGGCGTTCCTGCGGACGTGAGGCCGACGGGAATCGAAATGGCGGGACAGCACACCAGCGTGATGGCATAGGTGATCGATAGCCAGGCGAAGTAATTGTCGAAATGCTGGCCGCCGCACGTTTCCACGGTTCGCTGTTCGACCGGGAACGGCGGCGTAATCGCCGCCGGCGTTACCAACAGGTCGAATGTCGAGAAGAATGCTTTCGCCCGATCATAGAGCACGGCGCGTTGGATCTGGGCCCTAGCGAGAACGGCTCCCGTCAGCGCGAGACCCTGCTCAACGTTCCAGACTATTTCCGGATTGAGCTTGTCCCGGTGATTGGCGATATTCGCCGCGTGCGCAGTAGCGAATGCTGCGGCACGCAAAACCCCGAAGCACTCATGTGCCTCCGAGAAGTCCGGGTGCGCCTCCTCGACGGTCGCGCCCAGTGACTCAAAGCCGAGAACTGCCCTGCGGCAGACGGCCGCCACTTCCGGTTCGACCGGCGTGATGCCGAGGTCGGCACTCCAGGCCACGCGTGCCGGCGGCGCCTCCGTTCGCGCCGCCTGCAGGAATGACGGGCCGCAATGGGGGAGCGACAGCGGATCACGCCAGTCCTCGCCGCTCATCGCATCGAGCAACAATGCGGCGTCCTCGACGTTGCGCGCCATCGGGCCCTCGACGGCAAGCGTTTGATCGATCGCCGGCGTCGGTGTTGCGGCCACTCGTCCCGGGCTCGGTCGAAACCCGACTACCCCGCAGAAGCTCGCCGGCGTTCGTAGCGACCCGCCCATATCGGCGCCGTGGGCGAGCCAGGCCATGCCCGCAGCCAGCGCCGCTGCCGCACCGCCGGACGAGCCCGCAGCCGAAAGGCGCGTGTCCCAAGGATTGCGCGTGCTGCCCAAGACCTCGTTGAACGTATTTCCGCCCACGCCAAACTCCGGCACGTTGGACTTGGCGTAGATTACGGCACCGCGCTGCTCAAGCGCCTCCACCAGAAGGTCGGACTGGTCGGGTATCCACTCCGACAATATGGGTGAACCCTTGGTGCATCGGACGCCGGCGACAGGAATCATATCCTTGATAGGCATCGGCAGACCGGCAAGGATGCCTCGTTCGGAGATTGGCAGTTGGGCCAGCTTGTCAGCGTGTCGGCGGGCACGATCGAAGCACAAGATGGGCAGCGCGTTGACCTTGGCATCGACGCTTGCGATGCGTTCTTCGAGCGCGTCGAGCAAGTCGTGCGGCGTAATATCACCGGTCCTGAGGCGATCGACGACCGCCGTGGCGGTCATGGCCAACAACGACTGATCAGACACTCTCATTCTCCGTAGGCAAATGCATCGCATCGCGCCACACGCGTATGCTCGCCGACAACTATAGCCGATGCTTTCGACGCGACCATAGGTGGACCCACGCTTCGAAGGAAGCAGCTGGCACCTGTTATTCCGGGTACCGCCAGGGAGCGGGCTGCGCCACCGTTTCGTCAAAGGTCCATTGCGGCAGCGCAAGGCGAGCATCGACAGGCGTAAATGTCATGCGCACGCGGGTGCCAATGCCGACCCGTCGCACGAGCTCCGGCGGTGCCAAGCGGCCGTCGGGCGTGACGAGGTTGCCGATCACCCGAAGCGCTTCGTGCTCGGTTGGAATTCCTTTCTGAGTATCCAGGTCGACGAGGAGCGTTGCATAAGGCACGAACGGTCGGAACGCCGGCTGTATCGAATGATGGACTTCCATGTACGAATGGACGCTGCCACGCCCTTCGACCGGGACCCAATCGGCCTCCGCCCCGGCGCACCACGGACACGCCGTGCCGGGCGGATAGCGCAATAGGTTGCAATTGAGGCACCTCTGCAGTCGGAACTCACCGCGGGCGCAGTACTCAAAGTACGGGACCTGGTGCGTCTCGCGCTCGTTCAGCACCAGTGGCATGCCGAGATAAGTACCTTCGATCATCCACGCCTCAAGACGATCGCGGAGCCCGTCGAAGGATACGCCCAGCCGAGATTTGCTGAAATCTCGGCTCCTCGCACCTGCCGGCAACCGCCCTCGGAATAGTCATAGGTGTGCCTGCGCCGTCCGTCGGGGCCCACCGGGCAAGACCGTCCGCGTCGTGGCGCAGTTGTCGAACGTTCTCGATCACCAGGCTCATGCCGTGCGTGTAGCCTTCGCAGAGCAAGCCCCCGCTCGTGTTATTAGGTCTGCGTCCGCCGAGCCGTGTCGTGCCGTCGCTAACATAAGCACCGCCATCGCCTTTGCCGCAGAAGCCATAGTCCTCGAATTGCAGCATGGAGGTGAACGTAAACGCATCATAAGAGCCGGTGAGATCGACCTCATCCGGTGATATGCCGGCATTCGACCACAGCAGCTCCCGGGCATAAGCGCCGGCGGTCGTGGAAATAGGTCCGTGCTGGTAGTGCATGTCGAGGCGCGGTTTGTTGCAGCGGCCCACGACGCCACGCACGAGTGCCGGCGCGTGCCGCAGGTCGCGCGCTCGTTCGACGCTGGTCACTACGATTGCCGTGCCGTTGTCACTCTCGACGCAGCAGTCGAGCAGGTGCAGCGGCTTGCAAATGATCCTGCTCGAAAGCACGTCCTCGACGGTCACCCGCTGCGGGTACAGCGCCTTGGGATTG
This sequence comes from uncultured Alphaproteobacteria bacterium, assembly GCA_963826055.1. Lineage (GTDB taxonomy): Bacteria > Pseudomonadota > Alphaproteobacteria > Rhizobiales > Kaistiaceae > JBBDMC01. The sequence goes on along the minus strand of CAWGVO010000009.1, from coordinate 287,950 downwards.
TTCGAGGCGTGCTCGCTCTGCACCGCCTTCACCATGGCCACCTGCTCGGGCCGGGTGCCGTAGTCATACATGTGACGCATGAAGGTGAAAGCGAACTGGTGGGCCGCGGCCTGCATTCCATAGACACGCGTATGCAACATATCGTCAACCACCGGCGCCAGCGCGCGCGCGCCGGAGCCGCCCGTCCGAAGTTGGGAGAAGCCGTTCAACGCTCGATAGATGACGACGACCTTGCACATGCGGGCTTCGATGGCGCCGATCGCCAGACCGATCAGAGCCTCCGAGGATGAGCCGCCACCCTGAACGTCCATGTAGAAGTCCGGCCGCACACCGAGGTCGCCGGCGACCTGTGGCGAGAACGTCAAATCGCCCTGGAGCCAGAAGTAAGACAGCATGCCGTCGACGTCGGTGAGTTTCAGACCGGCGTCGGCGACCGCGTTGCGAATGGCCTCGGTCGCAAGTGCCCGTGTGCTTGTGCCGGAACCACGCCGGTAGGGCGTTTCACCTACTCCGACGATGGCGTACCGGTCCCGCAGGGCCCAGCCATTCACGATGCCGAACTCGCCTTCCAGCCGTGCTTCGAGGTCCTGTCGCAGGACCTTGCCGCTCACACTGCGCGGCAACTTGGCGTCAGTGACAAAGCGTATTTCGCGCGGAAGCTTGTATCTTGCGATCGCTTCCTGACAGGCCGCGAGCAGTGCGTCGGCAGTCGGTGCCGATCCGCGGGCGACGACAAATGCGACTGGCACCTCGCCCCATCTGTCGTCGCGTCGGCGGACGACCACGGCCTCCGCCACGTTGGGCTGAGCGCGCAGCACCCGCTCTATCTCGGCGGGGTAAATGTTCTCGCCGCCGGATTTGATCAGGTATTTGCGGCGGTCGACGAAATCAAACGTACCTTCGGGATTGCGGACAAATACGTCGCCCGTGGCGTACCAGCCGTCCTTGATCGGATTTGCGTCGTCGCCCCAGTAGCCACTGAACAGACCCGGGCCTCGCACTTCGAGCTCGCCGGCCTCGCCATGTGCGACTTCGCAACCTTCCTCATCGACCAGGCGCACGTCGCACAATGAACTTTTCGCCTTGGATAGCCGCTGCGGTGCAACGCCGATCGGGATCACACTGCGGCTCAGCATACTGCCCGCCTCTGTGGAGCCGAAAGTGTTCGGATACGGCGCGCCGAGGCGCGTGGTCAATTCGGCGATCATGTGGCGCGGAACAAGATCGGGCATCACCCCCGCGAAACGCACACCGGCCGGGCGCACGTCGCGCCGCCTCAGCTCAACGAGGAAACGCTCAGTCGTGCCGGGCATGACGTGTAGCCAGCCGAGGCGCTCACGCGCCACCAGGTCGGCAAGCGCTTCCGGGTTGAAACCGTCCACGACCACAACACGCCCGCCCCGCAGCAACGTTGAGAACACAAAGTCCGTGGCCCCCATGTGGAACATGGGCGTCCACGCGACAAAGGCGTCGTCAACGTCGGTCGGGCGATCGAGCGCGTGCACCTGCCCGCGCGCGATCAACGCCCGATGACTGATGACCGCGGCCTTCGGAAGGCCGGTGGTGCCGCTCGTGTAAAGGATTATAAGTCCGTCCTCGGCGTCAGCGTGCGCGGCTAGAGGTCCGACGGCCTGTCCTGAAAGCCACTCGTCGTAGCCGTCATCGAGGCACACGACCTCGGGACATCCATGGTCTATGCGCTCAAGCGCTGGCATCAGCCGCGCCGACGCGAGTATCAATGTCGGCCGTACCAGCCGGATGCAGTGCCGCAACTCGGGATCCGCCTGGCGCCAGTTCAGGCAGGCAGCAATGGCGCCGAGCTTGGCACAGGCGAATTCCGCCTCGACATATTCGATGCGGTTTTCCGACAAGATGCCCACGCGACTGCCGCGCGTCACGCCGGCGCGCTCGAGAGCACGAGCCAATTGGTTGGTCCGCGCGTCGAACGCCGCGTACGTCAACGTGCGTCCACTCTGCTCAAGTGCAACGTGTTGCGAACGCGCCGCCGCTTGCACTTGAAAGAGCCCACCAACCGTAACGGGTATCATCATCCAAACCGGCATATAGCTTGACAGGGCACATCTCTTGCAAGACGGTCTGGAGCAGTCAAATGTTTTCACAGGAGGGCGTACGGATGTCTCGCAAACTCAAGGAGGCCGCCACGTTGGTTGCGGCGCTTCTGCTGGTCGCTGGCGCAGCGGTGCAAAACGCGGCCGCGCAGGATGTCATTACTCTGAACGTTGTCACTTCGTTCCCGCACGTTCCGAGTAAGCCCGGCGATCTGCCGCTCAGCAGCTACTCCCAAGCTTTTGACTGGATGCACACGCTTGAGGAGCAGTCGCAGGGGCGCGTGAAATTCAACTACCGCGGAGGCCCCGAAGCGATCCCGACGTTCGATCAGTTCGATGCTTGCCGGCGCGGCGTCGTCGAGGTGTGTATCCAGCCGATAACATTCCTGGCGAACGAGGCTCCGGTGGTTGCAGCCATCAGCGCCATCGAAGCGACGCCGAAAGAAATGCAGGACAAAGGCATTTACGCGTTTTTTCGCGACACCGTACTTCCGCTCGGCGCCTACTACGTGGGCAATGTCAACTGGACCGTTCAGTCGCAAACTCTCTTCCTGAACCAGCCAATTACTCAGGCGTCCGACCTGAAGGGGAAGACGCTGAGAGGCGACAACTCCGTCCGCGGTTTCATGCAGTCCCTCGGCATCTCGTACACCAACATGCCCCCGGGCGACATTTACACCTCACTTCAGCGCGGTGTTATCGACGGGTTCGCGTGGGCGGTCAGCAAGACGATCCTCGACAACGCATGGATGGAAGTTTCGAAGTACTACATCGACCCTCCCTACAGCGCCATCAACATGGGTGTGTTCGTTTCGCTGAAGACTTGGGATTATCTTCCGCCCGACATTCAGAAACTGTTCAACGACACGATGCGCGCGTCGGAGGAGAAATGGTATCCAACGTGGCAGGCATCGCGCGAAAAGCTTCTTCAGATGTTCCGCGAGAAGGGCGCCACACCCATCCATTTCCCCGAAGAGCAGGCGAAAGCCTTCACGCAAGCCTATTTCGACGCCACGTGGGCGACGGCGATGAAGGAAGATCCGGAGAAGACGAAGCAGTTGCGCGCCCTGGCCGACAGGTGAGTGCAGTGGGCCGTGATGTGCTGTCCCGTGTTTGGGATTGCGTGGTCTGGGCCGCCTATTGGATAGCCGGGGCGGTTCTGATACTCGATTGGGCGCTCGTGGTCGCGAATGTGGTCATGCGGCGCCTCTTCCACCAACCCATCATGGGTACCGTCGATTTCACGACGTATGCCCTCGTGATCTCCACGCTGTTCGCGGCCGGCGTCACCCTTCGGAGCGATCGGCAAATCCGCATGGATTTTCTGCTTGTTTACGCGGCCCCGCGTATTCGCGACGTCCTGAACATCGCGGCCCATCTCGTCGGCGTCGGGGTGTTCCTCGTCCTCCTCTACTACAGCACCGCCGTATTCCTCGAGTACTACCATCGCGGCACCAACCTGATTGGTGACTTTATTTTTCCAAAGTGGTGGATATTCGCCGTAGTGCCCCTGGGGATGTTACTTCTCGCCGTTGAGTTCCTCCGCCGCGCCTGGCAGATGCTGCACGGCAGCCTGCTGCGGCCTGTCACGCCGCCGCTGATGGACTGAGGCCCGGCCCCGACATGCATTGGTCGGTGCTGATCCTCGCGGTCGTTGGCGGCTTCGTGCTCGTCAGCGGGCTCGGCGTCCACGTCGCCGTGGCGTTCCTGCTGGTCAACATACTGGCCGTCGTTGCCCTGCAAGGAACGGTTGGCCTTTACACGGTGGCGGACAGCATCTGGTCAGGGCTCGCGAATTTCAGCTTCCTCCCGATCCCGATGTTCGTCCTGATGGGCGAACTCATCTTCCGGTCGGGCATCGGCTTCAAGATGATCGAAGGCATCGCGATCTGGCTTGGGCGGTCCCGGGACGCCTGAGCCTGATAGCGGTCGGTGGCGGAACGCTTTTTGGCGCCATGAGTGGATCGAGCGTGGCAGGAACGGCGCTACTCGGATCGGTGCTGCTCCCGGAGATGGACCAGCGCGGCTACAAGCGCTCGATGAGCATCGGTCCAATCATCGGCAGCGGCGAACTCGCGACGATCATCCCGCCAAGCACCATCACAGTGATCCTCGCTGGTATTGCCGCCATTTCCGTGGGCACGTTGTTCGTCGCCTCGATAATTCCCGGCCTTTTGCTGGCCGCGATGTATGCGATCTACATCGTCATCCGGTGCACGCTCCAACCTTCGTTGGCCCCCGGGTACGATGTCGTCAGGCCGGGGTTGGCGGAACGTCTGCGCGTTACGGCGCGCGATGTGGTGCCGACGGGGCTGATCGTGTTCAGCGCGGTCGGAGTGATCTTCGTCGGCGTGGCGACGCCTACCGAGGCGGCGGCCCTGGGCGCGCTCGGGGCCCTGATCGTGGTCGTGCTAAGGCGCGCGTTCACCTGGAAAATGTTCTGGGATTCCATCAGCGGCACGCTGCAAATCTCATCGGCCCTGATGTTGGTCATTGCCGGATCGCAGGCCTTCGGATCCGTGCTCGCCTATTCCGGCGCTGTGCGCGAACTGGTGCAATGGCTGCTGCAACTGCCTCTATCGCCGATCATGGTGATGGTCGTTACGCAGGTTGTCCTGCTGTTCCTTGGTTGCTTCATGGGCGCAATCCCCATGATCATGATCACGATCCCCATCTTCATGCCGATCGTGACCGCGTTCGGCTTCAGCCCGTTCTGGTTCTGCATCCTGTTCTTGATCAACATCGAGATGGGGCAGACAACGCCGCCCTTCGGCCTTGTTCTCTTTGCCATGAAGGGCGCGGCGCCGGCGGATGTGACCATGGGCCAGATTGTGCGGGCCGGGCTTCCGTTCCTTGGTTTGCATCTGCTCCTGATGACGATGCTTTTCCTTTGGCCCGGCCTCGCGCTGTGGCTGCCCAGCTTGATGAAATAGAAGGACCCTTCGAGGCAGGCGATGATCTACGTCGAAATCAGAATCAAACTGCCCCGCCACCGCGTGCAGGAAGCGCTCGACGCCTGGGCGGGAACGGGCGCCGAGTGGGATGAGCAAAACATGCACAAGGTGGGCGCGAAGGTAATCGGTTGCTGGTCAACGCAGTATGGCAGCAAAAGTGGCGAGATTACTTTCCTGATGGCCTATCCGACGCTGGAGGCCCGCGACGATCTGCAGGCCGTGATCCGTGCCGACCCCGATTTCGCGAAGTGGATGAGCGAGGTGTGGCGAGACAAGTACGCCACCGACGCCCGCATCCGCGTCCTCAAGCCCGCCTCGTTCTCCCCCCTCAGGTAAGCGCGTCGTGCTCATCATTGGAATCGATGTCGGCGGCACCTTTACCGATATCGTCATCTACGACGAGGACCGTCGCTCCGTGGACACCGACAAGGTGCCATCCACCGTGCCCGATCCGACCGAAGGCCTTGTCGCCGGCCTGAGGAAGAACCGTATCGACCTCGGCCAGGTCAGGCGCATCGTCCACGGCACTACCATCGCGACGAATGCCACGATCGAGCGCAAGGGCGCCAAGACCGGTGTGATCATCAGTCGTGGATACCGCGATGTGCTCGAGTTCGGCATGATCGGTCGCTACAAGCCGGGGGGCATGTTCCATCCCGACTGGACCCGCGCGGCGCCATTCTCACCGCGGCACCTGCGGCGCGAGATCGGCGTGCGCCGACGCCACGACGGCAGTGTCCTTTCAGCGCTCGACGAAGACGAAGTGATCACCGCCGCCGAGTTCTTTCACGGCGAGAACGTTGGGGCGGTGGCGGTCTGTCTGCTGCATTCGTACTTCGACAGTGAAGACGAGCGGCGCGTCGGCGAGATCCTGAGGCAACACCTTCCGGAACACGTCGCCATCTCTCTTTCGTGCGACACGGTACCGGAGCATCGCGAGTACGAGCGCTGGTCCACCACAGTGCTCAATGCCTACGTCGCCCCGCGCCTGCGCAGCTATCTTCGGCGACTTGGCGCCGCCCTGCACGCGGACGGCTACCGCGGAGAGGTGTTCTACATGACCTCCAGCGGCGGCGTGGTGACGGAGTCGGCGGCGGCCGACTACCCGATCCGATTCATTTTGTCGGGGCCGGCCGGCGGCGTCAGCAACGGCATGTTTGTCGGCGGCTCCGCCAATCTGCATAACATCATCACGATCGACATCGGGGGAACCAGTGCCGATGTCTGCCTGATCAAGGACATGAAGCCGGTCAGCGTCAGCGAGCGGGTCTTCGAGGGCACTCCGATCAAGACGCCGCAGCTCGATATCGTCACGATCGGCGCCGGGGGCGGAAGCATTGCCCGCGTCGACGCCGAGGGCCACCTCCGCGTCGGCCCCGACAGTGCGGGGGGCTTTCCAGGTCCTATCTGTTACGGTCGCGGCGGCACCGATTTCACGGTCACCGACGCCAACCTTGTGCTCGGGCGTCTCGGGACCGGAACGATCGCCGGCGGCAGCATGACGCTGGACCGCGAAGCGGCAATGCGCGGCCTTGCAATCCTCGCTGCGCGCGTCCGGTTGGACCCGATGCGCTTGGCCGAGGGTGTGATCAAGATCGCGGTGAACAACATGTGCGCCGGCGTGCGGACACTCTCTGTCGAACGTGGCCACGATCCGCGCGAATTCACCCTCGTGTCGCTCGGCGGCGCCGGCGGGATGCACGCGATCCCGATCGCTGAAGAACTCGCGATTTCATCCGTTCTTGTGCCGGCTGACGCCGGGACCGGCTCGGCCTTCGGCCTCCTCTGCACGGACCTGCAGCACGACTATGTCCGCACCTACGTAACGCCGATCCGCAGCGCCGACCCGGCCCGAATCTCGAGCCTGCTCGGCGAGATGGCCGAGCAGGGAAGGCGTACCCTTGCGTCCGAGGGCATGGCGCCGGAGGACATTGAGGTCGAGTACGTCGCAAACATGCGCTACGCTGGCCAGTCATGGCAGCTGAACGTCCCGGTGTCGTTCGGCATATCCCTGCCTGACGCCGAGGACGCATTTCACCGCGCTTATCATTCTGCGTATGGCTACAGCCGCGCCGACATGGCGGTCGAACTTGTCTACCTGCGAGTGCTGGCCAGCGCCAAGATCGACAAGCCAAGCGTCTTGGGTCTGAAGCGCGGTGGCGCCGGAGCACGAGCCTTCGATCACTTGCCGATGTACGTCGGCGGGCAAGCGGCCGACGCGCCCATCTATCGGCATGAGGAGCTGCCGGCAGAGGCGGTCGTCGCCGGCCCGGCTATCATCGAGGGACGCGGCACGACGACCGTGGTTTTTCCCGGCTGGACGGCGGCAGCGGACGCGTCCGGAAACCTGTTGATGCGGAAGCGAAATCGAGAGAACCGAGCATGATGCAGCGGGACGCCGAAATCGATCCGATTACACTCGAGGTAATCCGCGGCAGTTTCATCTCGATCGTCGCTCAAATGCGCGCCACGCTGGTGCGCACCGCTTACAGCTCCGTCATCTACGACACCCATGACTTCTCGTGCTGCCTTCTCAGCGAGAACGGTGAAATCGTCGGCATGTCGGAGGAGTTCCCGGGTCACGTTTTCGCCTTGAGCTGGGGTGTACCGCACGTCGCTAAGCGCTTCGGGAAGGACATCTTTCCCAACGACGTAATCATGATGAACGATCCGTACATAGCCGGGACACACCTGAATGACGTGATGTTTTACACGCCGTATTTCGCCGACGGGCGGCTTGTCATGTACATCGGCGTCATCGCCCACTGGCAGGACGTGGGCGGGGCTTCCACCGGTAGCGTGACCAGTCGCGCCAGCCACATCCTTGAAGAGGGTATCCGCGTTCCACCAGTGAAGATCGTCGAGGGCGGCAGGCGGAACGACGGGGTGTGGGACATCGTCTTCTCAAACCTGCGGTTCCCGCGTCAGCAGGAAGGCGATGCACTGGCGATGATCGACACGACTCGCATCGCGCAGATACGCTTGGACGAGTTGTGCACGAAGTACAGCTGGGACACGGTGGCCCGTTACCGCAATTCAATGCTGAGCGACAGCGAAACACGGATGCGCAGCCTGATCTCCGCTTTTCCTGACGGGGAATACCGCTACGAAAACTACCTTGACAACAACGGCATCACGCCGACGCCGCTGCCGGTGCGCCTCAAGCTGACCGTCGCCGGCGACAGCATGACCTTTGATTTCGCCGGCACCGCCACGCAAAGCAACGGCGCGGTCAACGCCGGTCCGTCCGTTGCGCCGGTAGGCGTTTTTATCGTGGTCAAGAGCTGGCTCGACCCCGATACTCCGATCAACGGAGGGGCGCTGCGCCCGCTGAAGTTCCTGCTACCCGAAGGCAGCATCGTCGGCGCGAAGTATCCCGCCGGTGTCGGTGGTTGCTGGGAGATAAAAAACGCCGCGATCGGCGCAACCCTCGGCTGTTTCGCGCAGTTCATGCCAGAAGAAATTCTCGGTGGCGAGATCCAGGGTGGTGTCCACTGCGTCATCGCCGGCCGCGATGAGGACGGACGCGACTACATGCTCTACGAGTTTCCCTTTGGCGGCTATCCCGCCACCAGCCACAGCGACGGTCCGACGGGCTGCTTCCCGTATGATGGCGGTGACTTTCGTGCGATTCAGCCGGCCGAGGTGGTCGAACCGGCATGGCCGCTGATCGCCGAGAGTGCGCGGGCGCGCCCGGATGGAGAAAGTGCCGGTCGTTTCCGCAGCGGCTTTGGTGTTGAGCGGCGCGTGCGGGTGCTGCGTGAGGCAAGCCTTTCGGTGAATGGCGGGCGTTTCGTTATCCCGGCATTCGGGCTCCATGGCGGCTCACCCTCGACGCCGAACCGCTGGACCGTGATGCGCGAGGGCCAGGAGATCGATCCCTTCGATCAGGTGAAGGGAAAGGTGCGCGCCTTCCCGTTGCAGGTCGACGATGTGGTGATCATGCGTTCGAGCGCAGGTGGCAGCGTCGGCGATCCACTGACGCGCGACCCGCAGCTTGTCGCGGAGGATGTCCGCGAGGGTTACGTCACTGCCGAACGAGCCCGGGAGGCATACGGCGTCGTACTGGTGGACGGCGTCGTTGACGTCGGTGCGACGGAGGAGACGCGGCGTGAGCTGAAGGACCGCCGCCACTACATTCCAGTTGCTGCATCCGACGCCGACGTCTTCGACACCAACGGTCTGCGTCGTTGCGAACTTCACCCCGAGACAGCTGCCGCTATTGGCGCGGAACCGAACGCTTTGGTCGAATACGTGTCGGTTGCTGGCGCGCCACTTCGGGCCTGGAGTTTGCTCTCCACTGAGGCGCCCGTTGGCCGTCTCCCCCTCGGGCCTATCGGCCGCAGCATTCTGCGCGCTGGCGATGGTGATGCGATATTGTTGCGCGTCTTGTAAGAGGAAGCGTGTCGATCATGCAATGGGGGCGTGAGGCCGTACTTTCAAACTTCACGATCGAGGACAAGGTTGCTCTTGTCACCGGCGGTGATGCAGGTATTGGAGCCGCCATCGCTCTTGCTTTGGCGAGCGCCGGAGCCGACGTGGCGATTGCCACGATCGACGTCACGGGGGCCGAGCGCGTTGCCGGCGAGATCCGGCGCCCTCGGCCGCAGGGCTGTTGCCATCCATGCGGACGTCACTGATCGAGGCACCGTTCAGCGCATGGTCGAGACCGCACGCGCCCAGCTAGGTCCGATTGACATTCTGATCAATAATGTCGGTGGCTTTGGCCGCCGGGTCCCTCCCCCCGAGCTGGATGAAGCCTTATGGCGTGAGGTGCTCGACCGGAACCTCACCAGCGCCTTCCTCGTCAGCAAGGCTGTGGCCGCCATGATGCAGGACCGCGGCGGTGGCGGGGCGATCGTGAACATGGATTCCGCTGCATGCGACCGTCCCTATCCGGAGAACCTAGCATACGACGCGGCGAAGGCCGGCGTCGTTAGCATGACGGAATTGCTTGCCGTGTACGTCGCGCCGTACGGCATTCGCGTCAACGCGATTGCGCCCGGCCGGATCGCCAGCAACCAGCAGCAGCTTGCCGCTGGCACAGACCGGGCTCGGCAGTTGGGCATCCCGCTCGAGCGTCTCGGCAGCGTCGAGGATGTAGCACTCGCGGTGGTTTTTCTGGCTTCGCCAGCATCCGCCTACATCACCGGAATTACATTGCCCGTCCAGGGGGGCCCGCATTTCGGCGGCGTCATCCTGGAGCAGGCCGCTGCCGCATGGAAAGCCGACCGCAATCGCTAGGGCGGGGGTGTCACGGAAATGACCAAGAAGCACTGGATTTCGAGATTGGTGGGGCACGATGCCAGACCCGCACCGGTGCGGTCCCCTGCTGACATACCCGCTGCCCGCGCCTTCTGGGACCTGTCCCATCTCAATGCCGACCTGCCGGATTCTCTCGCGGCGTTTCACGAGAGGGTGGTGCTGCGCACGCGGGATGGAGTTCGACCTCACGGCTGAAATCTACGTGCCGCGCGGGCAAGGACCATTCCCGAGCGTGCTTTACGTTCATAGCGGGAGTTGGTGCCAGTGGAGCCCGGCGCAGGTCCGAAAAATGGCGATGCGGATCGCTGCGGAAGGTTTTGTCGTCGTCAATCTGGACTACGGGTTGGCTCCCGAGCATCCGTACCCGTGGGCCGTGGAGGACACCGTTTACGCGACGCAGTGGTTGGCGCGCAACGCCGCCACCTATCAGGGCATCGGCAGCGGATTGTTTCTCGGCGGCGACTTGGCCGGCGCCAACCTGGTCGCAGCCGCCGTTGTGGCCCTTGCGACCGGACGGTCCACGACGCATTCTCCCGAGGTTGCCGCACCCGCATCAATCACCGTCGCGGGCCTGCTCCTGCTATACGGCGTTTTCGATTTTCCGCTCCTGTTCTCAAAGCCCGGCAAGATATCGCCCGGCACAATCGAGACGACCTTGAACCTCGCGTACCTTGGTCCAAATTTTGTCGGCGTTCACCGCGACCCCCTTGTCAGCCCCGCCTATTGGTCGGAGGCGTCGCGCTTTCCGCCCTCGTACCTCTCTTGCGGTGCTGAGGACTCGCCGCTGCCGCAGACGTTGCGCATGACCGAGGTGCTGACAGAGGCGGGTGTCCCGACGATGGTTTCGATCTTGGAGGGGGAGGACCACAGCTTCCTGCTACTCGCCGACTTTGACGAAACCGCCGCTTCCGAACTTCAGCGGTTGGGTCGTTGGATGAAGAAACACGCCGTACCAGGACAATCGGAAAAGGCGTAGCCGCGGAGCGCGCCGGTGAGCATAGGGCGACACACCACTTGGATGGCGCCCCATCACGGAGTGGCGCCCGTAGGTTCGGCACAACTATCTGGCATCCTCAGCGATCATAGCGGATCCCTTCTCGGCGATTATGATCATGGGAGTGTTCGTGTTGCCAGAGACGATCGTTGGCATTACGGATGCGTCAACGACCCGCAACTGATCGATCCCGCGCACGCGCAAGCGTGAGTTCGACAACCGCCCGCTCGTCCAATGCTGGCCCCATCTTCAGTGTGCCGACCGGGTGAAAAATCGTAGTTCCGATAAGGCCTGCAGCATCCATCAATGATGCATCGGTTTCGGCCTCTGCACCCGGAAGGTATTCACTTGGGTGCAGACGCGCGACGGCGGCTTGCGCCATCAGGCGCCGCGTTAACCTGATGCAGGCCACCGCGACTTCTCGGTCCGCATCTGTGGACAGGTAGTTCGGATCGATCAGCGGAGCGGTGTCCACCTCACTACTTTGCAGGCGCACGGTCCCGCGCGAAGTTCGTCGCAGATTGCAGCCGCTTACGGTGATTGCTGGAAAACGATGCAGCGGGTCGCCAAACTTATCGAGCGACAAGGGCTGCACATGAAACTGCAAATTTGGTCTATCAAACCGCGGTGCGGACCTCGCGAAAATCCCCAGCTGCGACAACGACACCAGCTTCGCCCAGCACCGCCTGCTCACATCCATGTTCAACATGACGACCTGGTTCTGTGACGCCTATGCCTCCCGGCAAAAGGGCGGTGTCGAGAACGCCAATGGTCGATCGCGCCGATGCCTACCCCCGGCACCTGGACATCGATGCCATCGATGACGAGGAGCTGCAGGACATCGTCTTCACCATCAACCTGACGCCGCGCAAATGCCTCGGCTACAGGACGCCGTTCCAGGCCATACTCGCTGACCTTGGCGAAGACGTCCAAATCCGATTTGCTTGACACCGTTGCGCTTCACCCTGGAATCCACCAGGGCCTCGGCCGCATTCGTGCGGTTGCCAAGCTTTGCAGCCTGCGCCTCGCGAGCCGCCAGTGCTGACCGCGTCCGTTCGGATATCAGCCGCCGCTCCTTCTCGGTCTCCCCTTCCAAAGGCAAACCTTGAGAGGGCCCAGAGAGAGGCAGCTTCAACGAGTGAGCCCCGAAATGAACTTGCGCACCTGGTCCTGTCCCGCATGCCCACTCAGGGTGCCATTGTCGAGATCCCAAAGGGTAAGGTGGGGAACGCCGATTTCATCGAGCATGGCTTGAGTATCCGGATGCTCCCACGCGGTCACCTGATCGTTGCGATAGTGCAAAGTGACCACTGCGTCGGCTCGTGTCTGCCTGACCAGGTCCAGACGCTGTTCAACACGCCTGTCCATGCCGAGCATCCAAGAGTTCGAGCGGTTTCTCCGCATAGCGTTCAACAATCGCGTCTAGTGGATCACCATGTTCGACGATAAGAGGTCCGGAGTAATTTCGACCCACCGCATAATCGGTGCCGACCACGTGACCGCCAACATCCTCGATCAGATCATAAATGGCTAGGTATACGTTGCTGGTGCCGGACAAGAATATTCGGGGGCGTGTGTCCCTTGACCCGCCCGCTGGAAGCGCACGGGCTTTTTCCGAACGTTCGGCTACGAAAGCCGTCGCGAGCTCGCAGAAGGTGGTTTTGTCTAACGTCACGGACGCCACGCTCGCAAGCAGGGCTTCGCGACCAGTTACTGTAGGAACATCAGCGCACTGCAACGAGTTGATATCGGCCAATAGACGCCTGCAGCGATTTGAGACTGCGCATGCCCCCGCGATCGCTTCGTCGCTGATACGAGCCGCCGTCACTTCCTCGAGGGCTGCACGGAAATCCCGAAGTCGATCTCGGTAGTAGCTGCGGTGCCGGGGACCCGTGTCCCGCGTTCTATCCAGATAATACGTTTTCGGTAACTCATCCCGATCGTTGAGCACCCGTTCAGCTTCAACTATGCCCTGGATGTATCCGAACCAAAGGTCGCCGCCGGTCACGCATAGCATCTCGATGAAGTCGTATTCGCCGCGCAAGATACCGTCCAAGACGTCCTGGACGGTCCATTGCATGCGCAAGTCGAAGTGCTCGCCGTATTTGAGCCGCCGCTCCTCGACCGCTCCGCGCACAAGCACGGGAACGAAACCCGCTGCCATCGCCAGCTCTTCCGGGAAGCCTGTGTCTGTGAATCCAATGTACCGCGTTTCGGCAGCGCGATTGCGCCGTTTGAAGTAACTTTCCTCGAATACGTTCAGAGGTGCACGATCCAGCATTGGACTCATTTATGTCTGCCAATCGATTCTATGAAGAGTTGCACGCGACCATTCATTTCTGCATCATCCCACCCGCCGCCTAGTGGGTTGTAGTCCAAGGTGAGTACCGGAATGCCCGCACGCTCCAGTCCGCGCCTGACGTAGTAGTATGCCCCTGAGGCGCCCCGGGTCGCGCCTTTGGCGGGGATGATAACCCCGTCCGCGTGATACTTGCGGGCCTGCGCAACATGCAACGCGGCCGCGGCCAGCGGACTGGATCCGCTATAGCGCATGTGCCGTCGCAGCATCGCCGCGCGGATCGGATCGGTGAGATCGGGCACGATCATGCGTTCAGCGCGCGGAAGATAATTCATTTCCATGAAGATGGCGCCGTGGCTCTGCTCCCACTGGTTATAGAAGCCCAGATTGAACCAAAGAGGCGTCGAGCCCCACAGAATACGCACGCGTTCGTCGGGACACACAGCTTTCCCGCTGTCGGAACGAGACTTCACCTCGTCGTAGAATTTCCGCACGTGTTCGAGCGCCCAATCTTCACCGAGGTGGGTCTCGAATACGGCGACTTCGGAGTAGGCGTCCGTGATCGAAAACGGTGCAGGCCGCGGCGATGTGTACGCGAGGTCGGCCGCTTGCCAGTAAAGTCGACAGGTCTCGTTGGAACGTTCCTGAAACTCGCGAGCGACACCTTCGTCGTAAACGGCGCCCGTCAGCCGCTCCAGTTCGGCCACGCACTCCCTTAGCGATTCAGTCGCGAAGTCGGCGGTCCGGCTGTCGATCCAGTCCAATTCTCTGAATGTCTTTTCGCGCAGTTCGAACCAGTTATCGGGGATATGCTGCTGCCGGTCCGGATCCTCGATGAGCAACAGTGGGCAACCGAACTCACGGGCATACAGTTCATAGATTGGAAGCTCGAACCCCTGTTGACTGACAACGGCGACTGGCTTCGGTATTCCGCCATCCGGCGCGATCTGCGGGGTCGCGCTCCAGTGCGTAACCCAAGGCCAAGGTGTGATAGTTGTCTAAAGACGATCGGTACCCGCGTTTGCGCAGTACTTGACGGTAGTGGTCGCCCAAACCCTTGGACGCCAGCAACGAACCATACGCGCTGTGCTGAACCAGACCGATATCCATCGCCGAGGCGATTTCCATGGCGATGTAACCGAAAACCAGCGCTTTGCCGTTGGCGACTTCCTGCCATAGACGTCGGGTATATTCGCGATGGAGTGTGGTCGCCTCCCGGACGGTCTCGAGGTTCTTGATGCTACGTCGGCGTAGGCGTTGCGGATCAACATCTTGCGCAGCGCGACCTTCGTTGCCGTTCTGTTGGGACAAGCTCGCTCCCCCGTAGGTAACCAAATATGGACAGACCGTGGTCGGGCGACAGCTGTCGCGCTGTCCGCTCCCCGACCACGGTCAGGCACTAGCTAGCGGTTAAAGACTTTCTTCCACTCGGAAATGATGGTGTCAGCCTGTTCTTGAGTAAGCTGACTTCCCGACGCGTCCAATTGGTCAATAGGTCCAATCGCGTTTGACACGTTTAACGGACTCGCCATCAGATGATCCCCAACAAGCACAGTCTGCCCGTCAGCGGTCTCCAGCCAATTCATAAATACCCGCGCAGCATTGGGGTGCCCGGCGGTCTTGGGGATCGCCGCGTACCAAAGAAGTGAATATCCACTCGCGGGCACAAAATATTTGATCGGCGCTCCTGTTTCTTGAACAGACTTGATCGTACTGGCCAGGCCCCACGGCGTGACCCAGTTTTCGCCGGCCGCGATTGACTGGACGACACCTTGCGTGGATGTCATGAAAGTCGGATTTTGAGCGGCAAGCTTTGCCCAGAAGTCGCTTCCGAATTGCTTGCGCATCCAGTCCATGTGGCCCGCGTTTGCCGAGGTGGACTGAGATATGTCAGGCAGAATGAGACGTCCCTTGAACTCGGGCTTCACCAGGTCCTCGTAAGAGGTCAAGCCTCCGGGAACCTTGTCGGTGTTCCAGGCGAGCACAAATTCGTCGGCCATCACCTCCCGAGTTCCATCGCCGAGCTTGAATTTGTCCGGCCACGACTTGTCCGCTGGGCCATCGATTGGCAACAAGTTGCCGTCTTTTTCGGCTTGAGGAAAGAATGCGTATTGTGAATTTATCACGAAATCAGCGCCGGCCTTTCCAGTCTGAAACTCCTGTCCGAGCCGCGTAACTTGCTCCGGCGAAGGTACGCGCGTCAATTCGATGACGATGCTTGGATATGCTTTCTCGAAAGCGGCAGTGATGTCCTTGGCCCACGTCGGATCGCTCTTGCCGACATAGACGAGCAACTTGCCCTCCGAGTTTGCATCGTCTACCACCTTCTGCCAGTCGGCGGCTTGAGAACTGCTTCCGGCGGTGGCCATCAGAATCAGTGCTGTTGCCGCCAGGCCTATGAGGCGCGGGCGGGTGGCTGCTTTCTCGTTCAGCATTCTGGTCTCCCTATGGCGTGTGTTGTGGCAAGTGCGTCGGGCTTACGCCAACTGCCCGCGCCTTTTGTAGTTGAGCAAAGGTTCCCCGAAGTGTCGTAAAGCAGGACGTCACTCTCCGCGACGCGGAAGACTACAGACGCCCCGGCGAATACCGGGTCGGTGGATTTTGCGACGATTTCAGTGCCGTCGACGGTCACGACGCAATCCACACTCAGCCCGCCGTACAGCACGTCACGCGTCGTGCCACATCCGGTGAGAGCGCCCTCTGACGTGTCTACCGCACCGTCGGGGAGGAACCGCACACTTTCCGGGCGAAAGTACGCTGCATATTCGCCGGCGGCCAAGGCAGATTGCTCACGCCAGGATGGCGAGAAATCAAATCCGCTTGGAGCTGCAAACTTTCGGCCATCAAAGTGCATCTTCAGTCGGTTTCGCAGACCAAGAAAGTTGGCAACATACTCTGTCAGCGGACGCTCGAAGACCTGTTGCGGGGTACCCACCTGCGCGACGCGCCCATCCTGCATCACAGCTACCCGATCACCGAGGCTGAGAGCCTCAGCTTGATCATGTGTCACGTAGACCCCTGTGTATTCAACCTCCCGGTGGATCTCGTGCAATTGAGTCCTGAGCTCCAGACGCAGGAGCGCGTCCAGATTACTGAGCGGCTCGTCAAGCAGAAGGACTTCGGGGTTCGAGGCGAGCGCACGAGCAAGAGCGACGCGCTGTTGTTGTCCTCCGCTTATTTGATTGGGGTATCGGTCGGCAAGGTGGTCACAATGCACCAGCCGCAGCACGTCCATAGCCCGGCCGTTTGCCAGATCGGTCCTGCGTCCCCGCGCACTCAGCGGGTACTCCACATTCTTGCGAACCGTCATGTGCGGCCACAACACGTACGTTTGGAAGACGAGTCCGATATCACGCTTGTTCGCGGGGACATGAATGCCACGCTCCGCGTCGGTCACCCGGCGACCGTTGAACGTGATCGTCCCGTGGGTGGGACGCTCCAGCCCTGCCAGGCATCGCAACATCGTGCTCTTGCCACAACCGCTGGGACCCAAAAGCACCAGTAGCTCGCCCTGACGGACGGCGAGATCAATTCCGCGGAGAGCTTCCACTTGCTTCTTGCGGGCCTGATAGACCTTTCGCAATCCGGTCACGTTCACTGCGGCGTCGTTTTGAGCCATCCGGTCACTGCCTCTTGAAGACATCAGTACCCCCGAGCGCGAACGCGACACAAACGCCGGCGAACTCAATGACGACCATGATGAGGGCTACGACGGCCATGTCGGGATACACGCCATAGTTAAGGGCGTTGTACAGCGCCACGCCCAACGTCTGGGAGCTAGTGGCACGCACCATCACCGACGCCGAGAATTCGTGGCAGAGCATGACAAAGATGATTGCGGCAGCGCTGGCGATTCCGACCCGTATCTGTGGGAACACCACTTTCCACAGAGTTCGTACCACGCCGGCGCCCGATGCACGCGAAGCTTCGTAGGTCTCTGCCCCCAGCGACGTCAACGCAGTGAGCTGCATCCGCGTCGACAGCGGCAGCGCTATGGTCACGTAGACCACCATGAAGATCCAGGGGCTTCCGTAGAGCACAAGTGGCGGCCGCGTATAGGTGAATAGAAACGCATACCCAAGCAAAGCCGCCGGCAGGGCGAGCGGGGCCATGGAGACAACATCGATGAGGGTCCGCTGCCACCGTCGTACGTCCGCAAAGCCACTCAGCGCGCGTGCGGCGAGGTATCCGAGCGGTAGCACTATGAGGGTGGCAAGACTCGTGGCCCATGCCGTGGTTCCCAGCGCCTGCCACAGCTGAGCGTCGTGCAGTACCGTGCTCCAACTCGTCGTCGCCAGATTTTTCAGCGTTACGGCACCCGACCAGTACCGGGAAAACGACATGTAAATCAGAGACAATACGGGGAGGAGGGCGGCGAAGGTTCCATATATGGCAATGCCGATGGGCGCCAGACGGCTGCTGCGCACCGACAATTCCTCGACTCTGCCGGTCGCGGTCACGAAGCGACGAGCGTCACGGACCGATAGTCGTTGCAACAGCACCACGACCAAGCTGAGTACGATCAACGGGGTGCCCAGACCGGCCCCCAAGCCATAGTTGATCGGAAAATCCTGAGCCTGTTTCACAAGCTCGGTGGTGATCACCCGTATGTTTTCTTGTCTCCCAAGGATCAGAGGTGCGGTGAACGTTCCCATGCTGTGAAGCAATACGACGCCGGTCGAGTAAGTTATGGCCGGCCGCAGCATGGGGATCGTCACGGTCCACAGAATGCGCCTCTGGGAGGCGCCGCAAGACGCCGCGGCCACCTCAAAGTTTGACCCCATGCGGCGCAGGCTGGAGTGAACAAACAGATACACGTAGGACGTCAGAATGAAGCCGGTGATCACGATGATCCACGGCGTCGAATAGATGTTGATCGGACCAGACGTCTGGCCGGCGAAAAGTGGCGTGTTTCTGAGCAGTGTATTCATGTATCCAACCGTCGGAGACAGGAGGAACATCCACCCCAGGACAGCCGCCACCATGGGTACCAGCATCGGTACCAGTGGAATGAGCGCCATCCAGGCGAAGCGAGGTGGAAGGCGAGAGACCGCCAGCGCGAGGACGACTCCGAGGACAACGGCGATCAGCGAAGCGCCAATGCCCAGCGCGAGCGTGGTGCCGATGATCGCGCCGATGCCGGGCAACGCCAGCGCATCCTTGAGTCCCTGCGCGCGATTCACGAACGCGAACCACTGCAACTGAAAGAGTGGAAAGATAACGAGGTACGCGATGATACCGAGGAAGAGCGTCCACCATATTTGGATGCGCCATTCCCGAGCCTTCCGTGCCAAACGTGCCCCGACACGGGTCTGCCAGGGTGTGTGGTTCGATGGACCCGTGAGCAGGGCGCGTTCCATCCGCGACGGAACTAAATCAGTGGTTCCGTTGGCCCCGTCGGCGATTGTCCAGACACGCTCTCTTGCCGGGGCCACTGGCATTGGCGGGTTTTGCCCTCGGGATGTCGCTTGCCTGGCGCCGCAAGGTAAGAATGGCGCTTGGTCCAACTACGTGGCGCCCGAGCAACAGCTTCAGCACTTCAACACGTCGAAACCACATCGCTCCCACTGCAAGGTTTGTGCGCAGCAGGAACGATTGTTCAGATGGTCAGCGACCGTAGCGACCCCGCCGCTGTGCGTCAACGCGGCGCCGCTTCTTGACCCCCCGCACGAGCGACAGTACCGTTGAATCCGCGTCCAAGGGTGCCGGGAATCACGGCATGCCGCTACCCGAGCTGCGTGCATTGATACGGAGATGGCGGCAAATGCGGACCGGTGTTCGATTACGGGACGGTGGGCCGATTCCTTCGCGAGGGGGTGCCTCCTGCGTTGGAGTCTTGCCACGAGCAGGCGATATTCTGGACAGGTTGGCGAGGAACAAACCGCTTGAGTACTTTGGATACTCCGCTCGGTGGGGTGCAGGTTGTCGATACCGCCACGGGCCTTGCCGGATCCTACGCCACATATCTGCTCAGGCAGATGGGCGCGCGGGTGGTCCGGGTAGCGACGCCGGACGCCGCCGCGTCAAGTCCTGCAGCCGTCTATCAGGCGCTGAACGCGGGCAAGGCCGTCGTCTCGATCGAGCCGGATGCGGATGCGGCGTGTACTGAACTTGAGGGGATGCTGGCCGACGCGCAGTTGCTCTTCACCGATGAAGCGTCGCCGTTCTTCCGCTTGATAACGGACCGTTGGCCAGAGTGGAAATCTGCGTGTCCCGGCCTCAGCTTGATACACAGCCGCGGAACTCCGCCCGAGTGGGGGCAGACGGCGGGGTCGGAGACGTCACTGCATGCATCGGCGCTGAGCGGAGTCAGCGCCATCATCGGTGAACCGGATCGTGCGCCGCTTGGGCTTCCGTACGACATGATCTTCTTCCTGGCGGGCGCACACCTGGCGAGCGCCGCACTTTACAGTGTTATGTCCTGCGAGGAGGGAGGCCGGGGCCAGTTGGTCGAAGTGGACGCCTCGGAAGTTGCGGCGCAGGGCGTGATGGTCCCTCGCATCAACGATCTGATTTCCGGATCGTCCACGTACGTCCGAACGGGCCGGCGTAGTCCCGGCGCGATGGTCGGCATTTACCCATGGGGCATTTACCCGTGCGCCGATGGATATGTGGTTCTGGTGTGCCACAAGCAGCGATGGCCCACGTTGTTGGAGATGCTGGGGCGACCGGCGTGGGGCAACGACGAACGCTTTGAGGACTATTTTGCAATCGGACAGAAGTACGCCGAAGTGGTCGACGGGTTCCTATGCGCGAGCTTGAGCAAGCTCACCCGCGCCGAACTCTTTGAAAGGGCTCGCCGCGTGGGCTTCACGCTGGGGCCGCTTTTGTCGGTGGACCTGGCGCTGACTAGTCCTCACGTCGTCGAGCGGCAGTCGCGCGAGACGATCTCGGTTGGGGGCTGCACTGCCGACATTGTTGCTCATCCGTATCACGTTCGTAGCGTCGGTTCGGGTGGCCAGATAACACAGCCGCAGACATCGAAAACTGGTCGCCGCCCCGTGGGGGTATCCACGGGCGGGTTTCTCTCGGGCGTACGTGTTGTGGACTTCGCCTGGAACTGGGCCGGCCCAATGGTGGGTGCCGGGCTCGCTGACCTCGGAGCGGAGGTCATACGCGTCGAGCACCGTGGACGGCTGGACAACGCCCGCACGCGCAAACGGCCTTCAGTCAATGGCAGAGAAGTCGAGGGGCCGCTTGAAGAGGTTTCCTACTACTTCCATCAGAACAACCGCGGCAAACTCGGGGTGACGCTGGACATGGGCGACCCTCGGGGGTCGGAGCTGATCCGCGATCTGATCAAGTGTTCGGACATGATCCTGGAGAACTACACGCCCGGAACTTTCGAGCGCCACGGCATCAGTTATGACGACCTCGCACAAGAGAACCCCCGGCTGATCTGGCTTTCGATGACGTCATTCGGTCGGACGGGACCCTACTCGGGTATCCGCACGTATGCACCGATCATGTCCGCGCTCGCCGGCCTCGAGGCGCTGATCGGATATGAAGGCGAGCCGCCGGTCGGCGCGCTCGGCTACTCGTTTGGCGACATCTGCGGCGGTTCGCACGGGATGCTCGCTGCCCTTAGCGCCATCCGTCACGCTCGCCTCACCGGGCAAGGGCAGTTTGTCGATTTCTCCCTCGTCGAGTCTCAGATGTCCCTGCTGATCGAGCCGATGCTCGAGTGGCAGCTGGACGGGCAATTGCCCGGAACACAAGGGTTCCGACATCCGCGCGTTGCTCCGCAGGGCAATTTCCGCTGCGGCGGTAGTAACGCGTGGGTAGCCATCTCTGTCGAGACAACGGACCAGTGGCTTGCA
Organism: uncultured Alphaproteobacteria bacterium; assembly: GCA_963826055.1. GTDB lineage: Bacteria > Pseudomonadota > Alphaproteobacteria > Rhizobiales > Kaistiaceae > JBBDMC01. Next base: position 266,549 of record CAWGVO010000009.1, on the reverse strand, counting down.
TTGGCCGAACTTGTCGCGCCAGCGCTAGCCGCCGATCCCGCGCTGGCCGACGCAAGCGGCCGGCAACAGCGCCATCTGGAGATCGAGGCAGCCATTAGCGCTTGGGTCGGTCAACGCTCAAGAGAGGACGTGATCGATACCCTGGGCCGAAGGTCGATCAGCGTGACACCGGTCAAGACCGCCAGCGACGTGGCGCGTGACTGGTCTCCAGACGCATACGTCGAAGTGAGCCACCCGGTGACGGGTGCTGACCGTGTGATGCCGTTGCCCTGGCAATTCAACGGCGCTCGCCCGATTCCCGCACGTGCCGCCCCACTGGTGGGTGAGCACACGCGCGAAGTGCTTGAGGATATCCTGGGCCTGCCGCCTGCCGATGTAGACGCGCTGCTTGAGTCTCCGGCCACCCAGTAGCCCGCCGGCGAACCTCATTGCGCGGCTAGATCCCGCACACTCGGCGCCCGCGCTCGTCCCGGATTGTTCCTGGTCTGCGAGTGCCGGACGGGAGCGCTCTGTCAGTGATCCGGCGTGCGGACCACGTAAGATCTGTCTATTTCTTCCAGTGATCCGACCCCACAAAGGCCCATGGCGGCTGCGAGCTCCCGACGCAGGATCTCGAGGATATTATAGACACCCTCTTCCCCATCGACCGCCAGTGCCCACTGCACCGGTCGACCGGTCAAAACGGCACGAGCGCCGAGCGCAAGTGCTTTGAAGACATCGCGCCCGGATCGGATGCCACCGTCGACGTAAACTTCTATTTGATCACCGACTGCGTCGACGATAGCCGGCAACGCCTCGATCGTCGCGCGTACCCCCTCCATCTGGGCCGAAGCGCCGCCATGATTCGAGACCACGAGGCCTCTCAGGCCAAGGCCAACGCACATTTGGGCGTCCTCGTGACGCTGGATACCTTTGACCACGATCGGCAGCGAGGTGAGCCCCTGCAACCACTCGATGTCCCGCCACGACAGCGCATTTTCTCGAAAGTGCGACACGTCGGGGCCGTCAAGCAGGTCAGGCCGGTGGACAAAATTCCGCAGATGCCGATGCGGCTCAAGCGTCGGCGGTGTACCACCCGATTTCCAAACCCCACGGCGATCAGCAGCGTCCCTCACGCCCGCTACGTTGTCCACCGAAACCACCAAGGCGCGATAGCCGCTGGTCTCCGCGCGCTTGATCAACTCAGCCGTGAGCCCTCGATCTCTCAGAACGTACAGCTGAAACCAAAGCGGGCCTGTTGCTACTTCGGCGACTTCCTCGACGGCGAAGTTGGCGGCCATGCTTACAACCATGACGGTGCCACTCCGCCCACTCGCCCGCGCCGTAGCCAGCTCTCCCTCGGCGCAGACCCTTTGATGCCCAGCAGACGGCGCGACCATCACAGGAAACGTCAGCTGTCCACCGAGTATCTTGCAGGAAAGCGTGCAGTCATTGACGCCCGCCAGTACCCTGGGACAAAGGCTGAGACGCTCAAAAGCAAGCAGATTGGCAGAGTTGGTGCGCCAAACCCCGTCTCCCGGCCGCGAGAAAATCCGGGGGAACACCTGTCGGTGATCGGGTCCTGATAGGAGAGCTCGGGCGCGCCGCTCGTATTCCTCCAAAGTCCTCAAGGCATTTCCCAATGGATGCTCCATCGCTCGTTCTTCTGCCTCCGTCGGTGGCTGCTGTCTGCTTTCCTGCTCCGCCTGAAGAGAGGGCCCGACGGATCTTTAGTATCCAGCCAGTCAGCAATGTGCCAGATCGCGCGCGAGCGGCAAACGCTGTTTCGGCCCGATTGAATGAAACAGGATCGGTGTACCGGTAACCCGGGGACCTGCTACTTTGCGCCTGTCAATCGCGCTCACACAACGAGGAAGATCGCCGGACGACGCTTCCTTAATTGTTCGGCATCGCCCGAGCGCTTGAATGATGGAGAGAGATTGGTTCATGGAGTATCGACCGCTTGGAAACTCGGGCCTCATGGTATCGGCGGTGGGACTGGGCACCAACAACTTTGGCATGAAGCTGGACCCTGCCCAGTGTCGCGACGTGACCCATGCCGCTCTCGACGAAGGCATCACCTTCTTCGATACAGCCGACTCCTATGGAGCGTCGGAAGAAAGACTGGGCGAAATTCTGGGTGCCAGACGGGACGGCGTCGTCATAGCGACCAAGTTCGGAAGTGATGTTCGTCCTCGCGGTCTGGACAACGGGGCCGACTGGGGCGCCCGGGCGTCGCGTCGCTATGTGCGCAAGGCGGTCGAGGCGTCGCTGCGCCGGCTGCGGACAGAATGGATAGATCTCTATCAGCTCCACCGGCCCGACAATGTGACGCCGATCGAAGAGACACTTTCCGTTCTGACTGATCTCGTTCACGAGGGGAAGATCCGGTACATCGGACATTCTCACATGTCTGCATTCCGGACCGCTGATGCCGAGTGGACCTCACGCTTCCACGGACTCGAGCATTTCGTGAGCACGCAGAACGAGTACAGCCTGCTTCATCGGCGTCACGTTGAACGCGACCTCTTGCCGGCTTTGCAGAAATATGGGATCGCGCTGATTCCGTTTCGGCCCCTCGCCAACGGGTTGCTGACCGGCAAGTACCGACGCGGAAAGAAAGCTCCGGAAGGCAGTCGTCTCAACGCATGGGGAAAAGAAGAAGAGATGACGAACGCGGCATTCGATATCGTTGACGCTCTCACCACCTATGCGGAAGAGCGGGGTCGTTCGCTGCTTGACGTGGCCATCGGAGGATTGGCCGCGCAGCCAATGGTGGCCAGTGTGATCGCGGGAGCCACATCGACTGAGCAAGTTAAGCTCAACGTGGCCGCTGGTTCCTGGCGGCCGAGCGCAGATGATTTGGCGGCACTTGGAGCCATCCCTTCGTTGTAAGTACCGGCGAGAGTCGGCGCGCTTCGGAGCCCTGCCCTTTGCCATCCCTCTGGGCGGAGAACAGCACCGCATGACTCGAAGCCTGAGCGCGGACCAGGCGAATTTACTCGACTGTCTCCTCGGCCAACGTTCCAGGCTTACGATCCTGCTCACCTAGTGCCGACGAGCGCTAACAGATCGGCCTGAGTGTCGCCCGCTCCTCTCGGCGGCGGCACCGAGCATTCTCAACACAAATCTCCCAACAGACAACTCGCACTTCGTCCGCGCACGAGTTATCGTAACCGTGAAACAACGGGATGACCCAGGTCTTTAGCCGATGCCGCTCGGCGGGTCCTTCTACGGGCTCTGACGTTGCCCCTCTGAGGCTTATCCGGTTTGAGATGGAGTTCGGCCTTTTGAGAGGACCGGACTGATGAAGCGCTCAAGGTTCACGGAAGAACAGATTGTTGCGATCCTGCGGGAGCAGGAAGCGGGTGTGGCGACAGCGGAGGTGTGCCGGAAGCACGGCGTGAGCAGCGCCACCTTCTACAAATGGAAGGCCAAGTACGGCGGCCTGGAGGTGTCCGACGCCAAGCGGCTGAAGGCCCTGGAGGACGAGAACGGCCGACTGAAGAAGCTGCTGGCCGACGCCATGCTCGACAATGTCGGATTGAAGGAACTGCTGGCAAAAAAATGGTGACGCCCGCCGCCAGACGCGAAGCGGTCGCTCTTCTCCAGGAGAAGCTGGAGGTGAGCGAGCGGCGGGCGTGTACGATGATCGGGATCTGCCGGATGACGGTGCGCTATCAGTCGAGGCGGCCCGATGACAATCCTCTGCGCGAGCGGATGAAGGCGTTGGCGCATGAGCGTCGGCGCTTCGGCTACCGACGCCTGCACATTCTGCTGCGCCGGGAGGGATACGTCGTCAACCACAAGCGGCTGTTCCGGCTCTACCGCGAGGAACGGCTGATGGTGAGGCGGCGTGGCGGTCGCAAGCGGGCGATGGGAACGCGAGCGCCGATCATCCTGCCGCAAGGGCCGAACCAGCGTTGGAGCCTCGACTTTGTCTCCGACCAGTTCCTCGACGGCCGGCGCTTCCGCGTTCTGGCGGTGGTCGATGACTGTACGCGGGAGTGCCTGGCGCTGGTCGCCGATACCTCTCTATCCGGGCTGCGGGTTGCCCGTGAGCTGGATCGCCTTGTCGTCGAGCGGGGCAAGCCGCGGACGATCATCAGCGACAACGGCACGGAGCTGACCTCGAACGCCATCCTCGCCTGGGCCGACGAAGGCCGGATCGACTGGCACTACATCGCGCCAGGCAAGCCGGTTCAGAACGCCTTCATCGAAAGCTTCAATGGAAGGCTTCGTGACGAGTTCTTGAACGAGACCCTGTTCCGCTCCCTGCCACAGGCCCGAGAGGCACTGGAGGCCTGGCGCCGCGACTACAACACCAACCGACCCCACTCTCGGCTTGGCTGGCTGACCCCAGCTACCTACGCCGCCACCTTCACCCTTGCCGCAAAGGCGGCAATCACCCGCCGGATTCCACTCATGCCTGGATAAAACTTGGGGGCAACGTCAGCATCCTTGCGATCGAGCCGTGCACCAGTGCCCGAAACGGAGACGGGCGCAGTGCCAGGGAACGCCTGGATCAAGCCCGGGGAACGTCTCACTTACTCCGTTGACATCGCGATCGCCGGGCCAGCACCGGGGGTTTGACTGGATCGTCGACGGTCGTGCCGCATCGATCGCCCATTCCGGATGACAGCACATCCGGTGTGCGAGTTTCGGCCACGGGAGCGGCGAATCACACCACGGGCATTGCCGGCTTCGACGAGGAGAGGATCGGCAGTCCAGCGCGCATCCGATGCGAGCGGCATCGAACAGCTGTGGATGTATCACCCCCCCCCCCCGCGTTTTTCGGCATCTTCAATGGGACGGGGTCATGCCTGGAGGACCGGCGACGCCGCGACCATCGCGTGTACCCATCCCCGTTGAACGAAATTGCTCAACATCTACGCAGCCCAGGCGGAAAAAGTGCGGCGACTGATTTCGGAGCGGGCCCGGCCTGTCCCAGCCGCGCGGAAAGCACAGGGCGTGAAACTCGACAGCCGAACTAGTGCGGCCGAGGCGCTGGCAAACGGTCGGCGTTCGTTGGTCGAGGAAACCCAAATTCGCCTCAAACGTCATTGCCCATCGCCTTGGGCGCCCGTCGTTCTGGCCGATCGCAAGGTCATCGCAGTGCACATGCCGAGGAGGCGAGAACGCTTAGAGTTCTACGATCGCCTTGAGAAGTCCCAACTTTTCAGTGGCCCACCGCGGTATGGCGCTTACGGCACCGTCGAGAGTTGTGCGTCGTGTAATGAGACGATCGACCGGCACTTGCCCGCTTCGCATGGCCGAAATTACCCGTGCGAAGTCCTCCGACGTGGCGTTTCGACTGCCCTTCAACGTCATTTCCTTTGCGTGGAAACCCGGATCGCCGAACCTGATTGCGTCCGTCACTACGCTCACCAGGACATATCGGCCGCCGTGTGCCACAAGATCAAAGCCCGCTTCCATGGCTTGCGCGTTGCCGGTGGCGTCAAACACCAGATCGAAGCCTTCGCCATCCGTAGCCGCCTTGATGACCGTCGGAGTGCTGTCGGTGGCAAAAACGTCGTCAGCCCCCGCAATGGCCTTGGCCGCCGCGGCGCGCTGACCGTCGCGATCGATGACAGAAACATGTCCGCCTGACAGGCGCGCAAACAATGCCACTCCGAGGCCGATCGGACCCGCTCCGACAACGAGGACCCTATCCCCGCCCATAACAGCGCCGCGCCTCACAGCGTGCGCGCCAATGGCAAGAAACTCGACCGTCGCGCATTGATCAAGCGTCAATCCTTCGGCGTGAACAAGGCTTGCCTGCGGGACGGCCATCAGCCCGACCATGCCACCGTCCTGGTGCACGCCGAGCACGGAAATGTTAACGCAGCAGTTGGGCTTGCCTGCGCGGCAGGCAACGCAATGCCCGCAAAACAAGTACGGATTGACAACGCACACCTCGCCGGCCGCAAAGCCGGAATCGGGAGGCCCTTCAATCACCTCGACAGCGAGTTCGTGACCCATCACCCGCGGATACTGAAGGTAGGGATGCTTGCCCTCGTAGATGTGAAAATCAGTGCCGCAAATCCCGACGGCCCGCGGACGAACCAGAACGTCGTCCGAGCCGCGATGCGGCGCCGCGCGCTGCTCAATCGTCAACGCGCCGGGTCGAGAGCAAACAAGTGCGTCGACGAGGACCACAGGACGACCTGATGCTGGGACGGTAGGCTGGATCTTTGGCGTTCTGATGGAGACCGGAGCCCGGCCGAAGCCGGACCCCGGCGAATGATCACATGAAGTCCTTCATGTTATCCTTGGTGACCAGCCCGGCGCCCGAGTCAATCAACGATTCGACCTTCTCGCCGTTGATGGCCTTGACGAGCGCATCAACACCCAACTCGGACATCTTCGCCGGAAACTGGGCGACCGAAGCATCCTCGTCGCCGGCCGCGAGTGCTTCCGGCTCACCGCAGCAGAAGTCAAAGCCGACCAGGATGATGTGGTGATCGAGCTTCGCGTTCTTGATCGCCTGGGCAGCGCCGGCGGCCGGCGGGCCACAGGCCGAATAGATCGCCTTCAGACCGGGGTTGGCAGTCAGGATGTCCTGGGCGACGTTTATGCCCTTCTCTTCGGTGCATTCGGTGGCACCCTTTCCGACGATATCGGCGTTGACGCCCTTCAGGCCTTCGAGCATTCCGTTGACACGGTCATCGAGGGCGGGAACGCCGGGAACGCCCTCGAGGATGCCGAGCTTGTCGCCATCCTTGAGTACCGTCTTGAGATACTGCCCGGCGAGCTTGCCCGCCTCGAGGTTATTGGTCGTGGCAAGCGCCGTCTGGTTCTTCCAGCCCGGTATGCTGTTGTCCATGAGGACTACCTTGACGCCGTTCGCGACGGCCTTGTCGAGGGTCGTCGAAACGCTCGGATCGACGGGCGTGATGGCGATGCCTTGCACGCCCTGCGCCACCATCTTCTCGATGAGCGCAATCTGACCCTCGATGTCGGTCGCCGATTTGCCCTGGCCGTAGACGATCTCGACGTTCGGATGATCCTTGGCCCAGGCCTTGGCGGCGTCCTCCATCGTCTGGAAATACGGCACCGGGAACTTGGTGATGTAGCCGATCTTGATCTTGTCGGCGGCAACGGCGGGCCCGGCAAGCGCCACGGCCAATGCCAAACCGCCCAGAGTGAGCTTCAGTCTCATGAGTCCACCTCCCATTGTCGGGATCGATCCCGGAAGGGATCGATCCACCGTTTCACCGCTCGACAAGCGGTGAACCCGATCAGACCTCGGCACCGACGATCATGGAGACGAGCTCCTGTCGGTTCGAAAGGTCCGGTTTCAGTTCGCCGACCTTGCGCCCCTGGCGCAGGACGACCGCGCGATCAGCAAGTTCGACGACGTGTTCCATGTTGTGCGTGATGAGGATCACCGCATTGCCTTCCGCGCGCAGCTGGCGAATGAGGTCGACGACCTGTCGCGACTCGCGAAGGCCAAGTGCCGCTGTGGGTTCGTCGAGGATCACCACCTTGCGTGCGAACACCGTCGCACGTGCCACCGCGATCGCTTGGCGCTGGCCGCCCGACATCAGCGCCACGGGTGCGTCGAACCTCGGCAGCTTGACCTTTAGCCGCTCGATGGTGGCCGCCGCCTCGCGGTCCATGGAGCGCTTGCGTAGGAACCGCATGCCGCGCGGCAACCACGCGGGGAAAGCGATCTCTCGGCCGCAATAGAAATTCTGTGCCGGCGTAAGATTGTCGAAGAGGGCGAGATCCTGGTAGACCGTCTCGATGCCCGCGTATCGCGCCGCGGCGGGCGACTGGATGGCGGTGGCCACCCCCTCCAGGACGATCTCGCCCTCGTCGAGCGTGTAGACGCCGCTGATGCACTTCACCAGCGTCGATTTGCCGGCGCCATTGTCTCCGAGCAACGCCAGCACCTCGCCACGATAGGCCTCAAGGCTGACGTCGCGCACGGCGTGAACCGCGCCGAACCGCTTCTGCGCATTCTTCACCGCGAGCACGGGAAGGCCTAGCGACGGGTTCATTGCGACCTCGAAGCCTGAATCGTCCGCGCCCGCGCCTCAAGGAAGTTGCGCAGCACGTCCGCCTCGACCGCCATGACGATCACGAGACCGATGGCGATCATCTGGAAGAACACGTCGACATCGAGCAGGTTAAGCGCGTTGCGTATGACGCCGATCATGACGGCCCCGATCAGCGCGTGGCCGACGTGACCACGGCCGCCGAGGAAGCTCGCGCCTCCGATGATGACGGCGGCAATGGTGTCGAGTTCGAGCAGGTTGCCGTAGAGCGGCGAGCTCGCCGCCGTGCGACCGGCGAGCACGATCGCGCCTATGCCGGCGCACAGCCCGGTGATGACGTAAGTCGAAACCAGCACCCATTTGACCGGGATGCCCATTTCGACGGCGGCCTCCGGCTCGCCGCCGACCGCGTAGATCCAGCGTCCCCAGACCATTGCCTTTGCCATGATGAAAATGAGGACGGCGACCAGGACGACGACGAAGAACGAATTCGGGATGCCGAAGGTGTCCTTGCTGCCCAGGGTCACGACAAAGTCGGGCATCCCCCGCATCGTCGTGTGACCGATCGAGAACTCCAGCGCGAGGCCACGGCAGATGCTGAGCGTGGCCAGCGTGATGATGAACGGATGCGGCAGTCGTCCAAACACGTAGACCGCGCCGTTGACGGCACCAACGAACGTGCCGGCAAGCAGCATCGCCAGCATCACCAGCAGCGCGGAATCGGTGACGCGGAAAGCAAGGCCCCCGATCACGGTTGCCAGTGCCAGGTTGGAACCGACCGAAAGGTCGATACCCCGCGTCAGGATGACCAGGTGCTGCCCGAGCGCAACGATGGCGATCACGGCGGTCTGCGCGACGATATTGCTGATGTTGATCGGCGTCAGGAAATAGGGCGTGAGCAGGCTGATCACCGCGACCAGCACAACAAGAATAAGCAGCGGCCCCACGCTGAGCAGTCGCAGGCCGATCGATACGGCGGAGATCGCTCTACCCTCGCCGCCCACGGGAGGAGATGCGGCTTCTCGATGCACCACCACTGCGCTTCCCCGAAAGGTCCAAATTGTTCTTTCTAGACAAAAATCAACATGACCTTGTATGGTCAACATGTTTTTTATGGAAAAAAGGCACATAAAGATACCGATCGGCGGCCAGGAAGGATCACCGGCGCGGGGCGGAGACTGCTTGGCCCCCCGCCCGTACCCTGGCACCCTTCCGGCGACAGCGTCTGCCGGAGGCAGGCGGACCGCGAACGAGGCCACTCAATATGAAAACGGACACCGTCTTCAAGCGAGCCTTCAACAGCACTCTGGACATCGTCTCCAAGCTTGAAGACGGCGAGCCCCTGCCGTCTGAAAACGCCCTGAGCGCGAAGCTCGGAGTAAGTCGGACGACTGTGCGCAAAGTTCTCGCGACGCTCACCCGGCGCGGCATCGTGAGAGGGAGCGGGCGGCACCGGTTCGCACGACCAACGCGCAAGGCCGTGCGGCGGTTTCCCGAGGGCGAAACGGTGCCGATGGCGGCACAGGTTGAAGAACGTTTCATGGAATGGATGCTCAGAGACGACACCCGCCCAGGGACGGCGATAAACGAACTGCAACTCGCCAGGCAATTCGGCGTGGCTACCAGCGGAATTCGTGAGTTTCTCAATCGCTTCCACCGCTTCGGGCTCATCGAAAAGCGTCCGAATGCCGGGTGGCTGTTCAATGGGTTCACGCCGGACTTCGCGCTAGAGCTGTTTGAGATTCGCGAAATGTTTGAGCGCCGGTCGGCCCGGGCCTTTGCAGCCCAGCCGACGTCCTCACCCCTATGGGACCAGATCGCCGCCCTGCGTGAGGAGCACGTTCGGCTCCTGCGGGAGATCGATGAGCGATTTCATGATTTTTCCGATCTCGACCGGCGCTTCCATCGCTTGATCAACGCCGCTGCTCCCAATCGCTTCATCGACAGCTTCTATGATCTCATCAGCCTGATCTTCCACTACCACTATCAGTGGAACAAGCGGGACGAACGCCAGCGCAATGAGGTCGCGGCGCGGGAGCACATCGCCTACATCGACGCGCTACAAAGCAGAGACCGCCGCACGGTTGAGGTGGCTTGCGTCGCACACCTGGCATCGGCAAAGGAGACGTTGATACGCTCAAGCTCGGGCTGACGTTCCCCAGCTTCTTATCTACCATTAGCGGAGTCTGGCCGATTTGACATGCCGTGATTCGTGAAGCCTATGACAGGTGCCATCGTGATATAGGCGGCTACACTTTGCCGCCGGCGGACAGGGCTTTGACACAGCATTGCGCCGGTCTTGAGTATGCTTGAGAAGCCCTGATTGAATGATTGCCAGCATGACGCGCTGAGGCGGATGGCTTGGGCTGAAACCAGCGGACCACCATCTCATTGGCAAACCACCATCCCGAACTGTCGCCTCGCTCAGAGCGGCCGCGTTGCTCGGAGCGGTCAAGAATGATCACGCAGGCTCGCGGTCGCGGCCATGGCCATGGCCAAACTAACGTCGCAAGCTATCGCAGCGCCGGTGCAGAATGCCGATGAGCGCTTGCGCCGCGGGGCCGAACTCGATCCCCCGTCTGTTGATAAGGCCAGCCTGACGAACCGCTTTGGCGCCGGCGACCTCAAGGGGCCTGAGGAAGCTTGGATCGAATGCCGCCAGGTGCGCGGCGGCATGATAGCTGAGATAGTCGCTGTCGCGCATGAGGGCGAACTTCAGGGCCATCACGTCGGTTTCGATGGCCGGCACCGGCGGGGGCAGGCCGGCGGCCTGCAACAGGTGGCGTAGACGGCCCACCATGTGGGTGGTGGGCGAGGGAAGAATCCACGGATAGTTCAGCAGATCCTCAAGTCCCAATGGTCCCTTGCGGTGGCGCAAGGGATGGCCGACATCGGCGATGACGCAGTATTCGTCCGCGAGCAGTGGCTGCCATACCAGTTCCGGTTCCAGACGCGGCGTCTCCGGCACGGCGGCGAGGACAAAGTCGAGCGCGCCGCTCTTTAGCTGCTCCTTCAGCTGATCGTCGCCTCCGCCTGTAACGTGCACGCGCACCCCCGGACGCGTGCTGCGGAGTTCAGCGATCGCCTCCGGGAGAACCGCGTCCTGCCAGGATGGTCCGGCGCCGATCTTGACCAGACCTGCGCTTCCAGAGCGCAGCGCCTCGACTTCGTCCTGAGCGGCACCCATAGCTGCCTTCATGTCGCGCGCGTGACGCAAAAGCGCGGTGCCGTAGACCGTCGGTACGACACCCCGCGCCCTGCGATCGAAGAGCGGCGCGCCGAGTGAATCCTCGAGTTTGCGGATGGCCTTGGTCAGAGCCGGCTGAGTGACGCCGAGGTCGAGCGCGGCCGCTCTCAGGGAGCCGCGCGAGACGACGGTAAGGAAATAGTCGATCGTTCGGACGTCGAACATACGATTACCATATGTTATCGCTCATCTTCCTGTTAGTGCTTGCCACCCTCGCCAGCGGCCGTCAATATTTTGGCAGGGCTGCATGAAAGCCATCGCTTTCAAAGAGAGCTTCAAAGGGAGGGAAGGCCATGAAGAAACTGCCACGTCGTGCCGTTCTCAAGGGAATGGCAGCCGCGCCGTTCGTCCTCAGCGGGCGCGCGGCGTGGGCTGCAAGCGGTGGCCCGACAATGATGTCGGAGGTCGACATCGCCAAGGCAAAGGCCGAGGGCAAGGTGACGCTGTACACCAGCCTCGATACCAAGATCGTCGACGCCATCGTGGGACCGTTCAAGGACAAGTACGGCATCAGCGTCGAGTATTTCCGGGGCGGGTCGGCCGACGTGACTTCGAAAGTGCTGGCAGAGGCCGATGCCGGCCGTATCCAGGCGGACATGGTGGACGCATCCGACCTCGCGGCCCTGCTGGTGATGAAGGAGCGCGGCCTGCTGCTCGAGAAGAAGTCCGATGCGTCCGCCGTGATCTCTCCCGATCTGCAGGATGCCGACGGAACCTGGATGGCGGACCGCCTGACCCAGGGTGTCATCCAGTACAACGTCAACGAGTTCGGCGGCGAAAAGGCGCCGAAGAGCTGGGAGGACCTGACCAAACCCGCGTTCAAGGGGCGCCTGACGTTCTTCAGCAGCGCCACCGGCGACGGGGCGCCGCGCCTTTACACGATGGCCAAACAACTCGGTTGGGACTTGCTCCAGGCGCTCGCGGCAAACCAGCCGATCAGGGTCGCATCGCCGCAACTGGTTACGCAGGTGCTGGAGAGCGGCGAGCGCGGTGCGGCTTTCGCCACCAACGACAACATCGCCTGGCGTTCCAAGCAGCAAGGCAAGCCGACCGACTACCTCTACCCGCCGGAGGGCGTGCCCACCGAGCCGGGAGCCGTTGGCCTGGTCAAGGGATCAGCAAGCCCGAACGCGGCTTTCCTCTTTCACGAGTACTGGATGGGCAAGGAGGCACAGGAACTGCTCGTGGAGGGCGGCAAATATTCGAGCCGTACCGATGTCGCCCCGCCGACGGGCAGCGTGCCGCTGGACAAGATTAAATTGCTGACGCTCGACTATGCCGAGTACAAGGCCAGGCGCGCAGATATCCTTCAGCGCATGACCGACGTCTTCGGCGGCGAATGGGGTATCTAGACCGGAGTCGCGCCTCCGACAATCGATGCGGCTTGTCTGAGATGGATCAGTAGTCGTGGCGAGGCCGGTGGAGATCGCGCTGCGCCGCCGTCACCACATTGACGGGAGCACGCTCGTATTCGCGTTTGCGATCGGGCTGCTCCTTGTCATCGTGGGGTATCCGTTGCTGTGGCTTTTCATGGCGGCGTTCGGAGTCCCAGGCGGCGTGCAACTCGGCTATCTGGCGCGGGTCTACACTCGGGCGCAGAATTTCCTGCCGTTGATCAACACGCTGGTCCTTGCGTTCGGCGCGGGCGTGGTCAGTGTCGTGGTCGGCGTTCCGCTCGCCTGGGCGACGGCGCGGAGCGACATGCCGCTGCGGCGGACCATGCAGGCGTTGGTCGCGCTCGCGTACATCACGCCACCTTACCTGACAGCGATCGCCTATATCATCCTGTTGGGACCCGATGCGGGCTACTTCAATCGTGCCCTTCAACTGGTTACCGGTGGCACGCGCGGCCCCATCGATATCTTCAGCATGGGCGGCGTCATCTTCGTGATCGGGATGCACGTTTTCCCGTTCACCTATTTCATGACCCACAACGCCCTCAACTCGGTTGACGCGTCGTACGAAGAGGCGGCGCGGTTGCTCGGTGCCCGCCGCCGAGGGGTGCTGCTGCGAGTCAACCTGCCCCTCGTCGCTCCAGCGATCACCGGCGGCGCGCTGCTCTCGGCGATCGATTCGATGGCGCTGTTCGGCCCCCAGGCGTTCCTTGGTCTGCCGGCGCAGATCACGTTTCTGCCGACGCGCATCTATGGCGTCATCGGCAGCTATCCTCCGCGCTGGGGGGAGGCATCGGCGTTGTCGCTTGTCCTTGTCCTGCTCACGGCCTTTGGCCTGATCCTCCAGCGGGCCTACCTCGATCGGCGCTCGCATACGACGGTTGGCGGTCGCGGACTGCGGCTCGAGACGGTTCAGCTCGGAGGCTGGAAGTGGGTCATGCTCGCGTTCTGCGTGGCCGTCGTGTTCCTTGCGGCGTTGGCGCCGGTCGGTGTGCTGGCCATCGCTTCTTTCAGCCGCAGTTGGGTGGAGGGCATTTCTCCCGGCAATTTCACGCTCGGCAACTTTGACGAGGCACTGTTCAACAATCAGATCGCCGTGCGCGGCATCCTCAACAGTTTCCGCCTCGCGGCCGCGGCCGGCGTCTGCGCCATGATCATCGGCGGCGCTGTTGCGTATGTGGATCTGCGCACGCAGGCCAGGGGCCGCCGCCTGCTCGACTATCTCGCCATCCTGCCGCTCGGGCTGCCGGGAACGGTGATGGCAGTCGGTGTGCTGCTGGCCTTCATCCGGCCCCCCTTCGCCATCTACGGCACGATATGGATCCTGCTGGTAGCCTACGTCGCGCGGTTCGTACCGCTGGCCGCGCGCAGCGCGAACGCGACGCTGCGACAGATCGATCCGTCGCTGGAAGAGGCCGCGCGGATCTCGGGCGCCTCGCGTCTGGCAACCCTGTGGCACGTCCTGCTGCCGCTGGCGCGGCCGGGGCTGGCGATCGCTTTCCTGCTCGTCTTCATCCCGGCGCTCAGCGAGTTGAGCGCCACCATTCTGCTCTACTCCGGCGGCACCGAGACGATCGCGGTTGCTATCTTTCGACTCAACGACCTTGGTCAGCTTGAGGTAGTCGCCGCGCTCGCCGTATTTACGATTGCGGTTACGTTGCTGGTAAGCCTGCCGCTCGATCGGCTGTCGGGTCGAAGCCGGATCGTCCCTGTCGGCGACGGACCGGCGGGTTAGAGGCGCGGCATGGCCCATATTGAGATCAAGGGGCTGAGCAAGCATTTTGGCTCCTTTCCGGCGCTGTCAGGGATCGACATCGCCATCGAGGAGAAGGAGTTCGTCACGCTTCTCGGGCCCTCGGGGTGCGGGAAGACGACGACGCTCCGACTGATGGCCGGGTTTCTGACGCCAGATGCCGGCACCATCACCGTCAACGGTGAGGTTCTTTCGTCGCCGCTCGACACCGTGCCGCCCGAGCGGCGCCGCATGGGCATGGTGTTCCAGAACTACGCCGTCTGGCCGCACATGTCGGTCTTGCAGAACGTGGCATTCGGTCTGCGATACACCGGCGTCGACAACGCCGGCAGGAAGGCGCGGGTCGACCAGGTACTGGCCGCCGTCGGGCTGGAAGGGCTGGAAGACCGCCACCCGGGGCAGCTGAGCGGCGGCCAGCAGCAGCGCGTCGCGCTTGCCCGGTCGCTGGTCGTCGAACCATCGATCCTGCTGCTCGATGAGCCGCTCTCCAATCTCGATGCCAAGCTGCGCGAACGCATGCGCTCGGAGCTGAAGAATCTCCAGCGCCGCACGGGCATCACCTTCATCTACGTCACCCATGATCAGGCCGAGGCGATGGCGCTCTCCGACCGCATCGCCGTTTTCAACCACGGTGCCGTGCAACAGGTGGGGTCGCCGCGCGACGTATACGAACGGCCGGCGAACCTGTTCGTGGCGGATTTCATGGGGTTGGTGAACCGGCTCCCTGGAACCGTGACCGAGAGCGTGGGAGGGAAGGCGATCGTTCTTGTCGGCGAGCATTGCCTGACGGCGGTGGCGCGGGAGGATACCGCCGGGACAAAAGGGACCGTCGCCATCCGGCCCGAAGCTTTCGTTTTCGCAAGCGAAACGGCGACCGGCGACAATCATCTCAACGGCACGATCATTGAAGCGACGTTCCTCGGCAATATCGTCGACTATCAGGTGGATATCGGCGGCAGCATCATCAGAGTCCAGGGCGATCGCCGCGGAATACGCGAAGTGGGCAGCAAGGTGCTTCTCGCCGTGCCGATCGCCGAGTGCGTGCTGATGCGGGATGCAGCAGGTGGCAACCCCGTTACCGAATCCGATTCACCACCCGATTGAGCCACAGAAAAGCAACGCCATGGCAGGACACAACGTTCTATTCATCATGTCCGACGAGCACAGCCGTCGCGTTCTCGGTGCCTACGGCAACGACGTGGTTCGGACACCGACCCTTGACGGACTGGCGGCGCGAGGGACGACGTTCGAGAGCGCGTATTGCAATTGTCCTATTTGCGTGCCGAGCCGTGCCAGCTTCGCCACCGGCCGTTACGTCCATGTGATCGGCTGCTGGGACAATGCCTTTCCCTACCATGGAACGCCGGCGTCGTGGGGGCACCGACTCCACGATACGGGACACCGCTGCGATTCAATCGGGAAGTTGCACTACCGTGGCAGCAACGATCCGAACGGCTTCGACAACGAGATCCTTCCGCTCCACGTGCTGGGAGGCGAGGGCGACGTGCAGGGCATGCTGCGCCGCCCGCCACCGCCACGCGAAAGCACCAACCAGTTGGCCGGCGACGCCGGCGCGGGCGACTCGACATACCTGCGATACGACCGCGACATCCGCGACCAGACGATCGCGTGGCTACGGGCCGTGGCTGATCGGCCCACCGGCAGACCGTGGTGCCTGTTCGTGTCTTTCGTCTGCCCGCACTTTCCGCTGGTGGCGCCACCGGAGTTCTTCGAACTTTACGACCTCGAAAAGCTGCCTTTACCGCGTCTGCGCGATCCGGGGGATTTTCCGGATCACCCGGTCCTGAAGAGATTGCGCGAGGTCCAGAATTACGAAGATCATTTCCGCGACGAGGGTCACATCCGGACTGCTGTTGCCGCGTACTACGGAATGGTCTCGTTTCTCGATGACAATATCGGCCGGGTGCTCGGGGCGCTCGCGGAGGCGGGCCTCGAGGACGACACTCTCGTCATCTACACGAGCGACCATGGCGATAACCTTGGCACGCGCACCTTCTGGGGCAAGTCGAACATGTATGAGGAGGCGGTAGGCGTGCCGCTCATTGTCAAAGGACCCGGGATACCCAGTGGCAAGCGTGTGTCGACACCGGTCTCATTGGTTGATGCCTACCCGACGATTGTTGAAGCGGTTGGAGAGAAGCGCACGGCCGAGGAGCGGCGGCTCCCCGGCACCTCGCTCCTGCGCCTGCTCAACGGCGAAGAGGCCGACCGGACGGTGTTCAGCGAGTATCACGCTGTCGGCGCGATGACCGGCATCTTCATGGTCCGGTTCGGCCGCTACAAATACGTTCACTACGAGGGCTATCGGCCACAGCTCTTCGACCTGGAGGCTGACCCTCTGGAGACGCAGGACCTTGCAGTTGCTCGCGGCAACGAGGCAGCGATCGCGGAAGGCGACAGGCGGCTCCGCGCGATCTGCGATCCGGTAAAGGTTTCCGAGCAGGCATTCGAAGACCAGGAGCGGCGCGTCGTCGAACTCGGCGGTGTCGAGGCCATCCTCAAGCGTGGCAGCTATCCCTATACGCCGGCGCCCGGCGAGGCGCCGCGTTTTTCCTGAGCCCTGGTTGGTCGGCAAGTGTGTCGATGCCTGTCAGGACCCGATCGGTTCGGGCACACCATCTTCCATCAAACCTCTTGATTTCAGCGCGGCCCAAAACTCGCCCGGAATTGGCGTGTCGAACCAGTCGAGGATCTGTTGAAGCTCGCTCTTGTCACGCGGACCCGGAATGACCGACGTCACGATATCGTTGCCAAGCGGGAACTGCAGCGCAGCGGCAGGAAGCGGGATAGAGAATTCATCGGCCGCAGCGCCGAGCGCGCGCGCCTTGTCGATGACTTCGGCCGGGGCCGTGGTGTAGTTCCACATCTGGCGCCCCACGAGAATACCAGAGTTGAAGGGCCCACCGCAGATGATCGTTGTGCCTGCGGCACGACAGGCCGGGAACAAGGAGTCCACCGGCGTCTGCTCGAGAAGTGTGTAGCGGCCAGCGAGCAGAAACACGTCCCAGTGTCCGATGCCGAGCGCATCCAGGCAGACCTGGTTTTCGTTCACGCCGAGCCCGATCGCCTTGATCTGACCGGACTTGCGAAGTGCGTCCATCGCGCGGTAGCCACCCTCGGCCAGATCCCTAAAGTGGCGGATGTTTTCATCGCCATGCTGGAAAGTGCCGATGTCGTGCACCAGAAGGATGTCGATCCGGTCCAGCCCGAGGCGCTGCAGGCTGTCCTCGTATGCCCGCATGATCGCATCGTAGCCATAGTCGTACACGACGTGAAACGGCAGCGGATCGATCATGCCGTAGTCCATCGGGTTTTCCACCGCGCCCGGCGCGAGAAGCCGCCCGACCTTGTCTGAAAGCACGTAGTCCGTGCCGCGTAGCATGTCGCCCATGACACGCTCGGACCGTCCGAAGCCATACCAGGGGGCAGTATCGAAATATCGGATGCCGGCGTCCTTGGCGGCCTGGATCAATTGGGCAGCTTGCGCGTAATCGAGGTCGACGAAGTTCCCGCCAAGCGGCGCACCCCCCAAACCAAGAACGTCGATCATCAACCCGGTGCGCCCGACCTGTCGCTTGTCCATTTGTCCCTTCCAACTCGCCGTCAGAAGTTGGAACACGTTTGGCAGACGAAGGTCCAGACGGCCGAGCCTCCAACGCTTGTGAATGCGGGCTCATTCTGCATCGAAACTACGGCGGGCGCCAATTTTGACAATCGCGCTCGGGACCTGCGCTCCCGAGATGCGTGAGATGAAGGAGTTGGTTCTGGTCGCGACCAATCGCGGCGCGCGATCCGGTCCTGTGACGTGTGGGCGACATCGATCACGGTTCGATCTGAGTGTTGAGCGCCGTGCGGGGATCGGGCGACGGGATAGCCTTGTCGGCTGCAGTCTGCGTCCCGGACAATCCCTTGGCCGCTCGCGCGACGGGTTCCCTAGTACAGGCCCATGTTGCGCTGCATGGCGTTAGCGAAGTGGGTCTGCACTGCGGATTGCGCTTCGGCGGCGTTTCGGCGGCGGCAGGCCTCGATGATCGCGATGTGTTCGCGCAGCGAGCGCAGAGCTAGCGGCGGCGTCAGCTTGCGATCGAGGCGCAGGATGCGCAGATAGTTGTGGATGCGCCGGTAACTCGTCTCAATGAGCGAGTTGTTGACGCTGGCGATGATTGCACCGTGGAGCACGGTCTCCAATGCTTCGAGTTCATCGCGGATCTCCTGCGTGAGGCCGTCTGCCTCGATCGTCGCGATCGCGGCGCGATGGCGACGCTCGATCACCTCCATCTCGGCCTCGTCACCCGTCTCGGCATAGATGGCCACCGCCGCCGCCTCGACGATGCCGCGGAACTGGTAGGTGGCGCGGGTCAGCTCCAGTCCGGGCTTGACGAACTCGATGCCCGCGCGCGGGCGAATGGTGACGATGCCATCCGCCTCGAGCACACGCAGGGCATCGCGCAGCGGCGCGATCGGCACGCCGGTCATCTCGACCAGTTCGCTTTGCGAGACGAACGCGCCGGCCGGCAGGCGGCGCTCGAACAAGATCTGGAGGATGCGCGCGTAGGCGACATCGCTCAGCCGCGGGCGGCCGCCGTTGGCCGGTGGGCCGGTCGGACCCCACTGCGCGTCACCTTGCGCTCGATCGTCTTCTGATATATTAGACATGGCTGCCTGATATATCATGTTGTCTCGGTGGTCGACCAGAATGAGGCTCGTCGAGTTCCGCATTACCCGGTTCCAGTTTGCGAGGGAGCGGGTGATCGGAGACAGCCAAGTCCGCATTGACGCGGTCAACGTCGCTGCTCTGGAGCTCGTCGACAGTGAGGGGCGGATCGGTCTCGGCTTCATCCAAAGCCTGTTTGCGCCATTGCCGGCGCTCGCCGAGATCGTTCGTGTCTTTGCCGGCGAGGCATGGCCGACGCTCCAGGGCCAGGTTCCGATTGGTCTCGTTCACAGGGTCAATCGTCAACGCGGGGGCAACCAGCGCGGCTACAGCCTGCCTTTCGAGGAGGCGATTCAGGTAGCGCTGTGGGATCTCGCGGCGAAGCATGCGGGCCTGCCTCTCCATCGTTTGCTCGGAAGCCGCCGCGACAGGGTGCGCGCATACGCCTCTGGCCTCGACTTCCACCTGAGTGACGATGACTTCTCTGCGCTGTTCAGGCAAGCGGACTTGCTCGGCTATCGCGCGTTCAAGATGAAGGTCGGTCACCCCGATTTCGACCGCGATCTGCATCGGCTGGGCCTGCTTACAAGGACGGTTCGCCCAGGCGCCCTGGTGATGATCGATGCCAACGAAGCGTGGAGTGCGAAGGAAGCTTTGGTGAAGCTGGCGACGATCCGGGACGCCAACTTCAAGCTCCTCTGGGTCGAGGACCCCATCTTACGCAACGACTTCGAAGGCCTGCGCCAGCTGCGTCAGGCGGTGTCGTGGACCCAGATCAACTCCGGCGAATATCTCGACGCCACCGGCAAGCGCCAGCTAATGCTCGCCGGCGGAACCGACATCCTCAACGTCCACGGCAGCGTTACTGACGTGATGCGTGTCGGTTGGCTTGCGGCAGAACTCGGCGTTCCTGTGAGTCTCGGCAACACGTTCCTCGAGGTCGGTGTGCACATGGCGTGCGCCCTGCCCGAGGTCGAGTGGCTCGAGTACTCGTTCCAGAACCTGGACCATCTCGTCGAGCAGACCATGGAAATACGCGACGGCTGGATTCACGCGCCAGACCGTCCGGGACATGGCCTCGTGCTTTCCGAGGTCGCGCGCCGCGATTGGTCGCGACCAGAAATGCTGCCGAGCGAAGACCTCGGTCCACCGCCCTTCAACCCTCGCGAGGTACTGGCTCCAACGCTCGCCGCGTCGGGGGGATGAAGCCAAAATCAATGTGTCGGAGGAACCAACAATGTCCAAACTGAAACTGGCAGTGACATTTGCCGGGTTGATCGCGGCGAGTCCTTCCCTGGCGACGGAAATCACCGTTTGGGACGTCAACGTACCGCGCAATCCCAGCTACTACGACGCCGCCAAGGCGGCCTTCGAGAAGGCGCACCCCGGTGACATAATCACCTTCGTGGCACAGCCTGACGCGGAGTACTACACGCTGTTGGGCACCGCCCTTGCTTCGAAGACCGGCCCCGATGTGATGTGGGCCAATGGTGGTGCGCAGGCAAAAAATCTCGTTGGCGGCCTGATCCCGCTCAACGACAAGCTGCCCGACCTCATCAAGAGCATCGTCGGACAGTCCGCATTCACTGTCGATGGCAAACTCTACTTCATCCCGACGACGCTGCAGGGTCATGTCGCTTACTATAACAAGAAGTTCTACAAGGACGCCGGGCTCGATCCGAACAAGCCGCCGACCACGTGGGCTGAAGTCAAGTCCATGTGCGACGCCATCAAGGCCAAGGGGGAAACCGCCTGCTTCATGATGGCCAATAAGGAAGGCTACGAGGCCGAGTTCTTCCTGTCCGAGATGGCGAACCAGTCGTTGACCGCGCAGCAGCAGGCCGACTGGGCGGCTGGCAAGCTTCACTGGTCCGATCCGCCGATCAAGGCGATCCTGCAGACTTGGGTCGATACCGCGAAGCAGGGTTGGTATCAGGAGGGCGGCAACTCGCAGACCATGTTCATGGACGAGTCCACACTGTTCGAACAGGGCGTTGGCGCCAACATCTGGGGCCTGCTCTCCAACGTCTTCCACTGGAAGCAGTTCGAGACCGACATGGGCGCCGACAATGTCGGCGTGTATCCGATGCCCTCGCCGACCGTTGCTGCCGACCAGCACCCGGGCGAGCCGGGCGTCCCGCTGGACGGAGGCGTCGGCTATGGCGTGAACAAAGACTCGGCCAACATCGATCTGGCGCTCGAGGCGGTTGAGACCCTCTCGTCTCCCGAGGTGTTGTCGGTCCTCGTGAACGACGCCGGCATCGTTCCGGCTAATACCCAGGTGGACGTCTCCGGCATCCCGAGCCCCGGCCTCCAGCAGATCATGGGCTGGCTGGCGACGCGAGCCGTTCCGACGACCCACGCGAACGCGTCAGCCGCAGAGCTCGACGAGTGGCATCGCCAGAGCCAGGTCCTGCTAAACGGCGACATCAGCGTTGACGCCGCAGCCGCGGCGCTGGACAAGGTTCAGGCGCAGGCCAAGCCGCAGTGAGCGTTCTCCCGAGGTGGGGAGTGCTCCGGCACTCTCCACAATTTGCTGCCGACCAGTCGATGACCGCAACGTCGCTGCCCAGATCCAACCCGACCGCACGCACCCACCCCCGGTCCAACAGGAGCCGCCGTGCCGAAGCGCGCACGGCCCTGCTGTTCCTGCTTCCGGCGATCCTGCTGGTCGTGGTCTTCCGGATCTTCCCCTTGTTCTGGGGATTTCAAATCTCTCTCACCAACGCGACGGCGACCAATCCGGGTCAGTTCATTGGGCTGGGCAACTATCTTCGCGCGCTCAACGATCCGAACTTCATCGCATCGATTGCCAACGCGGGGGTGATCGTCCTGGCCGTTCCGATATTTGTGACGATCCCCATGATCCTCGCGATCTTGCTTAACCAGGGGGTGCCCGGACGCAGCCTATTTCGTGCCGTCTATTTCTTTCCAGTAGTGCTGTCGAGCGTCATCATCGGGTCGATATTCAGTGTCGTTCTGGGCTTCCGGGGAAGCCTGAACGCACTGCTCGGGACTTTCGGTCTTCCGGGCGTGGACTGGCTTGGGCGTTCGGCGACCGCCTTGCCGGTCACCCTCGCAATTCAGTCATGGTCTACCTTCGGCATGGGGGTCCTGATCTTCCTGGCGGGGCTGTCGACCGTGCCCAAGGAAATGGTGGAGGCTGCGCGCCTCGAAGGTGCCAAGATGTGGCAGGTCTGGTGGCACGTGATCATCCCCGAGCTCCGCCCGATCATCGAATTCTCGCTGGTCATCACCACCATTGGCCTTCTGACCTCGATGTTCGGCCTGATCTACGTACTGACCGGAGGCGGTCCCGGCACGGCAACGACGGTGCCCGAATATCTCATCTGGTCGGCGCAGGGTCGGCTCAACCAACCAGCCTACGCAGCGGCGCTTTCGATCATCCTTTTCGTCATCACGGGCATTCTTGCGACGTTGCAAATCCGGATGATGTCGCGCAACACCGATCTCTAGGCGGCGCCATGGCCGGTGCAGGTAAGCGACACAGACTGGCGCTGAGGATTGCCGCAATCCCCATGGGGCTTCTCGCGATTAGCTGCCTCTATCCGATCTTCTTCGCCGTCAACAATTCGCTCAAAACCCGCCACGACTACCTGCAGGACCGCTTCGGGCTGGTGCTCCATCCCACGTTCGACAATTTCATCGCGGCCTGGACGAAATCGCACCTCGACCAGTATTTCATGAACTCGGTGATCGCGACCATAGGCGCAGTGATCCTGCTGACGGTTGTGTCGTCGCTCGCCGGATTTGCTCTTGCCGTGCTACGCTTTCCCTATCGGCGCTTTCTGTTCGTCGTCATCCTCTCGTCGTTAATGATTCCGGTGCAGGTGGTGCTAGTGCCCTACATGCGCACCATGGTCGCGCTCAACCTGATCAATACGCATGTCGGCCTCATCCTTTCATACACGGCGTTTTTCCTGCCGTTTTCGGTCTATCTGATGACTGCGTTCTATTCCGGTCTCCCTCGGGAACTGATCGAAGCCGCAAAGATCGATGGCGCCAAGTTGCTTCAGGTCTGGTGGCACGTGATGGTGCCGCTCGGGATGCCGGCGCTCGTAACTCTGGCGATCATCAACACGCTCTATTGTTGGAACGACGTCCTGATCGCCCTCCTGACGATGCAGAAGAACCGCACATTGATGGTCGGCATTGCCGCACTGAAGGGCCAATTCTCCGACCAGATACCGCTGTTCACGGCTGGCATCGTCATAGCGGCGGCCCCAATCGTCATTCTCTATGTGATCTTCCAACGACGCATCGTCTCGGGGATCGCCGTCGGCGCTGTAAAGGGTTAGTCGATGGCGCGCGTCGAATTGCAGCACGTCAGCAAAAGCTTTGGATCGACACAAGTTATTCACGACGTATCGCTGGCGATCGAGGAGGGGGAATTTGCCGTCTTCGTCGGCCCTTCCGGATGCGGAAAGTCGACGCTCTTGCGAATGATCGCGGGACTGGAGGAAGTCGACGACGGTGAAATCTTCATCGGCGATAACGACGTGACCGATGAGGAGCCTTCCGATCGCGGCGTGGCCATGGTGTTCCAGTCCTACGCGCTGTATCCGCACATGACGGTAGCCGACAACGTGAGCTTTGGGCTCCGGATGACGCACCGACCAAAGGCCGAAATCGCCGAGAAAGTCGCGCGCGCCGCCAAGATCCTGCAGCTTGAGGAATATTTGCAGCGCAAGCCGGCCCAGCTGTCCGGCGGGCAGCGCCAGCGCGTCGCCATCGGCCGTGCAATCGTACGTGACCCCAAGGTCTTCCTCTTCGATGAACCGCTCAGCAACCTCGATGCTGAGCTGCGGGTTCAGATGCGCGTCGAGCTCTCCAAGCTTCACCGCATGCTCGGAAATACGATGATCTATGTCACACACGACCAGACTGAGGCGCTGACATTGGCCGACCGGATCGTGGTGCTGCGCGCAGGTAACGTCGAGCAAATCGGTGCGCCGCTCGCACTCTACGAAGATCCCGACAATGCGTTCGTGGCAGGATTTATCGGCTCGCCGCGCATGAATTTTCTGTCTGCGACAGCGCTGGGTACCGGAAGATTTGCCGTCGCGGGTATCGAGATCGGTCTGCCGGTCACTGCCGACATTGAAGCGGGAACGAACCTGCAGTTCGGAATCCGGCCCGAGCATCTCGACGCGGCCGAGGGCGTCGACCTGCAGGCCACGGCCGACCTTTCCGAACAACTCGGTTCGACCTCGTATCTGCACGCCTCGACGCGGACGGGTGAAACCATCGTTGCCGAGCGACGCCTCGCGCGCGGGCCTGCACACGGCCAAGCGGTGACGCTGCGCTTCAACCCTCGGGACGTTCGCTTGTTCGACGGTGCCGGAACGAGAATTCGCTGATGGTTCAGCCCACGGGCATGGTCGTCGGTGTGAAGGCGGAAAGGATCGCCGGCTTGACGCCGCGCATTCGAGTGGCGGCAATGAACGGATGTTGGGGATCAGCAAGCAGGGCGATTCTCCCGTGCCGCAACGAGGTCTACGTGGCTCGGGTGATCGTCGCGGTGAGGCCGTAATGGGCATCCGAGATGACCAGCTTCACGCCCCGGAGGCCGCCCTTGATCAGGCTCTTGAGGAAGGTCGCCCAGAAAGTCTCGGCCTCCGACGGACCGATGCCGAGGCCGATGATCTTGCGGCGGCCGTCAGTGTTGGCAGCGACGGCGATTGTCGCCGCCACCGAGACAATGCGGTCGCCCTCGCGGACCTTGAGGTAGGTGGCGTCCGAGATAGGGCCAATCGCCTTCGAGCGGTCGATCGAGGAAGGTGCTTAGGGGCGAGGCGACCGCGTTCCCATCCTGGAATCGCCCCCACAGTCGGGCTACGATCACCGATCCTCGCGATCAGGCCTGAACTGACATTGCTGCCCGTTTCCCGACCTCGATTGTGGGAGGAGCATTGTTCAGACTGTCGATCGCAAACCCGGCAGCGGCCTTGTAGGCCGCCATGAACTCGTCGCGTTCACGGCGTGAGATCACATCGTCGATATTGTCGAATTCCCCACCACAGCGTTCATCAACGAGATTGAGTATCCCAAACGGTCCAGCCCCGCGGTTCCGTAGAATGACCTTCGACACGGAATCACAGAGCCTCTCGTCATAAGCCTCGAGGGCCGCTGCGGTCACGCCATGCTTCACTAGGCAGGCGCCCAAAACACGGGCATCCACGATCGCCTGGCTCGCGCCGTTCGAACCGGTCGGATACATCACATGGGCGGCGTCCCCCAAGAGAGCGACGCGCCCATCGCGCCAGGTCGGAATCGGATCACGATCGATCATCGGGTATTCCCAGATATCCTTGGCGCCGCGTATCAGTTCAGGCACGTCGAGCCATTGATACGTCCAGTCGTCGAAGTGATGGATGAATTCTTCAAGGTCGACGCGTTTGTTCCAGTCGCCCTTCTGCCATCCGCTTGAGTTGTCGAACGTAACCTCGGCGATCCAGTTGATGGTAGCCAGACCGGTCTGCTGGTCGGGGTGCGAGATCGGGTAGAAAACGAACCGATGACGGTGCGTCCCGAGGCCCACGAAAGACGCGCCGGTCCGGATCGGTTTGGCTCGAGTTGCCCCGCGCCACATGATCGCCCCGCCCCAGTGTATCGGAGGCTGGTCGGGGTGCATCTTCGCGCGCACCACCGAATGAAGGCCATCGGCACCGATCAGTATCGCTGCCGTCTGGCGCGAGCGTGTCCCGTTGGCATCCTCGACGAACACGGTAACGGCTCCGTTTTCGTCATTCTGGTATCCGGTGACCCGGCTGCCTAAACGCACCGCGTCAGGTCCGAGGCGCTCGCGCACCTTGTCGAGAAGCAACATCTGCAGCTGCCCGCGATGCACGGCATATTGCGGCCACTTGTAGCCGGCGAGCAGCCCTCGCGGCTCCGAGTAAATGTCGTTGCCATTGAGCCCGACGAGCGCCCATTCGCGCGCCGGCAGCCCAACCTCGTCCAGGTCCTCAGCACCTATCCCAAGGTCGTACAGCTCGCGTACCGCGTTGGGTTGCAGGTTGATTCCTACACCTAGCGGGCGCATCTCCTTCACGGCTTCGAAAACCACACAGGGAACGCCGATCTGGTGCAGCGTCAAAGCAGTCATCAGGCCACCGATCCCGCCTCCGACAATCATCACGCACGGTGGGGACATGTTTTGCCTCACCCCGAAATGGTCATTGTCAGCGCTCGATCTCCTCACGCCGGCTTCGCGACGAACGCAACAACAGCTCAGCAACTCGCTGTCCACGACGACTCCATCGCAATCGAATATCACCACATCAACGTCGATCATGGTCGCCATGACTGACGGACCGTGGCCCAAGTGGACAGACCTACGTTTTTGAGCATATGTGCGCGCTACGAACAAGCGTTCAGTACGGGAACCGTGGCCTGCGCAAGCGTCTGGGCTAAACGGACGGCTGCCATTCATCCGCAGCGCGTACTCAGCGCAGGTCATCGGTCGTGCCGATGGTTTCTCGCAGGAGGCTACTGAAGCGTTCCTGACGGGACCCCGGCAGCGGAGGCTCGCTCGCAACCAATGCCGTCGCCGTCGTGATCGAGGCCATAGACGTCGGGACCGACGACGATTACGCGCCCAACATAGGCGGGCCCGTTGCCGCGACCGCCGATGCCATCAACGTCACTCGTGATCGGCACGCACGCCCCTTTGTAGCTCGGGTGACATCCAGAGGGTGGCTGAGAGACCGCGGCCGTCGTGGTCCCGACCGGTGAGTGGGCGTTTGTGTAGGCGACGGCCGATGCAACCGCGATGGCGCCGCCGATGAAGATGGCCTTGCCTGACATGATTTCGCACCGCGGGCTCGTTGCAGTGCCAGTCTATCAAGACAAGCTTGTCACCGATGATCGAGGACCGAGAAAGGCCAAACAGTGTCAAGCCCCGGTCACTGACTTCAACACATATTGACCCGGCTCCAAGCGCATTGGTCCCCGATTCTCGTCGCCGCGCCCACCGCCCAAACGGGCACAAAAAAACGGCCCTTTCCCGAGGCTTCGCTCGGCCGGGCCATTCCTCTGGGGTCGATGCCACAGGCTGAGCGATCTTTTTGCTCGTGTCGTCTATCTCCGAACAATGGCTGATTCCTCACGATCTCCATCTGTCGACCAACGACATGGCGCCGTCGCCGCCCTATTCAGAACCGAGTTTTGCGGGCGCCCTGTTTCGCGTTGCCGTTGCCCTTCACTTGATCCGATCCGGCAAAGCTTGGACGTCAGGTCTGACATCCGCACGCAGACATAAGATGACCGCGACGACCAACAATTGTTGCGCCCGATCCGCTCCAAGCGATGGGTCACCGCCGGCGGCAGGATGCTCGGCGGCCGCCACTTCAGCCGTGGCGCCGCCGAAAACCACGCGCGTGGATGGAGGGTTTTCGGCGCGACTCGCCGATCGGGCGGTTACGCCACCCGGACGACGTACGATTTCCCGTCACCGTCCGCCCTGCCGACCCGCCGGACCCGGTTTCGACCTTCGGTTTTGGCAAGATAGAGTTGTTCGTCCGCCGCCTTCAGAAGGTCGTCAACCGTCGAATTCGGATGGGTCGCGGCCACCCCGGCGCTGACGGTCGAATTGGCCGGTTTGCCGTCGACCGTCCGACACGCCACCGCGAATGCTGCGCGAATGCGGTCGGCGATGACGTAGGCCGTGCTGGCGCTGGCACCAGGCAGAATCAGGGCGAATTCTTCTCCGCCGATTCGTCCGATCGTGTCGGTCCCCCGCATGACAGCGCGCACGCAATCGCAGAAGACCTGCAGGACGCGGTCGCCGGTCGCATGGCCGAATGTGTCATTGACGGCCTTGAAGTGATCAAGGTCGAACAGGACCAGCGACAGCGGCTCGTCGCGTTCCAGGCAATGCGCCAGCGCTGCTTTGGCGCGGGTCATGAAGGCGCCGCGATTGGCGATGCCGGTCAGTACATCGATGCTTGAGGCAAGCTTGTATTCGATCTCGACCCGCTCCTTGGTGATTGTGATCATGAAGATCGAGGTGCCGACCGTGAAGATTAGTTGCTCGAAATAAATGGCACCGAACAGACTCGACAATGGAGGAGCCGAAAGCGTGGGCAGGTCGCTGACAAAGAGCGCGGCAAGCCCCACCAGAAATATCGCGATATGGATCAGGAACGTCGCCAATAGCGGCCATCGGTTGGTGAGCCGCTCGCCGCGGCCTCGCCATAGGTCGAGGCTTGCCCAGATCAGATAGGCGATCCAGCAAAGGAAGCCGGCACCAAGTCCCGCAGCTTGCGGCTCGATCGGCAACGGCAAGAAACCGGCGACCAGCCAGGATGCGGGACCGGCCAGGACAACAGCCGGCCACACCGCGCGGTGGCTGAAATGACGCGTGCCGGCCCAAACGAATGGCGGGGCAATCGAAAGGAAACCCGTACCGACGACAATCGGCATTAGCGCGCCCTCCGCAAATCCGAAGGCGAGGCACCCGATGCCGATTGCCTGGCCGCAGGTCGCTGCGGCCCACCACAACAGCGCCAACGCGCCCCGCATCTGTGTCCAGGCGTTGATCAGCAATATGGCAGCGATCACAGCAACGAAGCTGTCAGCAGCCATCAGCGTGATCGTGTCGAGTCGCATCGGATGTTACCTGGGTGCACTCGCGACTAGGCGGCCGATGCAGCGACTGCAGGGAGTCGCTGGCGGCTAATCATCTTTCGAAAGGCATTCGCCCCCATCGGCCTTCCGAAGAAGTATCCTTGGCCGCGATCGCACGAGGACACCGACAGGATTTTGGCCTGCGCTTCGGACTCTACGCCCTCTGCAACAACCTGCATGCCAAGTTTGTGGGCTAGGGCCACCAGCGCCTCCACCAAAACCGCATCGCGGCCGCCGGGAACCATCTGGCGCACGAAACTCTGGTCGATCTTGAGACAGGACACCGGCAGTTTGGAGACTTGGGTCAGGCTGGCGCGTCCGGTTCCGAGGTCGTCGAGAGCCAGACCTACGCCAGCGGCGCGAAGTGCCGAAAGCGAGCGCAGAACCTCATCGTCATTCTCCAGGGTGAAGTTCTCTGAAATCTCCAACTCGAGAAGGTCTGCCGGGAGGGCTATCTCGGCAAGCATGGCGGCAATCTTCTCAGGCAGCTCGCGATCCGCGATCTGCGACTGAAAAAGGTTGACCCCCACAAATATCTTGTCCGGCGCCAGCCCGCGCCATTCACGGGCCTCACAACAGGCTGAGCGCAGGACCCAGTCCCCGACCTCCGAAACGATCGGGCTTGCGACCAAGGCATCGAGGAAAATTGAGGGAGGAACTATGCCTATTGTCGGGTGATTCCAGCGAAGAAGTGCCTCAGCGCCTAACGGCTTCAGATCCGACAACCGCACCTGCGGTTGGAAGAACAGTTCCAGTTGACCATTTCTGAAGGCCTCCTCGATTTCTTTGGCGAACTCACGCCGGGCGTTCAAGTCAGTCCGCATGGAGGGAGCGAAGAGAGCGTATCCGTGTCCCTTTGCCTTGGCGTGATAGAGAGCAACATCGGCATCAGCCAATAGCTCGTCAGTCCCCCTACCAGGCTCGACACCCAACAGGATGCCGACATTCGCGCCGATGACGACTGATTTCCCGCAGACCTCCATCGGCTCTGTAAGCTCGCCGATCACCTTGCGGATGCAAGCGATCAAAGCCAGGGGATCGTTCGCGCCGGACACCAGCAGAACGAACCGCACTCCGCTAAGCCGATAGGGCTTGGCGATTCCCTCGGACGCAGCAATCAGCCGATCGGCAGCCGACCGGAGGACGTGATCGCCGGCGGCGTGACCGAGCGAGTTGTTGACATTGTGAATTCCGTTCAGGTCGACCAACGCCAGCGCGTCATTGCCGACAGGTGGCTTCCTCTCGACTGGCTGGCGTGCGCCGAGGTCGTGGAATAGTGCCGCCCTATTTGGCAACCCGGTCAGTTTGTCGGTGTACGCGAGGCGCCGGGTTGCTTCCGTGGCGGCCAAATCTCGGATGACGGCCATCGTTCGATCGTCGCCTCGTCCTGTAATCGGACCGAGCATGATGCTGACCGGAAACTCGGTTCCGTCCTTACGCCGTCCGCAGAGATCCAGACTGTCCCTGATCGGGCGGGCGTGGGGGTTCTTATCGAACGCAGCCCGTTGACCAACGTGGACGGCGCGGAGTCGTTCAGGAACCAGGATCTCGATGGTCGAGCCGAGAAGCTCTTCCCGGCTGTAGCCGAACATGGCAGTCAGCCGATCGTTGACCTTGGCTATGGTCCCATCTTTGGCGACGACCAAAACCGCATCGGGCATCAGGTCGAAGACGCCGCCGGGTTTCCACTCAGCTTCCCAGTTCTGGGGCATGCAGGACTTCTTTCGCGTGGCGATGGCCGGTCGCCGACACCCGCGCGAGGCAGCTTCCGCAAGAAAACGATACGTCCGATACGTTCAAGGGCCCTTATAGCCGAGAGGTGGAATTGGAGGCATCAGCACAAGGGCTGATTAACCTAAGTCACGTTCTGCGCGGTATTTCGCGGCGATGCCCCCGTTTAGCGCACGCTCTTCTGCCTCCCAAACTAATCCATCGACCTGGCACAGTTGCGCGAAGGGAAGGGCAAGTCGCCGGGGATCAGCCCTACTTGACCGGCTTTAAACTCGAACATTTGCTTGCCGTCACGGTCGCGTCCGGTCGGGAGACGCACGGGTCGTCGATCGCGATATCCGCATCACTTCCTTGTCGCTGACCCTATTGAGGTTGCGAACGGCCAGATCGATCTGGCGAGCCTAGGGCGTCTCCCGCCAGCCGCCACGGGTCTTCATCCAGAAGATCGCCGCCGTCACGCACTGAGGCCCTTCGGTGGTGGCCTTGTGGAACAGGAATTCGGCGACCTCGGCGAGACTGGGGCGGTGCCGGGAGGGATGCGCCGTCGCTCGCCCTCACAGTCGACGATGATGATCACGTCCCGCCGCACGCGGCCAAGGTGCCAGAGCAGTCTCAGACACCCGCGCAGGCGCTTGCGGGCGCCTGGCATCAGACGGTTGCTGGCCAGCAGGCCACATAGCGCTGTTCTTCATGCTTTATTTCGATGAACGCGGCGCGTCTCGAAAGTACGACGTAATTCTTGGCGACAACAAGATGACTTGGCGTCGGGACGACCTTGAACTGTCGCAGAGATTGACCATTACGGTCGAACCGGGCGGTAAAGGGCTGGTCAGTGAGGGCGAGATGTCCCGGAATGGCGGCGGCTGGGAGGGCGACCTCTCCCTGATGTACGAAAGAGTCTAACGACCAGTGCGACAGTCGCACTCGAACCGACACGAGGCTTCACCCCCTAGGTCCGTTGTGGGTCAACAATACCAGTCGAGGCGGCTGAGATTGGAGTCCTGTTTCGGGCCGAACGCTGACATCCGGGGGGCCGCGCGGCGGCGGCTGTCATCAAGCACGTGGCTGCGGTGGCGTCAGGTTAGGACCGTGGCCTTCTGCCGGTTTGCCTACCTCGATCTTGCAGTTGGACCGCAGCACCTGGTCGACGATGGCGTCGGCGACACGGTTGCGCTCCTCTTCGGACAACTTGCGCCGCATGCCGTGTGACGTACCGGCCGTGCGTAACGATCCTGGCGCCGATCTTGACGAGCCTCTCCCTCAGGCTGGTCAGCGACCAGTGTTTGACCGCCTCCGGCAGACACTACAACAACCACCGCTACCACGAGAGCCTCGGCAACCTGACCCCGGCCGACGCTACTGCGGCCGCGGCCAGGCCATCATCGAAAGGAGAAAGCGCATCAAGGAAATGACCATACGGAACCGCCGGTTGCGCCACCAAAGCCAGGCGGCCTAACTTCAACCCCCGATGAGCCCAATCCTCCAATCCCAGGAAACCTCATTCGTCCCATTCATTCTGACGACGGACACTTCTGCATAGTGCACCTCTCTTTTCCGTCTTCAGGCCCCTCCCGGCGCCGGCACCCGGCGCCGCAGGCCGGAAGTCGATGTGAGGTCTATGCCTCTCCCGCCGACGTCTCTTTCATGAATTGCGCGAGGTTTCCCCGTTTCCGCCAAATCCAGACGCCACCAGCGTTCCTGGGATCGTACTAACGACTCCCTTTCACCTTCGATTGGAGCTCGTCGGCGAGTTGCTCGTGCAGCGAAGCATAGATCGGAGGACTGCTCATCAGATTCGCGATCAACATGGCCGCGAAACATGCGACGAGCATCGGCAACAAGGTCGTGAAAGCGGCGGTCATTTCGATCACAAGCACGATCCCTGTCACCGGCGCGCGAACGACGCCGGTGAAGAACGCGGCCATGGCCACTACGGCAAACGCCTGTGGCTCTATCGCGAGAGTCGGAAACGCGCCCTGACATAAACTGCCGACGAGAAAACCGATCAAGGCGCCGAGGACGAGGAGAGGCGCAAACAATCCGCCTGGCGTGCGCGCAGCGTAGGAGGTCGGGCCCAAAAGAAACCGCAGCAGCAAAATGACCGGGATCTCACTTGCAGCGACCGCGCCCACCAGGACGCGCTGCGAAATGTCATCGCCGGGTCCTATCAGGCTCGGCGCGAACCAGCCGATCGCGCCGACGAGCGCGCCGATCACTGCCGCTTTCGCTTCGACCGGCCATCTGGCAAGACGATCGGACACCGTTAGGGCGCGAAGTATCAGCCTGTTGTAGAGGACTGCCGCAGCGCCCGCCAATGCGCCGAGCGCCAGGTAGAGGGGCCAGGTCGCCGCGACCGCGTAGGGCAGCGGCCCGGTGGCCGCAGCTACCTGTCCTGAAACAACGACGTGAAGGTCGGGCGCATCCCCCAGCAACAGCCTCGAAACCAGAATCGCCGTGGATGAGGCGCCGAGGCCCGCTATTGCAAAGCGTCCATCAAACCTTCTTATCAACACTTCGAGGACGAAGATCGCCCCGGCAATCGGGGCGTTGAAGGCCACGGCGATGCCGGCGCCGGCGCCTGCTGCCACAAGAGCCTGGATGTCCGGCCACGAGCGACGAAACATGGTTCCCAGCAAGCGAGCGCCTACGGCGCCCATTTGCACGCCAGGTCCTTCCGGCCCCAACGCCATTCCAGCACCGAGTGACAATATTCCCCCGACGAATTTGATCAGCAATATTCGTCGCAGAGGAGCTGGCGGGAGGACGCCACTCAGCGCCGCCGCGACTTCAGGAACACCACTTCCCGATGCGTAGGTCGAAAACCGCCGTACCAGCCAGGCGGCGCTCATCACCACGGTCGCGCATCCGACTACCACCAGCAGCGGACCTCCAATCGGGATGCTGTGAGCGTCGACGAACAGCTTGGCGCGCGCCCAATTCGCGCCCTCCAGTGTCAGCCTGAACATCGCGACGATCAGGCCCGTCGCCGCGCCCCCTGCGACGGCCAGAAAGGCGAGCATCAGGAGATCACCCGAACGATGATCTGCTTGCGTCGGAGGCGTCGATCCGTGAGTCATTGTCTGACTGCTGGCAAAGGATGATGGTGCGGAGAATGCCGCAATGGCGACTATTTCTGGCGCAGCGACATCGCCCACACCGCAGGTGTCCTATTGGTGATCCTATCCTCCGCGCTCCTGCACGCGGCCGCCCTGATGCTGGCGACTCGCGTGCTTCGTGGCGGGCTGGCGATTACCTACGTCATTTTGGCCGGATTGGACATTCTCGGCACCGGATTCGCCGCGTGGATGCTCGAAGCCAATTGGCTGCTTGGCCTGATGGGCGTCGCGGCCGTCGGATGGTCCACCAACGTGTTCTTCGATGCGCAGACGAAACCGGTCGCGGCCTCTCAGCGGAACCACGTTCGATGTCAGCGAGGAGATCAGTGGGATTGTGCCGGCGACAAGCGGCCCGCCCTTCGCCTTTGCAGCATCGGCGCTCGAAATCACACGTCTACACGTACGATTTTCCCTCACCGACCTGCGTGGGCGTTCCGGTCGGTCGACACTATTTTTTTGCGCGTCTCCGCCGGGATTTGGACGGGCTCTGCGTTCGCTCCAGGACGATGACGTAGAAAGTGGCGTACAGCCCGACGCCGATCAGCGCGATGAGCACCGCGGCGGCAGTACGAAGCGCGCCTGCGCGCTAAGCAGGTTGCGTTTAGCCGGCTCGGCCTTCGCCGGCTGGGGATGGAGCGGTGACTGGTGAGGATACGGCATCAGTCCGGTGGCGACCAATCCCGTCGCCGGAACGACCAGCACGCCACCGGCGCCGGCAATCACCTCCCCGACACCGAACGGCCAACCGGCGACAGGCCCGGTAGGATGAATTGCCGAGCCGGGTGCCTCTTCGACACGCAGCCAGCGCTAGATCGGTGGCCTATCGACAGGGTCTGGAAGGGCGGCGATCAACGGCGCGCGCGATCACGTCAATTCAGCGGGAACGAAATCTTGATACTGCCGCCGTAGTTCTGGAGATCCTTCGACTTCTTCCAGAAACCGTTGGCCTTGACCGCGATGCCGCCCGGTGAGACCGCGACAAGGCCACCGGAAACGTCCAGGAACGTCCTGGCGAAGTCGTCTGTGGTCACAAACGGCGCCACGCCCGTTGGTGCACCCTGCAAGGTCGCCGAAATCTGCGGCGAGGCGTCGCCGAGGAATTGCGTGACCCCGACCTGCGCGTAGGGCCGATACGCGGTCCCGTCCGGCCCCACGAACTCACCGCCGACCTCGACGGACGGCTCGACGGTGAACAGCGTTTGCTGGCTGCTGTCGAGCGACATGGTGATCGTCGGCGACCCGCTCTCGTTGAAGGCGCCAACCATGTAGTCGGTCACACCGGCGTCGACCGACGGGCGGATGTAGGCGTTTTCGCTGCCGAAGGAATGGGCGAGGCGTGCGTGCGCGGCGACGAAGCCAACGTTCTCGGTCCCGGTCGCCTCTGCCGTCAGGCCCGGGAACGAGACCAGCCGGGTGGTGTCGTACCGGCCGTAGCCTCCGGTGAGCGTGGTCGAGAGGGTCGTGCCTCCCCAGCGCCCCTTGAGCACGGCACCGGCCTGAATCACCTGGCCGTTGCTCTTGGCGTTGGTATCGGTCGTCAGGAAGGGTGCGTCGAAACCGGCGGCGGCACCAAAGCTCCAGTTGTTGTTGATCGACCATTGCGCGCCGGTGGCCATGGCCGCTGTTTGAACGCCGAACCCGGTGTCGTTGGCGGTCACCTCCCGATCGATCTTGTCGTAATCGAGCGCGAACCAGTAGCACTCGCCTTCGCGGATGAACTTGTAGTCGCCATCGTGGACCCGGCAACTCTGCAGCGCGTCGTCAAAGTTGAGATTGGCGAAGACGGCGCTGATCTGATTGTTGACGTACGCCGTCGGCAGGATCTGGTCGTAGGCGTCCTTCAGGCTGGCGAGATCAGGCAGGTTGAACAGAGCAGCGACCAGCGGTGCAAGCTGGGTATCGGCCGTCGCGTCGGGGTCGGGCGGGCGCGGCGTGTTGAGCTGGATGTCGTTGATCTGCTCGCCGAAAGCGGCTTCGTTCGGGTTGAGGCCGCCCGGGGCAAAGTCGACCTGGAAGGCGAGATCGATGGTGTTGGCGTCCGGATAGTCGAGCTGGTAGTTCGCGACCGCCGACGGTGGGGTGACCAGTCCCAGATCGGTCTGCGTGTTGGCAGTGACACCGGTGTCGGCGTGGACGATGGTCGCGGTGTGGCTGCCGGGTTGCGCGCTTCCCGCATTGAGGATGCTGACGCCTGTCTGGCCGGCGAGATCGGCAGTGCCCCCGTCCGAACCGCTGCCCGTGACGTTGGCGCGGTCGACCGTGCTGCCCACGATCTCGTTGCCGCCGGCGTCCGTCTGGAACAGGTCGAGATCGACCGCGTAAGTGCCGGTCGCCGACTGCGTCCAGTTGCCGAGGACGTCCGTCGTCATCACCAGGCCGGCTCCGCCCGGCGACAGCGTGCCGTCATTCAGCAGCAGGTTGGTCTGGTTCGCATCCCATCGCGCAAAGCCAAGAAACGCCGCCTTGATATGCGCAGCTACGCCAACATTGTTAGCGCCAAGCTCCCCCATGCGGGGACCGATCGTCGAGCGCTGATCGCGCACGAATCCGCAATGAAACCTCTCTACTGGTCCGCCACGATTCGGATGCCGCCGCAAGCCCCCGAAATGTCGATGGAATTATGACGCCGGCTAAGTCCAATATGAAAGTAATATCAATGTCTTAATACGTGGCGGAGGGAGGGGGATTCGAACCCCCGATACGGTTGCCCGCATACACGCTTTCCAAGCGTGCGCCTTCAACCACTCGGCCACCCCTCCAAAGGTGCCTTGAGCCAGCGCGGGCACTATAGTCGGGGTTATTCGCCAGACAAGCTTCACGCGGCGATCGCCAACACTTGAAGGCAACCCCGATTGCGAAAGAGAGCCCCCATGCCCATTTCCTCGCCGACGTCAGGAAGGCCCGCCTCAGGGTCACGGCAACCGTCATGATCGGGCTCTTCGCGCGTTTCACGGGGCTGTGGCTGATCGCCGGCGGGCTGGTGGCCCTGGTTATCGACGCCACACGGACAATTGCGGCATCGGCGCTGACCGTTACCCAGTTGGGCAAGACCTGGTACGACCTCAGCCCGTCAACGCTCTTGTCGGCCCAGCGATTCATCGAACGCGCAGGTCGAGGCCTATGTCGGCGGGTGGCTTTGGGATCCCGTGATCGTGTGGGTCCTGATGCTGCCGACGTGGCTGGTGTTCGTGGCGCTCGGGTTCCTGCTCACCTACCTCGGGCGCGGCCGCCGACGCCGACGGGTCTATGCCTGACCTGACGGACGAAAGACAAACCGGAGAACGACAATGAACATATTCGATCTGGTTGCCCGCAAGACCGCGATGCCCACCAAGTGAAACGGCGCTGGCCGGCCGGGCCGAGCCGATCGCGACCGCCGAGACCCATTTCGTCAACCACCGGCCGCTCAAGGGCCCCTACCCGGCGGGACTGGAGACGGCCGTGTTCGGCCTTGGCTGCTTCTGGGGAGCCGAGCGAGTGTTCTGGAAGATCCCCGGCGTCTACGTGACGGCCGTCGGCTATGCGGGTGGCTACACGCCGAATCCGACCTACCAGGAAGTGTGCACCGGCAGAACCGGGCACAACGAGGTCGTCCTCGTCGTGTTCGACCCGAAGGCGGTGAGCTACGAGATGCTGGTCAAGGCCTTCTTTGAGGCCCACGACCCGACCCAGGGCATGCGCCAGGGCAACGATGTCGGGACCCAGTATCGGTCCGGCATCTACGTTGCGGACACGGCACAACGGGCCACCGCGCACGTGGTCAAGGACAGCTACGAGGGCGAACTCAGGGAGCGCGGCTTTGGGCCGATCACGACCGAGATCGTCGAACGGCCGCCTTTCTACTTCGCCGAAGACTATCATCAGCAATACCTCGCCAAGAATCCGAACGGCTACTGTGGTCTCGGCGGCACCGGCGTCTCGTGCCCGGTCGGTGTAGGCGCGACGGCGGGCTGAGGGCGGCGTCGGCCGCGAACGGTCGACGCGCAGGCGCCCGCATGCATAATGGCCCCGGTCTGGAGGTCGGTTGGCTCACCGCGTAGGCAAGAAGGAAGACGTCGCGGCGGCTTTGTTGCGGCTGCTGCGTGAAGATCTCGCCGCAGCGTCTGGCGGAACTTGGCGCGGCCGGGCGGCGGGAGGACCGCATCCATCGGCTGCGCCAGCGCCTCAAGCGGATACGCACGTTTCTGCGGGTGCTTGAACCCGAATTCGGCGACCGGGCGGTGGATGCGCGCCGTGGCGTGGCGGCGGTGGCGCGACTGCTCGCAACCGCCCGCGACGCGGACGTTGCGGCGGCCAGTGCGCGGGCCATGGCGGAGGCAACCGCCGCCATGGACGACGACCTCGGCTTCGATCGCGTGGTCAAGGTTCTGGACCACGAAGCGGCGCTCGCTCATCGCAAGAACACGCCGTTCGTCGAACTGAAACGACGCTTGGCGGCGATCACCGCGACGGTTGCCGAGTTCGGCGCGGATTTCGATGGTGAGCAGTTGTTCGACGCGGCGCTGAAGCAGACGTATCGACGCGGGCAACGTGCGATGCAGCAGGCCGAAACCAGTCTGGCAACTCCCGACCTCCATCGTTGGCGCACGGCGGTCAAGCGTCTGTGGCATCTGGTCCGACTGGCACGCCGGCAGCTTCCGGGCGAGGGCCGCCGCCTCGCCAATCGCCTCGACCGGCTGGGCGAGCTGCTGGGGCTCGACCACGACCACGCGATGCTGGCGGAGAAACTGGCCCTGTCGCCGACCGGCGATCCGGCTCTGCTGCGCCAGCTCTCGGTCATTGCGGAACGACGCCGCGCACTGGAAGCGGAAGCGTTCAAGCTCGGCGCCAGTATTTACAGACGTGGGCCCAGATCATTTGCCCGGCGTGTCCACCTCGTTTGAGGTGGTGCGCGGCAATCAGTTGGTGGCCGGGCTGAGGTGCGGCAGCGGCGTGGGCACCTTGAGGTCGGCCGTGGCGAGGCCGTTCGGGCCCGAGGTCAGCACGGCGGCGCAAGCCTTCGGCAGATCGGCCAGCGTAGTCTCTGCCGGCTCCCGATAGGGACCCTTGTGGGGCGACGGCGGAGGCGGCGGCTTGAACCACGAGGCGAGCTCGGCGCCGCAGCCGTCGCCGGGCGGCGGTGGAGCCTGGTTGGTGCAACCGGCCATGCCGGAAGGGCAGACGAGTCGAACGTGGAAATGGTCGTCGTGACCGGTCCACGGCCGCAACTTGCGCAGCCATGCCCGGTCCGAACCCGCTGTTTCACAAGCCTGCCTCTTGATCGCCGGGCTGACGAAGATGCGTTCAACCCGCGGATCGGCCGTCGCCTGTTTGAGCAGGCGCGCGTCGGCATCTGACCATTTCGCAGGGTCGATGGCGAGCTTGCCTGGAATCAGCAGCGACGCGGCCGCCTTGGTCTCGCGTTCGTCGCGCGTCATCGTGTGATCGGGCATGGGGGTGAACCAGATGTCGACGTCCAGACCGATCTGGTGACTGGCGTGACCGGTGATCATCGGGCCGCCGCGCGGCTGGGCCATGTCACCGATGAGCAGGCCTGGCCAGCCGACCTTGGCGGCGGCCTCGGAAAAGTCCTCTATGTACGAGACCAACTCGGGCGTGCCCCAGTTACGATTGCGCGACAACCGCATGACCTGCCAGTGCGGGCCGTCGATCGGCAGCGACGACGCTCCGGCGAGGCAGCCCTTTGCGTACGAGCCGATCGCGTGCGGTTCCCCGGTCGAGGGCACTGTCACTTCGCTGAAGAGCTTCCTGGCAGGCCAGTCGTCCGACCCGGCCTGGGTCGCCGTCGCCAGCGCCGACAGCGCCAGGGCCGCAAAAAGCACCCTTGCCGACATCGATATTGAGCCTCCGTTCGGCAACCCGTCGGGTTGTCCTGCCCCCACCGCCCGGCGACTCGCCAATTATTGCCGCGGTGCGGCGGCCGAACAAGCCCGTCGGACGACTTGATCTTGAACGGGTTATCGTGCCCGAATCCGTCGCATGCGCGCGATGGTGCTCCACGCTCCCGGACAGGCGCTACGGCTCGAAGAGCGGCCGGAACCGGTTCCTGGCGACGGTCAGGTCCTGATCCGGGTCGTCGCGTGCGGGGTCTGCCGCACCGACCTCCACGTGGTCGACGGCGAATTGCCGCAGGCGCGCTACCCCATCGTTCCGGGTCACGAGATCGTCGGCGAGGTGATTCGCGTCGGACCGGGCGTGAGCGGCTTCACCCCCGGCGAGCGGGTGGGGGTTCCCTGGCTCGGCTGGACCTGCGGCCGCTGCCGCTATTGCCTGAGCGGCCAGGAAAACCTTTGCGACAACGCCCGTTTCACCGGCTGCGACATCGACGGCGGCTATCAGGAGCAGGTGGTTGCCGATGCGCGCTTCTGCTTCCGGCTGCCAGCACGGTATGGCGACGCGGAGGCGGCGCCACTGCTCTGCGCCGGCCTCATCGGCCACCGCGCGCACCGCATGGCCGGCGAGGCCGAGCAGCTCGGCATCTACGGCTTCGGAGCCGCCGCGCACATCATGGCGCAGGTCGCGCGCCACGAGGGCCAGCACCTCCATGCCTTCACCCGGCCGGGCGATCGCGCCGCCCAGGATTTCGCCGCCGAGCTCGGCGCCGAATGGGTCGGCGGCTCGGACGAGCAGCCGCCGGCGGAACTCGACGCGGCGGTGATATTCGCGCCGGCGGGGCCTCTCGTTCCGGCGGCGCTCAGGGCGGTGCGGAAAGGCGGGGTGGTGGTCGCGGCCGGCATCCACATGAGCGACATTCCGACTTTCCCGTACGAAATCCTGTGGGGCGAACGCGTGGTCCGCTCGGTCGCCAACCTGACGCGCGCCGACGGGGACGAATTCATGCGGATCGCGGACGAGACGGAGATCGTCACCAGGATCACCCGCTTCGCGCTGGAAGAGGCCAACGAGGCGTTGGCCGACCTCAGGCACGGGCGGCTGACAGGCGCCGCGGTGCTCGTGCCGGGGACGCGTCCGGGGTAGGATCGACCCGCCATGCCAAACTATCCGGAGAGCCCCATGTTCAGACCCATCTTCGACCTTCCCAAGGGCGTCATCGGCTTCTCGGCCGTCGGCAAGCTCAGCGGCGACGACTACAACAAGGTGCTGATCCCGGAGATGGAAGCCAAGATCGCCGAAGGCGGCAAGCTGCGCTTCCTGTTCCTCGCCGGTCCGGAATTCGAGGGCTGGGAAATCGGCGCCGCCATGGACGACACCATGTTCGGCGTGCGCCACTTCTTCGACTTCGAAAGGATCGCGTTCGTTTCCGACAACCCGACGTTTCGTTCCCTCGTCCAGGGATTTGGGGTGATGATGCCGGCGGCCGTGCGCAGCTTCCCGGTCAGCGACCTCGACAAGGCCAAGGAGTGGCTGGCCGAATAGAGCGTTGCCACTGAACGGTCGGAATTGCGCTGCCGAAAGTACACAAAGCGGTCAACAAAGTATCGCAAGCGGACATTAGACGTGCCTCCTGCGGCATACAGAGGAGGTCGTCATGTTCACGCCAATCGAAAACCTGCCGGCGGGCGCAATCGGGTTTGTCGCCAACGGCCACATCACCGAGGACGATCGCGCGGCGGTGCTGGAACCGACGATCGATTGGGCGCTCGAGGTCGGCGGACGGGTCAAGCTGCTTTACGTCACCGGATCCGATTTCGCCGGCTACGAGCCCGCCGGGCTCTACGACGACGCGGTGTTTGGTACACGCCACTTCACCGCCTTCGACAAGATCGCATTCGTCGCCGACGATGGCCCGTTCAACCGCGCGGTGCTGGCGATGGAAGGACTGATGCCGGCGACGCTGCGCGTTTTCGGTGCGAGCGAAGTCAACGCCGCCAAGGCGTGGCTGGCGGAGTAGCCGCCGGCACCGTCAGCTCGCTGCCTTGAGGGTGGACGGCTCCTCGAGCAGATCGAGGAAACTTGAGCACCAGTGATTGACGTCGTTCTTGCTCAGCTGATCGAACATCTCGCGCCAACGGGCGACGCGGTCGGTGCGACGCATGGAGAGCGCCATGGCGATCGCGTTGGCGGTGTTCTCCATGTCGTAGGGGTTGACCAGCAGCGCACCGCGCAGCTCGCGCGCGGCGCCGGCGAAGCGTGACAGGACGAGGACGCCGGGGTCGTCGCCGTCCTGGGCGGCGACGAACTCCTTGGCGACCAGGTTCATGCCGTCACGGAGCGGCGTCACCAGACCGACGTTGCCGATGCGGAACAGGCCGGCAAGGGTCGCGCGCTTGATCGTCTGGTTGATGTAGCGGATTGGCGTCCAGTCGAGATGGCCGTAGGCGCCGTTGATACGACCGGCGGTCTCGGCGACCTGGCGTTGCATTTCGGCGTACTCGGGCACGTCCGAGCGCGACTTGGGCGTCACCTGCAGGTAGACGACCTTGCCATGAAAGGATGGATTGTTCCGCAGAAAACGCTCGTAGGAGACCATCCGCTGGTCGATGCCCTTCGAGTAGTCCAGCCGATCGACGCCGATAATGAGACTGAGGTCGGTCATGCTCGTCTTCATGCGACGGACGAGCGGATTGTTCGCCGCTTCTGTGGCCAGCGTGGCGAACTTCGCGGTCTCGATGCCGATCGGGAAGGGACCGATCTGGAACTCGCGGTTACCGGCGCGGAACACGCCGGGACGAACCTCCACGCCGATATCCTCGCGGCGCAGCCCATTGGCGAAATTCTCGGCGTCATAATCGGTCTGGAAGCCGATCAGGTCGTAGGCGGTGAACGCCTCGAACAATCGCCGGTGGACCGGCATGGCAAACCAGATGTCGGGCGGCGGCCACGGGATGTGGAGGAAAAAGCCGATGCGGTTGGTTATGCCGCGCGCACGCAGCTCGGCGGCAAGCGGAATAAGGTGGTAGTCCTGGACCCAGATGACGTCATCGGGCTTGAGCTGGGGCGCAAGCACGCGAGCGAAGAAGGCGTTGACGCGGAAATAGCCCGACACGTCCTGTCGTTCGAAATCGGCGAGGTCGAGACGATAGTGCAGGAGCGGCCACAGGGCCCGGTTGGCGAAGCCGTTGTAGTACTCATCGACGTCGCGTTCGGTGAGATCGACCAGTGAAAACTGGACGTTGCCCTCGCGCCTCGACCGGGCGGCTTCGGACTCGCCTTCCGAGGTCTGGCCCGACCAGCCAAACCACAAGCCGCCGCGCTCCTCAAGCGCTGCGCTCAGCGCGACCGCCAAACCGCCTGCCTGCGCGCCCTTGTCGGCTGGAGGCGGCACGCGGTTGGAAACAACGACAAGTCGACTCACAAATCCTCCCCGCCCCCTCTTTCTTGCTCGCCGGC
Organism: uncultured Alphaproteobacteria bacterium; assembly: GCA_963826055.1. GTDB lineage: Bacteria > Pseudomonadota > Alphaproteobacteria > Rhizobiales > Kaistiaceae > JBBDMC01. Next base: position 223,709 of record CAWGVO010000009.1, on the reverse strand, counting down.
CGGCGTCGCCATCAACTTGTCGGCAACCCTCCCAACCCAGTCAACTCATCGGCGCGAGCTTGGTTAGTTACCACCGAAATATGGATTTTCTGCGTAAACCATAGTTAGGTGTTTGCACTGCAGCATTCAACCCCTGAGCGCCGTCGCCGGTGGACAGTTCCGAGGGCGCGCACCACCGGGGCGGGGCGTTCTAATCCTCCATTTTCAGGGCGGCGATGAAGGCTTCCTGGGGGATATCGACCTTGCCGAACTGGCGCATGCGCTTCTTGCCGGCCTTCTGCTTCTCCAGCAGCTTGCGCTTGCGCGTCACGTCGCCGCCGTAGCACTTGGCGAGCACGTCCTTCCTCAGCGCGCGCACGGTCTCGCGGGCGATGATGCGGCCACCGATCGCCGCCTGGATCGGAATCTGGAACATGTGCGGCGGGATCAGCTCCTTCAGCTTCTCGCACATGGCGCGGCCGCGCCGGTCGGCGGCGGCGCGGTGGACGAGGACGGACAGGGCGTCGACCGGCTCCGCGTTCACCAGGATCGTCATCTTGACGAGGTCGCCGGGCCGATAGTCGGTCAAGTGATAGTCGAACGAGGCGTAGCCCTTCGACAGCGACTTCAGCCGGTCGTAGAAGTCGAACACGACCTCGTTCAGCGGCAGATCGTACTGAACCATGGCGCGGTTGCCGACATAGGAAAGGTCGACCTGGACGCCGCGGCGCTCCTGGCAAAGCTTGAGGATCGGACCGAGGTAGTCGTCGGGGGTGAGGATCGTGGCGCGCAGCCACGGCTCGGCGATCTCGGCAATGCGGACCGGGTCGGGCATGTCGGCCGGATTGTGCAGCTCGATCTCGCTGCCGTCGGTCAGCTTGATCCGGTAGACGACCGAAGGCGCTGTCGCGATCAGGTCAAGGTCGAACTCGCGGGTCAGTCGCTCCTGCACGATCTCGAGGTGTAGGAGGCCGAGGAAACCGCAGCGGAAGCCGAAGCCGAGGGCTGCAGACGTCTCCGGCTCGTAGGTGAAGGCGGCGTCGTTGAGGCGGAGCTTGCCGATGGCGGCGCGCAGGTCCTCAAAGTCGGCGGCATCGACCGGGAAGATGCCGCAGAAGACCACCGGCTGGGTGGGGCGAAAACCGGGCAAGGCCTGGGCAGCGGGCTTGCGGTCGTCGGTGATGGTGTCGCCGACGCGGGTATCGGCGACCTCCTTGATGGAGCCGGTGAGAAACCCCAGTTCGCCGGGACCGAGTTCGCCCCAGTCCACCAGCTTGGGCGTAAAAATGCCGACCTTGTCGACATCGTGGGTCGCACCCGTCCCCATCATGCGGATGCGCATGCCCTTCTTGAGGACGCCATCGACGATCCGGACCAGAACGATGACGCCGAGGTACGCGTCGTACCAGGAATCGACCAGCAGCGCCTTCAATGGCGCGGCGCGGTCGCCGCTCGGCGCCGGCAGGCGATTGACGATCGCCTCCAGAACCTCGTCGACACCCTTGCCGGTCTTGGCCGAGATCGGGATGGCGTTCTCCGCATCGATGCCGATCACGTCCTCGATCTGCTGCCTGACCCGCTCCGGCTCGGCGGCCGGCAGGTCGATCTTGTTGAGGACGGGGACGATCTCATGGTTGTTGTCGATCGCCTGATAGACGTTGGCGAGCGTCTGGGCCTCGACGCCCTGCGAGGCGTCGACAACAAGGAGCGAGCCCTCGCAGGCGGCGAGCGAACGGTTGACCTCGTAGGCAAAGTCGACGTGACCGGGCGTGTCGATGAGGTTGAGGACGTAGTCCTTGCCGTCGGCGGCACGGTAGTTCAGCCGCACCGTCTGCGCCTTGATGGTGATGCCGCGCTCGCGCTCGATCTCCATGGAATTGAGCACCTGCGCCCGCATCTCGCGCTCGGTGAGCCCGCCGGTCATCTGGATAAGCCGGTCGGCCAACGTCGACTTGCCGTGGTCGATGTGGGCGATGATGGCGAAGTTGCGGATATGGCTCTGGGGGCCGGTCGTCATGGCGCGGTGCTCTTAGCAGACCGGTGGGAAGGCGGGAAGGCGAGGAAACGCAAGGCCATCCCCGCGTTCCCCGCCGGCGCCGCCGAACGGCGGTCGCGGCGTTGTGAAAGCGGGAGGTGCGGCTATTCGGCAGCCTGCGAGTTCGACTCCTCGCCCGCGTCGATGACCTTGAGTTCATCGAGGCGCGGCATGGCGAGAATGTTGTAGCCGGCGTCGACATAGTGAATCTCGCCGGTGACGGCGGAGGCGAGGTCGGAAAGCAGGTAGACCGCGGTGTTGCCGATCTCCTCGATGGCGACCGGCCGCCGGAGCGGCGCGTTGCGCTTCTGGTAGCCGAACATCAGGCGCGCGTCGGAGACGCCGGAGCCGGCGAGGGTGCGCACCGGGCCGGCGGAGATGGCGTTGACGCGAATATTGGCGCCGCCGAAGTCGACGGCGAGGTAGCGCACCGAGGCCTCGAGCGCCGCCTTGGCAACGCCCATGACGTTGTAGTTGGGCATGACCCGGTTGGAGCCGCCGTAAGTGAGCGTCACCATGGCGCCGCCGTTCGGCATCAGGCGGGCGGCGCGCTGGGCGACCTCGGTGAAGGAGAAGCACGAGATGAGGAGCGTGCGCAGGAAATTGTCGCGAGTGGTGTCGGCGTAGCGGCCCTTCAACTCGCTGCGGTCGGAGAAGGCGATGGCGTGGACGACGAAATCGATGGTCGGCCAGCGGCGGGAAAGCGCGGCGAAGGTGGCGTCGAGGGCGGTCGGATCATCCGCGGCGGGAGACAGCCCGACATCGCAGGCGAGCACGAAGTCGGATCCGACCGACTTTGCCAGCGGCACCACCCGCTTGCCGAGCGCCTCGGTCTGGTAGGTAAAGGCAAGCTCGGCGCCGTTTTCGGCGAGGCGGCGGGCGATGCCCCAAGCGATCGAATGATCGTTGGCGACGCCCATCACAAGGCCCCGCTTGCCACTCATTACCCCGGTCGCCATCAAGGTTGTCCCCGCCCGTCGCCGGCCTCAGCCGTCGTACCTCTGCAAAACCAGCGATGCGTTGGCGCCGCCGAAGCCAAACGAATTGGACAGCACCGTGTTGACCTCAACGCCGTCCATGCGCTTGCGCACGATCGGCATGTCGGCGAATTCCGGATCGAGTTCCTTGATGTTGGCCGACTCGCAAATGAAACCGTTGTTCATCATCAGCAGCGAATAGATGAATTCCTGCACGCCGGCCGCACCCAGCGAATGGCCGGTCAACGACTTGGTCGCCGAAATCGGAGGCGATTTGTCGGCGCCGCCGAACACGTTGCGGATCGCGGTGATCTCCGGGCCGTCGCCGGCAGGCGTCGAGGTGGCGTGGGGGTTGATGTAGTCGACCTTGTCGTGGACGTTCTGAAGGGCGATGCGGATGCAGCGCTCGGCGCCCTCGCCGGACGGCTGCACCATGTCGAAGCCGTCGGAGGTGGCGCCGTAGCCGACCACCTCGCCGTAGATGCGGGCGCCGCGCGCCTTGGCGTGCGACAACTCCTCCAGCACCACGACGCCGGCACCGCCGGCGATGACGAAGCCGTCGCGGTCCTTGTCGTAGGCGCGGGAGGCCACCTCCGGCGTGTCGTTGAAGTGGCTCGACATGGCGCCCATGGCGTCGAAGAGGACGGACAGGGTCCAATCGAGTTCCTCGCAGCCGCCGGCGAACATCAGGTCCTGCTTGCCGAACTGGATGAGCTCGGCGGCGTTGCCGATACAGTGGCTCGAGGTCGAGCACGCCGACGAGATCGAGTAACTGATTCCCTTGATCTTGAACCAGGTGGAGAGTGTCGCCGACGCCGTCGACGACATGGCCTTGGGGACCGCGAACGGGCCGACGCGCTTGGGTCCCTTGCTGCGGGTGGCGTCGGCCGCCTCGACGATGGTGCGGGTGGAGGGACCGCCCGAGCCCATGATCAACCCGGTGCGCAGGTTGGAGATCTCGTCGGCCGCGAGACCCGCATCCTGGATCGCCTGGTCCATGGCGACATGGTTCCAGGCGGTACCGCCGCCGTGAAAGCGCATGGCGCGGCGATCGATCATGGTGGAGGGGTCAAGTTGCGGGGCGCCGTGGACGCGGCAGCGGAAGCCGAGGCGGGCGTAGTCGTCGCTGACCGAAATGCCGGACTTCGCCTCGCGCAAGCTGGCAACGACCTCCTGGGTCGAGTTGCCGATCGAGGAAACGATGCCCATACCGGTTACGACCACGCGCCTCATGTCGGCTTTCCTCGCTTTGTCGTTGTTCCGCGTCCGCCCGGGGGAAATCGCGCAGGTGTGGCTTGCGCCTCCGGCGTTCCGCCGCTCGGGTCTTCAGCCGATCGCCGGCTGAGCCTCTCCCTGGAACAACCCGACCTTCAGGTCCTTGGCACGATAGATGGTGGTTCCGTCGGCCTTCAGCCAGCCGTCGGCGATGCCGAGAACAAGCTTCGAGCGCAGCACGCGCTTGAGGTCGATGCCATACTCGACCAGCCGCACGGTGGGCAGCACCATGCCGGAGAACTTCAATTCGCCGATCGACAGCGCCCGCCCGCGACCCGGCGCCCCGAGCCAGCCGAGGAAGAAGCCGAGCATCTGCCACAGCGCATCGAGGCCGAGGCAACCGGGCATGACCGGATCGCCCTTGAAGTGACACGAGAAGAACCAGAGGTCGGGCTTCACGTCTAGCTCGGCGCGAACATGACCGCGACCGTGCTCGCCGCCCTCGTCGCCAATCGAGGTGATGCGGTCGAACATGAGCATGGGCGGCAAGGGCAACTGGGCGTTGCCGCTGCCAAACAGCTCGCCGCGCCCGCAGGCGATCAAGGCCTCATAGTCGAAACTCGACGCGCGGTCGTCCCTCGTTTCTGGCATGGCAATCGTCATGTCGTCCGCATCCGTTTGTGTTCAACGGGGCCCGTCTCCGGGCCTCCGCGCCGCCTGTCATCCGGAAACCCTCTTAACATAGCATCCACCCCATCGCCACAGACCCCGGAAAGCGGAAAAGTCCCCGTGCGGAACGGCCTCATCCCTCACTTGGTGGCGCGCCCGGCCCTGTTCCAGAGGGAGCCGCCGGGGCGGCCAAAGCCAGCGGCAATGGCCGGGTTTCGTTGCGCAAGCGCATACCCCCCTCTATATTCACGATGAGAATGGCAATCCCCGCCGGAAAATTCGGGCTACGGTCGTGACGGACGCACAGGCACAACAGCGCAATGAAATGAGCCGGCCGGAGGTGCGGGCGATGCTGAGACGGTCGGGCCTGCGGCCCACCCGCCAGCGGATGGCGCTCGCCGAAATCCTGTTCGCCCGCGGCAACCGGCACATCTCCGCCGAGGGGCTGCACGAGGAGGCGCTGATGCGGCGGGTGCCGGTGTCGCTGGCGACGATCTACAACACGCTGCATCAGTTCACCGGCGCCGGCCTCTTGCGCGAGGTCGCTGTCGACGGGTCGAAGACCTATTTCGACACCAACACCACCGATCACCATCACTTCTTCGTCGAGGACGACAACGCGGTGATCGACATACCCGACGAGCAGATGGGCGTCGACCGGCTGCCGAAGCCGCCCCCCGGATACGAGATCAGCCGGGTGGACGTGGTGGTGCGGCTGCGCCGCATCCGCAGCTAGCGCCCCCCGCACACGCGCGCGGTCGCGGGTAACTCTCGCGCGAGTCCAGTCGTGCAAACCCTGGGTCCCCGATCTCGCGATGCGGCTGCGCCGCACGCGGTCGGGGATGAGCGGATTGAGTTCCATCGGGCGCGCCTCTTCGTTCCCGCGAGCGGTTCCGCTCCGGGGTTTGGTGTCCCTTCCTCTGTTCGGTCCCTTCGCCCGAGCGAAGGGGTGGCGGGCGCTCATGGAACGCCAGTCCGGGTAGTCCGAGTAGCGGCGCTTCACCAGCGCCCGCCGCGACGATTTCGGGCCCTGCGCACCCGCTCTGGGCAAACGGCGGCGGGTCACGGAGTCTTGGCGGACCTCCGGCCCTGACCGCCACGGCCGCAGGTGAAGGGATTTCTCCCTCTGCCCGGCCGGGCTGACCGCCGCCGCCGGTAGCCGAGGCCGGTTGGCGGCCATACGGCAGCCCGGTCGTAGTGCCGGGCCGGCGGGTACGTGGCCTCCCGACGGCCCCGGAGCGACCCGGGACCGGCAGGCGCCGCTCCCCGCCCCACGCACAAGACGCCTCCAGAGCGCGCCCCTTCGCGGGCGAGGATCGGTCGATTATCGGGGCAGTTTCGGAGGCGGGGATAAGTTTTCGATCTGTCCTACGGAAAGGACAGCCGCGATGTTCTTCTTGAGGCCCCACCCGTCTCCTCGCTGCGCGAGGAGCCACCCTCCCCACACCAAACACGGGCCTGCCCGTGTTTGGCAGAAAAATCCCGACGTCGGAAACATCCGACTTCGGCAGGGAGGGAGGGCGCTCTCACCCGGAAATGCAGTGTTGCAGGAATGCCGGCTGCCGCAGAAGTTTCGCGACGGGCATTGACAAATTCCGCCGATCAGGGTCGATTCGGATTGCGGCGGACCATTTTATGGGTCCGGCATGTCCTTTTCGGTTGCGTTTGTCGCGTCATATTGTGCTTTACTTATTTCGTCGCGTGCTGCGGCTACTTTGGTCGTTGGCGCGGGCGTAATGTGCTTGCTGCTCTCGTCTCGCGCTTATTTCCTCTTTTTTTCTCCGATCGTCGCCCGCCAAACATCCGCAAAAGCCGGTGATCCCCCGGGGCATGTCCGGGCTCGCTGTCGCGGCCGTATTTGGCTGTGGGTTGGGGCATTGACGAACGGATTGCGCACTCACCTTTCCGAGATGCGCGGCCGAGAGCGCACACTTCTCCTTTCGCCGATCGCGGTGGCTATCCGGTAAGACGCACAATTTCGGCGTCGCGGATCAGCCGCCGCGTGGCCTCGCCCTCCCCCAGCGCCGCGTCGCTATCCCAATCGGCAAGGACACCGTAGACACGGTGGGTGGCGTCGAGCCCGTTCACCGCGATGAACCGCTCCGCCTCAGCGACGGTCTGCCACACCCAGCCGCCCGGATACGGACGCCCGTCGGGGCTGACGCCGCGACCCTGCTTGACGACGGGGCCGGCGGCGAAGGCCGGCTCATAGTGGAAGCGGTTGCCGATGCAGTAGATCATCGGACGCGAGCCTACCGAAACGATCCGGCGATGTCGCCGGGGCGGTCACCGGTGGCTTACGTAACGATGACCGGTTTCATCTCGTTTCGCACAAATTGCGATCGGAAAGCGAGCCACTGTCCTGGATAATTCCGGACGGAAAAGAGGGTTCCACTTTTCCTGAATTGCACCTTTCTGGAATTGCTAGTCGACATCCTCGTCGGGGTAGACGCCCCAGAGCTGCTGCTCCTCGATCCAGCCATCGAAGCCGCTGCCGGTGAGGTGGCACCAACCGTCACGGCAGCGCTCGATCGAGGCGAGCACGCCGGGCTCAAGATAGGCGGTGATCGCCGAATCGGGGGTGGCGCGGGCGCGCAACGGACGTGGCGTGCCATCGTCCCACGGCGACACCACCGCAGTGCGCTTGCCGGAGAGGAGGCTGTGGAAGATCCAGCCGACCGAACCGTCGGCGTCACGCACTCGGCGCCAGGTGTCGAACTCCTGGATCACCTCGATCGGCAGGCCGACACGGGTGAACACCCAGGCGATCTTGTAATCCTCACCGGGGCCGACGCGCACGTTGACGCGGCCGGCCTTGAGGCTGACGAAACGGGGAACGGGCAGACCGCTCTCGCCGGTGGTGATGCCAGTCGCGCTCGCCGTACTCGTCGCAGCGCCGGCGCCAACCGCCGGGCCGACCAGAACGGTCGCGAGCAAGGCAGCGACCGAGAAAAGCGACAGGGCAGTCTTCAGCGGGCCCTGCCCTGATGCCGGCCGGCATTCACGCATCGTCGGTTCCAACGCGAGAAGAATTCGCGGATGGGCGCGACTATGGCGTCGGCAGGGTTAAGGACCCCTCAACGGCAGGGGACGAGCGCCCTGGCGCGGTGGCGCCGTGGTGGCACGCACGATCAACTCGACCGGGAGCCGCACGACACCGGGCGGGCCGCCGCGGAAGACGAGTTCGGCGGCGCGCCTGCCCTTCTCCACCATCGGTTGGGCAACGGTCGTCAGCGGCGGGTCGGCGCGCGCCGCTTCGGGCACGTCGTCAAAGCCGATCACGGACAGTTCTTCCGGCACCCTGATACCGCGGGCGGCGGCGAAATCGAGGGCGCCGAAGGCCATCACGTCCGACATGGCCAGGATCGCGGTGGTGTCGGGGGCGCGCTCGAGAATGGCGCCGGTGGCGGCCGCCGCCTTCTCGCGGGAAAGGACGAGTTCCATGACCGGCAGGTCGTCGAGGTCGATGCCCACGGCCGCCAGCGCATCGGCGCAGCCGGCGAGGCGATCGCGGGTGACAGCGTAACGCATGGCACGGCGGCGGGCGGCGTCGACAAAACCGAAGCGGCCCTCCCCGGTCAGCTCGAGGCAGAGAATCCCAATCCGGCGGTGCCCCAGCGCCAGAAGGTGCTCGGTCGCGGTCTTCATTGCCGCCTGGTCGTCGATGCGCACGGCCATCTCGTTCCTCGCGGCGTCGATATCGACGGCAACGAACGGCAGGCGCCGCTGCCGCGCGAGGGCGAGCAGCGGGGCGCCTTCTTCCAGGCAGTGAACGATGAAGCCGTCGACGAGCGCCGAACGGATGTTCCAGGCGGCGGCCTCGTTGGTTGCGTCGTGGGCGGAAATGAGAGCGAGGCCGGCGCCGCGGGCATCGCACACCTCGGCGATGCCGGACATGAACAACTGGTCGAAGGGATCGCGAAAGCCGGCAGCCAGGGTGCCGGCGAGGACAAGGCCGATGGCGTTGACGCGACCGGCGCGCAGCAGCCGCCCCTTGGGATCGGGCCCGGCGTAGCCGAGGTCGCGGGCGACGGCCTCGACGCGCTCGCGCAGCTCGGGGCGGACGCGCTCGGGGTAGTTGAACACGTTCGAGGCGGTGCCCTGCGAAACACCCGCGGCGCGGGCGACATCGGCCAAACGGGTCGGCTTCCTCATGAACGGCACGCTAGCGGAATTTTTGAATCGAATCAAATTCCGCTTGACATGAGCCTCCGTCTCAGGCAATAGCCAGTTTGTATCGGTTCATTATGCGCTTGATACCAGTTGAATCGCTTCACACAGGAGGAATGCCATGTCAGCCACGACCCTGTTCCCTTTCGTCACCGCGGAAGCCCGGGCACGGGCTTCGTCCCGGGGCGTCCTGCCAACCGTCTGGCAGAGGATGGTTATCCGCATCCGCCGCGCTCTGGCGATCCGCCGCTACCGCGCAATCCTGTGCGGAATGTCCGACGCGACGTTGCGCGATATCGGCATCGACCGGGACGACATCGAGCGTGTCGTGCTCAGCCACGTCGACGCGGCCGGCGAGCCGTGCTGCGGCTACCCCTTCGCGGAGCCGGCCAAACCGCGCCGCCAATAACCTGCGTGTTCGAACAGCCGGCGCCGGCGCCGGCTATTCGGCGGCGGCGCGGCCGCTCAGCGGGTTGGCGGGGTCCCAGCGGTAGTCGATCTGCTGGAAGCGGGCATCGCGCGCGTCGTAGAGCAGCAGGCGGCCGACCAGGCCGCTGCCGACGCCGACGATCTCCTTGATGATCTCGAGCGCCTGAAGCGTGCCGATGACACCGACGAGGGCACCGAGGATGCCGGCTTCGGCGCAGGTGGGCAGCAGGCCGGCCGGCGGCGCCTCGGGAAACAGGCAGCGGTAGGTCGGGTTCGGGGTTTCGTCGCGGGCAAGCTCGTAGGGCTTCAGCGTGGTCAGCGAACCGTCGAACTCGCTGACCGCGGCGGTCACCAGCGGCTTCTTCTCGAAGAAGCAGGCGTCGGAGACCATGTAACGGGTGGCGAAATTGTCGGAGCAGTCGGCGACGATGTCGTAGGTCGCCACCAGCGCGGCGGCGTTGTCGGCGACCAGGCGAAAATGGAGCGGCTCGACGGCGACGTGCGGATTGAGCCGGGCGACGAAGTCGCGGGCGCTCGCCACCTTGGGGCGGCCGACGCCGGCGGTCTCATGGATCACCTGACGCTGAAGGTTGGACAGGGCGACTTCCTCGTCGTCGACGATGCCGAGGGTGCCGACCCCGGCGGCGGCGAGGTACTGGATGACCGGCGCGCCGAGGCCGCCGGCACCCACCACCAGCACCCGGGCGCGCTTCAGCTTCTGCTGGCCGGGGCCACCGACATCGGCGAGCACGATGTGGCGGGCGTAACGCTCGATTTCGTCTTCCGAGAAGGTCATGGCGGGAAAATAGGCTGAGAGAGGCCTTCTGGCGAGGCCGCCCTCAACTTATCCGCGAAACCAGCCGGGATTGTTACCGCCAGATGCCCAGAATCGCTCCCATCAACACAATGCCGACCAACTGGTAGCCGGCATTGATGTAGGCGAGCATCGGCGGCTTCTTCTCGTAGAAGATGGTGCCAGCCATGATGGTGGCGACGAAGCCCAGCCACGCCATGAAGCCGATGAGGATGCCGCCGCCGATGCCGCCGACGCCGTAGTGCTCGATGAAGCGCGCAAGGATGTAGGCCATGATCAGATCGCCGATGATCTGGACCAGCATCGCCACACCGAGACCGGACTGCGAGGCTCCTTCCGGCACACCCTGAAGCTCGCGGTACTGGCGCCCGAAGAGCACGGTGTACCAGACGGAGCCGATGATGAACTTCACGATCGCGGCGACGATGATCGCCAGCCAGCTCACTCCCATGAGTTCTCTCCCCGTTTTGCGCCCGGCGCGAATCTCGCGCGCACGTACTATCGGCGTGACGATCGGCGCGCGCAATCTCGGCGGGACCGGCGGGGCCCCTCAGTCGCGAAGGCCGGTCGAACCGAATCCGTTGATGCCGCGCGCGGTCGCCGTCAACTCGGTCACCTCGACGCTTTCGGCAGCGGCGACCGGCGCCACGACCAACTGGGCGATGCGCATTCCCCGCGTGATCGTGAAGGGGCGGTCGCCGAGATTGATCAGCAGCACCTTCACCTCGCCACGGTAGTCGGCATCGATGGTGCCGGGCGCATTGAGGACGGTGACGCCGTGTTCGGTGGCAAGGCCGGAGCGGGGACGGACCTGACCCTCGTGGCCGGCCGGCAGGGCGAGAGCGAATCCGGTCGGCACCAGGGCGCGGGCGCCCGGCTGAAGCACGGTCGGCGCATCCACCGCGGCGCGAAGGTCCATGCCGGCGGCGGCCGCCGACTGCGCGGCGGGCAGCGGCAGGCCGGCGCCGTTGGCGAGGCGCTGCACGTGGACGGCGATCTTGTGGAGGGTCTCAACGGATGCCATGGGGCGGTCATGGTCCCATCCGGACCGTCGGCGCCGCAAGTAGCAGCTCAAAGAAGGGTGGGGATTATTCGGCCGCGAGCGATGCGGCGATGCGGGCGACCAGCCGCGCGGCCACCGCGGCTTTAGACATGCGCGGCCAGTCCTCGACGCCATCGGCGCTCAGGAGATGGACCATGTTCTCCTCGCCGCCCATGATGCCGGTGGCGGGCGAGACGTCATTGGCGAGGATCCAGTCGGCGCCCTTCGCCTTCAGCTTGGCACGGGCATTGGCGATGAGGTCGGCGGTCTCCGCCGCGAAGCCGACGATGAGGGCCGGACGCCCGTCGCGGCGGTGGGCGATGGTGGCCAAGATGTCAGGGTTCTCCGTCAGCGCGAGCGCGGGCGGGCCCTTGCCCTTCTCTTTCTTGATCTTGGTGCCGGCCTCACGGGCCGCGCGCCAGTCGGCGACCGCGGCTGCCATCACCGCAACGTCGGCGGGAAGCGCCTTCTCCACCGCGTCCAGCATCTCGCGCGCCGTCTCGACACGGACCACGCTCACGCCCGGCGGATCGGGGATCGACACCGGACCCGAAACGAGGGTGACGCGGGCGCCGGCCGCGGCCGCCGCTTCGGCGATGGCGTGACCCTGACGGCCGGACGAACGGTTGGCGAGGTAGCGCACCGGATCGATCGGCTCGTGGGTCGGGCCGGAGGTGACGATGACGTGGCGGCCGGCGAGGACCTGCGGGATCGGGGTCAGCACGCGCTCGGCTGCGACGAGGATTTCGTGGGGCTCGGCCATGCGGCCGAGACCCGCCTCACCCGCTTCCGCCATCTCGCCTGCGTTCGGCCCGACAAACCGGATGCCGTCGCGGCGGAGCGTTTCGACGTTGCGGCGGGTGGCGGGGTGCGACCACATCTTCGGGTTCATGGCGGGCGCCACCAGCACCGGCGCGCCGGTGGCAAGCAGGACGGCGGTGGCGAGGTCGTTGGCACGGCCGGCGGCCATACGGGCCATGAGGTCGGCGGTCGCCGGGGCCACGACGATGAGGTCGGCGCCGCGGGCGAGGCGGATGTGGCCGACGTCCAGCTCGTCGTCGCGCTCGAACAGGCCGGTGAAGACTTGGGTGCCGGTGATGGTGCCGACCGACAGCGGCGTGACGAACTCCTCGGCCGCCGGGGTCATCACCGCGGTGACGGTGGCGCCCCGCTCGCGCAGGCGGCGGATGAGATCGAGCACCTTGTAGGCGGCGATGCCGCCGCCGACGATGACGAGGAGGCGCTTGTTGCGGATACCGGATCGGGAGGCGGCGTCGCGGCCGGGCGGCGCGCGGTCATGAAGCGATTGACCTGGTCCATGAGGCGGGCGCTCGGCGCCCTGCCCTTGGAGCGGAGGTCGAACACCAGGCGCGGATCGGCGGCCGCCTCCTTGCCGAAGCGGGTGGCCGACATGCCGGTCGCGGTGAGGAACGCCTCGATGCCAGCAAGAAACTCGTCGCGGATGGACATGAACGGAGTATAGGATATTTCCTATTGGTAGGAAATGGTCCTATTATCCATTCCCCTCCTTCCAAGGGTCTATCAGCCGAACGCCACAGCCCTCAAAGTCGAGGGTATTTCGCGTGGCCACAGCCATATTGTTGGCTCGGGCAATGGCGCCGATCAACAGATCAAAGGAGTCCGAGGGCTTGCCACGCCGCCGCCGCACACTGACGGTATCCGCAAAAAATGGAGCGGCGGCAAGATCGAAGGCAAGACAACGCCCGTCGAAGAGACCAAGGATTCGATCGACGGCAGCGCGAAGGGACGCTCTGCGCTTTCCTTGAGGCAGCATGCCCACGCCGGCAAGAATTTCAGCGACCGTGATTGCCGTGGTGTACAGGGTCCGCCCGTCTTGGCGCCCCAGCCAATCAAACACCACCGCCGAACGCTGGGCCGGCGGCTTCATCATCTCCGAGATGACGTTCGTGTCGAGAACGATCACGTTACCGGGCAAACTTCGGCGGTTGTCTCAACCGCTGGCGGGGCGGCAGATCGAGCTCGATCCCGCCTAAGGGATCAACGATTGACGCGATCGCTTCAGCCAAATTTGAGGGTACGCGAACTTTCCGCTCAACCGCATCCAGAAGAATCTGCCGCATTTCCTCTTCCATCGAACGACCATGCGACGCCGCCCGGACGCGAAGTTTGCGCTTCGTGCTCTCGGCGATATTGCGAACCGTAATCGCGGCCATCGGGAACCTCCGAGACAAATCTATGCAATGATTTCATTGCTGTCAATGCAATCACATCACCATCCTGAGCCCGACGACGACCACCACGGCGGCGATGACGACCAGCGCGACACGACCCCAGCGGCCCTCGCGCGCCTCGGAGCGGGCGATGCCCTCGATGGTGTCAGGGTCGAGGCGGATACCGCGCTCGCCCATCTCGGCGAATTCGGCCGACAGGCGCTCGGCGCGCTCGGCCAGACGCGGCAACTCGCCAGCAAGACGACCGAGGGCGCCAACGCCCTCAACGGCAAGCTCCATCTGGCCGGCGGGCCCCAGGTGGCGCTCGACCCATTCGGTGAGGACCGGCTCGGAGGTCGCCCACATGTCGAAGTCGGGATCGAGCGAGCGTGAAACGCCCTCGACCACCACCATGGTCTTCTGGAGGAGGAGAAGTTCGGGCCGCGTCTGCATGTCAAACATCTCGGTCACCTCGAACAGCAGCGCCAGAAGGCGCGCCATGGAGATGTCGCTCGCCCGGTGACCGTGGATCGGCTCGCCGATGGCGCGCAGTGCCTGGGCGAAATCATCGACGGCGTGGCGATCGGGGACGTAGCCCGCCTCGAAGTGGACCTCGGCGACGCGACGATAGTCGCGGCGGATGAAGCCGTAGAGGATCTCGGCGAGGAAGCGGCGCTCGGGCTTGCCGAGCCGGCCCATGATGCCGAAGTCGACGGCGACGATGGTGCCGGCCGCGTCGACGAAGAAATTGCCCTGGTGCATGTCGGCATGGAAGAAGCCGTCGCGCAACGCCTGGCGCAGGAACGACTGCATCAGGCGGCGGGCGATGAGGGGCAGGTCATGGCCGGCGGCCTTGAGGGCGGCGACGTTGGAGAGCTTGATGCCGTCGACCCACTCGAGGGTCAGCACGTCGCGGGCGGTTCGCTCCCAGTCGACTCTGGGGACGCGGTAGCCCTGATCGGCGGCGGTGAGCTCGGCCGTCTCGGAGAGGGCGGCGGCCTCGAGACGCAGATCCATCTCGATGGCGACGGAGCGGGCGAGCGTGTCGACGACGGCGACGGGCCTGAGGCGCCGGGACTGGGGATCGATGCGCTCGATCAGGCGGGCGCCGGCGTAGAAGGTATCGAGGTCGCGCCGGAAGCGGTGGCGGATGCCGGGGCGGAGCACCTTGACGGCGACCGGCCGGGAGTCACCGACGGGGCCGGCGATGGCCGCCTTGTGGACCTGGGCGATCGAGGCGGCGGCGACCGGCGGCGAGAACGAGGCGAACAACGCATCGACCGGTTTGCCGAGCGCCTTCTCGATGGCGTCGCGGGCGGTCGCCTCCGGGAAGGGCGCGATCTCGTCGCGTAGCGCGCCCAGCGCATCGGCGGCGGCGGACCCGACGACGTCGGGACGGGTGGCAAGGAACTGGCCGAGCTTCACGTACGGCGGACCGAGGCGATTGAGCGCCGCGGTCAGGCGCTCGCCACGGTCGACGTCGGAGGCGGAGCGGCGCTCGAGCAGGCGGGCGACGCGGACGACGGCGCGCGGGCCGGCCGGCAGCGCGTCGAACTCGACGAGCGAGAAGGCACCCTCACGGGCGAGCACGAACCCCGCCCTCGCCAGGCGCAGGAGGTCGGAGATGTTGCCGGCCATCGCCGCCTCAGAGCTTCCAGCCGGAATGGATCGCCGCGATGCCGCCGGAAAGGTTGCGCCAGGCGGCGCGAGCGAAGCCGGCCTGTTCGATCATGGCGCCGAAGCGGGCCTGGTTGGGGAAGCGGCGGATCGATTCGACCAGATAGCGATACGGCTCCTCGTCGCCGACCACCCAGCCGCCGAGCTTCGGGATGACGTTGAGGGAATAGAAGTCGTAGACGCGGTCGAGGACGGCGACGTCGACGGCGGAGAATTCCAGGCAGAGGAAGCGGCCGCCGGGCCTCAGGACGCGGAAGGCCTCGGCCAGGGCCTTGTCGATGCGCGGCACGTTGCGGATGCCGAAGGCGATGGTGACGGCGTCGAAGCGGCCGGGAGCGAACGGCAGGTCCTCGGCGTTGGCCTCGACAAAGTCGATGCGGCCGGCCCGATCCCGGCGCCCGGCGCGGGCGCGACCGGCGGCCAGCATCTCCGGGTTGATATCGGCGACAGTCACCTCGGCGGATTGCGAACGATCAACGATACGGCTGGCGATATCGCCGGTGCCGCCGGCGACATCGAGCACGACGTAGGGGAACGGCGATACCCGCGGCGGCGCCAGCCAGGCCACCATGGCGTCCTTCCACACCCGGTGGAGGCCGCCGGACATCAGGTCGTTCATCAGGTCGTAGCGGGCGGCAACGCGATCGAAGACGTCGTCGACCAGCCGCTGCTTGTCGGCGGCGGGGACGCGGCGGAATCCGAAATCAGTCTGGTTTGCATCGGGTCGGGACATCGGCGGCACGATAGCGCGGTCAGCCCAACACCGCTACAAAGGCGTTGGTTAACGACGGGCTACGGGATCGGCCATGGCGATCGAATTCAAGCGGGCGATTCCGATCTTTCGCATCTACTCCGTGGAGAAGGCTCGGGAGTTCTACCTCGATTTCCTTGGTTTTCAGGTGGACTGGCAGAGCGACTTCGGTCCCGACGCCCCGCTCTACATGCAGGTATCGCGCGGGGGGATCGCCTTTCACCTGAGCGAGCATCACGGCGACGGCACGCCCGGCTCGGTCGCCTACGTGCCGATGACCGGGATCCGCGCCCTGCACCGGGAGCTGAACGACAAGAAGTATCGCCACAATCGCCCGGGCCTCCAGGAGCAGACCTGGGGCATGACCGAGATGTCGGTGATCGATCCGTTCAACAACCGGATCACGTTCGGCGAACCGACGGAAAATCCGGCTCCGGACGACACGGCGAGCTGATGCCGGAACTGCCCGAAGTCGAGACGGTGCGCCGCGGGCTTGCCCCGGTGATGGAAGGCGCGCGGTTCGTCAGGGTCGAGAAACGGCGGGCCGACCTCCGCGTCCCCTTCCCGCCCCGCTTCGTCGCCCGCGTGACCGGGCGCACGGTCACCTCGCTCGGCCGGCGGGGGAAGTACCTTCTCGCCGACCTCGACGACGGCACCGTGCTGCTCATGCACCTCGGCATGTCGGGCTCGTTCCGCATCGAGGCGGAGGGCGAGGCGAAGAGCCTCGACACGTATTATCACCCGGTCACCAAGCTGAGGGCGCACGACCACGTGGTCTTCCACATGTCGTCGGGGGTGCGGGTGGTGTTCAACGATCCGCGCCGCTTCGGCATGATGGACCTGATGCCGCGCGCCGACCTCGCCACGTCGAAGCACCTCGGCGACATCGGACTCGAACCGCTCGGCAACGAATTCGGCGCCGAGGCGCTGGCCCGGCTGGGGGCGGGCCGAAAAGCACCGCTGAAGGCGCTGCTGATGGACCAGAAGCTGATCGCCGGCCTCGGCAATATCTACGCGTGCGAGGCGCTGTGGCGGGCCAGGCTTTCGCCGGAACGGCCGGCGGGCGACCTTGCGACGAAGACCGGCAAGCCAACGGCGGCGGCGAAACGGCTCGCCGAGGCGATCCGTTCGGTGCTCGAGGACGCGATTCAAGCCGGCGGCTCGTCGCTCCGCGACCACATCCGCGCAACCGGCGAGATCGGCGAGTTCCAGCATGCCTTCGCAGTCTATGATCGGGAAGGCGAGCCTTGCCCGCGGAAGGACGGCGGCGTCATCCACCGCTCGGTGCAAGCGGGGCGCTCGACGTTCTATTGCCCCGTCTGCCAGCGCTAGCGATCAAGGGAAACATCATGGCTTATGACAACATCGAAACGGAGACCCGCGACCGCGTCGGGCTGATCAGGATCAACCGGCCGCAGGTGCTGAACGCGCTCAACACGGCGACCGGGATCGAGATCGCCGGCGCGATCGACGCATTCGAGGCGGACGCCAACATCGGCGCCATGGTCATCACCGGGTCGGAGAGGGCGTTCGCCGCCGGCGCCGACATCAAGGAGATGGCGTCGCTCACCTTCGCCGAGGCGTACCTCAACGAGCAGGCGGCGGTGCTGGCACGGCGTGGCGCGGACGCGGAAGCCGATCGTCGCGGCGGTGGCGGGCTACTGTCTCGGCGGCGGGTGCGAGCTCGCCATGATGTGCGACATCATCATCGCGGCCGACACCGCCAAATTCGGCCAGCCGGAGATCACACTCGCCATCATGCCCGGCATCGGCGGAACCCAGCGCCTGCCGCGCGCGATCGGCAAGGCCAAGGCGATGGACATGATCCTGACCGGGCGGATGATGGACGCGGGCGAGGCGGAACGCGCCGGGCTCGTGTCGCGGGTGGTGGCGGCCGACGCGCTGATGGCGGAGGCGATGGCGGTCGCGGCCAAGATCGCCGGCTACTCGCTGCCGGCGGTGATGATGGCCAAGGAGGCGGTCAACCGAGCCTACGAGACCCCGCTCGCCGAGGGGATCCGCTTCGAGCGGCGCCTGTTCCACGCCATGTTCGCCACCGAGGACCAGAAAGAGGGGATGGCGGCCTTCATTGCCAAGCGGGCCCCCCAATTCAAGAACCGCTAGGTGCCATTGACGAAACGGCGATCTCCCACCTATAAGCACGCCCGACTTCCGGTGGCCTCGCCGCCGGCCCCAGTTGAACCAGGATTTACGGATGGCCAACACCCGCTCAGCCAAGAAGGCGACGCGCAGGATCGCGCGCCAGACCGAGGTAAACGCCAGCCGCCGAAGCCGCGTGCGCACCTTCGTGCGCTCGGTCGAAGAGGCAATCACCGCCGGCGACAAGACCGCAGCGGCCGCGGCGCTCAAGGCGGCGCAGCCCGAACTGATGCGCGCCGCGTCGAAAGGCGTGGTCCATCCCAACACCGCATCGCGGAAAGTGGCGCGCCTGGCGGCGCGCGTGAAGGCGCTCGGCGGCTAACGAAGACGAGCAGCGCGAGATTGGACGAGCCCGGTCGAAGGACCGGGCTTTTTCATTTGGTGGCTAACGCGGTTTCGGCGGCGGCGCGCCGCGCGCCGCAGGGTGCCGGGGCGGGCCGCGCCTGACATTCAATCTCGTTTTGATTCAACACCATGAGAGCAAGTTGCAATCGGGGCTCGCCGCACGCTGGAGATTCCCGATGAGTCAAGGGGGAGAGGGGCAAAAAAAGTTCGACTGCTATTTTTTGACAACACTGCCGGGCCATCGCGAAATTGAATCCATTGACTCCCAAGCGGTTACAGTCGGGGCCGAAGGCGGCGCTTTTCCTGGAATCGCGAGCGGCGGGGTGGCGGAGCGGGATTCGCGGGCGGGTCGGCGGATCGCTGCTTGCGAGGGCGGCCGCGTCTGTATATTTTCAGTGGGTAAGCAACAAGAACAAGCGTTCTTACAAGTTGACGAATCCGGATTGGGCTGGTCTTTCAGTAATGCGGCAGTACTTACTAGAGCTATTCTAGTATCGGATACGTCATCGTCTTGTAGATGCGCTCTTAAGTAGGCGTCAAAGAGTGTGGTCCTGGGCTCCCGTCGGGAGTCTTCCGGGATAATGAAATTTGTTGGGCATTCATAACCGCGCGCCGCGGCGTATTTTGGCGCGCGCAGGGGGCACGCATGTCAGACCAACCGCCAGTCCCGGTCGGGGCGCATCCAGACACGACTATCCGTTTCAACCTTTCCCGGCCCAGCGCCGGCCCGATGGCGGTCGCCCTCGGCGGCGCAACGGACGGGGTGCGGGCATGACAGTTTCAACCGGCTACGGAGGTGACGTTCTCGTTTCAGGCGACCTGACAAGCAACCCGGTGCCACCCCACGCGGACAGGCGGGTGGCGGCCGGCAACATTCACACCGAGGAGGGCGGTTCGATGACGGCAACCGGGCCGAACGCGGATCAGTGGTTGCGTGTCAAGCAGCGTCTGCGCACCGAGCTCGGGGAAGACGTCTTCAACAGCTGGTTCGCCCGGGTCGAGTTCGAGGAAGCCAACGTCAGCCTGGTCTATCTGTCGGTACCGACGCGGTTCCTCAAATCGTGGATCACCTCGCACTACAGCGACCGGCTGCTGAGGCTCTGGAAGAACGAGCACAAGGCGATCATGCGCATCGAACTCCTGGTGCGCGGAACGGTGCGCACCAAGGGCGCGCCGCGGGTGGAGAAGACGGAGGCCGTGGCGGCCCCTATGCCGACACCGGCGGCGCTGCCGGCAACGATCAGCGCACCGCGGCGGGCACCGGAGCCGCAAGGAGCGCTTGGCGGCTCGCCGGTCGAGCCGCGTTACTCTTTCGAAACGTTTTGCGAGGGCGCCGCCAACCGCCTCGCCTTCGCGGCGGCGCGCGTCGGTCGCCGAATCGGTGTCGGGGAAATCGACGCATTTCAACCCGCTCTACATCCACGCCGGCGTCGGACGCGGCAAGACCCACCTCCTCCACGCCACGACGCGCGCGGCGCGGCTCGCCCACCCCGGGCGCAAGGTGGTCTACCTCACGGCCGAGCACTTCATGTTCCGCTTCGTGGCGGCGATCCGCAGCCAGTCGGCCATCCCGTTCAAGGAGAGCCTGCGCGACATCGACCTGTTGCTCATCGACGACATGCAGTTCCTGCAAGGCAAGTCGGTCCAGCAGGAGTTCTGCCACATGCTGAACGCGCTGATCGACGGCGCCCGCCAGGTGGTGGTGGCCGCCGACCGGCCGCCGGCCGAACTGGAAACGCTCGACGAGCGGGTGCGCTCGCGGTTGCGGGGCGGCGTCGCCTTCGAGATCGCGGCGCCCGACATCCAGATGCGCCGCGAAATCCTGACCTCGCGCTACGCCAGCGCGCAGGCGCAGAATCCCGGCCTCGACATTCCGGACATCATCCTGGAATACGCCGTCCAGTCGGTGGTCTCCAACGGACGCGACCTGGAAGGCGCGCTCAACCGGCTGGTCGCCCAGTGGCAGTTCACCCGCCAGCCGGTGACGCTCGCCTCGGCCGAGATCACGCTCCGCGACCTGGTGGGCGCGCGCGAGCCGCGGCGGGTACGGATCGAGGATATCCAGCGTGTGGTGGCGCGCCACTACAACGTGTCGAAGGCGGACCTGTTGTCGAGCCGGCGCACGCGTACGATCGTCAGGCCGCGGCAGATCGCCATGTATCTCGCCAAGGTGCTGACGCCGCGCTCGCTGCCGGAGATCGGCCGGCGCTTCGGCGGCCGCGATCACACCACGGTGCTGCACGCGGTGCGCAAGATCGAGGAGATGATCCAGGGCGACAAAACGCTGGCCGAGGAGATCGAGCTCCTGAAGCGCATGATCGACGAATGAGCGATCGCCCTTGCCAATCGCGGGACGCCGGGCCAATTTGCCGTGACCCTGGCGGATGGCAGACATCCGCCCTCCCCGATCGGCGGCGCTAGCCGCCCCATACCGAAGGCCCAGTCATGCGCGCGACCGTCGAGCGATCGCATCTCCTCCGCTCCCTCGGCCACGTTCACCGGGTGGTGGAGCGACGCAACACCATCCCGATCCTGTCCAACGTGCTCCTGCGGGCGGAGGGCGGACGGCTGACGCTGAAAGCCACCGACCTCGACCTGGAGATCACCGAGACGGTGCCGGCCGAGGTCGGCCAGGCGGGCGCCACGACCGTGCCGGCCCACATCCTGCACGACATCGTGCGCAAGCTGCCGGACGGGGCGGAGGTCTCGCTCGACACCGGCGACGGCAGCCAGCTGGCGGTCAAATCGGGGCGCTCGCGGTTCACGCTGCAGGTGCTGCCGGAGGCCGACTTCCCCGACATCACCACCGGCGACTTCCCGATCCGCTTCACGCTGGCGGCGAGCGCGATCAAGAAGCTGATCGACCGCACCCAGTTCGCCATCTCGACCGAGGAGACGCGCTACTACCTCAACGGCATCTACCTGCACGTGGTCACGGTGGACGGCACGGCGATGCTGCGCGCGGTCGCCACCGACGGCCACCGCCTGGCGCAATCGCAGCTGGAGGCGCCGGAAGGATCGTCGGGGATGGCCGGCGTCATCGTGCCGCGCAAGGCGGTCGGCGAAATCCAGAAGCTCACCGAGGACCCGGAGGCGACCGCCGATATCGAGGTGTCGGACACCAAGATCCGCGTCACCATTCCCGGATCGGCGTCCGGCGACGTGATCCTGACCTCGAAGCTGATCGACGGAACCTTCCCCGACTACGCCCGCGTCATCCCGCAGGGGAACGACAAGGTGCTCAAGGTCGACCGCGACGAATTCAAGGAGGCGGTCGACCGGGTGTCGACGATTTCCTCGGAACGCGGGCGGGCGGTGAAGCTGGCGCTCAGCGACGGGCGGATGGTGCTGTCGGTCAACAACCCGGACTCGGGCAGCGCCACCGAGGAGCTGGGTGTCGACTACGGATCGGACGACCTGGAGATCGGCTTCAACGCGCGCTACCTGCTCGACGTGGCCGAGCGGCTGGAAACGGAGGCAGCCGAGTTCCGCTTCGCCGATCCCGGCTCGCCGACCCTCATCCTCGACGACGGCGCCGCCGACGCGCTCTACGTACTGATGCCGATGCGGGTGTAGGGGCGCCGGCAGGGGCTGAAAAATGCGAAGGGCCGCCCCTCGGGACGGCCCTTCCATTGCCAGTCCGCGTTACCGCGGCTTGACCAAACTCAGCCCCAACTCAGGAGGCGAGGACCTCGCAGGCGGCGAGGTTCCAGGTCAGCTCCACCGCACGCGGCGTAAGACAATGAGACACTGGATCACCTCCTTTCAGTTGTTGACGGGAGCGCCGAATATGGACTGCGCCGTGGTGCAGTGCAAGATCAGGACCCAGCGACCGGTGGCCGCGACGTGCGGCGGCACCGGATACCGCGGTATCTCCCTGTTCTGACCCAATCCCGGACCCATTTCTTCCCCAGTTGCTTTAAGACGGCCACGATGGGTCCCGAACCTCCCTTCCGCACCGCGCTCGCGTCACTGAAACTCACGGGCTTTCGCAGTTACGCCAGCCTGTCGGTCACCTTCGACCCGCGCCCGGTGGTGCTCACCGGCCCCAACGGCGCCGGCAAGACCAACCTGCTCGAAGCGGTCTCGTTCCTGTCACCGGGGCGGGGATTGCGGCGGGCGACGCTTGAGGAGGTGGCGCGGCGGCCGGGCGACGGCACCTGGGCGGTCGCGGCAACGGTTGCCAACGCCAATGGCGCGGTCGATCTCGGCACGGGGGTGGCGATGACGGCGGAGGGGCCGGAGGCACGGCGCGTGGTCAGGGTCAACCACGCCCCTGCCCGCTCGCCCGACGCGCTGCTCGACCATCTCCGTGTCGTTTGGCTGACGCCGGGGATGGACGGGCTCTTCACCGGGGCGGCCTCGGAGCGGCGGCGCTTCCTCGACCGGGCGGTCACCGCCATCGACAAGAGCCACGGCAGCCGGGTCAACGCCTTCGAAAAAGCGATGCGCGGGCGGAACAAGCTGCTCGCCGAGGGACCGGACCATTCCGCCTGGCTCGACGCGATCGAGGCTGAAATGGCGGAGCTGGCGGTGGCCATCGCGGCGGCAAGGCGGGAGTGGGCGGGCCAGATCGCGGCGCTGATCGCCGAGGGCGACCGCCAATCGCCCTTCCCGTTCGCCGAGATCGCGCTGGAAGGGCCGCTGGAACACTGGCTCGACGGCCATTCGGCGAGCGCGACGGAGGACCTTTACCGCGCCGACCTCGAAGGGGAGCGGCCGCGCGACGCGCACGCGGGGCGCACGCTAGCCGGCCCGCACCGCTCGGACCTTCGCGTGCGCCACGGACCGAAGCAAGCGGCGGCCGAGACCTGCTCGACCGGGGAGCAGAAGGCGCTGCTGATCGGCCTGGTGCTGGCCGAGGCGCGGCTCGCCACACGGCTCTCAGGCGAGACGCCGATCGTGCTTCTCGACGAGGTGGCCGCCCACCTGGACGAGAGCCGGCGGGAGGCGCTGTTCGCGATCCTGGAGGAGCTGGGCTGCCAGGCGTTCATGACCGGCACGGACGCCGGCGTTTTCGCCGCGACGGGGGAAAAAACCCAGCGATTTCAGGTCGAGGACGGGGCGGTTCGGCCGCAGGCGTGAAATGCGGCGGAATGGCGCCATTGTGCAGCGCAAAATATTCACCTAAATTCTTGGCAAAGGGGCGAAATCCGGCCCCGGCGATGCTATATTAAGCGGGTGATTCACGGGCCTCTCTCGCCGCCCAAACCGGCCGCCGAACGGACCGTCAAAAAGCTCCTGAACGGCCCCCTGAACGCACACGCGTCCCAACGGAACAACGCATGAACGAACTGAAACCCGTCCCGCGGTCGGCCGACTATGGCGCCGAGTCGATCAAGGTCCTCAAGGGCCTCGATGCCGTGCGCAAACGCCCCGGCATGTACATCGGCGACACCGACGACGGCTCCGGCCTCCACCACATGGTCTACGAAGTGGTCGACAACGGCATCGACGAGGCACTCGCGGGCCATGCCGACCACGTCAGCGTGACGCTCAATCCGGACGGCTCGGTGACCGTTTTCGACAACGGCCGCGGCATCCCGACCGACATCCACAAGGGCGAAGGCGTCTCGGCGGCCGAGGTCATCATGACCCAGCTCCACGCCGGCGGAAAATTCGACCAGAACTCCTACAAGGTCTCCGGCGGCCTGCACGGCGTCGGCGTGTCGGTCGTCAACGCGCTGTCGTCGAAGCTGTCGATGCGCATCTGGCGCGACGGCAAGATCCACGAGATGAGCTTCACCGACGGCGTGCCCGACGCGCCGCTGAAGGTCACCGGCGAATGGGACGGGCGCAACGGAACCGAGATCACGTTCCTGCCGTCGCCGAAGACGTTCACCCACATCGAATTCGACTATCCGACGCTGGAACACCGCCTGCGCGAGCTGGCGTTCCTCAATTCGGGCGTGCGCATCGTGCTCACCGACAAGCGCGGCGTCGAGGTCAAGACGCAGGAGATGCTCTACCAGGGCGGACTGGAGGAATTCGTCCGCTACCTCGACCGCGCCAAGCACCCGCTGATCACATCGCCGATCGCCATCAAGGCGGAGCGCGACGGGGTCACGGTCGAGGTCGCGATGTGGTGGAACGATTCCTACCACGAGAACGTGCTCTGCTTCACCAACAACATCCCGCAGCGCGACGGCGGCACCCATCTTGCCGGCTTCCGCGGCGCGCTGACGCGCCAGGTGACCGGCTATGCCGACAAGCAGGTGGCGCGCAAGGAGAAGGTGTCGCTCACCGGCGACGACTGCCGCGAGGGGCTGACGGCGGTGCTGTCGATCAAGGTGCCCGACCCCAAGTTCTCCTCGCAGACGAAGGACAAGCTGGTCTCCTCCGAGGTCCGGCCGGTGGTCGAGAGCCTGGTAAACGAGGGGCTCGGCACGTGGTTCGAGGAGCACCCGGCGGAGGCGAAGACCATCGTCGGCAAGGTGGTGGAAGCGGCGGCGGCGCGCGAGGCGGCGCGCAAGGCGCGCGAGCTCACCCGCCGCAAGGGGGTGCTCGACATTGCCTCGCTGCCGGGCAAGCTCGCCGACTGCCAGGAACGCGACCCGGCGAAATCGGAACTGTTCATCGTCGAGGGCGACTCGGCCGGCGGCTCGGCCAAGCAGGGACGCCACCGCGAGAACCAGGCGGTGCTGCCGCTGCGCGGCAAGATCCTCAACGTCGAGCGGGCGCGCTTCGACAAGATGATCTCGTCGGAACAGATCGGCATGCTGATCACCGCGCTCGGTACCTCGATCGGCGCCGACGAGTTCGATCCAGACAAGCTGCGCTACCACAAGATCATCATCATGACGGACGCCGACGTCGACGGCGCCCATATCCGCACGCTGCTGCTGACGTTCTTCTACCGGCAGATGCGCGAGCTGATCGAGCGCGGCCACCTCTTCATCGCGCAACCGCCGCTCTACAAGGTCAAGCGCGGCTCGTCTGAGATCTATCTCAAGAACGAGCGGGCGCTGGAGGACTACCTGATCTCGTCGGGGCTGGAAGGGGCGGTGCTGAAGCTCGCCCGCGGCGACGAGCGCGCCGGCGCCGACCTCGCCGAGATCGTGGCGGACGCGCGCGCCATCGTGCATGTGCTCGACGGCATCCACTCGCGCTACAACCGCGCCGTGGTCGAGCAGGTGGCGATCGCGGGCGCGCTGAAGCTCGAGATCCTCCAGGACCCGACGACCGCCAACGCGGCGGCGGAGTACGTCGCGGTGCGCCTCAACGCGCTGGCCGACGAGGTGGAGCGCGGGTGGACAGGCTCGTTCGCGCCGGAGACCGGCTTCCGCTTCGAGCGCGAGGTGCGCGGGGTCAAGGAAGTCGCCGCGATCGACCCGGCGATCCTGCACTCCGCCGATGCACGCAAGCTCGACCAGTACACGACCCGCCTTCAGGACATCTACGGCCGGTTCGCCACGCTGGTGCGCAAGGACGAGGAGACGGTCATCCACGGTCCGGGCGACCTCTTCGCCGCGGTGACGGCAGCGGCGCGCAAGGGCTTGTCGCTGCAGCGCTACAAGGGCCTCGGCGAGATGAACGCGGAGCAGCTTTGGGAGACGACGCTCGACCCCGAAGCGCGCACGCTCTTACAGGTCAAGGTGCGCGAGGCGGACGAGGCGAGCGACCTCTTCAACCGGCTGATGGGCGACGAGGTGGAGCCGCGCAAGGAGTTCATCCAGAGCAACGCGCTGAACGTGGCGAACCTGGACGTGTGATGTTCGCGGATTTCGCGGAGGTACCCATGAGGGTTTTCAAGCTCTATCACATCCGTGCCAAGGAAGACGGGGAGGATGACGAAAAACTCATCGGCATCTATTCAACCAGAGAGAATGCGAAAGCTGCCATTCAGAGGCTGAGCGGGCTTCCCGGGTTCAGGGATTACCCCACGGGATTTCAAATATTCGAGCATGTCCTAGACCAGGATGGCTGGACGGAAGGCTTCGTGTCCGCCGAGGTCGCCAGCCGGTAGCTTGGGTGCGGCCGCCGGGGTCGCATCTTCGGTGGGCCCAAGGCCTGGGATTCCCGGACACGTACGCCAACCCCAAACTTGTCATCCTCCGCGAAAGCGGAGGATTGCTGGCCGTTTCTTGATCCGATCCGTGGTGTCGGTGAAACTCAAACGTTCTTCCCCGACCGCGTGCGGCGCAGCCGCATCGCGTGATCGGGGATCCAGCGCGAGACTCCGGCGGCGGAACCGCCACCAATCCCTGGGTCCCCGCTTTCGCGGGGAAAGCGGCTTGCGGGTTTCTGCGCGTGCGGGAACACGGAGGCGTGTGCCGACGAACGCCGCTGCCTGGCCTGTCGCCGCTCAGGTCTCCGGTTCGGTGGTGAAGAGCAGCGGGTAGCCGGCGCTGCGGCCGGCGTCCGTGGCCTCGGTCGCCTTGGTCTCGGCGATGTCCCGGGCGTAGACCGCGACCACGCAGGTGCCGCGGGTGTGGGCGGTGATCATCACCCTCAGCGCCTGATCCTCGCTCATGGAGAACACCGCCTTCAGCACCGTGACGACGAAATCGCGCGGCGTGTAGTCGTCGTTGACCAGAATGACCTTGTGGAGGCGCGGCCGCTCGGTCTTCGGCTTAACCTTGACGCGCGGTCTGGTGTCGGTATCGGCCATCGGAGAAGCAGTTCTCCAGAATGCGGCACAAATTTGGAAGGAGGCGAGTTTCGCACGTCGGAGCGGCGCGGTCCACGCCGGTCAGTGCGTCCGCACGTCGGTGTGGGTGGTGGTCCACGGACGGCCGACGACCGTGACCCAGACAAAATTCAGCGCGTAGCGGAGGCCCGTTCGCACCACGCCCTCCTCGATCAGGCGGCGGCCGGAGGCTTTCATCGGCAGGCGGAAGGTCCACACGACCCGGCCGACCTTGCTCAGACGGCGGGCGATGTCGGTGTCCTCACCGTAAAAGTCGATGGAGGTGTCGAAGCCGCCGATGGCCGCGAGCGCCGTGCGGCGGACGACGAAGTTGCCACCCTGAATCATGGCGCCGACGTGGAGGACGTGCTGGTTGAACAGGTGGACGAGCCAGGCGACGAAATAGAACGCGCGCACCGGACCGCGCCACACCACCGGCAGATCGAAATAATCGAACGGCCCGCTGAGGGCGACAATGTCGGGGGAGCGGCGGAAAGCATCGAGGACGAAGGCAAGCCAGCGGTCGGTCGGCGTGGTGTCGGCGTCGATGTTGGCGACGAGGTCGCCGCGGGCGGCGAGGAAGCCCGCCTGGCGGGCGGGGCCGAGGCCCTTCGCCGGCTCGTCGATCACGCGCACGCCGGGGACGGCGGCGGCGCGCTTCCCCGTCAGGTCGGTGGAGGCGTTGTTGACGACGATCACCTCGGCGGTGCAGCCGGCGGCGGCGATTGCCCGCGTCACCGCCTCCAGGCAGCGTGCGATGATCGCTTCCTCGTTGTAGGCGGGGATAACAAACGAAATTTCGGGCGCAGCGCCATCCGCGGCGCGCGGTTCGGCCCCGCGGTCGGAGCCGGGCGTGCCGCGCGCCATGACGAACCCGGCCTTCGCCGGATCTCAGTGAAAGATCGCCGCGCCGACCTTGGCCGGCGGCCCGATACGCAGCCGGAGCAGCGCCGGAATCTGCCGCGCCAGGCGGAGCGGCGAGAGGGCCGTGATGAGATCCATGATCATGCGGACGTCGCCCCAGGCGCCGCTCAACAGACCGTACTTGCGAGACTTGGGCGGGCTCTCGACGTCTTTCCAGTCGACGACGGCGACGCGGTCGCGCCGGCCGATGCACAGCTCGTTGAGGAAGACCTCGAAGCCGAAGCGAGGCAGCGTATCGATCTCATCGTAGTGGCCGTCGAGCAGGTGCTTGTGAAACACACGCTCGCCGGAGATGTAGTCGAGGCCGATCAGGTGCCAAGCCGCCGGCGCGTTCTCGCGCAGGCTTACGGCGATATCGGCCTGGTCGAGCATGACCGGGCGAATGAGGCTGGTGACGTGGCGCTGGGTGAGGCCGACCAGATCGGCGTCAAGCAGCATGATGAGCGGGCCGGTGGCCGCCTCGATGCCGGCGCGAAGGGCGCGGCACTTGCCACCGTTGATGCCGCGCGAGATGAGGCGGACGCCCTCGATGCCGGCGACGCGGGCCGCGGTGTCGTCGGTCGAGCCGTCATCGACGACGAGAATCTCGCTTACGAGGGGATGGCCGACGACGGCGCTCAGCACACGACCGATACGCTCCGCCTCGTTGTAGGCGGGGATCACGCACGACACGAAGCCGGAAGCGGGGGCGGTGTCACGGGCGGTCATTCTTCAATCCTTCTTGCGCGTGAGCCAGTAGAACAACGCGATTGCGGCAAGGGCCACCACAAGCAACGAATAGCCGACAATATACGAGTCGATCTGGAGGTAGGCATAGCCGAGCAGATAGCCGACTAAAAGAAAAAACAGGCTTTTTGGCAGCGTCCCGAGGACGTTGTACCAGATGAACGGGCCGAACTGCATGCGCGAGGCGCCGGCCGCCAGCAGAACGGCGAAGCCCAGCGAATGGGTGGCCTTGGCGACCAGCAGGGTCTTGCCGCCGTGATGGTCGAAGTGATGCTCGAGGCGGATCAGCCGCTCCTGCGTCACGCCGACATAGTGGCCCCAGCGGTCGAGGAACAGGCCCTTGCCGTACCGCCCGACAGCGTAGAACAGCCCGTCACCGATGAGATCGGCCGCCACGACGATGAGATAGACCGCTATCAGGCTGAGATAGCCCTGGCTCGCCAGAAACGCCCCGATCACCGTGACGATCGGGCCCTCGACGATGGCAAGCGGCAAGAGGATGAACAGCCCGTGAGCCTGGAGGATGCTGACGATCGAGTCGAGGCCGGGCATGGAATCGGGGTTGCTTCGCCGCGGGAACGCGACGGTTTAGCACACTGCCCGAGGGATGCGAGGGCATTCCGGCCGGTGGCGGAGCGCCTCCCACGGCTTGCCAAGGAGCAGGCAGGGCCACATATGCCGGGGCGGAGGTATCGAACGATGGTCTATTATCGCCAGATCCAGTTCAGCAACGGTGGCTGGCGTTCCCGCCTCGGCCTGTTCGTCGGGGCGGCGCTGGCGATTGCACTGGTGATCGCGCTGGTGGTGCTGTCGCTGGGGCTGGCGCTGATCCTCCTGCCGGTGGTGGCGATCGCGCTCGCCATCGGCCGCTGGCGGCTCAACAAGCTGATGGCCGAGGCGCGGGAGCGCGGCGGCGCGCCGGCAAACGACACGCGCACGATCGAGACCGACTACCGGGTGATCGACGGCGACGAACGGCGGTAGGCGCCGTTACCCTTCATAGAAACGAGAAGCGGCGGAGCCCCGGAAGGCCCCGCCGCGCATGGTGGGCAAGCGGCTTCGGGCGGCGGCCCGTCAGTTGCTCAGATACTTCTCGATGAGCGGGATATCCGCCGCCTTCTGCGGCTCGGGCACTGACTTCAGGTACGCGTAAATGTCTGCCACATCCTGGTCTGGCACGACCGTCTCCTGGTAGGGAGGCATGGCATCGCGCGGGTGGCGCAACTGCTCGTGGACCGCCTCGTACGGCAGCACCGGGTTGGAAAGCCGCGGCCCGGTCCCGGCGCCGCCCTGGCCGGAATAGCCATGGCAGGTGTAGCAGCCATGCTGCTCGAACAGCTGCATGCCCCTGTGGGCGTCGCCGGCAGGTGCGGCGTCCTGGGCGGAGCCGACGGCCGGCCACGTCAACACTGCACCGACGGCCAAGGCAAGAATCCCGGTTCTGTTGATCACTCTCTGCATTGTCTTTCACCTCTGGTTCGCGAAACAGGAACCGGGTCGGCCAACGAAGGCCGACCCGCCGGGATTCGAACTATGACAGCACCGGGGCACGCGGCTGCTGGATGACGTCGAGCAGAGCCGGCTCGCCACCCTTGACAACCGCGAGCGCTTTCTTGATCGCGTCACGGAGATCGCCCGGATCGGTGATCGGACCTTGCGCGTACCAGCCCATGGACTGCGCCAGCTTGGCGAAGTCGATGTCGGGGTTGGTGATGGTGGTGCCAACTCCGTAGGTGTCGGGGCTGCGACCGAGGCGATTGGCGATCCGCTGGAGGTGCATGACCTCCTGGTGATAGGCGCGGTTGTTGAACATCACCGTCAGCATCGGGATCCGGTGATGGGCCGCGGTCCACAGCGAACCGGGTCCATACATCAGGTCGCCGTCGTTCTGGTGATTGATCGCCAGGCGACCCTCGTCACGGTGGGCAAGAGCGCCGCCGACTGCCGCGCCGCCGCCGTAGCCGACGCCGGCGGCGCCGGAGCCGCCCATGTGCTGGTAGTGCTTGTCGATCTCCCACAACGCGTCGGCCATTCCACGCCCCCCGCCGACAAGGGCCCAGTCCTCGCCCTTGATCTGGTCCCATAGCTCCAGGGACACACGCGCGGGGCTGATCGGGCTCAGATCCCAGGTGTTGGCGACGGCGGCAAGACGGCGCTTGCGTGCCTTGTGGAAAGCGTCAACGAACTTGGCACCGCGCTCGCCGAGCTGACGTTTGCGCTCGTCGCTGAGTTCCGCCTTCACGTACTCGATCAGCGCCGGCATGCTGGCCTCGGGATCGCCGGTGATCGAGATATCGACCGACTGGTAACGCTCCATTTCCTGATAGTTCGGACGAATCAGCAGTCTTTGGGTGCTGATCGTCACCATCTTGGCCGTCTTCGGGAAGGTGTGGTGCCACGGCCGGCCGGGAATATCCTGCAGGTTGTTCTCCTGGGCCCACACATCGCGCGGCTCCAGCATCAAGACGAGGTCGGCCTTGCGCACGAGGGAGCCGCGGCTCCCCGACTGGTTGAGCGGATGGGTGTTGGGGAAGTTCAGCCGGCTGCCCAAATCGGCCACCGGCGCCTGGAGAAGCTCGGCAAGCTCGATGAGCATCGGCATGCCCTGAGGCGTACGCGCATAGGCGTCGGCGATAATCAGCGGGTTCTCCGCCGCCACCAGCATCTTGGCCAGCTCGCGCAGCGAGCCCTCGTCGCCCGAAGGTGGCCTGTCCATGGTCAACTCGGGAATGACGAGCTTGGCCTCTTCAGCCGGGTGGAGCTCTTCTTCCTGGAGGTCGCCGTCGAGAGAGAGAATTACCGGGGCCATCGGCACCGCGGTTGCCACGCGATAGGCACGCACCATCGACTCGGCGAAGTGCTGCAACGAGACAGGGTTGTCGTCGTACTTGGTGAAGTCGCGGACGATGACGGCGGCGTCCTCAACCGTGTGCCGCCATTCGACGCCCGGCCGGCGGGTGTTGGCATCGAGGCCGTTGCCCGCGAGCATGATGACCGGCACGCGGTCGACGAAGGCATTGTAGATGGCCATCGAAGCGTGCTGGAGGCCGACGGTGCCGTGCACCATGACCAGCAGCGGCTTGCCGGCAACCTTGTAGTAGCCATGGGACATCGACACCGAGATTTCCTCGTGGGTGCAGGTGAGGAATTCGGGGTCGACGTTCTTGCCGTAGTTGACGATCGATTCCTGCTGGCCGCGGAAGCTGGAACCGGGGTTGGCCGGCAAATACTTGATGCCCAGCGTCTTGATGACGTCGGTCATGAAGTCGGAACCGGCGCGGCCGAATGTGAGCTTTGGCTCCTCCGGCGGCGTCTCGTTCTCCGCTATCAGGTTCGGTGGCGGAAGCACACTACGCGGCTGGGCCGGCGCGGCGTCGGCGGCCGCCTTGGCCTTTGCACTTCCACTCAACCCCAGGGTGACGCCGCCAGCGGCGACGCCGCCCAAGAATTGACGACGGTCGGGTTTCGGTCCGGACGATTTCATCAGTCTCCTCCCGCAAGCTCGTTTTGGTGATTTCGGCAAAAAAAGAATCCCCTACCAGCCGTGGTGTGGTGGCCGGGGATCACCGACTATCGGCTGCGAGCGCGGACGTGTCAATTGGCCGCGCGGCGCGATGTCTCATTGCTGTTTTGGGGATCCTGCACGCGCCCGGCGGGCCGGCAACCAGGGATGGGCCCGAGGCTCACATCACGGCGGACGCGGAGGCGAGCGCCTTGCGCGGGCTGACGGCGCGGGCGCCCAGAAGAATGAGGAGCGCGGTGACGGCGCTCAGGCCCGCCACCCACGTGCCGACGGCGGCGAGGCCGACGGCGGCCGCCCACGAGAAGGACGTCATCGCCTCGGCAAACGTCGCCAGCCGCGAGGAGGTGTGGCGACGACGGAAATTGCTGCGGCGCGCCTGGGCGCGGAACCAGAGCTGGATCTGAACCGTCGACGCCGAGGCGATCAGGATGCCGGCGGCGGCGAAGATGGCGTGATACGGCGAGAACAGGGCGAAGGCGACCACCAGCGGCCCGAGCGTCAGGGCGACCGCGGCCATCACCGCCTCGACCTTGGCGCGCACGACGGCGGCGCCGGCGAGCGGCGCGGTGGCGACGAGATCGGGCGCGTCCTCCCCGGAAATGGCGAGCCAGGCGAGCGCGCCGCCGAGCTGGCCGCCGACGGTGACGAGCACCATGGTGACGACGACCATGGCGCCGGCGGTGTTGCCGAAGCTGTGCGACAGGAGCAGCGCGGGGGGGATGAGATAGAGAAGCTGCGTCAGCGTCTGCGACACCAGCCAAGGATCGCGCCTGAGCAGGATCCACTCCTTGCGGCGAAGCGCCCAGCGCGGCGACTGGACGGCGAACCGTGCCGGGCGCTGGCGGCGCGCCTGGCGCGGTGCACCCAGATCGTTGGCGGCAAGGGCATGCTCGCCGAGACGCGGGGCGAAAGCAAACATGACCACGGCGAGGACGACGACGGCGAGCGCAATGGTCAGCGCGAGCGCCGCCCAGTCGCCGAGGAGCGCGCGGGCCGGCCACCAAACGGGGCTCGCCTCGCCCGGCAGACGCGCCACGACCTCCGGCGGCACGCCGAGGCCACCGCGGGCCATCTGGCCGTAGTTGAGGATTGCCGCGACCTGGATGCCGATGGCGAAGGCGGCACCGATGACGGCCGCGACGACCTGGGCGGCAAGCCGGGTGCGGCGGGGCCCGAGCAGCCTGAACAGGCCGATGGTAATGGCGACCGACAAAGCCGCGGCGAGCACCGCGAGCGCGATCGCCACGCCGAAGCCCGCGAGCCAGCGCGGGCCGCCGGACAGGGTCAGCACGTCGATGAACGGCGAGGCCAGGAACAACCCCACGATCGCGATGAGCACGGCGTTGGCGGCGATGCGCACGGCGAACAGCGGGCGCGGCCTCACCGGCGACGACAGGACGAGATCGAGGTCGCCGCGCGAATAGAGCGTCCGGGTGACGGACTCCATCGCCTGGCTGAGCAGCAGCGAGAAATAGAGGAGCACGACGACGGACACGGTGGCCAACTGTCCCGCGTCGGGGTGCCGGCCTTCGCCGGCGAAGTCGCCGACGATGGCAAAGGCGGGCAGGTGCAGGATGACGGCGATGATGGCGAGGACCAGAAGCGTCCGCGGCAGACTGCGGCGGCGGCCGGCGGTCATCAGACTCTGCCAGTCGCGCCAGGCGAGGCGCAATTCGTGGCGGGCGAGCCAGGCGACCGAGGCCGGCCGGCTCATGCGGCAGTCCCGGAGACGAGGGTGAGGAAGACATCCTCAAGGCTGCCGCCGCGACCGGCGCGCATGCTGAGCTCGGCGAGCGTGCCCTCGGCGATCAGACGGCCCTCGGAAAGCACGCCGATGCGCTCGGCCATGCGCTCGGCGACCTCGAGGATGTGGGTGGTCATGATGACGGTATCGCCGGCGGCGACGCGCGCCTGGAGCAC
This sequence comes from uncultured Alphaproteobacteria bacterium, assembly GCA_963826055.1. Taxonomy (GTDB): domain Bacteria; phylum Pseudomonadota; class Alphaproteobacteria; order Rhizobiales; family Kaistiaceae; genus JBBDMC01. Next base: position 189,532 of record CAWGVO010000009.1, on the reverse strand, counting down.
GTCCTTGACCTGGCGGGCGGTGCCGGCGTCGAGACCGGTCAAGGGCTCGTCAAGGATGATGAGGCGGGGATCGTGGACGAGGGCGCCGGCGAGCGCCACCTTCTGGCGCATGCCGCGCGAGAAGCCCTCGCAGCGCTCGTCGGCGTGGGGCTCGAGACCCAACCAGTCGATCAGTTCGCGGGCGGTCGCCTCGGCGGTGGCGGCATCGATCCCCCACAGCCCGGCGACGAATTCCAGATACTCCAGCGGCGTCAGCTTGTCGTAGATCATCGGCTCGTCGGAGACCCAGGCCATCAGCCGCTTGGCGGCGATGGGATCGGCGAGCGCGTCGGTACCGAAGACGGAGACCGAGCCGGCGTCGGGCTTGAGGAGGCCGACCACCATCCTCAGCGTCGTGGTCTTGCCGGCGCCGTTGGGGCCGAGGAGAGCATAGAACTCGCCGGCGCGGATAGTGAGGTCGAGGGCGTCGACCGCCGGTCGGTCGAAGACCTTGGTGAGGCCGCGCAGCGCCAGCGCGGCGGGGCGGTGGTTGGCGTGGTCCATGGAAAGCTCGTCCAGCGGCACCCTAACCCCAAACCGCTATAGCGGCGAGGTTGAGGGCCGGTAAACGACGACGCTCCGACCCGCGAAGGTCGCACGGACCGTGGGCTTTCGCAGGGTCAGATGAGCGGGCGCTGGGGGTGCTCGATGGGCGTCCAGCGGGCGACCGCGGCCAACTGTTCGCGATCGAGAAGGTCCATCTGACGCTGCTTGATGGCAATCAGCTTGCGCCGCGCCAGCCGGTTCAGCACGCGATTGGTGTGAACCAGCGAGAGGCCGAGGGTGTCGGCGATATGCGGCTGGGTAAACGGAAACGCGATGCGATCGCCGCGGGCGAGACCGCGGCTCTCGGCACGTGAAAAGAGGAACAGCAGAAGGTAGGCGGCCCGCTCTTCCGCGGTGCGCTGGCCGACGGTCAGGAGGTGCTCGTCAAGAACCTGCTCCTCGCGCGCGGCGAGCCAGGTGACGTCGAACGCCAGGCTCGGGTGATCGGAGTAGAGCTCCCACAAACGGTCGCGCTGAAAGACGCAGAGCAGCATGTCGGTCAGCGCCTCGACCGAATGCTCCATCGCGGTCAGCAGCGACGCCTGGAGGCCGACGAAATCGCCGGGCAGAATGAAATTCAGAATCTGACGGCGGCCGTTGTCGAGCAGCTTGTAGCGGAAACCCCAACCGGACAGCACCGTATAAAGGTGCGCGCTGGCGCTACCCTCGGAGATGATGGTGGTGCCCGGCTCGACGGCGAGTTCACCCGACTTGAAGTCGGCGACGAAGCGCAGTTGCTCGGCCGTAATCTTGCGAAAGATCGGCACCTCGCGCAGCGGGCACCTGGTGCACGGATAGCGCCAGGTGGGCGCCGCGATCGCCTTCTTCATCCGTTGCCCTTTCAGCGCCTAACACCCCATCGAACGCCGGCGCCAGCCGCCCACCATAGCTTGGGCGGCCGTGACACATCGTATCTTATGTTAGGGACCGCTGCGCGGCCGATCTGTAGCTTGCCGCCCCGTGATCCAACGGGTTCCAGCATCAGTGGACGGCACCAGACCACCCCTGACGGGGATGAAAGTCCTCATCGTCGAAGACGAATTCCTTATTGCGCAGGACCTGCAAAGAATTGTCGAGGCGGCCGGTGCGGAGGTGGTGGTGCTGGCCAATTCGATCGCAGGCGTTCACCAGATCCTTGAGACGGGTCTCAGGGTCGACGTCTGTGTTCTCGACGTTCAGTTGAAGGGCGAGGTGTCGCTGCCGGTCATCGATGATCTGACCAAGCGCGGCACCGCGTGCGTGCTGGTGACGGGTTATGCCGATGCCGGGGACGACGATGCGCTGATCGTCGTACGCAAGCCGTTCGAGGATTGGGTCGTCGTTGCGTCGATCCTGAAGGCGCTTGCCGCCGCACGCCCCGGCCCGCCGCGCGCCTAGACCGGCGCCGCCCCGTCGAGGACCAGCACGTCCTCAGCACCGAAGCTGACAGTGACCCGATCGCCGCGTCCCGGAGGCGGCTTGCCGGGATTGTTGAAGGTATCGAGCGACAAGGCGCTCTCGGCGAAACGAACGCGCACGCGCACGACGGCGCCGAGAAAGCTCACCTCCTCGACGGTGCCGCGCATGCGGTTGCGCCCATCGTCGCCGCCGGCGCCATCTAGCACGATCGCCTCGGGCCGGAGCGCGATGGCCCGCATATCGCCCCGCCCGGCGCCATCGACGCCGCCGGTGGCGACGATCTCCTGATCGTCGATGCTGATGCGGCCGGCGGCGGGATCGACGATGCGCCCCTGCATGATGTTGAGGGTGCCGACGAAGGAGGCGACGAAGCGGGTGCGCGGGAAGTTGTAGATCTCGAAGGGCGTGCCGATCTGCTCGACCCGCCCCTCGTTCATCACCGCGATGCGATCGGAGATCGACAGCGCCTCCTCCTGATCGTGGGTGACGAAGATCGTGGTGATGCCGAGCTCGCGCTGGATGGAGCGAATCTCCTCGCGCAGCGAGACGCGAATCTTGGCGTCGAGCGCCGACAGGGGCTCGTCGAGCAGCAGCATGCGCGGGTTCGGGGCGATCGCGCGGGCGAGCGCGACGCGCTGCTGCTGGCCGCCGGACAGCTCGAACGGATAGCGCTCGCCGAAGCCGGAGAGGCCGATGAGCTTCAGCATCTCCTCGACGCGGGTGCGCGCCTGCTCGCGCGGCAACCCGGCGACCCTGAGGCCGAAGCCGATGTTTTCGGCGACCCGCATGTTGGGAAAGAGCGCGTAGGACTGGAACACCATGCCGATCTTGCGCTGGTTGGCCGGCAGGCCGGTGATGTCCTTGCCATCGACGACGATCGAGCCGGCGGTCGGCCGCTCGAAGCCGGCGACCATCCTCAGGATCGTCGTCTTGCCGCAGCCGGAGGGTCCGAGCAGGGTGACGAACTCCCCCTTGGCGAACGCAAGATCGACATGGCGGACGACGGTGTTGGCGCCGAACTTCTTGCTGATCCCTTCCAGGCGGAGAAATTCGTCGGACATGGTCAATCTCGCTGCGCGGCGGCGGTGCGGGGAGCGAAGCGGGCGACAAGCTGGATCATCCCCATGGCGACCCAGGTGACGATGAAGGCGATGATGGAAAGCGCGGCCGGCTCGTAGGATTTGTTCATGCCGATGCGCTGGAGGTAGGTGGCGAAGGCGGGACGGTTGAGCAGGCTCGCCATGGTGAACTCGCCGATGACGATGGCGAAGGTCAGGAAGGCGCCCGACAGCACCGCCACAAGGATGTTGGGCAGGATCACGCGGCTGATGATGGTGAACTGATTGGCGCCGAGGATGGTGGCCGCCTCGGTCAGGGTGCGCACGTCGATGGAGCGCAGGCCGGTGTCGACGGCGCGGTACATGTACGGCAGGCCGAGCGCCGTATAGGCCAGAATGAGAAGGATGTTGGTGCCGGTGACGCTGCCGGTCAGCGGCAGGAAGGAACTGGTGTTGTACATGCGGATGTAGGCGAACACCAGGATGATCGGCGGAATGATGAGCGGCAGCAGGGTGACGAACTCGACGATCGGGCGGAGCTGCGGCAGGCGCAGGCGGACGAAATAGGCGGCCGGCACGACGAGCACGGTGCCGACGACGATGGTGAACAGACTGATGACCACCGAATAGGTGAAGGTGGTGTGGAACTCGGGGTCGTGGATCACCGAGATGTAGGCATCGAGCGACAGGTGATCTCGGCGCATGCGCAGCGAGAAGACGGCCGTGGCGATAAGCGGCACCAGGAAATAGAACGTGCCCAGCGCGAAGATCACCCAGGCCCAGGCGTTGCCGCGCTTCATGTCAGCCACCGTTCGGCGCGGGTGCGCACGACCAGATAGACGACGTTGGCGAGGCCGGTGATGACGACCATGCCGAGCGCCAGGGCGGCGCCGAGACCGGGGTTGTGCAGAACGTCGCCGCCGATCTGCGCGTAGAGGAGGATCGGCACGATGTTCATGGAGGAGCCGGTCAGCGCGTAGGCGGTGGCGACGGCGCCGAAGGCGTTGGCGAACAGCAGCGACAAGGTGCCGAGAAGATTGGGCCACAGGACCGGCAGACCAACATAACGCCAGAACTGGAAGGTGCTGGCGCCAAGCGTCGAGGCGGCCTCGCTCCATTCCTGCTTCAGGCCATCCACCGCCGGAGCCACGATCAGGATCATCAGCGGGATCTGGAAATAGAGATAGGTGATGGTCAGGCCCCAGAAGCTGAGGAGATTGAAGCCGGCGCGGTAGATGTCGAACCCGAAAAACTTGAGGACCACGGTGACCATGCCCAGGCGGCCGAGGCTCGCGACGAAGGCGAAGGCGAGCGGGATGCCGGCGAAATTCGACGCGACACCGGAGAAGGTCATCAGCGAGGAACGCACCGCGCGGGGCAGGCGGCCGCGGATCATGGCGATCGCCATCAGCAGGCCGAAGAGGGCACCCAGCGCGGCGGAGGCGGCGGAGACGCGGATCGAAATCCAGTACGCCTTCAGGATCTGCGGCTGGTTGAGGTCGATGATGTTCTGGAAGGTGAAGTTGCCGCTGTTATCGTAGAAGGCGCTCGCCGCGAGCTTGAGCGTCGGCACGATGAGGAACAGCAGCGCGAAGATCAGGAAGGGGGCGACGCCAAGGATCTGGCCGGGGGTGACCGGAAGGCCGGATAGACGGAAGCGGGCAAGCGGCGCCGCGGCCGACCCCGGGGAACCCGGGGCGGCCATCGGCGCCAGTTCGCCGGTCGTCTGGTCGCTACTGGACATTCGCTCCGACGACGGTGTCCCACCCCTCCGAGATCGCCTTCTTGGCGGCGTCCTGCTGCGCGAGCGTCGGGAACACGGCCTTCGCGTACAAAGCCGGATCGGGCAGCTTCGCCATCAGGTCCGCCGGGATCACGCCGCGCTTGGCGAGGTCGTTGAAGCGGATCGGATGGCAGTAGCCGGCGAGCCAGCCGAGCTGACCTTCGTCGGAGTAGAGGTACTCCATCCACAGCTTGGCGGCGTTCGGGTGCGGCGCGTAGGCGCTGATCGCCTGGATGTAGACGCCGGCGACGACCGAATCGGACGGCACGATGACCGTCGATTTCGGATTGCCCTGGAAGCCGTCCTTCCAGGCGAGGAGGTTGTAGTCCCACGCGGCGATGACCGGAGCCTCGCCCTGGGCAAGAGCCGCGGCGCGAGCGTTGATCGGCACGAATTGCTTCTTGGCGTTGAGGTCCTTGAAATACTGGAGGCCGGCGGCGGAGGCCTTGTCGGGGTCGCCGCCGCTCATGGCGAGGCCGGCGGCCCAGACGCCCTGGATGCCGCGGTTATCCTTGCGCGGATCGCCGGTGAGCGCGAACAGGGGCGCGCCCGGCTTGGCGGCATCGGCCCAGCTCGTCGGCGGGTTGGACACCATGTCGTCGTTCACCAGGAACGCCATGACGCCGTAGTAGTCGCCGTACCAGGCGCCGTCGGCGTCCTTGGCTTCGGCCGGAATCGTGTCCCACGTCGAGACCTTGTAGGGCATCAGCAGGCCGGCGTCCTTGGACGAGGGACCGAAGCCGAGGCCGACGTCGATGACATCCGGAGCCTGCGGGCCGGTGTTGCCCTTGTTGGCCTTGATCGCCTCGACTTCGTCGGCCGAGCCGGCCTCGGGGGTCAGCTCGTTGACGGTCAGGCCATACTTGGCCTTGAAGCCGTCGATCAGACCGCCGTAGTTGCACCAGTCATGCGGCAGCGCGATGGTGGTAAGCTGGCCCTCAGCCTTGGCCGCGGCAACGAGGTCGTCCATCGAAGCGGCGTTCGCCGCCACGGACGTGGCGAGCATCGCCAGCGCCGATACCGACGCCATGAATTTTCCGATCATTCGCGTGTTCCCCTGAGCGAGTGTGTTGAAACGTCCCGTCATGCAATACGCGAAGGGGCGGGCGGGCGAAAATCAATACGCCGCCTGCCTGTCCCCGTCGTCCCGCCGCCGTCGGGCGGCATCTACCGATACCACAAGACGGCGGTGACGGCTGAATGACAAATGAGGAGAAAACCCGCCCGCGGGGTACGGGCAGGGTTCAATCGTTTCGCGGCAGTGCGCCCTACGGCGCCACCAGAAGAAGGAGCCCGGCGGCAGCGGAAGGGGTCGGCCCCCCGTGCACCCCGGCGTTGCCGAGGCGAATGGAGGCGATCAACCCGACGGCGACGATCAGCACGGCTAGCGCCGTGGTCTTGAAGGGCGACATGGTCTGTCTCCCGAAATGGCGCGGCGTTGCCGCAACCATCGCGCAATCATGGTTAACCAAGTATGAACGGCCTGGGTCGGACACCGCGCCGCGGGCGGAAAGTCACTCGGGCCGAACGAGGTGGCGGGCGCGGCGCAGCACCGGGAACATCCACGCCCACAGGCCCGCTACCGCGATGGTGCCGAGTCCGCCGACCACCACCGCAGGGACGATGCCGATCAGGGCCGCCACCGTGCCGGCGCGGAACTCGCCGAGCTCGTTGGAGGCGCCGACGAAGACCATGTTGACGGCGCTGACGCGGCCGCGCACGACGTCCGGCGTCCACAACTGGATCAGCGTCTCGCGGACGTAGACGCTTATCATGTCGGCGGCGCCGGCGAGGATGAGAGCGGCGACCGAGAGCCAGACGGCTGTCGAGACGCCGAAGACGACGATCGCGGCACCGAACACGGCGACGGCAACGAACATCAGCGAACCGGCGTGATCGCGGATCGGCCGCACGGCGAGGAAGGCCGCCATCAGGATGGCGCCGATGCCGCTCGCCGAGCGCAACAGGCCGAGACCGAACGGGCCAACGACGAGGATATCGCGGGCGTAAGCCGGCAACAGCGCCACGGCGCCGCCGAGAAGGACGGCGAAAAGATCGAGCGAGATGGCGCCGAGGACGATCTTCTCCCGCCAGACGTATTGGAAGCCGGCGACGACGGTCGACCAGGTCGGCCGCTCGGGAGCGGTCTTCTGGGCGGGCCTCGGAACCAGGATGGCGACGAGGGCGGACAAAGCGAAAAGCACCACGGCGGTGCCATAGGCGACACCGGCGGAGACGCCGTAGAGGAGGCCGCCGGCGACCGGACCGACGATGACCGCGATCTGCCACGAGGAAGAAAACAGCGCGATGGCGCTGGCGAGGTCGGCCGGCGGCACGAGATTGGGCACCAGCGACTGCCCCGCCGGATTCATGAAGGCGCGGGCGATGCCGAAGACAACGAGAAGCGCGAAGATCTGGCCGACCACGATCGTCCCGCTTGCCGTCAGCGCGACAAGCACGGCGACGGCGACGGCTTCCACCGCCTGGCAGACGGCGAAGATCGCACGGCGGTTGTAGCGGTCGGACACGGTGCCGGTGACGAGCACGAGCACCAGCGCGGGCGCGAACTGGCAGAGCCCCACCAGCCCAAGGTCGAGCGGGCTGCTGGTCAGGTCGTAGACCTGCCAGCCGACCGAGACGCTGACGATCTGGATGGCGAACGTCGACAGGGATCGCGCCGCCAGGAACTGCAAGAATCCGTGGTGGCGAAGTACGCCACGGGCGGACTCGGGCACCGCAGGTTCGGCCGACGTCATGGGCTGGATCGCTCGGGAGCGTGAACGGACAGGCGTGCTCTTACGCGATCGGGAACCGCGGTGGAAGCCGCGGACAAAATCAGCGCAGCAGGCGGTCGATGAACCAGCGGGTGAGCTCGATCCACACCTGATCCTTCTCCGCCTGGTCCTCGACGCCGTGCTCGATGTTGGGATTGTCGTTGACCTCGACGACGAAGAGGCCGTCGGCGGTCTCCTTAAGGTCGACGCCATAGAGGCCGTCGCCGATCAGCTGGGCGGCGCGGAGCCCGGTGTCGATGACCGCCGGCGGTGCCTCGCCGAGGGAGGGGGTGTGGAAGCCGCCCTCGCTCGGCTTGCCGTCCGCGCTGTGCTTGACGATCTGCCAGTGCTTCTTGGCCATCAGGTACTGGCAGACGAACAGCGGCTTGCCGCCGAGAACGCCGACGCGCCAGTCGAAGGTGGTCGGCATGAACGCCTGGGCGAGCAGGAGGTCGGTGTCCTCGAACCATTCCTTGGCGAGGGCGGCGAGCGCGGCGGCGCTGTCGACTTTCTTGACGCCGCGCGAGAACGACGAATCCGGCACCTTGAGGACCATCGGGAAGCCGAGCTCGTCGGCGGCGCGGGCGAGGTCGGGGGGGCCGGCGAGAATCACCGTCGGCGGCACCGCGATGCCGTTGGCGGTCATCAGCTCGTGCAGGTAGATCTTGTTGGTGCAACGGATCATCGAGATGGGATCGTCGATGACCGGCATGCCTTCCTGTACGGCGCGGCGGGCGAAGCGGTAGGTGTGGTTCTGCAGCGACGTCGTCTCGCGGATGAACAGGGCGTCGAACTCGGCCAGGCGCGCCAGGTCGCGGCGGGTGATCGGCTCCACCTCGACCCCGAGCTTCTCGGCGACGCGAGCCCAGTGCTTGAGGCTCCCGAGGCTCGACGGCGGCAGTTCTTCGGCCGGGTTGTAGAGGGCGGCGAAGGAGTAACGCGGCGCGGCGCGATCCTTCTTCGAGCGCCATTCGCGGCGGGTGTGGCTGTGCAGCGCCTGGTGGAAAACGATGAGCTCTTCCGCCGACAGCCTGGTCACCGGCACCGAGGCGAGTTTGCGGATCTCGGGCCGTCCGCCGTTCTCGATCGTGACTTCGAGGACCGGGCACCGATACCAGTCGAACAGCAGACGGGCGAAGCGGTCGAAGCGATGGTCCTGAACCGTCCCGAAGGAGACGAGGATGCGCGACGGCACCGTCTTGTCGGAGGCGGCGGCGAGCGCCTTGGCGAGGGCATCGTCGAGATCGGGCAGCGCCTCGGCGTAGAGCTGCCGGGCGCCGAGGTCGATCATGGTCTCGGTCGACGGGATGATGCGGTGGCCACGCGCCTCGGCCAGCAGCGAACAGTAGTAGCCGCGGCTCTGGTAGGCGAACGAGCGGGCGAGGTTGACGATCTTGGGCCGGTCGCCCTGGAACAGGCTCGACCGCGCCAGGTAATCCTTGGTGGTGATGACCTTGTGCGGGGTGTCGGCGTTGGGGAAGTCCTTGGCGGAATCGACCAGAATGACCCAATCGGCCATGGCTAGACCTCGGCCTGCCGGGAAGCCGCCGCGATCGCCTGGCGCGCGGTCAATGGCGAGCGTTGCCGCCTTCGGTCCACCTCGTCGCCGGCGGCGAGCGGCTTTTCAAAGCGCAGCGCGTCGCTGCCGTCGGCGTAGTAGCCGCGGTAGGCGCCGATCGGACGGTAGCCAAGACGGCGATACAGGCGGATGGCGGGCTGGTTGTCGGGGCGTACCTCCAGCCGCAAGGCGCGGCAGCCGCGCCGCGCTGCAAACTGCTCGGCGTCGGCCATGAGCGCATCGGCAAGGCCGCTGCCGCGGGCGCTCGCATCGACGGCAAGGGAATAGAGGCGTGCCACACTCGCGCCGCGCCGGAAGAACACCAGGGAATAGCCTGCCACGGCGTCACCGGCGCCGGCGACGCGCAGGCTGGCGCTGGGGCTCGCGATCAGGCGGCGGAAACTGCGGGGCGAAACGCGGTCGCTGTTGAATGCCTGCGTCTCAAGCCGGTCGAGGCCAGTGAGATCGGCAACAGCTGCGTCGTGGATTCTGATGCCCTTCATGCAAACGTAGATAACTCGTCAAGCGGCGCATGTGACGCCGAATCGCGCAAAAAAACAAGGAGAATGGCGAGGGGACTTGGCGGGTCGGGTACGCGGGGGCATAAACGGTCGGGGTCTCCGCCAAAAAGCCAAGAGGATCAGCCATGGACGCGCCGGCAACCACACGCCTGACCATTCCTGACCTCGCGGGCAAGGCGGTGCTGGTCACCGGCGCCTCGACCGGCATCGGGGCGGCGGTGGCCCGCGGCTTCGCCGCCCAGGGAGCGCGAGTGGCAGTCCACTACAACTCCAGCGCGGAGGCGGCCGAGGCGGTCGCCGCGGACGTGAGACAGGCCGGCGGCGAGGCATTTCTCGTGAAGGGCGACGTGTCGGTGTCCGACAACACGCGGCGGATCGTCGAGGAATCGGCGGCCCATTTCGGCGGTCTCGACGGCCTCATCAACAACGCCGGCCTGATGCTCGGGCGGGTCAAATACGCCGACATGACCGACGAGCAATACGACGCGGTGATGGACCTCAACGGGCGCTCGGTGCTGGCCGCCTGCAAGGCCGCGATCCCGTGGCTGAAGAAGAACGGCGGCTTCATCATCAACACCACCTCGATCGCGGCGCGCAACGGTGGCTCGGGCGGAGCCGGCCTTTACGCCTCGTCCAAGGCGTTCGTGTCGAGCGTCACGCGTGGCCTGGCCAAGGAGCTGATCGGTGACGGTATCCGCGTCAACGCCGTGTCGCCAGGCGTCATCGATACGCCGTTTCATAAACGGTACAGCACGGCGGAACAGTTGGCGGCGATGAAGGCGACCATTCCGCAAGGCCGTATCGGTGCTGCGGAGGATTGTGTCGGCGCCTACCTGTTTCTGGCCTCGGACGTTCTGGCTGGCTACATCATCGGCCAGATCATCGAGGTCAATGGCGGCCAGTTGATGCCATAGCGGCAACCGCCGCGACCCCTCGTCAACCAAACGCTAACCCTGTCGCGTGGCCGGAGTGGCCGCGTACGGCGCTTTCGCCACATAGTTGTGCGCCCGCCCCGATCGCTTACCAGCGGTCCCGGCTTTTACCTGGTTTTGGTATTCGCCCGGTTAGGGTGCCCCACAAGAAGTGCCCCGGAAAACCGGGCAGGGAGACGTTTGTTGCGCGTACTGTCAATCTTCGGCACCCGGCCGGAGGCGATCAAAATGGCGCCGCTGGTCAAGGCGATCGCCGACGAGCCCGAGCTCGATTCGTATGTGGTCGTCACGGGCCAGCATTCGGCGATGCTGAACCAGGTGCTCGACCTGTTCGGCATCAAGCCCGACCGCAATCTCAACGTGATGACCCCCGACCAGACCCTCAACGGCCTGTCGGCGCGGCTGTTCGAGAAGCTCGACGCGACGCTCGTCCGCTTCCGGCCCGATCAGGTGCTGGTTCACGGCGACACCACGACGGCGATGGTGACGGCGCTGGCGGCGTTTCACCGGCGCGTGCCGGTCGGCCACGTCGAGGCCGGGCTGCGCACATACGACATCCAGCAGCCGTGGCCAGAGGAACTGAACCGCCGCGCCATCGACGTGGTCAGCAACCTCCTGTTCGCGCCGACCGAGCTCTCGCGGTCAAACCTCGAAGCGGAACACCTCAACGGGCGCATCGTCGTCACCGGCAACACGGTCATCGACGCGCTGCATGAGACGGTGGCGCGGATCGACGGCAGCGCGGCGCTGCGCGCCAGGTTCGCCGAGGGACTGCCGGCAGTGGAATTTCCGCGCCGTCTGCTGCTCGTCACCGGCCACCGGCGCGAGAACTTCGGCGCCGGGTTCGAGCACATCTGCACGGCGCTGGAGCGGCTCGCCCACCGCGACGACATCGAAATCATCTACCCGGTGCACCTGAATCCGAACGTGCACGACGTCGTCCACCGGCGGCTCGGCGGCCACGCCAACGTGCATCTCATCGAGCCACTCGACTACGGCCGCTTCGTCTACCTGATGAACCAGGCGTACGTGATCCTCACCGACTCGGGCGGCGTTCAGGAAGAAGCGCCGGCGCTCGGGAAGCCGGTGCTGGTGATGCGCGAGGTGACCGAACGGCCGGAGGCGGTGGACGCGGGCACCGTGCGCCTGGTCGGGACCGACGCGACGCGGATCGAGGCGGCGGTGGCCCGGCTGTTCGATTCGGAGACAGAGTGGCGGACCTTCGCCAACAAGGCCAATCCCTACGGCGACGGCCGCGCGTCACGGCGCATCGTCGATGCGCTGCTCGGCCGGGAGGTCGTGGAGTTCGGCGTCCAGGGGGCCGGCGAGGAGCGCGTGGCCGCGGGCTCGCGAGGCTGATCGATGTCCTCGCTGCCCGACGCGTTCGCGTATGTCTTCTGGTTCGCGTCGCTCTTCTCGTCTGTGTTTTTCGACGGGTCTGCGTTACCCGATTCGTTCGCGCTTCTGGACGGGATCGCGCTGGCGACGATGGTGCTCGCCGGCATCATCCTTCTGGTCAGCCTCGACGATCTCTACATCGACGTTCTCTACTGGGCGAGGCGCATCAAGCGGGCCTTCATGCGCAAGCGGATCTATCGGCCGCTGTCGGTGGATGCGCTGAGGGCCGAGCCGCAGAAGCCGATCGCTATCATGGTGCCGGCGTGGCATGAGCACGACGTCATCGCGGTGATGGTGGAGAACCTAGTCAGTACGCTCGAGTACACCAACTACGTGGTGTTCGTCGGCACCTACCCGAACGACCAGCCAACCATCGACGAAGTGGACCGGGTGGCGCGGCGTTATCGCCAGGTGCACCGGGTCGAGCTACCGCACGCCGGGCCGACGTCCAAGGCCGACTGCCTCAACTGGGTGCTGCAGGCCATCTTCGCATACGAGCGCACGGCGGGTGAGGACTTCGCCGGCTGCGTGCTGCACGACAGCGAGGACGTGCTGCATCCACTGGAACTCGCCTTCTTCAATCACCTGCTGCCGCGCAAGGACTTCATCCAGATCCCGGTCACGTCGCTGGAACGCCACTACACCGAAGTGGTCGCCGGAACCTACATGGACGAGTTCGCCGAGTGGCACGCCAAGGATCTGGTGGTGCGCGAGATGACGTCGGGGGTGGTGCCGTCGGCCGGGGTCGGCACATGCTTCTCGCGCAACGCCATGGCGGCGCTGGCGGCGGAGACGGACAACCAGCCGTTCAATACCGACAGCCTGACCGAGGACTACGATATTGGCAACCGGCTGGGGGCGCTCGGCATGAAGCTGATCTTCGCCCTCTACGATGTACAGTTCCGGGTGACGCGGCGGCCGTGGTTCGGACTCGGGCGGCCCTACCAGCGGACGCTGACGATGCCGCTGTGCGTACGCGAGTATTTCCCCGACCGATTCCGCGCAGCCTACCGGCAGAAGGCGCGTTGGACGCTTGGCATCAGTCTGCAAGGCTGGCAACAGCTCGGCTGGCGCGGCGACGGCGCCACCAAGCTGCAGCTCTACCGCGACCGCAAGGCGATCGTGACCCCGTTCATCGCCATCCTCGGTTACATCGTGTTCATGGTGTTCCTGGCATGCTGGGCGTTCGGCGGCGACTGGTTCGACCAGTGGCGGGCGCAGTCGTGGGTGTTCGCTGACCCGCGGGCCCAGCTCCTGATCAAGGTCAACCTCGCCATCCTGACATGGCGGGTGGCGCAGCGCGCCTACTTCGTCAACCGCATCTACGGCCCCGACCACGCGCTGTTGTCGGTGCCGCGGATGATCGTCGGCAACCTGATCAGCTTCGCCGCCGCCTGGCGGGCGTGGCACCTGTTCCTGTCTCACATCATGTTTGGCCGGAAGCTGGTGTGGGACAAGACGGCGCACGATTTCCCATCTGCGGAAAAGCTGCTGGCAGAGCGCAAGCGCCTGGGCGAACTGCTGACGCTCTGGCAGGCAATCGACGAGAGCAAGCTCAACGAGGCGCTGGGCGAGCAGGAGCGGACCGCGGCGCCCCTCGGCCGCGTTCTGCTTGACAAGGGCTGGATCGACGAAGACCTGCTCGCCGACGCGGTCGCCTATCAGGCGGGGCTGCAGAGAGCGATACCCAACTTCGCCACCTTCGGCCGCTGCGCGGCGGCACTGCCGGCGGAGGCGTGCCGACGCTTGAACCTCATCGCCATCGACCGCACGAAAGAGGGGCGAGTCGTCATTGCTGCGGCGAAACCGCCGACGATGGCGACCATCGACGAACTGACCGCGCTGCTCGGCGAGCCGCCGCTTGTACGCATCGCCACCGAGCGCGAGATCGCAGCCGGCCTGGCGGCGCTGGACACGCTCACTTCGGAAGCCGCACAGGCGAGAAGCGTCGCCGCCCAGGCGGCCTGACGCAAAGCCGGCTCAGCGCAGGACCTCTCCCCGGCCGCCGGGCTTGCCGTACTCCTTGTCCCGCGTCGCACGGAACTCGGTGATCGTGCCGTTGAGCGCGGCACCGATCGCCTCATCGAGGGCAATTGCCGTCTCGATGCGGGACAGGAAGACGTAGTCGGCGCCCGCTTCATAGATGGCGTCGCAGTCGGACAGGTTGACGGCGTTGGCGATGATGATGGCCGACGGATTGAGCCGCCGTACCGATTCGACCAGCCGCCGGTTGTCGATGCCGCGCATGAGATCATCGGGGACGGTGGAGACGACGATGCGGGCACGATCGACGCCGGCGTGCAGCAGCGTTTCGGCATTGGAGAGGTCGCCGTATTCGACGTGGGCGCCGACCTCGCGGATGCGGTCGTGGAGGGCGACGTTGAAATCGATGACGACCGTCTCATGGACGAGCGCCGGATCGTTGCGGGCGATGTCGTAGAGCAGGGAAGAAGCGACGCGGTGGAAGCCGAGGAGCGCCAGCCGCCACTGCTTTTCCTCCTTCGCTTCGATCTCGGGCGGCTCGCGGAAGCCGATCGCGCTGAGAAACGGACCGAGGCGGGCGTGGATGGCGTAGGCGGCGTGGTAGAGCGGCGTGGTACCGAGAGCGGTCAGGACGAAGGCGAAGATGATGGCGCTCTGCAGCTCCGCCGACAGGTGTCCCAGGTCGACGGCGAGGAACGATATGACCAGCCCGAACTCGGATATCTGCGACAGGCGCACAGCCGTCACCTCGGCGTTCCGCTGGTCGATGCCGGTGAAATAGAACAGCGGGAAGAAGATCACCTGACGGGCGAGGATCGCCAGCAGCGCGATGACGACGGCAAGGGCGGGAACCGCCCAGCTGTCGGGCGCCGGAATCGTCATGCCGAGGCCGACGAAGAACAGGGTGATGAAGAAGTCCTTGACGATGCCGACCTTGGTGACGATCTCGGTCGAGTACGGCAGGTTGGCGATGGTGGCGCCGGCGATGAGGGCGGCCATGCCCGATCCGACCGTGAGGTGCGCGTCGATGCCGAGGCTGGCTTCACTCAGCCAGTTGAGGTTGGCGCCGGCGAAGACAACGGCGAAGCACCAGCTGATGGCGCCGACAACCACCAGTTCCGGCGTCTTGGCGATCCACGAGAACATGACCGCCATGACGGCACGAGCGACGAGCGCGGCGCCGACGGCGAGGATAGCGATGCCGGCGAAGGAGCCGAGGATAGGCAGCACCTCCGGCGCCTCAAGGCTCGGCTGGATAATGACCGCCACGATCGCCCAGATGTCCTGGAAGACAAGGACGCCAAGGGCGATGCGACCGGGGACGGTGTCGAGCTCGAAGGCCTCCTGGAACAGCTTGACGACCAGCAGGGTCGATGAGCCGCCAATGACCACGCCGATGTAAAGCGGCACCAGTCCACCGCCGAGGAGCGCGCCGAAACCGACGATGGCGAGCAACTTGGCGGCCAGAAAGCCGAACACGATGGTGAGCGGGTACTGGATAAGCCCGCTCAGGATGATGGTCTTGCCGCTGCCGAGAATCTTGGCGAGGTCGATTTCGAGACCGATCATGAACAGGAGCAGCACGAAACCGAGTTGGGCGATGGTGTCGATGTTGTGCAGGTCGGTAACCTGCTGGAGGCCGAGCGGGCCGGCGACGACGCCGGCCAGGATGAAGCCGGCGATGGCGGGGAACTTGATACGGGCGAAGAGCACCGCAAGGATGCCGGAAAGGACCAGCGCGACGCCGATATCATGAACGAGTGACGGCAGCTCGCCGCCGGAGGCGTAGGCGGGCGTTGCCGCCACGGCCAGCACCACAGCGGGCACGACCCGGCGACGGACGGACGAAAAGACGCTCATGCGAAGAAGAAGCCCCCGTTTGGCGCACATCGGCACGGCCTGCCCGGGCCGGCCGGTCCACCGCCGCCCTGCCAATCGCGTGCCAGCGTGCGACCCTAGCGGCTTTCGCTCGCGGTTGCACCAGCCTGCCGGCGGCGGCCGGCGGCAGCCGGGGGCGGATTGTGATGGCCGGCGGCATGCGCTATCTACGGCCGGGCGACGACAGCGACACAAGGCACCCGTAGCTCAGCTGGATAGAGCGCTGCCCTCCGAAGGCAGAGGTCGTGAGTTCGAATCTCGCCGGGTGCGCCAAGCTCAAATCGTGCGCTGAAACACCGGTTTGCGCCCAAACGCCGGCGGCGCCCTCCTCGCCGCAGCCAAGAAGGGTGTGATCAAAAATTCAACAGGCGTCTCGCCCGTCTGAGGTGGGGCGCATCGATCATCTGGCCGTCGACCGTCAGAACGCCAAGATGCGGACTGGCTTCAAATGCCGCCACGACGCGCTCTGCCCATGCAATCTCATCAGGGGTCGGCGTGAAGGCCGCATTGATCGGTTCGATCTGGGACGGATGAATCGCCAGCATCCCCGTGAAGCCATCGCGCCTGGCACGCGTGGCGAAGGTGACGAGACCTTCGATGTCCCTGAACGCCGGATAGACCGTCTCGATCGCGGGAACACCCGCGGCGCTCGCGGCAAACAGCACCGTCGATCTGGCAAGCTGGAAGGAGGCGGTGAAGCTGCCATCGGGTTCACGCGATGCCGAGGCGCCAACCGCGGCGGCCAAATCTTCGGCGCCCCAAGTCAGTCCGCAAAGGCGCGGACTCGAGCCGACATAGCCGGCGAACTCAAAGATTGATCGCGGCGTTTCCGCCGCGATCGGAAGAATGGCGATGTCGGAAGAGTGCAGACGCCTATCCAGCTCGGCGACCGACCGGCCGCCTTCGGACTTGGGCAGGACGATTCCGTCCGCCTTCCCTGCCACCGCCACTGCGAGATCCTGTTCGCCAAACGGACCGTCAAGCGGGTTGATGCGGACAAACAACGGCAACGGACGAGGACTTGCACCAAGCACCTCAGCAATTGCGCTCCGTGCTTCGCCGCGCTTATCCGGGGCGACTGCATCTTCAAGGTCGAGAATGAGCGCGTCGGCGGCGGAACCGAGCGCTTTTTGCATTCGATCCCGTCGGTCGCCCGGCACGAACAGCAATGATCTCAGCTTCATGACACCGGGCATCCTGTCACAGTCCCTTTGGAAAAGCGCCGCCTTCGTCGCTACCCGATTTCACCACTTTTTCCCTTCGCGGGTTCGATTGACGGTCTCGATGCTGCTCGTATAGCATCCGCGGCAACAAACAGGGAGGAGTACCATGGACGGGGTCTGGTATCGGGCGGATTGCCTTGGCTTCTGATCCGCGTCCAAACATCCTCTGGTACTGCTCCGACCAGCAGCGCTGGGATTCGATCGGAGCGCTCGGCAATCCGCATGTGCGCACGCCAAACCTCGATGCGCTCGTGGCGGAAGGCGTAGCGTTCACCCGGGCGTATGCCCAGAGCACGATCTGCACACCCAGCCGGGCCTCCTTCATGACGGGGCGCTACCCTGCGAGCCATCACGTCTTTCGCAACGGCAACGATTCCTTCCCGTCGTGCGAGACGCTGGTAACCCGGCATCTTGCCGACGCGGGATACGATTGCGGGCTCATCGGCAAGCTGCACCTTTCGAATCCGTACTATGAAGAGGCGCGGCCGGACGACGGCTACCGTGCCTTCATATGGAGCAATCAGCCGCGCAACACCTACCCGAAGGGCCACGCTTACGCCGACTGGTTGAGGACGGTGAAGCACGTCGACCCGAACAAGGTACTCTCCGGACTACCGACCTTCGTTGGCGCCGGCGTGCCCGGAGAGCTCCACCAGACGACGTGGTGCACCGAGGCCGCCCTCGGGTTCATCGACGAAAAGCGCGACGGACCGTGGATGTTGAACATCAATCCGTTCGATCCCCACCCGCCATTCGATCCGCCCAAGGAATACCTCGACCATTTCGATCCGGCGACGCTGCCGCCACCGGCGTTCCGCCCGTCCGATCTGGAACGTCAGAAAGCGTTCCGGGACATTGCCATGCAGACGGTCGATGCCGTCGACGTCATGGGAGAAGCGCCGCCGGACAGCGGCGGCGACGCCTTCTCCGGATTCCTGACGTCAAAGGTCACGCGGAGCTTCGACGCCCGCTACATGAAGGCGGCGTACTACGCGCAGATAGAACTGATCGACGAGCAGTTCGGACGCATCATCGACCATCTGCGCAAGACCGGGCAACTCGAGAACACGATCGTTGTCTTCACCAGCGACCACGGCGAGATGCTGGGTGATCACGGCCTGGTGTACAAGGGATGCCGCTTCTTCGAGGGCCTGGTGCACGTTCCCCTGATCATGTCGTGGCCGGCACGCATGCGCGCCGGCCTGAGGAGCCCGGCGCTGGCCGAACTGATCGACATCGCTCCGACGCTGCTCGATGCCGCAGGCATCCCGATACCCACCGAGATGCAGGGCACGACGTTGCTTCCAATCTGTTCAGGTTCCCAGTCGCCCGACTACAACAAGGCGTTCGTGGTCTCGGAATACAATGACTGCGTGGAGAACCTGCCACCGACACACGGCTTCATGTCTTTCGACGGCCGCTTCAAATGCTGCACGTACGAGGGCCACGACGTGTGGGAACTATACGATCTCCAGGCTGACCCGGATGAATTCGACAACCTCGCCTGGGGCGATCGCATCGATGCGACGCTGCGCGAACAAATCCTCAGGAACCACGCCAACGCGATCCTTGGCACGATCAGCGCCGGACGGTCGCGGAGACCAAAGCCGCCAGCAGCGAAGGCCGTTTGAGCCGCCGGAAACTGTCATGCGCTAACGCCCGGATTGTGCGGCGGACGGCCAGGAAAAGCACCGCTTCTGCGGCAAATGCACCTCGCAAACGGGCTCCGTTGACGGTGAATGACTTTCGTATATCATGACAGCAGGAATGGGGCACGGGAGGCCCCTAACACGACGCCTGCAAGACCGGCCGACTTGTTGTCGGCCGCCACAAGTGAGCACCCTGGGAGGAACCTGATGAGACTCTTCAAACCGGTAGCGTTCGCGCTCGGCTTCGCCGTCGCCGCGACTGTCGGCACGGCCGCCTTTGCGCAGGATATCCAAGACTTCAAGGTCGCGTTTGCCCGGTGGACCGGACATGCGCCCATCATGGTGGGTATCGAAAAGGGCATCTACGCGGCCCATGGCCTGAACATCAAGCCGCTGTTCTACGAGTCCGGCGTCGACATGCTTCAGGGTCAGATGGGCGGACAACAGGAGGTCAGCGCCTTCGGAACCGCACCGACGCTGACGGCCTACTCCAAAGGCTACGATATCGTCATCTTCGGGATGATGTCGCACTACGCAAACACCCACAATTTCGAGCCGGCGACCGTCATCGCAGGGCCGAAAGCAGGCGTCGGCGTGGGCGAAATACAAAAACTCAAGGGCAAGAAGATCGGCCTCACGCTCGGCACCGCCATGGAGCAACAGCTTCAGGGCTTGCTCACGGTGGCGGGCCTGAAGATGGATGATGTCACGCCCATCAATATGGCCGGCGCGCCGTCCGTCACCGCGTTGAAGACCGGCGCCGTCGACGCCATCGTGGTCACCAACCCGCAGGCAGCCATCGCGCTGGAGCAAGTTGACAATTCCGTCCCGGTCGTCGTCGGTGCCGGTCCATGCACCGCCTGCTACGATCCGGGCTTCCTGCTCACCTCGCGCGATGTTCTCGAAGCCAAGAAGGACCAGCTCGAGAAGTTCTACCTGGCAACCACCGAAGCCATGAAATACACGCGCGAGCACGTCGACGAAGCAGCCGAGATCACCAGTCGGTGGACCGAAGGCGTGGACATTCCCGACACTGAAGAAGATCATCGGCTCCGAGGCATCCAGCTTCGACCCGCGGTTTTCGAAGAACGTCGCGCGTGGCTTCAGCGAAGCAAGCATTCCGTTCCTGCTTGCCGGCGGAAAGATCGATGCCGCGTTCGATCCCAACAAGCTGCTCTACACCGACTTCTATCTGAAATACGCCAAGGAGCGGCCTGACCTGTTTGACGATCTGGCGCCGATCGCTCCGGAGGATCAACTCCAGTAGGTCGAGATCAACCGACGGTCATGATCGACCCGGAACTGGTACCGTTCCTGGAGGCGTGGTTCGGAAAATGGTCGCAGGTGCGACCCGGAGCCACCCCCCAGGAACGTCGCGCTTATCTTGAGGCCCTCTCCGCCGAATTTCGCCTGGATCCCGTGCCGGACGTCGATCCCAGCCGGCAATACATGGTGGCGACGGACTTTGGCGACGTGCGGGTTCGGGTGTTTCGCTGGCGCTCGGATGAACCGCAGGCCTGTCTTGTCTACATGCACGGCGGCGGGTGGGTGCAAGGCAGCCCCGAGACGCACTGGGATGTCGCCGCCGGCATTGCCGGATCAAATCGCCAGACGGTTTTGAGCATCGACTACGCGCTGGCGCCGGAAAATCCGTTCCCGGCAGCGATCAATCAATGTCGCGCGGTCGTCGAGTGGGCGTTCGACAACGCGGCCGAGGTCAACATCGACCCGACCCGGATTGCCATCGGCGGCGACAGCGCCGGCGGCAATCTGGCCGCCGCGGTCGCGCTCGCCCTGCGGGACACGCGGAGGCGACTGAAAGGACAACTGCTCATTTACCCTGTGACAGACTTCGCGCTCGACCGACCCTCGATGAAGGAAAACGGGAACGGACCGGGCCTTCTGATTACCAGCCTCATTGGGATGTACGACGCCTATTGTCCGAGCACCGATGATCGCCGCAACCCACTGGCGGCACCGCTCCTGACGGCCGATCACGCGGGCCTACCGCCGGCATTCGTGGCGGTTGGCGAGTACGATCCCCTGCGCGACTGCGGGCTGGCATACGCCGAGGCGCTGGCGGCGGCCGGCGTGCCTGTGACTCTCGACCGCGGAGAGGGGATGACGCACGGCTACCTGCGGGCGATGGCATACTCGAAATCGGCACGCGAGCGGTTTGGCGCCATGTGCCGCTGGCTCGAAGGTATAAATGGGTTGCCGCAGTAGCCGGCGCCGAGCCGATCGGCCACCCCTGGTCCCAATCGTCCCATGACCGTGATCCGCGAAGAAGACTTCATCCAGAGCATCGCCGCCGCGTTTCAATACGTCTCGTACTTCCACCCGCCGGACTACATCCGCAGCCTCGCCCACGCGTACGAGATCGAGCAGGGAGCGGCGGCCAAGCAGGCGATCGGCCAAATCCTCGTGAACTCGCGGATGGCCGCCATGGGCCGGCGGCCGATGTGTCAGGACACCGGCGTCGCCCAGGTCTTTCTGAAAATCGGCATGGACGTCCGCTTCGACACGCGACGCGGTCTTGACGATCTCGTCAACGATGCGGTCAGGCGGGCATACCGCGATCCGGACAATCCGCTTCGCGCCTCGATGGTGATGGATCCGCTGGCGACACGCATCAACACCGGAGACAACACACCGGCGGTGGTCCACGCGGAACTGGTGCCGGGGAACACGGTCGAAGCGATCGTGGCCGCGAAAGGCGGCGGATCGGAAAACAAGGCCCGGTTCGCGGCCCTGGAGCCGTCCGATTCGATCGTCGAGTGGGTGGTTCGCACCGTGGAGGGTCTGGGTGCCGGATGGTGTCCGCCCGGCATGATCGGGCTAGGGGTGGGCGGAAGCGCCGAAAAGGCGATGCTGCTCGCGAAGGAATCGCTGCTCGACGACATCGACATGCCGGAGCTTCTTGCCCGCGGACCGTCCAGCCGCGAGGAAGAAATGCGCATCGAACTTTACCACCGCATCAACGACCTCGGCATCGGAGCCCAGGGACTTGGCGGGGTCACGACCGTCGTTGACGTGAAGATCCGATCGTTTCCCAGTCACGCCGCCTCCAAACCGGTGGGGCTGATTCCGCAATGCGCCGCCAACCGGCACGTCAAGATCCTGCTGGACGGTTCGGGCCCGGCGACGCTGACGCCACCCAGCCTCGCCGACTGGCCGGACATCGCGCTCGAGCAAACGGCGCACGTCGCACGCCGCGTCGATCTCGATCAACTGAGCCGCGCCGAGGTGGCGTCCTGGCGTTCCGGCGAGCTCCTCCTCCTTTCCGGGCACCTGCTGACCGGGCGCGATGCCGCGCACGCGCGCATCGCCGGCCTGCTGGACAAACGCCAGCCGCTCCCGGTCGATCTGCGTGATCGCGCGATCTATTACGTCGGGCCGGTCGATGCGGTCCGCGACGAAGCGGTCGGGCCGGCCGGACCGACCACGGCCACGCGCATGGACCGCTACACCGAACGGATGCTCGCGGAGACCGGGCTTCTGGTCATGATCGGCAAGGCGGAGCGCGGCGAGGCGGCGGTGGAAGCGATCCGCCGGCACGGTGCGGCCTATCTCATCGCGGTCGGCGGCGCGGCAATCCTGGTGGCCAAAGCGATCAAATCAGCCAGGGTCGTGGCCTTCGACGATCTCGGCATGGAGGCGATTCACGAATTCGTAGTCGAGGACATGCCGGTCACAGTCGCGGTCGACGCCAACGGCACCTCTATCCACAAGATCGGCCCGGCAGCGTGGCGGCGCGTTCCGGAGCGGACATCGTAATGCGGCGCGACCTGGAGGGGATACTCGTCGTTGCGCTCGAGCAGGCCGTTGCTGCTCCCTACGCATCATGCCGCCTCGCCGACTCCGGCGCCCGCGTGATCAAGCTGGAAAGGCGGGGCGGGGATTTCGCGCGGCGGTACGATGACTACGTCAACGGCCTCAGCGCCTACTTCGTTTGGCTCAATCGCGGCAAGGAGTCGATGCTGTTCGATCTGAAGGACGCGGCCGACCAGGCGCTGCTCCATCGAATCCTGTCACGGGCCGACGTGTTCATCAACAACCTGGCGCCGGGGGCGACGGAGCGCGCCGGCATCGGGTCGGCGTCGCTCAACGAGCGGTACCCACGGCTGATCACCTGCGACATCAGCGGCTACGGCCAACACGGTCCCTACGCCGAAATGAAGGCGTACGATCTGCTCGTTCAGGCGGAATCGGGCCTGTCAAACCTGACCGGCACGACCGAGACGCCCGGCCGCGTCGGGGTTTCGGTCTGCGACATTGCGACCGGAATGTACGCGCATCAGGCGATCCTGCAGGCGCTGTTTGCGCGCGAGCGGACCGGACAGGGCCGGGCCATTGAGGCATCCCTCTTTCACAGCATGGCGGACTGGATGAACGTCCCGTTCCTCCAGCACGAGCACGGGCATACGCCGGCCCGCTCCGGCCTCAGCCACCCGACGATCGCGCCCTACGGAGCCTATGCCTGCTCGGACAGGCTGATGGTACTCGTCAGCATCCAGAACGAGACGGAATGGGACGCGTTCTGCACCGTGTTCCTTGAACAAGCCTCGCTCGCATCGGACCCGCGTTTCCGCACCAACCCGCTGAGGGTGAGCAATCGCCCGGCTCTGGAGGCTATCATCACCTCCGTATTCGCGGGATTGAAGCGCAGCGAGGCGATCGACCGATTGAACCGTGCGAAGGTCGCTTACGGCCGCTTGTCGACGTTGGACGATCTGGCGGCGCACCCGCAGACCCGGTACGTCAATGTGGAGACCAGCGCCGGCCAAGTTCGCGTGATCGCGCCGCCGGTTATCGATGCCGCAGACTCCGCCAACTACGGCAAGGTGCCCGAGGTGGGCGAGCACGATGCCTCAATTCGCGCCGAGTTCGCCGCGTAGCAACGGGTAGCCCAAAGCCGGCGATCAGCCGTTCCAGGCCTTGACGTCGGTTACCCAAGGTCGTCGCGCGAGCGCGTGGAGCGCGTGCACGCTGGCGTCCCTGATGAACACCGACTTGCCCTCCACGCGTATCACCCGGCCGGCGTCCTGGAGAATGAGCATATGAAATGTCTCCGGTGGAAAGCGAAGCACCACCTCGACGTTCACCTTTTCGCTCGAGGCGAAGTATGCCGGCGGCTCGAACTTGCCCCTGGCGGCGACGACGCCCCAACCCCAGTACGTGAGTAACAACACCAGAATGGTGAGGGTCGCGATGACCGGCCTCTGGAGGAGGATGCGCCTCATTTCTCCTCCATCGCGGTCTCGCGATCCAGGCCGCGCACCAGATGGAGCACCTCGTCGCGGAGCTCGACGAAGCGCGGATCCGCGGTGATCGTTCGCCAACTCCTGGCGCTCCGAGGGATATCGACGTCCACGATGGCCCGGACACGGCCGGGGCCGGGGGTCAGGACGATTACCCGGTCGCCGAGAAAGACCGCCTCTTCCACGTTGTGGGTCACGAACAGCACCGTTGTCCGCGATTGCTCCCAGATGCGGACAAGCTCCTCCTGGAGCGTCAGGCGGGTCTGGGCGTCGACGGCGGCAAACGGCTCGTCCATCAGCACCGTCTCCGGTGAGTTGGCGAGCGTGCGCGCAACCGCGGCGCGCTGCTTCATGCCGCCTGACAGTTCGTGCGGATACTTCTGGGCTGCTTCGGCGAGATTGGTCAGCTTGAGGAAGCGGTGGGCGATCTCGAGCCGCTCCGCCTTGGCCACGCCGCGGAACTTGAGCCCGAGCGCAACGTTGTCCACGACCGTCTTCCAGGGCAGGAGGGCATATTCCTGAAAGACGACGCCGCGATCCGCGCCGGGCTTCGTGATCGGACGCCCATCCATCATCAGCGACCCGGCGCGCGGCTTGAGAAAGCCGGCGATGGCGGCCAACAGGGTCGACTTGCCACAGCCGCTCGGGCCGACCAGACAAAGAAACTCGTTCGACTGGATGTCAAAGGTGATCGATTCGACGGCGACGTGGCGGGTGCCGCGCTCCTCGTTCACGTATTCGATGCTAACGTCGCGAATCTGGATCTTCGGCGAGGACATCACCGTTTCCTTTCAGATCGATATGGTCTCAATGCCGAGAAAATCGCCGACACGCTTGAGCTCGGTCCTGAGATCTCCGCGGCTGTACGACGCGTGATGCGTGGCGCCGGCCTCCGCCCAACGCGAGAACGCCTCCGTCACATCCAGGTCGAGCGGCCGCACCAGGGAATGGGGCACGTGAAGGTCGATGTTCGGCCGCCCGATATTTTCCGCGGCCATGCAGACGATGCGATAGCCGTTCGGCGCCGAGACCGTCGGGGTGAAGCCGATGACGGTCACCGGTCCCCGGCGAAGTTCGTAGTCGACGATGCAGCCACGCTGATCGCGCCCGGTGAACGTCCGGGTGGGGAAGATGTGGCACTCACTGGAATCGACGGCATTGGCAAAATCACCCTCCCCGGTGTTGGCAGAAAGGAACGCGCCGGCGGCATGGTCGATCATGTTGATCTCGCCATAGAAGGCGTCGCCAGCGAGACGCTTGCCGAGAAACATGGCGACCGCCGTTATGATATCCCCCGTCTCTGTGAACGGAACCCCGACGGTCGTCAGCAGGCAATGCGGGAGACCGCCGACGAGACCGATCTTCGGGTTGAGCCGGGAAAAATCGAGGTTCGAGTTGAACGTCCCGGCGTCGAGGCGGTGGCGCGAGACGATCTCGGCGAGGGCGAGCGTAAGTCGGATCGAGTCGCGGAACTCGTCGCCGGCATTCGCATCGACCGCATATGTTTCCTCAACCGCGCGTACCAGCGCTTCTATCCGGTCCATGCCGGCATCGGCGTACGCATCGGCCAGCTCATCGGGAAGAATTTCGACGAGGGTCGCGCCGATCCGTTCCCGAAGGTCATCGCCATCGACGGTGACGTTGGTGTAGCCGGCCATGGGAGCGCCGAGGACGCCCAGCCGCGCGCTGCGCAGCATGCCGGCAACGGCCGCCGTTGAGACGGCCCGGCGGACGGCATCGCGGACGACCGGATCCGACCAGCGCCCGCTGATCGCCATGGGGCGGTGGCCGTGGCGGACGAGGACGTTGCCGATCATGTTGACACCGACGTTCACGCTGGCGCCGATGTGGTCCGCGGACCCATATGCGGGTGACAGGGTCTCAAGCTGATTGGCCGCCCACATGACGACCGGCGTATCGGTCATGCCGTCCATTGCCTGCCAGGTGAAATCGGCGGGGCCGGGCATGCTGGGCGCCAGCAAGAAGGCGTCGGGCCGGAACCCGCGAAGCTCGTCGTTGATGCGGCGGGCGGCCTCGTAGTCGGCCGTCAGGCCGCCATAGTAGACCTCGCCCAAATCTCCGAGCAGGTCCGCGACGGCCTGCCCCCATGCGTTGCGCGCCTGACGGTCGCCGGCCGGCATGTGCGACTCGTAGTACGACATGTACCCGCAAAGCACGGCGATGCGCGGCCGGCGGGTAACGGGCGGCCAACTCACGGTGCCGGCCCGACGGTATTCGTCCAGGCGACCGCGTCAGCGCGCGGCCCGCGATCGATCCTATCGCCGCGGCGGGCGATCATGTGCCCGCTTCCATCGCATCGGCGAACGCGCCGAGGAAGTCGGCCGCCGCGACCCCGTCTATGATGCGGTGATCGACGGAGAGCGTCGCGTTGAAGCCGCGCGCCACGATGATGCCACCACCGCGCGGGACAACGCGTTCGTGCAGGCGTCCGATGGCGACGATGGACGACTGGTCCGGCTGTATGATCGCTTCGAAGCGGTCCGCGCCGCTGCGTCCGAGATTCGACAGGCTGATGCAGCAGCCTCCGGACATGCCGGCCGGAATTCGTCCCTCGCGGGCGGCGCCCACGGCCTTGCGCCGCAGTTCGGAAATCTCGGCAAGGGAGCGACCGTGAAGATCCTTGAGGACCGGGATGAGCAGCCGGTCTTGCGATGCGACGATGAGACCGATGTCGACTGACGGCGATCTGCGGGATGCAGGCGGGTCGCCCGCGACCCACGTCTGCATCATCGCCGGGTGATGGGGGAGGACCGAGGCGAGGGCCGACAGGATGACGTCGGTCAGGGTCAGCCGGTCGCCGCCCGCTTCCGGCGACGATCCAGAGACCGTTTTCTGCGCGTTGCCCGCATCGATCCAGCGGTCGAGCCAGAACGCCGGGATTTCACGCCGGCTCGCGCTGACCTCCTCGGCGATCCGGCGTCGCGTCGTAGTAAGGGGCGCGATCGCGGGGGCGGCGGGCGCATCGGGCGATTTCTTTGCCGCATTGTCGATGTCGGCCCGGGTTATCATGCCGCGCGGGCCGGTACCTTTGACGGTGGCGAGATCGACGCCGAGGGACCGCGCGTGGTGGCGGGCGCTCGGCGACGCCGCGACGAACCCGTCACGCGCCGGCGGCGCGACCCCGTCGGGCATGGCGGTCTTGACCGCCGCCGGCGGAGCCACGGCACCCGCGGGACCCGGCGGCGGCCGACGATCCGCGGTCGGGGCCGGCTTCTCGGCACCGCCACCGATGCGAGCCAGTATCTCGCCCACCTCCGCCGTCGATCCTTCCTGGACCAGCACTTCGGCAAGAATTCCCGACTCGGTGGCCTCGACCTCGAGCGCTGCCTTGTCGGTCTCGATCTCGACGAGCGGTTCGCCCAACGCGATCGGATCGCCGACCTGCTTGAGCCAGCGAAGCACCTGAGCCTCCTCCATCGTGGCGCTGAGCTTCGGCAGGACGAAATCGAAATCCATCTTCATTTCCTCAAAACATGTCGCGAGCGGTGCGCGCGATGACATCCGCGCTCGGGATGGCGGCGTCCTCCATCGGCGGACTGTACGGCGTCGGATGTTCGGGAAGCGCCAGGCGGCGCGGTGGCGCGTCCAGATATTCCAGCGCTTCGGTCGCCACGGCCGCGACCACTTCGGCGCCCCAGCCACCCAGCCGCGATTGCTCCTCGACGGTGATCAGTCGCATGGTCTTGCGGACGCTCTCGACGATCGGATCGGCGTTGAAGGGGCGCAGAACGCGCAGGTCGATCACCTCGGCAGAGATGCCCTCCCCCGCCAGCGCTTCAGCCGCGGCGAGCGCGCGCGGCACCATGGCCAGACTTGCAACGATGGTGACGTCCTTGCCTACCCGGCGCACCGCCGGCCGCTCGAGGTCGGCGAGACTGTCGACGCCGCGCTGCACCGAACCGGTGGTGCCGAGCAACGCCTTGTGCTCAATGACGACCACCGGATTGTCGTCCCGGATCGCGGCCTTGAGCATGCCGTACGCCTCGGCAGGATCGGACGCGGCAACGATCTTAAGCCCGGGGAAAGGAAGCAGCCACGTCTCGCCGGTTTGAGAGTGCTGGGGCCCGAAGCGGAGCCCGCCGCCGCCAATGGCGCGGATGACCAGCGGCACCGCGACGCGGCCGCCGCTCATGAAACGATGCTTGGCGATCGAATTCACAATCTGGTCGAAGCACACCCCGAGGAAATCGGAGAACATGATCTCCACCACGGGGCGATAGCCGGTGACGGCAAGACCGAGGGCCGCTCCAACGAAGCCGTTTTCAGCAATCGGAGTGTCGCGGATGCGCTCCGGGCCGAACTCGTCGTGCAAGCCGACGGTCGTCTTGAGAGGCCCGCCGGACTCGCCGATATCCTCCCCCATCACCAACACGGTGGGATCCCGCCGCATCTCTTCCGCGATCGCGGCACTGATGGCGTCGCGATAGGCGATCTGCTCGGTTTCCATGGTGGTTCCGGTCATGCGAACGCCGCGGCCTTCGCCACCCCGGCGAGGTCGGGCCATGGGCCCTCCGCGGCACGATCGGCGGCCGCGCTCACCTCGGCGGCGATTTCGGCGCGGATGGCCTCGGCACCGGCGTCGTCCAGGAGGCCCATTTCCCTCAGGTTTTCCCGGAAGCGGGGCAGCGGATCGCGGGCAAGCCACGCCTTCACCTCCGCCTCCGGCCGATATTTTGCCGGGTCGGTGCGCGAGTGGCCGCGGTGTCTGTAAGTCTTGCACTCGACGAACGAGGGGCCGTCGCCGGCGCGGGCGCGGGCCACGGCGCCGGACATGGCCCCGTAGACCGCCAGCACGTCATTGCCGTCGACGATCGTCGCCGTCATCGCGTAGGCATCGGCCCGGCGCACGAGATCTTCAAACGGAGTGGAATGATCGATGCGGGTGAACTCGCCGTAGAGATTGTTTTCGCAGACAAAGATCGCGGGCAATTTCCACACCGCGGCGATATTCATCGCCTCATGGAACGACCCGATATTGACGGCGCCATCACCGAAGAAACAGACCGCGACCTGGCCGACGCCGTTCAACTTCGCTGAGGTCGCAGCGCCGACCGCTACCGGAAGTCCGCCCCCGACGATGCCGGCCGAGGCGATCAAACCGAGGCTCTTGTCCTTGAGGTGCATCGAGCCGGCCATGCCGCCGCACACGCCGGTCGCCCGCCCGAATATCTCCGCGAAAGCGCCTTCCATATCCATGCCACGGGCGAGGCAGTGACCGTGACCGCGATACGTGCAGACGACATAGTCGTCAGGACGCAAGGCCTTCATGGCACCAACCGAGACGGCTTCCTGTCCCTGGCAAAGATGGGTGGTGCCGTGGACCAGCCCCTTGAGGTAGCGCCTGTGCACCTCCTCCTCGAACTCGCGGACGCGAACCATCTCGCGGAACAACCGGATCAGTTCGTCCTGCTGAAGCGTCGGGGTCGGGCCCCCCGCGGCCGTGCTGGAAATCATGCGAATCTCACTGGTCGACGCGGTATTTCCGGATCGTGTCCGGGTCGAGCTCAAGGCCCCAGCCGGGACCGTCCGGAACCCGGTAGCGCCCGTCTGAAAACGGCGCGCGATTGGCGACCAGCCGGTAGAACAGCGGATCGCGGTCGGGATGGAACATCTCGACATAGGTGCCGTTGGGAATCGCGGCGAGGAGGTGGGTCGAGATCTGCGGCTCCTCGTGATGGCCCATCTGCACGCCGTAGCAGTCGGCCAGGGCGGCGACGCGGCGCCATTCGGTCGGCCCCCCACCCCAGCTCGCATCGAAGTTGCAGACGTCGATGGCGCGGTCGGCGATCAGGTCGCGGCAACCCGCCCGCGAAATCTCGCTCTGCCCGGCGGCGACAGGAATGCCGGTCACCGCCCGCACGTGCGCCATCGCCCGGCGATCATCGTACCATCGGCACGGCTCCTCGAACCAACGGATGTCGTAGTCCCTGGCGCGATTGGCGAACTCGATTGCCTCGGCGGCGGTCCATC
This sequence comes from uncultured Alphaproteobacteria bacterium, assembly GCA_963826055.1. Classification (GTDB taxonomy): domain Bacteria; phylum Pseudomonadota; class Alphaproteobacteria; order Rhizobiales; family Kaistiaceae; genus JBBDMC01. The sequence goes on along the minus strand of CAWGVO010000009.1, from coordinate 159,540 downwards.
CCTGGTTGGCGTCCACGGTCAGGATGAAGTCGGCGCCGGCGGCCTCGCGGGCGATCCGCACCCTTTCGGCATCCTCCGCCGGCGAGCGGCCGCCGACCTTGAACTTGCAGCCGGCAAAGCCCATCTCGCGCACCGCAACCATCTCGGTGCCGAAATCGGCCAGCGTCTTGCCCTCTTCGTAGTAGCCGGCGATGCAAACGGCCTGAAGTTCGTCGCGGTAACCGCCCCACAGCCGGTAAAGGGGAACGCCGAGCGCCTTGCCGACGGCATCCCAGATGGCGCTGTCGACGCAAGCCTGCGCGATCATGGCAAGTTTCCGATCCCGCAGGATATTGTAGCTGGGGAAGCGCATCGCTTCCCAGCAGCGCTCGACCTGAAACGCGTCGAGCCCCACGACCCGCGGCGCCACCTCGTCGTGGATGATTTTTATGGCGGCCTGCTGGTCCTCAAATTCATCGCCGTTGTAGCACTCGCCGACGATGCCTTCGGTGGTGTAGACCCGCGTGATGATCGTGCAGCGGTGGGTCATGTAGTAATGGCTGCCGCGGAACGTGCGCGGCAATTCCATCACGATCGGTATCGTCTCGATGCGCTCGATCTTCACGCTGGCAGTTCCTCCCTGCCGCCGATGATATTCGTATATCATCGGCGGCGCAATGGTTTGGCCTAACGGGCGTTCACGCCGCCGTTGATGTCGAGGGTGTGGCCGGTGATGTAGCCGGCAAGCGTGCTCGCCAGGAACACGACCCCCCAGGCGATCTCGTCAACCTCTCCCAGCCGTCCGAGCGGATTGCGCGTGGACATGGCCTGCAACCCCGCCTCGGTAAGTCCCGGCCGCATCAGCGCGGTATCGACGTTGCCGGGCGCGACGGCGTTGACGCAGATGTTGAAGCGGGCGACCTGCTTGGCAATCGACTTCGTCATGGCGATGATGCCGCCCTTGCTGGTCAGATAGGGCGTGGAACTGACCTGGTCGGGGCTGTAGTTGCCGCCGGTGTGGGCCCCGACGCTGGAGAAGTTGATGATGCGTCCCCAGCGGGCCTCGCGCATCGGCCGCAGAGCCGCGCGGCACATGAAGAACTGGCTTTTCATGTTGGTGTCGATGGTCTGGTCCCAATCAGCCTCGTCGACGTCCTCGATTTCGCGTCGCCGAAGGATCGCGGCGACGTTCACCAGGATGTCGAGACGGCCGAACTGGGACAGCGCCTCGGCGACCACGGTTTCGCACGCGCCGACGTCGCTGAGGTCGGCCCTGGCAAAGCGGTGACGCTCAGGATCGACGATCGAACCCTCCAACGATTCCAGGCCCGCTCCGTCGATGTCGACGGCGGCAACCATGACCCCGTATCCGGCCAGCATCTCGGCGACGGCGCGGCCGATGCCGCTTGCCGCGCCGGTAACGATGGCCGCACGCCCGGCGAGACCCATGTGGGCGCCCACCACTTGCCGTTCGCTCAAAGCGGCTTCTTGCATCCAATTTCCCTTCTGTTGATACGTCAGGTGCTACCGCGCCGGATGATTTCGAAACCGAGGTCGACGACCCGCCGCCTTGGGGGGCGACCATCAAGCTCGGCAAGAATCATGCGCGCAGCACGACGGCCAAGGTCATAGCCGTTGACCCGCACGGTGGTCAGGCCCGGCGGCAGCCGGGACGACAGTTCAAGATCGCCGATGCCGGCGACGGCGACGCGGCCGGGGACATCGATCCCCTTGGCAAGGCACGCCAGCAGCGCGCCGTGGGCGAACACATCGCCCGCGCAAAACACCGCGTCCACCTCCGGCGCCTGCTCCATGAGGCGCATCAATCCAATGCCACCGCTGTCAAGATTCAGGGGCACGGGGGTCTTGACGATCAGTTCGGGCCGCAAGGGGCGGCCGAGTTCCTTGAGGGCGAGCTCGTAGCCGCGCAGGCGGTCGTCGGTGATCTGGTTGCCGACGTATTGGCCCGTGAGCAAGCCGATGTTGCGGTAGCCGGTGCGTGCCAGATCGAGCACCATCGCGCGCGCCGCCTCGATGTTCGACACGCCGACGCTCATGTCGATCGGCTTCGGCGTCGCCGACCAAATTTCCACGACCGGAATGCCGGAATTGGTCAGGAGCCGGCGTGTGTTCTCGGAGTGGTCGGCAGCCGTCAGGACAATACCGTCGGGACGCCTTCCGAGAAAAGCTGAAACGAGACGTTCCTCGGCCTCGCGGTAGCGGTTGTCGCCAAGGTTGCCGACCATGATCTGATAGCCCCGCGGCTCAAACACGTCGGAGATGCCCTGCGCCGTGACGGCGAAGATCGAGTTGTTGAGGGCCGGCAGAAGGACAGCGACGATGTGGGTCCGGTTGAGCTGCAGGCTACGCGCCGCGAGGTTGGGGACGTAGCCGGTTTCCTTCGCCGCTTCCTCGATGCGGCTCCTGGTCTGCGGCAGGACCAATTCGGGTTGTCGGAACGCGCGCGAGACGGTGATGAGAGAAACGTTGGCGGCGTCGGCAACGTCACGCATGCTGACCCGACGGGGGCCATTCCATGGCGCGCGAGCGGCCGGCCGCTGGCCTGATCGTTTGGGAACTCTGCTTCATCTAACTCAGCGACCCGCGTGCCTCGCTGTGCTCGTCCAGCCGTCCTCGTTGCGCGGCGGCAATCCACATCGCGACGCGTTGCTGGCTGGCGGCATTCACCCCCCTCGTTGACGGATGTCGGCGTCAAGCCGAATTCCAAACTTGACGCCCCGTTGGGTACGGATGATATACCTATATCATGACAGCTGCCAAGGCGATGCGCGGACCGATCCGGGGGCGATGGAAGGCGCTTCGGGCAACCGAATCGGAAGCAATGAAACCATTCGGGCCCCTCGGCAGCCGACGCCATCGCAGCAACGGCCGATCCCCATGACGGCGCAGTCAGCAGGCACCCTGACCGGACCGCGATTCACGCTGCCGCGCGTGCTGCGAACGCGCGCCGCCGGCCGATTTTTCAAGGGTGCGCTCGGGCTGCTGATCGCCTTCGCGGTCTGGTGGATATCGGTTCCGCTCGTCGGGCTGCCTACCTACTTCTATCCATCGCCTTCGGAAGTCTGGGCCGCGTTCGTCGAACTGGTCTACAAGGGGCTGATGCTCGTCTATGTCGGCGACAGCCTGTACCGGTACGGTCTGGGTGTCGCGTGGGGCACGCTGGCCGGCGTCTCCGTGGGGCTCGCGGTTGGCCTCAACCGATGGCTTTTCCGCCTGCTGTGGCCGGCCATCAATTTCTTCTACTCTTTGGTCGAAGTTGCCTGGGTGCCGCTTCTTGTCCTGTGGTTCGGGCTGAGCCTGACCACAATAGTGGTCACCGTGGCGTTGGTGGTGATTTGGCCCGTTCTGTTCAGCACGGTATCCGGCATCCGGACATTGCCGCCGGTGTACGTCAACGCATCACGATCCCTCGGTGCGTCGAGACTTGCGATCCTGCGCGACGTGATTATTCCCGGCGCGTTGCCAAGCATTCTCACGGGATTCCGCATATCGGCGGGGTTCGGGTTCCGTGCGCTGGTCCTGGGGGAATTGATCGCGGCGAAGAGCGGCATCGGGTTCCTGATATTCGACAGTGCCGCAAGCCTCCAGACAGCGCGAACCATCGTCGGAATGATCACGATGGGCCTTCTGTGGATTTTCATCGACAACATGTACCTCAAGCCATTCGAGGCGGCGACGGTGCGCCGCTGGGGGGTTCTCGTGACGGCGGAAGACCATGGCTGAGCGCATCCCGGGCCCGACCGCGCGCAGACTCAAGAACGGGGTCGGCATCCTGCCGTTCATCGGTCTTGTTCTGGCCTGGTATCTGCTGACGACCCACGGCAACGTTCCCGCCTATCAATTGCCGACGATCGGAAAAGTCGTCAGCGATTTCGTGCGCAAGGTCGACAGCGGCGTGCTGCTGATCAACATCGCCGCGAGCGTTCAACGTCTGGTGCTGGCCTTCCTGATCGGAAACGCTCTGGCTATCCCGCTCGGATTCGCGATCGCCTTGAACCGGCACGTGTCGGATCTCCTGCGCCCGCTGTTGACGTTCATGCAGTCGATCGCCGGGATCGCCTGGGTGCCGCTGGCCATCATCTGGTTGGGCGTCGGGAACGGGCCGGTTCTCTTCGTCATGGTCAACACGATCTTTTTCAGCTCGATCTACAACGTCGTCAGCGGCGCCGAATCGATTCCGCGGGCGCAGCGTCGCGCGGTCCAGAGCCTGGGCGCCAACACCAGACAGCTCTACACGGCGGTCGTGTTGCCCGGCGCGCTCGTCCACATCCTGTTGGGACTGCGTCTGTCGATGGCCTACGGGTTCCGCGCCATGGTCGGTTCCGAGCTGGTGGCCGGCACCAACGGGATCGGTTACATGATCATCAAGGCCTCAAACGCGTTCGCGCCGGAGACGGTGATACTGGGCATGCTGGTCGTCGCGGCGATGTGGTTTCTGCTCGACAGGTTCGTATTTACGCCGATCGAGCGCCGCACGGTCGTGCGGTGGGGCATGCTGGCGGGTTGAGACAGGCGCTCCCAGGTCCATGTTTCCCGCGATCCCGATCATCGATTCCCATCACCACTTCTGGGACCTGGATACCAACTACTATCCATGGCTGACCGACAGACTCCGCCAGCGGAGGTTCGGCGACTACGCGGCCATCCGAAAGAACTACCTGCCGGAAGACCTGCGCGCCGACGTCGGCGATCTGCCGCTGGCGGGTTCGGTCCATGTGGAGGCATCCTACGGCGGTTCCGACCCGGTCGACGAAACGAGCTGGCTTGCCGATCAGAAGGCGCGCTACGGTTTGCCCAGTGCCGTGGTTGTGCACGTCGACTTGTGTGATGCCGGCGTCGATGACGCGCTCGCCCGCCACGTGGCGGCGGGGCCCGTTCGCGCCGTGAGGGTGCCGCTCCACTGGCACCCCAATCCGAGCCTCACGGGAATACCGCATGACGGGCAGATGCAGGACCCCGCATGGCGTGCGGGGCTCAAGCATCTGACGAAATTCGACCTCGCCTTCGATCTCTCCGTCTTTCACTTCCAGATGGAGGATGCCCTCGCCCTCGCCCGCTTCGCTCCGGACATCAATTTCGTCCTGAACCATTGCGGATTGCCGTTGCATCTGGATGCGGCCGAGCGCCCGCGGGACGAGCGCGCCGCGTGGGAGGCGGGCATCCGGACGCTTGCCAAGGCTCCGAACGCCTACGTCAAGATGTCGGGGCTGTGGATGGCGGGCCGGAAGCTCTCGGTCGACGATATCAGACCGGTCGTCCGCCACCTGGTCGACTGTTTCGGGCCGGAAAGAATGATGTTCGGCAGCAACTTCCCCGTGGACAAGCTGCACGTCACATACGGCGACATGGTCGCCACCTATCAGGCCGCGGTGGGCGACCTGACCGAAGCGGAGAAGCGGCGGATTTTCGCGGGAACGGCGGCCGAGGTCTATCGGCTGGGCCCACTGCTCAATCGGCCGGCCGCGGCGGAGACGGCCCTGCGGACGGGCGGAGACCGACCATGAAAGGCACCACCCGGGAAATGGAGCGCCCGGACGGGGACGCCGTCGACTTTGAGGGCGTCTTCAACGGCCCCGACGCTGCCACGTTGGACAATCGTGTTCCGCCCTATCGTCTCATTCGCAGCGCGATTGCCGACGGGCGGAAGAGCGATGCGATCGCGATCGCCGGTCACTTCGCGGAGCGGGCGCAGTATGCCTTTGAGCTGATAAACCGCTGGTGCGCTTCGATCTTAAAGTACCTGGCCGACCACGGGTTGACCGCGGAGGATATTGCCGGGATCGAGGAGGATTTGCGCCGCCTGGTCGCTTATCCGCACGGCGAACCGTTTGAGCACGAACGCGAATGGCGCCAGTTCCAGGAGACCAGGGACAGACTTCTACGGGAGATCGGAACCGCTCCGACGGAGGTGGCGCTGGCGACGGCTGAGACGCTGAAGGAAAGCTGGCGTTCGATACACGATCGCAACAACGACTACATCAGCGGACTGCTCAACGTCGTCCATGTCCGCTTCGGCGAGCGGGAGATCGACGCGGTCTATCGCGACTACATCGTCGGCGATTTTGTCGACGGCAAATATAGTCAATTCGGTCAATCGCCCGAGGCGTTCGCGGCGGCGTTCGACAAGCTCGTCGATTGGACCTTCGCGGGTATCCAGCTCCACATGTCGGGGCGCGAGCGCGACGGGAGCATCGGGTTCGAGGACTTCGAAGATCGCGTCGAATTCACATTCGATCCGTGCGGCAACGGATCAAGGATGATGCTTGGCGAGCCGCGTGACGGGACGCCGTCGCGCCTGGGAGCGCCATATTTCTATCGCGTGATCGAGGGCGCCTACGACTTCACCTGGAACAGGTCCGGGGTGTGCCACTACTGCGTCCACTGCAACCTGATACAGCACAAGATGCCGATCGAGAAATTCGGCTATCCGATGCGCGTGGTCGAGCCGCCGACCCATCCGGACCGCACGGATGCCAAATGCAAGTGGATCATCTACCGGCACCCGGACCTGGTGCCGGAACGGTGCTTCCACGAGGTCGGCGAGCAGAAGCCGGTCAAGGCCAGCAAATGAGGGGGAGCCCGTTTTCTGCCGGCGGCGGCGAGATCGTCATCGATCCGGTTCTCGGCCGGCACGTGAGGACCGGTCCCCTGCAAAAGCAGGCGGTATCGAACGTGAGGCGCATTCGTGACGCCATCGCATCGGGCGATCGGTCGGAAGCGATCGCGTTCATCGATTTCCTGGCCGAGTTGGCGAGCTGGAACTACCACCAGCAGATCCAGTGGATCGACGAGACGCGACAGTTCCTGCGCGACAACGGCGTTGCGGACACCGAACTGGCAAAGATCGAATCCGACGTAAGCAGACTGGTGACCGGCGACGAGACCGTCGCCGTTCGACGCCGAGGCCGGATGGCGCGAGTTCTACGTGGCGAAGGCCAGGCTCGTGCGTGAACTGGCGGCGCCAACGGACGTCGCGCTTGAGGGCGTCGACCGGTTCGTCGAGCACTGGCGGGTGCTCTACGACCGCTGCATCGACTATCTCGCCGGACTCCTCAACGCGGTGCTGACGCATCTCGGCGAGGACCAGCTGGAGAAACTCTACCGTGGCAGGCTGGTCGAACCCGTATTCGCCGACAAGTACCAGCGCTACGACGTTTCGAGCCACCCCTGGGCCGAGATGTTTGACTATCTGGTCTACATCAGCGTTGACGGACGGCGCGCGCATCTGTCGGGGCCGAACCGCGTCGGAGAGGTCGATGTGGAGGAATACGAAGACCGGGTCGTGATCTCCATAGACCCGTGCAGCAGCGGCGGGCGCCTCCAGCGCGGCGAGCCGCTCGATGGTACGGGATCGCGGGCAGAGGCGCCCTATTTCTTCCGCACGCTCGAGAAGGAACACGACTGGGCCTGGGGGCGAAAGGGGGTATGCGCCTATTGCGCGCACTGCTGTCTCCTGCACACCAAGCTGCCGATCGAACGCTTCGGCTATCCGCTGCGGGTCATCGAGCCACCGGTGTACCCGAACCGAAAGGATGCGAAGTGCACGTGGACCATGTACCGGCGCCTGGAAGACGTACCCGCGGAAGCGTTCGCCGAAGTTGGCGAGCGGAAGCCGCCGCCAGGAACTCCGTTGGGAAGCGCTTCGCGAGCGAAATGAAGGCGCCGGCGCCCGCGCCGTGGCGTCACGCGCTGCAATGACGGCGACGGATTGTCATGACCGCACCCGGTTCACCAACAAGCGTCTTCTCCGGAAACATCAGGCAACTCGGCTACGTCGTCACAAATATCGACGAAGCGATAGCAGCATGGAACGCCTCGATGGGGGTTGGCCCGTGGTTCGTTCAACGCGCCTTCCGCTACAGCAAGTTCCTGTTGCGGGGCGTGCCGAGCCAGCCGCACGTGTCGATCGCGTTGAGCTATTCCGGCGACACCCAGATCGAGTTGATCCAGCAAAACGACGAAGCGCCATCGATGTACGCCGAGTTCACGCGGTCGGGCCGCGCGGGCCTCCAGCACATCGCATACTGGCCGCGCGATCTGGAGGCGAGCCTGGACCGCGCGCTGAGCGCCGGCTGGACCGTCGGCCAGACAATCGAAACGCCGCGGGGACCGCTTCACTATCTGGAGCACCCGCTGATGAACTTCGCGGTGGAGATCGCCGGCCTCACCGACGAACGGCAGGCGACATTCACGGCGATCCAGGCCGCCTGCAAGGCCTGGGACGGCATCACACTGATCCGGGAAAGCTGGCCGGGCTGACCGGCGACAGCGCCGGCCGCGACATTACAGGGTCATCGCACCGTCGATCACCAGCGCTGTCCCGGTCGTGAAAGCGGACAGGTCGGACGCAAGATAGGCACAGTAAGCCGCGATCTCCTTCGGCTCGCCCAGGCGACCAACCGGATGGCGGGCCATGAAGGACCGCATCGCTGCCTCGGGATCGGGTGCCTCGTCAATCCGCGCCCGCAATGAAGGCGTGACGATCGTTCCCGGACACACCGCGTTGCAGCGTACCTGCCGCGAGGCGAAGTCGGCCGCCACCGCCTTCGTCAGGCCGATCACCGCCGCCTTTGTCGCCGCATAGACGCAACGGTTGGGGACGCCTTTGATGCTCGAAGCGACCGAGGAGATGTTGATGATGCTGCCGCCCCGGTCGAGCATGCCGGGCAGGAAGGCCCGGATGGTTCGGTACATGCTCTTGATGTTGACGTCGAAAGACAGATCCCAGGCCGGTTCGTCGCAGTCGAGGATGGTCCCCTGATGGACGATGCCCGCCACGTTCAACAGCACATCGATCGGGCCAATTTCCCCGGCAAGCCGATCGACCGCGGCGGTATCGGTAACGTCGAGTGGCGCCGTTGAAATCTTCCGGCCGTCGGCGAGCCCCCGCAAGAGCCCTGCGTCCCTGTCGGTGGCGATGACCTCGCCGCCGCAATCGGCGAGAAAACTCGCCGTCTCGCGCCCTATGCCCTGGCCGGCGGCGGTGACCAGAATCTTTTTGTTGGACAAAAGCTCACAGTTCACCGTCAGGCTCCTGGCTCGAGGGTCGGATGAAGAGCGCGCACGGGTGTCAGGCGGCAGGTCATGTGCTGAGCCACTGACCGAGGTCGCTCTCGTTGAAAGTCGCACCGTGTCCGGGATCGGCGGGGAGTTCGATGGCGCCCTCGACGATGGCCGGCATGCCGCCGAGCATCGGCCCGAACGTCGCCAACGGCTCGATATCCATCTCCACCATCCGCACCTGATCGATTGCCGCGACGAGATTGGCGCTGGCCACGAAGCCGATCGGTCCGCCCAGCATGTGGGGTACGACCTCGCGGCCGGATGCGATGACCATCTTCAAGATCTCGATTCCCTCGCTGATGCCGCCGGTCTTGGTGATATCCGGCTGGACCACCCCGGGGTTGAAGCGGTCGATCATCGCCTTGAGGCCCGCCAACCCGTAGTTGCTCTCTCCCAGCGCCAGCCGGGGGCGCGGCGTCCAACCGGCAAGTTCGTCGTACATGGCCGGCTCGTCGGTCGGAAACGGTTCCTCCAGCCAATCGACGTCAGCCGCGACAATGTCCGGCCAAATCTCCAGGATCGATCGGGACGTGTAGGTCTCGGCGGGATCGGCCATCAATATCCTGTCACCGGCCGCCTCGCGCGACTCGCGGAGTTGCCTTCGATCAATTTCGGGGCCGCTGATCAGACGCGGCTTGAAGCGCGTGTGACCGTCGGCAATCGCCTGCTCGATCGCCGGCCCGGCTGGGCCAGGGCCAATTCCACTGGCGTAGACCTCCACCCTCGCGCCAACCGGGTGTCCGGCGATCGCGTCGCGAAGGGGCACCTTGTCCTGACGGGCGTAGGCGTCCCACACGGCAATGTCGACGCCGGCGATGGCGTGACTGACCGGGCCGTGGGCGTACCAGCGACGCGCCAGGGGCCGCGTCTTCTCGGTCATCAGACGAAACAGGCGTCTGGGGTCGTCGAGCGGCTCGTCAACAAGCAGCGGACGCAACACCTCGCGCACTACCGCAACGCGGTCCTCGCAGCCCCACGCCGGGAAGTTGATCCAAATCTCTCCGGTGCCCCGAATGCCGGCGGAGGTTTCCACGATGACAACGAGGTTGCGGCGATCCACCCAGCGCCCGACCGGCAAGTCCTGGGGCGAGTCGAGGGGAACGCGAAGCAACGCCGTGCGAACGTCGGTTATCCTTGCGGTCAAGACTGTGGCTCCTCTATGCGGCAACCGCGGAAACGCCGCCGTCGACGATCAGTTCAGTGGCGGTGATATATCCCGCCTCGTCCGACGCCAGGAACAGCGCCGCGTTGGCTACGTCCCAGCCGGTTCCCATGTGCCCCATGGGGGTTTGGCTGCCGCGCTTTTCCACCAGGGCAGCGGAGTCGCCGGCGCCGAGGTGGTCCCTCAGGAAGGCGTGAACGTGCGGCGTGTCGATAAAGCCCGGCAAGATGGTGTTGGCTCTAACTCCGAACGGCGCCAGTTCGACAGCCATGGCGCGCGTCAGTTGAACGATGCCGGCCTTGGTCGCGTAGTAGGCGGTGTAGGGAACGCCCAGGTAGCGGTGGGCGGCGATCGAGGAAATGTTGATGATCGCGCCGGACTTCTGCGCCTTCATGTGCGGCACGACGTGACGGCACGACAAGAACACGCTCTTCAGGTTGACGTTGCAGCTGAGGTCCCAGCTTTCCTCGCTCAGCTCGGAGACGCTGCCGACCAGAACGACGGCGACGTTGTTGTGCAGGATATCGATGCGGCCGAACGCTTCCAGGCACTCTCGCACCAGGCGGCCAACGTCGTCGTCATTGGCGACATCGCCCACACCGACGGCGCTGCGCCCGCCTTGGGAGGCGATTGCCCCGGCTGTCGCCTCCGCTGCCTCCCGGCTGCGATCGACCACGAACACCGAGGCGCCCTCGCGCGCATAGACCAGCGCCGAGGCACGACCGTTGCCGATCCCCTCGCCCACAGATCCACCACCCATCAGCAAGACGACCTTGCCGGCGACCCTTCCCTTTGACGTCATTTCTTCCTCGCTAACTGAACCGCTGGTGATCAAGAACCGTTTGCCTGCGGCCACAGGCCTGCCTGCCGCGCCCGCATCTTCAGGATCGCGGCGACCGTATCGAATGTCGGGGTGGCCACGCCCACCCGTTCGGCCAGGAATTGCACGGCCGTGACGAAGCTGTCGATCTCGACGGGGCGGCCAAGTTCCAGATCCTGCAGCATGGAGGGCCGAATTCCCGGAGCGATGTTTCGCGGATCGAGTGCCACGACCGGATCGTAGTCGGCAAGCTCTGTTCCAAGGGCCCTGGCGACCGCCAACCCCTCGCGCACGATCCGCTGGCAGAGGGCCTGGGTTTCGGGATTGGCCTGTATGCCATCGGCGGTGGCGCCGGTCAGCGCCGCGAGCACCGAAACAGCCATATTGCCGGTGAGAAACTTGCGCCAGATGGCGGAGCGAATGTCGGCGGTGACCGGCGCCTCGAGCCCGGCGGCCGTCAGCACCCCGGCAAGGGCGCGAACCCGGTCCGAACTGCCCCCATCCGGCCGGCCGAGCGTGAACCGGCTGCGCGGCGGGCGGTGGCGAACGACGCCCGGCTCGATAACCTCGTTGGCGGAGGCGACGACGCACCCGACAGTCCGGGCTATCCCGACCTCATCCCACAGGCGCCCACCCGGATCGAGGAACGGGATGCGGACGTCCGCATGGGGGCCATCGAGGCCGGCGAAGTACCACCAGGGGATGCCGTTCATCGCGTAGACGACGATGGTGCCCTCGCCGAGGAGCGACTTCAGCCCATCGACGATCGCGGGAAGCGCCGGCCCCTTGACGGTAACGATGACGGCGTCCTGGGTGCCAAGTTCTCGCGGATCGGCGGAGCAGCGCAGGCGGGTGACGATCCGTTCCTCCCCGCTGAGCAGAACAATCCCGTTGCGGCGGATCGCCTCCATATGCGCGCCCCGCGCGATGGCGCTCACATCCGCGCCAGTGGTGCCGATCCGGGCGGCCAGATGACCACCGACAGCGCCGGCACCATAAATGCAGATTTTCATGCAACGGCCCCTATAATGTCGGAATTGGGCAACGACACGGGCTCGAATGCAAATGCCGGCAAGCGAGGATCCCGCCAGCGGTGCCAATCCGAGGGCTTCCTCGCAACGATGGACCGGCTGAGGTAACGGGATTGGCAAAACGCACGACGGTGTACGACGTCGCCCGGCGCGCGCGGGTATCGCCGGCGACTGTCTCCCGGACGATTCATTCTCCTGACATCGTGCGTCCCGAAACACGCAACGTCGTCACGCAGGCGATCCGCGACCTTGGATTCACGCCGAACAGCGTGGCCCGGTCGCTCGCCTCCCGGCGGACGCGCATCGTCGCCGCCCTGGTTCCCTCGATCAGCAACGCTATCGTCAGCCAGACCGTCGGCGGCCTTACGCGGGTGCTGGAAGCGGAGCAGTACCAGCTCCTTCTCGGCAACACCGAACGGTCCGGCGACCGCGAGGCCGAAGCCGCCCTGGCCTTGATCGGTCGCCAGCCAGACGGCATCGCGGTGATCGGCGAACTCAGCTCGCCGGAGGCCCTGGAAGTCCTGGCGGAATTGCAGATTCCAATCGTTCAGGCGCTGGGCCTCCCCCGCGAAACGATCGACATTGCGGTGGGCTACTCCAACCGCAACGGCGCGCGCGACATGACGCGGGCCCTCGCCGGGGCCGGCTATGACCCTATCGCTTTCGTCGGCACGGTCCCCGGCTCCTCCTACTACGCGGACGAGCGTGCCAACGGGTTCAGGGCGGCCATGCGCGAGGCCGGCAAGCATGGGCAGATCACGCTCGAGCTGCCGTGGCCGGGCGACTACGCGCAAGGTGCCGCGGCCATCAAGAAGCTTCTCGACAGCCCTCAAAGGCCGAGGGCGGCCTTCTTCGCGAGCGACATCCTCGCATTGGGAGCGATGCTTCATTGCCTCAATGCCGGCATCCGCATCCCCGACGAGATCGGCATCGTCGGCTTCGGCGGCCAGGAACTCGGTCGCCTTCTGCCTCCCGGACTTACCACCGTGCAGATCGACGGTGACGAACTCGGCGTCCGCGCCGCCCGGAGTCTGTTGAAACGAATGGCCGACCGCACGGATGTCCCGCGCATCGAGGACGTCGGTTACAAGATCGTCCAGCGGGGCAGCGCATTGCTACGGCTGCCCGCCTGACGAGCGATGGGTTACGAACTGACCGTGGCTTTGCATGGTCGGCATTATTTCGACGATGTTGATGTTGACATGTTTCGGCTGGTTGAAGCACCACAGCACGGACTCGGCTACGTCCATGGGCGACAGCGGCTGGTAACCTTCGTAGACCGCTTCGGCGCGCCTTTCGTCACCGCGAAACCGGACCCGATGAAATCCGGTCCTGGTCGTGCCCGGTTCTATGACCGTGGCGCGAACCGCCGTGCCGACGAGGTCCGCGCGCAGGCAGAGCGTGATCTGGTGGAGGAACGCTTTGCTGCCACCATAGATGCCGACGCCCGGCTGCGGATAGACGCCTCCGATCGAACCGATATTGAAAACGTGGCCGCGATTGCGCGCCACCATCCCGGGGACGACCTCGTTGAGGCAGTACATGGCGCCGTTGACGTTGGTCCGGATGACGTCGTCCCATTCCTCGATCCGTCCGGCCTGCAGCGGTTCGCGGCCATATGCGACACCTGCCGAATTGACGAGGACGGTGGGCTGATCGAAGGGCGCCTCCAACCTGGCAAACGCCATCTTCACCGACTGGGGATCGCGAACGTCGGCGGTCAGGCAGATTGACGCGCCGCCGATTTCTTCGCGCACGGCTTCCAACCGTTCCGCGCGCCGGCCGATGAGGACGACCCGCGCCCCCTGCCCGGCGAACAGCGCCGCGCAGGCAGCGCCAATACCGGACGACGCACCGGTGACAACGACGGTCTCGTCGTCAAGCAGCGGTTTCGATCGGTCCACGCCCAGCTCCTCCGTATTTCCCGACAATATGTTTGACATTCGCAAATGAAACCGGTTTCATAGCTGATATTTCCTCATGAATGCGGTGTCAATCGCTTGGGAGGGTGAGTGAGGAGTTTCGGGGCCCTTGGCCCGACCCAGGCCATCCTGGGTGGCGGTAGCTATGCTATCGGCGCCGCGCTGCCGCTTGCCGTCCTTTACGTCGTGCTGTTCGCCACCGTGCCGGGGCAGATTCAGACGCCGGTCTTCTGGGGCACGGTCGTCGGCTTTGCCTTCCTTCATCACCGTCGGCGAGGCGTCGCGGGGCTGATCGACGTGGCCGTGGCGGTGTTGGCGCTTGGTGCCGGCGTCTACGCAGGCGCCGCCTACTACCGGGAAGAAACCATTGCCATCTTCGGCCCGAGCCCGCTCGACGCCGCGGTGGGGCTGACGGCCATCGCGGTGGTCATCTACGCCTCGTGGCGCTTTGCCGGGGCCGCCATAACGCTGCTGCCGGTGGCATGTCTGGCCTATCTCGGATGGCTCGTCTCAGACGGAAAGCTGAAGGTCGTTCAGGTCGTGCGCCACATGTTCCTGTCGACCGAGGGCATCTTCGGCGTGCCGCTCTACGTCTGCGTCACCGTCGTCTTCGTGTTCATGCTGTTCAGCGCGATATTGGAGCGCTCGGGCGCCGGCAGCGCGATCACGACGCTGGCCACCAAGCTGGTCGGTCGTGCCAAGGGCGGCCCGGCCAAGGTGGCCGTCGTCTCCAGCGCCGCCTTCGGCACCATCACGGGCGCCGCGGTGGCCAACGTCATGGCCGACGGCACGATCACCATACCGTTGATGAAACGCATCGGGTTCTCGCCGGCTCGGGCCGCGGCGATCGAGGCAGTCGCCTCAACCGGCTCGCAACTGGCGCCACCGGTGATGGGAGCGGCGGCCTTTCTCATGGCCGAGGTTCTCGGCATTCCGTATCTGACGATCGCTCTCGCGGCTATTGTCCCGACGATATTCTTCTACTGCTCCCTCTACGGCGCCGTGCACATCTGGAGCCTTCAGCTCCCTTCGCAAGCTGACGTGTTCGGGTCGATGCCCAGCTGGCGAGCCCAACTCGGCAGTGCCCATCTGCTTTTGCCGATCGCCGTGCTGATCCTGAGCATAGCCGTGTTTGCGACAACGCCCGCCATGGCGGCGGCAGTGGCGACCGTGTCGGTGCTTCTGTTCGCAAATCTGCGCCGCAGCACCCGATTCTCGGTCGGTGCGGCGATGGACAGTCTCGAGGAAGCGACTGAACGCACCGTATCGATCGCCGCGGTCTGCGGCGCGGCGGGCATCGTGGTCGGCACCCTCACTCTCACCGGCCTCGGGCAGTGGATCATCTCCGGGATCATCAACCTGTCGGGTGGAAACCTGCTGATCGCTCTGGTGCTGACGATGGTCACGTCGATCGTCCTCGGCATGGGGCTGCCGACGATCTCGGTCTACATCATCCTTGTCGTGACCGTCGCCCCGGTGCTGGTTCAGCTCGGCGTGCCGGTGCTGGCGGCGCACATGTTCATTTTTTACTACGGCGTGCTTGCCGTGATCACGCCGCCGGTGGCGATGGCGGTCATCGCCGCATCGTCGATTGCCGGCAGCGACATCTGGAAGTCCGGCCGGGAGGCAGTCCGGCTGGCGTTTCTGATGTTCATACAGCCGTTCATGTTCGTCTACCGCGGCGGCATCCTTTTGCAGAAAGACATGACTGGCGACGTCGCCGATATCGTCGCCACGTTGGTGCTGGCGATAGCGGGCACCGTCAGCATCTTCGGCTACCTGTTCGGAAAACTTTCGCTGCCGTGGCGGGCTGTCTTTGCCGCCGCGGCGCTGCTGGCGTTGTTTCCCGGCTATCTGAGCGACATCGCCGGGCTGGTGTTGCTCATAGTGGCCGCGAGCGCTCGCTGGGTCATCAGCCGGCCGGTCGAGACTGCATCCGAAAACCAGATCGGGAACAAATGAAAGGAAGAAACATGCAAGGAGGGAAATGGACCATGATTTTCAGTTCGAAACGATGGACGCGAGGAACTGCCGCCGCCGCGGTCATGATTGCCGCGGGCCTTGCGGCGTCGGACCCGGCGTCCGCACAGGAGCGGGTTGTCATCGGAACCGGCGGCACCGGCGGGAGCTCGTATTTCATCGGAAACGCAATCGCCCAAACGGTCAACAAGTACAGCGACAAGGTGGAAGTGGAGGTGCTGCCGCTGACGAGTTCGATCGAGATAACGGCGCACGTCATGCGCAATGAGGCCCAGATCGGGTTCGTGACCTACGCGGACATCCTGCCGGCCTCGAAGGGTGAGGGTCTTTTCAAGGGCGTGAGCGGCGGCGACACGTTGCGCGTGCTCTGGGGAGGGTTTCCCAACTATCAGGAATTCGTCACGCGGGCGGACTCCGGCATCACTTCGCTCGCCGACGCAAAAGGGAAAACCGTCGGACTCTGTCCCCGTGGTTCGGCCTGCCAGCTGATTACCAGCGCCGCGCTGAAGGCCGCCGGTCTCGAGGACAGCGACTACAAGGGGCAGTTCATGACGTTCAACGAACAGGTCAGTGCCCTGCAGGACCGCAAGCTCGACATCGCGTCCTTCTTCGGCGGTCCCGGCAGCGGCAGTGCGCTGCCGGCCTCGAACCAGATGGATGTCCGCTTCCTGCCGGTGCCGGCTGACGTTCAGGCCAAGGTGAACGCCGAGAACAAGGCATTCGTCGGCGTCGACCTGCCGGCCGGCATGTTCCGCGGCCAGCCGGACGCCGTGCCGGTCATGGCGACCGAGGTCGTCATCGTGGCGAACACATCACTGAGCGACTCGGCAATCGCCGAGATGTCGGACGTGCTCTTCGCCCACGGCAAGGAAATGTCTGACGCGCTGCCGTTGATCTCTTTCCTGTCGGCCGACAACCCGCTGAACTTCAGCGAAACGCTGGTGCCGCGGCACCAAGGCTGGCTGGCGTACGTGAAGGAGAAGGGCCTAGGTCCCAAATGACCACTCTGGCCGGGTGCGGCAGCGAACCTGTCGACCCGGCCGGTTCCCTCGCGGAAGGGGGCCGGGTTCAATCGCGGATGATCAGCGAAAATTGCCGACGGTCGCCGCAGTAAAACTCGAACCTGCCCTCGGTCTTGATGCCGAACGGCTGATGAAGCGTGCCAGTGGCACACACGATAGTCATGTCCGGCCTGAGCCCCTCGTATGATCGGTGCAAGAACGAGCGGATTTCCTCGGCCGAACGCTGTGGCTCCGGCCACTCGACTTCCGCGACGTACGGGATGGGACCAGACGGGCCGATCGTCCGCCACTGGTGAGGGTTCACCTCGTCAGGGGACAGACCGGGGCCAAAGATAAATCCGAACGACCCTCCGAGATCGGCCGCGAGATCCGGCCCCGTAACCCTGTCGGCGACCGCATAAGAGGAGTGTGCCAGCTCGACGACGAGCACCATCTTCGGCTGTGATGGCGGGGGTGCCAACAGGACGCCGACTTCGGTCTCGACAAGGAGACCGTTGTACGCCGGCAGGCGTACCTCAACCTCTTCGCCGATGCCGGCGGTTCGAACCATGCCATCGAGGATCGGGCAGAGGATGGGAGCATCGACACCGTAGCGACGCATGGCGGCCTGTGTGCTCGCGGCGGCCTTGCCTCCGACGACATTTCGACCCAGCGCAGCAACCAGGGCTCGCTGCCGTTCGTAACCCTCCGACAGGGTCCGCGGCCGATCCTGGTGATGCTCATGCATGAAGGCGTCGCCGCCGGTTCGCGCCGACTTCAGCGAGAGGGCGAAATCATGCTCACCACTGTCCATCAGGTCTTGCTCCCGTCCGTCCCGCGGCGCCGTCGGCGCGCAGATCCACATGTTCCAAAGGCGCTTGCTCCATGCAACTTCCTTCCCGCCGAGGCACCGGCGCCCTGTCCTACCAGCCGAGAAACCATTCCTGATCAACCAGCTCGAGCCCCGGGTATTCCTGGCGAGCGAACCCCGGCAAGTAGGAAGGCGTCGGGCCACCCAGGACGGCGAGGCGGCCGTCCTTGACGAAGCCTTCCGGACGGGACTGGAGTTCTTTGATCAGCCGGGCCCGGTGTTCCTCGATCCGGTCCTGCCATTCCGGCTCGTTGGCGAGATCGTGCATCTCATCGGGATCGTTAGCGAGATCAAAGAAGTGCTCGTGGCCGGTTCCGGGGAAATAAACGTATTTCTGATTGCCGTCGGAAATGAACTGCATGCCGGAATTGGCAAAGGGCACCGACGCACACTCGCCGTGGACATAATCACGCCAGGGGGCCGATCCGTCACGGATCAGCGGCATGACGCTCCGCCCGTCAACGGTGTCCGGGCAGTCGGCCCCGGCAAGATCGAGGACGGTCGGCATCACGTCCATGATCTCCACGGGCCGGTCCACAACGCGACCCTGAGCAACGCCCATGGTGTCGGGCAGCTTGATCAGAAACGGTATCCGGGCCGACCCCTCATAGGCCATCCGCTTTCTGATCCATTGGTGATCGCCCAGCATCTCGCCGTGATCTGAAAGGAAGATCACGACGGTATTGTTCGGAACGTGTTTCAAGAGCCGCCCGATCTGGTGGTCGACGTGCTCGATGCTGCCGAAATAGCCCGCCATCATGCGCTTCTGAGAATCGCGATCGAGGCTGACCCGCCAAGCGTTGACCTTGAGGCCCTTCTGCGGCCCGTCATAGACCTTTGCCCAGTCGCCCACCTTCGGCTCCGGCAGATCCATCTGCATGTATTTGTCGAAATAGTAGGCCGGCGGCGTGAAGGGCTGGTGCGGCGCCAGGATGCTGAGATCGAGAAAGAAAGGCACGGTCGGGTCGCGGCGCTCCAGGAAACGCAGCGACATCTCGACCGTCCAGTTGGTGAAATGCATGCGCTCGTCCATATGGAAGGGGCGCGCAGTCCAGCCGGTATGCGTCATCCCGTGCGCGTAGCCCAGATCGGGACCGATATGGCCGTGCTCCATCAGGAAGCGGGTGTAGTCGCTTTGAAAAAGCCCCTGCTGGGGGCTGTCGGCCCAGTCCGCCGACATGAAACCGTAAAGCTTTCGCGCCGGATAGAGGTGCAGCTTGCCCGCCAGATGCGTGTGATACCCGGCGCGGGTAAGGGCTGCCGGCATCGTCGGCAAATCCATGGGGGCATCGTAGTTCATGACGACGCCGTGGTGCGCGGCGGTCGCTCCGCTCATCAGTGTCCGACGGGCCGGAACGCAAACCGGGCACGCGCTGTAGGCATGCGTGAAATACGTGCCCGTCGCCGCCAACTCGTCCAGGAACGGCGTCTGCAGCACCGGGTGTCCGGCGATGCCCAGCGCATCGGCACGTTGCTGGTCCGTCGTGATCAGGAGAATGTTGGGGCGTTCTGAGGATTCCGACATCTGCTCACTTTCTTATTCCGAAGAAGGTACTGCCAAATCGAACCCGGCTTGCAGGCCGGACAGCACAGCAAGAGGGTCGCGTGGGTGTGTTGCGCCATGGGTAGATGCCATATCCGGGAGCGCACGTCGTCAACGTTTTGCACGCGATCGCTGGCAATGTGAGGGTGGGCAAACAGGCGCGGAAGCGGGAGGAACATCCCGCCACATCCGCGACCAGCCTTCCGCCGCAGACAAATCAACGAGCCGACGATTTTGGCTCGGATGAGGTCCGCGAGGGTGGCGTCGAAAAGTTATCAGTGAAGGCGATCAAGGGTGGCCCAAAATGCCCTCAGGAGCAGCCCATTGCCGGGCTGCCTGGTCATGCCGCCGGCAGCGCGGAGCTGGTCCAGCGTGAGACTCTTGTTTCGGCGTTGGGTCGCGGCCTGGCGTGCCTTGGCGAGTTTGGCCGCAATGACGCCCGGCCGGCGGGCGCGCTCGAGCGTCGCCTGCACCCGTCGAACCTGACAATAGCTGGGCAGGTCGGCGGTCGCGGACCTGATCCTCTCGACCAGCGCCGCCTCGGCTTCACGCGTGTTGGGATCGTCGGCGTTGATGCCGCGGGCGGCCGCCAGCTCTTTCCAGGCCGAGGCGTTGAGAACGACCATGACGACGACGAAGGGGCGGTTGTTTCCGATCACGATCGCCTGCTCGAAGAGAGGATCGTTCGCGATTCTCAACTCAAGCTCCGATCGAGAAAATTCTTCGCCCGTCGACGCGACGATCACGTCGTCTACGTCGCCAACGACCATCGCGTCGGCGGAGGTCAAACTGGCGACGTCCGGGTCATCGTTGACCGGCATCGCGGGCAACTCGTCGTCCCACACATCGTCGGTGGCAACCCTTTCGGCGATCAGGCCCCGGATCTCCCAGTCTTCCTGATCGTCCACCGTTTCGGCATACGACACAGCCGGCTCGATCTGGTCGTTCAACAGCTCGTCGCCGCCGACATGCTCGGCGATCGATGGCAGGATTGCCGCTGCTTCCTCAACCTGCACCGGCGGAGGCGTTTCGACAAACGAAACTATCGGGTCGGGCAAGGCGGGCTCGACCGGGTCGTTCAAGCCTTCGTCATCAACGACCCGCTCGGCGATCGATGGAAGGGTCGCCGCTACTTCCTCAACCTCCACCAGTTGAGCCGGCTCGGCATACGACACCAGCGGATCGAGCAAGGCCGGTTCGGCCCGGTCGTTCAACACCTCGTCGCCGCCGACATGCTCGGCGATCGACGGCAGGATTACCGCAGCTTCCTCAACCTGCACCGGCCGAGGTGTTTCGACAAACGACACGGCCGGGTCGGGCAAGGCGGACTCGACCTGGTCGTCCAACACCTCGTCGTCGCCGACCCGCTTGGCGATCGACGGCAGAACTACCGCTGGTTCCTCAACCGGCGGAGGCGTTTCGACAAACGACACGGCCGGGTCGGGCAAGGCCGGTTCGGCCCGGTCGTCCAACACCTCGTCGCCGCCGACCCGCTCGGCGATCGACGGCAGGATTGCCGCAGCTTCCTCGACCTGCACCGGCGGCGGCGTTTCGACAAACGAAACTATCGGGTCGGGCAAGGCGGGCTCGACCTGGTCGTTCAAGACTTCGTCATCGACGACCCGCTCGGCGATCGATGGAAGGGTCGCCGCTGCTTCCTCAACCTGCACCGGCGGGGGCGTTTCGACAAACGACATGGCCGGGTCGGGCAAGGCCGGTTCGGCCCGGTCGTCCAACACCTCGTCATCGCCGACCCGCTTGGCGATCGACGGCAGGACTACCGCTGCTTCCTCGACCTGCACCGGCGGCGGCGTTTCGACAAACGAAACTATCGGGTCGGGCGCGGCCGGCTCGGTTTGGTCGTCCGATGCCTCGTCTCCGCTGACCTGCTCGGCGAGCGATGGCAGGATTGCCACCGCTTCCTCAACCTGCACTGGCGGAGGCGTTTCGACAAACGACACGGCCGGGTCGGGCAAGGCGAGCTCCACCTGGCCGCCCGAAACTTCATCACCGCTGACCTGCTCGGCGATCGACGGCAGGACTACCGCTGCTTCCTCAACCTGCACCGGGTGCGGCGTCTCGACGTACGATACGGACCGTTTGGTCGAGGCGGGCTTCGCCCGCTTCTTCGGCACTTTGGCATCGCCGACGCTCTCGATGATCGACGGCGCGGGTGCCGCATGTTCCTCAACCTGCACCGGTTGAGGCGTCTCGACATACGACACGGGGGGCTTGGTCGAGGCGGACTTGGCCCGACTCTTCGGCAATTCAGCGTCGGCGGGCTTCTCGCCGATCAACGTCCACACGGCCGCGCTGGATAGCGCGGGCTTGGCCTCACCCTTGCGGGCGAGCAGGCCGGCGTGAAGGTTGGCGAATTTGCCGCTCATTGAACGGCCAACTAGGACTTATGAGATCGTTGTTCGCCGTCGAGACCCAGGCGACCGAACACCGTCTGAAACAAGCGGCGTTCCCGGAAGCGGGCTGGCTGCTCCTCGTTGACCTGGCGCTGCACGGCGGGCTCCGGCGGGGCGGCGGCGGGGATCGCCGGCTCCGGGGTCGGCTCGGGGAAGACATCGTCGTAGTCGAGTTCCTGGGGGGCGCCGGCACGCGCCGGGGTCAGCAGCTCGGCCTCGAACGTCGGGCGCGTCAGCATGCCGGCGTCGACGCGCATGCGCTGCAGGCGGTCGGCCAGATACGCCCACAGGCCGGCGATCTCCTTCGCCGAGCGCGAGTTCGCATCAACCTCGCCGACCGTGCGGCCGTCGATCATGCTGGCGGCAAAATCAACCCGGTGGTGCAGCGTCACCGGCGCGACGGTGCCGTGCTGGGAGAGAGCCACCGCGGTCTCGGCGGTGATGCGGGCGCGCATGGTGGCGCCGTTGACCACGAACACCAGCGGCTTGTGCTGGTGCTCGACGATGTCGACGGTGGCGCCGACGGCGCGCAGGTCGTGCGGGCTCGGCCGCGTCGGGACAAGCACAAGGTCGGCATGGGTGATCACCTCGGCGATCGAGGTGGTCGCCGCCGGCGGCGTGTCGATGACGATCAGCTTGAAGCCGCCATCGCGCAGAGCCTCGATGTCGCGGGTCAGATCCGGCACCGATACCTGGGCGAAGGCCGGCAGATCCGCCTCGCGGGCGTTCCACCACTTGGCCAGGCTCCCCTGGGGGTCGGTGTCGATCAGCGCGACCGGACCGGCGCCGGACAACTGCGCCTGGACGGCGATGTGGCCGGACAGGGTCGTCTTTCCGGAACCACCCTTCTGGGAGGCGAGAACGACGACTGGAGCATAATCCGACATCAGCTTCTCCATCGGGCAGCCCGCCTGTGCATGCCCTCAATGAACAACGACTTCTCGGTTGCGGCCGGGATGCCCGTTCCGCATACCAACTCAACCCGTTTGGCCTGGCAGCGATCGTCGGGCGCCTTGCGCCGCGTGCATTGGCCGTGCGCCCCGACAGGAGACCATATTTCCGTTTCGGTTGGCCTAAGGCGATAGGTCAGATTCAAACCAAGATTTGACTTGTTCGATCCGACCTGCCGCCGCCGGCGCCGCCTTCACAGGCGGTAGAAGGCGATGGCGTTGTCGCGGTAAAGCTTGCGGCGCTCTACCGGCGAGGCGCCGGCCACGATGGCGTCGAGGAGGGCCACCCAGCGCTGATAGGTGGTGGCGAGTTCCACCACCGGCCAGTCGCCGCCGAACATCACCCGGTCGAAGCCAAAGCACTCGATGGCGTGGGCGATGTAGGGCGTGACTTCGGCCTCGGTCCAGCCGGCGTGGTCGGCCTCGGTGACGACGCCGGAAATCTTGCACATGACGTTCGGCAGGCGGGCGATCTCGCGCATCTGACGTCGCCAGGGCTCGAGCAGGCCGTCGCGTATGCCCGGCTTGCCGATGTGATCGATCACGAAATCGACCTCGGGGCAGCGCCGGCAGAGCTCGGTCACTTCGGCGAGCTGGGGATGGTAGAAGCACAGATCGAAGGTGAAGCCGTAATCCGGCAACAGCCGAATTCCCGCGATGAAATCGTCGCGGAGCGACCAGCCCGGCTCGTCGACGTGGGCCTGGATCAGACGGCGGACACCGCGCGCGATCGGGTTGCGGGCGTAGGCGTCGAGATCGGCGGCAACCGCGGCGCCCTTCTCAAGCGGGATCGAGGCGACCATGGCGCACAACCGCGGTTCGGTTGCGGCTAGCGCCGCGACCCACTCGGCCTCCCGCATGTGCTCGCCCGCCGCCGCATCGACCTCGACCAACACCATCGCCTCGACCTCGACACCCGCCGTCCGACGGGCAAAGTCGGCGGGCAGGTGCGGCCGGTCGAGTTGCGGCAGGTCCTTCATCCACGGAAACGCGATCGCTCCGGGGTCGTAGAGATGGACGTGGGCGTCGACGATCGGAAATTCAGGCATCGCTGCCCTCGGCGTCCATTCGGCCGCGCTCAGCGGCCCGACAGCTCCAGCCCCTTCTCCAGCGCGGCATAAGAGGTCGTCGGGCGGGCCATCAGGAACGTGAAGCCCTGTTCCAGAACCTGCGCGACGTTGTTCTTGTCCACGTGGGGATGGCCGACGGTGACGCCGTGCTTGCGGCAGGTGGCCACGATCTCGGACATCGCCTCGCGCACGATCGGATGATCGTATTCGCGCGGGTGCCCGAGTTCCTGGCTCAAATCCCCCTCGCCGATCAGGACCACGCCGACGCCGTCGACGGACCTCAGGATCTCGTCGAGATTCGCCACCCCGGCGGTATCCTCGATCATCAGTATGACGAGGATCTCACCTTTCGGATCGAGCGGCCAGACGTCGGCGCGGGCGTAGTAGTCGGCCTGGCCGAGGCCCCAGTAGCGGACGGCCGCGGTCGGCCCGTCGCCGCGCGCGCCCGCCGGCTCGTAGTTCGGCGAACTCTTCGGCCGCGGATACCGGCACGATGCGACCGCATTGTACGCCTGCTCGGCATCGCTGATGTGCGGCCAGACGACCCCGTAAGCGCCAAGATCAAGCACCTGCTTGGCGAAGAACTGGTTGCGCTCGCCGCCATTGGGGGGGATGCGCACCATCGGCGTCACCGCGGGCGCGATCGACCCCGACGCCGCGATCTGCGCCCGGTTGAGAAGGTACTGCAAGGAGTGGCGCAGCGCGGAAATGTCGTAGGGATTGTGCTCCATCTCGAACACGATGCCATCGTATTTCGAGGTGCTGAACGACTGCGCCGTCATCGGATCCGGGTTGGCGAACGAGGTGAAGGCATGACGTTTCTGCTCGAGGGCGCCGATGACGCCATTCAAGCGCGGGATTTCTTTCATGGGATGTCTCGGGGTTTTTGGGTGATATCGAGAAGTGGCGGAGCCGCGGGTGGCCAGGGCTCGACTATTTGAGGACCGCTGCCGCGTCGGCGAAAAGCTCGTCGACCGAATACGGCCGGGGAATGAGACCTTGCTCGGCAGCGTACTGGCCGGCCAGCTCAAGCGCGTTCCAGTTGCCGTCGAGCCCGGTCGGAAACGGCGAGGGTACCGTGGCGCGCGCCTTCACCAGCATTGCAAAGATTTCGCGAACGACGTCGGGCCGCGCCTCGCACAGGGCCCTGGTGACGACGAACATGTGGTTGACGGGGGTGAAGCCGTATTTGTCGGCCCACGCCTTCTCGGCCTGACCCGCATCGGCTATGAGCGGCTTCAGGTTCGGGTCCTCGGGCTGCTTGCCGGAAAGCATGGCCGCGTCGACTTCGCCGGCGAGCAGCATGGGAACCAGCTTCTTTCCCTCCGGTGCGCGCTCGCAGGTCTTCGGGTCGATGTATTCGGCGAGATGGGCATCGCTGAAGGTCACCCAGGTCACCTTGTCGAGGTCTACCCCGTATTCGTGCTGAAGGATGCCGCGAACCCATACACCAGTGGTCTGCGAATAGGCCCGGACGCCGACGCGCCGGCCGGCAAGTGTCCGCGGCGTCAGCTCGCCGCGAGCGATGTTGCAGGTGATGCTCTTGTGATGGAAGCCGCCGAAGACGACCAACGGGAGCAGCACCAGCGGCTTGCCGTAGTGCTTCGCCTGAAGGTAGGTGACGATGGCGAGCTCGCCGCAATCGTACGCCAGTTCGCGGACCATCGGCTTGAAGCGGCTGCTCGCCTCGGCCGCGTCGTCGAAAGCGAAGTCGACAAGGTCAGACCGGAGGGCGCCAGTCTTCAGAGGCAGGGTCCACGGCCTGTCCTGGAGCAACGTCTTCAGCGTGATCTTGCCCGGCACCGCGCCCGTCCCTTCCGCAGACATCGTCCCCCCCCGATCATCCCCGACGCCGACTTCCCGGCGGCTCGCTCGCGTCATACACGAGTGACGGCTTGCGCGCCAACCGGCGACGCGCGTTGCGGACCGTCAGAAACAGCGGCGAAGCTCGACGATCAAATCGCGGTGGGCAGTGGGCAACCGTTGGGCGGTTGCCCACCGAGGCGATCTCGACGAAAACGAGACCGCAATTGGCATGTAACCATGTTGACCTCATCCGCCGCCTGCTGCAGTGACACCTGCGTGGAACGACAACTCCCTCCCCGGTGAAATGACCGACCGCATCACCATCCGCCGGCCCGACGACTGGCACGTGCACGTGCGCGACGGCGCGACGATGCGGGCGGTGCTGCCGCACACGGCGCGCGTGTTCGCCCGCGCCATCATCATGCCGAACCTGACGCCGCCGGTGGCGATGATCGCCGATGCCGCCGCCTACCGTGAGCGGGTGATGGCGGCACTGCCGGCAGGGATCGAACTTCACGCCGCTGATGACCTGCTACCTCCGCGACACGACCGAGGCGGATGACGTCGAGCGGGGATTTCGCGAGGGCATCTTCGCCGCGGTGAAGCTCTACCCGGTCAACGCCACCACCAACTCCGCCGCCGGCGTCAGCGACATCGCCAATGTGCGGGGCGTACTGGCGCGGATGGAAAAGATCGGCATGCCGCTGCTCATCCACGGCGAGGAAGTCGCGGCAGAGACGTCGACGTGTTCGACCGCGAGGCGGTGTTCGTCGAGCGGCGGCTCAAGCCGATGCTCCGCGACTTCCCCGGTCTCAAGGTGGTGCTCGAACACCTGTCGTCGAAGATCGCGGTCGATTTCGTACGGGCGCACGCGCCGCAGCTCGCGGGCACGATCACGCTCCACCACATGGAGCTCAACCGCACCGACTGGCTGGGCGCCGGCCTCAAACCCGGCTGCTACTGCATGCCGGTGATCAAGACGGAGAGCGACCGGAGGGCAGTGCGCGAGGCGGCGACCTCGGGCGAAGCGTGCTTCTTCCTCGGCACCGATTCCGCTCCCCATTCGGCAGCGCGGAAGTTCGCGCCGGTGTGTTCGGCGGGGGTGTTCACGGCGCCGGTGGCGATCGAATCCTACGCCAGAGTGTTCGCCGACGACGGCAAGCTGGACCGCCTGGAGGCTTTCGCCTCGCTCAACGGACCGGCCCACTACGGGCTCGCGCCGAACGAGGGAACGATCACGCTCGAACGCTCGCCGTGGACGGCGCCGGAGGCAGTGGAAGTCGACGGGCCGGGCGAGCGCATCCCCGTCTATCGGGGCGGCGAGACGATCGACTGGCGGATCGCCGACTGAGAAGCGGTCAGGCCAGCGGCCGCGGCGCGGTCGAGAGGCCGCGGGTGACCGAGCCCGTCGTCGGCAGGAGCGGGATCAGGCAAGCCTGCAGGTCGTGATAGAGGTCTGGCTTGCCCTCGAAGAACGGCGCCGTGGCCGGGTCGCGCACCTCGGAGAACCAGCCGCCGTTCTCGCGGTCGATCAGGTGGGCGGCGATGAAATCCCAGATGCGGCGGTACCATTCCTCGTATTGCGGCTCGCCGAAGACGGCGTTGAGGAAGTGGGCGGCACCGACGCCTTCGGCCAGCGGCCAGAACAGCTCGCTGGCGCTGGCGCGGCCGGCTTTGCCAGTCGAGCGTATAGAAGAAGCCGCCGCGTTCAGCGTCCCAGCCCTCGGCGACCGCGTTGGCGAAGAGACCCCTGGCGGCGTCCGGCATCCAATCGGCGCGTCGGCCGCCGGTCTCCCAGAGCTGGAGCAGCAGCCGCGTCCATTCCAGCCAGTGGCCGGGCGTGTAGCCGTAGGGACGAAAGGTGGGGTTGCCGTCGTAGCCGTGATCGACCTCCCACGTCGCGGTGAAATGCTCCGGCACGCGCCAGCCGAGCGCACCGGCGTGTCGGCGGATGATGAGGCTGGCGATGCTCTCGGCCCACGCGAGCCACGTTCTGTCACCCGTCGCCTCGAACGCCGCCATGCACGCCTCGGTCAGATGCATGTTGGCGTTCTGGCCGCGGTAGGCGCCGATCGGCGTCCAGTCGCGCTCGAATTCCTCCGCGGCCGCCCCCTCCCCCGCCTGCCAGAAGCGAGCGCGCAGAACCTCGCCCACGTCGGCAAGCAAGCGATCGGCGTCGGGATGGCGGGCGACCTTGGCGGACGAGGCGGCGAGGAGAACGAAGGCATGACCGTAGGCCTGCTTGCGGTCGTCGCCGGGACCGTCCTTGCCGACCGACCAGACGTAGCCGCCGTGAACCGCATCGCGGTGACGGTTCCACAGGAAACTCCATGCCGTGATCGATGAAGCGCTCCGCCCCCGGCCGCCCGAGCAGACGGGCGATGGCGAAGCAATGAACCATGCGGGTGGCGATGTAGATCTCCCGCGGGGGCGCTCTGCCATTGCGGTCGCGCACGATCGGCTGGCCGCGATCGTCGAGGACGAAGAAGCCGCCGGAGAGGTCGATGCTCTTCGGCTCGAAGAAATCGAAGAGATCGCCGGCGCGCTCGAGCAGCCACGAGCGGTGATCGCGGCAGCGACGTCCATTTTGGTCCGACGCGTCGCCGAAAGCCATTCCGTTCGCCGCCCTTTGCCGCACGTATTGTCGCGCGCGGATGGTATGGCGGGGCGGCCAGCGGGAAAAGGCCGCGCGGGCAAACTCGCACCCGCGCCGCGGTCGTGTCAGAGTCCGGAGCTTAACCGGCGGCAGGCCGGACCAAACCACCACACTCAACGGTGACGCAGATGGCGGAAGCAGAGCCCAAGATACGGATCGAGACGCGCGAGGAACTGGTCTACATGCTCGCCGAGGCGTCGGCCATCGAGCACAACCTCATGGCCTGTTACCTCTACGCGGCGTGGAGCCTGAAGCGCGGAGAGC
Organism: uncultured Alphaproteobacteria bacterium; assembly: GCA_963826055.1. Taxonomy (GTDB): domain Bacteria; phylum Pseudomonadota; class Alphaproteobacteria; order Rhizobiales; family Kaistiaceae; genus JBBDMC01. Next base: position 130,987 of record CAWGVO010000009.1, on the reverse strand, counting down.
GCGACGGGCTGACCAAGGAGCAGGCGGAGGCGGTCAAGCGCTGGCAGCGGGCGATCACGTCAGTGGCGATCGAGGAGATGAGCCACCTGACGCTGGCGTGCAACCTGGCGACGGCGATCGGCGCCGGCCCGCACCTTTCGCACCCGAATTTCCCGATCCCGGCGGGATACCATCCGAGCGGCGTCGTCGCCGAGCTCGCCCGCTTTTCGCCGGCGGTGCTCGACCATTTCATCTTCCTGGAGCGTCCGGAGGGCAAGGAACTCGCCGACAGCACCGAGTTCGTCCATCCGGCCGACTACCACCGCACCCAGCCCAGGGGGCGGCTGATGCCCAGCGCGCAGGACTACGGCACCGTCGGCCATCTCTACCGCGGCATACGCCACGGGCTGACCGTGCTTGCCCACCACATCGGCGAAGAGGCGTTGTTCTGCGGCGACCCGGCGGCGCAGATCGGTCCCGGTATCGCCTCGTTGCCGGGCCTGATGGTGGTGACCGACCTTAAGACCGCCGAGGAGGCGATCGAGACCATTATCGAGCAGGGCGAAGGCGCCCCCGGCCACAGCGAGAACAGCCACTACAACCGGTTCGTCAAGGTGCGCCAGGAGTACGGCGACTTCCTCGCCGCCGACCCGAAGTTCGAGCCGGCGTTCCCGGTTGCCCACAACCCGACCATGCGCCGGCCGTTCGATTCCCACGACCGGGTGTTCATCGACGCGCCGGAGGCGGCGCGCGTGCTCGACCTCGCCAATTCGCTGTACAGTCACATGCTGCGCTGCCTGGTGCAGGCCTTCGGGCGCAGCGCCGGCGAGGAAGATGACCAGCGCCTGATGGTCAACGCCGCCATCGACATGATGGAGCTGTTGCCGACGATCGGTTCCTACCTCGCTTCGCTGCCGGCAAGCCATTCCCATCCCGGTGTCAACGCCGGCGTCACCTTCACGATGCTGCGCGACATCCAGCGGCTGCCGCAGGGACCGGCGGAGAAACGCATGCTGGCGGAGCGGGTCGTGGAGCTCGCTCGAGGCGCGCGCCACGTCTGCCCGCCCGGGCATGAGCTTGCCGGGGTAGCCGAGAAGCTCGACAAGATCGCGTCGAGCTTCGGCATCCCGTCGCTCAAGATCGTCGGCCACGAACACGTGTCGCCGCCGCCGAAGCCGAAACCGAAGGCGGACGACCTGCCGTCGGGCGGCGACAAGGTCGAGATCGCCAAAGGGCGCGACGTCACCATCCAGTTCCACGGCAAGCGCTGCATCCACGCCCGCTTCTGCGTGCTGGGGGCGCCGACGGTGTTCAAGGCCAACACGCCGGGCGAATGGATCTTCCCCGACACGCAGCCGGTCGAGGCGGTGGTCAGGATCGCCTACAACTGCCCGTCCGGCGCCATCCAGTACGAGCGCAACGACGGCGGGCCGCCGGAGGCACCGCCGCAGGTGAACCTCGTCAACCTCAGGGAAAACGGACCCTACGCTTTCCACGCGCCGCTGACGGTCGCCGGTGCCGACGTCGGCTTCCGGGCTACGCTCTGCCGCTGTGGCGCCTCGAAGAACAAGCCGTTCTGCGACGGCTCGCACAACGCGCTGCCCTTCAAGGCGACGGGCGAGCCCGACACGCGCCAATCGACGCCGCTCACGGTGCGCGACGGGCCGCTCGACATCTCCCCGGAGAAGAACGGCCCACTGGTGGTCACGGGCAACCTCGAAATCTGCTCGGGCACCGGGCGGACGATCGACCGGGTGACGCGGGCGCGGCTTTGCCGCTGCGGCGGCTCGCGCACAAAGCCGTTCTGCGACAACACCCACCTCAAGATCGGGTTCGAGGCGGACTGAACAGCGCCGCACCGGCCGCCGCCGCGATCAGAGCGCCGACGATCTCGGCGACGATGAAGGCCGGCACGTGGGCGAGCGCGATGCCGGAGAACGTGGTGGTGAAGCCGCGCGCCAGGGTCACCGCCGGATTGGCGAAGCTGGTCGACGACGTGAACCAGTAGGCGGCGCTGATGACCAGGCCGACCAGCCACGGCACCGCCGCCGGCGCGTGGCGGATGCCGCCGAGGATGGTGAGCACCAGCGCGAAGGTGGCGACGATCTCCGCCAGCCACTGCGACGGCCCGGCGCGCGAATGGACGCCGACGGCGAGCGGTGCGAGGTCGAACATCAGGTGGGCGACGATGGTGCCGGCGATACCGCCGAGGCACTGGACGATGACGTAGGCGGCGAAGGCTCGCGCCACGGCAACTCGCCGCGCACGGCGAACACCAGGCTGACGGCCGGATTGAAATGCGCGCCGGAAACCGGGCCGAAGATGGTGATGATGACCACCAGGATGGCGCCGGTGGGAATGGTGTTGCAGAGCAGCGCCAGGGCGTCGTTGCCGCCGGCCAGACGCTCGGCCATGATGCCGGAACCAACGACGGTGGCGACCAGCAGTCCGGTGCCGAGCGCCTCGGCGGTCAGCCGGCGGGCAAGCGGCTCGTTCGCCATCGTCGCCTCAGGCGGCCGACGACGTGTCGTCCTTGCGATCGATCTTTCCGATTTCATGCAGGCGCTGGCGGAGCGCGACCTTGTCGAGCTTTTCCATCGGCAGATTGACGAAGATGCCGATCCGCCTCTCCAGCATCCGGTAGGCATCGTCGAAAGCCAACTGAACCTGTGCCGGCGTGCCGGTCGCGGCGGCGGGATCGGGGACGCCCCAGTGGGCGGTCGCCGGGTGGCCTGGCCACACCGGGCAGACCTCGCCGGCGGCGTCATCGCAGACGGTGAAGATGAAATCCATCTCCGGCGCGCCGGCGCCGGCGAATTCGTCCCAGCTTTTCGAGCGGAAGCCGCTGAGGTCGTAGTCGAGCCGCTCGAGCAGGGCGAGCGCGTGGGGATTGACCTCGCCCCGGGGATGGCTGCCGGCGGAGAAGGCGTGAAAGCGGCCCTTTCCGGCGCGGTCGAGGATGGCTTCCGCCATGATCGAGCGGGCCGAATTTCCGGTGCAGATGAACAGGACGTTGAAGGTCGTGTCAGTCATAAGGGCGTCCCCTGGCGTGTGCGGCGCGCCCTCTCTTTGCCGGGCCGTGTGACAGTGGTGTGACACGCCCGGGACCGGCGTTCAGAAGCGTGTCGTCAGCTCGGTCAGCCACGCCGGCGAGGCATTGACGAGCGCCGTTTCGACGGCGCGATCGAGGCCGGTGAGGATGAAGGCGCCGGCGAGGAGAAGGACGGCGCCGAGGACGAACTTCAAACCCTTGCCGGCGCCGATCAGCTTGTGGCGCCAGGCGAGCACTGCTTCGCGCGAGGCGAGGCCGAGGAGCGCCAGCGGTGCCGCGGCCCCGAGGCCGAAGGCGAGCATGACCAGGGCGACAGAACCCAGATTCTCTCCCTTGGCGGCGAGCAGCGAGGCAGCGCCGAGGGTCGGCCCGACGCAGGGAATCCACACGGCGCCCAGCAGGAGGCCAAGCAGCAACTGGCCGCCGATGCCGCCGGTCGAGAAGCCGCCCAGGTGCTGCTCGGTCCAGTTACCGATGGGACCGGCGGCAACGGCGAGGCGCGCCTGCACGCGCGGTATCAGCAGCACCGCGCCGACGACGATGAACAGGACCGCGGCGATGGCGCGGAAGAACTCGCTGTCGAGGCCGATGGCGAAGCCGACGGTGGCGACGAAGAGACCGATCGCGGTGAACGACACGGTCAGGCCGCCGGCGAGCGCCAGCGGACCGTAGCGATGCTCCGACGTGGCCGCGGCGAAAATCACCGGCAGAAGGGGAAGCACGCACGGCGACAGGACGGAGAGCAGCCCGGCGACAAGCGCCAGCCCGGCGGCGCCGACGAGACACCGCGGTCAGACCGCCCTGGCGAGCAACGCCTCGATGACGTCGGCGCCGGTATCGCCGGTCAGCCGGCCGACCTCGGCGCCGCCCTTGTAGACGATCAGGGTCGAACGCTGCTGGACGCCGAAGGTGCGCATGATGTCCTTCTCGGTGTCGTAGTCGACGACGAAGGTCTCGAAGGCGCTGTACGGCGAGGACTTCATCAGGCGGTCGAGCACGGCCTCCTGGGCATGGCAGGTGACGCACCAGGTGGCGGAAACATCGACGAGCACCGGGCCACCGGCCTTGACGGCGGCGTCGAACGCACTGCGGTCGAACGGCACCCGCTCGGCGGCAGAGGCCCTGCTGGCCCCTGTCGCGGCAGCGGCGAGGAAGGCAATAGCTGTGCGGCGGGTGATCACGCGGGAATGCTCCGTGGCGGCGCTTCTGCCGTCAGAACTAGTCAATTGCGGTCGAACTTTCCATTCACGAACGCCCGTCCGGCGATCAAGATCGCGTGCGCGTGGCCGCCGGCATCGACTGAAAACCGTCGCGAAATCAGGTCATTGGTGCCATTCGGCACCGGCGCGAGGGCGCGGGCCCCCGGCGCCCACGGTCAGGCAAATTCGGCACGGACAATTCGTCCTCCGCCCGCCATGGATTTTCCGCCAGCCGGCGGCCATGATCGCGCCCGTATCCTCGAATCGCGGCAACGCCAGGTAGCCGGTGATCCAGTGAGCGCAGCTCCATCGTTCCGCAGCACCGCCCAGGGCGACCGGCTGAGGCTCGCGGCCGGCGGATCGTGGACCATCGACCAGGCCGATGCGCTGAGCACGCTGGTGGCGGAGGCGCCCGCCGACGGCGGCCACGCCGAGATCGATATCGCCGGGATAGAGCGGCTGGACACCTTCGGCGCCTGGCTGATCGAGCGGCTGGTGCGGCAGTGGCGCGAGGCCGGCGGCGAGGCGGAACTGACGGCGGTGCCCGACCGCTATCGCGGACTGATCGACGAGGTCGGCGCCGCCAACCGGCAGCCGCCGCGCCCGCAGACGCAGCGGACCGGTCCGATCGCCGAGGTGGAAAAAGTCGGCGAGGCGACGACGCGCTTCATCGACGAACTCGGCGATCTCGTCGGTTATCATCGGCGTGTTCGCCGTCGCGCTCGGCCGCACCATCATGCGGCCGCGGGCGCAGCGCTTCACCTCGATCGTCCACCACCTCGACCGCGTCGGCTGGCAGGCGATCGGCATCATCTTCCTGATCACCTTCCTGATCGGCGCGATCATCGCCCAGCAGGGCATCTTCAACTTCCGCCGCTTCGGGGCGCGAGGACTACGTCGTCAACCTGGTCGGCATCCTGGTGCTGCGCGAGATCGGCGTGCTCCTCGTCGCCATCATGATCGCCGGCCGGTCGGGGAGCTCCTACACGGCGGAGCTCGGCTCGATGAAAATGCGCGAGGAGATCGACGCGCTGCGCACCATGGGCGTCGACCCGGCCGAGGTGCTGATCCTGCCGCGGGTGATCGCGCTCGTCATCGCGCTGCCGATCCTGACCTTCCTCGGCTCGATGGTGGCGCTCGCCGGCGGTGGCCTGGTCGCCTGGCTGTACGGTGGCATGAGCCCTCTCATTTTCGTCGAGCGGCTGCGCGACGCGGTATCCGTCAACGACTTCTGGGTCGGCATGATCAAGGCGCCGGTGATGGCGTTCGTCATCGGCATCGTCGCCTGCGCGGAGGGAATGCGGGTGGAAGGCAGCGCCGAATCCCTTGGCCTCAAGACCACCGCATCGGTGGTCAAATCGATCTTCCTGGTGATCGTGCTCGACGGCCTGTTCGCGATGTTCTTCGCCGGGATCGGGGTCTGAGATGGGCGACGTCGCGGCCCAACCGGTCATCAGTGTGCGCGACCTGGTCGCCGGGTTCGGCGACGCGACCGTGCTCGATCACCTGTCGCTCGACCTGATGAGCGGCGAGATCCTCGGCGTCGTCGGTGGATCGGGTGCCGGCAAGTCGGTGCTCCTGCGCACCATCATCGGCCTCGTCAGGAAACGCGCCGGCAAGATCAGGGTCTTCGGCGTCGCCGCCGACGAGGCCAGCGAAGCGGAGTGGCGGGCGGTGGAGCGGCGCTGGGGCATCCTCTTCCAGGGAGGCGCCCTCTTTTCGTCGCTGACGGTGCGCGAAAACCTGCAGTTTCCCGATGCGGCAGTTCCTCCACCTGCCGGAGGGGCTGATGAACGACCTGGCGACGGTGAAGCTGGAGATGGTCGGGCTGAGCCCCGACGACGCGGCAAAATTCCCGGCGGAACTCTCGGGCGGCATGACCAAGCGCGTGGCGCTCGCCCGCGCGCTCGCCCTCGACCCGGAGATCGTCTTTCTCGACGAGCCGACGTCGGGGCTCGATCCGATCGTCGCCCGCGAGATCGATGTTCTCATCCGCACCCTGCAGCGCACGCTGGGCATCAGCGTGTTCATGGTCACCCACGACCTGGAAAGCCTCTCCACCGCCTGCGACCGCATCGCGGCGCTGGCGGACGGCAAGATCGTCGTGGACGGCCCGATGGCGACGATGCGTGCCTCGGAGCACCCGTGGGTGAAGGCCTATTTCAACGGCGGCCATGGACCGAGCGCCGCGTCCAACCCAACCCCTCACCGGACATGAGCCAATGGAAATTCGCGCGCGCTATTTCTTGATCGGTCTGTTCGTCCTCGCCGTCGCCGCAGGGGTCATCGGCTTCGTCTACTGGCTCTACAACACCGGCGGTCTCAACGAGCGGACGGCCTATCGAGATCCGCTTCAACGGTCCCGTCGCCGGGCTGTCGGCGGGCTCCGAGGTCCTGTTCAACGGGATCAAGGTGGGCGAGGTCATCCAGCCTCCAGCTCAGCCCCGACAACCCCGACGAAGTGATGGCCATGATCGCCATCGACAAGCGCACGCCGATACGCAGCGACACCCACGTCGGCCTCGTCTTCAGCGGACTGACCGGGAGCGCCTCGGTGGCGCTCAACGGCGGCACGCCATCGGCGGCGGTGCCGGCGTCGGTCGACGGGCAGCCGCCGCTGCTGGTCGCCGACAGCGCCTCGCTCAAGGACGCCTTCCAGGCCGCCCGCGACGTGCTCAACGACGTCGACAGCATCCTCGTCGAGAATCGCGATTCGCTGCACGATGCCATCGGCAACATCGACACCTTCTCGGCGGCGCTGGCGAAGAACTCGGACAAGGTCAGCGCGCTCCTGGACGGCCTGGCGAAGCTCACCGGTGCGGGCGGCTCGGCGGGCGAGAACACGATCTACGACCTGACGGCGCCAAAGACGTTTCCGCCGATCGCCGCGATACCGGATGGCCAGCTTTCGGTCGGCGAGCCGAGCGCGGTGGTCGCGCTCGACACCCAGCGCATCATCGTGCAGCAGGATGGCGGCGAGATGCCGGCGTTCGAGAAGGTGCGCTGGGCGGACAGCCTGCCGCTCCTCATTCAGGCGCGGGTGATCGAGGCGTTCGAGAACGCCGGCTACCCCCGCGTCGGCGCCGACCTCGGCCCGGTCAATGCCGATTTTCAACTGGTGCTCGACCTGCGCCAGTTTCGCATCGACGCCGACGGGACCGCGGACGCGAGTTACGCCGCCAAGGTCGTCGATTCGGGCGGCGCGGTCGTAGGCTCGCAAGTGTTTTCGGCTACCCAGGCGGTGGCGTCCGCCAACGACGCGGCCGCAGCGGCGGCGGCGCTCAACGCCGCGTTCGGAGTGGCAACCACCGACATGGTGGTGTGGGCGCTGAAGACGATCGCGGGCAACAAATCGGGGAGCCTCGACGGGGCGGCGACGCCGGCGACCGGCGGCGGCGCCGCGGTGCTACAGCCTGGCGCCGCAACCCCGTCGCCGGCCAGTGACGGGCCGGTCGCGAAGAGAGCAGTAGAGCGGCCGTATAGCTTCAAGTCGCTGTCGCGAGCGCGCGCGGCCTTCAATGACGAACTCGACGCCGATGCTGCGGCCACGTTGCCAGCGCCGGATAGCGGCATGGACTTCGCCGCTATCGAGGATCGCGAACGAAAAACGCGGCGGAATCGTCACCTGATCCTCCACCGAGATGCGGGCGCCATGCGCCGGACAGATCGCGGATGGTGCAGTCGATGGTCGAGAACCCGTCACCGAAGATGATGCGGCCGCGTTTGTAGACGCGGTTGCGGCGCTCGATGCGGCGGTTTTCGTTGCGATGGCCGATGGCTGACCGCGTCGACCGGCGACGGCCGCGAGGCGCCGTTGGCCGGTCGTCGGCGGGCGGCCCACGCATCTCGCGGACGACGGTTTGTGCCGGGCTTGGCGCCGGGGCCGATGCGCGGGCGTCCGATCCGTCGACGGGTGCCGCGTCCGCCTGATCGAGACCGTCCGGCGGATCGGGTTGGTCGGCGGCCGAAACGGCGCCGACCAGGTAGTAGCCGGCTCCGTTGGCCTTGGCGGTGTACATCGCCTGATCGGCCGCGGTCAGCAGTGCGTCGGGCGTTGTTCCGTCGCCGGGGAAGATCGCTGCCCCGATGGTGGCGGACAGCGACAGTCCCACGCGTCTCCAATTCGACCGCGAAACGCCAGGGCGCTGCTCAGACGACGGCAGGCGCGCTCGACGCTCTCGAAAGTGACGTCGCGGTCGATCAGGTAGAGGAACTCGTCGCCGCCGAATCGGCCCAGCGAATCGGACGTGCGCGCCGTCAGCATTAGCTGCCGCGCGAAGGCCTTCAGGGCCTGGTCGCCGACGGCGTGGCCGTAAATGTCGTTGATCTGCCGGAAGTTGTTGACGTCGATCAGGAACAGCGAGAACGCGGTACCGTGGCGTTCGCCGCTGGCGATAAGGCTCTGCAGCCGGTCCTCGAGGAAGTTGCGGTTGGGCAGACCGGTGAGCCGGTCGTACTTGGCCATCCGCGACAGGTATTCCACCTCGTCCAGAATGTGCTGCGTCTTGCGGCTGCGGGTGACGGCGCGGCGCACCGCCAGGATCAGCTCCCGGGCATAGTTCTGGTCGCGGGCGACGTAGTCGTCCGAACCCCTCGCGAAAGGCGTCGATCGCGACCCTGGCGTCGGTCCCGGCGGTCAGCATGACCATGGGGGGCGGGTTGGCGTAGCGGCCGGCGATGGTCTCGTGGAGGGCGAAGCTGCTCTGTCGGCCGAGGGTGCGGTCGATGACGATGCAGTCGAAGGTGGCCTGTGCCAGCTTCTCCATCAACGCTTCGGCGGTCTTGGCGGTCTCGATCAGCGCGACATCCTCGTGTCGAGAGCGGTGCTGGCGTTGTCGAAAAGGTTCTGGTCGCCGGCCACGAGAACGCGGATCGACTTGTCCCTGCGCGACGTCGTGCAGGGGCGATAGTCTCGCGCTGTTCGAGCCATCGTCGGGTACTCTCGGGCCAAAAATCGCAATACGTGCGATTGATCGATATCGTGCAACCCTAGCGGTAGCCGGTTAAAAAATGTCAAATATGCCAGCGACATGGCTGGCCCAAGCCGGCCCGGCCGGCCTTGAAGCCCGGCCGGGCGGCCCCCATATGTGGCGGGCCGGATGCCGAGAGACTTGGGTCCGGCAGGTGATGGTCGCTTTTCGTGAGGGCCAATCTTGCAAATGGCACGCATTTCGGCGTTTTCCAGCCCGCTGCTCCTCGGCTTCGATGAGATCGAGCGTGCGCTCGATCGCCTGTCGAAGGGCTCCGGGGGACGGCTACCCGCCCTACAACATCGAGCGCCTGCCGAAGACGGCGGAGCGGCCCGAGACGCTCCGCATCACCGTCGCCGTCGCCGGGTTCGGCCATGACGAGCTCGAGGTGGTGGTGGAGGAGAACGAACTGATCATCCGCGGCAGGCAGGCGGACGACGGCGAGCGCGAATACCTCCATCGCGGGATCGCGGCCCGCCAGTTCCAGAAAACGTTTGTGCTTGCCGAAGGAATCGAGGTGCTCGGTGCCGATCTCAAGGACGGACTGTTGTCGATCGACCTCGCCCGGCCTGAGACGCAGCGCGTTCAGCGCCGGATCGAAATTGCCGGACGCGGCTGATGCCGGTCCAGGAAGGTAGATGCGTCATGACCAACGAAAGACAAACGATGTCCCCGGAGAGCTTCGCCGGCCTCGGCGAAGGCCGGATCGCCTATGTCAGGCCGCTGAACGCCGATCGAGGCGCGGGGCCTGTTCCCGAGCATGCCGCCGGTCGCGCCGGACCTGGAGCTGTGGGCGCTGCTCGCCGCCAACGGCAGCCCGATCATGCTTTCCGATAACCGCGAGGCGCTCTTCATTAACGCCCGCGAACACGACCTGGAGACGGTGAGCCTGCACTGAAGCCCGGACGCGCGTCGCCGTCAGGCGGCGTCGGAGGTGGTGTCTTCGGTCAGCACGGCGTGCAGCGCCGTCTTGTCGGCGCATGCCCTGAGCTTGCCGACGACGCCCGGCGCGCGCAGGAAGCGGGCGATGCGCGCCGAGCGCCTTCAAGTGATCGGCGCCGGCTCCCTTGGGCGCCAGCAGCAGAAAGATCAGGTCCACCGGCTGCTCGTCGGGCGCCTCGAAATCGATCGGCTTGGACAGGCGCGCGAAGAGACCGAAGATCCGCGTCGAGGTCGGGAAGCTTGCCGTGCGGGATGGCGATGCCGCCGCCGACGGCGGTCGAGCCGAGCTTCTCGCGCTCGACCAGCGTCTCGAAAATCTCGCGCTCGCTCGCGACCGGTCATCGCCGCCGCCTTCTCGGCAAGCGCCTGGAGGACCTGCTTCTTGCTGCTCGCCTTGAGCGCCGGCAGGACCGCGTCGGGTCCAACGAGATCGCCTAGATCCATCCTTGCCGTCCGTACGGGTTTACATGGGCGACGGGCTGCCCGCTCGGCGCCCCGTCGCCGTCGGTTCAGTCGGTATCGGATTCATTACCCGGCTGGCGTCGGCTCGCCCTCCTCGCGACGGAGGTGGTGGTGCTCCTTCAGCCGTCGCTTGTAGCGCCGCAAACGCTTTTCGAAATGCTCGGCGGCGCGATCGAAGCTGGCGTGCGGATCCTGCGCGCGGCCCTCGGCCTGCAACACCACGCCGGTGTCGAGGTGGATCGCGCAGTCGGTCTTGAAGCCCGAGCCTTCGCGTTCGAGGATGACGTGGCCGGTGAAGCCGCCGTCGAAATACTTGTCGACAGCCTCGCCGACACGTCCCTCGACGTGCGTGCGGAAAGCATCGCCGATCTCGACGTTCTTGCCGGAAATACGCAACGCCATGGAGGCCTCGAACCTTCTATCGTGGGCTCAAGCTGATCAGTATCGGGGCACCATCGACGGCGTCGGCCGTACCGCGGCTTCGCATTCAACCGCTCCCTCGCGCCGCAACCCCGGCGCTCCCGCAAACCACGCCCCCAAGGCTGGCCCTTCTAGGGACCGGGGCGAGACAAGTCAACCGAGCGGCGAGGCCGGCGCGGCGCAGCGGCGAAACCGCTCTCGTCACACCCTTATCCGGCTGCCTGTTTTTCGCGCCGCCGCTGGACCGAGGAGGGAATCCGCATGCCCTCGCGGTACTTCGCGACGGTGCGCCGCGCGATGTCGACTCCCGATTCGCGCAGGATGCCGACGATGACATCATCGGAAAGGATGGCGTCGGGCGATTCCTCGTCGATGAGGCGACGGATGCGGAAGCGCACCGCCTCGGCGGAGTGCGCTTCGCCGCCGTCGGCCGCGGCGATCGCGGCGGTGAAGAAGTATTTCAGTTCGAACGTGCCGCGCGTCGTCGCCATGTACTTGTTCGACGTCACGCGGCTCACCGTCGATTCGTGCATGCCGATCGCCTCGGCCACCGTCTTCAGATTGAGCGGCCTCAGATGCTGGACGCCGTGGGCGAGGAAGGCGTCCTGCTGGCGCACGATCTCGGTCGCCACCTTGAGAATGGTGCGGGCGCGCTGGTCGAGGCTCTTGACCAGCCAGTTGGCGGTTTGCAGACAGTCGGCGAGGTAGGCCTTGTCGCTGTCGTTGCGGCGATGGCGGGAGGCGGTGGCGTAGTAGCTCTGGTTGACGAGGACTCGGGGCAGCGTGGCGGAATTGAGCTCGACCAGCCAGCCGCCGTCCGGACCGGGGCGCACCAGAACGTCCGGGACGACCGTGTCGACCGGCGCCGAGCCGAAGGCGTTGCCCGGCTTCGGGTTGAGGGCGCGGATCTCGTGGAGCATGTCGACGAGGTCCTCCTCGTCGACGCCGCACAGCTTCCTGAGCGCGGCGTGGTCGCGCTTGGCGACGAGGTCGAGGTGGGCGACGAGGGTCGCCATCGCCGGATCGAAGCGGTCGCGCTCGCGCAGCTGGATCGCCAGGCACTCGGCAAGATCGCGGGCGCCGACGCCGACGGGCTCCAGCGTCTGGATGACGGCAAGGGTCTTCTTCGACCGCGTCGAGCGGCGCCGAAAGGCGCTCGGCGACGGAGGCGAGATCGGCGCGCAGGTAGCCTGCTCTCGTCGATCTCGTTGACGAGCACCTGGGCGATCAGACGCATGGTGGGGTCGGTGACGGCGAGGCCGACCTGGTCGGCGAGATGCTCGGCGAGCGTCTTTTCCTGGGCGACGAAGGCTTCGAGATTGTAGTCCTCGCTGCCGATCGCCTGGCGCGCGGGCGCCACCGACCAGGTCTCCTTCGGCAGCTCGGGCGGGGCTTCGTCGGCCGGCTTGCCGTGATCGTCGGGAAAGACGTTGGCAAGGTCGGTGTCGAGCTTGCCGGCGATGGCGTCGGCGTCGCCCTCGAGTTGCGACGGCGAGCCACTCCGGTCCGTCGTCGCCGTTCGCCGCGTGGCACGTCGGCGGGCGCCTCGCCGACCTCGTCGCCGGGCCCGCCGGCATCGTCCCCCTCGGCGCGCTCGAGCAGCGGGTTACGCTCCAGTTCGGCGTCGACGTAGGCGATCAGGTCGAGATTGGAGAGCTGCAGGAGCTTGATCGCCTGCATCAACTGCGGCGTCATCACCAGCGACTGGCTCTGGCGAAGCTCGAGCTTGTGGGAAAGTGCCATGAACGCGGCGGTCTTCCGAGGCTTGGTCCGAGTCTTGCTTGTCCTCTTCTTCGTACCCGAACCGGGCGCCGGTTAAAGGCTAAACTGCTCGCCAAGGTAAAGGCGGCGAACCTCGGGGCTGGCGACGATGTCGGCGGGACGGCCCTCGAACAGCACCTCGCCGGCATGGATGATGTAGGCGCGGTCGATCAGGCCCAGGGTTTCACGCACGTTGTGATCGGTGATCAGCACGCCGATGCCGAGGCCGGTCAGATGGCGCACCAGCGACTGGATGTCGCTGACGGCGATCGGGTCGATGCCGGTGAACGGCTCGTCGAGCAGCATGAACGCCGGGCGGCTGGCGAGCGCGCGGGCGATCTCGCAGCGCCGGCGCTCGCCGCCGGACAACGAGATCGCCGGCGCGTCGCGCAGGTGGCCGATGTGGAACTCGTCGAGGAGGGCCTCCAGATGGTCCTGGCGCTTGTGCCGGTCGGGCTCGACCAGTTCCAGCACCGCCCGGATGTTGCCTTCGACGGTCAGGCCGCGAAAGATCGACGCCTCCTGCGGCAGGTAGCCGATGCCGAGGCGGGCGCGCCGGTACATCGGCATGCCGGTGACGTCGTAGCCATCGATCTCGATGGTGCCGCGATCGGCGCGCACGAGGCCGGTGATCATGTAGAAGATGGTGGTCTTGCCGGCACCGTTGGCGCCGAGCAGGCCCACCGCCTCGCCGCGCGCAACCGCGAGGCTGGCGTCGTGAACCACCGGGCGACCGTGATATGCCTTGGCGAGGCCGGTGGCGACCAGCCAGCCGCGGCCGCCGGCATCGGGAACGAGCCGCGACGGCGGCGTCGCGGTGCGCTCGCCCGCCCGCCGTCCGTTGACCCCCGACCATCGGCTGGAGCCGCGGCCAAAATAGCTCGAAGTCGCCACGCGAACGACATCCCTCACTGATCTCGCGGAGATTAGCCGTCCCGCGCCGGCTGTCGAGCGCCTATTGGCCGACTTTCGGCGGACTGGACGGCGTGAACAGGCCGCGCACCTGGCCGCCCTCCAGACGGGCGCGCCCGGTAGCGAGGTTCACCACCAACTGGCTGCCGGTCAGCACGTTGCCGCCCTGCGACAGAACGACGTTGCCGGAGACGGTGATGGTGTTGGTGTCCATGTTGACCACCGCCGTCTTGCCGGTGACGGTCTGGTCCCTGGAGCGGACGAACACGCCGCCGCCGGCCTCGATCCGGTTGAAAGCGTCGACGCGCGTGGCGCCGGAATCGGAATAAAGCGTGATGGTGGCGGCCTCCAGCCGGGTGTCGCCGCGGGTGACGACGACGTGGCCGCTGAACACCGAAACGCGCTGCTTGCCCTGTTCGTAGACCTCCAGCGAGTCGGCGTTGACCTGGACCGGGTCGGTCGACTTCGACTGGAAGCCGGAAAAGAGGTCGGCCGCCGAGTCGGCGCGGGCCGGGCCCGAGGCCGCGGCCACAAAATCGCGACGACCAGGGCCGGGGCGCACAGACGCCTCATCGATCCGCCGACGCCGCCGCAAGCTCGCCCGGCGGCAGGTAGGTGACCGAAACGCCGTTGCGGAAGGCGATCCGTTTGCCGCGATCGCTGACCTCGACGCTGTTGGCGCGGATGGTCCCCTCGTTGGTGCGAATCTCGACCGGCTGGGACGATTTCGAGGCTGCCACGTGGCAAGGTCGATGACGGCTTCCTTGAAGGTGGCCCAATAGCCGCTGGTGGTCTTGATCGCGATGCCATCCTTGAGCACCAGGGTGTTGGCCCTGGAGTCGTAGACACCGGTGGCGGCATCGATCTTGGCGGTGCCGGCGGTGTCGAGCCCGACGCTCGCGTCGATTGTCTTGAAGGTCATCACCTTGGGATCGTCGAGGCTCTGCATGGCGCTGTCGGCCTTCAGATCGTAAGCGCGGCGCGTCCCCTCGAAGCCCGAGATGTGAGGCTTGTCCATGACGACGGCATTCCTGGCGGCATCGATGCTGGGGAGGGATACGATGGTGGCAAAGTCGCCCGGAATGAAGCGGATGGTCGCCCAGAACACGCCGACGGCGACGATGGCAAGGGCAGGCAGGATGTAGCGCAGGCGGCGCACGAGACGGCTGTGGCGGCGGGCGGCATGGAAAGCCTGCTCACCGCGGGTGGCGGTCGGATCGTAGGAGAGCCGGCTCCTCGGCGCCTGTTGCCGGTTCTCGTCCAGGTAGGTCTCGGTCATCGCGTCCGTTTTGCGGTAGGCCGCCACTCTATTGTGGGACTAAGGCGGCCGCTCCGCAATCGGCGAAACGGGCCGGTTCACCTAGTGGGCGAAAATGTCCTCTTCCGGCCAGCCGGCAAGGTCAAGGCGGGCCCTGGTCGGCAGGAAGGCGAAGCAGGCCTCGGCAAACGCCTCGCGGCCCTCGCGTGCGAGGCGCTCCTGCAGGACTGCACGCAGGGCGTGCAGATGCATGACGTCGGCGGCGGCGTACGCCAGCTGCGCCTGGGTCAGCGTCGCCGCCGCCCAGTCGGAACTCTGCTGCTGCTTGGACAGATCGATGTCGAGAAGGTCCTTGACGAGGTCCTTCAGCCCGTGGCGGTCAGTGTAGGTCCGCGTCAGGCGGGAGGCGATCTTGGTGCAGAACAGGGGCTCAGCCATGACGCCGAAGGCGTGATGCAGCACGGCGATGTCGAAACGGGCGAAGTGGAAGATCTTGGCGACAGAACGGTCGGCGAGAAGCTTTTCGAGGTTGGGCGCCGAGCGCTGGCCGGCGGCGATCTGGACGATGTCGGCGCTGCCGTCGCCGGGCGACAACTGAACCAGGCACAGGCGGTCACGGTGAGGATTGAGCCCCAGGGTTTCGGTATCGATGGCCACCGAAACGGCGTAGCGGCCGAGGTCGGGAAGGTCGCCCTGGTGGAAGCGGATGGTCATGGCCGCACCTCATAGATTGAATTCGCTAACAGTTTAAGCCCCGGCGAGGCAGGCGCCTGGCACACCCGGCGTACGTAAACCTTTTGGTAGCCTTAATCGAAACGACAATTCGCATCTGAATTATCGGACACTCAATTTAAATTTTAGGCAAACCGGACGTAGTACACTCCGCATCGTCTGGAGCAAGGACGATGCGTCAAGGACTTCTGGTCACCGCACTGCTCGTTCTGATCGGCATTCCGACGGTGATCTTCACCGACGGGTGGCAGGGTCTGGCGTTGCCCCAGATCCACTGGACGGGGATTCACCTCTCCGCCCTCCGGTCGCCGGCGCCGCGACGCGCGGGCCGCCTGGGCGGTGATGCCGGCAGACCGCGCCGCCAATCCGGCGCGCCCGGACCAGGCGAGGGCCGCGAACGCCGAACAGACCGTCGGCGATGCGATTGCCGCGGCGCAGACGTTCGCGCGTGGCGCCGGCGAGATGCGTGCCCGCATGCAAGGCGAGGGAAGCGACATCGTCGTCGATGGCACGTCGAGGCCGGTGGCGAAACCCGAGGAGCCGAACCTGGCCGAGAGGGCGCATGGCATCGAAGCATCGCTCAAGTCAGCAAACGTGGCGCTCACCAATGCCGCGGTCGACAATGACTACAACGCAGCGATCAAATGGTACGCGCTCGCCCAAGACCCCGACGACGCCGAGACACGCTACGCGATGGCGCTCGATTTTCTCAACGCCAAGCCGGAACCGGACAACGCCTCTGCCGCCTACTGGATGCTGACGGCCGCCGAACGCGGCAGCGCGCCCGCCCGGGCGGTGCTCGGCGACATGTACGCGGCCGGAACCGGCGTGGCGCGCAACGAGGCGACGGCGTACCTGTGGTACACGCTCGCGGCACAGGGTCTGACGGGCGAGGAAGACCGCGCGACGGTCGCCGAGAAGCTCGCCCGCCTCGCCTACACCATGACGCCCGACGAACACGCCGAGGCCGACACGATGATCCGCAAGCGGGCCGTCGAGACGGCCGCCCTTGGCGACTACACGGGATCGATCACCACGATTGGCGCGCCGGCATCGCCGGGCCAGTGATCGCCGCAGCCTTCAAGTGGTCCCGGCGCCGAATGCCGAACCACCGGCCGGCCGGCCGCCACCTTCTTTGAGGAACTCGACCAGTCGTAAAAATGACTGGCCCCCGTGTGTGGGTCACACGAGGGCCAGCTTCAAAAAGGGCGTGAGTCGCGAAATGCCTGTCGAGGGGGAATCACGCCCCCTTTGTTTCGGGGGAGATGGGGGAGCCGAGGCCCCCCCAATCGATATCGTTTCCAGCGAGCGCTGATCCTTACTTGTTCGGCAGGCCGAACACCCAGAGGGTCGGGCTCCCGCCGAGAGCGGAATTCGGAGCCGGGATGTCGCTGATCGACCCGTGTTCGCCGCCGGCCAGGATGGCGAAGTACTGCTTGCCGTCCACGGCGTAGGTCATCGGGGCCGCGGCCAGGTTGGTGCCGGTGTTGAAGCTCCAGAGCTCCTTGCTGGTGTCCTTGTCCAGGATCTGGATCTTGCCATCAAACCACCCGACCATCAGCAGCCCGGCTTCCGTGCCGAGCACGCCCGTCTGGTTGCCATCGTACTGGTCATACTGGACGAGCTTCTTGCGCTCACCGGTGTCGAGGTTCATCGAGACGATCGCGAACCCGCGGTTGATGTCTTCACCGCTCCAGCAGCACGGCTGCGGGCCACTCTTCCCGCCGGCGAAACCGTTGAAGAAGTTCGGCCAGTCGCTCTTTGCCGGCTCCTTCACCTCGGTGAAACTCGGCGTGGTGGTGCAGCCCTCGTTGACGACCGCGTAGGCCACACGGCGCTCGAGGTCGAGGGAGTTGGGCTCCATGCCGGTGTTCTGGTCACCCCAGGCCGGGCAATGGTAGGCCGCCTTCCCGATGTTCTCGCGCGGCGTGCCGCCATTCGGGTAGTCGTCGTAGACCTGGATCGACTTCGACGGATCGTACTCCACCGGCAACCCGGTCTTCGGGTCGATACCCTTGGTCCACGACACCTCGTCCACGTACTGATGCGCGTCGATGAACGCACCGATCGGCGGATAGTCGGGGTGCTGCGGGTTGGTCAGGCCGCCCTTCGCGCTGGCGTCCAGATCCCACTTGTACCAGAAGCCCGCCCGGTTGAACGAGGACACGACACGGCGCCCTTCCTTGTCCGTCCAGATTTGCGGGGTGGACACGCTGTCGTTGTCATAGCGCTCGTTGGGAACGTACTGGAAGTACCACTTGACACCGCCAGTATCCACATCGAGAGCCATGATCGAGCCGCCGAACAGGTTGTCGCCCGGACGGAACTCGGGGTCGTAACCCGGCCAGACGTCGCCGGTACCGGTGATGACGACGTTGGTCTTCGGATCGAAGGCCTGGTAGCCCCACCATCCGATCGACGTCACCTGCCAGGCGTCGTTCTGCCAGCTCGAATGGCCCGGCTCGCCCGGTCCCGGGACCGAGTAGCGGCGCCACATGAACTCGCCGGTGTCGGCGTTGACGGCATCAAACGAATGATTGCCCGCATGGATGCCCGCGCGGCCGCACATCTGGATGTTCTTGCCACCCGCCGAATGGACAACCATGGGCGGGGCCGTCATCGTCTGCCCGGGAATCTCCTTGAGAATCGTCGTGCCGGGCTGAACCGGCGCGTGCAGGTCGGTGTCGTAGATGACCTCGCCGCTGTTCATGTCGAGCGCGACGCCGCGAGGCGTGCCCACGCACACGTAGACGCGGTCGTTCATCAGCGCGACGCCCTTGCGGTCCCGGTAGCTGGTGATCTCCGGATCATACCGCCAGACGAACGTGCCCTTGTCGCCGCTGCGAACGTCGATCTTCGACACCTTGCTGAGGCCATCCTCGATGTACAGGAAACCATCGGCGACGAGCGGAACGGCCTCTTCCTTCGTGTGGCTCCCGTTTGCCACGCGGTCGGTCGGCGTGAACTTGTTGGGAGTGCAGTCCCATCCGCAGAGGCCAACCGCGAACAGCGGCACCATGCCGCCGACGTTGTCCTTGTTGATGATCTTCAGCGGCGAGTTCCGGGTTACGCTGTAGTTCTCGCCCACCATCAACCAGTTTTGCGGTTCCGACATGGCGTTGAGCAGGCGCTCGAACGTCACCGGCGGGGACTTCGTGGCATCCTGCGCCACCGCCGGCACCGCGATGCCGACTGCCATCGCCCCCACGGCCACAGCGGCCGCGAGACTGGCTTGCCTTCTTAGATTCACATGCATTCCGATATTTCCTCCCGTGAGCGCTTCGGCGGTTGGCGCCAATCACAACCTTGCCTGAGCGTGAAACCCCAGTGATGGTGCCGTCGGCGCAAACGCCACCTTCGCCCCCTCGGTTATCCAACCAAGCGGGCCACATGCATCGTCAGCAGTCTGTGGTACTCTCAGTGAAGGTGCCGAGGATGCGGCACCTGCGAGCTACGCATACCTCAAAGAGAAGTGATGTAAATATATCGAAGGATATAGAGGCTCGATTGCGGGTTGCTGACAGGTGTTGGGGGCGCCTCTCTGAGGCGATTTGACGCGAACCGGCGTGTGAAATCGTTAGAGGACGCTCCGGCAGCGAAACGTGCCAATGATTGCCAGCGCCACGGAAGGAAGATGAGGTCCTCAGGTGTCGATGCCTGTGAAAACTGCGCAACGCGTTGGTGAATATCGGGTTGGGGCGTTCCTCGATCGCCCCTGGAGCGCCCTGGAACGGCGTCTGAAGCGCGCCAGCGCTTTGTTCGGCAACTTCGTTGCAGTCCCCCAGGAACAACTAATCGGCCACGGCCGCCTGCTGCTCGCTGTCACAGCCCTGGCGGCCCTGTCCCTCAATCATTCTCAGGCGAGCCAGAGCCAGGCGACCGCGCGCATGATCCTAATGGCGTACGTGTTGTTTGCCATCGCGGTGCTGCTTGTCTCATTCCGCACACTGGTCCCGTCGGTTGCCCAGGTATCGATCCATCTGATCGACCTTGCCACGATCAGCACCCTTCTTATGACTACCAGGGGCCCCACGAGCCCGTTTTTCGTCTTCTTCAGCTTTGCGCTTTTGGCAGGCACCTTGCGATGGGAGTGGCGGGGCGCGATATGGACAGGAAGCTTCGTCGTGCTGTTCCTTATCGCATGGGTCGCCGTCCAAGGTGTTCCTTCCGGAGGTACGGTTGACTTCGATCGGCTCGTCGCCCGCGTATCTTATATATTTGTCGCGTCTGCTCTTTTTGCTTATTTCGGCGCCTTCAGGGAGCGGCTCCGCAGGCGATTGGAGGCGCTTGCCGGCTGGCCGGTAACGTCACCGGAGGAGAATTGGCAGCAGTCCTTCGGTGAAGCCTTGTCCCGAGCCGCGGCGCTGACGGACGCCGAGCGTCTCATCGTTGTCTGGCAGCAATCGGGCGATTTGAACTTGTATGCCGATTGGAATGCCGGAACGCTGAGCATCGGCTTGTTGGCCCCTTCGCACTTCGATGCGCGCAACTCAGCCACTCGGACCGATCCTCGGCCTGAGGCGGTCAACAACCTGCCCTCGCCGCAAGAATTGTTGCGATTGGCGCCCGGTATACGGTTCGATACGAAGCGGTGCGGCGGTTTTGTGTATGTCATCGGTCCTCGTTCGGGTCTGCACGAGGACGCTCCGCTGCGCGAAATCATCGCTTCGCGCATAGCCTATGATCTTGAACTTCACGCCTCCCAAAACGAACTGGAGGTGGCCACCGCCAGCCGCGAACGGATGAGGCTCGCCCGCGATCTTCACGACGGCATTCTTCAGAGTCTGACGGCGATCCGGTTGCAGCTCAGGCTGGGCGCCAACGAGCTCGACGAACCGGCAAGAGGCAGATACCAGGCAATAGCCAATGTCCTGGACATGGAACAACGTCGCCTTCGTGATTTCGTGCAGGCAACGGGGTCGCTTCCGTCCGCGCGGACGTTGGGGACTCCGGCCGGTGAAGCGCTTGACGCGATAGCTGGGCAGCTCGCCAAGCAGTGGGACATCGAAATTACGGCGGATGCCTACCCACCGGATGCCCTGCTGACGGCACAGTTGAGATATCAGGC
Source organism: uncultured Alphaproteobacteria bacterium (assembly GCA_963826055.1). Lineage (GTDB taxonomy): Bacteria > Pseudomonadota > Alphaproteobacteria > Rhizobiales > Kaistiaceae > JBBDMC01. Next base: position 110,232 of record CAWGVO010000009.1, on the reverse strand, counting down.
TGACAAGATCTTCGCCGAAGCGGTTTCGAACTCTGTTCGTCACGGCAACGCGAGACGCGTCAGACTGAAAATTGGCCTCACCGAACGGTCCGTTCGCTTGACCGCTTCGAACAACGGAAAACCTTTTGCGGACGCGGTTGGCCGCTACCCGATGGGAGAGCTGAAACGCCTCCGCATCGGCCCCATTTCGCTTATTAATCGAGTTTCCGAAGCAGGGGGCACCCTGGCCCTGAAGTCCGGCAAACGAGGTACCTTGCTTGTGATTGAGTTGCCAAACCGATGAACGGTCAAGCACGCCGCAGAGTTGTCATTGTCGACGATCACCCGCTTGTCCTGCGCGGGATGGTCGAGCTCCTGGAGAACGAATTTGTCGTCCTGGCAGCGTGCGGCAGTGGGCGGGAAGCCTTGGAGGCGATCGCAACGGAGGCACCGGATGTCCTGATTCTGGATCTCTCCATGCCGGTGCAGAGCGGCATCGATGTGTTGAAAGACCTGCGGAGGGAGAACGACGGGGTTCGAGTCCTGCTGCTGACTGCCGCGATAAGCGACGAAGAGGTATCGCAGGCCGTCACACTCAAGGCCAACGGCATCATTTTGAAGGATGCGACTCCGGATGAAATCCTGGTCGCGATTCGTCGCGTGGTCGACGGCGAGGAAGTCTTTCCGCGCGAGCTTATCGAATCCGCCCAGCGCGAAGGAGCGCACCCTGCTCATGTCGAAGAGGTGCTCAGCCCGCGCGAACGCGAAATCGTATCGCTCGTCTCCAGCGGACTTTCCAACAAGCTCGTGGCAAGAGAACTGGGCCTGACCGAGGGCACGGTGAAGGTCCACCTGCACGCGATTTATCGCAAGACAGGGGTCGAGAACCGGACGTCGCTGGCGGTCCTTCTGGCTACCCAAAGGGCCCGCCACGAGCGGGCCTGAACCAGGGGCGGCGGCCTTCCGGCGGCGAACGCTGACCGCCGAAGCGGGATCGATACCTAAACTTCGAATCGAATTCTTAACCCGCCGGTGGGCGCCGGTGCGCTTCCATGCCGCGCACCGCACGTCGCTGACGGGGAGAGTTTCGAGTTGAGCCGCTTCTTCAAGACCAGATCGTTCCGTTTCTGGATCGCCCTCGGCATGATCCTGGCCCTGGCGCCCCTCGCCGTTTCGGCGATCGGCGGCTACATCCTTCTCAACCACGGCGTGGTCGCTTCCTTCCAGGACGTTGCCGATCGCCAGCGCACGCAGGTCGTCCCGGCGCAACGGCTGCGCCTGCTGATCTGGGACACCGTCGCCCCGGTCGACGAGTTCGTCGAGGCAGGCGACGGCACCCGTGCGCTGGAGTATCGCGCGTTGCGCGGACAGATCGAATCGGCCTTCGCCGGCCTCGACGAAGCGATGAAGGGTGAGCCGGCGGCGCGAACGCTTTTGGAACGGGCTCGCGACGACTGGACGGCCGCCGATCACAGCGCGACCGAACTGGTGTCGGTCTCGATGGCGCCGGAAGATCCGCGCACTATTGAAATGACGGAGCGGTTCCACGGCCAGGTCGCCGCCTCGTCGGACAGGCTCGCCGCGATTTACGATCAGCTCGGCGGCGACATAGAACACGACCACGACGCCGCGCTGCTTTTCTACGAACGGTCGCTCTGGCTGACGGGTATTGCCGGCGCGGTTTCGCTGCTGACGATCATCGCCGGTGTGATTCTCATCGGTCGCGTGCTGGCCGGCAGCGTCGACCGCCTGGTCAACGGGGCGGCGCGGTTTGCCGAAGGCGACAGGGACCACCGCATCGACGTGCAGGTGCCGCCGGAGCTTCACCGGGTCGCCGAGGAATTCAACCACATGATCCGGCGTATCCATGATTCGGAAGGTATCCTGGCGGACCTCGCGCACCGCGACGCGCTGACGCGCCTGCCCAACCGCCGGGCATTCGACGAAGGGCTGGCGGAAGTGTTCGCGCGGTTCGAACGGTACGGTGAACTGGCGACGCTGCTGGCGCTGGACGTCGACCATTTCAAGCGCATCAACGACACCTACGGTCATGCCGCCGGCGACGAGGTGCTGCGCGCCCTGGCGGACGTGATGAGCACGAACCTCAGGCCGTTCGACCGCGCGTTCAGGACGGGCGGCGAGGAATTCTCGATCCTGCTGCCGGCCACCGACGTCAAGACCGGACGCGAGACGGCCGAGCGCCTGCGTGCGGCGATCGAGTCCCGTCCCGTCCGCTACAAGGACACCGAGATCGCCGTCACGGTCAGCCTCGGCGCGGCCACCGCAGCCCACGGCATCGACAAGACGACCCTGACCGAGGCAGCCGATGCGGCTCTCTATCAGGCAAAGCTCAGGGGCAGGAACCGGGTCGTGGTCAGCGGCGAGGACGATCGCCGCGAAAGAAACGCCGCCTGACACGCGTCCGCCAGCGGCATACGACCAATCGCAAACGATTGGTGCCCAGGAGAGGACTCGAACCTCCACGGCTTGCACCACACGGACCTGAACCGTGCGCGTCTACCAATTCCGCCACCTGGGCTTGAGCCGCGATAGGTAAGGGCGCCCCCGACCCTTGTCAACGCGCGGGTTTCGGGGCGGCATCGGAAGCGCCGATGGCCTGCTCGACAGGGGGAGCAGCAGCCGGTATGAGGCGGACACGGGCAGGCGGCGCGACGCAGGAGAGCGGGTATGCCTATCAGCACAGCCGACAGGGGTCTGGTGACGGTCTTCGGCGGCTCCGGCTTCGTCGGGCGCCATGTCGTCCGGGCGTTGCTCAAGCGGGGCTGGCGGGTGCGGGTGGCGGTGCGCCGGCCGGAACTTGCCGGATACCTGCAGCCGCTTGGCGACGTCGGCTGGGTGCAGCCGGTGCAAGCGAACCTGCGCTACCGCTGGTCGGTCGATCGGGCCGTCGTCGATGCGGACGCCGTCATCAACCTGGTGGCGATCCTGGCCGAGAGCGGCCGCCAGCGCTTCGAGTCGGTCAACGCCTTCGGGGCGCGCGCGGTCGCCGAAGCGACGCGCAAGGCCGGCATCGACCGGCTGGTCCACGTCTCGGCGATCGGCGCCGACCCGGAATCGCCGTCAGCCTACGCCCGTTCCAAGGCGGCGGGCGAAGCGGCGGTGTTCCAGACCATGCCCGAGGCGGTCGTGTTCAGGCCGTCGCTGCAGTTCGGGCCGGAGGATCACTTCTTCAACCGCCTCGCTTCGCTGGCGACGGTGCTGCCGGTGATGCCGGCGTTCGGCGGCGGCCACACCCGCTTCCAGCCGGTCTTCGTGGGTGACGTTGCGACGGCAATCGCCGACGCGGTCGAGGGCAGGGCCCGGGCGGGTACGATCTACGAAGTCGGCGGTCCTGAGGTGAAGACCTATCGGGAGTGCGTCGAGATTGTGCTTCACACCATCGAACGGCGGCGCCCGCTGATCCCGGTGCCCTGGGGGCTGTCGACGGCGAAGGCAGCTGTGTTGCAGCTGTTGCCGAAACCGTTGCTGACGGTCGATCAGGTGCGCCAGTTGAAGATCGACAACGTGGTGTCGGAAACGGCCATGGCGGAAGGCCGCACCCTCGCCGCCTTCGGCATCGAGCCCGCCAGCCTCGCCGCGATCCTGCCCTCCTACCTCGGCCGCTACCGTCCGCGCGGGCAGTTCCAGCGTCGGCGCACCGCCTAGTGGAGCGAATCTGACATTTGTGTCCCGGTTGGGGCCTTGCTCGGACAGGTGCTGCGGCGGGGTGGCAAATGTCGGAATCGGACAACTAGAGATCAGGCGCCGAAGACGAACACGGCGACCAGTCCGGCCGCACCGACGGCGATCCGCCACCAGGCGAACAGGGCGAACCCGTGCCGGCTGACGAAGTCGAGGAAGCCCCGGACCACCACCACCGCCGACAGGAACGCGACGACGAAGCCGATGGCGATGAGGACCCCGGCGTTGAAGTCGATCGCGTCGATGTTCTTGTAGAGGTCGTAGGCGAAGGCGCCGGCCATGGTGGGCATGGCGAGGAAGAACGAATACTCCGCCGCCGAGCGCTTGTCGGTGCCGAGCAGGAGGGCGCCGGCGATTGTCGCGCCGGAACGCGACACGCCCGGGATCAGCGACAGGCACTGGAAGAGGCCGATGCCGAGGCAGAGGCCTAGCGGGTAGTCCATGATGTCGTTGAAGCGCGGCCTCAGCGGCATGCGGTCGAGCCAGATGAGCGCGATGCCGCCGAGGATCAATGCCAGCGAGATCAGCAGCACCGAGTTGAAGAACACCTCCGTGATGACGCGGTGGAAGGTGACGCCGAGAAACGCCGCCGGCAGGAAGGCGATGAAGACGCCGAGGGCGAAGCGCTGGGTGCGGCGGTCGCGCGGCAGATCGGTGAGGAGCTGCCAGAGGCGCGCGGCGTAGACCGACAGCAGCGCCAGGATGGCTCCGAGCTGGATCAGGACCTCGAAGGCCTTGCCGGCACTTTCGAAGCCGAGCAGGCGCCCGGCCAGCAGCAGGTGGGCGGTCGACGATACCGGGATGAACTCGGTGACGCCCTCCAGCACGCCGAGGACGACAGCGTCGAAAAGCGATTTCGGATCCATTGACCGTCGTCTCCCGGCAGCGGCGAATCGGGTTGTTCGCGCGTGGCGTGGGTTCTATACCCGAACGCCCGGTCCGGCCTAGATTCGCCACCGGCCGTTGCGTGAGGGAACCTCCCGGTTCGAGCCCTGCCGCCGATGCCGATCATCTACCACTATCCGCTGTCGACCGGCTCGCGCTTCGTTCGCCTGATCCTCGGCGAATACGGCGAGACGGCAACGCTGATCGAGCAGACGCCGTGGGAACGGCATGACGACCTGCTGGCGCTCAACCCGGCGGGCACGCTGCCGGTGATGGTCGACGACGATCAGACCGTCATTTCCGGTGCGCCGGTGATCGGGGAATACCTGCTGGAGACCCGCGGCGGCCGTCTCGGCGAGAACGTCCTGATGCCGGCAACCCCGGCCGGACGGGCCGAGGCGCGCCGGCTGGTCGACTGGTTCCTCGAGCAAAATGGAGGCCGAAGTCACCGGCTACCTGCTGATGGAGAAGGTCTACAAGCGGCGGATGTCGATCGCTGAGGGCGGCGGACCGCCGGATTCGGTGGCGATCCGCGCGGCGCGGTCGAACATCCGCTCGCACCTGCGCTACATTGGCTACCTTGTGCAGCGCCGCAACTGCCTGGCCGGCGACGAGCCGAGCTTCGCCGACCTCGCGGCGGGCGCCGCGCTGTCAACGGTCGACTACCTCGGTGAGGTGCCATGGGAGGAAGACGCGATGGCGAAGAGCTGGTACGCGCGGGTGAAGTCGCGGCCGTCCTTCCGCGCCATCCTCGCCGACAGCGTGCGCGGCATGCCGGCGGCGACCCACTACGCCGATCTCGACTTCTGAACGACCCTGACCGCCTGAAGGCCGGGCTCATCGCCGACGCCGAGGCCGAAGGCTTCGACGTCGCCGGCATCGCCGCACCCGACGCGATCCCGCAAGCGGCGGCGCGCCTTGCCCGCTTCCTCGCCGACGGGCGCCACGGAACGATGGACTGGCTCGCGGCGAAGGCCGACCGGCGCGGCGATCCGCGCGCGCTGTGGCCGGCGGTCGGCGCCTGCCTCATGGTCGGCCTCAACTACGGACCCGACGGCGACCCGCTGGCCAGCCTCGCCGCGAGGGACCGCGCCACCATCTCCGTCTACGCGCGTCACCGCGACTACCACGATCTCATCAAGGGCAAGCTCAAACGGATCGCGGGTCGCTTCGCCGCGGCGACGGGGAGCGCCGTCAAGGTTTTCGTCGATACTGCGCCGCTGATGGAGAAGCCGCTCGCCGAGGCGGCCGGGCTCGGCTGGCAGGGCAAGCACACCAACCTCGTCAGCCGCCGGTTCGGGTCGTGGCTGTTCCTCGGCGCCATCCTCACCGAGATCGCGCTGCCGCCGGACGGGCCGGAGGGCGATCATTGCGGCAGTTGCCGCGCCTGCCTCGACGTCTGCCCGACCGATGCGTTCCCGGCGCCCTATCAGCTCGACGCCCGCCGCTGCATCTCCTACCTCACCATCGAGCACCACGGCCCGATCCCGCGCGAATTCCGCGCGGCGATGGGCAACCGCATCTACGGCTGCGACGATTGCCTGGCGGTGTGCCCGTGGAACAAGTACGCGCGGGCGACCCGCGAAGCGAAACTTTCCCAGCGCGACGATCTCGCCGCGCCGCCTCTCTCCGACCTCGCCGAGCTCGACGACGACGCCTTCCGCGCCCGCTTCGCCGGATCGCCGATCAAGCGCATCGGGCGCGACCGCTTCGTCCGCAACGTGCTGATCGCGGTCGGCAACTCCGGCGAGCCGGAACTGGCGGAGGTGGCGCGCGGTCTGCTCGATGACGGGGCGCCGCTGGTGCGCGGTGCCGCGGTGTGGGCGCTCAGCCGACTGACCTCGCCGCGGACGTTCGACGACCTCAGACGGCGATACCTGCCCGGCGAAGCGGACCCCGATGTTGCCGAGGAGTGGCGCGCGGCGTCCGCCTAGTGCTCGCTCTCGCCCATCACCTGGGCGACCGCCGATTCCAGAAGCTCGATATCGTGCGGGCGCGACAGGCGATGGTCGCCGTCCTTGATCAGGGTCAGCACCACATCGTCGGAGGCGAGGTGGGAGACGAGGTCGGCGGCGTGGCGCCACGGTACCTCGCGATCGGCGATGCCCTGGAGAATATGGACCGGGCAGCCGGTCTCGATCAGGCGATCGCCGAGAAGGTGCTTGTCGCCGTCCTCGATCAGGGCGCGGGTGATCGGGTAAGGCTCGCCGTAGTCGCTCGGCTGGCGGTGGACACCGGTGGACATGAGTTCGTTCCGCGCCGCCTCGCTCCAGGTGTCCCACATGAGCGTCCGCGTCATGTCGAAGGCCGGGGCGACGAGAACGAGGCCGGCGACGCGCGCCGTTTTCGCCTCGGTCTCGGCGAGGCGGAGCGCGATCCACGCGCCCATGGACGAGCCGACGAGGATCTGCGGGCCCTGGGCGTAGCGATCGAGAACCGCCCTCGCCTCCTCCAGCCAGCGGCTGATGGTGCCCTCTTCGAATACGCCGCCGGACTGGCCGTGGCCGGAATAGTCGAAACGGGTCGTGGCGAGACCGCGAACGGCGGCAAAGCCGTCGATGGCGGTTGCCTTGGTGCCGGTCATGTCGGAGCGAAAACCGCCGAGCCAGAAGACGCCGGGGGCCGCCCCGCGCCGGCGCATAACCGCGATCTCGCGCCCGCCGCCTCGGCCGCGGACGGTCAGGCGGGCCGTTTCGAGATCATTCATCGTATTTCCCCCGTCAGCGGGCCGGGCGTCGCGGCGGTTGACTTCCCGGCCGGCATGATCGAATTCTGTCCCATTGCGGCCATACGGCCGGCCTATCGTTTCGTCCCAACAGAAGAGGAGACTACTGCCATTCGCCGACCCTATAGAGCCCCGCCTCCGACGAAGGAAGGCCCACGGGTAAACGAGGAGATCCGCGTCAACGAAGTTCAGCTGATCGACGACAAGGGCGACAACCGCGGCACCGTGCCCATCGACCGGGCGATCGAGATCGCACAGGAAGCCGGGCTCGATCTGGTCGAGATCGCTCCCAATTCCGAGCCTCCGGTCTGCAAGATCCTCGATTTCGGCCGGTACAAGTACCAGGCCCAGAAGAAAGCCGCCGAAGCGCGCAAGAAGCAGAAGACCATCGAGATCAAGGAGATCAAGATGCGTCCCAACATCGACACCCACGACTACGAGGTGAAGATGCGCTCCATCCGCCGCTTCTTCGAGGAAGGCGACAAGGTCAAGGTTACGCTCCGCTTCCGCGGCCGCGAAATGGCCCACCAGGAAATCGGCGCCAGGCTCCTCGACCGGGTGCGCGACGAGACGGCGCCGATGGCCAAGGTCGAGGCCGAGCCCCGGATGGAAGGCCGCCAGATGACCATGGTGCTCGCTCCGCGATAGCCACGGGTTACTTCGGGCCGAAACCAGGCCGTAAATGCTGGCGCCCCGCTGGGGCGGGGGTGCCGGCTTGCCCCCCGGGGCCGGTGTCGCTATAAACCCGCTTCTTCCGCGCCGCCCGGCCTGAAAAGGGCATGCCGTGGCGGCGCCTTTCGCTCCCAACCGAGGATGCAAAATGCCCAAACTGAAGAGCAAAAGCGGCGCCAAGAAGCGATTCAAGGTGACCGCGACCGGCAAGGTGATCGCCAAGCAGGCGGCGCACCAGCACGGCATGATCAAGCGCACCAAGAAGTTCATCCGCAACGCGCGGGGAACGACGGTGCTTTCCGACGCTGATGCCCGCATCATCAAGAAGAACTTCCTGCCCTACGCCTGAGGCAGGGTCACCTTCCGGAGAATTGTCATGTCGCGAGTGAAGCGCGGGGTCACCGCCCACGCCAAGCACAAGAAAGTGCTGAAGCGGGCCAAGGGCTTTTACGGCCGCCGCAAGAACACGATCCGCACCGCCAAGGCGGCGGTGGACCGTTCCGCCCAATACGCCTACCGGGACCGCAAGAACCGCAAGCGCACCTTCCGCGGATTGTGGATCCAGCGCATCAACGCCGCCACCCGCGAGCACGGGCTCACCTACGGCCGATTTATCGACGGCCTCGGCAAGGCCGGGGTCGATGTGGACCGCAAGGTCCTGGCCGAGCTGGCGGTAAGCGAGCCGGCCGCGTTCAAGTCGCTGGTGGAAAAGGCGCAAGGGGCCCTCGCCTGATCCGTTGACTTGCCGCCGGCGCACCGGCCCCGGTGGACGCGGCGGTCGGGACCGGACCGATGGCGGCGCTTGTCGCGACGGCGCATTTCTGTTGAGGCGGGCGCGTACCCGGGCGGGTTCGATGACCACAAACGCAGCCGACATCGAGACACTGGAGCGCGATCTCCTCGGACGCATCGCCGGCGCCGGCGACGAAGCGGCGCTGGAGGCGGTGCGCGTGGCGGCGCTCGGCAAGAAGGGCGTCGTCTCCGACCTCCTGAAGGGCCTCGGCGCGCATGACGCCGGAGGAGCGCTCGGTGATGGGACCGGCGCTCAACGGGCTGAAAGACCGCATCAACCAGGCGATCGCCGAGCGCCGCGCGGTGCTCAAGGACGAGGCGCTCGCCCGCCGCCTCGCCGAGGACACCGTCGACGTGACGCTGCCGGTCAGGCCGTCGCCGCTGGAGACCGGCCGCATCCACCCGGTCAGCCAGGTGATCGACGAGATCAGCGTCATCTTCGCCGACCTCGGCTTCGCCATCGCCGAGGGGCCGGACATCGAGACCGACTACTACAACTTCACCGCGCTCAACTTCCCGGTCGGCCACCCGGCCCGCGACATGCACGACACCTTCTTCTTCCGCGAGAAGGCGGACGGCGAGCGCAGGCTGCTTCGCACCCACACCTCGCCGGTGCAGATCCGCACCATGGAGACGCAGAAGCCGCCGATCCGGGTGATCATTCCCGGGCCGCACCTACCGCTTCGATTCCGACCAGACCCACACGCCGATGTTCCATCAGGTGGAGGGGCTGGTGATCGACGAGGAAAGCCACATCGGCCACCTGAAATGGGTGCTGGAGGAATTCTGCAAGGCGTTCTTCGAGGTCGACCGCGTCAAGATGCGCTTCCGGCCGAGCTATTTCCCGTTCACCGAGCCGTCGATGGAAGTCGACATCGGCTGCCGCCGGCAGGGCAACGAAATCCGCTTCGGCGAGGGCGACGACTGGCTGGAGATTCTGGGCTGCGGCATGGTGCACCCCAACGTCATCCGCGCCGGCGGCCACGACCCCGACCGGTACCAGGGCTTCGCCTGGGGCATCGGCATCGACCGCATCGCCATGCTGAAGTACGGGATGCCGGATCTCCGCGCCTTCTTCGACGCCGACGTGCGCTGGCTCAACCACTACGGCTTCCGCCCGCTCGACCTGCCTAGCCTGGCCGGAGGGCTGAGCTGATCGTCCGTTTCGTCATTGCGAGCGAGGCGAAGCAGTCCACTGCCGATCGCACATGGAGGCGTCGTCGTTCGCCCCTCCAATGACGGCGGAAATTCAAGACGGCAAAATGAAACTCACCCTCTCCTGGCTCAAGGAGCACCTCGACACGGCCTCCCTCGACGGCATCGTCGAGGCCATGACCATGATCGGGCTCGAGGTGGAGGCGGTCGAGGACCCGGCGAAAATGTACGCGCCGTTCAGGTGGCGCGGGTCGTCTCGGCCGAGAAGCACCCGAACGCCGACCGGCTGCGCGTGTGCGTGGTCGATCCCGGCGACGGCTCCAACATCCAGGTGGTGTGCGGGGCGCCCAATGCGCGCGCCGGCATGATCGGCGTGTTCGCGCCGGCCGGCACCCACATTCCCGGCACCGGCGTCGACCTCCAGAAGGGCGTCATCCGCGGGGTCGAATCGAACGGCATGCTGCTGTCGGAGCGCGAGTTGGGTCTCTCCGACGACCACACCGGCATCGTCGACCTGCCCGCCGACGCGCCGGTCGGCGAAGCGTACGCCGCCTATGCCCACCTCGACGATCCGGTGATCGACGTCGCGATCACCACCAACCGGCCGGACGCCTTCGGCATCTCCGGCATCGCCCGCGACCTCGCCGCCGCCGGCGTCGGCCGGCTGATCGAGCGGCCGGTCGAGCCGGTCGCAGGCGACGGCCCCTGTCCGGTCGGCGTCACGCTCGACTTCGGCATCACGCCGCCGCTCTGCCCGGCCTTCGGCCTCAGGCTGGTGCGCGGCGTCACCAACGGCCCGTCGCCGGAGTGGCTGCAACGGCGGCTCCGCGCCATCGGTCTCCGGCCCATCAACGCGCTGGTGGACATCACCAACTTCGTCACGTTCGACCGCTGCCGGCCGCTGCACGTCTTCGACGCCGCCAAGGTGAAGGGCAACCTCACCGTCCGGCGCGCGCGCGACGGCGAGACGGTGGTGGCGCTCGACGGCAAGACCTACACGCTCGACGCCGACGTCTGCGTCATCGCCGACGAGGCGGGCGTCGAATCGATCGCCGGCATCATGGGCGGCGAGGCCACCGGCTGCGACGAGACGACCACCGACGTGCTGATCGAATCGGCGCTGTGGGACCCGCTCAACATCCACCGCACCGGCCGCCGGCTCGGCATCGTCTCCGACGCGCGCCATCGCTTCGAGCGCGGGGTCGATCCGGCGTTCATGGTGCCGGGGCTGGAGCTCGCGACGCGGATGGTGATGGACCTCTGCGGCGGCACGCCGAGCGAAATCACTCGTCGCCGGCGAGGTGCCGGAGCCGGCGAACGTGGTCGACTTCCCGGTGAGCGAGGTCAAACGCATCGCCGGCATCGACCCCTCGATCAGCGAGGTGACGAGGATCCTCGATGACCTCGGCTTCACCTCGCGGCCGCACCGCACCAAGGGGACGATCACGCGTCTCGATCCCGACGTGGCGGCCGGACGCCAGCATCAAGGCGGACATCGTCGAGGAGATCGTCCGCATCATCGGCGTCGACAAGATACCGGCGGCGGCGATGGCGCGCAGCCCCACCGTCGCCAGGCCCGTGCTGACGCCGATCCAGATCAGGACGCGGCGCGCAAAGCGGGCGCTCGCCACGCGCGGGCTGACCGAGGCGGTGACGTGGTCGTTCATCTCGGAGACGGCGGCAGCGGCGTTCGGCGGCGGCGACGAGGCGCTGAAGCTCGCCAACCCGATTGCGCCGGACATGTCGGACATGCGGCCGAGCCTGCTGCCCGGCCTCGTCGCGGCGGCGCAACGCAACGCCGACCGCGGCTTCGCCGACCTTGCCCTGTTCGAGGTCGGACAGGTCTATCGCGGCGACCGGCCCGAGGATCAGGTGACCGCCGCCGCGGGCATCCGGCGCGGCACGGCGCAGGTCGCCGGCAGCGGCCGCCATTGGTCCGGCGCGGCCGCACCGGTCTCGGTGTTCGACGCCAAGGCCGACGCGCTCGCCACGCTCGATGCGCTCGGGCTGTCGCCGGAGAACGTGCAGGTGACCGCCGACGCGCCGGCGTGGTTCCACCCCGGCCGCTCCGGCACCATCCGCCTAGGCCCGAAGACGGTGATCGGCACCTTCGGCGAGTTCCATCCCAGGGTGCTGGAACTGATCGACGCGCGAGGGCCCGCTTGCCGGGTTCGAGATCATTCTCGAAGCGATCCCGCTGCCCAAGGCGCAGCCGACCAAGACCAAGCCGCCGCTGACGCTGTCCGATCTGCAGCCGGTCCGCCGCGACTTCGCTTTCGTGGTCGACGGTAATGTGGAGGCGCAGCGAATCGTCAAGGCCGCCGCGGGCGCCGATCGCGCGCTGATCACCGCCGTCTCGGTGTTCGACGTCTTCGAGGGCGACGCGCTCGGCGCCGGACAAGAAATCGGTGGCGATCGAGGTGACGATGCAACCGAACGAGCGCACGCATGACCGACGCGGAGATCGATGCGGCGGCGCGGAAGATCGTGGCGGCCGTGGAAAAGGCGACTGGCGGGGCGCTCAGGACCTGAGCGCGCCCGCGCTGGTGTCGTCTCAGTCTTTCGATTTCCGTTTCCGCTTCGCCGCCGCGCTGAGCGACTGGCGGAGTTCGCATTCCAGGCGGTCGTTCCAGTAGAAGCGGCCAAACTCGGCCCTGGCGATGTTTTCGGCGCGACGCCGCTTCCTGTTTTCCGAATCCGACCTGGAATCTCTCGAACGATTCCCGTTGCCCGGCTTCTCTGCCATGGCTCTTCTCCTCCGGTGCGGCAGAGGGCGGAGCGCGGGACGCACTTCGCCTGTGGCTGCCGGTCGGAGGGGAGCCCCAGTCGGGGCGTGGAAGGCGTCAGGGCAAGGGCGAAACCATGATTCTGGTGCAGGCTATCTGGGTGCCGGAACCGGCCGAATCAAGGCATGGAGAGGATGTGACCTACGTCCTTGACCGGCTTTGCCGCACAATGGAGAGTGCGCGCCCAATTCAAACGCGGACTACGGGCGATGAATCCGAAAGACATCCTCAAGTCAACTTCCTTCTTCGGGGACGTGCTGACCGACGCCGAGATCGACATGCTGGCGGCGCGGGCACGCTTCATCGACTTCCCGAAAGGCGCCACGCCGATCGAGGAAGACGGCCCCGGCCATTCGATGTTCGTGATCGTTTCGGGCACGGTCAGCGTCACCATTGCCGGCGAGCAGAGGCCGGTTGCGACGCTCGGTCCCGGCGGCATCTTCGGCGAGATGTCGCTGCTGACCGGTGCGCGGCGGAGCGCCACCGTTACCGCGCTGGAGCCGGTGAGAACCGTCGAGGTCAACAAGCAGGCGCTGGCTCACGTGCTCGACCAATCGCCGACGCTGGTCGGCCGCTTCGTCGAATTGCTTCTGCGCCGCCAGCGGGAACTCGACCGGCTCGCCGGCGGCAACGCCTGGGGCATGCTGAGACCGGGCAAGGCGGAACTGGCCGGCATGATCGGCGCCTTCTTCGGCAAGCGGTCGGACTGACGAGCGCCATCACCGCCTTGTGACCAATGCCGGCTTGCGCGGGCACGCCGGCGTCTGCCATTGGCTGGGGCGGCGACGCTGAGCGCAAGGACTTCCCTATCGTGCACGCATTCTTCGGCCGCGTCGGCCTCTACCGGCCGCAGCTCCTTTCGACGCTCCGCATCGTTACCGCGCTCGTCTTCCTCGAGCACGCGACGATGAAGCTCTTCGCCTTCCCGCCGACGCGGGGGCCATCGCCGGTCCTCTTCTCCGGTTTCTGGTTCATCGGCGTGCTGGAGCTGGTGGGCAGCCTGATGCTGATCTTTGGCGTCTACACCCGGCTCGCCGCCTTCGTGCTGTCGGGCGAAATGGCGGTCGCCTACTGGACCTCGCACGCACCGCACAGCCTCTACCCGATCGCCAACTTTGGCGAATCGGCGGTGCTGTTCTGCTTCATCTATCTCTACATCGCCGCCGCGGGACCCGGCCCGTGGAGCATCGACGCGGCGCGCAACTCGCCTATGGCCTAATGCGCGGCGTCCCAGTTGTCGCCGGCGTGGACGTCGACGTGGAGGGGCACCGACAGGCCGACGGCCGGTAGCGCCGCCGTCTCCATGACGTGTGCGACCACCTTCATGGTCTTGTCGACCTCGCTCTCCGGCGCCTCGAACACCAGCTCGTCGTGCACCTGCAACAGCATGCCGGCCTTCAGCTTCGCCTCGGCGAGCGCGCCCTCCATGCGGATCATGGCGCGGCGGATGATGTCGGCGGCGGTGCCCTGGATCGGCGCGTTGATGGCGGCGCGGTCGACGAAGGCGCGCTCCGACGGGTTCTTCGAGCCGGCCTGGGGGAAGTTGATCTTGCGGCCGAACAGCGTCGACACGTGGCCGTCGGCGCGCACCTTCTGACGCATCGCCTCCATGTAGTCGCGGATGCCGGGGAAGCGCTCGAAGTAGCGCTTGATGTAGGCGCCGGCCTCCTCGCGCGGGATGCCGAGCTGGTTGGCGAGGCCGAAGGCGGAGATGCCGTAGATGATGCCGAAGTTGATCGCCTTGGCGCGGCGGCGCACCTCCGGCGGCATGCCCTTGACCGGCACGCCGAACATCTCGGAAGCCGTCATGGCGTGGATGTCGAGGTCGTCGGCGAAGGCCTGCTTCAGCTCGGGCACGTCGGCGACGTGGGCGACGACGCGCAGCTCGATCTGGCTGTAGTCGGCCGAGATCAGCTTCATCCCCTCCTCGGCGATGAAGGCGGTGCGGATGCGCCGGCCCTCCTCGGTGCGGATGGGGATGTTCTGGAGGTTCGGCTCCGACGACGACAGGCGCCCGGTGGTGGTGGAGGCGAGCGCGTACGAGGTATGCACGCGGCCGGTCTCGGGGTTGATGTAGCCCGGCAAGAGGTCGGTGTAGGTCGACTTCAGTTTCGACAACTGCCGCCAGTCGAGGATGTGGCGGGCGAGTTCGTTGCCGCCGGCGGCGAGTTCGTCCAGCACGTCGGCGCCGGTCGACCAGGCGCCGGTCTTGGTCTTCTTGCCGCCGGGCAGGCCGAACTTGCCGAACAGGATGTCGCCGAGCTGCTTGGGCGAGCCGATGTTGAAGGTCTCGCCGGCGAGCTTGTAGATCTCGTCCTCGAGGCCGGCGAGCTTCTGCGAGAATGTGCCGGAGAGGCGCGACAGAATCTGGCGATCGACCTTGATGCCGCGCGCCTCCATGCGCGCCAGCACCGGGATCATCGGCCGCTCCAGCGTCTCGTAGACGTTGACCATGTGCTCGGCGACGAGGCGGGGCCTCAGCGCCGTCCACAGCCGGATCGCGACGTCGGCGTCCTCGGCGGAATATTCGGTCGCCTTGTCGATGGCGACGCGGTCGAAGGTGACCTGGCTGCGGCCGGTGCCGGCGACCTCCTTGAAGGCGATCGGCTGGTGGCCGAGGACGGCGTCGGCCAGCTCGTTCATGCCGCTGCCGCCCTTGCCGCCGTCGAGCGCGTAGGAGATGAGCATGGTGTCGTCGTAGGGCGCCACCGTGATGCCGTGGCGGGAGAGCACGAGCGCGTCGTACTTGAGGTTCTGCGCCACCTTGAGAACCGCCGGGTCCTCCAGCATCGGCTTCAGGCGCTTCAGTGCCTCGTTCGCCGGCACCTGGCCGGCGACGAGACCGCCGCCGAGAAGATCGCCGGGTCCGTCCTTGTGGGCGAGCGGAATGTAGGCCGCCCTCCCCGGCCCCGTCGCGAGGCTGACGCCGACCAGCTCACCCTGCATCGGGATCGAGCGAGGTGGTCTCGGTGTCGACGGCGACGCGGCCCGTCGTCTCCGCCTCGGCGATCCAGGCATCGAGGCGGGCGATGTCGGTGACCGTCTCGTAGCCCGCACGATCAAAAGGAATGGCGGTGGCAGCGGCGGCGGCCCGCGCGGCGTGGGCGGCGGGGCCGGTAGCGCCCTCGGCCGGCGCCTGCACGCGCTTGTCGCCGGCGTTGAAATAGGGCCGGTAGACGGGGCGCACGCCTTCCTTCAGCGCCGGCTTCTTCGCCTTCGGCCTGGCGGCGCCATCCTCCGGCACCGCCGCCTCCACCGCGTCGACGTCGGTGCCGGTCGCCTCGGCGACGCGGCGGGTGAGGGCGGTGAACTCCATCGCCTTGCAGAAGCCGATCAGCTTCGGCCCGTCGCGCTCGCGCACGGCGAGGTCCTCGATCGGCACCTCCAGCGGCACGTTCTGGTCGAGGGTGACGAGCTTCTTCGACATGCGGGCGGCGTCGGCGTGGACGGTCAGCGCCTCGCGCCGCTTCGGCTGCTTGATGTCGTGGGCGTGGGCGAGCAGGTTTTCGAGGTCGCCGTATTCCCCGATGAGCTGGGCGGCGGTCTTGACGCCGATGCCGGGGACGCCGGGGACGTTGTCGACCGAGTCGCCGGCGAGCGCCTGCACGTCGATGACCTTGGCCGGCGGCACGCCGAAGCGCTCGGCCACCTCCGCCTCGCCGATGCGCTTGTCCTTCATGGTGTCGAACATGGTGACCGACGGGCCGACGAGCTGCATCAGGTCCTTGTCGGAGGCGACGATGGTGACGTCGGCGCCGGCCTCGCGCGCCTGGCGCGCGTAGGTGGCGATCAGGTCGTCCGCCTCGAAGCCCGACTGCTCGATGCCCGGGCACGTTGAAGGCGGCGGTCGCCTGGCGGATCAGCGGGAACTGCGGCTTGAGGTCGTCGGGCGCCTCCGGCCGGTGGGCCTTGTAGTCCGCGTACATCTCGTTGCGGAAGGTATGCTCCGACTTGTCGAAGACGACCGCGATGTGGGTCGGCTTCACGCCGGCGGCGGCGTCCTGCAACAGCTTCCACAGCATGTTGCAGAAGCCGTAGACGGCGCCGAGCGGCAGCCCGTCCGACTTGCGGGTGAGCGGCGGCAGGGCGTGGTAGGCGCGATAGACGTAGGACGAGCCGTCGACCAGGAAGACGTGGTCGCCGCGCTTGACCCCGCCGGCGTGGGATTTGGATGTGGCCATCGGGGGCAATATGGCCGGCGCCGGATCGGGAGGGAAGGGCCGCGCCGCTCAGGCTCGCGAAGGCGTGAAAAAGAGAGCTCATCGACAAGATTTGTGCTAGTATTCCTTAGGACGTTCTATCGTGGCGTTCGAATACCTCTGACATATGCACTGGTTCGCGAATACGCGACTTCGACGGCAAAGCAACTGGGACGCCGCGATGCCACGCAAGCCAGGTGCTCCTCTCCATGGCGGCTCATCACGCCGTACTGATTTCGTACAGACCAATGGAGGCAGAGATGAACAACGCGAATCTCGCCGTAGTCACCGCTGTGATCGTGCTTGCGGTGGCGCCGACAGCGGAGGCTGAAGAGGGTATCTGCAAGGGCTTTGCAGGCGATTCCGGGGGGCTCAAGTACGCTGGCGTGAAATGCGCGCTGAAGAGCAATCCGGGAAACTACGTGATCCGAAATACCGTCTGGGAAAAGAAAGATCCCGAGGTCTACAAGGCATACTTGCCCGTCGCCAATCGGACTTTCACTTGTGAGCTGACCCAATCGGGCGGATCGACCAACACAAACTACGAAATAATTCGCTACACGCTGTCGAACTGCCACTAGCAAAGCGGCCCGGGTGAAGCGCAGCGAAACCCGGGCAATCCGCCTCTTCAAATCGCTTCCGGTTTTCTCCCGGCCACGAGCTTGCTTCCCATCGAGACAAGCTGAACGAACAGGTTGCCGGGTAGTCCGGCTGTGATCGACCAACGGTGCGGATCAAGCGCCCGCTTGACGTGCGCTTCCGCAATCTCCGGGATGCGTACGGTTGAAAAACGACGGTGGCGCGATAGGTCAGGTGGCGTCGTCAATGAATGCGGGGTGCAGAAGGGCTCAACCCCCCCGATCGAGGTCGGGGGGAACGGGGCCAGCAACTTTGAAAGGAGGCAAACCAATGAAACGCGCAATGATCGCAGCGGGCGCCACTCTGGCCCTCGCGGCATCTTCGTCAATTGCCCTCGCTGCCAAAACTGATACCGGCAAGATTGCCGATTTCAGCCGCAACACCGCGACGCAGGTGCGGTTTGCCGCTATCGGCACCGTGCAGCTCGATGACGGCAAGGTCTTTGTCCTGCCGAACAACGCCAACCTCGATGCCCTCAGGCGCGGCATGGAGGTCACGATCACCTACGATCAGACCCAGAACGACAACGGCCGGCTCATGGCCACCAAGATCGAGGCGGCACCGTCGCAAGTCACCGACGGCCAGCCGCTGATGTACGGCGCGACGAACCAGCCGGTCGCGAACGCGCAGATGGCCAATTCCGTTGCCACCGGCAGCATCAAGTCCATCCACGCCGAAAACCACACCCTGACGCTCGCGGACGGAACGCAGTTCACGGTCCCGGAGGCCTTCAGCACGGCTGAACTTGGCGTCGGCGACCATGTGAAAATCCACTACAACACCGTTGGCAGCGACAAGGTGGTGTCCGCAATCAACATTACGTAACGCTGATCCCGCCTGCGGTTGGCAGGTTCGCATCGTAGAAAGATGGCGGGTTAGCCGGAGGTGCAACCCACCATCTTTCGAGACGCAGCGCCTGCCTCGCGGTGGATTACGCACCGTTTGCATGATTCACGATCGGTGCGTCGTTTACGCCCCGTAGGTGGAGCCGGTCTCACCGGCTTTCATACGTTCTCAAAGTGACTGCGGTTCGGTGAATGTCTCGCCGGTTCTCAGAAAATCTCGCTCGTCACCTGACCTGACATGTGACCAGAATCTTGTGGGCTCGGCGCAAAAACTGGGCCGCGTACTCACAAGTTTTTCGCGAACCGGCACGCTCGGTTTCGGGTGCTTTGCCGACTTGGCGGACGTCGCTGATGACGTGTCAAATGCGCCGAGAATGGACGTCGCCGCGAGGAAATTTCTCCTGGATAACGCTTTGAGTTATCCGCTCTTGGGTTAAGCTAATTCATATGCTCCGCAGAAGGAATTTGAAATGCGACTGACCGAGATTTTCGCACATGATCAAGGCGAAACGCATTTCAGGGTGATCGAGATAGACTTCGAAAAGCGTGCTTTTGCACCGCCATCGATGCCGGTGCACGTATCAGCTGCTATGCCGACAACCACGTCGCTCTTCATGATTGCTCCGCCCGGCTGGGATAAGGAATTTCATGCGACGCCCCGCAAGCAGTTCTGCGTGATGCTTAAGGGAAAACTCACAGTCCTGGCGACCGATGGCGAAACCATCGAGATGGGTCCAGGCGACGTTCTACTGGTCAACGATGAGGCCAGCAAAGGTCACTTGAGCACAATCCAAGGCGGCGAAAGCGCGGCCTTTATGTTTGTCGGCCTGGAAGAAAACATTCGCTAAGCGCGTTCGCGTTCCCGACCGCTGAAGTGAAGGTCCGGTTTGCACACAGGAGAAGAGATGTGCGCGCCGAGCCGTGACCGATGCTCCACCTAGTCCGCCGATTTCGTTTACGCCCCCGTAGGTGGAGCCGGTCACACCGGTTCCCGTACGTCGTCAAAGTGACCCAAATCTGCGGCTCGTCGCGGTTCGTCGGTCGGTGAAGACTCGCCGGTTCTCAGAAAATCTCGCTGGTCACCCGACCGGGTAAGTGACCTGCATTCAAAGCGACGATTTGTTGCCGTCGCAGAAATCTTGGTACTGGTCACTACCGTTGCCCAGGCGATGGAGCCAAAGAGAACTGCCATCGTCTGTTCTTCTGATGCTACTTTTCGGCGCCTTGAAATAGGAGGATCGCCATGAGTGATGAACAAAGGCGCGGCGATGAACGGCCGCTTATGCCCAACCACATCCAGAATGCCTACAAAGATGTGGTGGACAACATTATGTTCTCGAAACGGCAACAGTGGGTTGCCACAAACTACGTCATCGCTGTGTACATCGCGATATTTTCAATCTCGCGATACAGCCAATTTCATACGGAAGCGATAAGACCGCTGTTGTCCGTCCTTGTGGTCGTTGCTGCGGCATACGGAGTGCTACTCAGCAGACAGTTCCAGTCCACGCTGACGACATTCCGCAAGCGGCTGCATTGGATTTACAAGACCTATTTCAAACCATGCGAGCTAGAAGGCCTAATGTTCGCTAGACGCGAACGGGGGTTTTGGGACGATTGGCTGTTTCTGTGGGCTTACTGGGCCGTCATGATTATCGGGGCAATCCTGAGACCGCTTCCATTTGGATGCCCCGCCCAATCCTCTGCCCGGCTGAGCCGGTGTGTTCCGGCTCATTGGGCTCGCTCAGTCGAGAAACAGATCGGGCAGCAGGGCTGTACCCGGCTTCACTGCGTATGCTTCGAAATCGGTGACGCCCCCGACGCGAGCACCTCGTCGTCGATGAAGAAGTTGCCGGTGCACTCGCGCGCGCCGGCCAGATCACGTGCGCCGCGTCGCCCATGATCTCGGGCTTGCGGCAGGCCCGTATCGGCGCCGCGGAGCAGGTTCTGCATCGCGGCGGTCGCGATCACGGTGCGCGGCCACAGCGCGTTGAACGCGATCCGGCCTGCTTGAACTCGCCGGCCATGCCGAGCACGCACATGCTCATGCCGAACTTCGCCATCGTGTAGGCGACGTGCGGCGCGAACCAGCGCGTCTCCATGTTGAGCGGCGGCGACAGGTTGAGGACGTGGGGGTTCTCGGCCTTCTTGAGGTGCGGGATGCACAGCTGCGACTGAGAACGTGCCGCGCGTGTTGATCCGGTGCATCAGATCGTAGCGCTTCATCTCCGTCGCCTGGGTGCCGGTGAGGCTGATCGCGCTCGCGTTGTTGACGCAGATGTCGATGCCGCCGAACGTCTCGACGGTCTTCGCGACCGCGGCGGCGACCTGATCCTCGAACCGGATGTCGCAACCGACCGGCAGCGCCTTGCCGCCCGCGGCCTCGATCTCCTTGGCCGCGGTGAAGATCGTGCCCGGCAGCTTCGGGTTCGGCTCGGCGGTCTTCGCCGCGATCGCGATGTTCGCGCCGTCCTTGGCCGCGCGCAGGGCGATCGCCAGGCCGATGCCGCGCTCGCGCCGGTGATGAAGAGGGTCTTTCCGTTGAGGTCAGCCATTGTCCCCTCTCCCTACGGTATTGGTGTATTACCAGCCGCGTGCGGGACCGCCGAACATCCTGCAGATGGAGAATAAGCATCGTCGTCACCAGCCCAGCCTTAACGCCCCCTTAAATCGCCGCATTTAGCGTCAGGGTCAGACCCGGGACGGCGGGTGCCGTCCAATCCAGGTGTTCACCAGGGGACGGCGGCCGATGAAATGGCGACGCCGGGCCAGCGAACGGGTCGAACCGGTCATGGACGTCGGGGACGGCGACCGTGACGGCCTTCTTGAGTTCGGGTTGAAGGACGCCGACCGCTCGGTGCCGACGCGCAGGAAAAGCAGGGGCAAGGGCGCCACGGCGCGCGGCAAATCCGCGCGTGGCGGCGGCCGCTTTGCCCGCACGCGGCACGTCATCCGCCGGGCGGCTTACTGGACCGTGGTCGTCGCCGTCATCGGCACCGGATCGCTCGGTGCGCTGGTCGCCTACTACGGCTCCAAGCTGCCCTCCCCCGGCGAATGGACGGTGCCGCAACGCGCCGCCAACGTGCGCATCCTCGCCGCCAACGGCCAGCTTATCTCCAACCGTGCCGACTCGACCGGGAAAGCCTGACGCTCGCCGAGATGCCGCCGTACCTGCCGGAGGCGGTGATCGCCATCGAGGACCGGCGCTTCTACTGGCACTTCGGCTTCGATCCCGTGGGCCTCGCCCGCGCCATGGTCGCCAACATCCGGGCCGGGCACATCGTCGAGGGCGGCTCGACCATCACCCAGCAACTCGCCAAGAACCTCTTCCTGACGCCCGACCGCACGTTCGAGCGGAAGATCCAGGAGGTGATCCTTGCCGAGTGGCTGGAACTGCGCCTGTCGAAGAAAGAAATCCTCTCGCTCTACCTCAACCGGGTCTATCTCGGCGCCGGCGCCTACGGGGTGGACGCGGCGGCACACCGCTATTTCGGCAAGTCGGCCCGCTACGTCACGCTTGCCGAGGCCGCCGCGCTCGCCGGGATGCTGAAAGCGCCCAGCACGTACTCGCCGAGCAACCATCCGCAGGCGGCGGAAGCGCGGGCGCAAACAGTGCTCGCCGCCATGGCCGACGCCGGCTTCATCAGCGCGCGCCAGGCAAGCCTCGCCCTGTCGGCCCCGATCAAGGCGGTCAGCGACGTCGCCGGCGGCAGCGGCCGCTATGTCGCCGACTGGGTGATGGACGTGCTGCCGCACTACATCGGCGTGCACGACCAGGACATCGTCGTCGACACCACGATCGACCTCAACCTGCAGGCGGCGGCGGCGAAGGCGATCTCCGATACCCTGGCGGAAAACGGGACCCAATACCGGGTCGGACAGGGGGCGCTCGTCGCCATCGACCCGACAGGAGCCGTCAAGGCACTGGTCGGCGGGCGGGACTACGCCACCAGCCCGTTCAACCGCGCCGTCGACGCGCACCGCCAGCCGGGCTCGGCGTTCAAGCCGTTCGTGTACCTCACGGCGCTGGAGGCCGGACTGGTGCCGGAGACGGTGCGCATCGATCAGCCGGTATCGATCAACGGCTGGCAGCCGGAGGACTACACCAAGAGCTACCGCGGCCCGGTGACCCTGGCGACGGCGCTCGCCCTGTCGCTGAATTCGGTGGCGGCGGAGCTGACGGCGGAGGTCGGCCCCCAGGCGGTGGCGGCAACGGCCCACCGCGTCGGCATCACCTCGCCGCTGATGGCGACCCCGTCGATCAGCCTCGGCACGTCGGAGGTGACGCCGCTCGAACTCACCGCCGCCTATGTGCCGTTCTCCAACGGCGGGCGCGGCGTCATCCCGCACGTCATCCGCCGCATCACCACGACCAAGGGCAAGGTTCTCTACGAGCGGACTGGATCCGGGCCGGGCCAGGTGATCGCGCCGATGTACGTCGGCATGATGAACGCCATGCTCGAGCAGACGCTCCTCGTCGGCACGGCCAAGGCAGCGCAGATTCCCGGCTGGCCAGCCGCCGGCAAGACCGGCACCAGCCAGGACTACCGCGACGCCTGGTTCGTCGGCTACACGGCGGACCTCACCGCGGGCGTCTGGTTCGGCAACGACGACAACTCGCCGACCAAGCGAGCGTCGGGCGGCAACCTGCCAGCGATCACGTGGCAGCATTTCATGAGCGAGGCTCTGGCCGGGCTCGCGGTGGCGGACCTGCCCGGCAACTACCAGCTCTACGATCCGCGCAACCCGACGCCGCCGCGATCGGTGGCCGATATCGGCAACGATCAGCCGATGACGCTTCCGGATGCACCCGGATACGGCGTGCCGCAGCGCCCGCGCGGCGGCTTCCTGAGGCGGCTGTTCGGCGGGTAGAGACCCGGTCTTTCCTTCTCATCATCGACCCATATGTAACGCTGCAGCAGGCGGCAACGACGACAGAGGGCGCAAGCCGATGACCGCCAACGAACCCTTGCTTGCGCGGCACGTGGCCATCGTTACCGGCGCCAGTTCAGGCATCGGGCGGGCGACGGCGATTTCGCTCGCCGCGGCCGGCGCCAAGGTGGCCGTCAACGATCTCGCCGCTGACCAGGCCGCCGCCGAAGAAGTCGTCGGTGAAATCGAGAAGGCAGGCGGTGAGGCCGTCGCAATCGCCGGCGACGTCAGCAAGGAAGCCGACGTGCGTGCCCTCGTCGCCGCGGCGATTTCGCAGTTCGGAACCGTCCACGTCCTCGTCAACAACGCGGGCATCCAACGCGACGCGACGATCCTCGACATGACGCTGGCCGATTGGCGGCAGGTGATCGACGTCAACCTCACAGGTCAGTTCCTGTGCGCACGCGAGGTGACGCAGGAGTTCATGCGGCGCGGTGTCGACACGTCGGTGTCGCCGGCGGCTGGCAAGATCGTGTGCATGAGCTCGGTCCATCAGGCGATCCCTTGGGCGCACCATGCCAACTACGCCGCCTCCAAGGGCGGCGTTCTGATGATGATGGAGTTGCTGGCGCAGGAGCTGGCACCGGCGAAGATTTGCGTGAACGCTGTCGCCCCGGGCGCCATCCGGACCAACATCAACCGCGCTGCCTGGGAGACGCCGGCGGCGCGGCACGATCTCGAGAAGCTCATTCCATACGGGCGAATTGGCGACGTCGACGATGTCGCCCGCGCCGTGTTGTGGCTGGCCTCCGATGCCTCCGACTACGTCACCGGCACGACCCTCGTCGTCGACGGCGGCATGATGCTTTATCCGGGCTTTCGCGGTCATGGCTGATGGATTCGCCGGGCGGTCGACCGCCAATCGCATCGAGGATTACGCGCTCATCGGCGATCTGCGCACGGCTGCGCTGGTGGGCAAGGATGGTTCGATCGACTGGCTGTGCCTGCCGCGTTTCGATTCATCCGCGTGCTTCGCCGCGCTGCTTGGCACCAGCGATAACGGTCGCTGGCTGATGGCGCCGGAAGGCGAAGCGGGCGAGGTGCACCGCCGATACCGCGACGGCACGTTGATCGTGGAGACGGAATTCCGCACGCCGGAAGGAACGGTCGCCGTCATCGATCTGATGCCGCACGACGGCGAGAGCGAACGCACCGACCTGATTCGGCTGGTGGAAGGACGCAGCGGCAAGGTGACGATGCTGACGGAGCTGGTGCTGCGATTTGACTATGGCAAAGTGATCCCGTGGGTCCGTCGTGTCGACGACGGGCTCAGCGCGGTGGCCGGACCTGACGCAATCCGCATCCGCACGCCCGTCGATCTCAGCGGCGAAAACTTCCGGACGACCGGACGGTTTGCCGTGGCCCAGGGCGACACGATCCCCTTCGTCCTCACCTGGTCGCCGTCGCATCGCCCCGATCCAGGGCCGCTGGATGCGATGAACCAGCTCAAGGAAACGTCACGGTGGTGGCGCGACTGGTCGGGGCGATGCAACTACGAGGGGCGCTGGCGCGACCCCGTTATTCGCTCGCTGATCACGCTGAAGGCGCTCACCTACGACCCGACGGGAGGCATCGTCGCGGCGCCGACGACCTCGCTGCCAGAGGCACTCGGCGGCGACCGCAACTGGGACTACCGCTACTGCTGGGTCCGCGATGCGTCATTCACACTCTACGCGTTGTTGACCTCAGGCTACGTCGATGAGGCGAGCGCATGGCGCGATTGGCTGCTGCGCGCCGTCGCCGGGACGCCGGAGCAGTTGCAAACCGTCTACGGTCTCGGCGGCGAACGCGAGCTTGCCGAGATGGAGGCTGGCTGGCTCGACGGATACGCCGGCAGCAAACCAGTCCGCATCGGCAATAGCGCTGCCGTCCAGTTTCAGCTCGATGTCTACGGCGAGCTGATGGACGCATTTCAGATTTCGCGGGAGCATGGCATCGAGCCGGTCGACCATGCCTGGTCCGTGCAGCGGGCGCTGCTCGACTTTCTCGAATTGCACTGGAGCGAGCCCGACGAGGGAATCTGGGAGGTGCGGGGGGAGCGTCGGCAGTTCACCTATTCCAAGGTAATGACGTGGGTGGCGTTCGATCGCGCCGTCAAGGCCGTCAAGAATTTCGGACTCGAAGGCAAGGCGGAGCGCTGGACAGCACTGCGCGATCAGATCCACGCCGACGTCTGCCGGCGCGGGTTCAACGCCGCGCGCAACAGCTTCGTCCAGTACTACGACGGCGACACGCTCGATGCCGCGCTGCTGCTGATACCGCTGGTCGGGTTTCTGCCGGTCACCGATCCGCGGGTGGTCGGGACGGTCGAGGCAGTGCGCCGCGAGCTGATGAGCGACGGGTTGCTACGCCGCTACGACACGGACAAGGGGGTGGACGGGCTCAAGGGGAGCGAAGGCGCGTTTCTGGCGTGCAGTTTCTGGCTCGTCGACAATCTGGCAATGATGGGCAAGACCGGGGAGGCGCAGGCGGTGTTCGCGCGGCTGCTCGAACTCAGAAACGACGTCGGACTGCTGGCGGAGGAATACGATCCGCGCATCCGGCGCCAACTGGGCAATTTCCCGCAGGCTTTAACGCACATCGCCCTCATCAACACCGCCTACAACCTGAGCACGGCGCGCGGACCGTCCGAACAGCGGGCCAGCAACCAGACAGGCGACGCCCACTCGGCGCCGATGGCGTGAAGGGCGGCGCCCTTGAGGTTGAGCCAGGCGCGCGCCGACTCCGTTTGCGGACACAGCAGCTCCACCAGCCGCCAGAAGCGACGCGAATGGTTGAGCTCGCGCAGATGGGCCACCTCGTGGGCGGCAAGATAGTCAAGCACCATCGGCGGCGCCATCACCAGCCGCCATGAGAACGACAGGCTGCCGTTGAGGGCACAGGAGCCCCAGCGGCTCGTCTGGTCGCGCAGGCGGATCGCGGTCGGCCGCACCTCGAGGCGCGCGGCGTGGCGGGCGACCGCCGCATCGAGGTCGCGCCGCGCCTCGCGTTTGAGAAAATCGAGGACGCGACGGCGCAGATGCGCCGCATCGCCGGCAACCAGAAGCACCGGGCGCCCCGCATCGGTCGTCGCGGTCACGGTGCCGCGGCAGCCCGGGTCATGACGGATGACGTGTGCAACACCGCGCAGCGGAATAGCGGCACCGTCGGTGATCGGGCTCGGCGGCGGCAGCCGGTCGAGCTGTCGGGTGAGCCAGCCGGCATGGCGATCGAGGAAGCGGCGCGCCTCGTCGAGCGAGCCCCGCCGCGGCATGGTCAGCACCGGCGGACGGGCGGGACCGGCGACGCGCAGCGTGTAGTTGCGGGCGCGCGGATGGCGGCGGATGTCGACGGCGACGATGCCCGATTCGGTGGCGATCTCGAAGCGGTCGGGGGCGGGGACAACGGATTTGCGGATGAAGCGCGGCATCGGCGGCCAGGGCGAATCAGTTGCGCTGGGCCGATGATTGCACAGCTCGGCGCGGAAAGGATTCCCCTAACTTTCCTTTTTCCAGTGACGGAAAAGGTGTCCGGTACCCATGAGGCGGAAAAGGGGCGGCGGGGCCTTTCGGTCCCGCCGCGCGAGGATGTACCTGGGTGCAAGCCCGGCTAGAGGTCTATGGTGTCGCCGTTGTTGCGCGACCGGTTGGAACGCTCGCGCATGAAGCGGTCGAACTCCTCCTGATCGCGGGCGCGGCGCAGGTCGTGCATGTAGCTCTCGAACTGGCGCAGCTCCTCGTCGAGCTTGCGGCGCTCTTCCTCCAGCCGCTTCAACTCCTTCTCGCGGTAGTCGTCGAAGGCGACGTTGCCGCTCGGCGAATACGTGCGGGCGGACCCGCTTCGGCCACAACGAAACTCATGCGACCAGTCGCGCCGGGCAGTGGCGAAGTGACGCCTGACCTCGGGGATACGGTCCCCCCACACGATGTAGGCAAGCATTGCCAGGCCCAGCGGCCAGAAGACGAAGAAGCCTACGATCATCAGGAGGATCGTCAACGGCGTCCACGCCGGACGCAGGGCATACGAAGTGACCATTTTCCTCACCCTTTCTCCAAGTGACAAAAATGGACGTGGTAATCGCCGGGGTCCGTTTCAAGCAAAATCGGACGGCCCGCGTCCGATTTTCGGCGGCGTCAGCGGCGGCCCTTGCCGTTGCCCGATTTCGGCCCGCGGTCACGGCGGTGGGTGGCGATGAAATCGGCAATGCGGGGCGCGATCTCGGCGCGAAAGCGGGAGCCATTGAAGACGCCGTAGTGGCCGACCTTCGGCTGCATGTAGTGGGCGCGCATGTCGGCGGGAATGCCGGTGCAGATGTCGTGCGCCGCGCGCGTCTGCCCAAGGCCGGAGATGTCGTCGTTCTCGCCTTCGACCGTCAGCATGGCGACTGTGTGGATGGCGGCCGGATCGACGCGGGTGCCGCGGTGCATCATCTCGCCCTTGGGCAAGGCGTGGCGAATAAACACGGTCTCGACCGTCTGTAGATAGAACTCGGCCGTGAGGTCCATGACGGCCAGATACTCGTCGTAGAAATCGCGGTGCTTGTCGGCCGAGTCGCCGTCGCCGTTGACGAGGTGACGGAAGAGGTCGCGGTGCGCCTCGACGTGGCGGTCGAGGTTCATGTTCATGAAGCCGGAGAGCTGCAGGAAGCCGGGATAGACGTCGCGCATAAAGCCCGGATGGGGAAACGGCACTTTCATGATGACGTTCTGGCGGAACCAGTCGATGTCACGATGCTCGGCGAGCTGGTTGACCACCGTCGGGTTGACGCGCGTGTCGATCGGCCCGCCCATCAGGATCATGGTCGACGGCAGACGGCTGTCGCCGGACGCTTCCATCAGCGCGGTGGCGGCAAGCACCGGCACCGACGGTTGACACACGGCCATCACGTTCACGTCCGGTCCCATCCAGTGGAGGATCGAGACGAGGTAGTCGATGTAGTCGTCGAGGTCGAAGGCGCCGTCGCTCGCCGGCACCATGCGCGCGTCGATCCAGTCGGTGACGTAGACGTCGTGCTTGGGCAGCATGGTCTGAACGGTGCCGCGCAGGAGCGAGGCGTAGTGGCCCGACATCGGCGCTACGACGAGCAGTTTGGGTTCGCTGTAGCCGTTGCGGCTGACTGGTTTGGCGAAATGGAGGAGATTGCAGAACGGCCGCTGCCAGACGACGCGCATGCTGACCGGCACACGTTCGCCGCCGACGGTTGTCTCGGTGATCCCCCACTCGGGCTTGCCGTAGCGCCGCGTGGTCCGTTCGAACACCTCCGCCGCAGCGGCGATGGAGCGACCGAACGGGGTATGGGTCAGCGGATTGAGCGGGTTCTGGAAATACAGCCGGGTTGCGTCGGCGGCGGCCCGGAACGGGCTTAAGGCGGCGTGGTTCAGTTCATAGAGCTCGTAATACAAACCAAGCCCCTTCTCTCGCGGCATCTCGGGCCGGTCTTCGACTCGGCCCTTTTTGCACTGCACAAAGAATAGGGCCGCCGGGGCCCTAAACGCAAGTGGCGGTTGGCGATTTGGTTACAACCGCGGTTGTGCGCGGGCGGCCGGTGCTACTCGCCGATGGCCATCAGCGAGCCGATGCGGCGGGCGCTGTTGACCAGCCTCAGGAACACGACGCAGGCGACAGTGATGTAAACGGCGTTGATCGCCAGCGCCTGGAGCATGAGGTCGGTGCGGAAGGTATGGTCGAACATGATGGCGCGCATGCCCTCAAAGACGTAGGTCGGCGGCAGCGACCACGACACCTCCTGCAGGAAATCGGGGAGCGTCGCCACCGGGTAAAAGACCGCGCACAAGGGCAGCAGCAGAAACATCAGCGTCCAGGCGAAACCCTCGGCGCCGAGGCCGTTCCTGAGGATGAGGCCGGAGACGATGATGCCGACCGCCCAGCCGGTGAGGAGCAGGTTGGCGAAGAAGGCGACCAGGCCGACGCCGAGACCCCAAAGGTTGAAGCCGAAGAAGAGGATCGCCAGGATCGAGACCGGGATGAGACCGATGAACAGGCGCACGAAGCTCATCGCCATCAGCGCTGCCAGGAATTCACCCGGGCGCAGCGGGCTGATCATCAGGTTGGCCATGTTGCGCGACCACATCTCTTCGAGAAACGAGACGGAGAGGCCGAGCTGGCCGCGCACGACAACGTCCCACAGAAGGACGGCGCCGATCAGCGAGCCGCCGGCGGCAGCGAGAAAGGTGGACTTCTCGTTGAGATAGGTCTGCAGGAACCCCCACATCAGCATCTGGACGAGGGGCCAGTAGATGAGCTCGGCGAGACGCGGCCACGACGAGCGCATGAGGTAGAAGTGGCGCAGCATCATGGCGCCGATCCGCCGCGGAGAAAGGGTGCGGTAGCGCGGCGGCATACTGCGGGTGAAGGGCGCGTTCATCGTATCTCGCTGATTTCGCTGGCGATGCCGGTACCGCGCGCGACGTCGAGAAAGACGTCCTCCAGCGTGGTGCGGCCGTATTTGGCGATGAGTGCCTGCGGCGGGGCGCGATCGACGATGCGGCCTTCCTTCATCATGATGACGTCGTCGCACAGCCGCTCGACCTCGGGCATGTTGTGCGAGGCGAGAAGGATGGTGGCGCCGCGCCCGCGACTGTACGCCTCCAGACGTGTCCTGATCCAGTCACCGGTGTCGGGATCGAGCGAGGCCGTCGGCTCGTCGAGCAACAGGATCTCGGGCTGATTGATCAGGGCCTTGGCGAGCGCCACCCGCGTCTTCTGGCCAGCGGAAAGTTTTCCGGCTTCGCGGTCGAGGAAGCTGCCGAGATCGAGTTCGTCGGCAAGGTCGGCGATGCGTCGCGGAACGTCAACGACCCCGTAGAGGTATGCGAACACCCGCAGGTTCTGGCGAACCGTCAGGCGGTTGGGCAGGGCGACGTACGGGCTTTCGAAGTTGATGCGGTGAAGAACGGCGTGACGTTCGCTGGCAAGATCGTGCCCAAGCAGGCGGATGGTGCCCGACGTCGGCAGGATCAGGCCGAGGATCATGCCGATGGTGGTGGTCTTGCCGGCGCCGTTGCCGCCGAGAATGCCGGTGATCGATCCGGCACGAATCGAAAACGAGATGCCATCGACGGCCGTCAGCCGCCGGTAGACCTTGGTCAGGCGATCGACCTCGATCGCCGGGGTGTTGGGAGGACTGACGGCTTCCATACTCGATTTTCGCCTTCGACAGCGAAAACGCATACGCGAGGGCGGGACTATACGCTACCTCGGCCCGGAAAGATGCCCGGCTGCGATCGGGACCGGCGGAGGCGGCGGCGGCCACTTGCCAGTTCATATTGGCCGGCGGCCGCTCTATGGTTGCGGCGAGGACCGACGCCATATGTCCGATATCATGCCCCATGCCACCGATTTCGGCAGCCGCAGGTTGCGGCTGGCGACGTTGATCAGGCTGCGCTGGCTTGCGATCGTCGGCCAGGGTGTGGCGATCGCGTTCGTCGACCAGGTGTTCGACTTCGTGTTCCCCGCCACGCTGTGTCTGTTGCTGGTCGGGCTATCGGCGCTGCTCAACCTGGCGCTCCGGCTGCGCTTCCCGGCAAGTCTTCTGCTGTATCAGTGGCCGGCCTTCGCCCTTCTCGCTTTCGATGTGCTCCAGCTTTGCGGACTGCTCTATCTCACCGGCGGGCTCGACAACCCCTTCGCCATCCTGCTGCTGGCGCCGGTGATCGTCTCGGCGACGACGCTGCCACCGCGGCCGACCATCCTCCTGGGCCTGCTGGTTGTCGCTTCGGCCAGCTTTCTCGGGGTGATGCATTGGCCGCTGCCGTGGCGGGAGGGTCAGAGCGTCAACATGGAGATTACCTACACTGCGGGCGTGTGGGTGGCGCTGGTGTCGGCGTGTGTCTTCACCGGCGTCTATGCGTTTCGCGTCGCGGAAGAAGCGCGGCAGCTCGCCCGCGCGCTCAACGCCGCGGAGATGGTGCTGGCGCGCGAACATCATCTGTCGGCCCTCGACGGTCTCGCCGCCGCGGCCGCGCACGAACTCGCAACGCCGCTTGCCACGATCGCCCTCGTCGCCAAGGAACTCGAGCGCGAGATGCCGCCCGGCGCCCCGCACGCCGACGACGTGGCGCTGCTGCGCAGCCAGTCGCAGCGTTGCCGCGACATCCTCGCGCGGATCACCTCGCTCTCCAGCGAGGGCGATCAGCACATGGCCCGGCTGCCGCTGTCACATCTGATCGAGGAGGTGGTCGAGCCCTACCGCGCCTTCGCCGCGAAGATCCGTGTCGCGCCCCCTCAAGGCGAGGGGCCCGAGCCGGTCGGCCCGCGCAACCCGGCGATTGCCCAGGGCCTCGCCAACATCGTCGAGAACGCGGTCGATTTCGCCGAGGCGGAGGTCACCATCGCCTCCGCGTGGAGCGACGGCGAGGTTGCCATCACCATCAGCGACGACGGACCGGGCTTCGCCACCGGCATCATCGAGCGCATCGGGGAGCCCTACATGACGACGCGCCCCGGCGACGGTGGCGGCCTGGGCCTCGGCTTCTTCATCGCCAAGACCCTGCTGGAGCGATCGGGAGCGAGCCTGGAGCTCGCCAACCGCAAGGCGCCGGCCCACGGCGCGGTGGTGCGGGTCGCCTGGCCGCGCTCCCTGATGGACCTGGCGGTCGCGGGGTCCGCGGCGGAGGCAGGGGCCAAAGCCGACCGGACGGGTTGGCGGCGGGCACTCGAATCCCTATAACCCATACAAATTCCGACCCTTATCCAGGGTGGAGACCCCAAGCATGGCGGAAAACAACGGAAGCCAGCCTCCGGCCGATATGTCCCTGTTGATCGTCGACGATGATCGACCGTTCCTGGAGCGCGTCGCGCGCGCCATGGAGGCACGCGGATACGTGGTCAATACGGCCGATACGGTCGCCGACGGCGTCAAGAAGGTGGAAGCGTCACCGCCGGCCTTCGCCGTCGTCGACCTGCGCCTCGACGACGGCAACGGCCTCGACGTCATCGAACAGGTCCGCCGGCACCGTCCCGATTCCCGCGTGGTGGTGCTGACCGGCTACGGCAACATCGCGACCGCCGTCACGGCGGTCAAACTCGGCGCCATTGATTACCTCGCCAAGCCCGCCGACGCCGACGACATCCACGCGGCGCTGACGCGCGAGCCCGGCGAGAAGGCGCCGCCGCCGGAGAAGCCGATGTCGGCCGACCGGGTGCGCTGGGAACACATCCAGCGCGTCTACGAACTCTGCGACCGCAACGTGTCGGAGACCGCGCGCCGGCTCAACATGCACCGGCGGACCCTGCAGCGGATCCTCGCCAAGCGCGCGCCGCGCTGAAGTCCGTCCGCCCTCGTCCCGCTAGGCCCTGGTGACCGTCGCCCGCGCGCCCGGATAGGCGGCGAGCAGACCGGGCAGGGCGTTCTCGCCGGCAACGAAGATCGCCGTCGACAGGGCGTCGGCGACGATGGCGCTCGGTGCGATCACGGTCACGTCGAGGAGTTGGTTGGGGCTGCGGCCGGTGGCGGGGTCGAAGATGTGATGACTGGCGGAGCGACCAAAACGCATGCCGTAGCCGCCCGAAACCGCGACCGCCTCGTTGGCGACGGAAATCGTGCGATCAACCGAGGCAGGGTGACGCGGATCAATGTGCTCGATCGACCAGGGACCACCGCGGGGATCGTCCCCGAGCACCCGGGTCTCACCGAGCTCGACGACCGCATGGTCGAAACCTTCCTGGCGGAGCAGGTTGGCGACACGGTCGGTGATGTAGCCTTGCGCGATCCCGTTCAGGGTAACGGCCATGCCGGCCCTGGCGAAGGCGATCCGGCGGCCGTCGATGGCGATGTCGCGGTAGCCGACCTTGGCGCGGGCAGCGTCGATCGAGGCGCCGGGGGGACCGGCAACGTCGTCGGGATTGGCGCGGAAATGCTCCTCATAGAGGCGCCAGAGAGGCTGCACGGTCGGGTCGAAGGCGCCAGCGCTGACATCCGCGGCGCGGCGAGACTCGGTGAGGACAGTGACCAGGTCGGGTGAGGCCTTGTCGAGCCGACCGTCCCGATTGAGCCGGGCGATCTCACTGTCGTATCGGAAGAGGCTGAAGACGCCGTCCAGCCGCTCGACCTCGCTGCGCATGCGCGCGATCGTGCCGCGGGCAAACGCGTCGTCCGGGTGCCATATGGTCAGGCTCACCGGACCGCCGAGCGACTCGCCCTGCCAGGTCTGGAAGACCGGACTGCCCGACAGCCGCCGGAGCGCCAGCGCGCCGACCGGCAGGGCGGCTACAGCGGCGACGACCTTGAGGGCCTGGCGTCGGGACCAGCCCCTGGTGGCTGCACCCGGCCGCAACGTGACCGTGCTCATGCCGGGGCTCCGGTCATGCTTGGCCCTGAGTCCCGCGCCGTGACGGGAACCGGGACAGGTGCCGGGTGTCCGCCAGTGCGGGCCGCCCGCTCGTGCAGCCTGCGCTCGCGCACCAGCGGCGGGCAGCGATGGTCGTCGTAGTACTCGACCTGGCAGTCAAGGCACTGGAAGCACTCCGCGGCCTTGATCTTGCCCGACGAGACGATTGCGCCAACCGGACAACTGTGCTCGCACAGATGGCAGGGGCTGCCGCACTCGGGCCGGCGCTTGAGCAGATTGAGAAGGTGGAGCCGGTCGAGAATTGCGAGCACACCGCCCAGCGGGCACAGAAAGCGGCAGTAGGCGCGCTCGCTGAAGAGTCCAATGGCAAGCAGCGCCACCGCGTAAACCACGTAGGGCCACTCGCGGGCGAATGCCGACGTGATAGCTGTCTTGAACGGCTCCACCTCTTCGGCGACCGATCCGGCGGCCGGGGCGAGAAACACGAGCGCCACGACGACTATGGCGGATGCGTACTTGCCCAGCCACAGCCTGCTCTGCAGGCGCTCGGACGGCTGCCACTGTGGCAGGCGCAGCAGGCCGGCCACCTGCGCCAATAGTTCCTGCAGCGCGCCGAAGGGACACAGCCAGCCGCAGAAGACGCCGCGGCCGATCAAGATCAGCGAGAATGCCGTGTACACCGCGATCATGGCGATGAGCGGTTCGGCCAGATAGAAGCCCAGGCCGAGGCGCTGAAACGGCGCATTCAAATAGTTGATGACGTGAATGATCGACAACTGGGCGCCGGCCGTCCAGCCGAGCCAGACCAGCGTGAACACCAGGAAGCCATTCCGCACCCAGCGGTGAACACGACGGTGGCGCGCCAGCACCGACTGCAACGCCAGGATCAGCGTCAGCGCCGCCAGGGCGACACCGAGGACGGTCTCGTCGAGGCGCCCCTCTCGCCAGGCCTCGACCCAAGCCGGCTCCGGCGGCGGCTCCGGCATCAGGATGTACTGCGCCGGCAGCTGGTAATCGATCCCGGCGAGGGTGATCGTCGCCGTGCGCCCATCGGCGGCCGAGGCGTGAACCAGGACTTCCACCCGGAACGGCTGGAGCCCGTCAAAGCCGGTCTCGGGAGGGAGGACGGCGATGCCGGCAACCTTGCCCATGACAAGGGGAACGAACATGTAGTGCTTGCGATCGATCTCGAAAGTGCGATCGCCCTGTACGATGCGCAGCCGGTCGAGGCGGTCGCTCGACTTGTTCTGGTGCAAGGCCCCCTCGAGGTCGTAGCGGCTGGAAGAGGCCAGCAAAATGCCCTGACTGCCGGAAGGAAATTGAGTCAACAGCCGTTCGTGGATCGCGGCGCTGGTGGCGTTTCGGCCGATCATGGCCGGCGTGGCGAGGCCCACCCGCAGATCGAGGTATTTCTCGGAGGGGCCGCCGCTCGCCTCGACTTCCGGCACCATGTCGGCGGCGCCCGCCGCCTTCATCGCCTCGGCGAGCCCGGCATTGGTGACGGTGAGCGATACGATCGAGCCGTCGGCCAGCAACTGTTCCGGCTTGAGCGGCTTGTAGTTTGTCACGTCGATCGTGGGCTCGGTCACCACCGGGCGGCCGAGCTGGGCCCGCAAGACAATCTGGGCACTGTCCCGGATGGCGGCGCGCATGGCGCGGGCGGATGCGGTAGCGCCACTGATAAACGAGGGCGGAGGGCCGCCGCCCGCGAAGATGTCCATGCCCGCCATGCTGCTCATGTATTTCACCAGCAGGTCGCTGCGGCGGGAATCTTCGAGGATGTGGGGTTCGCGATGGAAGACGGTGATCGCGCCGGTGATCTTGCCGTCGAGATCGACGCCGGCGATCACGTCGAAGGGCGTGCCGGAGTAGCCGCGCGGTCTTACGACATCGAGGGTCGAGAAGATGTAAGCGACAACCGCATCTTTGGCCCCGTGGACCGCAACCGCGGGAGGCCCCTTGCCTTCGACGAGCTGGAGGCGGACGGCACCGGGGAAAACCGCGGCGACTACCTCCGGGGTCAGTCGGTCGAGGAGCGGCGGCGTGTTTTCCAAATAGTCCACTGCGGCCAGGGCATCGGGCGGCACCACGGACAGAAGCGCGAGCAATACACCCGCCGCCAGCAGCAGGCGGCCGAGCCACGTGACCAAGGCTGTCTCCTCCGCGTCGCAGGCGCGCGGGGCATCCCCCGGACAACCGGCCTGCGACCGGCGAGATTGCTCCCAAGCCAATGCGTTGGCAACTGGCGCGGTGGGGCGCTCGACCGGCCAGCTAGGGCGCTCCGGTCCCCATCGCCTCGGGGTCGACCAGCCCGTGCAGGCGCGAGGCAGCGGCGTGGGCAAAACGCAGTAGCATCACCTTGCGCGTCGCGCCGACAAGGCGATGCTCGGGCGCCGGTCGCAGCAGTTCGCCACCGTAGGAGTCGGCGAGGATGAGGCCGGCGTCCTCCGGGAATATCTCGAGCGGCACGTCCGCATGGGTGGCGAAGAACAATCGATCGCAGGACAAGCGGTAGTCCGGCCACTTGTGGTCGACGCGGAAGTCCTCGACCGAGGACTTGATCTCGACGATCCAGATTTCGCCGCCGGCTCCCAACCCGACCACGTCGGCGCGCCGGCCGGTGGCGAGCGGCAGCTCCGTCAGCATGGCGAAGCCGTGGGCGCGTAGCAGGCGGCCGACGCCCCGCTGGACGGCGGCGGCGTGCGGCGATTGCCGCCCATCGACGGGCGGGGCGATGTCCTTGATGTCGGCGATCATGGTCCTTCGACCCTGCCATGGCAGGGGGATTCGCGAAAGGGCAGCGGAACGCCGGTAAGCCCCGACAGGCAGTTGCGGCGCAGCGCGCCAGACGACAAGATGCCGGCCCGTCCGACGCAAGGAATCGCCCGAATCGTGGCCACAGCCGCCGTTGCCGACGTGGAGCGGGGCCCCCGCATCGCCGCGATCGACCTCGTCCGCGGCGTCGCTCTCGCCGGGATGGTCGTCTACCACTTCTCCTACGATCTCGCGGCCAACCGGCTGATCTCGGCCGACGTCGTCGACGAGTTCGGATGGAAACTGTTCGCGCGGACGGTCGCCGGAACGTTTCTGGCGCTGGTCGGCGTCAACATGGTGCTGGCCAACCGTCACGGGCTGAAGCCGCGGCCGTTCCTGCGCCGGCTGGCCCTGGTCGCCGGCGGTGCGGTACTGGTGACGCTCGCCACCTGGTGGTTCGAGCCGGATGCCTTCGTCTTTTTCGGCATTCTCCACGAGATCGCGCTGGCGAGCGTTCTTGCGATTCCGTTCCTCAAGGCGCCGCCGTGGCTGACCGCGATCGTCGCCGCGATCGTGATCGCGCTTCCGAACTTCGTAGCCAGCGCGGCCTTCGATACGCCATGGCTGTGGTGGGTGGGGCTGTCGACGCAGCCGCCGGAGACCGTCGACTACGTGCCGGTCTTTCCCTTCTTCGGGGTGGTGCTGGCGGGAGTCGTCATCGGCCGGCTGCTGCTCGCCTACGGCAGCGACACCGCCTTCGCGCGATGGCGGCCGCGCAACCGGCCGGAGCGCCTCGTCATCCTCGCCGGGCGGTGGAGCCTCCTCATCTACCTCATTCACCAGCCGATCCTGGTGGGGGCGCTCATGCTGGTGACGCCCTGGCTGCCGGCGAGCGAGACGGCGGTGCGGCAGGGCTTTACTGCGGATTGCGTGGCCGTGTGCACCGCCAACAACGATGCCGGCTACTGCACGGCGCTTTGCGGATGCCTGTTCGAGAACCTCTACGGGACCGACCTGTTCAACGCGCGGTCGGTGGAGGCGATGACGCCGGACCAGCGGCAGCGCTGGGACGGGATCGTCGGGCAATGCCGGAGTGGCGCCGCCATGCCGGCGCCGCCGAGCAACACTGGCCAGCCGCAATAGAGGCGGCGGCGTCTCGGTTCGCCGCCCTCGTCAATGCTTTCGAGTAGCTCGGAAAAACGCGATGGCCTAAGTTGATCCAAGTCCTCGCCGCGGGGGGTGGGACGTGCAGCGCCTCTATTTCGTCCAATGGCTCAGGGTGTTTCTGATCACCCTTGTGATCGCTCACCATGCCGGTCAGCCGTACGGTCCGACGGGCGGCGCGTGGCCGGTGAGCGATTCCGTGCCGGGGGCGCCATGGCTCGGCCCCTTCTTCGGCGTCAACGCCGCGTTCTTCATGGGCTTCTTCTTCCTGATCGCCGGCTATTTCACACCCGGGTCTTACGATCGCAAGGGCGGCGCGGTGTTCGTGCGCGACCGGCTGATCCGCCTCGGAATTCCGCTGGCGTTCGTGGTCTTCGCCGTCTTCCCGGTGCTGATCTGGCTGTGGAACCGGCCGGAAGCCGGCTTCTTCGCGTACTACGTCGGCGACTACATCGGCCACTGGCAGATCGAGATGGGTCACCTGTGGTTCGTCGCGCACCTGCTGGTCTATTCGCTGATCTATGCGCTGTGGCGAAGCTGGCGCCCGGGCCGCGTCGCCAAGGCGCCGCCGCCGGGTGATCTCGCCGTCGTGCTCTACGTGCTGGCGCTGGCGGTGGTCGGCTTCGCCGTCCGCTTTCCGTTTCCGCAGGACCGCTGGGTCAACGTGCTGTGGCTGGTCCCGGCGGAGGTCGCCCACGTGCCGCAATACGTCAGTCTGTTCGTGATCGGCACGATCGCCGGCCGGGGGCGCTGGTTCGAGAAGATTCGATGGGGCGTCGGCGCGCGCTGGTTCGCGGTCGGTGTGGTGGCGTTTCTGTCGATGGCCATGGTGCCTACGCTGCTGCCGGCCGTTCCGTTCGGCAACATCTGGGGGTTTGTCGAAGCTTTCGTGTGCGTCGGCATGATCCTCGGGCTGACGGTGCTCTTCCGCGCCCTTTGCTCGCGGGGCGGGCGGCTGCTCTCCGCGCTCGAGGGCAACGTCTACGGGGTCTACATCGTCCACTGGTTCATCGTGATCGCGATCCAGGTGGCGATCCTCCGCCTCACCGTGACTGCGACGGAGAAGTTTCTGATCGTGACGGTGCTGGCGACGATCGCGAGCTTCGCGCTGACGGCGGTGATCCGCGCGATTCCGGGGGTCGCCCGGGTCGTGTGAGAGCGCTCAGTCCTTGGCGCGTTCGGCGTAGGAACCGTCGGCGGTCATCACCACGATGCGGGTGCCCGGCGCGATGTGCGGCGGCACCATAGTGCGCACGCCGTTCGACAAAAGCGCCGGCTTGTAGGAGGAGGCGGCCGTCTGCCCCTTCATCGCGGGCTCCGTCTCCACCACCTCCAGCGTCACCCGCTGTGGCAGCTCGATGGCGATCGGCACGTCCTCATGCAGGCTGAGCTTGACGGTCATGTTCTCCTGCAGATAGGGGGCGTAGTCGCCGACGATGTCCTTCGGCACGTGCACCTGGTCGAAGGTCTCGCCGTTCATGAAAGTGAAGCCCTCGCCATCTTCGTAGAGATACTGGTAGTCGTGATCCTCGACGAAGGCGCGCTCGACCTGCTCGGTCGTCTTGAAGCGTTGGGAAACCTTCACGCCGTCGGAAATGCGGCGCATGTCGATCTGGGTGGTGGGCGTACCCTTGCCCGGGTGGAAGTTCTCGGCGGTGAGCACGACGCAGAGCTGGCCGTTGTAATCGACCACGTTGCCCTTGCGAATCTGGCTGGCAATGACTTTCAAGGCACCCTCGATTATGGCTGAACGGGCCGCGCGGCCCCCGATTTGGCGCGCAGATTAGCGATTTTGCCCGGCTCCGCTAGGGGGTAACCGTCATCACCATGAGCGCAAAAGCGGCCTCTCCGTTCTGGGACCCGGCGCGCCACCGCGACCGGCGGCCGTTTCTTCTGGCGCGGAACCGGATCACCGCGGCGCTGCGCGTGTGGTTCGCCGAAGAGGGATTCACCGAAGTCGAGGCGGCGATCCTCCAGGTGTCGCCCGGCAACGAGACCCACCTGCACGCCTTCGCGACCGAGATGGCTGGGCCGGAGGGTACCCGGGCGCAGCGCTTTCTCCACACCTCGCCGGAATTCGCCATGAAGAAGCTGCTGGCCGCCGGCGAGGAAAAGATCGTCGATTTCGCCCGCGTCTTCCGGAACCGCGAGCGGGGCGCCCTGCATGCGCCGGAGTTCACGCTGGTCGAATGGTACCGGGCGAACGAGCCCTACGAGGCGATGATGGGCGATTGCGCAGCGGTGCTGACGGCGGCCGCCGACGCCGCTGGCTCCGACGTGCTGACGTGGCGAGGGGTGACGGCGGATGCGCGCGCGCCACAAACATTGACGGTTACGGAAGCATTCGCCCGTTACGCCGACATCGACCTCATCGCCGTCATCGGCGATCGCGATGCCTTCGCGAAGGTGGCGGGCGTCCGCGTCGCCTCTGACGACACGTGGTCGGACGTCTTCAGCCGCGTGTTGTCCGAAAGGATCGAGCTGCATCTCGGTCACGGCCGGCCGGTGTTCCTCACCGAATATCCGGCGAGCGAGGCGGCGCTCGCCCGGCTGAAGCCAGACGACCCGCGTTTTGCTCTGCGGTTCGAGCTCTATGCGTGCGGTGTTGAACTCGCCAACGGCTTTGCCGAATTGAATGACGCAGACGAGCAGCGCCGGCGCTTCATCGCCGACATGGACGAGAAAGAGCGCATCTACGGCGAACGGTATCCGGTGGACGAAGACTTCCTCAGTGCGATCGAACGGATGGAGGCGAGCGGCGTCGCCCTCGGGCTCGACCGGCTGGTCATGCTTCTCACCGGCGCGACGCACATCGACCAGGTGCAGTGGACGCCGCTGGACGACACGCAGACGGGACCATGAACGAGATCCATCGCACTTTGAACGGGGCCGGTACGCTCCACAGCCTGTCCAACCTGGTCGACGCCGGGCTCGTCGCTCCGGAGCAGCGTCAGGCCCTTGAAGAGGTCGCGGCGCGCTACGCGGTGGCAGTGACGCCGGCGATGGCGGCATTGATCGACCGCGACGATGGCGACGATCCGATCGGGCGGCAGTTCGTGCCCGACCCGGCGGAGCTCGTGCGGACGGCGGAGGAAAACGACGACCCGATCGGCGACGATGTCCATGAAGTCGCGCCTGGACTGATCCATCGCTATCCCGACCGGGTGCTGCTCAAGCTTACGTCGGCGTGCGCGGTCTATTGCCGGTTCTGCTTCCGGCGCGAAACAGTCGGCCAAGGCGGCGCGCTCTCGCAGAAGGAGATGGAGGCCGCCCTCGCCTATGTCCGCGCGCACGCCGAAGTTTGGGAAGTGATCGTTTCGGGGGGCGACCCGCTGGTGGCGGCGCCGCGACGGCTGAAGGCGCTGACGACGGCACTCGCCAGGGTCGACCACGTGCGGGTGGTGCGCTTCCACACGCGGGTGCCGGTGGTGGCGCCGGAGCGGGTGACGCCGGACCTCGTCGCCGCTCTGAAGGCGCCCGGCAAGGCGACGTGGGTCGCCATCCACGCCAACCATCCGCGCGAGCTGACGCCCGCCGCGCACGCGGCACTCCAGCGCCTCACCCATGCCGGCATCCCGCTGGTCAGCCAGACGGTGCTTCTGAAGGGCATCAACGATGACGCCGAAACGCTCGCCGCGCTGATGCAGGCGTTCGTCGAGGCGGGCGTGAAGCCTTACTACCTCCACCACGGCGACCTCGCCCCCGGAACCGGCCATTTCCGTACGACGCTCGCCGAGGGCCGGGCGCTGATGAAAGCGCTCCGCGGCCGCCTTTCCGGCCTCTGCCAGCCCACCTATGTACTCGACATCCCCGGCGGCCATGGCAAGGCACCGGTGGGGCCGGACTCAATCTCCCACGAGGACGGCCAATGCTTCGTCGAGGATTTCGGCGGCCGGCGGCATCCCTATCCGCCGGAGACCTGATCGCCCGGCCGTTTCGGCTTACACTGCCGGGTGGGCGCACAAGGATGGAACGCGATGAACAAGAAGCACCAGTTCAACATCGGCTACGTCGTCGTCGCCGTCTTCCTGCTCATCGCCTTTCAGGCGTGGCTCGGCTATCGTCAGATCGCCCAGCTCTCCTACAGCGAGTTCCAGACCTACCTCGACAACAAGCAGATCGCCGAGGTGACGGTCACCCCCACCCAGATCCAGGGGAAATTCACGACGCCGCAGGACGGCAAGGACTATTTCGTCACCACCCGCGTCGATCCGAGCTTCGCCGCCGACCTTGAGAAGGCGGGGGTCAAGGTCTCGGGCGGCAGCGACTCCAACTGGTTGACGACGCTCCTGTCGTGGATCGTCCCGGTCGCCTTCTTCGTCGGCGTCTGGTTCTTCCTCTTCCGCGGCTACGCCGAGAGACAGGGTTTCGGCGGGCTGATGAACGTCGGCAAGTCGAAGGCCAAGGTCTACGTCGAGACCGCGACCGGCGTCACCTTCAAGGACGTCGCCGGCGTCGACGAGGCGGAGGGCGAACTGGAGGAGGTGGTCGCCTTCCTCAAGGACCAGTCGAAATACGGCCGATTGGGAGCGCGCGTGCCGAAGGGCATCCTGCTGGTCGGGCCGCCGGGCACCGGCAAGACGCTGCTCGCCCGCGCCGTGGCCGGCGAGGCCGGCGTGCCGTTCTTCTCGATCTCCGGCTCCGAGTTCGTCGAGATGTTCGTCGGCGTCGGCGCCGCGCGCGTGCGCGACCTCTTCGAGCAGGCGCGCAAGGCCGCACCCTGCATCATCTTCATCGACGAACTGGACGCGCTCGGCCGCGCCCGCTCGGCGATGGGCGTCGGCGGATACGACGAGAAGGAGCAGACGCTGAACCAGCTGCTGAGCGAGATGGACGGCTTCGATCCGAGAACCGGCATCGTCATCCTCGCCGCCACCAACCGGCCCGAGGTTCTCGACCCGGCGCTCCGCCGCGCCGGCCGCTTCGACCGCCAGATCACCGTCGACCGGCCCGACCGAAAGGGCCGGGCGGCGATCGTCGCCGTTCACATGAAGAAGGTGAAGATTTCCACTGGCGTCGACCCCGACGAGATCGCTGCCATCACGCCCGGCTTCACCGGCGCCGATCTCGCCAACCTCGTCAACGAAGCGGCGATCGTCGCCACCCGACGCAATCACGACTCGGTCACCATGGACGATTTCACGCAGGCGGTGGAGCGGATCGTCGCCGGGTCGGAGATGAAGAGCCGGCTGCTCAACCCGGAAGAGCGCAGCCGGGTTGCCCATCACGAGATGGGCCACGCGCTCGCCGCCGTGTCGCTGCCGGGCATGGACCCGGTTCACAAGGTCTCGATCATCCCGCGCTCGATCGGGTCGCTCGGCTACACCATGCAGCGGCCGACCGAGGACCGCTTCCTGATCACCGCCGGCGAACTCAAGGACCGCATGGTGGTGCTGATGGCGGGCCGGGCGGCGGAAGAGCTGATCTTCGGAGAGGTCTCCACTGGCGCCGCCGACGACCTCGCCAAGGTGACCGATATCGCCCGCCAGATCGTCACCCGTTTCGGCATGAGCAAGGAAGTCGGCCAGGCGGTGCTCGAACAGCAGCGGTCGAGCTACCTCGGCGACACGCTGCTCAACGTGCAGCAGCGGGACTTCTCCGAGGCCACCGCCCGCGAGGTCGACCTCGCCGAGCGCCAGCTCATCGCGGAGGCCTACGAGCGGGCCAAGGCGGTGCTGACCAAACGGCGCAAGGAACTGGAGGCCGGCGCCAAGCTGCTGCTCGACAAGGAGACCATCACGCCGGATGACTTCCCGGCGCTCAGGCCGGCCAAGCAGGTGCTGACGGCGGCGGAGTGATGTGGGAAGAGGGCCGCATTCCACCGAATCCGGTCCAGGTAACGTGGGGTTACAGGCGGCCGGCGGTGACGGCGCCAATCGCAGCGGTGATCGAAGACCGGCTTGCGGCGCGCTTCGGCTGGAACCTGCCCGTGGTCCGGGGCGAGCAGGCGGCGAGCGCCGACGGCGGCAGCGGCGCTTACAGCCTGATCGAACCGGCGGTGATGGCGCCGGATGCGGCGGCTCCGTTCGCGGTCCTGCGCGTCGTGGCCTGGCGACGGTTCGGCAACGCCGTCATCCAGCTTCAGCAATGTTTTTCACGTCGCCGAGCGTTACGGGGCCAAACGCATCCAGTTCCCCGGGCCGCACCCCTTCTTTCGGGGCGATCGCGCCGGCAACGCGCACCTGGCATGGGCACCGCCGGTGACGCCGTCGCCGGAGCTGGCGCATCTCTTGCCGCCGCGGCCGGGACTGATGGGCAATTTCTTCAACATCAGCGGGCTCGGCCTCAGGCTGCGGCCGGACGAGCAGGCAGCCATCGTCCGGCGCCTGCTGCGGCCCCTGGTGGTGCCCGACCTTACGCGGCCGGTGGCGGACATGGGCGACGACAGCCTCGTCCTCCACTTCCGCGCCGGCGACGTGTTCCCCGGCCCCGGCCTGCGGCCCGGCCATCCCGACTACGGGCAACCGCCGCTTGCCTACTACCTCGCGGCGGTGGCGCGCGAGGGCGCCCGCCGCGTCTGTCTGGTATTCGAGGATCGCGGTAACCCGACGGTTGAGGCCGCCGAAGCGGCGCTTCGCCGACGGGGGATCCAAGTGCGCATGCAATCGGCAGACCTCGCTGCGGATCTGAACGCGCTGATGAACGCGCGCTGCCTGGTGGCGAGTGCCGGCACCTTTGCCCTGTCGGCGGCGGCGCTCTCGACGCGCATCCGCAAGGTTTACAGCTTCGGGCACTCGCTCCAGTACTTCAGCGACCTCGGCGTCGACACCGCGACCGCGTTCGACCGGGATGGCCGCTATAGTCGCGCGCTGATGTCCCACAATTGGCGGGCGGAGCCGGAGCAGATCCAACTGATGCTGTCCTACCCGGAGGAGGCGATCGGATTCGTCGACAACCCGGCGGTCGGCCCGACGTCCGGCTGAACCCCGATGGCCACTTGGCCGTTGATTCGTGTCAATGTCTCGCCTGAAGAACTGACGAGAGACTGACGGCGGGAGGCCGGGCATGAAGATCGAGCTGCGCGACGTTACGATCCCCCCTCTCGGTCTGGCGGGATTCCTCCGGATACCGACCGGTGCGCGCGGGCTTGTCGTGTTCGCCCACGGCAGAACGTCGAGCCGCCTCAGCCCGCGCAACAACGCCGTCGCGGAGGGCTTCGCCGGGCACGGCATCGCAACGCTGCTGTTCGACCTGCTGACCGAGGAGGAGGAGAGCGACCGGCGCAACGTGTTCGACATCGCGCTGCTGGCGGGGCGGCTGATCGATGTGATCGACTGGG
The DNA here is from genome assembly GCA_963826055.1 of uncultured Alphaproteobacteria bacterium. Taxonomy (GTDB): domain Bacteria; phylum Pseudomonadota; class Alphaproteobacteria; order Rhizobiales; family Kaistiaceae; genus JBBDMC01. Next base: position 65,435 of record CAWGVO010000009.1, on the reverse strand, counting down.
TCGACGGTGAGGCCGAGCTTGCCCGCCTGCCCCTCGGCCTGTTCGGCGCCAGCACAGGAGCGGCGGCTGCGCTGGTGGCGGCGGCGCGCCTCGGCAACCGCGTGCGCGCGGTGGTCTCGCGCGGCGGCCGGCCGGACCTTGCCGGCGATATCCTGGAACAGGTGCACTGCCCGACGCTGCTTATCGTCGGCGGCGCCGACCGCGAGGTGCTTGCGCTCAACGAGGCGGCTCTGGCCCGTCTGACGGCGCCGAAAGCGCTGGAAATCGTGCCGGGGGCAACGCACCTCTTCTCGGAACCGCACGCCCTCGACGCGGTGGTCGACAAGGCCGCGGCGTGGTTCGTCGACCGGCTCGGCGCGCCGGCGGATTGACAGAAAGGAGGGTGGAAACACGTGCCCTTCGCCAATCGAACCGACGCCGGCCGCAAACTCGCCGCCGCGCTTCACCAGTACAAGGGCCAGCCCGTGATCGTGCTGGCGCTGCCGCGGGGCGGTGTGCCGGTAGCGCGGGAGGTTGCCGTCGCCCTCGGCGCCCCGCTCGATCTGGTGCTGGTGCGCAAGATCGGTGTGCCGATGCAGCCCGAACTCGCCATGGGGGCCGTAGTTGACGGGCCGCAGCCGATCACGGTTCGCAACGACGAGGTGATCGCGCTGTCGGCCGTCAGCGAGGCCGCGTTCAACCGCGTGCGCGACCGCGAGGTGGCGGAGATCGCCCGGAGGCGGGCAGCCTACGTGGGCAAGCGGCCGCACCCGGAGGTCGCCGGGCGGGTCGCCATCGTTGTCGACGACGGCATCGCCACCGGGGCGACCATGCGGGCGGCGCTGAAGGCCGTGCGGGCGCGCAAGCCCGCAACCCTGGTGCTGGCGGTGCCGGTGGCGCCCACCAGTTCACTGGCGGAGCTGAAAGACGAGGTCGACAAGATCGTCTGCCTGGAGGACTACGAGGATTTCGGTGCGATCGGCTTCTTCTACGCCGATTTCAGCCAGCTTTCCGATCAGGAAGTGAAAGACATCCTGGCGGAATTTCCAGGCCGAACCGGGCGCGGCCGGATCGTAGGCGCCGTTTGTTGACTCCGCCCCCGCGATCATGATCGGCTGGGCGCCCAACCAATAAGACCGTCATACGAGGCGCCCCGCATGAACAAGCCCGCACGAGAACCCCGCGTCGTTGCCGCCGACGCGGCCACGGCGCTAGCCCTCGAGCCCAACTGGAACTGGGACCGGGCGATCCCGGCGCCAGGCCATATGAACGTCGATTTCGAGACGCGGGTCGACTTCCGCCGTCTGCAGCGCTACCGGCTGGCGCGGGCGCGGGCGGCGCTCGACAATTCGACGTGCGGCGCGCTCCTCCTCTTCGACGTCAACAACATCCGCTACGTCACTTCGACCAAGATCGGCGAGTGGGAGCGCGACAAGCTCTGCCGTTTCGCGCTGCTGATGCGCGGCAAGGAGCCGCTGGTTTGGGACTTCGGCTCGGCCGCCGTCCACCACAGGCTCTATTGCGACTGGCTGGAGCCGGAAAACGTGCGCGCCGGCATGCTCGGCATGCGCGGCACGGTGCCGCCCTCGGCAGGGCTGATGAAGCGGCACGCGGCGGAGATCATGTCGCTGTTGAAGGATGCCGGGGTCGACAAGATGCCGGTGGGTGTCGACTACGCCGAGACGGCGATGCTGTTCGAACTGCAGGCGGCGGGGATGAACGTCGTCGACGGACAGCAGGTGATGCTCGACGCGCGCGAGATCAAGAACATCGACGAGATCATCCTGCTCAATCAGGCGGCGGCCATGGTCGACGGCACCTATCATATGATCTCGGAGGAGCTGAAGCCGGGGGTGCGCGAAAACGACATCGTCGCCAAGGCCAACGAGATGCTCTACCGGCTCGGCTCCGACGACGTCGAGGCGATCAACGCCATCTCCGGCGAGCGCTGCAACCCGCACCCGCACAACTTCACCGACCGGCTGATCCGGCCGGGCGACCAGGCCTTCTTCGACATCCTGCAGTCCTACCAGGGCTATCGCACCTGCTACTACCGCACGTTCAACGTCGGGCGGGCGACGCCGGTGCAGCACGACGCCTACAAGCGCTGCCGCGAGTGGCTGGACGAGGCGATCGAGCTGATCAAGCCGGGGGTGATGACCGACACGATCGCCTCGGTGTGGCCGGCGGCGCCGGAGTTCGGCTTTCCCGACGAGATGTCGGCGTTCGGGCTGCAGTTCGGCCACGGCCTCGGCCTGGCGCTGCACGAGCGGCCGATCATCTCGCGGCTCACCTCGCTGGATCAGCCGATGGAGATCAAGACCGGCATGGTGTTCGCGCTGGAGACGTACTGCCCGGCCAAGGACGGATACTCGGCGGCGCGCATCGAGGAGGAGGTGGTGGTGACCGATACCGGCCACCGGGTGATCACCCTCTTCCCGGCCGAGGAACTGCCGATCGCCAACGCGTATTGAGCCGCCGACAAGGCCCAGCAGCATCAAGGAGAAGAACATGCCCGACGCAACCGCGACCGTCGGCTGGATCGGCATCGGCCGCATGGGCTACGCGATGGCCGAGCGGCTGATCAAGGCCGGCACGCCGCTCAACATCTGGAACCGGACCAAGGCCAAGGCGGAGCCGCTGGCAAAGCTCGGCGCCGTCATCCGCGACCGGCCGGCCGACCTTGCCGAGGTCGACATCCTGTTCACCATGGTATCGACCGGCCAGGACGTGATCGACGTCCTCTTCGGCGAGCGGGGTGTCACCAGCGGCGGCGCCAAACGATTGCCGCGGATCGTGGTCGACTGCTCGTCGATCAGCATCGAGGACAGCGCCGACATCCGCGGACGGCTCGCCGCGCTCGGCACCAGCATGATCGCCGCGCCGGTGTCGGGCAACGCCAAGGTGGTGAAGGCGAACAAGCTCAGCGCCGTCTGCTCGGGACCCAGGGCCGCTTTCGACGAAGTGAAGCGGCTGATCGAGACGTTTGCCGTGCAAGGCGTCTCCTACGTCGGCGAGGGCGAGCTCGCGCGCATCTGCAAGATCGCCCACAACGTCATGCTCGGCGTCGTCATCCAGAACCTCGCCGAGATCACCATCCTCGCCGAGAAGATCGGCGTGCCGCGCCACGCCTTCCTCGACTTCATCAACAATTCGGTGATGGGCTCGATGTTCACGCGCTACAAGTCGAACGCGCTGGTCAACCTCGACTGGACGACCACGTTCACGCCGGCGCTGCTCCGCAAAGACCTCGACCTCGGTCTCGCCGCGGCGCGGGCGAACAACGTCGCCATGCCGGTGACCGCGGCGACGCGCGAGGCGCTGCAGGCCCACTTCGGCGCGGCGCAACTGCAGGACGACCCGCAGGGCTACCTCGCCCTCGATTTCGCGGCGCTGCTGGAGACGGTGGCGCTGCAGGCGGGCATGGAACTCAAGAGCGAGAACGTGCCGGTGCCGACGGGGCTGGAGGTGGCGGCCGGGTGAGGCCCGTTGCTCAGCCCGATCCGCGCGATCGTTCGCGCAGGTGCGGGTACTTCTCGGTCAGGAGCGTGCCGAAGCAATCGCGAAGGCCGGGTCGGCGCGGGTAAGGTCGAGCCAGGAGGCGCGATCAGATCGCCAGCCAGCCGCCGTCGATGGCGAGGATGTGCCCTGTGACCATGCCCGAGGCGGCGCTGGCGAGATAGAGGATACCGCCGGCCATCTCTTCCGGCTCGGCGAACCGGCCCATGGGCGTCCGATCCTCGATCTTCCGTCTCATGGCAACGTCGGTGCGCAGGACCGTGGTCATCTCGGTGTTGACGAAAGTCGGCGCGATGGCGTTGACCCGCACACCCATCGGCGCCCACTCGGCGGCGAGTGCCCGGGTCATGTTGACGATGGCGCCTTTCGACGTGTTGTAGGCGAGGTTGGGATAGAGGCCGCCGCCGACCATCCCCATGATCGACGCGACGTTGATGATGCGGCCGCTCCGCCTCTCCAGCATGTGGCGGCCGGCCTCGCGCGCGCAAACGAACGTGCCCTCGACGTTGACGGCGAAGACCTTGCGCCAGTCGCTCGTCGTCATCAGGGTCGTCGGCCGGCGATTGCCCACGCCGGCGTTGTTCACCAGGACGTCGATGCGTCCGAACCGGCCGACAAGATCGCCGATGACGGCGACGATCGCCTGCTCGTCGCTGACATCAAGCGTCGACGCCGTGGCCATGCCGCCGGCCTCGGTGATTTCGCGCGCCACCTCCTCGGCGTGCTCGCCGCGGAGGTCCGTCACCGCGACGGTCGCGCCCGCCTGCGCCAGCGTCGTCGCCGCTATCCGGCCGATGCCCCTCCCGGCTCCCGTCACCAGCGCGACCTCGCCGTCGAGGCGAAACAGCCGGGCGGGCGTCTGGTCGTCGTTCATGGCGGAATCCCCCGGGTGACACGATCGTCAGCGACCGATGTTCCCCCGCGCGAAAGGCTATCGCCCGGCGGCAGGGTGGTCCCGACGGACTGATCGTGTACCATGCCGGAGAGCTGGCGCCATGCCCGCTCACGGGTCTCGACCGATGCCACCAGTCGGAGGAACAACCATGTCCGGCCTCATTCGTCTGTTGGGCGCCGCCATGCTGCTTTGCGCCGGAACGGCCACGGCCCAGCCGGCAAATCAGAACCTCGCTCCTGGGCCCGGTCCCGGCAAGGTGCTCAGCGTGCAGTTCGGGATCAAAAGCCCGACGACCAACGTGTGCCCGAACGAGGCGACCGCAACGGCGTGGGTCTACACCAACTACCTCGGCGCGGTGACCATCATGATCGCGCGCAAGGGTCAGGCGGTCGGCGCACCGATTTCGCTCCAGACGCAGCCGGCGGCCAACGGCCAGTACCTGGCGACGCTGACGCGCAAGATAACGATCGTGGCGCCGATCGACGCCGAGTATCGGGTGCTGGTAGGCGGCGGCAGCGGCATGACGAGCAACTGGGTGAAGCTCACGGCGAGCTGCGGGTAGCGCTTCAGGCCCGCCGCGCCAGCAGGCAGCGGAACCAGGCCGTCGCGCGATAGCTGCCGTCGGGCTGCCGGAACGGGCCGAGCGCGTCCGCGTAGGCGCGGGCAACGGCCTCTTCGCCGCTGTGCTCCATCGCCCGCACCGCGTTCCCGGTCGACATCAGGCCGCGCATGGCCGCGGTTTCGTCGGCATAGATCCAGGGGCTGTCGACGTCGAAGACCTCGACGGGTTCAAGGCCCGCGTCGGTCGCGAACCGGCGCAGGACCGTTTCGTCGGACAGCGCGAACGGACCGGGCGCTCCGGCAGGCGCGGGCGGCAGCAGGGGCTTGAGCACGTTCAGCAGGGCGACTACTTCCATGCCCTCGGGGTTTCCGAAGGCCATGACCACCACCGAGCCGCCGCGCCGGACGACGCGTCCGGCCTCGCGGAGCGCCGCCACCGGGTTGCCGGCGTACTGCAGCGAATTGAATCCGGTTACAACGTCGAAGGTTTCGTCGGCGAACGGCAGGGCCTCCAGATCGCCCCGGCGGAAATTGCCCGCCGGCACGCGCGACCGCGCGATCGCCAGCATCGCTTCCGCCGCGTCGACGCCGGACACGTCTGCCCCGCGCGCGGCGGCCATCTCCGCCGCCATGCCCGAGCCGCAGCCGTCATCGAGATATCGGGTTCCCGGCCCGACGCGGGTGCGCTCGAGCACCGCATCGAAAACCGGACGGACCGTCCCTTCCTGAAAGTCGGCCCAATCCTGTGCGCGCAAACCCCAAAGGCGGCCGTGTGTCTCCGACGTCCTCTGCTTCAACCCGCTTTCCATTCGCGATCCTTGCTGTCGCCGACAGGAAGATATCAGGGCGCGAGTCCGGGTGGACAGGGCGGGTGGAGGCTCACGCACGAGCCATAGGAGCGACCGCTCCCCTCCCCGCTACCTGACGCCGGTCAGTTCACCCTCGGGAATTTGGTGGAGCCAGGCGGAATCGAACCGCCGACCTCTTGAATGCCATTCAAGCGCTCTCCCAACTGAGCTATGGCCCCTCCACCGGCCCGGGCATGGGCGCCCGGACAAGAAGCGCGCGGACCTTAGGCCGCGGCCTGGGCGCGATCAAGCCGCCCCAAGGGGCGCGGGACGGCGACCGTCAGGTGTCCTCATCGTCGACGTCGCCGATGATCTGCTCGACGTCCTCGTCGTCCTCGTCCTCCTCCTCGAGGAAGGTGTCGTCGTCGCCTCCTCGATCTCGTCGTCGTCGTCGTCACCCTCGCCCTCGGCGGCAACCTTGACCTTGACCTTGCCGCTTTCGGCGGCTTCCTCGTCGGCCTCCTCCAGCGACACCAGTTCGGCGGCCTCAGGGGCGGCCTCTTCGGCCTCCGCCACGGGGGCGGCCTTGGCGGGGACCGGCGGGCGCGTCCGGACGGCCGCCGCGGCCTCGAATACGGTGCCGCAGCGCGGGCACACGATCGGTGTGCGATTGAGATCGTAATATTTGGCGCCGCAGTTCGGACAGGTACGTTTGGCGCCGAGTTCCGCTTTCGTCACGTGCTTGCCTCATCCGGCGATCAGGCGGCTCCCATAGTTCAAGCGCCGGATGCTTGTCAAAACCATTCTTCGGGGTGCGGCGCCGGCCGTGGATGACGGGTCCGGCCGGCTGTGCTAATCGGTTCGGCGCCGGCGGCGGGGAACGGCCAGCGGCGGCGCCCGAAAAGGCGCCGCCTGCCCAGCACCGCGCGGGCGGAGTCACGTATAGCGGAGCTACCCAGGAGACATGGCAGCCGACGCGGCGACACAGCTTCGCGCCAAACGGTCGGGACCGCTCGCCGGGACCATGCGGCCGCCCGGCGACAAATCCATTTCGCACCGGGCGCTGATGCTCGGCGCGCTCGCCGTCGGCGAGACGGCGATCGAGGGGCTCCTGGAAAGCGAGGACGTGCTCGCCACCGCCGCGGCGATGGGCGCCTTTGGCGCGGCGGTCACCCAGACCGGGCCCGGCGCCTGGCGGATCGCCGGCCTCGGCGTCGGCGGCCTCATGGAGCCGGAGCAGGTGGTCGACTTCGGCAACTCCGGCACCGGCGCGCGGCTGACGCTCGGGATCGCCGGCGGCCACGCCTTCACCACCACCTTCACCGGCGACGCCTCGCTGGTGCGCCGGCCGATGGGGCGGGTGCTGGAGCCGCTCCGGCGCATGGGCGTGCAGGCGCTGACGCGATCGGACGAGCGGCTGCCGGCGACGATCCGCGGGCCGGAGATGCTGGTGCCGATCGAGTACCGGCTGCCGGTCGCCTCGGCGCAGGTCAAGTCGGCGATCCTGCTGGCGGCGCTCAATTCGGGCGGCGTCACCACGGTGATCGAGCCGGTGCCCTCGCGCGACCACACCGAGCGGATGCTCGCCGCCTTCGGCGCCACGATCGAGATCGAAACCGGCGAGGACGGCGTGCGCACCATCCGCGTCGAGGGACGGCGCAACCTCAAGCCGCAGGTGATCGCGGTTCCCGGCGACCCGAGTTCGGCCGCGTTCGCCATGGTGGCGGCGCTGATCGTCGAGGGTTCCGACATCACCATCGAGAACGTGCTCATGAACCCGACCCGCACCGGTCTCATCGAGACGCTGCAGGAGATGGGCGCCGACATCGCCATCACCGGCCGCGGCAAGACGGGAAGCGAGGAGGCCGCCGACATCCGCGTCAAGGCAAGCCGCCTGAAGGGGGTGACGGTACCGGCGGGCCGGGCCGCGTCGATGATCGACGAGTACCCGGTGCTGGCGATGGCGGCCGCCTTCGCCGAGGGCGACACGCTGATGGAAGGGGTGGGCGAACTGCGGGTGAAGGAATTCGGACCGCATCGCCATGATCGCCGCCGGCCTCAAGGCGAACGGCGTCGAGACCGAGGAAGGACCGGAGTCGCTCCTCGTGCACGGCGCGGCGAAGGTCGCCGGCGGCGCCACCGTCAAGACCGGGCTCGACCATCGCATCGCCATGAGCTTCCTGGTTCTCGGCATGGCGGCCAACGAACCGGTTACGGTCGACGATGCCGCCACCATCGCCACCAGCTTCCCGGAGTTCCGCAACCTGATGACCGGGCTCGGCGCCGTCTTCGAGGACGTCGCCGGTGGCTGAGGCGGGCGCGGCCGCAACCGTCCGCCCGGCATGATCATCGCCATCGACGGGCCGGCGGCGGCCGGCAAGGGAACGCTCGCCCAGAAGCTCGCGGCGCACTACCGGCTCCCCTATCTCGACACCGGACTGCTCTACCGGCTGGTCGGCCGCGTGATGGCGGAACGCGGCCTCGATCCCGACGACGGCGCAGCGGCGGGCAGGATCGCCGCCGCGATCGATCCGGCGGAGCTTGCCGACCCCAACCTGCGCGGCCACGAGGCAGGCGAACTCGCATCGCGCGTCGCGGTCCATCCGTCGGTCAGGTCGGCGCTCCTCGCCTTCCAGCGCGACTTCGCCGATCGGCCAGGCGGCGCCGTGCTCGACGGCCGTGACATCGGTACCGCGGTCTGCCCGCACGCCGACGTCAAGATCTACGTGACGGCGAGCGCCGAGGTGAGGGCGCGGCGGCGCACCGATGAACTGCTGGCGAAAGGTCGTGCCGTCGACTACGCGACCATCCTCTCCGAAATCCGCGAACGCGATCGGCGCGACGCCGGGCGCGTGACGGCGCCTCTGGCGAGGGCCGTCGATGCGAACGAGCTCGACACCACCGACCTCGATGCGGAAGGCGCATTCCGCGCTGCACTCGCCATCGTCGAAAGAACGCGTGCAGTGCAACAAGACTGACGTCAATCGTTCATCCCATCGTCGCCAACCTGATGCTATTCTCGGAGCCGTCGCTGTTCAGCGATGCGACAAGCTTCAAGGGAGGCTCTGTGATGAGAAGCATTTTGCTCAGGACAGCTTTGGCAGCCGGTTTGTTAGCCGGCTACGCGGGCACGGCCACCGCCGCCACCGAAATCCAGTGGTGGCACGCGATGACGGGCGCCAACAACGAGGTCGTCGAGACGCTCGCCAAGCAGTTCAACGACAGCCAGAGCGACTACAAGATCGTTCCGGTGTTCAAGGGCAGCTACGACGAGACGTTGCAGGCCGGCATCGCCGCGTTCCGCGCGCACCAGCCGCCGGCGATCCTGCAAGTGTTTGACGTCGGCACCGGCGTCATGATGAACGCCGAGGGCGCCATCGTTCCGGTCGCCGACGTGCTGGAGAAGGGCGGCTACAAGTTCGACAAGAGCCAGTACCTGCCGGGCATCGTCGCCTACTACTCCAAGCCCGACGGCACCATGCTGTCGTTCCCGTACAACTCGTCGTCGCCGATCCTCTACTTCAACAAGGATATCCTCACCAAGGCCGGGCTCGACGTAAACAATCCGCCGAAGACGTGGCCCGAGGTGTTCGACGCCGCGCGCAAGATCAAGGCAAGCGGCGCGGCCGAGTGCGGCTACACCTCCACTTGGCTCACCTGGATCCACACAGAGAACTTCGCGGCGTGGAACAACCTGCAATACGCCACCAAGCAGAACGGGCTTGAGGGCACCGACATCCAGCTCACGTTCAATACGCCGGTGTTCGTCAAGCACTTCCAGGATATCGCCGACCTGGCCAAGGACGGCGTGTTCAAATACGGCGGCCGCACCTCGGAAGCGAAGCAGATCTTCCTCGCGGGCACCTGCGGGCTGTTCACCGAGTCATCCGGCGGCCTCGGCGACATCGTCAAATCCGGGATGAACTACGGCACCGGCGCCCTGCCCTACGATCCTTCGGCGCCCGGAGCACCGCAGAACACCATCCCCGGCGGCGCTAGCCTCTGGGTCATGGGCGGCCACACCGACGATGAATACAAGGGCATCGCGCAGTTCTTCAACTTCCTGTCGGGGACCGACGTGCAGGTCTACCTGCACCAGAAGTCGGGCTACCTGCCGGTCACCCTGGCCGCATACCAGGCGACGAAGGACTCGGGCTTCTACCAGCAGAACCCCGGCCGCGAGCAGCCGATCCTGCAGATGATGGGCAAGCCGCCGACCGACAACTCAAAGGGCGTTCGCGCGATCAACCTGCCGCAACTGCGCGACATCCAGAATGAGGAGTTCGAGGCCATGCTGGCCGGCAAGGAGGACGCCAAGACCGCCCTCGACAACGCGGTCAAGCGCGGCAACGCGGCGATCCAGGAAGCGCTGAAGCAATAGCAGGCACTCGTGTCGCGGACTTGCTCCGCGTCACACGGCAAGGCATCGTCTGCCGGATCTTCGGCAGACGGTGCCAATTGGCGGGGCCGGCGTGAACCGCGCAATCTTCCCCAACAAGATCCTGCCGTATTTCCTGGTCGCCCCGCAGATGGCGATCACGGTCGTGTTCTTCCTTTGGCCGGCGAGCCGGGCGGTCTATCAATCGACCCTGCGTGAAGACGCTTTCGGCCTCCGATCGCGCTTCGTCGGTCTCGCCAACTTCACCACGGTCCTGCACGATCCGACCTACCTCAACGCCATCCGCGTGACGGCGATCTTTTCGTTCGCCACCGCCGGCGCCGCCCTCGCAATCGGCCTCCTGCTGGCCGCGATGGCGGACCAGGTGGTCAGAGGTCGCGGCTTCTACCGCACGCTCCTGATCTGGCCCTATGCGGTGGCGCCGGCCGTCGCCGGCATGCTGTGGCTGTTCCTGTTCAACCCGTCGATCGGGTCGTTCGCGGTCCTGCTGCGCCGGGCAGGCATCACGTGGGACCCGCTGCTCAACGACACCGACGCGATGCTGCTGGTGGTGGCGGCGGCGGTGTGGAAGCAGATCAGCTACAACTTCCTCTTCTTCGTCGCCGGCCTGCAGGCGATCCCGCGCTCGCTGGTCGAGGCGGCGGCGATCGACGGGGCCGGCCCGGTACGCCGGTTTGGCTCGATCATCTTTCCGCTGATCGCGCCGACCAGCTTCTTCCTGCTCGTCGTCAACATCGTCTACGCGTTCTTCGATACCTTCGGCATCATCCACGCCGTCACCAGCGGCGGGCCGGGCAAGGCCACCGAGACACTGGTCTACAAGGTCTACAACGACGGCTTCATCAACCTGCAGCTCGGCCTGTCTTCGGCGCAATCGGTGATCCTGATGATCGTCGTCATCGGGCTTACCGCCGTCCAGTTCCGCTTCGTCGAGCGGCGGGTGCACTATGGGTGAGGCGCGCAACGAGGAGGCGCGGCGCCGACGCGGACGGCTATCATGATCGGCGAGAGCCGCGTCGTGCGCCTGGTGGCGCATGCCTGCCTCGTGGCCGGTATCCTGATCGTCGCGTTCCCGATCTACTATTCGTTCGTCGGCTCGTCGCTATCGGTGCCGGAGATTCTCAGGCCGCCCCTGCCCGTGTGGCCGGGCTCCCACCTCGTAGACAACTACGTCGAGGCGCTCACCGGCGGGGTCAACCGTATCGGCGGGGTGAGCGTCAGCCGGCTCCTGTTCAACACCACCGTGGTCGCTGTCGCCATCGCCACCGGCAAGATCGCCATCTCGATCCTGTCCGCCTTCGCCATCGTGTTCTTCCGATTTCCGCTGCGGATGGTCTTCTTCTGGGCGATCTTCATCACGCTGATGCTGCCGGTGGAGGTCCGCATCGTGCCGACCTACCGGGTGATGGTCGACCTGCACCTGATCGACACCTACGCCGGGCTGACGCTGCCGCTGATGGCCTCGGCGACGGCGACGTTCCTGTTCCGCCAGTTCTTCATGACGGTGCCGGCCGAGCTGGTGGAGGCGGCGCGGGTCGACGGCGCCGGCCCGATGCGCTTCTTCTGGAGCATCCTGCTGCCGCTCTCGCGGACCAACATTGCGGCGCTGTTCGTCATCCTGTTCATCTACGGGTGGACCCAGTACCTGTGGCCGCTCCTGGTCACCAACAACAACCAGATGACGACCATCATCATCGCGCTGAAGAAGATGATCTCGTTCGCCGACGCCGATACGCCGTGGAATCTGGTGATGGTCACCACCGTGCTCGCCATCCTGCCGCCGATCGCGGTGATCGTGGTCATGCAGCGGCTGTTCGTCCGGGGGCTGATCGAAACCGAGAAATGAGCGGCGCCTCCCCGCTTGCCCATGGCGGCCGGGGAAGCTATATAAGCGCCGTTCCGCGCGACCGCCGGCAGTGTTGCCGGGTGGGCCATGAACGGAAACGACGGACGGGGGTGCCGCGGGGCATCGCCCGCCGTTTTGCGTTTCCGCCTTCGCTCGCAGGTCGTGACCCCCGCCACGGCGGCCGGAACGGCCTTCGCCTGACTTCTCGTTTCGGAGCGCCGCACCGCATGAAACAGGCGGGCGCCCATCCGGGCCGGACCGAAGAGCAGGCGCGTTCAACCCAAACCGCCGGGCAAGCGCCCCCGGCGAACCAGGAGTGTCAATGACCGTAGAGAGCCCGAGCCGGGAAGATTTCGCCGCCCTCCTCAATGAGTCCTTCAAGGCGGACGCACTGGTGGAAGGAAGCGTCGTCAAGGGAACCGTCGTCGCCATCGAAAAGGACCTCGCGGTCATCGATGTCGGCCTGAAGACGGAAGGCCGCCTGCCGCTGAAGGAATTCGGACTGGCCGGCAAGGCGTCGGAAGTCAAAGTCGGCGACGAGGTCGAGGTCTATCTCGAACGGATCGAAAATGCGCTGGGCGAAGCGGTCCTGTCGCGCGAGAAGGCGCGCCGCGAGGAAAGCTGGACGCGGCTGGAAGAGTCCTTCAAGAAGAACGAGAAGGTCACCGGTCAGATATTCAACCAGGTCAAGGGCGGTTTCACCGTCGATCTCGACGGTGCCGTCGCCTTCCTGCCGCGCAGCCAGGTCGATATCCGGCCGGTGCGCGACGTCACCCCGCTGATGCATACGCCACAGCCCTTCCAGATCCTCAAGATGGACAAGCGGCGCGGCAACATCGTCGTCTCGCGCCGCACGGTGCTTGAGGAGACGCGGGCCGAGCAGCGCTCCGAACTGGTCCAGAGCCTGGAGGAAGGCCAGATCATCGACGGCGTCGTCAAGAACATCACCGACTATGGCGCTTTCGTCGACCTCGGCGGCATCGACGGCCTGCTGCACGTCACCGACATCGCCTGGCGGCGCATCAACCATCCGTCCGAGGTCCTGTCGATCGGCCAGACGGTCAAGGTGCAGATCATCCGGGTCAATCACGAGACCCACCGCATCTCGCTCGGCATGAAGCAGCTCGAGGCCGACCCGTGGGAAGGCATCGAGGCCAAGTACCCGGTCAGTGCCAAGTTCAAGGGCCGCGTCACCAACATCACCGACTACGGCGCCTTCGTGGAACTGGAGCCCGGCATCGAGGGCCTGATCCACGTCTCCGAGATGTCGTGGACCAAGAAAAACGTCCACCCCGGCAAGATCGTGTCGACCAGCCAGGAAGTCGAGGTGATGATCCTCGAGGTCGACCCGGTCAAACGCCGTATCTCGCTCGGTCTCAAGCAGACCCTCGCCAACCCGTGGGAGACCTTCGCGGAGCAGCACCCGGTCGGCTCGACCATCGAGGGCGAGGTCAAGAACAAGACGGAATTCGGCCTGTTCGTCGGCCTCGACGGCGACGTTGACGGCATGGTCCACCTGTCCGACCTCGACTGGAACCGCCCCGGCGAACAGGCGATCGAGGACTACAATCGCGGCGACATGGTCACCGCGCAGGTGCTCGACGTCGACGTGGAGAAGGAGCGCATCTCGCTCGGCATCAAGCAGGTGGCGGGCGATCCGTTCGCCCAGGCCGGCGAATTGCGCAAGGGCGCGGTGGTCACCTGCGAGGTGATCGACGTCAAGGACGGCGGCATCGAGGTGAAGATCGCCGACACCGACCTAACCGCCTTCATCCGCCGCGCGGACCTGTCGCGCGACCGCTCCGAGCAGCGACCGGAGCGCTTCGCCAAGGGCGAGAAGGTCGACGCGCGGATCACAAACTTCGACAAGAAGAGCCGCAAGATCACGCTGTCGATCAAGGCGCTGGAGATCGCCGAAGAGAAGGAGGCGGTCGCCCAGTACGGCTCGACCGATTCGGGCGCCTCGCTCGGCGACATCCTGAGCGCGGCGCTGAAGGCGCGCGAGGACGACGGCAAGCAGACGGACGCCGACGAAGAATAAGCCGGCGCGAGCACGCAAAGCATCGATGACGGCCCGCGCAAACGTGCGGGCCGTTTCGATTCGCGCATGCCCCTTGCCCGCCCGGCTGGAAGGCGCTAACCCCTCCGCCAGGCGCGCGACGAGGAACCGATCATGTCGATGACTGCCGACCAGATCGCCGATCGGCGGCGGCTGCGCCGCAAACTCTCCTTCTGGCGGGTGGCGGCGTTCATTGTCCTGTTCTTCGCCATCGCCGCCGGCGTCGTCGCGCTCGGCGGCCGTGACCGGTTTCCCGTGACCGCCGCTGCGCAGATCGCACGGGTGACGGTCACGGGGTTCATCTCCAGCGACCGCGCCCAGACGAAGCTTCTCGACACGCTGGCCAAGACCAGCGCGGTGAAGGGCGTCATCGTCGCCATCGATTCGACCGGCGGCGCCACCACCGGCGGGGAAGAGCTTTACGAGGCGCTGCGCAAGCTCGCGGCGGCGAAGCCGACGGTGGCGACGGTCGGAACCGTCGGCGCCTCCGCCGCCTATATGGCGGCGATCGCCACCGACCATATCGTGGCGCGGCGCACCTCGATCACCGGCTCCATCGGCGTGATCTTCGAAATGCCGGAGATCAGCGGCCTGATGGACAAGGTCGGCGTCAACCTCGAGGAGATCAAGAGCGGCCCGCTCAAGGCGGAACCGTCGCCGTTCAAGCCGGCGAGCGAGGAAGCCCGGGCGGTGATCCAGGGCCTCATCATGGATTCATTCAACTGGTTCGTCGATATCGTCGCCGAGCGGCGGGGGCTGTCGCACGATCAGGCACTGGCGCTGGCCGACGGACGCATCTTCACCGGGCGGCAGGCGCTCGACGCCAAGCTGATCGACGAGATCGGCGGCGAGGAAGCCGCGGTGGCGTGGCTCGGCACCAAGGGGGTCGACACGGCACTGCCGGTCAAGGACTGGCGGCCGGCCGACCAGAGCGCACCATGGTCATTCGCCAACGCGGCGACGCTGTGGATCGCGCAGACGCTCGGCGTTCCCCCCGAACTGCTGCGTGGTATCGGGCTCAACCAAATTCTGCCGGAAAATCTGAGACTTGACGGTCTTCTGTCGGTTTGGCAGGCTCCGTTTCGCGGGGACCAGTGACCCGCCAGGGGGGCCGCGTCATGATCAAATCGGAACTGGTCCAACGCATCTCCGAGCAGAACCCACATCTCTACCAGCGCGACGTCGAGCACATCGTCAACGCTATCCTCAACGAGATCACGGCAGCGCTGGCGCGCGGCGACCGGGTGGAGCTGCGCGGCTTCGGTGCCTTCTCGGTCAAGAACCGGCCGGCGCGCATGGGGCGCAACCCGCGCACCGGAACCAAGGTGTCGGTGACGGAGAAGTACGTGCCATTCTTCAAGACCGGCAAGGAGATGCGCGAGCGCCTCAACACGTGATGGCGTGGCGCCGGTCACGCGGCTCGCGTGCAGGACTGCGATGCGACGGTTCCTGAAGTACGTCATTCTTGTGCCGCTTGCCGCCGTGGCGATCGCGCTGTCGGTCGCCAATCGCGAGGCCGTCACCTTCTCGCTCGATCCAATCGGCGCGGCATCGCCGCGCTGGTCGCTGACAGCGCCGATGTTCGTGTTCCTGTTTGCGGCGGTGGCGCTCGGCGTGCTCGTCGGCGGCGTAGCGACCTGGGCGCGGCAGCACAAGTGGCGCCAGGCGGCGCGGAGCGAGCGAGCCAACGCCCAGCAGCTGCGCAACGAGGTCGACCGTCTGCGCCAGCGCGCCGCGGCCGCCCCACCGGCGATTCCGGCGCCGGGTAGCGACCGTGACGCGGCCTGATGCAGTTGTTAAGTCTCTGAAATCATTAATTCAATTTGCCCCGGCCAAATTGTTGCCGCCGGCCGGCGTCCACCGCCTTGGACTCTCCCCGCGTTTCATGCGAAATCCTCGCTCATGAGCCTGATCGTCAAGATTTGCGGCCTGTCGAGCGAGGAGACGCTGGACGCGGCGCTCGCCGCCGGCGCCGACATGGTCGGGTTCGTGTTTTTCGCCCGCAGCCCGCGCAACCTGACACCGGCCCGCGGCGCTGAACTGGTGCGGCGCGTCGCCGGCCGCGCCGAGACGGTGGCGTTGACGGTGGACATGGACGACGGCGAACTGAGGGAACTGGTGGATGTGGTTCGGCCTGACTGGCTGCAGTTCCACGGGAGCGAAAACCCCGACCATCTGGCTGCGGTGCGGGCGGCAACCGGCCGGCAGGCGATCAAAGCGCTGCCGGTGGCGACGGCTGCCGATCTCGGCGCCGCGGCCGACTACATGAAGGTCGCCGACCGTCTGCTGCTCGACGGCAAGGCTCCGGCGAGCGCCACCCGCCCCGGCGGCCTCGGCGTTCCCTTCGACTGGCGGCTGCTGGCCGGCTTCGACCCTGATATTCCCTGGATGCTCTCCGGCGGACTGACGCCGGGCAATGTCGCCGAGGCGCTTGCCGTCACCGGTGCGCCGGGGGTCGACGTTTCGTCGGGGGTGGAAAGCGCTCCCGGCCGCAAGGAGCCGAACCTCATTCGCGCTTTCGTCGACAACGCGCGGGGCCGGGTGATGCAGGGGGTGGCGTCATGACGGCGCAGCCCAACACGTTCCGCGCCGGGCCGGACGAACGCGGTTACTTCGGCATCTACGGCGGTCGTTTCGTTGCCGAAACGCTGATGCCGCTGATCCTGGAGCTGGAACAGGCCTACGACGCTGCCAGGAAAGACCCCGCGTTCAAGGCCGAGCTTACCGACCTCAACACCCACTACGCCGGCCGGCCGAGCCCGCTCTATTTCGCCGAGCGGCTGACGGAACATCTCGGCGGCGCCAGGGTCTACCTGAAGCGCGAGGAGCTGAACCACACCGGCTCCCACAAGATCAACAACTGCCTCGGCCAGATCCTGCTCGCCCGCCGCATGGGCAAGACCCGCATCATCGCGGAGACCGGCGCCGGCCAGCACGGCGTCGCCGCGGCGACGGTGTCGGCGCGCTTCGGCCTGCCGTGCGTGGTCTACATGGGCTCGACCGACATCGAGCGGCAGAAGCCCAACGTGTTCCGCATGCGGATGCTGGGCGCCGAGGTTCATCCGGTAACGGCCGGCAACGGCACGCTCAAGGACGCCATGAACGAGGCCTTGCGCGACTGGGTGACCAACGTCGAGACCACCTACTACCTGATTGGCACCGCCGCCGGTCCGCACCCCTACCCCGAGCTGGTGCGCGATTTCCAGTCGGTGATCGGCACCGAGACGCGCGAGCAGATGATGGAGATGGAAGGCCGCCTGCCGGACGCGATCGTGGCGTGCATCGGCGGCGGCTCCAACGCCATCGGTCTCTTCCACCCGTTCCTCGACGACCGGCAGGTGGCGATCTACGGCGTCGAGGCCGCCGGCCACGGCCTCGAGGTTGCGAACGGCCACGCAGCCTCGATGAGCGGCGGCCGCCCGGGGGTGCTGCACGGCAACCGCACGTACCTGCTCCAGGACGACGACGGCCAGATTCTGGAAGGCCACTCGATTTCGGCCGGGCTCGACTATCCGGGTGTCGGGCCGGAGCACTCGTGGCTGAAGGACACCGGCCGCGTCAGCTATGTGCCGGCGACCGACAAGGAAGCGCTCGAGGCGTTCCAGCTGCTGACCAAGATCGAGGGGATCATCCCGGCGCTCGAGTCGGCGCATGCGCTCGCGTACGTGACGAAGCTCGCGCCGACGATGGGCAAGGACCAGATCATCGTCGTCAATCTCTCCGGCCGCGGCGACAAGGACGTGTTCACCGTCGCCCAGCACCTCGGCATGGACATCTGAGGGCGAGCGATGGGCGAGTTCGAAATCTTTCGCTCGAGGCACAACCGGACGCACTACGTCGCGATTCTGTCCGACGATAACGCAGCAAATGCGTGCGGCGTCCGCGAAAGCGCGAACCTTGACGCCTTCGCCCGCATCCCCGACGACGGCAAGGACCGCATTGCTTTCGATCCGATCGCCGCCAGAGCGGCGATCGGAGAGCATGGCTTCTACGCATTTGCCGTCACGGTCGAGATGCGCGAGCACATTGAATGACATGACCAAAGCCGCGCGCATCGACACCCGCTTCGCGAAGCTCAAGGCCGAAAGCCGGCCGGCGTTGGTGACGTTCGTCACCGCCGGCGACCCGGACATGGAAACCAGCCTTGAAATTCTGAAGCGGCTGCCATCGGCCGGTGCCGATGTGATCGAGTTGGGCATGCCGTTCTCCGACCCGATGGCGGAAGGGCCACCGATCCAGCTCTCATCCCAGCGCGCGCTCAAGGCCGGGCAGACGATGGCGAAGACACTCGCCATGGTGCGGCGCTTCCGCGAGGGCGACGGAGAAACGCCGATTGTCCTGATGGGCTACTACAACCCGATCTATTCCTACGGCAACGAGCGCTTCCTCGCCGACGCGAAGGCCGCCGGCGTCGACGGGCTGATCGTGGTCGACCTGCCGCCGGAAGCCGACGACGAGCTCTGCCTGCCGGCGCTCGCCCACGGCATCAGCTTCATCCGGCTGGCGACGCCGACCACCGACGACAAGCGGCTGCCGGCGGTGCTCGCCAACACCTCCGGGTTCGTCTACTACGTTTCCATCCTCGGCATCACAGGCACGGCTTCGCCGGACATCGGCAGGGTGGCGCAGGCGGTGGAACGGATCAAAAAACACACCATATTGCCGGTGGCGGTCGGCTTTGGTGTCAAGACGGCGGCCCAGGCGGAGGGTATCGGCCGCGCCGCCGACGGCGTTGTGGTCGGATCAGCGCTGGTGAACGCGGTCAGGGATTCGCTCGACGCCGCAGGCCGCGCGACCGGTGCCACGGTCGGCGCGGTTACCGGTCTCGTCGCCCAGCTCGCCACCGGTGTGCGCGCCGCGCGCAGGGTTGCGGCCGAATAAACGTCAGGGAAGGGTTGCCGTGAGCTGGATCAGCAACGTCGTCCGTCCGAAGATTTCAGAACCTCCTCGCCAAGCGGGAGGTGCCGCAGAACCTGTGGATCAAGTGTCCCGAGACCGGCGAGATGGTCTTCCACCGCGATCTCGAGCTGAACCAGTTCGTGATCCCGGGCTCGGGCTACCACATGCGGATGACCGCCAAGCAGCGGCTCGATCATTTCTTCGACGGCAAGGAATACGAGACGATCGCGCTGCCCGACGTGCCGGTCGATCCGCTCAAGTTCCGCGACGAGCGCCGTTACACCGACCGCGTGCGCGATGCGCGCGCCAAGACGGGCATGAGCGACGCGGTGCTGGTCGCGGCCGGCGCGGTGGAGAACGTGCCGGTCGTCACCGCCGTCCAGGACTTCGCCTTCATGGGCGGCTCGCTCGGCATGGCGGCGGGCGAGGCAATCGTCACCGGCATGCTGGAAGCGGCGACGCGCAAGCGTCCGTTCGTCATGTTCGCCGC
Organism: uncultured Alphaproteobacteria bacterium; assembly: GCA_963826055.1. Lineage (GTDB taxonomy): Bacteria > Pseudomonadota > Alphaproteobacteria > Rhizobiales > Kaistiaceae > JBBDMC01. The sequence goes on along the minus strand of CAWGVO010000009.1, from coordinate 46,000 downwards.
TTCCGGCGGTGCCCGCATGCAGGAGGGCGTGCTGGCGCTGATGCAGTTGCCGCGCACCACCGCGGCGGTGGAGACGCTGCGCGACGCCAACCTGCCTTACATCGTCGTGCTTACCAACCCGACCACCGGCGGCGTGACCGCGTCCTACGCCATGCTCGGTGACATCCACATCGCCGAACCCGGCGCGCTCATCGGCTTCGCCGGGCCGCGGGTGATCGAGCAGACGATCCGCGAGAAGCTGCCGGCCGGGTTCCAGCGTGCCGAATACCTGGTCGAGCACGGCATGGTCGACATGGTCGTCCACCGCCACAAGCTGCGCGAGACGATCGCGCGGCTCTGCCGGCTGCTCGGTGCGCAAACGCTTCCGGCGGAGGCCGTGCCCGAGCCGCTGCCGGCGGCCGCCGAATAGCCCCCTTTTCCCAAGACGCCGACAGCCATGGACCGTTCGACCGCCATCCTTGAGCGATTCCGGACCCTCTATCCGAGGGAGATCGACCTTTCGCTCGACCGCATGACCCGCCTCATGGCCAAGCTCGGCCATCCGGAGCGGCGCATGCCGCCGGTCATTCATGTCGCCGGCACCAATGGCAAGGGGTCCACCGTCGCCTTCATGCGGGCGATGCTGGAGGCGGCCGGCAAGTCGGTGCACGTCTATACCTCGCCACACCTGGTGCGGTTCCACGAGCGCATGCGCATCGGCCGCCCCGGCGGCGGACGCTTCGTCGAGGAAGACGCACTGGTCGATGCGTTCCTCGCCGTGGAGCGGGCGAACGGCGACGAGCCGGTGCCGCAGTTCGAGATCACGACCGCCGCCGCCTTCCGCCTGTTCGCGGAGCATCCGGCCGATTTCACCCTGCTCGAGGTCGGCCTAGGCGGCCGCTGCGACGCCACCAACATCATCGATGACCCGGTCATGGCGGTGATCACGCCGGTGGCCTTCGACCACGAAAAATTCCTGGGCTCTTCGCTCGCCCAGATCGCCGGCGAAAAAGCCGGCATCATCAAGCGCGGCCGTCCGGTCGTGGTGGCGCCGCAGCAGCCGGTCGTGGCCGACGTTATCGAGGCCGAGGCGGCCCGCCTGGGCGCGCCGGAATTCGCCGGCAACCGCGAGTGGATCGCGCACGGCGAGCACGGCGGGCTGGTCTTCCAGGACGAGGATGGCCTTCTCGATCTGCCAGCGCCGCGGCTGGTCGGGCGCCATCAGTTCACCAACGCGGGGACCGCGATCGCGGCGCTGCGGCGCGCGAAACTCGGCGTCCCGCGGACGGCTATCGCGGCGGGGCTCGGCGCCGTCGACTGGCCGGGACGGCTGCAGCGGCTGACGGAGGGCGCGCTCATCGGTCGGGCACCGCCGGCGTCGGAGCTGTGGCTCGACGGCGGCCATAACCCCAGCGCGGGGGCGGCGATCGCCGAGGCCATGGCCGACCTCGAGGAACGGGTGCCCAGTACGCTGGTGTTGATCGCCGGCATGCTCAACACCAAGGACCCGATCGGGTTCTTCCGCCCGTTTGCCGGTCTGGCGCGGCGGGTGCTTACCGTGCCGGTGCCGGGCAGCAACGCCGGCCTCGACCCGCGCGAACTTGCCGCGGCGGCGGTCACCGCCGGCCTGACTGCCGAGGCGACGGACGGCGTCACCAGCGCGCTCGACCGTATCAGGGCGGAGCATGACGGCGCGGCGGCGCCGCGGATCCTGATCACCGGCTCGCTCTACCTCGCCGGTGCCGTGCTCGCGGCCAACGGAACGCCGCCGGGCTAGGCGCAAACGAAAACCGGGAGCGAAGCGCTCCCGGTTCGAAAACAAAATCCGGTTCGGGCGAGGTCAGATCGCCTGCTTGATCCAATCGCTCAGGCGGCCCTTCGGAGCGGCGCCGATCTGCTGGGAGACCGGCTGGCCGCCCTTGAACATGATCAGCGTCGGGATCGAGCGAACACCGTAGCGAATGCTGGTGTTGGGGTTCTCATCGACGTTGAGCTTGGCGATCTTCACCTTGCCCTCCATCTCGGTGGCGATCTCCTCGAGCGCCGGCGCGATCATCCGGCACGGCCCGCACCACTCGGCCCAGAAATCGACGACCACGGGTTCGGTGGCGCCGAGCACATCCTTTTCGAAACTGGCGTCGGTCACTTTGGCGGGCATTTCGCACCTCGGGGGGCTTGGGTAGGACGCATGAAAGGTAGGTGGTCGGCGGGCGAAGTCAAGGCAGCCCAAAGCCGCAGGAACGGGCCGGTTTCGGCCCCGAAAATGGCGCCGGCTCAGGCTTCCATGAGTGCTGCTTCGGCCGAATTGAGGGCCTCGGCGGGAATCGCCATCAGCGCCGGCACGTCGGTCCACAGGATCGCCGCGGCAACCTCGCGGCCGGGATAGAGGCGGCGGAGCACGGTGCGGTAGAGGGCGAGCTGGGCGATGTATCCCGGCGGCACCGCCTGAAGGCGGTCGGGCGCCGGCCGGTTGGTCTTGTAGTCGACGATCAGCACCCGGTCATCGGTGACGGCCAAGCGGTCGATGCGGCCGGAGATGACCGCTTCGGCGAGGCGGCCGGCAATGTCGACCTCGGCGCGGCTGCCGGGCGCGAAGACGGGCGCGAAATCGGCATGGCCAAGGATGGCAAGCACCTCGTCGACGAGAGCGGCCCGATCGGCCTCGCCTTGGTCGCCGGCAACGGCGGCGAGGTAGCGGTCGGCCGCCGCACCGCGATCGGCGGGCGCGATATCGGGCAGCGATTGCAACAGACGATGGATGAGGCGGCCGCGGACGAGCGCGGGACCGGCCGCAAGCCGGCCGGCGACGATCGCCGGGACATCCTCCGGGTCGCTTTCTCCCGCCAGCGCCGACGACGGCGTCAGCCGTCGCGGCACGGGTGGCGGGGCCGGTGCGGGGGCGGAGAGCCAGGCCGGCCGATGGGGGCCGAGGGGCAGGTCCGGTTGCGGCGGGCGTGGCGGAGCCGGCGGCAGCGATGGCGGGCGCCACTCGAGCGAGACGTCGCCGTTCTCGGCCTCGCTGCGCACGCACTCATCGCCGAGCGCCGCCGTCACCAGGTCGTGCCAGCCCGCTCGTTTCGTCGTTATTTTCTTGCGCGTGCCGCAGATGTAAAGGCGGTCGCGGGCGCGCGTCATGGCGACGTAGAGGAGGCGCAGGTATTCCTCGTAGGAGGCATCGCGCAGCGCGTCGATCCGCGCCTTCACCACCGCCGGCATGTCCTTGGATCGCCGCCAGACCAGCGGCGCCGCGTCGCCACCGCGGTCGTCGTCGAGAGCAACGATGCTGGGGTCGTGGCTCGGATGAACCGGGGCCATGCCGCCATCGACGAGGAAGACGATGTCGGCCTCGAGGCCCTTGGCGCCGTGGACCGTCATCACCCGCACCTCGTCGCGGACCGCGTCGGTGTCGCGGCGAATTTCGGTGGCGGAGGTTTCGAGCCAGGCGAGGAAGCCTTCGAGCGAAGGAACGTGCGCCTTCTCGAAGGCGAGCGCCTGGGCGAGGAACTCGTCGAGAACGTCCTCGGCTTCGGCGCCCAGACGGCCCATGACTTTCAGCCGCCCCCGCTCCGGTCCGAGGACGCGGGCGAAGAAGGCGTGGGGGCCGGCGTAATCGGCCCGGCGGCGCCACTCGGCGAGTTGCGCCATCGCCTCGCGGCAGGGACCCGGAGCGTCGACCGCGGCGCGCGCCAGCTCGTCCCAAAGCGCGCCCCGTCGGCCGTGGGCGAGCGCGAACAGCGTGTCTTCGTCCAGCCCGATCAGCGGGCTCTTGAGCAGCGCCGCCAGCGACAGGTCGTCCTCCGGCAGCAGGACGACGCGGCCGAGGGCCATCAGGTCCTTGACCGCGATGTGGTCGGTGAGCGTCAGCCGGTCGGCGCCGGCGATCGGCACGCCGCGCGATTTGAGCGCGCGGTTGATGGCGTCGGTCTGGGCGCCGCGGATGCGCGACAGGATCAGAACACTGCCCGGGCGGATGGGCTTGCCCGTATCCAGCTTCTCGCCGGTGCTGACCCAGCGGTCGATGGTGGTGGCAATGCGCCGGGCGAGCCGGACCTCCGGACTCGCCTCGCCGAGGTGATCGAGCGGCGTGGTCCAATCGGGCGGGTCGATCTTTTCCGGCGGCTCGATCATCGGCCAGATGACGACGCGGCCGGGATCCCTGTGACGCGCGGCGGAATGGGTCGGCGCCACTCCCTCCGCCGACAGCGACTGGTACAGGCGCTCGTCGGCGAAGACCCGATCGACGGCGGCCAGCACGGTCGGCACCGAGCGGAACGACAGGTGCAAACTGGGGTCGCGCCAGACGAGACCGGCCTCGCCGGCGCGCTGCCCGAGATGGCGCTGCATGGCGGTGAACCAGGCCGGCGCGGCGCCCTGGAACGAAAAGATCGACTGCTTCTGGTCGCCGACGGCGAAGAGGGTGCGCGTGGCGGTGCTGGCGCCCTCGCCGGCGAAGAAATCCTCGACCAGCGAACGGATCACGTGCCACTGGCGGGGGCTCGTGTCCTGCGCCTCGTCGACCAGCACGTGATCGATGCCGCCGTCGAGCTTGTAGTGCACCCAGGCGGCGGCCTCGGAGCGCGACAGGAGCAAGGCCGTCTTGACGATCAGGTCGTCGAAGTCGAGGGCGCCGCGGGCGCTCTTCATCCGCTCGTAGGTGCCGATCGCGGCGTCGGCGAGACGGACGAGGGCGGCGGTGGTGACGTAGCACTCGACCGCGGCGAGATGATCGAAGACGACCTCGAGCCGGGCGATCTCCGCCTCCAGCGTCTCGGCGAGGCCGGGCCAGCGATCCTTGACCTTCTTCGTTACCAGGCTCGAGGCGACGCGAAGCTCGCCGTGCTCTTGCGTGCAGAAGTCGAGCCAGGCATCGATGCGCGCGTTGTCGTCGGCGGCGTCGAGAACGGCGCCAGCCGCGCGGCGGCCTCCCGGTCGTTCTTCGATCCCTCGCGAAGGAGCCCCACCAAGCGCGCGATGTCGGCGGCGTCGAGGGCGCATTCGTCAAGCACCGCCTTGCGCGCCGTATCCGCCGTTTCGCCGGAGCCAACGCCGAGCCGATCGCGCAGATCGGCGAGCGCCGCGTCGAGCGTGTCGTAAGCGTGGATCCAGGTCCTCAGGCGATCGCGCTGCCGGATGAGATCGGTAAGCGCCAGTTCGTGGGCGAAGTCGGTGGCGTAGGAAAGCACCGTTTCGAGCGCACGGCCGAGGGGGCCGTCGCGGTCAGCCGCCGCCTCGGCGAGCGCGCTTCGCCGGGCAGCGTCGGTGAACGCGTCGACATCGCGCTGTTCGAGCACCTCGAAGTGGCCGGGGACGTTGGCCTCGAAGGGGAATTGCTGCAGCAGGCGCTCGCAGAAAGCGTGGATGGTCTGGATCTTGAGGCCGCCGGGGGTGTCGAGGGCCTTGGCGAACAGGCGGCGGGCGCGGGCGCGTTCGGCGGCGTCGACTGGCCGGCCGAGAAGGCCCGCAAGCTCCTTGCCGAGGGCGCGGTCGGGAAGGGTCGCCCAGGCGCGCAGGGTGTCGAACACGCGGGTAGCCATCTGGGCGGCGGCAGCGCGGGTGAAGGTGAGGCAGAGGATGCGGCCGGGGTCGGTGCCGGCGAGCAGCAGGCGGACGACGCGGCGGGCGAGCACGAACGTCTTGCCGGCGCCGGCGTTGGCCGAAACCCACGCCGAGGCGGACGGGTCGGAGGCCGCGTCCTGCGCCGACCGCGTGGCGGCGTCAACCTCTACTTCGGCGGACGCAGGCCGGCCCATTCCAGCTCCTCCTCGCTTTCGACCAGGCCCCATTCGCGCACGCGGGCGAGGTGGTCGTAGGGGCTCTCGTAGCGGGTTTCGAACATCGGCCGAGCCCGCGAGACATACGGCCGGTCAGGATCGTTGAACGCGGTGATCAGCGCGTTGAACTGGGCGAACACCTCCTGCTCGACCCGTTCCGTCGTCCACCCCCGTTCGACCGCCGACTTGACGGGTTCCTCGCGTCCGATCTTGCCGAGGGCGATCCAGGCGAGCGTCTCGACGCGATGGCCGGCGAGCGCGGGGTCGAAGGCGCCTTGCACGGCCATCGCCGCCTCCAGCCCAAGCTGCGGCGCGAAGCCGACGGCGACCTGCGTCGCCGATGGCGGCGTGCCGGTCTTGTAGTCGAGAATGTCGAGGCTGCCGTCGGTGCGCACGTCGATGCGGTCGGCGCGGCCGTAAAGGGTGAATGTCCCCTCCCCGAGCGGCACGTCGAGGCTGCCCTCGACCTCGGCGCGGCGCTCCGCAATGGCGGCGTCGCGGGCCGCCTCCCATCCGACCAGCCAGCGCGCCATGTTGCGCGAAGCGGAACGACCAGATGGCGTGGAAATCGGGGAAGTCGGCGATCTCCGCCAGCGCGTCGCGCCCCACCGCGATCAGCGCGGCCTCGGCGGAAGCGTCGTAGGGGCCACTCCACGCCTTGGTGAAGGCGGCGAGCGCGTCGTGGATGAGCGAGCCGCGCAGCGCGTAGTCGGGCGCCTTGCCCACGGGATCGAGCTGCTCGAGCTTCAGCACGCGCTTGGCGTAGATCGCGTAAGGATCGCGGATCAGGAGCTCGATGTCGGTCACCGGCAGTCGGGGCGGGCGGGCGGCGAGCGGCGGGCGTGGCGCGGGGGCCTTCACCGGCCGCACATCGCCGGACTTCACCCAGTCGATGTCGCGGGCGAGCGCGACGTACATGCCGCCGCGGTCGATCATCGCGTTCGCCGCGTCATCTCCGGCGAGCGCGCGCAGCCGCTGCAGCCAGCGCGATTCGACGGTCGGCGTGCCTTCGCGCTTCTCGGCGCGGGTGACGATCACCCGCGGCGCCGCCATCGCTTCGGCGAAATCGTGGGCGGAGAGGCCAAGGCGCCGCTCGGGCGGCGGCAGGCCGATGCCGGCGCGCATGGCACGCGACAGCCAGGGGTCGGTGCGGGTGGCGGCCGGCCACACGCCTTCGTCGAGTCCGCCGAGGATGAGGAGGTCGACCGACTGCAGCCGGGCCTCGAGCGTTCCCCAGATGTGGATGCGCGGGTCGGCGCCCAACGGGCGCTGGACAGCGGCATCCTCCAGGAGGGCGGTCAGAAAGAACGGATACTCGGACGGCGCGATGGCGAGTTCCCTGCCCTCGGGCTCGTCGATGAGGCCCGTCAGCAGCTCGGCGAGCGCCTTGCCGTCGGCCCCCTGCCAGAGCGCGCCGTCGGCTCCGGCTTCGTCGGAGGCAGCGGCGGCGAGCGCGGTAAGCAACAGGTCGGTCGCGGCCGACACGGAAATCGGCCCCTTGGCCGCGAAGGCCGCCTCGACCGGACCGAGGGCGGCGGCGAGGCGTTCGGCGAGCCGCTCCGCCAGTTGCCAGTCGTCGGGGGTGAGGCGGCGGCGCGCCATGGGCACGTGCGCATCGGCGGCCAACGCTGCTCGCGCTTTTTCCAGGGCCGCCGTCAGGCCGACGACCCCGCCGGTGAGGCGATGGCCGCGAAAGAGAGCGACCTCCAGCAGGCGCGCCGCACGCCGGCAGAGCGCGCGTTCCATGCCGAAAGCGGCGTGGGGATGCTTGAGGAGCGCCAGCAGCCCGACCGGGTCGGCGTTGGGCACGGCGACCTCGGCGAGCAGGCGGGCGAACACCCCGGCCGGCTCGCCCGAGAGCGGCGCGCCGGCGGAATTGTCGACGGCGAGTTTCCAGCGGGCAAGCTCGACGGCGACGCGGCGGGCGATGGCGCGGTCGGGCGTCACCAGTGCAACGGTCGTGTCGGGGTTCTCCACCGCCTCACGGATCGCCAGCGCGATGGCGGTCGCCTCCTCCTGCTCGTTGCGGGCGACGATGAGGTCGATGCCGGCGAGCGCGTCGGCCGCCGGCATTGTCTGATCGGCCCAGGCGTCGACGGTCTCGGCCGGCCGCATCGCCTCGGAGACAAAACGACCACGGGCGGCGGCGGGATCGGCGGCGAGCGGCTCCACTTCGTCGCGAGACGATGCCGATGGCGGCGATGAGCTGCTTCATGCCGTACTGGGGATGACCGTGGGCGGCCGTCTCCTTCCCGCTGCCGTCGATCGCGGCCCAGCCGGCCTCGTCCAGCCCCTGGTCGAGACCGGGGAGGACGACGGCGCCGTTCGCGAGCGTGGCGATCGCTTTCAGCAATTCGGCGGTGGCGGGGATCGAGCCGGTCGACCCGGCCGCGACGATCGGCGCGGGCGAGCCCTGGCGGGCGAGGCGCCCGGCGGCAGCGCGGATCAGCGTGTCGCGGCGGGCGGCGGGGTCGGCCCGGCCGATCTTCTCCAGATGCGCCGGCCAGCGCTCGGCGACGATCCTGAGGAAGTCGAGGGTGACCTGGAAATAGCGGGCGTGGTCCTCCGGCACCAGGCGCTGGAGCGCGTCCCACGGGACGCCGGCGGTCTCCATGTCGTCGAGGAGGCGGGCGAGGTTGCCGGCGAGGCGGGCGGCGTCGGCGGCCGAAGCAGGGATGGCGAGCGCCTCGCCGGGCGCCAGGGTGAGCATGTCGCGGCGGACGGTGCGGGCCCAGTCAAGCGTCAGGCCGGTCAGCGCCAGGCGGCGGTTGAGGCGGGAGATTGTCGGCGGCAACGCCAGCCGGTCGGCGGTCGGCTCCACCGCGGCGTTGAGGAGATGGTCTTCCTCGTCGACGTCGCCGATGGGACGGATGATGGGGAGGATCGCCGCGACGCCGCCGAGGCGCGCGATCATCGCCTCGCGGAAGGCGCGCACCGCGCGCCGGGTGGGCAGGAGCACGGTGAGGCCGGCGAGCGCCAGCGGATCGTCCGTATCGAGGGGAACCAGTTCGCCGGAGAGCAGCGCGCCGGCCAGCGTGGCGAGGAAGGGCGCGCCGGAAGGGATCGTGAAGACGCGGGGACGCGGCCTTCGTTCGGCCATCGCCGTCAGGCGGCGCTGTCGGCGATCGAAAGCTCTGCCTCACCGACCGCCTGCGGCGTGCCGACGTGGATCCACAGGCCGTCCATGCGCACACCGTAGAGGCGCCCGTTCTCGATCGCGCGGTCGAACAGAAGGTTCAGGGAAAATGGCCCCTTGGGGCAGTCGGCGAACAGGCGCGGATGCAGGATCGCGGCACCGGCGTAAACGAACGGCGCCACCTCGCGCTCCGGCCGGCGAACCAAACGCCCGTCGGGGCCCATGCGGAAGTCGCCGCGACCGTTGTAGCCGATCGAGCGCACGGTCGAGGCGACCAGCAGCAGCGCATCCATGGAATCGCCGCGCCAGCCGGCGGCAAGCCACGCGAGGTTCGGGCGCGGCCCCTCGATCCAGAACGAATTGGAATTGAGCAGGTAGAACGGCTGGTCGCCGAGATGCGGCAGCGCCTTGGCGACGCCACCGCCGGTGTCGAGCAGGCGGTCGCGCTCGTCGGAGAAGGTGACCGGCGGACTGCCGCGGCGTTCGACATGAACGCGGATGAGCTCCGGCATGTAGTGGACGTTGACGACGACGCTGGTGACGCCGGCCGTCTCCAGCCGGTCGAGGGCGCGGTCGATGAGGGCGCGACCGCCGACCTCGACCAGCGGCTTTGGCGTCGTCGCCGAGATCGGCCGCATGCGCTTGCCGAGACCGGCAGCGAGGATCATGGCGCGAGTCGGCCGCCGGCTGTCGGCAATCCGTTCTATGGCGCGGCTGGCGGACGGCTCGGCGTTCATTTTCAAGGCCAGGGAGACCTACGGCAGATGCCTCCCATACCAGACCGAGAGATCGGAGAGAACCGGATGGGCGAAGTTGCGGACAAGATATTCGCGGACGCGGGGGATATGTCGCAGATAGCGGGATTGGCCGAGATGGTCGGCCTGGCGGGCGAAGACGCCAAGGTTCTTCAAGGCCCTGAGGGTGGCGAGGATGGCATAGGCGGCGGCGAAGGCCTGCGGGTCGAAGCCGGGGTCGGCGGCGCGGCGGAGCGCGACATAGTGACCGCGGAGTTCCTCCTCCAGAGCCGGCGGTATGGTTACCCGGGCGTCCTGGCAGAGCGAGGCGACATCGTAGGCGGCGGGGCCGAAGAACATGTCCTGAACGTCGATGAGGCCGACGCGCTTCAGGCGCGGCCGGTCGGCGAGCCAGAAGAGGTTGGCCGACTGAACGTCGAAGAGCACCCAGCTCCGCTCGGTGGCCGCCAGACGGTCGAACAGGGGCGACCATAGCCGGGCGAGATCGGCGAGCGCGTCGTCCGAAAGCGGGGCCCCGGTGGCGTGGGGCACGTACCAGTCGACGAAGAGGTCGATCTCCGGGGTGAGCGCCTCGGCGGAGAGCGCCGGCAGCCGGTGGAGGCCGCCGCCAGGGGCGGGAACGGAGGCCGGGCGCGGCGTGGCGTGGATGGCGGCCAGCACCTCGATCACCGCCCGGTAGCGCTCGGCGAGCGGCGCGTCATCGCGGACGATGCCTTCGGTGCCGAAGTCCTCCATCAGCGCGAAACCGTCGGCGACGTCGGTGGCATAGATCGCCGGTGCCGAGAGGCCCGCACCCCGCAAGGCCTCGTCGACGGCGACGAAGGCGCCAACGTCGTGGGCGCGATACGCGAAGCGGCGGTCGCCGACCGGGGCCGCCCCGCTCCGCGGCCAATCCATCAGCACCGCGCGGTTCGTATCGGCGCGGACGCGCTCGTAACGGCGGGTGGAGGCGTCGCCGGCAATGGGCCGGCGGGTGGCGCCGGCGTAGCCGCTCCGGTCGAGGAAGGCGCGGACGGCACGGCTGCGCTCGAGGCGCGCGCGCCACTCGTCCGGCCCGGTGACGGTGGCGCGGCGGCCGGTGCCGGCGATGGCGAGCGAAATGTCGAGGCAGCCGGAGGGAAGACGGCCGGCGGCGCGCTCCGGCCACTCGATCAGGACGGCGCCGTTGGCAAGGGCGTCGGCGAGGCCGATCTCCTCGATCTCGGCCGGATCCGACAGGCGGTATAGGTCGACGTGGGCAACGGCGAAGCGGTCGAAGGCGTAGGTCTGCACCAGGGTGAAGGTCGGGCTCGGCACCTCCAGCGACGGATCGCCGGCGAGCGCACGCAGGAGCGCGCGTGCGAACGTGGTCTTGCCGACGCCGAGGCCGCCCGACAGCGCCACGGCGTCGCCGCGGGTGAGGCAGGCGCCGACGTCCTCGGCGAAGGCGGCGGTCGCCGCTTCGTTGGGCAGGTTGAGGACGAGGAACGGGTCGGCCATGGGCCCACCGGGCGGACGCCCGGCCTATTCGGCGGCGACGGCGGCCGCCGTCGGAGCGGTCGGCAGCCGGACGGTGACGCGTGCGCCGCTGCCCTCCTCGGAGGCGATCGTGACGCCGCCGCCGTGGAGATCGACGAAGCTCTTGACGATGGCGAGCCCCAGCCCGACGCCGCCGCGGCCGGAGCCGCGCGGCATGCTGGCGAAGCGGTCGAAGACGCTGCCGATGAAGTCGGCCGGGATGCCGGGGCCCTCGTCGGAAACGGTGAACTCGACGGCCTCCTCGGTCTTCTTCGCGCCGATGGCGACGCGGCCGCCCTCGGGCGAGAAGGCGATGGCGTTGGAGAGCAGATTGGACAGGATCTGGCGGACGCGGTTGCGGTCGGCGACGAAGCCGCCGATCTCCGGGTCGAGATTGACGACAAGCTGGATGCGGGCCTCGGTCAGGCGGTCGTGCAGTTCATCGACGACGGCGGCGACGGTGGAGACGATGTCGACCTGGCCGAGTTCGAGCTCCATGATGCCGGCGTCGATGGTGGTGAGATCGAGGATGTCGTTGACGATGGCGAGCAGCGCCGCGCTCGATGACATGATGTAGCCGGTGTACTCGCGTTGCTTCTCGTTGAGCGGGCCGATGTTGGCGTCGCTGAGGAGCTGGGCGAAACCGATGATGTTGGTGAGCGGCGAGCGCAGTTCGTAGGAGACGTGGTGGATGAAGGCGTTCTTGAGAGCGTCGGCGGCGACCAGCGCCTCGTTGCGCTCCACCAGCGCCCGCTCCACCTGAACGGTGTCGGTGGTATCGACGAAGGTGACCATGTTCTGGCCGTCGGGCAGCGGCACGGTGGCGTAGTCGATGACGCGGCCGTCGGGGCGCTCGGTGCGGCCGGCGATCGGAACCGCGGTTCTCGTCGACGCCGGCGACGGACGTGGTGAGGCGCTGCCAGACGGCCTCGTCGTCGTTGGGGCGGCGGCAGGCCTCGACGATCTCAGTGATGTGGGGACGCTGATCGAGCAGGTCCTCGTCCAGCGACCAGATGGCGGCGAACGACGGGTTGTGCAGGCGCAGGCGGCCGTCGGAGCCGAACACCGCGACGCCTTCGCTGAGGTGGTCGAGGGTGGCGCCCTGGACGCTGACCAGCGCGTTGTAGCGGCTTTCCAGGCCGAGGCGCTCGGTGACGTTCTCGTAGACCCAGGTCATGCCGCCCTGGGGATGGGGATTGGCGATGACGCGCAGCGTCTGCCCGTCGGGCAGGTGCCACCAGAATTCGCGCGCCTCGACCGAGCGATAGGCGGACATGAGTTCCGTGCGCCAGCTGCGAAAATCCGCCTGCTCGGGCAGCTTGCCGCCGGACCTCAGGCGATCGAGCACGGCCCCTTCGTCGGGGGCGGAATCGAGGAAGGCGGCGTCGAGGTCGAACAGGGCGCGGTAGGCGGCGTTGTAAGACTTGAGACGGCGATCGGGGCCGAAGATGGCGACGGCGGTCTGCAGCTGGTCGAGGGTGCGGGCGTTGAACTCGACCTCGCGGCGGAGCGCCGCATGGGCCGCCTCGATCTCGGTGACGTCGATGCCGATGCCGGCGCTGCCGTCCTCCGAGGCGACGTCGGCGACGTCGAAGATGCGCCGCGAGCCGGCGACGATGGCCGGCAAGCGTTTGGTGAACACCGGACCGGCGGCGTGGGCGGCGGCGATGATCTTGCGGCCGGCGGTGTCGAGCAGTTCGAGGCCGGCGGGCAACCGCATCGTCGGCATCGCGGGCCTCGACGGCGGCGGCGTACGCGTTGTTGACCCAGACCAGCGCGCCGCTGTCGTCGCGCAGCCAGATCGGCATCGGCGTCATGGACAGCATCGACCGCATGGTCTCGACCTCGGCGGCGAGCATGTCGTGGCGCGCCTCGATGCGCACGCGGGCAAGGCGTTCGCCGGTCAAGTCGCGAAAGCGCACCACCGCGGAACCGCCGACGGTGCGGCCGCGCACCTCGATCAGCCGGCCGACGGTGGTCATCACCACCTGGATGAACGGTTCACCCTGATTGCGCAGGCGGCTGATGAGGAAATCGAGCCGGCTGGCGGAATCGGGCTTGAGCCAGGTGCGGAAGTCGAGGAAGGCGGCGTGGTCGGCGGGGGCGCCGGCGGCCAACGGCAGGGAGCCGGCGACAACCGGCACATCGGCCGGTCCGCTCCAGGCGACCAGCCGCTCTTCCTCCTCGTCCACCAGCGCCTCGGCGCGATCGGCGGCGGCCTTCAGTTCGCCGACCTCGCCGCGCAGGCGCACGTTCTCCGCCTCGGCGCGGTTGCGGGCGCGGATCAGGGCGATGGCGCTGAGTACCGAGAAGATGACGGCGCCGAGCAGCGACGCGATCAGAACGACCTGGCGGGGGTCGAGGTTGTCGCTGAACATTCCGGCGGCCGGAACGGATCTGGGCGTGCCCGGCGGAGGCGGTAAGAATGCCGGCGCACCAGAGGGCGCCCGGCGCCAGGAGAATCGCTGCGGTCTTCCTGCCATGCCGAAGCATGCAGAGGCCCCCTTCCGCCGCGTCCCGATACTCAAGGCTTTGGCTTTCAACCGCGTGTCAACGCGGGCTCGCTCGCGCGCCCTTCGCGAATCACCTTCAATTTAGCTCGCCAGATCGCGATGAAACCGCCGGCACCGGGGCCGGTTGCCGTTTTTTTCCAACGTGTTGCTCCCGCGCACGCCGCGGGCGCCGCTTCCCACCGTTATCCCCGTTCCGGGAGAGGAAGAGCGAGCGCCCGCGAGCCGTCGACGAAGCTCAGTAGCGGTAGTGCTCCGGCTTGAAGGGGCCCTGCGGCTTCACGCCGATGTACTCCGCCTGGTCGGGGGACAATTCGCTGAGGTGCACGCCGAGCTTGGCGAGGTGGAGGCGGGCCACCTTCTCGTCGAGGTGCTTGGGCAGCACGTAGACCTTGTTGGCGTACTTGTCCCCCTTGGTGAACAGCTCGATCTGGGCCAGCACCTGGTTGGAGAAGCTCGCCGACATGACGAAGGACGGGTGGCCGGTGGCGTTGCCGAGGTTGAGCAGGCGCCCCTCGGACAGCAGGATCAGCCGCTTGCCGTCGGGAAACTCGATCATGTCGACCTGCGGCTTGATGTTGGTCCACTTGAAGTTCTTGAGGTTGGCGACCTGGATCTCGTTGTCGAAGTGACCGATGTTGCCGAGGATCACCATGTCCTTCATGGCGCGCATGTGGTCGAGGGTGACCACGTCCTTGTTGCCGGTCGCGGTGATGACGATGTCGGCGGTGGGCGCGGCTTCCTCGAGCGTGGCGACGGCGAAGCCGTCCATTGCCGCCTGGAGGGCGCAGATCGGGTCGATCTCGGTCACCACGACGCGGGCGCCGGCACCGCGCAAGCTCGCCGCCGAGCCCTTGCCGACGTCGCCGTAGCCGCAGACCACCGCCACCTTGCCGGCCATCATCACGTCGGTGCCGCGGCGGATGCCGTCGACCAGGCTATTCCTTGCACGCCGTACTTGTTGTCGAACTTCGACTTGGTGACGCTGTCGTTGACGTTGATCGCCGGGAACGGCAGCCGCCCCTTCTCCATCAGCTGGTAGAGGCGGTTGACGCCGGTGGTGGTCTCCTCGGTGACGCCGCGGATGGCGTGGCGCTGCTTGACGAACCAGCCGGGGCGAGGCGGCCATGCGCGTCCTGATCTGGGCGAAGAGGACTTCCTCTTCCTCCGAGGTCGGCTTGGACGAGCACGTCCTCGCCCTCCTCGGCGCGGGCGCCGAGCAGGATGTACATGGTCGCATCGCCACCGTCGTCGAGGATCATGTTGGTCGGCTGCCCGTCGGGCCACTGGAAGATCGCGTCCGTATAGGTCCAGTACTCCTCCAGCGACTCGCCCTTGACGGCGAACACCGGCGTGCCGGTGGCGGCGATGGCCGCGGCGGCGTGATCCTGGGTGGAGAAGATGTTGCACGAGGCCCAGCGCACGTCGGCGCCGAGCACTTTCAGCGTCTCGATCAGCACCGCGGTCTGGATGGTCATGTGGAGGGAGCCGGAGATGCGGGCGCCGGACGAGCGGCTTCGCCGCACCGAACTCCTCCCGGCAGGCCATCAGCCCCGGCATCTCGGTCTCGGCGATGTCGATCTCCTTGCGGCCGAAATCGGCGTGGGCGATGTCCTTGACGACGTACTGGGGCAGTTCCGGCATCGGTAAAAGGCCTCCGGGTTGGCTGAAATGGCAGGATTTCCTAGGTGGCGCGTTTATAGCCGCCACCGGGACGGGGGGCAATAACGATATAAGGATTTCTTTATGCGACCGCCTATTCGTCCTCGCCGAAGCGGCCGGCCACCAGGTCGACCAGCGCCGTAAGGACCGCCTCCGCCTCGGTGCCCTCGGCGGTCACGCGGATCACCGATCCCGGCACGGCCGCCAGCATCATCAGGCCCATGATCGAGGTGCCGTCGACGGTGGTCTGGTCCTTCGACACGGTGACGGTGGCGTCGAACCGCTCCGCGCACTGGACGAAGCGGGCGGCGGCGCGGGCGTGCAGACCGCGCTTGTTGGCGATGACGAGATCGCGGACGAGCGGCACGCGCGGGACGGCGGCCATCACTTGCCGGTCAGCACCTGGCTCGCCACGTTGATGTACTTGCGCCCGGCTTCCTGGGCTTCGCCGATCGACGTCGGAGAGCCGCCCCTCGCCGCGCACGCTGGCGAGCTTGATCAGCATCGGCAGGTTGACGCCGGCGATGACCTCGACCTTGCCGGCCGCCATCACCGAAATGGCGAGGTTGGAAGGGGTGCCGCCGAACATGTCGGTGAGCACGACGACGCCGGAGCCGTCGTCAACCCGGGCGACCGCATCGACGATGTCCTGACGCCGGCGCTCGATATCATCGTCGGGGCCGATGGACACGGTTTCGATCTGGGACTGGGGGCCCACCACGTGCTCGAGGGCCGCGCGGAATTCGGCGGCGAGCCTGCCGTGGGCGACGAGGACGAGACCGATCATACGCCCGACAAGCTCCCGTCACCTCCTTGCGCGCCGGCCAACCGACGCCGACACAGGGCGCACATCTTGACCAATCGATTGTGCAACGCAAGAGGGGAAGCGGCCGTCGACGGTCAGGCGACGCCGGCGTCCCGCCGCCTGAATTCGGCGAGGGCCGCCTTGACGCGGACGGCACCGTCGCCGGAGCCGATCGCCACGTACAGCCGCGGCAGGGTAACGCCGGCGAGGACCGCCGTCGCCTCGGCGTCGCTCAGCGGCAGACGCGGGCAGGCATCGAGCGGGGCCAGATCGACAACCAGATCAACGACCACGGGCGACACGTGCGGCCGGCGGACGATGCCGAGGCCGCGGACCTCCATGAGGCCGGCGATCTCATCGGGAACGGTGGCGACAAGCCGGCCGTCGGCAGCGCTCAGCAGCACCTGATCGTCGGCGACGAGCATGGCGTCATGGTCGCAGAGAAGCGACAACAGCAGCGACGACTTGCCGCTTCCCGACGGGCCGCGAATGAGGACACCGCCCTCCCCGATCAGGGCAACGCTGGCGTGGACATTGGCGGGCGTACTCATGCCGCCGGCAGGCGCACCGTGAAACGGGCGCCGAGAACGATGGGCGTGCCGCCTTCGACCTCGTTCGGACGCGTGCGGTTCTCCGCCCAAATGCGGCCGTGATGGGCCTCGACGATCTGCTTGGAAATCGACAGACCGAGACCGGAATTCTGGCCGAACGAATCATTGCCGTCACGATCGGTGTAGAAGCGCTCGAAGATGCGCTCGAACTGGTCGGGGCGGATGCCGGGGCCGTCGTCGTCGATGACCACCTCGACGACGTTGCCTTTCGGCCGCGCGGCGACGCGGACGGTGCCACCCTTGCAGCAGAAGGAGCGGGCGTTGTCGATCAGGTTGTTGAACACCTGTCCCAGGCGGCTGTCGTGGCCGCAGACGAAGTAGGCGCGGGGGTCGGCGCCGGCGAACTCGAGCTTGAGGTTAATGCCCTCGGCGGCGCCGCCGGTGCGCACCATGTCGACCACGGTGGTGAGGAGTTGGCGGAGATCGAGGGGGGTGGCGTCCTGGCGCGACAGTTCGGCGTCGAGGCGCGAGGCATCGGAGATGTCGCTGATCAGACGGTCGAGCCGCCTGATGTCGTGCTTGATGATCTCGGAAAGGCGCGCCTGCGCCTCCGGCGTCTTGGCGAGCGGAAGCGTCTCCACAGCGCTGCGCAGCGACGTCAGCGGATTCTTGATCTCGTGGGCAACGTCGGCGGCGAAATTCTCGATGGCGTCGATGCGGCTGTAGAGCGCGCTGGTCATCTCGCGCAGCGCCTGGCTGAGGTTGCCGATCTCGTCGCGGCGCTGGCTGAAGTCGGGGATCTGCGGGCGCGCGGTGACGCGGTGGCGCACGCGGTTGGCGGCATCGGCGAGACGGCGGAGCGGTGCGGCGATGGTGCCGGCGAGCAGGATCGACAACAGCACCGTGACGCCGGCGGCGACGAGGAAGACGCGCACGATCGCCAGCCGCTCGGCGTGGACAATGGCGTCGATGTCGCCGCCCTGGGTGGACAACAACAGGGCACCGTGGACCGAGCGGTAGCGCTGGATGGGAACGGCGACCGAGACGATCAGCTCGCCCTGATCGTTGACGCGCACGATCTGCATCGGCGAGCCGTTGAGGGCGGAGGCGACCTCCTCGTAGCCGCGGCCGTTGGCGCCACCGAGCTCCGTGTAGACCGGGAGGTCGCGGCTCGACAGCCAGACGTTGAACTTGCGCCAGGCGGTCTCCAGCCACGATTCGGTGTTGGTCTCCGGGGGCGGCAGGTCGAAGCGCAGAATCTGGCCGCGCGAATAGAGGTGGCGCGAATCGATGATCAGCGTGCCGTCGCGATCGTAGATGCGGGCGCGGGTGCGCGTCGGCGTGATCAGCCGGCGCAGAATCGGGGCGACCTTCTCCGGGTTGATGGAGAAATCGAGGTCCTCGTACGGCTGGTCGAGAGGCGACAGGCTCTGACCCGCCTGCAGGTCGAGCAGCTTGTCGGGGTCGATGGTGATGGTGTCGGTGTCGGCGGTTGCCGAGGAGGCGATGGCCGCGGCGATGATCTCGCCCTGGGTCAGCAGGCTGGAGACGCGCGCGTCGATGAGGCCGGCGCGAAACTGGTTGAGAAACATGATGCCGGAGACCAGCACCACCAGCGCCGCCAGGTTGAGGACGATGATGCGCCGGGTGAGGCTGGTGAAGATATGGAGCGAGGAAAAATGGGTAACGCCAAGGAACGCACGGCGCAGGATGCCTCCGCGCGGTTCGGCCATCTCGACCCCGATCAGTTGCTGCTCGTCGAATCCCGCCGTCATTCAGGCTTCAGGACCGAACGGCCTCAGACCTCCTTGAAGCGATAGCCAACTCCGTAAAGCGTCTCGATCATGTCAAAGTCGTTATCGACCTGCTTGAATTTCTTCCGCAGCCTCTTGATGTGGCTGTCGATGGTGCGGTCGTCGACGTAGACCTGATCGTCGTATGCGGCGTCCATCAGCGCATTGCGACTCTTCACCACGCCGGGACGGTGCGCCAGCGCGTAGAGGATGAGGAACTCGGTGACGGTCAGCGTCACCTGGAGCCCTTTCCAGGTGCAGGTATGGCGCTCCTGGTCCATCGACAAGGCGCCGCGGTCGAGGACGCGGGCGGCCTCGGTCACCTTTTTGTCGGTGCCGTCGCGCGGCTGGAAACGGCGGAGAACCGCCTTCACCCGCTCGACCAGAAGGCGCTGCGAGAACGGCTTCTTGATGAAGTCGTCGGCGCCCATCTTGAGGCCGAAAAGTTCGTCGATCTCGTCGTCCTTGGAAGTGAGGAAAATGACCGGCACGTCGGTCTTCTGGCGCAGCCGCCGCAGCAGCTCCATGCCGTCCATGCGCGGCATCTTGATGTCGAGGATGGCAAGGTCGGGCATGCCGGCGCCAAACCCGTCGAGGGCGGAGGAGCCGTCGGTATAGGTCTGCACGCGGTAGCCCTCCGATTCGAGAGCCATGGCGACCGAAGCCAGAATATTGCGATCGTCGTCGACCAGGGCGATCGTCGGCATCAGGCGGTCTCTCCACTCAGGGTCGGGGACAAGCCCCGGCGGCAGGCGGGACATGGACCCGCTTTGCCGTCATGATTGCCGCGAAAATGTGGCGCGACCATATCGGATTCTGCCGGCATGCACCAATTATGGCAGAATTCGCCGAGGTCCACACGGCGGGAGAACAGGTATGGCACCGCAGGCTGAATTCTCCGCTGAAAAGGCCGCCCGCCGTGTGTTGAGGCTGGCGGCGACCGGCGCGCTTGCAACCCTGGATGGCACAGACGCGCCATTTGCCTCACTGGTGACCGTAGCGACGACGCCGGCCGGCGAGCCGATTCTCCTGATTTCCAGGCTGGCGGTCCATACCCGCAACCTGGAGCGCGACCCGCACGCTTCGCTGCTGCTGGTGGCACCGGGCGGGGAAGGCGGCGATCCGCTGGCCGGGGCGCGGCTGTCGCTGACGGGAACCGTCGGCTCGCGCGACGACGACCCGATGCTTCGCCGCCGCTTCCTCGCCGTCCATCCGGAGGCGGCAGGCTATGCCGACTTTGCCGACTTCAGCTTCCGCCGCTTCGCGGTCAAGGGCGGCCACCTGGTCGCCGGCTTCGGCCGGATCGTCGACCTGACGCCGGATGAAATCCTCACCGACGTCAGCCAGGCCGGCGAGCTGATGGCCGCGGAGGAGAGCGCGATCGCGCACATGAACGCCGACCACGCGGAGGCACTGTTGCTTTACGCCACCCGGCTCAACGGCCTCGCAGCTGGCGAGTGGCGCATGACGGGGGTCGATCCGGACGGGATCGACCTTCGTGCCGGCGCGACGCGGACGCGGGTCGATTTCGCCGAGCCGGTGACGACGGCGGCAGGTCTCCGCCGCGTGCTTGCTGACATGGCGAAGGCGGCGCGCGACCGATAGCACCCGGTCCCTCTTTCGTTTTTCCCTTCCTGTCCGAGCGCTGCCGCCTCCCATGGACGGCGTTTGGGTCCTGAGATATTGAATTCTTGCCTTGCACCAGAGCTGAAAAAGGCTTTTTGGCGCCAGACGGGGTGACGACAATGACAGGGCAAGCAAGTTTGCCCGCGCACGCTGTGCGGGGGCGTTCAACTGTGCTGTTTCGCGGCGCAGTAATAGTGGGAATACTGCTGGTGGTTGGCGGGTCGGGCGCGTCGGCAAAAGAAAACAAGCCGATCTCCCAGGGTGTCGCCGAGTGCAAGCAGTGGTGCGACACCCACAACAAGACCGTCGCCGGTCAGCATGCCTGCTACGTCAATTGTGAAAAATACTGGGGTTGCAACGGTTCGGATTCGACCGCCCAGACCTGCGCCGACGCGCGCAACCTCGCCGTCGAACCGGGTGGCGGCTCCGGGCCGACGAATCCGACATTCAATCCAAACTTGCTGCAATCCGTTCCGAAACCGAACCGCAACGTCAGTCCCTGACCCGTTGCGGTCCTGCCTGGACGCAAACAACCGAACGCGACACAAAAAAATAAGGGCGGCCCAAAGCCGCCCTTATGTCCTGCCCTATCCGGCCGCCTGTTCGCGCTCGGCCTTGTCGGCGCGCTCGACCTTGTCCTGCTTGATCTCCTGGCCGGTCTCCTGATCGACCACTTTCATCGACAGGCGCACCTTGCCGCGCTCGTCGAAGCCGAGGAGCTTGACCCAGACCTTGTCGCCTTCCTTGATGACGTCGGTGGTCTTGGCGACGCGGCCGGGCGCCAGTTGCGAGATGTGGACGAGGCCGTCCTTGGCGCCGAAGAAATTGACGAAGGCGCCGAAGTCGACGGTCTTGACCACCGTGCCCTGGTAGATCATGCCGACTTCCGGCTCCTGAACGATCGACTTGATCCAGTTCAGCGCCGCCTCGATCGCCTTGCCGTCGGCGGAAGCGACCTTGACGGTACCGTCGTCGTTGATGTCGATCTTGGCGCCCGTCTTCTCGACGATCTCGCGGATGACCTTGCCGCCGGAGCCGATGACCTCCCGGATCTTGTCGGTCGGGATGTGGATGACCTCGATGCGCGGGGCGTGCTCGCCGAGTTCCGGCCGCGCCTCCGTGATGGCCTTGGCCATCTCGCCGAGGATGTGCAGACGGCCATCGCGCGCCTGTGCCAGCGCCTGGCGCATGATCTCCTCGGTGATGCCCTGGATCTTGATATCCATCTGGAGCGAGGTGACACCCTCGCCGGTGCCGGCGACCTTGAAGTCCATGTCGCCGAGATGGTCCTCGTCACCAAGGATGTCGGAGAGAACGGCAAAGCCGTCCTCCTCCTTGATGAGACCCATGGCGATACCCGCAACCGGCCGCTTGAGCGGCACGCCAGCGTCCATCAGGGCGAGCGAGGTACCGCACACCGTCGCCATCGACGACGAGCCGTTCGATTCGGTGATCTCGGAAACGACGCGCAGCGTGTAGGGAAAGTCCTGGTGCAGCGGCAGCATCGGCCTGACCGCACGCCAGGCGAGCTTGCCGTGGCCGATCTCGCGGCGGCCGGGGGAACCCATGCGGCCGGTCTCGCCCACCGAATAGGGCGGGAAATTGTAGTGCAGCATGAACGTCTCTTTGTACGTTCCCTCCAGCGCGTCGATGTACTGCTCGTCGTCGCCGGTGCCCAGCGTCGCGACCACCAGCGCCTGGGTCTCGCCGCGGGTGAACAGCGCCGAGCCGTGGGTGCGCGGCAACAGGCCGACCTCGGCGACGATCGGGCGGACCGTCTTGAGGTCGCGTCCGTCGATGCGGGTGCCGCGGGCGAGGATGTCGCCGCGGACGATCGCCTTCTCCAGCTTCTTGAACATCTCACCGAGAAGCTGCGGACTCGGCGCGTTCTCGGCGCCTTCCGGGGCGAGCGTTTCGTTGAGGCGGCTCTTCACCGCACCGATGGCGTCGTGGCGCTCGGTCTTGCCGGTCAGCGCGTAGGCACCCCGCAGGTCCGCCTCGGCGAGTTCCTTCACCCTGGCGTAGAGGGCCGAGTTATCCACCGTGGTGATCGGGCGCGGCTCCTTGGCCGCCTTCTCGGCGAGCTTGATGATCATGTCGATCACCGGCTGGAAGCCGGCGTGACCGAACATGACGGCGCCGAGCATGATGTCTTCCGACAATTCGCCCGCCTCCGACTCGACCATCAGCACCGCGTCGGCGGTACCGGCGACGACGAGGTCGAGCTTCGATTCGACCTGTTCGTCGATCTGCGGGTTGAGGACGTAGTTGCCGCCGATGTAGCCGACGCGGGCGCCGCCGATCGGCCCCATGAAGGGAACGCCGGAGAGCGTCAGCGCGGCGGAAGCGGCGACCATGGCAACGACGTCGGGATCGTTCTCGAGATCGTGGGAGAGCACCGTGGCGATGACCTGGGTCTCGCACTTGAAGCCCGGCGCGAACAGCGGCCGGATCGGCCGGTCGATGAGCCGCGACGTCAGGGTCTCTTTCTCGGTCGGGCGACCCTCGCGCTTGAAGTAGCCGCCCGGGATCTTGCCGGCGGCGAAGGTCTTCTCCTGGTAGTTGACGGTCAGCGGGAAGAAGTCGATGCCGGGCCGCTCTTCCCGGGCGGCGACGACGGTGGCGAGGACCGAGGTGTCGCCATAGGTGGCGAGCACGGCACCGTCGGCCTGACGGGCGATCCTGCCGGTTTCGAGTACGAGCTTACGGCCGGCCCATTCGGTCTCGACACGTTGGATGTCGAACATGATTTGTCCTTTCTTGCGTCACGAAGACGGTTCGCGGACGCGCAAGACAAGCCATGGGCAAGACGGCAAGAAGCTCTCCCGAAAATGCTGAGAAAGCTGCCGGCGATCCTGCCATGGCTTATGCTTTGCGGTCCGGTTTCCTGGTCGCGGCGGCCCCATGCCACCGCGCGGGTTGTGGCGCCCTAGCGCCGGAGGCCGAGGCGATCGATCAGTGAGCGATAACGCTCGGCGTTGGTCTTCTGCAGGTAGTCGAGCAGACTGCGGCGCTGGCTCACCAGCTTGAGCAGGCCACGGCGGGAGTGATTGTCCTTCACGTGGCTCTTGAAGTGCTCGGTCAGGTTGGCGATCCGCTCTGAGAGGATGGCGACCTGCACCTCCGGCGAGCCGGTATCGGCCGAGCCGGTGGCGTATTCCTTGATCAGCGCCTGCTTGCGTTCGGGCGTAATCGACATCGGATGTCCTTTTCGGTTCGAGAATCACCTCGCGATCGACGGCCAAAGCCGGGATGTCGTCCAGCACGGTCGTGATCGGGGGCTTGTCTCCGCCCCGGCGCAGGCCGGGGGCGGAAAGCGGGCGCACTATGGCGGAAAGGCCGGGCGATTGCCAGCGAAAAGCGGGGTCCGCTAACACATTGTCGTTATTGGTCTTTCAGGTGTTGAACACCCGTTTGGGGTGGAACTGGCCCTCGGCGATCTCGCCGACGGCGACGGTGCGGCCGGCCGCGGTGGCGTGGGCGGGACCGGTGGTCACCGGTGCGTCGCGGCCGCGAATCAGGACCGGCTGGCCGCGCTTGAGGCGGGCGGCGTCTCCGGCGGCGAGGCGAACCTCGGGGAGACCGGCGAGCGCAATATCGACGGGAGAAAGGAAGCGGTCGAGCGAACGGGCATCGCCGGTTTCGCGCGCGTCGATGAGGGTAGAGAGAGTGATTGCGGCAGTCTCGTCGAACGATCCGACGGCCGTGCGGCGGAGCGCCACCACGTGACCGCGGCAACCGAGGCGGCGGCCGAGATCGCGGGCAAGCGCGCGCACGTAGGCACCCTTGCCGCACTCGGTCTCCAGGACGGCGTGGTCACGGTCGGGGACTTCGACCAGCGTCAGGCGATGGATCACGACCGGGCGCTCGGCAAGCGTCACCTCCTCGCCGGCGCGGGCAAGGTCGTAGGCACGGTTGCCCTCGATCTTGAGGGCGGAGAAGGCGGGCGGCTGCTGCATGATCTCGCCGGTGAAGCCGGCGAGCGCGGCCTCGACGGCGGCCGGGTCGGGACGGTCCTCGGAGGTGGCGACGGGCCTCCCCTCGCTGTCATCCGTATCGGTCTCGATCCCCCAGCGCACGGTGAAGCGATAGATCTTCCGCGCGTCCTGAACGTACTGGACGGTCTTGGTCGCCTCGCCGAGGGCGATGGGCAGGATGCCGGTCGCCAACGGATCGAGCGTGCCGGCGTGGCCGACCTTGGCGGCGCCGAACAGGCGCTTGATGGAGGCGACGGCGGCGGTGGAGGTGTCGCCCGCCGCCTTGTCGAGGTTGAGCCAGCCGGAGACGTCGCGGCCTTTGTGCTTGCGGGCCATGGTGACCGATCAATCCTCGTCGAGATCGCGTTTGACCTCGGGCGAGCGGAGGAGCGCGTCGATGCGGCCGCCCTCGTCGAAAGAGGTATCGAGACGGAAGCGCAGTTCAGGTGCGTAGCGCAGGTTGACGCGGTGGGCGATATCGCCGCGCAGGAACCGGCTGTTGCGCTCCAGGGCGGCAAGGATGGCGTCGGCGTTCCTGCCGCCGAGCGGCATGACGAAGATGGTGGCGAGCTTGAGGTCGGGCGACATGCGGACTTCCGGCACGGTGACGACAGCGCCTTCCAGCGCCGGATCGTGAACATCGCCGTGCTGAAGGATGTCGGCCAGCGCATGGCGGATCAATTCGCCGACGCGAAGCTGGCGCTGGGAGGGGGCGCGGGCGGACGCGGCCTTCCTCATTGCGGACCTGTCAACTTGAAATGGCCTTCCGCGAAGTGAGCGAAGAGCGCGTGGTCGGCTTCGCCGGCGAAGGCCCGCTTGGGCAAAATGACGGCGCTCATCCGGGTATAGAACAGGAAATAGTGCCGGGAGCGTTCCACGATCTGCATGATCCGCCACGGCACCGTGACCCGGACGTCGTTGACCGCGTACGAGACGGATATCCGGTCGATCGAAAGTTCCGTTTCGCCTCCGGCAATAACCTGACCGGAGAATACCGATTTCAGATAGGCCGGGTTCACAATGACGCTGTAAAACACCAAAAGGCTGGCGAAGCACGCCGCTGCCGTGAGGGTCACTCCGACGCCCATCCGGACCGCCGTGTGGCGTTCTCCGAGGGCCATCCAGATCAGGTCGCCTGCGATGATTGCCACGGCGACCAGGCCCACGAACCAGGTTGCACGGACGGCTTTCTCGAACCGAGTCCATGGGAGGGCACGGGTAAGGGCATAGTAGTCCGCGGGATTGAGGCGATATCGAAAGATCAGCGGTGTCTCGTCGGCAGGCATCGTGAGAACGCCCCTGAACGCTGTGGCGACTGGGGCGCAGTCACAGCGTCCGCTTGATCTCCTCGACGCGGTAGCACTCGATGACGTCGCCGACCTGCATGTCCTCGTATTTCTCGAAGGCCATGCCGCATTCCTGGCCGGAGGCCACTTCGCGCACCTCGTCCTTGAAGCGCTTCAGCGTCGACAGCTTGCCCTCGTGGATGACGACGTTGTCGCGGATCAGGCGGACGTTGGCGCCGCGCTCCACGGTGCCGTCGGTGACGCGGCAGCCGGCGACCTTGCCGACCTTGGAGATGTTGAAGATCTCCAGGATCTCGGCATTGCCGAGCATGGTCTCGCGACGCTCGGGCGACAGCAGGCCCGACATCGCAGCCTTCACGTCATCGACCAGATTGTAGATGACGTTGTAGTAGCGGATCTCGATGCCGTCGCGCTCGGCCACCTCGCGCGCCTGCTTGTTGGCGCGCACGTTGAAGCCGATGATCGCCGCCTCGGAGGTGGCGGCAAGCGTCACGTCCGATTCGGTGATGCCGCCAACGCCGGCGTGGATGATGCGCGCTGCGACCTCGTCGGTGCCGAGCTGTTCGAGCGCCTGGGCGATGGCCTCGACCGAGCCCTGGACGTCGCCCTTGATGACCAGCGGGAAGACCTTCTGGCCGGCGGCGCCGAGACGGCTCATCATCTGCTCGAGCGAGCCGCGCGCCGCGGTCGTGTGGGCGAGCACCCGGTCGCGCTTCTGGCGGGCACGGTACTCGGTGATCTCGCGGGCGCGGCTCTCCGACTCGACGACGGCGAAGCGGTCGCCCGCCTCCGGAGCGTCCTGGAATCCGAGGACCTCGACCGGTGTCGATGGCCCCGCGTCCTTCACCTGCTCGCCGCGGTCGTCGACCAGCGCGCGCACCTTGCCCCAGGCGGAGCCGGCGACGAGGATGTCGCCGACGCGAAGGGTGCCCTGCTGGACGAGAGCGGTCGCCACCGGTCCCCGGCCGCGATCGAGCTTGGCCTCGACGACGGTGCCTTCGGCGGCGCGGTCGGGATTGGCCTTGAGTTCGAGAACCTCGCTCTGCAGGAGGACGGTCTCCAGCAGCTTGTCGAGATTGGTGCCCTTGGTGGCGGACACCTCGACGTCCAGCACCTCGCCGCCCATCGATTCGACAAACACCTCGTGCTGCAACAGCTCCGTCCTGACGCGCTGCGGGTTGGCGTCGGATTTGTCGACCTTGTTGATGGCGACGATGATCGGAACGCGCGCCGCCTTGGCGTGATTGATGGCCTCGATGGTCTGCGGCATGACGCCGTCGTCGGCGGCGACCACCAGGATGACGATATCGGTGACCTTGGCGCCGCGGGCGCGCATGGCGGTGAAGGCGGCGTGACCGGGGGTGTCGATGAATGTGATCTTGTGACCGTCCCGTTCGACCTGGTAGGCGCCGATGTGCTGGGTGATGCCGCCGGCTTCGCCCGAGGCGACGCTGGTGCGGCGGATGGCGTCGAGCAGCGAGGTCTTGCCGTGGTCGACGTGGCCCATGACGGTGACCACCGGCGGGCGCGGCTTGAGATCGGCCGCCTCGTCGGGGCTGGCGAACAGGCCTTCCTCGACGTCGGCCTCGGAAACGCGGCGCACAGTGTGGCCCATTTCCTCGGCGATGAGCTGGGCGGTATCGGCGTCGATCACGTCGGCGGCCTTCACCATCTGACCCTGCTTCATCAGGTATTTGATCACCTCAACGACGCGCTCGGTCATGCGGCCGGCAAGGTCCTGGATGGTGATCGTCTCGGGGATGACCACCTCGCGCATGATTTTCTCGCGCGGGCCCGAATCATGGGCGCGGGCACGCTCACGTTCGCGGCGGCGACGGATCGAGGCGAGCGAGCGGGCACGCTCGCTGTCATCGAGGGCGTTGGCGAGCGTCAGCTTGCCGCGACGGCGCTCGTCGACGCGCTTGACCGGCTTCGGCTCGGCGGGCCGCGCCGTCTTGACGCGCCCGCGCAATGTCGCGGCGCGCTCCTCGTCCTCCTCGACCTCCTTGACCTTGCGGAGGCTGCCGGGTGCCGGGGCGGCGACGGCGGCGTCGGGCTTGCGCTCGGCCTCGCCGAAGCGACGCCGGGCGGTGTCCTCGGCGCGCACACGCGCGACCTCCTCGGCCTGGCGGCGGGTCTCTTCCTCGGCCTGGCGCCGTTCGGCCTCGGCGCGCTCGCGGGCCAGACGTTCGTTCTCGAGGGCGCGGGCGTGCGCGACTTCCTCGGCGTGGCGGCGTTCCTCCGCCTCGTGCACCTTGGCGTCGGCAAGCGCGCGGGCGCGGGCATCGATCTCGTCACTGGAGAGCTGACGCAAGACCAGGCCAGCGCGGGCGGCGGCGTTGGCGTCGTCGCTGGGGGTCGGCGTCTTGGCGCGGGCCTCGGAGACTGCGGGTTCAGCCGGCGGTGGCGTCGGGGCGGCCGGCCGGGGCGGCTCCGCCTTCTGCTCGCCCGGCAACACGACGCGACGCTTCTTGCGCTCGACCTGAACCGTGTTGGTGCGGCCGTGCGAGAAGCTCTGACGGACCGTATCGCGCTCGATGCCACCGCCGCGCTTGAGAGACAGGCGCGGCTTGGCGGCGACGCTGATGGTCTTGTCTCCGGTGGTCTTGCTTTCGTTCATACGTTCCTATGGTCCTGCGGACGCTGCGCTCAGCTCACTCGGGGCATTGGTTTTGCGGTCGCCGCCCGGGTCGGCGGCATCCGTGCGATAGCGGACGAGGTCGCGAACCCGCGCCAGTACGTTGTCGCTCGCCGGCCCGGCAAGCAGGGCAGCATGTATCACATTTGCGCGCCCGAATGCCAAATCCAATTGGGCGCCGTCGAAGCAGGTCACGACAGGAGGCTGCCGTTCACCATACCGGCGGCGTGACGCGGCGGCGAGGCGGGAAACGCCGTCGTGGGCCGCCTCGCGGGCATGGATCAGCCCGACGACCGGCTTGCCGGCAAGCGCCGCCTCAACCTTGGCGAAGCCACTGACGAGGGTGCCCGCCTTGCGGGCGAGCGACAGCGAGGCAACCGCGGCCGCGGCGAGCAGCCCGTCGACACGCTCGGCAAGCCCCGGCTCGACCTTCACCGGGGCGCCGAAGGCGCGGGCGAAAAGGTGCTTGCGCTCGGCCAGACGCACCACTTCGGCCGAGGCCGTCACCCAGGCGCCGCGCCCGGGCAGGCGGTGGCGGAGATCCGGGACAACCGCGCCATCGGGTGCGACGACGAAGCGGATCAGCGCCTCGGCCGGCAGGGCCCGGCGCGTGACGATGCACGTGCGTTCGCTGGTCCGCTCTTCGCGATCGGGCACGGGCGCGACCTCATCACATGGCCGGCGACGCGGCAGCCTCGGCGGCGGCCTCGCCCTCGTCGGCTTCAACCGGCGGGTTCAGATCTTCCTCGGTGATCCAGCCGGCCTGGACGCGGGCGGCCATGATCATCGCCTCGGCCTCGGCGCGCGACAGATCGAAGCCGTCGAGGGCGCCGGTGTGCCGGGTCGCCTCGCCATCCTTGCGCTCGACCCAGCCGACCAGTTCGTCGGGGATGGAGCCGGCGAAATCCTCCAGCGTCCGGATATCGGCCTTGCCGAGGGCGACCATCATGGCGGTGGTGATGCCGGGCACGTCCTTCAACGCGTCCTCGACGCCGAGCTTCTTGCGCTCCTCGTCCTGCTCGGCCTCGAGCTTCTCGAGGTACTCGCGGGCGCGGACCTGCAGCTCGGCCGCGGTCTCCTCGTCGAAACCTTCGATCGAGGCGAGCTCGTCCGGTTCGACGAAGGCAATTTCCTGGATCGAGGCAAACCCCTCCGAGGCGAGGAGCTGGCCAACGACCTCGTCGACGTCGAGCGCCTCGATGAACAGGGTCGAGCGGTCCTGGAACTCCTTCTGGCGGCGCTCCGATTCTTCCTGCTCGGTGAGGATGTCGATGTCCCAGCCGGTGAGCTGCGATGCCAGGCGGACGTTCTGGCCGCGGCGACCGATGGCGAGCGACAACTGCTCGTCGGGCACGACCACCTCGATGCGCTCGGCGTCCTCGTCGAGCACCACCTTGGCGACCTCGGCCGGCTGCAGCGCATTGACGATGAAGGTGGCGGCGTCCTGCGACCACGGGATGATGTCGATCTTCTCGCCCTGCAGCTCGTTGACGACCGCCTGGACACGGCTGCCGCGCATACCGACGCAGGCGCCGACCGGGTCGATGGATGAGTCGCGCGAGATGACGGCGATCTTGGCGCGCGAGCCTGGATCGCGGGCGACCGACTTCACCTCGATGATGCCGTCGTAAATCTCCGGCACTTCCTGGGCGAAGAGCTTGGCCATGAACTGGGGATGGGTGCGCGACAGGAAGATCTGCGGGCCGCGCTGCTCGCGACGCACGTCGTAAATGTAGGCGCGCACGCGGTCGCCGTAGCGGAAGGTCTCGCGCGGGATCAGCTCGTCGCGGCGGATGATGCCCTCGCCGCGTCCGAGATCAACAATGACGTTGCCATACTCGACGCGCTTGACCTGGCCGTTGACGATCTCGCCGATGCGGTCCTTGAACTCCTCGTACTGGCGGTCGCGTTCGGCCTCGCGCACCTTCTGGACGATGACCTGCTTGGCCGACTGGGCGGCGATGCGGCCGAAGTCCATCGGCGGCAGCGGCTCGGCGATGAAATCGCCGGCCTGGGCGGCCGGGTTGCGGTGGCGGGCGTCGGCAAGAAGAATGTCGGTCGCCGGGTTCTCCACCGCCTCGACGACCTTGAGCAGCCGCTGCAGCTTGATCTCGCCGGTCTTCGGGTTGATCTCGGCGCGGATGTCGGTCTCCGAACCGTATCGCGAACGCGCCGCCTTCTGGATGGCGTCCTCCATCGCCGCGACGACGATCATGCGATCGATCGCCTTTTCGCGGGCGACTGCATCGGCAATCTGCAGGAGCTCAAGGCGGTTTGCACTGACAGCCATGGGTGTTGTCTCTCCTTGTCGTCGACGCCGTCAGGCGTCGGCACTGTCCTTTTCGCGCGCTTTGCGCTTGTCGTTTCTCAGGGTTTCGCGGATGAGGGCGTCCGTGACGACGAGGCGCGCGTCGCCGATCTCGGCGAGCGGCAGCTCGGTCACGTCGGCCTGCGACTGCGACGCCATCGCCAGGCGCAGCGTGTCGCCTTCGACACCGGCGAGGTGGCCGCGGAAGCGACGGCGGCCGGCGAGCGGCCGCGCCAGCTCGATCTTGACCTCGTGACCGAACCAGCGCTCGAAATCGGAGCGCCGCACCAACGGCCGGTCGATACCCGGCGAGGAAATCTCGAGGTTGTAGGCGCGGTCAATCGGGTCCTCGACGTCGAGGGCCGGCGAGATGTCGCGCGACAGTACCTCGCAATCATCGACCGTCATGGTGCCGTCGGGACGCTCGGCCATGATCTGCACCGTGGTGCCGTTCAGACCCGAGATGCGCACGCGTACCAGCCGGTAGCCGAGACCGGTGATCACCGGCTCGACGATATGGGCGACGCGGGCCTCAAGGCCCGTCTCGGTCACGATGCGCGGCTCGCTCGCGTCTGGTGACAATCGCGTTCCTTCCACGACCGGCCTTCGGGTATTAAAAAAGAGCGGGTCCGGCGGGGCCCACTCTCCAACGAATACCGATCGTTTGAGATTAGATGGGCTGCATATAGTCCCGCCCGCCGCCGAACACAAGGCCTAAAGCCGGACGAAGGTGAGATACGCCGGCCGGCGCCCCGCGGCGATGGCCTTCGTTTCGTAGCGGGTGCCGGACCAGTCGCGAAACGGGAGCCGCCAGTCGTCGGCCCGTTCGGCGGTCCACGCGAAATCGGGCCGGTTCAGAACGTGGCTAAGCGCCCATGCAACGTAGGACGCGATGTCGCTGGCGAAGCGAAATTCGCCGCCAGGCTTGAGGACGCGCGCGAGGCGGGCGAGATTCCCGTCGCTGACGAACCGGCGCTTCCAGTGGCGCTTCTTCGGCCACGGGTCCGGGTAGAGAAGATCGACCGAATCAAGCGAGGCCCGAGGCAGCCAGTCGAGCAGGCGCGATGCTTCGCCGTCGAACAGGCGCACATTGGCAAGGCCGGCGTCGCCGATCGCGGCGACGGCGCGCGCCATGCCGTTGAGGAAAGGCTCGACGCCGATGAAGCCGTCGCCTGGTCGGTTCACCGCGGCGGCGAGAAGGTGCTCGCCGGCGCCGAAGCCGATCTCGAGGTGGACGATCGCGGGCCGGCCGGGAAACAACCGGGCCAGATTCGCAGGTGGCGGGGCACCGACATCAATGGCAAGGGCGGGGTACGCCTCGGCCATCGCCCGCGCGCGACGCGGCGACAGCGGCTTGCCCTTGCGGCGGCCGTGCAGGTTGTCGCGGCGTTCCGTCAAGACGCCGCTCCCGGAGAATGAACCCGGTCTAGTCGAAGGCCTCGCGCAGCGTGTCGGCGAGGTCGGTGCGTTCCCACGAGAAGCCACCGTCGTCCTCGGGCGGGCGACCAAAATGACCATACGCGGAGGTGCGGGCATAGATCGGCCGGTTGAGATTAAGGTGCTGGCGGATGCCGCGGGGCGACAGATCCATGACCTCGCCTAGAACGCGCTCGAGCTTTTCCTCGTCGACGCGGCCGGTGTCGTGCAGATCGACGTAGATCGACAGCGGCTTCGACACGCCGATGGCGTAGGAGAGTTGGATCGTGCAGCGATCGGCGAGATCGCCGGCGACCACGTTCTTGGCGAGATAGCGGGCGGCGTAGGCGGCGGAGCGATCGACCTTGGTCGGATCCTTGCCCGAGAAGGCGCCGCCACCATGAGGGGCCGCGCCGCCGTAGGTGTCGACGATGATCTTGCGGCCGGTAAGGCCGGCGTCGCCGTCGGGGCCACCGATGACGAACTTGCCGGTCGGGTTGATGTGCCACTCGGTTACGCCGTTGATCCAGTCCTGGGGCAGCGCCTCGCGTACATACGGCTCGACGATCGCGCGGACATCATGCGAGGACAGATCGACGTCGAGGTGCTGGGTGGACACGACGATCGAGGTGACCGCCACCGGCGCACCGTTCTCGTAGCGCACCGTGACCTGGCTCTTGGCGTCGGGACCGAGCATGTGGGTCTCGCCGGAATGGCGCGCCTCGGCCATGCGCTTGAGAATCTTGTGGGCGTAGTAGATCGGCGCCGGCATCAGCTCGGGCGTTTCACGGCAGGCGTAGCCGAACATGATGCCCTGGTCGCCGGCCCCCTCGTCCTTGTTGCCGGCGGCATCGACACCCTGGGCGATATCAGTCGACTGAGCGTGGAGCAGGCACTCGATC
Source organism: uncultured Alphaproteobacteria bacterium (assembly GCA_963826055.1). Taxonomy (GTDB): domain Bacteria; phylum Pseudomonadota; class Alphaproteobacteria; order Rhizobiales; family Kaistiaceae; genus JBBDMC01. Next base: position 13,367 of record CAWGVO010000009.1, on the reverse strand, counting down.
ACTGCGTTTTTCCAGTGGAAGCCCGGCTGCTCGTAGCCGATCTCGCGTATCGCCTCGCGGGCGAGGCCTTCTATTTCGGCGAGCACCCGTTCGGGCCCGCGCACCTCGCCGGCAATAACCACCCGATTGGTGGTCGCCAGAGTCTCGCAGGCGACCCGCGATTCGGGCATTGCCGAAATGTAGGCGTCGACAACGGTGTCGGAGATGCGGTCACACACCTTGTCGGGATGACCCTCGGACACGGATTCGCTGGTGAACAGATAGCTCTTGCGCGGCACGGACGAGGCTTCCCCCCTTGTCGGTGGTTTTCGGCGCGCGTGACTACGGCGCCCGATGAGGGTGCCGTTCTGGCAGTGAACGCGGCAGGGGTCAATCGCCGGCGGTGAGAATACTATCCCAACGCGGCCGACGTGGACGGCCGTGGGGCAAACCTTTGGGCAGCGATGTCTTCTTAGTCTTGCGCGTCTTCGCCCGCCATGGCGCGGACGAGATCGATCAACCGGCGGCGCATCCTGACGTCCTTGATGCGGACGAAGGCCTTGTTGAGCTGGATGCCCTCGGAACTCGACAGGAAGTCGACGACGTAGCTGGTGCTCGGCGCTTCCGCCATGCCGTCGACGGGAGCGCCGGGACCGGACGCGAGGCCGGGTGCGTCCTCGAAGAAGAACGAAACCGGCGTCGACAGGACGCGCGCGATGTGTTGAAGGCGGCTGGCACCGATACGGTTGGTGCCCTTCTCGTACTTCTGAATCTGCTGGAAGGTAATACCAAGATTTTCGCCAAGTTTCTCCTGGCTCATCCCCAGCATCATGCGACGCAGCCTTACGCGGCTGCCGACGTGAATATCGATGGGGTTAGGCTGCTTCTTGCTGGCCATTCGGCTTCTGTCCTCAGCGCCGCCGTGGTGAGGCGGCATAACAACATCAGTGCCCATTCGCTGCGCTCTTTTCCCCGCCGCACTTTTATACAGTTCAACCGCAAGCCGTACTCATCCGGGCCCGCACTTCTTCTTGTACCTGGGCTCCCCCAGGTGGCGGCGGATATTGAGCAGCCATCAGCAATTGTGTCAATTCCTACTCAAATTATAGGTAAATTTTGCCCAGTGTTGCGAAAGTAGCGGTTCCGAAAAGTACAACCAGGAAAAGAAGATCGCCGAATCTGGCATAAGGCGTCGGCGCCAACGCCGCCGGCAGACCACCGTCGATGACGCTGACCCTGCCGAGCCCGAGGCTGTCGAGGACGCGCCCATGGGCGTCGACGATGGCCGAGATGCCCGAGTTGGCGGCACGCACGAGCGGCAGCCCCTCCTCGACGGCGCGCACGCGCGCCTGAAGGAAATGCTGATAGGGGCCGGGCGTGGCGCCGTACCAGGCATCGTTGGTGACGTTCAGCAGCCAGCCAGGGCGGTTGCCTGGCTCGGTCACGGCACCGGGAAAGATGATCTCGTAGCAGACCAGGGGGCCGAACGGCGGCGCACCGGCGACGTCGAGGGTGCGCACGCGGCTACCCGGCACGAAGCCGCCGGGCACGGCGATCAGCTGTCTGAGGCCAAGCGACCCGAACAGGTGGCTGAACGGCAAGTATTCGCCGAACGGCACAAGGTGGACCTTGTCGTAGGCGGCGCGAATTTCTCCAGCGTCGTCGATCACGTAGATGCTGTTGAAGACGTGCGACGAGCCGACGCCGCTGCCGTCATCCTCGGCGCGCGCGGCGCCGGTGATCAGCGTGGTTCCGTCGGGCAGCAGATCGGCGATCGCAGCCAGCGCCGACGGGCGACGCGTAAGCAGGAACGGAAACGCCGATTCGGGCCAGATCAGGTGGGTGACCCCGTCGATGCCGGGCGACGACGATCCCCCTTGCCGGCTGAGGTCGAGGTAGCGCGCCATGATCTCGTCATCCTTGCCACTTTGCCAGCGTTCGTCCTGGGGAATGGACGGCTGGACGATGCGGAGGTGAACCCCGGGGACGGTCGGGTCGGGGCCATCGGGCAGACGGGCATAGCCATAGCCAAGGTGGGCGACGAAGAGGAGCGCGGCGAGGCCGAGAACCGCGCGCCCGAGAGGGGCAGACCGCAGATCGTCGGCCAGGACCGCGGGGGCGGCGAAGACAAGGAAGGCGACCAGCGTCAGGCCCCAAACGCCGATGAGCGCCGCCGATTGCATCATCAGCGGCACCGGCGTCAGCGCGTAGCCGACGGCGTTCCACGGGAAGCCGGTCAGGAGATGGCCGCGCCACCACTCGGCCGCCGACATGACGATGGCGAAGATGAGAATGCGGGCCGGTCCCTCCACCCACAGGGCGCGGGCGAGCGCGGCGCCGGCTGCCCAGAACAGCGCCAGGCCCGCCGGTAGCGCGACAACGGCGATCGGCAACAGCCAGGCGAACTCGGCGGCGTCAACGAGAAACGCGGCCCCGATCCACCACAAGCCCGCGAGGAAGAAGCCGAAGCCGAACACCCAGCCGACGGCGGCGGCAGGAAGCAGACGGCGGACGAAGCCTGCGGTCTCCACAGACTCGGATCCGTCGATCAGCCAGACGAACACCGGCATGGTGACCCACAGGACCGGCAAGGCTGAGAACGGCGGAAAGGCCAGTGCCGAGGCGGCACCGGCCGCCAGGGCAACGAGATAACGGCGCCACCCCCAAAGGACGATGATTGCGTTGGCGAAAGACTGCACCGCGCTTCCCGGCTCCGCTGCCGAATTGGGCGTGAGCCTCGCGGCCCGCCCGGTTGCGGTCAAGCGCCGGAAGGACGCGGCCGGCGACGAGGCTCGGTGGAGGCCGGACGGCGGTAGATGCGCACCCGCTTGATGCGGCGGGGATCGGCGTCGAGAATTTCGAATTCGTAGCCGTCCGGCGCCGAAACCAGTTCGCCGCGGACCGGGATGCGTCCGACAAGGCTGAAAACCAGCCCGCCGATGGTGTCGACGTCCTCGCCGTCCTCGCCGGCGGCGAGATCTGTGCCGATGGCGGTGGCGAGTTCGTCAAGGTCGGCGCGGGCGTCCGCGAGGAAGCCCCCGTTGCCATCGGGAACGACCGTGGGGCCCGCCTCCTCGTCGTACTCGTCCTCGATGTCGCCGACGATCACCTCGACTGCATCCTCCATCGACACCAGACCGTCGGTGCCGCCGTACTCGTCGATGACGAGCGCCATCTGCATGCGGCTCGCCTGCATGTTGGCGAGGAGCGCGGCAACCGGCATCGAGGGTGGGACGAAGAGGATGTTGCGCACGAGATTGGCGCCGGCGAGCGTGCGCGACAATTCCACGTGGTCGAGGGCAAGGCCGGACGCGGCATCGGCCCCGTCGTCGCCCGCGGCACGGCTTGCCTGCTCGGTCACGTAGCCCATGAGGTCCTTGATGTGGACCATGCCGATCGGGTCGTCGAGGGTTTCGCGAAACACAGGCATGCGCGAATGGCCGGACTTGCGGAAGGTGACGAGAAGCTCGGTCAGCGGCGTGTCGATGTCGACCGCGTCGATGTCAGCACGCGGCACCATGATGTCGTCAACGCGGACCTCGCGCAGCTTGAGGATGTTGGCCAGCATCGCGCGTTCGCTGGGCGTGAAGCCGGCGGTGACGTCGCCGGCCGCGAGTGCCGCGGCGAGATCGGTGCGGATCGAGCCCGGGCCCTTCAGCCCGACGGCGGCGCGGATGCGATCGAGCCAACCGTCGCCGGGGCGCTCCTCGCCGTCGGCGGCACTTGCCGGCCTGGCCGGGGAAGCGGCGGTACTTGATGGGTCGCTATCGTTCATGGTCGGGGCAACGGCCGCCGTTATCGATCCTCTTCGGCGTAGGGATCGGCGATGCCGAGGCGGGCCAGTATAGCGGTTTCCAGGCGCTCCATCACCGTCGCGTCTTCGTCGACCTCGTGGTCGTAGCCGAAAAGATGAAGAAATCCGTGAACCATCAGATGGGTCAGGTGGTCGTCGACCGTCAAGCCCCCGGCGGCGGCCTCGCCGGCGATCGTCTCCCGGGCGAACACGATGTCGCCGATCAGCGGCCCGAAGCGGCCCGGCGCCTGCGCCTCGGCGGGGAACGACAGGACATTGGTGGGCGCGTCGACGCCGCGGTAGTCGCGGTTGAGGCCGCGGACGCGGGCGTCGTCGGTGAACACCATCGAGACTTCGGCGGGCTCGGCGACTTCCGCCTCGATGGCGGCGAAGGCGACGGCGATGGCGGCCTCGGCAATGGGCACGAGGGCGTCCTCGGGCGGCCAGTCGCCCGCCTCGACGGTTAGGTCGACGGCAATCAGCGCGGGGGGCGCGGAGGCGGGCACGGCCGCCCGTCAGGAGTCGGCGCCGGGCCGGGGACGGTCGGCGGCGTCGTAGGCGTCGACGATGCGCGCGACCAGCGGATGACGCACGACGTCGGCGGAGGTGAAACGGATCTGGGCGATACCGGACAGTCCGTGGAGCAGGCGTATCGCCTCCACAAGTCCGGAGACCTGGCCATGCGGCAGATCGATCTGGCTCGGATCGCCGGTGACGATCATGCGCGAATTCTCGCCGAGCCGGGTGAGGAACATCTTCATCTGCATGGACGTGGTGTTCTGCGCTTCGTCCAGAATGATGATCGCGTTCGACAGCGTGCGCCCGCGCATGAAGGCGAGCGGCGCCACCTCGATGACGCCGGAGGTGAGGCCGCGGTCGACCTTGTCGGCCGACATCATGTCGTAGAGGGCGTCGTAGAGCGGTCGCAGATACGGGTCGACCTTCTCGCGCATGTCGCCGGGCAGGAAGCCCAGCCGCTCGCCGGCCTCCACCGCCGGGCGCGACAGGATGATGCGATCGACGGCGCCGCGCTCGAGCATGGCGGCGGCGTAGGCGACGGCGAGATACGTCTTGCCGGTGCCGGCGGGGCCGATACCGAAGGTCAGCTCGCCCCGTTCGAAGGCGCGCATGTAGGCGTCCTGCGCGGGCGTGCGCGCCATGACGGTGCGTCGGCGCGTGGCGATCTGGGCCATGGCAAGACGGCCGCGCGGCTCCAGCGTCGGCAGGCTGAGCTGTGCCTCCGCCGCGGCCGCCATGCGGATGACCCCGTCGACGTCGCCGGCGGCGACCTCCTGGCCGTGCAGCAGCCGGTCGTAGAGCATGTCGAGGGCGAGGCGGGCGCGGGCGAGCGCCTCGGGATTGCCGGTCAGCGTCACCTGGTTGCCGCGGGCGACGGCGTCGATGCCGAGGCGCTGCTCGAGCAGGGCGAGGTTCTGGTCGAACTCGCCGAACAGTTCCGGCACCAGCCGGTTGTCGTCGAAGGCGACGACGACGTGCGTCGTTTCCTCGCCGCGCGGCATGGCGGCATCGGTCACCGGGCGCGCCGTCACGCGGACGCCTCAGCACGGGCGTTGCCCGTGATCGCCGGCTCGGCGAGCGACCCGAACAGGCTGTTGGGGGCGGCGCCGTCGATGACGACGCGGGCGATGGTGCCGATCAGCGCGGCGTCGGCCTCGACCTGCACCGGCAACAGCCAGGGGGAGCGGCCGACGATCTGGCCCGGATGACGGCCGGGCCGCTCGAAGAGGACCTCGGCCAGCCCGCCGACGCGGGAGTGCATGAAGGTGGCCTGGCGCTGGTCGATGAGAGCCTGCAGGTGGTGGAGGCGTTCGCTCTTGACCGGCTCGGGCACCTGCCCTTCGGCGCCCGCCGCGGGGGTGCCCGGCCGCGGGCTGTACTTGAAGGAGAAGGCGGCGGCGTAGCCGACTTCGTCGACGATCGACAGGGTCTCGGCGAAATCCGCGTCGCTCTCGCCGGGGAAGCCGACGATGAAATCGCCGGCAAGCGCGATGTCGGGGCGCGCGGCGCGGATGCGCTCGATCAGGCGCAGGTAGGTGGCGCGGGTGTGGCGCCGGTTCATGGCGGCGAGCACGCGGTCGGATCCTGATTGCACCGGCAGGTGCAGGTAGGGCATCAGCGCGTCGAGGTCTCGGTGGGCGGCGATCAGTTCGTCGTCCATGTCGCGCGGGTGGCTTGTAGTGTAGCGCAGGCGATCGATGCCGGGGATCTCGGCCAGGCGGAAGAGCAGACGGCCAAGCCCCCAGGTGCCGCCGTCCGGTCCCTCGCCATGCCAGGCATTGACGTTCTGGCCGAGCAGCGTCAGCTCGCGCACGCCCTCGCGTGCGAGCCGCGCCGCCTCCGCCACGATCGCATCGACCGGTCGCGACACTTCGGCGCCGCGCGTATAGGGCACAACGCAGAAGGTGCAGAACTTGTCGCAGCCTTCCTGCACGGTGAGGAAGGCGGCGACGCGCTTTGAAGTGGATGCGCCACGCCGGCCAACGGATTCCAGCGTCGTGAATTTCTCTTCGACCGCGAAGTCGGTCGCGACCACCGGACGGCCCGGTCGCAACCCGGCAAGGAACTCGGGCAGCCGCTGGTACGACTGCGGGCCGACGACAAGATCGACGAAGGGAGCGCGGCGGACGATCTCGTCGCCCTCGGCCTGGGCGACGCAGCCGGTGACGCCGACAACGAGCGAACGGCCGGAGCGGGCCGCCGCCGTCTTCAGGCCGCGCAGACGGCCAAGCTCGGAATAGACCTTCTCCGCCGCCTTCTCGCGGATATGGCAGGTGTTGATGAGGATGAGATCGGCCGATTCGGGGCTCGCCGCCTCAGCGTAGCCGAACGCCGCCAGCGCGTCCGCCATCCTTTCGGAATCGTAGACGTTCATCTGGCAACCGTAAGTCTTGATGAAGACCTTCTTCAGATCCTCGCCCGATCCGTGCATGTAACCCGTTGATCCGGCGCGGGATGCGGGCTCCCGCGTCCCTGCGTTCGCCTTCCCTTTAGCGGTTTTTGGCGGTGGTGAGAATAGCGGGTGCCAATGGCCGGACGATGACGGCGAAAGGGTCAATCAACACCTAGTCGCCGATCGCCGCGAGGTAGCGGGCGACCGATCGGGCAAGAGCCGCTTTGCCACCCGAAAAAATGATGCGGTCCCACCACGCGCCGAAGATGGCGTCGAAGGCATAGGGCTGCAAGGCCGCGGCGATCCGCTCGACCGCACGGCGGTTGAGCGGCACGAGGTTCGGGTACGAATACATAAACGAGACGTGGCGCCGGTCGAGAGCGACCATGACGATATCGCCCGACATCAGCGCGCCGCGACCGGCGAGGGCGCTTCGCCAGTGGAGCACGGTTCCGCCGGGGAAATGGCCGGCGCAGCGGACGAGGGTCATGTCGGGGGCGATCGCAAACGTTTCACCGGTCCAGTGATTGATCGCCGGCGACTTCCGCATGACCCACTGACGGTCGTCGGCGTGGATGTGGATCGGCACGCCGCCGAAGGCGTCGCTCCACTCGACCATGCTCGAATAGTAGTGGGGATGGGAAATGGCGATCGCGGCGAGCCCGCCGCGCCGATCGATCTCGGCAACCACCTCGTCGGTCACCAGGCTCACGCAGTCCCACAGCACGTTGCCGGCCGGCGATTGCAGCAGCAAGGCGCGCTGGCCGATGGCGAACGACGGCTCCATGCCGATGCCGGTGATGCGCTCGGCCTCGTCGGCGACCTTCAGCGTATGGGTGAGCGCGAGTTCGCCGAGCGTCAGCCAGTCCTGACCCTGCCAGCGCACATACTGGCGATCGTCCTCGCAGACCGGACAGCGCGGCGGCGGCTCCGTCGTCTCGGCGAACTCGGTGCCGCACTGCCGGCAGATGAAGCACGCCATCGGTATCGCCGGCCTCAGGGCTTGTCTTTCTTGTCGCCGGCGAGCGGAACGCCGAACAGCTCCAGCCGGTGATCGACCAGGCGGTAGCCGAGGCGCTCGGCCATTGCCCGCTGGAGGCGCTCAATTTCCTCGTCGCGGAACTCGATCACCTTGCCGGTGCGCAAGTCGATCAGGTGATCGTGGTGCTCGTCGGGTACGGTCTCATAGCGCGCGCGGCCGGCGCCGAAATCGTGACGGGCGATGACGCCAGCATCCTCGAACAGCTTGACGGTGCGATAAACGGTCGCGATCGAAATCTTGGGATCGACGGCGACGGCGCGCCGGTAAAGCTCCTCGACGTCGGGATGATCGGTAGCGGCATCGAGAACGCGGGCGATCACCCGTCGCTGCTCGGTCATGCGCAGCCCCCTGGCGGCGCACGCCTGCTCGAGGTTCGAGGTCGGGCTTTCCGTGTTCACGGCCGATCCATCGCTTCAAGGGTTACCCGCGCTTAGCGAACCTGCAATCGCATGACAAGCGCGGTGCCGTCACCGGTCTCAGGCTCCGAATAATAGCGCTTGCGCTCGCCGGCGACCACGAAGCCGAGCGAGCGGTAGAGGCCGACGGCGGCGCGATTGTCGCGGTCGACCTCGAGGAAGCAGGCGGCGATGCGGTCGCGGTAGAGGCGGCGGAGCCCCTCCTCCATCAGCATGCGGCCGTAGCCGCGGCCGCGGTCGCGGGGGCTGACGGCGACGGTCAGCACCTCGGCCTCCTCGGCGGCGACGCGGATGAGGACGAAGCCGGCGAGGTGCGTACCGCCGAACCACCCCTGGCGGCGGACCCCTACGACGAACACGCCGGGGGCGGCGAGGAGCGCGGCGAAATCGTCGGCACTCCACGTGCGCGTGAAGGCGTCACCGTGGATGTCGGCAAGTACGTCGATCTCGTCGGGGCGAACGCTATCGAGGAAGACGCGCGGCCGACGAAACCAGGCGCTCATCGGCGGGCAACCGCGGCGGCGGTTTGCGGCTTGGCGTCCGGCGGACGCAGGTAGAGCGGGCGCGGCGGTGCGCCGGCGCTTGATGCCGCACGGGCGAGACGAAGAAGGGCGGCCGGGTCGGGCGCGGCACGGCGATGGACGGTGCGCGCCTCCGCCTCCTGTCCGAGGACGCTCGCGAGCGCGTCGGCACCGGAGCCGGCGATCAGCGTATTGGCGGCGATCAGGCGCACGAACGTTTCCGGCGGACCGACCGCGGGCTCGCTCGCGGGGCTGCCGTCGTCGGTGAAGCTTTGACCGTAGACCTCGCCGCGGCCGGCGGCGATCAGGGCCAGGATCGGACAGGCGCCAAACTCGGCGCGGGCCTCCTCGGCGTGGACGGCGAGCGTGCCGACGCCGACCGCATCGGCGCCGGTAACGAGCGCGAGGCCCCGCGCCGCCGCAATGCCGATCCGCAGCCCGGTGAAGGAACCGGGACCGACGGTGACGGCGATGCGGTCGAGATCGGCAAGGGCGAGGCCGGCAGCGCCCATCGCGTCCTCGATCATCGGCATCAGGCGCTCGGCGTGGGCGCGGTCGACGATCTCGGTGCGAATGACCGGGGCGCCGTTGTCCGCTGCGACGGCGACCGAGCAGGCCTCGAAGGCGGTGTCGATGGCGAGAAGGCGCATGGCGCCCGGATAGCCCGGTCGAGCGGCCGAGTCGAGATTCCGGTGTCGAGCCTAGGCGACTTCCTCGATGCCCTGCACCTCGGGCACGAAGTGGCGGAGCAGGTTTTCGATGCCGTGCTTGAGCGTCGCGGTCGACGACGGGCAGCCGGCGCAGGCGCCGCGCATGTTCAGAAAAACGATGCCGTCGCGGTAACCCTGGAAGGTGATGTCGCCGCCATCCTGGGCGACGGCGGGGCGTACCCGCGTCTCGATCAGATCCTTGATGGTCGCGACGGTCTCGGCGTCTTCCTCGGAGAAGAACTCGTCGCCGCTGCCTGGGGCCGGTGTGCCGCGGAGCACCGGCATGCCGGACATGAAGTGCTCCATGATGGCGCCGAGCACCGCAGGCTTCAGGTGCGCCCACTCGCCGTCGGTCTTGGTGACGGTAACGAAGTCGCTGCCGAGAAAAACGCCGGCGACGCCGGGGACGGCGAACAGGCGCTCGGCAAGCGGCGAATCGGCCGCCTCGTCGGCGGTGCGGTATTCGGCGGTGCCGGTGCCCAGCACCATGCGGCCGGGCAGGAACTTGAGGCTCGCCGGATTGGGGGTCGGCTCGGTCTGGATGAACATGGCACGTCCTTTCGCAAGCGTGGTTCAAGGCCACGCAGCCTGCAAAACACTTAGGCCGGGGCGGCCGGGACATCAAGGCGGGCAGAAGGAAGCGGCTAGGCGATCTCGCCGATGGCCTCGTCGTCGAGATGGCCGGGAACGATCGTGATCGGCACCGGGAAGGTGCCGGCGGCCTTGACGGCGAGGGCCGTCACCAGCGGGCCGGGGCCCTCCTTGTCGGTCGCCGCGGCGAGCACCATGACGGCGATGTCCTCGTCCTCCTCGATCAGCTTGACGATCTCCTCGGCGCGGGAGCCCTCGCGGATCACCAGTTCCGGCTCGATGTTGGCGTACTCGCGGATCATGTCGGCGAAACGGCCCAGCGTGTTCTCGGCCGCCTCCATCGCTTCGGCGCGCATGATGTTCTCCACCCCCAGCCAGTGCTGGAAGTCGGTCGGGCCGATGACGTAGAGGAGCACCACGGCGCCACCGGTGTGCTGGGCGCGGCGCGCGGCGTAGTAGAGCGCGCGCGAGCACTCGGGAGTCTCGTCGATGACGACGAGGAACTTGCGGCGGTGGCCCTCCTCGCCGCTTCTGCGGTGTTTCACAGCCATCTTGTCATGCTGCCACAGACGCGGGAATTCGCGAACAGGAAAGGTTGAGGCGGCAACGATAGCGCGCCCGAGGGTCGCGATCGCGCAAAGTCATTTCGAACGTCCGTCGTCAAGCGCGAAACCCGCTCACGCCTTGCGCCGGACAAAGCCGACCACGTCCTTGACGCCGGTCATCGTCTTGTCGGCGATGGCGGCGGCGCGTGCGGCACCGTCGGCAAGGACGGTGTCGATGTGGCCGGGGTCGGCGGCGAGGCGGCGCATCTCGCCGGCGATCGGCGCGAGCCTGGCAACGGCAAGATCGGCGAGCGCCGGCTTGAAGGTGGAGAACTGGGCCCCGCCGTGCTCGCGCAGGACCTCGGCTTTGGTGACGTCGGCGAGCGCCGCATAGAGGCCGACGAGGTTGTCGGCCTCGGGCCGCTGCTTCAGTCCGTCCACCTCGCTCGGCAGCGGCTCCGGATCGGTTTTGGCGCGGCGGAACTTCAGCGCGATCTGGTCGGCGTCGTCGGTGAGGTTGATGCGCGAATAGTCGGAGGGGTCCGATTTCGACATCTTCTTGGTGCCGTCGCGGAGCGACATGACGCGGGTCGCGGGTCCGGTGATCAGCGGCTCGGTGACCGGGAAGAACTGGTCGCCGAAGCCGTGCTCGGCAATCGATTCCGAGAAGTCGTTGTTGAATTTGATGGCGATGTCGCGGCAGAGCTCGAGGTGCTGCTTCTGGTCGTCGCCGACGGGGACGTGGGTGCCGAGGTAGGCAAGGATGTCGGCCGCCATCAGCACCGGGTAGTCGTAGAGCCCGATCGAGGCGTTCTCGCGGTCCTTGCCGGCCTTCTCCTTGAACTGGGTCATGCGGTTCAGCCAGCCGAGGCGGGCGACGCAATTGAACACCCAGGTGAGCTCGGCATGGGCGCAGACCTGCGACTGGTTGAAGAGGATGCTCTTCTTCGGGTCGATGCCGGAGGCGATGAACGCAGCCGTCACCTGGCGGGTGGCGTTGGCCAGTTCCTTCGGGCCGCCCCATACCGACGCCGGCACGGTTATGGCGTGCAGGTCCACCACGCAGTAGATGCAGTCGTGGGTCGCCTGCAGCGCGGCGAAGCGCTTGATGGCACCGAGGTAGTTGCCGAGGTGCAGATGGCCGGTCGGCTGGACGCCCGAAAATACGCGTGGGCTGAACGTCGTCATCAAAACATGTCCCCGGCGGCGATGGCGGCGGCGTTATGGCGGACACCGACCCGCCGTGCAAGGGGCTCAGGCGCGGCGGCGGACGGTGGCGAGGGTCTGGCGAAAATCGACGACACCGGTGAGCTGACAGAACAGCGCATAGAGCGCGATGCCGGCGACGACGAGGGCGGCAACGGTGGCGCCGCGCACGATGAGGCGCGGATCGGCCAGCGCACCGGCGGTCAGCCACATCGCCAACAGGAGGCAGGCGCCCATCAGAACCGACGCCAGCGCCAGCAGCGGCAGCCGCCGCACCAGCCCGGCATCGGCGCGCAACTGGTCGCGCCGCCACAGCGTGACGCCGAGGAACGCGGCGTTGACCCAGCCGGCGAACGCGGTGGCGATGGCGATTCCGACGTGGGCGAGGAACGGAAAGAGCGCCAGGGACACCACAACGTTGACGACAAGCGCGATGCCGGCGAACCACATCGGCGTGCGGGTGTCCTCCCGGGCGAAGAAGCCGGGCGAAAACACCTTGACCATGATGAACGCCGGCAGGCCGACGGCGAAGGCCACAAGCGCATCGGCGGTCGCCACCGTGTCGGCTGTGGAGAAGCTGCCGCGGCGGAAGAGGACGTCGATGATCGGATCGGCCATGACGACGAGGGCGATCGCCGCCGGCAGAGCCAGCGCCATGGCAAACTCCAGCGCACGGTTCTGGGTGTGGTGGGCGAGATCGAGCCGCCCGGCGCCAAGCTGGCGCGACAGGTCCGGCAGCAGCACGACGCCGATGGCGATGCCGACGATCCCGAGTGGCAGCTGGTAGATGCGGTCGGCGTAGTACAGGTACGACACCGCGCCCGGCGCCAGCGAGGCGATGATGGTGCCGACGACGATGTTGATCTGGGTGATGCCCCCGGCAAAGACACCGGGAAGTGCCAGCGCCGCCAGTCGCCTCACCTGTGGCGTCCAGCGCGGGCGAACCAGACGGAAGACCATGCCGTCGGCAGCCGCCGCCCACAGAACCAGAGCCAACTGGAAAACGCCGCCGACCAACGTCGCCCAGGCGAGGACTGCGCCGGCGGTCTTGCTTCCCTCGTAGCCGAACCAGAAAACGCCGATCAGCCCCGCTACCAGGACGACGTTGAGCAGCGCCGGGGCGAAGGCAGCGGCGGCGAACTTGCCGCGGGCGTTGAGGACGCCCGAGTAGAAAGCGAGTAGCGATACCAGCGTCAGGTAGGGAAAGGCGATACGGGTCAGGACGACGGTGAGATCGAACTTCGCCGGGTCGGCGGAGAAGCCGGGCGCCAGGACGAACATGGCGAGCGGCATCGCGATCTCGATGATCGCGGTGAAGAGCAGCAGCGCCGTCAGAAGGCCGCTCAGCGCCTCTTCACCGAAACGGCGCGCCGTGGCCGCGCCGTCCGCCTCCAGGGTCCTCGCGAACAGAGGCACGAACGCCGAGTTGAAGGCGCCCTCGGCGAACAGCCGGCGGAAAAGGTTCGGGAACCGGAAGGCCACGAAGAAGGCGTCGGCGACCGGTCCGGTGCCGAGCGCGGCGGCGATGAAGATATCGCGGACGAAGCCGAGGATGCGGCTCGACGCTGTGGCGCCGCCGACGGTGACGAAGTTTCTCAGGAGGGGCATCCGGTACCCCCTGATTCAGTGCTCACGCCGGCTCCTTCCGCCGGG